>NZ_JAUTAM010000001.1:0-196424 GCF_030818595.1 Siphonobacter sp. SORGH_AS_1065
CCGCCGTAGGAAGGCACTTCTCCCGGTTCAGGGTTAGCAATGTCCCACCAGCGACCCGTTCGGGGCACTCGCCAGGCTCCTACCTGCGTCAGCTTGGGAAGACTCTTGATTTCGATTCGCCAGCCCTGGTCGTCGGTTAAATGCCAGTGAAAGACATTGAACTTGTAACGGGCCATCTGATCAATGTATCGCTTCACAAAAGCTTTATCAAAGAAATGGCGGCTCACGTCCAGCATAAGCCCCCGCCAGCCAAACCGGGGTTGATCCCGGATGTGTAAAGCCGGAACAGGGTAGGACGAAGCGGTGTACGAAACGGGCAGTAATTGACGCAGGGTTTGTAAGCCGTAAAAAAGCCCCGCCATTTGTGTAGCCTTCAGCGTAAGGCTTTTAGGGCTGATGTGAAGGTCGTACCCTTCACGACCCAAGGTCAGCTTCGGGGTAATCTCAAATAAAACGGTTGCTCCTGCGGGAGAAGAGGCTGATTTCAGGAAAGGGAGTTGCTCCTGAATCAACGCTCGTACTTCGGGGTTACTGGCGTAAAATCGTGTCTGAGTACTCAGCGTAAAAGTACCCGAACCCATCTCAAGGCTCTCAGGTACAGGAATCAGAGCGGGCGTCTGCCCTTTTCCGAGCCCAGGGAAAAACAATAAGCAAAAAAAGAGAAAGCGAAAGTACATAGGTTTAGAGTTAAGAGCCTGCAAAGCCCGGTTAAGCAGGCCACTGGGTTTCAATGCCCTGGGAGCGAACGGTCTTTTGAAATTCTTCAAGCAATGAAGATTTTTCGTACACCGTCCTGGGTATCACCTGTTTTTGACGGGCAAAGGCTACCAGCATACCTACGGCTTCGCCAATGCTCCATTCCACGGGATGCAGTCGGTAACAGCCATTGGTAATGTGAGTGGTGCCAATGTTTTTATTGGCGGGCAGGAGGTTACGAACCCGCTGCGGAATCAAGGCTCCGAGCGGAATCTGAAAGGGCAGCGAGCCAAAATCAATGTAGTTATTCTGGGCCGTGCTGGGATGCAGGTCGATGTGATAATATCCTACGCCTACACTGTCTTTAAAGGGGGCGGCCAGCGTTTCTTTTTTACCCGTAACCTGGGCTCTCTGTTCGGCTCCCACGTGTTCTTCCCGAATGGTAAAGGCTGCTTTAATCCGTCGGGATTCGCGGATGTACGGATATTTGGCAAGTCCATCTTCCGTGCCCATAATATCCTCCCGGAGCCGGAGTCCCGCCCAGCCCGCTCCGCCGTCGGGGCGAGGAGCTTCGGTTTGCAACCAATACAACAGGGAAAGGCTTAACTGTTTGGCCCGATTGACGTGGTGCGTAAAATCTTTTTCACTGGCACCAATCAGGTTACCCAGGGTGTAATCATTCTGGGGCCAGTTGACGAGGGTAATGTCTCCGGGAAAAAATCCGGCTTTAAAATTAGCCTTGTTAATGATCCTCCGGTAATTCCACAAGTTCAGTTTATCGCCCGTAGCAATCCCTTCTGGATGGAAGCCTAAAGCTTTGGGGACCAGCGTTTTCGGATTGGAGTACGATAGATCGAGCAATTTCCCCGACCAGGCTGGCGTAAATTTAGGCGTGTAATTGGACCAGAAACTGTACTCTTTGGGTTTGTCAATGACAAAATTGGATCCGGGAATGTAATCCAAAGCCATGCACATGGTGAAGGCCTGAACGTTATTGGGTTCGGCTTTTTCGGGGGCGTGTAACTCATTGGTTTCTTTTCTGGATTCCGCTCCGGTAACGAATTCCGTTCGGGTCAGAGGTAATAAATCACCCAGTTCAGTGGCATCCACAAAATAAGGAGCCGTAAGAACTACCGTGGTACCTGTGGGGCGGTGGGTGGCTTTCAGAGCTTTTACTTCATCGCCCTTCACGTCCGCTGCCGTTACCTTATAATTCAAAAGAATGCGTAATTGTCGGGAACTGAGGTAAGGGTTTAGCATCTGCTCCAAAACGGCCAGAGCTACCTTAGGTTCATGGCAAATTTTAGAAACGGTTCCATCGCCTGGATTAAAATACGTGCGGGATTTAGCGGCCTCCGTTAATGGATAAAACTGTTGATAATAGCGACGCACGGAGGTTCTGAATTCGCGGTACAGGCGAGTTGCTCCGTGCGTTTCAATCCAGTCGTGTTCATCGGGAGGAACGCCCTGTTGGGTTACCTGTCCGCCAATCCAGTCGGTTTCTTCGGTGAGAATAACCGTCTGCTGATTTCGTAAAGCCGCTAAAGCTGCGGCACAGCCACCCAGGCCTCCTCCGGCAATGACAACATCGGCGGTGTATTCCTGACCGCTGGCCTTTGAAAAAGAAGCGGCTTGCCCCGACAGGGGAAAGGCCAGAGCGGAGGAAGCCATTAAGCCCCCACTGCCCAGGGACAAACGCTCGATAAAATGACGACGATTCATACGTAATTATAAAAAAGAAGCTTCCCCCAGCTAAATCTTATCTGGGGGAAGGAAAATTTACCAATTAGGATTCTGCGTAAGCTTCGGATTAATATCTCGTTCGGTCTGAGGAACGGGTAATAGTTCCAATCGGGGATACCAGTATCGTTGTTCCCGCATGAACCGTTGGGATTCGCTGTTGTTATACACGGGAATGTTATTCAGATCATGAGCCGCGGAGCTGGTGAACGTAGGAGGAGCGGCAAGGGTGGTTGCCGTTTTAGGAACGCCCACAATCTTCTGCGGCATGACCAGCTCTCCGATTCCGTACCGACGAATGTCAAACCAGCGGAAGCCTTCCATGGCCAGCTCCGCTACCCGTTCCCGACGAATGAGCTGACGCAGTTTCGTGGGGCTGGTTCGAACGTCTGCTTCTACTACGGGCTGTTTGGCTCGCTGCCGGACTTGATTGATCGCATTGATTACGGAATCATCCACCTGATTTAACTCGATTTTAGCTTCAGCGTACATCAGAAGAATTTCAGCGTATCGCATCAGAATAAAGCCTACCCGCGAAGTAAAGGCATTTTCTTCGGTTAAGGTATACTTGGCGTGCAGCAAACCTACTCCACTTTTGCCAGGACCAAAGGCATTATCAAAATCGGCATTGGTGCGGGTAATCCAGCTACCGTCCGTATTTCGAAACGAGGTGGTATTCTGATAAATGGTGTAAACCAGCGTCTGCAAATTCATGCGGATGGTATCACCGGGCAAGGCTACCGTATACTTTAAGCGAAGGTCGCGGTTACGGCTGGGTTTGCTGGGGTCATAAACCGTAGATTCATCAATCCGTTTGCCATCTTTGGCTTCAAACATATCGACGAGTCTTTGTTGGGGGAATCGTCCCGATTGCCCGCCCGCTGACCGGGAGATACTGCCCAGCGGCAGGTACGTAATCGAATTGGCATCGGCTTCCGAGTGCAGGACATGAAACATGATTTCTTTGCCCGCATTACTGAGTTGTCCGGTTCTGGTGAATAAATCCCCAAAGTTTGGATTCAGACTCAATCCTGCTCCGTCGATGATTTGTTTGGAAGCATTCGCCGCAACCTGGTATTCTTTATTATACAAAGCGGTGCGAGCTTTCAAGCCCAGAGCAACCGCCTTACTAACTCGTCCGTAGTCCGCTGGGGCCCAGGCCAGAACGCTACTTGCTGCGTCGAGTTCATCGTAAATAAATTTGATGATCTCGGCTTTTGACGTTCGGGTTTGTGTGTAAAATTCTTCTGGCGATAAAGGTTTCGTGAGTAAGGGAGCATCGCCAAACATGAAAGCCAGGTAAAAGTAAGCATAGGCCCGTAAGACCCGGGCTTCGGCCTGCAAGCGGTTATACGTAGCTGCCGGAACATTCCCTTTCCCTTTTTCCATGCCTTCAATCATCGTGTTCGCTCGTTGAATGGTCGCATAGGCAAAGGTCCAGATGTTTTGGGCGTGAGCGTTGTACACATCAATATTGCCTTCGCCTAAATCAAGTCCACGCAGCAGGGCTAAGTCCGTCCAACCATCCATCATGGACTGATAGGGTGTGTTTCCCGTATTCCAGTAGGCCGAACGGTATAGGGCTGTTAAGGCCCCGTTCATTTCGTTCTGGTTATTGAAAAACTCACCCGTAGCCGGGGCATCCAAGGGGGCTTGGGATAGGTAATCTTTGCAACCCGAAAACAGGGTCATCGATACGCAAAGGCTTAGTATAGAGAGGAATCTGTATTTCATGAGGGTTAAAAATTAAGATTTAAACCGACGGTGTAGGTACGCATGATGGGGTAAAACTCACCACCCGTATCCCGTTGTTCAGGATCGAAACCGGGGAAGAAGTTAGTCCAGGTAATCAGGTTCTGGCCGCTGAGGTAAATACGAGCCGATTTGATTCGAGCCTTATTGGTAAAGCCCGTAGGCAGGGTATAGCCTACCACCATATTTTTGAGACGTAAGTAAGCCGCCGAACGTACCCAGAAAGAGGAGGTTACGTAGTTGTTGGGCATACTGTTAACGGTCAGACGCGGATAGGCAGCATTGGTGTTGTCAGACGACCAGGAATCTTTCTGATACTCAAACATGGTCCCCTGGAAGTTGGAGGAAAAGAACGGGCGGGCCGCCGTTCCCGACAGGTAATTGTCCTTTTTTCCTACACCCTGAAGGAAAACGGTAAAGTCAAATCCTTTATACTGGCCGGAGAGGTTGAGACTGTATTCGTAGCGTGGGAAGTAGTTACCCAGGATGGTGCGATCATACCCATCGATTTTTCCATCTGGCTTTCCATCTGGGCCGCTGATGTCCCGGTAGCGAATATCACCGGGAGCGGTGTTGCCGTAATGGAAAGGGGCATTTTTTACTTCTTCTGCCGTCTGGAAAAACCCATCCGCCAGATAGCCGTAATACGAATCCAGAGCGGAGCCTTCCTGCTGAATGGTAGCTCCGTTGATGATAGGTTTGCCGCCATTGCGTAACAGCGTATTTTTTACATCCGAAGCATTCAATTGAACCTGGTAACTAAAAGCTCCGACTTTATCACGCCAGCCTAGTCCCAACTCCCAGCCTTTGTTTCGCATGGAACCGGAGTTCACAAACGGAGCGGTCAGGCCCACATACGAAGGAATGGGGACCAACTGAAGCATATCGACAATATCCCGCTGGAAGAAATCAGCCGTCAGGTTAAGTCGGTTTTTGAGCAGACTCATGTCAAGACCTAGATCCAGAATCCGGGAGGTTTCCCAGCGAATTCCTGCATTAGCCGCGTTCGTAAGAGCATAACCGGGCACGACGACATTACCGAAGTAGTAGTTATAAGCCGTTCCCGAATTAAATAAAGCGTAGGTCGGGTAATAGTCTGCTGCCCCGCCACGAATCAGATTTTGGTTACCCAGAGATCCGTACGAAGCCCGGATTTTGGCTTCACTAATAGTAGAGCGAAGGCTTTCCCAGAAGGATTCCTGAGAAATCCGCCAGCCGCCAGAGACGGAAGGGAAGAGCTTCCACCAGTTGTTTTCCCGGAAACGGGAAGAGGCATCCCAGCGGCCATTGACTTCCAGCAGGTAACGTTCGTCGTAGGTATAATTCAGTCGGGCGTAAGCCGACACCATGGAAAAGCGGCTTTCGCCCCCGTTCAGCGTCTGTCCTAACTGATCGCCACTACTTAGGTAAGGACGGTCGGGCGAGAGTAAATTCTGACGGAAGGTATTAATAAAGCTCGTTTTGAAATCTTCCGTGCTGAAGCCCGCCAAACCCGTAAAGGCGTGTTTACCCAGGGCTTTGGTGTACGTGGCCTGGGCCCGGAACAGATTTTGGTTATTCTGGGAAATGTTATCGGAGAGCGAGTTAAGAGCGGGCCACGAACGTTGATAAATCATGGTATTATTAGCCACGTCCGCTGAATAGATGTCGTACTGATCGACGAAATTGCGAGCCCGATTGGTGTAATAGTTCGAGCTGTAGGTGGCTAGTAATTCCAGCCCTTCGATAGGGGTATAGGTAAGGGTTCCTTTGATGATGCGGGAATCCGTTAGGCTACGGTCAAAACCACCGTCCTGGGCCTTGGCGGCAGGGTTGGAGTTAGCCCAGCCTTCGCCCCACTGGCCGGTATCGAAACGGCCTGGGGTAATGGCGGGAAGCCCAATCATCTCACGAATCAGGTACTGAGGGGAAGATTGTCCCGGCCAGAGTCGGTTGGAATTATTTAATACCAGATCCACCGAGGCATTCAGCTTTTTGGTGATACTGATATCCGTGTTAAAGCGAAGGTCCAGGCGTTTGTAATTGGTGTTCGCCGTGAGTCCGTTTTGATTTAAAAAACTGCCCGAAGCAAAGGTTTTAATGCGATCACCACCCACGGAGAGGGTGAGGCTGTGGTTTTGCATCAGCCCAGAATTGGTCAGCACCAGTTTTTGCCAGTCGGTGTTGAAAATGGTTTTATTATCCGGGCCTGTGTTCTGGTAAGCCGCAATTTGCTGGGTAAAAGTGGCGGGAAGTCCGCTGTTAGCCTGGGCTACATCCCAGTACATCATGTGTTCCAGAGCACTTACTTTCTTCGGTAAATCCGTAGGACTTTGCTTCAAAGCGTAGCTATTATAGCTGATGTTAACCCCTTTGGCTCCGCGTTTGGTCGTGACCAAGACCACCCCATTGGCGGCTCGGGAACCGTAAACGGCGGCAGCGGCGGCATCCTTTAAAATGGAAATGCTGGCGATGTTATTCGGATCAATGGCATCCAGACTCATCTCCACGTTGTCCACCAGAATCAAAGGACTCTGACCCGCATTGATAGAGCCTACGCCCCGAATGCGAATGGTGCCAGCATCCCCGCCGGGTACGCCCGACTGCTGGGTAATGGTTACGCCGGGAGCGGCTCCCTGTAGGGCCAGGGAAGTAGAACCTACCTGACGATTGGTGAGGGTTTTGGGGTCAATAATGGCCACCGATCCGGTCAGATTGACCTTTTTCTGAGTGCCATAGCCCACCACGACTACCTCATTTAATTTCTTGGATTCTTCACTAAGCACCGCGTTATACTCCCCGGCTCCGTTGAAAGGAACTTCCTGCGTAGTGGTGCCGAGGTAAGAAAAGACCAGTATACCCGAAGAGCTACCGGGTCTGAGCGTATAGCGTCCATCGGTGTCCGTGGTGGTACCTGTAGTAGTGTTTTTAACAACTACCGTTACTCCGGGTAGGGCCTCTCCATTATCCGCCGTTACCCTGCCTCTTACGATCAGACTTTGTGCTGAAAGTGTACATACTTGCATCAGCACCAGAAAAAAGGCTAGCAGCCATTCCCGGTGCCGGGATTGGGTAAAATTCATCATCGCATGAAGTAAAATATGAGGTGAAACTAGGTTAATTCTTCCGCGAACAATCCAGATCAAAATCAATCAGAGCTTCGAAGGTGCGGTGCCAGGGAAGACTGAATTGCAGATGCTGGGGTCGTTGGCAGAAAGAAGCAAAAGGTTTAGAGGTAAAGTAATCCTGCTCAAGCGTTTTCAAATACCCTTGTAATCGATCCAGACAGAAGGCTTCCACCTGCTTGTTCCGGCTTTCATCCAGAATGAGTGCTCCTAACCCGGGTTTACCAAAGCGGCGGTTGGCTTCCGGGCGAATCAGCGTGTGGAAATAATAATCATCCAGAACCCGGTTGAGTAAAAACCATTGCTGGGCCGAGTATAGGGCGGTTTTGGGTTGTTTAAAACGTTGCGAAGCCAGGTAATACGTAACGCCTTGGGGTAAAGCCGTTCCCAACGTATTTCCGGCGGTATTCCAGGATGCATACCCACTCAAGGCGGGTAGTAACTGGTGTTTGATGAGTAATGCTGAAAAAACGGAATCTCCGCCCTGCACATTCCCAACGGGATCAATATCTGCTACGATAACGTGCTTTCTCGAAGCCAGCTTTTCTTTGATTTCGTTTACAAAGGAGATTGCTCGTTGAGGCTGCTGACGGGAGGTATATACGTATAACAAAATCTGAGCATCTGCTTCCTTGTCAACCTGGGTAGCTCCGGCGGATTCAATCTGATAACGCACCGAAGTCGTCAGCGGACGGTCTTCAAAAGGCATCGCCCGTTTGGAGAGGGAATCCGACGAATAATAGACTTTAATTTTAGGAGTAAAAGCAGCCTTTTGGGTCAGGAAACGAGCTAACAGCAACATAGACACCTCATCCGTACCGGGTTGTAAAGCTACTTTCGCCTGAAGGTTTTGCTGCTTGATCTGCTCCCGTAAGCGTTGCCCTTCCGCGATGTGAACACCCTGCGGTTTGGCATCATCCTGCGTGATGAGGAGGTAATCAATCATTCCTTTTTTTACCCATTCAATGGCTTTCTTATTGATGGTATGGTTGCGAAGCCGTGCCTGTTGGTAATCAGCCAGTGCCGTTGCCGGAATAACTTTCGCTAACTGAGCGGTTTCTTCCTGACGGGAAGGGTCAGGGGAAATTTCGGCCCAACGAGCTAACTGGGCCCGGTAAGCGTCATTCTTCATATCAGCCGAAGGGGCTAGTCGCATCAGTACACTCTGAGCATAGAGAGGCAGACGAGGAGCTTTTTCCCGGAGTTTGGCAATAATCTCCAGTCGCTTTACTGCCGTTTCCAGCGGCACCTGATGAACGCGTGACCCCACAAGTCCGCCATACGCTAGCATATCCAGGCAAACAATGGCCGCATCAAAGGACGAAAGATCCTGGGAAAGAATCCACTGCCCAATGGCTTCCGACTGGCCCGGTGTGGTAAACTGGCCCAGCATCGCCAGCGGTGGGGCTACGACTTCGGCCCCGGCAATTTGCCCCATTCGCTGCGTGAATTGCAAACAGGGGGGACGGTCATCCAGGGGAATTAGCAAAATCCGGTTTTTCCCTGGTTTCTGTGCCGTTACGGAAAAACTCCAGAAGATCATCAAAAACAACAAAGAGCGAATCATGCGGTATAGGTTTGCTCGGGTTTATAGCCCTTCATTCCAAAAAAAGTGATGTATGCGTAGCAAATCAGAGGTAATACAAAAGCAATCGACCAGTTGTAATGATCAATGAGATACCCCTGTCCGTAGGAGACAATGGCCCCTCCTGCAATGGCGGTGGACAGGTAACCGGAAGCCTGTGAGGTAGCCGCTCCCAGCCCTTTTACCGATAGTGAAAAAATGATGGCAAACATCACGGAGTTACATACCCCCAGGGCAATCATACTCCAGATGGCCACGTATCCATTCGTATTCAGCGAGCAGAAAATTAACGCCATGGAAGCGAAGCCCAGAGCGGTTAGCAGGCGTGCGGGAGCCACGGATTTTAAGACCACAGAGCCAATCAACCGACCGGCCAGCATTCCTCCCCAATAGAAAGCTACAAAGGTGTTGGCTTCATTTTCAGAGATTTGGAGAGTATCGGCAATGTAGTTGGTAAGAAAGGTCCCGACGGATACTTCGGCTCCTACGTAACAGAAAAGCCCTAAAACGCCGTAACGTAAATGGCGGTAGGTAAACGGCCCTCGGGCTTCTTTCGTATGAGAATGATTAGCGGTTAAAGTGGGTAATTTCAGTTTCCAGACGGCTACGGCAATCAACAGAAGCACCAGCGAAATGCCGAGATAAGGGTAATGTACAGCCTCACTTGATGCATGTTCGAGTGGGCCCAAAATGAACGCAGAACCAAAAAGAGGGGCCGTGGTTGTCCCGATGGACCCAACCCCCTGAATGAGTGTTAAACGCGAAGAGGCGGTTTTCGCGGGCCCCAAAATGGTAATGTAAGGATTCGCGGCTACCTGTAGTAAAACCATACCAATGGCAATGACAAACAAGGCCCCCAGAAACAGGTAATATTCATGCAGGAGAGCCGCTGGTAAAAACAGGGCAGCTCCCAGGGAAGCAATCATAAATCCCCTAACCATCCCTGATTTATAGCCTACTTTTTCAACGATTTTCCCGGCTGGAATGGACATGATTCCGTAGGTGAGAAAAAAGTAGAATTGGACCAGTGAGGATTGAGAGTAAGATAAATCAAATCCCTTTTTGAAAAAAGGCACCAGCGTATCGTTCAGACAGGTAATAAAACCGATCATAAAGTATAACACCGCCAGCGATACCAGAGCTGATTTATAGGAAGTTACCTGTGAATCCTCACTGGATTGCGTAAACTCAGAAACGGGGATGTTAGCCATAGTCTAATCCTGATAAAGCGGGCTTTCTTTTTTCGTGGCAATGGCCCGAAGCGTCTGGCTGCATTGATACAAACCTCGGGGTACGTGAAAACAGCCTTTCCATTTGCCACCTTTCAGCGGTAAAAGTACGTCACCCTGGCGATTCAGGTAACCAAACCACTCGGGGTATTCTGCATCTTTAAAATGAGTCCAGGTATACGCATGGATTTTTTCAAACCATTCCCAGCAACGTTCATCGTCCGTATGCAGGTACGCTTTTAAAAGACTAACCAGCGTTTCCACGTGCACCCACCAGAGCTTCTGATCCCATTCCAGTTGTTGAGGCGGATGTCCTTTGACATCCAGGAAATAGAAAATGCCCTCGTGTTCCGAATCCCAACCGTATTCGATCAGGGATAAGGTAAGGTCTTTAGCCTTGGTAATGAGTTCTTTGTCTCCCCGGCGTTCGGCTAAATCCATGATAAACCACATGGATTCCAGGCCATGCCCCGGATTAATCAAACGTCCTTCAAACGAGTCAGAAAAACGGTTATCCAACCCAATGTTCTCGAGGATCAGGTTCAGGTCAGGGCGATAAAATTCTTCCATCACCGCATGAATCCCTTTTTGAATCGTTTCTTCTACCAAAGCCGGGTCCAGCAAATGCTCCAGTTCCAGGACCAGATTGCAAAGAATCATGGGTAAGGCGAAATTCTTCAAAGGCCTGCTGCCTGGATACTGCTTCGTATAAATGCCTTTGGGGTTACCCTGTTTCGCGAGGATATTCAGGAAGGTTTCTTTGGCTACCTGGGCATATACCTCATTTCCGGTGGCTCGATGCAATTGGGCCAAACCCATCGCCGCGAAGCAGTCGGAAAAAATATTATAAGGCTGAATCAACGGAGTTCCCTCCTGAGTTAAGGAGAAATACCAGTTTCCGGCTTCATCACGCCCGTGTTTGAGTAAAAATTCGGCTCCCTGAACGGCACAATCCAGCCACTCTTTTTTAGGTTCTATCTGGTTATAGAGCATCGCGAAACACCATACCTGCCGTCCTTGTAGCCAAACGAATTTGTCGGTGTCATATACCTGGCCTTGCCGATCCAGACAGGTAAAAAAGCCTCCGTGTTGAGAATCAATGGAATGCTTCAGCCAAAAAGGGATGATGCCTTCAAGTAACTCATTCTCATAAAGAGTCTGGTAATCAAGTACCTTCATAAAATAGGTTCAGAATAATGAATCAATAGCGAAAGGGATGCTTCTCTGATAATAGAACACAGAAACTACGGCATACTTAATAATAATATTTATTAAGTATGCCGTAAATTAACAAAATGATAATTATATAATCAAAACAAAATAATAAAATATTTAAACGGGAACTTTGGCAAGGCCTTATAGATCGAGCGAAGGGATGGGATAATAATGTTCTGTTCAGTATAAAAAATGCAATAGATTGTTCTGAACGATTCTGAAGATGTGGAGCTGGACCAGATGGTCAAGTCTGATACATGGCTTTACTAATGAACTCACGGTTTGATGGGGTTTGAAGATCATAGAACCCAACATCTATGAGTAGTAAAGACGATGTTACCACCGGAAAATCAGCGTATACCTTGAAGATTGCAACATTTCCGGTAGTCTATGCACCATTTCATCCGATCCCTCGATTTTTAAATATGGTACTTTGCTAATAATAAATGTTTTTATAAGAAGCTTCTTTCGGATAAGGAAGGCATTCTTCCGAAGGCTGAGAGTGAAGTCGGGCTTCTTGTACGAATACACTTTCTAAACCGTACGTATTATGCAACAGTATTACCTATGTATTCTCGTTTTTCTGGCGAGTAGTCTGGGGCTTAAGGCTCAGCAGACGTATTATGTTTCATCCCTCGGGAACGATGTAACCAACGACGGACTAAGTCCAGCGAGTCCCTGGAAAACCATTGCCAAACTCAATGCCACTACCTTCCAGGCGGGCGATAGCATTCTCTTTCGAAGCGGAGACGTCTTTCGCGGAGAAATACTGGCGAATCAATCCGGGACAGCGGGAGCGAGTATTACGTATAGCTCTTATGGTCAGGGTGCCAAACCCGTTATTAATGGCTCGCAGGTAATTACCAACTGGAGTCTTTATCAGGGTAATATCTACGTGGCTGATTACGCCAGTTCCCTCTCATCGCTGAACAACTTTTTCATCAATGGCGTGTCTCAGCAAATAGGCCGTTACCCCAATGCCGACGCTACAAATCAGGGCTACTTGCGAATCCAGTCAGGAATTGGCAATAATGTATTAACGGATAATACGCTATCAGGCCAAGACTGGACGGGAGCTACGGCTGTGGTTCGGGTTAATTTGTTTCTGCTCAACAAGCCCGTCATTCAGTCGCACGTAGGTAACACCCTCACGTTTGCGTCACCAGCTCTTGGCAACTATAAAGTAAATGCGGGCTATGGCTATTTCATTCAAAATCACCTGTTAACCCTGGATCAGCAGGGCGAATGGTACTATGACCGAACGGCTCAGAAAATCTATCTGTATTCAAACGTAGACCCTAATCAACTACTGACGGAAGCTCCCGCTAGCAGTACCTGCTTTTTTGCCAGCGGAAAAAGTAACCTTAGTCTCCAGCAACTTACGTTCACGCAGTCCAATGAGTACGCCGTACGCGTAGACAGTGCCGCAGGAGTATTAACGAAGGGCATTCGGGTAGAAAACTGTCGTTTTGAAAATACGCATAACGGGGTCTGGGTAAACCGGGCTTCGCAGGTGGTGGTTTCCGCGAATGAATGTATAAACACCAACAACAACGCCATTTTTATTACCGCCAGCGAATACGAATGCAACCGCAACCGAATTACCCGCACGGCTTTGCGGGCGGGCATGGGCGAGCCTAATAATAACCAGTACAATGCCATCAATATGGTAGGACGAAATGCTTTGTCTGCCTGGAATTACATTGATAGCGTAGGCTTTTGCGGCATCCGGTTTGAAGGGCGTAATCTGATCGTAAAGAATAACCGCATTTCTAATTTTGCTCTGGTGAAATGTGACGTGGGGGGAATTTATACCTTCAAGGGTTTTGCCCCGGCAACGTACGGATACGGTAATAACCAGGTGATTGGTAATATCGTGAGTAAGGCCTATCCGAACCTCTTCGGAACGACATCGAAGGTAGTTAATTCCAATTATGCCACTGGCATATACATGGATGGGAACAGCTTCGGGAATCTGGTGGCGGGTAATACCGTGCATCAAGTCATGGGTGCGGCTCTGATGCTGAATGTAACCACCTCTTCGCATACTGTACGAAACAATACTTTTTACGATAATATGTACGGTTTTGGCTATTTCCCGGATACCGTATTTGTGTCAAGAAACCACCGGGTTACTGGAAACCTATTTTATGCCAAGTTGGTGAGTCAGCAGGGCGGTATCTTGCAGACGGGAAGACAGCCCTTCCTGCCGATGGTCGGTACGTTGGATAGTAATTTTTATGCCCAGCCCTTCGAGAAAGATCCTACGTTTGTGCAGACCGTCCTTACCAATTCCACGCCCCGCATATCCAGAGCCCTGACGCTGGGCCAATGGCAGGGTCTTTCCTACGATGCACACAGTCAATTTGGAACGAGTTATTATGCCCCCGTAACGATTCAGTCGGCAGGGGCCAATCGTATTACCAATGCCAATAACAGTACGTTTACCACGGGTCTCACCACGGGTGCTACGGCTTATACCCTGACACCTGCCAGCGGAACGAATGCCCCTACCTGGGATAACACCAATCAACTGGACGGAGGCTCTCTCCGACTAAACATGGACGAGGGGAATGGAACCAAATCCTCCCGGGTGGTCATCAATGTCGGGACGCTAACGTATGGCAAGTATTACCGGCTGAAGTTCTCAGCCAAAGGCAGTGTGGACACTACGGCTCTGCAAGTAGCCTTGCTGACCTCTGCTTCTTCCAATTTCGCCGTATGCAAGTTAAAAACGGTATTTCTATCCTCGTCCCGTCAGGAAGTTGAATTGTTGTTGAGTCCGAACTATACCAACGACAATACCTTCTTAAGCCTCACCCTGCACGATGCTCCCCGTAAAGCCTGGATTGATAATGTGGTATTTGCTGAGCTGGAAGTGACCGAACATTCCCCCGAAGATCAGATTCTTTTTCGGGTCAATCCAGATAGCGTAAGCCAGACCATTAATCTGGGAACGCAGACCTATAAAGACGTGCGTGGTGTAACGTATTCGGGTAATTACACGCTGGCTCCCTACGCGTCCGTCATCCTTGAAAAACAAACCAGTACTCCTTTACCTCTCAAATTACTTAACTTTTACCTAAGAGACGAAAATTGCCAGGTAAAGCTATTCTGGAATACATCCGAAGAGCGAAACGTAAGCCAATTCATCGTCGAACACAGCCGTGATGGGATTCAATTTTCAGCCGCTCACGTTCGCTAGTCCGGCGGGTAAAGTGCGGAACTACTATTCCTTGCTGGCTACTCCGCCCGCCGCAGAAATCGGGTACTATCGGCTGAAAATCATGGATCAGGATCATTCCTTTGCGTACAGCTCCATCATCTCAGGTTCGGTACATTGCCCGGAAACGGATGTGATTACCGTCTATCCGAATCCCGCCCAGCGGGTTATTCAGGTAAAGTTGAAGGAAGATCGCTCGGTACCGCTTCGGGTTAGTATTCTCAATCTCGCTGGTCAGGTAATGCTGGCTGAGCATGGGGTAATGGCCGTTGCCGGGAAGGGATTTGAATGCAATATTGAGTCCCTCACCCCCGGTGTTTACCTGCTGAAAATTCAGGAAGATTCAAAAACGTACATCCGAAAATTTGTAAAGTAAAGCATTCGTCGAAGGCCCTCCGTTCATACGGGAGGGCCTTTGGTGTGCCTTCGACCCTGTAATCTTTCTCAGAAGCGATCAGGGAACCTTCTGCCTACCAGAATACTCTGCCAACCCTTAATTCTTTCACCCGTGAAAAGAAAACCGCTAAAGTCTTTTCTGATCTTAATTCTTAGTTATGTAAGTCTTCTGGGCCTGCTACTGTATCTGCTTAAAGTATTTTTGTAATTTTTTGATTAAAAAATAAGAGTATAGCAGGATAATTCAGACCTTATGGAAAAGACGTAATCTAACCGTATTTCAATGAGAAGCCTGCTCTTCCTTCTGGGGTTGAATCTGATGGTAGTTTTTGCCTTCGCACAACCCAAACGATCTGTTCACCCAGTCAGGGGCTTGCAGGAAGATCTCATTTTCAAACGGTATGGTAGTGCCGAAGGTCTGCCGGATAATCGGGTTCGTTCGTTTCTTCAGGATAAAAAAGGTTTTTTCTGGGTAGGAACCATGAACGGACTGGCCCAGTACGATGGGTATCGGTTTCGGAAATTTTACAAAAATAAAGACGCCATTGCGGGCAACTGGGTGTATGATCTTTGCGAAGACTCGCAGGGCTTCATCTGGATTGGAACCCGGGAAGGACTGAGTCGCTTCGATCCTCGTCGGGAAACGTTTGAGAATTTCAGAAATAATCCCAGCGACCCGACCTCACTTTTTTGTAATCAGATTAATGCCCTGGCCGTAGATACGCAGGGGAAGGTATGGATCGGAACACCCCAGGGATTAAGTGTCTGGAATTCAGCTAGTCGGCAATTCCAAACGATTCAGACGTATCCGTTGAATCGTCCCATTCGGCGGATCATCCGTTCGCAGGGCGATTACCTCTGGGTGGCGACCGCAGCCGGTCCCGTTCGGTACAACAGCCGCAGCGGCCAGCACACATTTTATCCTTTTTCGGTGCAGCCCAATGCATATGGCGATCACTTCTGGTCTTTATTGGAAGACAACCAGCACTTGTATCTGGCTACGGGCGGCAATGGTTTATGGCGGTTGCCCTACGATTCCGTTACTAAAAAATACGGCCCGTTTGAGCCGTTGAACCACTTCCCCAGCCAAACCCTGGAACGCACGCAGATTTTTGACATCTGTAAATCTCCCGACGGTGCCTTTTGGTTAGGAACCGATCAGGGCTTGGCCCGATTAACCCAGTTGCACACGCCCCAGGCTCAGCTTCAGTGGTACCGCACCAATGCGAGCAATCCCCAGAGTTTGAGTAATAACCTGGTGTATCGGCTGTATCTGGATCGAACGCAGGTACTCTGGTGCGGTACTGAGCAGCAAATGAGTGCACTCGACCTGAGCTTATTGCCTTTCCGGTCGTTCTCTTTTTCAACGGGATTAGCAGATAATCAGGTTCGTAGCATTGCTACCGATGCCCAAGAATCGGTCTGGCTGGGCATGAGTAAAGCGGGTCTGTACCGTTATTCCTTACTCGACGGATCTACGAAAAAATACGAGTTTGATACGCCTTTCTGGAACGATCATCGAGCTCTGCTGGTCAGCTCAGCAGGAGACGTATGGATGGGAACCCTCGGCGGAGCCCTGCGGCTGAAGAAAAACCAGCAGATTGAAACCGAACTAAAGGGAGCCGCCGTTTTCTGTTTGCTGGAAGATTCCCGGAAAAACATCTGGCTAGGAAGTAACCAGGGGCTTTACCGTCATGGTTTTGACGGCACGAAAGTTTGCGTTCGATTAGGGAACACGGATACGGAATTCATTCGCTCCCTGACCGAAGATCAATCGGGCAAGCTGTGGATTGGTTTTGATAACAACGGGCTGGGTCGCTATGATCCGGTTACGGGAGCCTTTGAACGAGTGCAGGGAACGGATTCTGATCGCCTGGGCACGGCTATCTACACGCTGGTTGAGTTCCCTAAAAATGTGATCTGGGCAGGCTCCGAGTCAGGACTGCATCGGATTCAGCGGAAAGCTACCGGGCAGTACCAGATTCAGACCTTCACGGAAAAAGACGGCCTCCTGCATCCTTCCGTCAATGGTATTATTCTGGATAAAAACGGCCTGCTCTGGATTAGCACAATCAAGGGACTCATGCGTTTTGATCCTGGCTCGGGCCGTTTTCAAACGTTTTTGCCGCATCAGCATTTCAATTATAACGTCATTACCCGCCTCAAAAACAACGCACTCGTCTACGGCTTAACGAACGGCTTTCTGTATTTTGATCCGCTTCAATTAAGCCGTCAGGTGCTACCTCCGAGGGCGGTTCTGACGGATTTTAAATTGTTTAGTGAAAGGGTAGGCATTGGCGAGGCAATCAATGGCGATACCGTTTTGAATCAATCCCTTCAGCAAACGCGAGCGATTACGCTCAATTATAAAAATAACGTATTCAGTATTGATTTTGCAGCTCTGGAGCTTACCAATCCCGAGGGAGCCAGGTATGCCTACCAGATGGAAGGTTTTGATAAAGCCTGGATTAACGTAGACCCGCAGCATCGTTCGGCTACCTATACCAACCTCAGTGCCGGGACCTACGTTTTTCGGGTAAAAGTGGCTAATAGTTACGGCGAGTGGAGTCGGCAACCCGCCAGCGTAACGCTTACCATTCTGCCGCCGCCCTGGAAAACCTGGTGGGCCATTGCGGGGTACATTCTGGTCTTTCATGGGTTAATGTTCGTCTTTATTCGTCACTTGCTTGCCCAGGCTCGTCAACGGGATGCTCTGGCCTTGGAACAGGCTGAAAAAGAGCAGATTAAAAACCTGAATCAGCTGAAGCTTCGTTTTTTTACCGACATTTCGCACGAATTTCGGACGCCCCTTACTCTGATGGCCGGACCTATTGAAGATCTCATCAGTAACCCGGAAGTAAAAGGAACCATCCGGGAAAAAGTGAGTATGCTTCAGCGAAACAGTCGTAAGCTTCTGCAACTCATTGAGGAGTTAATGACCTTCCAGAAACTGGAGCAGGGTAAAATTACCCTTCAGCTTCAGTCGGTAAAACTGCTGGAATGGCTGAATGAAATCTATCAGAACTTTATCCCGCTGGCTCAACGCCAACAGATTCGCTTTGAATGCATTAGGCCAGATGCGGAAGTCTGGGTAATGATTGATCCTTTGCAAATGGAAAAGGTGATGAACAATCTATTATCTAACGCCTTTAAATACACGCCTACGGGTGGGACAATCCGGCTGGAAGTTTCTATCTCAGGGGAAGATCGGGTTTGTCTGAACGTGCAGGACTCGGGTAGTGGACTGAGTGCAGAAGAGCAGAGCCACCTGTTCGAGCGTTTTTACCAGTCGGACCCTAATAGGGGCGGCTCGGGAGTGGGATTATCGCTGGCGAAAAGTCTCATTGAGCTACACGGTGGAGCGATTACCGTATCGAGTCAGCCGCATGTACAAACCAACTTTACGGTCTGGCTGCCTTTGCAAATGAAGGCAGAAGAAAAAGACTTACAGCCTTTGGATATTGGCATTCCTGTTCCTATTTCAGTTCCTGAAATGGTTCCTAATTTGGTTTCAGATCAGGAACTGCCTGAGTTGTTAGTAGTAGATGATAATGAGGAGATTCTGGATTTCCTTCAGCTCCTGTTTCAGCATCAGTATCGCATTCATCGGGCCCGTCATGGGCAGGAAGCTCTGGACTATCTACAGCAGCATGAGCCTCAGGCCATCATCAGCGATATTATGATGCCCGTAATGGATGGACTGGAGTTGTGCCGACAATTGAAAAGCAGCCTCCATACCTGTCACATTCCGCTGGTTTTATTAACGGCCCGCACACGGGTGGAAAGCGAAATGGAAGGGATTGGGGTAGGGGCGGACGAATATCTGGCCAAACCCTTCCACCCGGAATTACTACGGGTTCGGGTTCAGAAGTTGATTGAAAGTCGGCAGCAGCTCATTCGGAAATACCAGTCAGCCGAAGAAATAGCTCCGCAAGCGTTAACCCGCAATCCGCTTGATGAGGCTTTCCTGCAAAAGGTAATCTCGTCCATTGAGCAAAACTTGAGTAATGAAGAATTCAGCGTGGAAGACCTCGGCGATTGCGTGTGCATGAGTCGGAGTAACCTCTTCCGAAAACTGAAAGCCCTGACGGGTCAGACGCCGCTGGAATTCATTTATTTCATTCGACTCAAACACGCCATGAACCTGTTACTGAAACGCCGTCACAGCATTACCGAAATTACGTATGAAGTCGGCTTCAAGAATCCGTCTTCGTTCAGCAAATCTTTTCGCAAGCAGTTTGGCAAAGCCCCCACCGAATACCTTCAGGACCTGATTGACCGTCAGGTGCACTAAGGGCTTGGCACTACTGCGTTTTTTAGGAGTTACTCATGCATTCAAGCCCCGGTTCGGGGCTTTTTTCATTTAAATGGGTCTAAAAACGCGAAAAAGCAACATTTCCACTAGTGTCTGCAACATCTCGGCCCACTCCGCGACTTGGTGAGAGGCTACATTTGCTCAGTCATTATTGAATTTTATGAAGATAAAATATCATCATAAATAGTCGATTCAAAAGGGGCTAATGACGCTCGTCAAGACTTACACCGTTTATCTAAACTTATTTTTATGCGATTACTCATACCTTTTTTAGTGTTGTGGTTCGTTCCTTTGCTGGGGTCAGGTCAGGAACTTTCCCTGAAGGGTCGGGTCACGGCTGAGGGTGGTCAGGGCTTACCCGGGGTCAACGTAGTAGTGAAAGGCACCAACATAGGCACCTCTACCGATGCGGAAGGAAGGTATCAGCTCCGGCTTCCTTCGGGGGACGGAACCCTGCTTTTTTCTTCCATCGGTTACATTAAACAGGAGGTACCTCTAGCCAACCGGACCACTATTGACGTAACGTTGTTACCCGATGCTCAGGCCCTGAACGAAGTAGTGGTAGTGGGTTATGGCGAACAGAGCCGCAAATCTCTTTCAACTGCTGTAAGCTCCGTATCCTCCAAACAACTGAAAGATATTCCCGTAGCCAACCCCGCCCAGGCTCTGGCCGCTCAGGTGTCAGGAGTGAACATCACCCAAACGGGTGGTCAGCCGGGAGCGGCTCCGGTCATTCGTATTCGGGGAGTAGGTTCGCTCGGAGCGGGTAATAGTCCGCTTTACGTAGTAGACGGGTATCCGCTGGCCAGTGCGGATAACTTCAATCAGATCAATCCTGGCGATATCCAATCCATAGAAGTATTAAAAGATGCGGCGGCGGCGGCCATTTACGGCTCCCGAGGAGGAAATGGCGTGATCCTGGTGACGACCAAACGCGGCGAAGTGGGTAAACCCCGAATCACGTTTAATACCTTCGCGGGCGTGCAAAATCTGGCCCGTAAAGTTTCATTGATGAACAACCAGCAGTTCATTGATTTCTCCAGAGAATCGGCGATCAATGCCGGGCTTAAGTATTACGCTTTTTACGACAATCCGCCCAGCGATTTGCCTGAAACCGACTGGCAGGAAGCCATTTATCGTCAGGCATTCATGACTCAGCAGGAGCTATCGGCTTCGGGTGGAAGTGAGAAAGTACGTTACCACGTCTCGGGTTCTTACCTCAAGCAGGAGGGCATTCTTAAAGCGACCGGATTTGAACGGTTTACGCTACGGGCTAACCTGGAAATGCAACTCTCCAAACGCGTTCGAGCTGGCGTAGTACTGGCTCCCTCTCTTACGAATACTCAGTACCAAACCGTTGCTGGTACTAACGATGCCTCCATCATTGCCGTGGGAACGGACCCCATTGCGGCGGCTCTGGTGATGCCTTCGCTGTTTCCCGAACGCCTGCCCAATGGCGATTATGCCAACACCAATAATTATCCATTGACGCAGGGAGCTAATTCCATCTCGCCTAACTTCAGAGGTCCAACGGTTCAGTTTGATCAGTACCGGGATCGGGGCAGCAGTCCCAGGTTTTTAGCCAACTCTTTCATCGAATGGGAATTGATACCGGATCTGACTGCTAAAACCAGCTTTGGCGTAGAGTACAATACGGATACCCGTAATCAGTTTGTGCCCGCCACGATGCCCTCCAACACGGCCCCCACGGCAAACCTGAGTAACCCACTGGTAAATAACATTGCTGCCGCCAAACGGATGAATACCAGCTCCAACTGGCTGTGGGAAAACACGCTGCATTACCGTAAAACTTTCCACGAAGACCATACCTTCGATGTTCTGGCTGGTTATACAGTGCAGTCGGCCACGGGGTCCGGGAATGTGATTACGGGAGTAAATGGCAGTTTCATTAACGATCTGATTACGAATGTGAGCGGAGCCGGAACGACTACAGCGACGAATACTTACTCTCAAAACAATCTGGTATCTTATCTGGGGCGGGTTAATTATAGCTATCAGGATCGGTACCTCTTTTCGGCGGCTATTCGTCGGGATGGTTCTTCCCGCTTCGGAGCGAATAATCGCTATGCTACCTTCCCGTCGGTATCTGCTGCCTGGCGACTTTCGGAAGAAAACTTCATGAAATCAGTAACCCTCATTAGTGATCTGAAAATCAGAGGTAGTTACGGGCTAACGGGTAATAATAACATTGGGAATTACGCTTCCCAGAGTTATGCGACCCAGGCCAATTATTCTTTTGGCTCAGGGGCCGGGGCTCGTACGTATGGGTATGCGGCTACGAATATTGCCAACGCCAGCCTCACCTGGGAAACGAACCAGCAGACGGATTTGGGTCTGGAGTTAGGTTTGTGGCAGGACCGGATTTACCTGACCGCAGATGTGTACCAACGGCTCACGACGGGTCTGTTGAATAACCGAAATGTTCCGGCTCTGGTTGGAATCGCAGGCTCGGTGCTGGAGAACATCGGGAAAATAAGCAATAAGGGGCTGGAGCTTTCCATTACATCGCGGAATGTAAGCGGCAAATCCCTGAGCTGGACTACCAACGGTAATATCTCCTTCAATCAAAACCGAGTGCTTTCGCTGGTGAATGACAAACCCATTTACTACAGTGCGGGCGGCTTTACGAATTACGCCATTGTTGAACCGGGGAAGGCTCTGGGAGAATTTTACGGCTACCGACAGATAGGTGTCTTCAAGGATCAGGCCGAGGTAGATGCCGGAGCCGTCTGGGCCAGTGGAGGCTCAAAACCCGGAGATATCAAGTACGAAGACATCAATGGAGATGGCCGAATCAATGCGTCGGATTTAACCTATTTGGGTAACCCGCTGCCGAAATTCATTTACGGACTCACCAATACCCTAACCTGGAAAGGATTTGATCTGAACGTCATTTTGCAAGGCTCGCAGGGAAATAAAATCTGGGCTCAGTGGTTGCGATCGGGTTACTTTTTCAACGGCAACGCCAATACCATTACGGACGTAGCCAATCGCTGGCGGTCAGCCAGCGATCCCGGCAATGGCTGGCAGCCCCGGGCTACGAACACCCCTTCGGGTGGAGCCAACAACCCGTCGAGTCGTTACGTATACGATGCTTCGTTTCTTCGTATCCGCACGGTATCCCTGGGGTATACCCTTCCTTCCCTCCTTACCAAACGCTGGAAAATCGAGCAGGCTCGTTTGTACGTGAGCGGTCAGAACCTATACACCTTTACGAAATACATCGGGTATAACCCCGAAGCCAATGATAACGGAAACACGACTGCCCCCACGTACGGCTATGATTCGGCTTCGTATCCATTAGCCCGCACCATTACGGTGGGCATAAACCTGGGTTTTTAACCGTGCCAATTTTTAATTCTATGAAACGTATCCTGTTTATTACTAGTCTACTGATGGCTTGTTTAACGGCCTGTCAACAAAATTTTCTGGAATTAAGAGATCCAACAAAGATCCCAACGGAAAATTTATTTACGTCCGCTTCGAATGTGGCGGCTGCCGTAACGGGCGTATACAGCCAGTTACAACCCATTTATAACAATAGCTATTTCGTATTCGGGGAAATGGCCAGCGATAATGCCTACGAACCCGTCTCTGCCAATGCCCGGTATTTCTTCTCCATTTTTGGAGTCGAGGAAAACAACCCGAACCTGCAAACCATGTGGACGGATAGTTACCGCTGCATCAGCCGGGCCAACACCGTGCTAGCTCATGCGGGAACGGTCGCTATGGATACGACCTTGCGTAACCGCTACCTGGCCGAGATGAAGTTTATTCGGGCTTTAAACTACTTTAATCTGGTACGCATCTGGGGAGCGGTGCCGCTGGTAACGGAAGATTTAGGAGCGGACTATCAAAAGGCCTATACTTATGGCCGAACGCCTGTCAACGAAGTATATGCCCAGGTTGTCAAGGACTTGCAGGAAGCTGCAACGGCTCTGCCCGTGACGTATTCGGCTGGAGATCTGGGGCGGGCTACTCGTAGTGCTGCCAAAGGCTTGCTGGGGAAAGTGTATTTAACCCAGGGGAATTATTCGCAGGCCGCCGCCGTACTGGGGGAGTTGATTCCCGGCACGCCCACGGCGGGCAATCTGGCCAGCGTACATGCCTTACTGACGACGAGTTTTGAGGATGTTTTTTCGACGGGTAACGAAATGAATAAGGAAATACTCTTCGCGGTGCGGTATCTGTCGGGAGGCATCGGGCTGGGCAGTGGATTTGCCAGCAATTTTCTTCCTACCTATTCTGGAACGGATATTATCAAAGCGGGATTATCCGGCGGCCCGGTAGTGCGGCAGGATCTGGCCACTGCCTTTCCGGAAGGGGACCGTCGCAAAGCCCTTTCGGTTGGTTATTACACCAAAGGAAACAGTGCCGCGACTTCCGATTATTACACCCGTAAATACATTGGCAACGGGGCTCCCTTTGCTCGCAATGATGGCGATAATGACTGGATTGTACTTCGGTACGCGGATGTATTGCTGATGTACGCGGAAGCCCTCAATGAATCAGGATCATCAACCACTGCTTTAACCTATCTTAACGCGGTTCGGAGCCGGGCGGGGCTGGCCGCTTTAACCACTAGCAGCCCGAGTGAACTCCGCCTGGCCCTGGAAAACGAACGTCGCCTTGAACTCAGTTACGAAGGGCACCGATGGTTTGATCTGATCAGAACGGGCCGTTTATTACCCGTAATGAATGCCTTTTATGAGAAGTACGCCAAAATAGCTTCTACCCCACAGGTTCCTAATAATGGCTTATTTGTCAATAGTGGGGGTAGCCTGGTGCAGGTACAACCGTATCAGGTACTCTTTCCCCTGCCACTGGCTGAGTTGCAGTATAGTTCACAATTAACTCAGAATGACGGCTATTAAAACACAGCCTGGGTTCCGTGGCTTGCTGCCCTTGAACCCAGACTTACTGATTTTTCATATGCGTATCCGTAGTACACTACTCATTTACTGGCTCCTGATTCCCGGTTTAATTCTGGCTCAGCCCAGTTCTCTAAAGCAAGCCCAACTGGTTAAAGTCCGGGCGGGATTGCCTCACTTTTTTGAAAAGATCAAAACGAAGGAAAAGGTGCGGATAGGGTATCTCGGCGGAAGCATTACCGAAGCCAGTGGGGGTTGGCGAGACCAGTCTCTGCAATGGTTACAGAAGCAGTATCCGCAGGCCACGTTTACGGGAATAAATGCCGGCGTTGGAGGGACGGGCTCTGATTTAGGCGTGTTCCGGGTAGAACCTCAGGTCTTGGCATTGAAACCAGATTTGGTCTTTGTGGAATTTGCAGTGAATGATCAGGGGAAGAAACCGGAGCAGATTTACCGGGCCATGGAAGGCATCGTAAGAAAAATCTGGCGGCAGAATCCGGCCATTGACATTTGTTTCGTCTATACCCTGACGGCTGATCTGGCTCCCTATTACCAGCGGCAGGAACTGCCACCGGCGGCTTTGGCGATGGAGGAAATTGCGGAGCACTACGACGTTCCGGGCGTTTGTCTGGGGCTGGAAGTGGCCCGGCTGGCTCAGGAAGGGAAACTGATTTTTAAAGGCAAACCGGAAGAGCATCCCCAACAACTGGTATTTTCGGCAGATAACGTACATCCTTATCCAGAGACGGGTCAGGCTCTTTATACCCAGGCTTTGGGAGCAGCTTTGCGTAAACTGGCTTCGGTACAGAAAAAGGAAAGAGCTTTTGTGATGCCCGCTCCTTTCGTGGCCGATCATTGGGAAGCTGCCCGCATGGTGCCCCTCGACAGGCTTGCCCGGCACGGTAGCTGGCAGGTCATAAAACCCGGCACGGATTCTGTTGCTTACCTGCTTCGCAATCGGTTTTCGTACTTGCTAAAATCCACACAGCCGGGCGATTACCTGGAAGTACGCATGAAAGGGCTGGCCTGCGGTCTGTATGACGTCGTAGGGCCGGGTTGCGGCTCCTATGAATGGCAAATGGATCAGCAAACGCCCCAACTCATTCCTCGGTTCGATTCGTACGCCACCTATTACCGATCCCATTTCTTTGTCATGCCAACGTCCCCCGAGCAGGCCCACGTCATCCGGTTTCGGATTTCCGGGGAGAAACTGAACAAGGCCGACATCCTCAGCAAAAGAAATCAACGCATGGATGATAGCCGCCGCTTTGAAGAAAATGCCGGGTACGCAGGTCAGCTTTTACTGGTGGGTGACCTGATTCCTTAGACCGCATCCCATGAAAAAAACGTATCTAACGCTAGTTTGTATCCTGGGCATTTTAATGGCCAATGCCCAGCAACGGGGTAATAAACCCGAGCGGGAAGCCTGGTTCATGGATCTGGGCTTTGGGATGTTCATTCACTGGAGTCTGGATGCTCAGGTGGGAGCCGTCATTAGCCACTCCATGGCCGGAGCCTCCTCGGACTATCTCCGGCGATTTACCACGGAATTACCTAAAACCTTCAACCCAAAGAAGTTTGATCCCGAAGATTGGGCGGTGCTGGCCCGATTGGCAGGCATGAAATACGTCGTTTTTACGGCCAAGCATCACTCAGGATTCTGCCTGTGGAATACGCAAACGACTGCGTTTCAGGTCATGCAAACGCCTTTCGGGCGAGATATACTTCGGGAAGTAATGGAAGCATTTCGAAAGCAGGGCATTGCCATTGGGTTATACTTTTCTCCAGAAGACTTTTACTTTCTGTATCAGCATCAGCTTCCCATCGGACGCTTGCAACATCCGCAACATTATCCGGCCCAGAACCCGGCTTTGATGGCTTACGATAAGCGTCAGCTCAAAGAGTTACTGACGCAGTACGGGAAAATTGATCTTTTGTTTTTTGATGGACCAGCCGAGGGGCTGAAAGAATACGCCTGGCAACTGCAACCCGAACTAGTGGTTACCCGAGGACAGATGAATACCCCCGAACAAACGCTGCCCGACCAGCCGATTCCGGGTCCCTGGGAGGCTTGTTTCACCATGGGGACGGACTGGCAGTATAAGCCTACCAATGATCCTCATAAATCGGGTACGGAAATTATCCATATGCTGATTGAAACACGAGCCAAAGGCGGAAATTTACTCCTGAACGTAGGACCTAAACCCAATGGAGAAATTCAGATGGAACAGGAAGCTTTATTACGTGAAATAGCCCTGTGGCAATTGGTAAATCAGGAAAGTGTAGACCACGTTCGACCCTGGCCGCTGACCCGGGAAGGCCCTTACTGGTTTACCAGGGCTCGGGAGCCGAATACCGTTTATGTCTTTGTTCCCGGAGGAAAAGAGTGGAAATACGGCGAAAGAAAAGATTTTGTGTTTCATACCCTGGAAGGCACCGCTCAGACTCGCGTGGAAGTGCTGGGTTATGCCAGCGAATTAGTGGAATATCGACAGGGATTTGATGCCCGGTTACTGGTGCAGCCCACTAGTATGGGTTTGGCGGTTAGTGCCGTAAACGGACAGCGACTCTATACCAATAACCAGTGGCCTAATCCGGTGGTACTAAAAATTTCGAACGTAACCTATAAACCAATCCAAACGCAGGATAAACGCGATGTCATAGACGGGGCTCATTAACATTTTTCTTTACTGGATTTAAAGCTAACGTTTTAAGGGGTAATCGCTTCTAGGTTCGTTTCTTCTGGCATAAAGGAAGGGACGAATCTAAAAGCGATTATCCCGTTTTCTTCTCATGCAGAGGGGGTACATCTTTTAGGAGTACAGTTGCTTGAAGCCATCCTTTTCCCTTCAGCTCTTTCTTCTTTGTTGCTCAGCAAAAGAAAATGTTATTGATTTACAAAGTTTTTTTTGAATTTAACTAAGGGTGTTTGGGCATTTCACTGACTTAGTAATAGAAACAGGAAGTCAGGACTCGTCTTCGTGCTTCAGCTATTCAATCGGGTAGTTTTGTCCGTATAACTTTTAGAGCTAACACGCCGGATGCAGTCTTTACCTGAACAAGAACCAACAACCAAAGGGCCTGTTTTTTCCGAAGATAAGGTACCCATCGTGGCTGACAGTGAGCAATTCATTCGACAGGCTTTTGCTCAGGATTCCCGCAAGGGCTACGAGCTTCTATACCGAAGGTACTATAAAGTCCTTTGCAGTCACGCCGTGCGTTACGTGTATGGCCGGGAAGTGGCCGAAGACCTGGTGAGTGAAGTATTCCTGAGTCTCTGGCGAAATCAGTCATTCATGACCATTACCAGCAGCTACCGGGCTTATTTATTTTCAGCCGTTCGTAAACGAGCCTATTCGCATGTACAGGAAGAATTCGGCAGAAGGGGAATTTCTCTGGAACAGCCGGAAGAAACGCTGCCCACGCAGGATGATCCTCAGCATATTTTACAGTACACCGAACTACTCAATCAGCTCGAAAACGGCATTCGGTCTCTGCCGCCCCAATGCCAGCGGGTTTTTCTGCTGAGTCGATTTGAGGGGAAGAAGCACCGCGAAATAGCCGATGAGCTGAATATTAATCAGAAAACGGTGGAAGCCCATTTGCATAAAGCCCTGGAGCATTTACGCCGCATTACGCAAAACGGCTTTTTATTTCTTTTACTCTGGATCAGCTAAGTCGGGAAAAGCCCTGACACTTCTCATACCCACCTATGGAACATCCGGTTACTAAACGAATGGTTTTCGAGCACTTTGCTGGTCGGCTGTCGCCGTTGCAACGACGCCTGATGGAAGAATGGCTTGAAAGACCTCAGCACCAGGAAATCTACTATACCTGGCTGGAAGAATGGGAACATCAGAACTTACAATACGTTGCCGATTCGGAAGAGGCTTTGCGAAAAAGTCTGACTCAATTGGGCGAAATGCCAGACCAGAGGCCCGAAGAAGTAAAGCCCTCCAGGACCTGGTTGACATTCCGGCGGTTAAGCGTAGCGGCTCTTTTGTTACTGAGCCTTTCGGCCTGCTTTTATGCGGGTTTTGATCGTATTTTTTATAAAACGTTTGAAACGGGTTACGGACAGGTCAAACAAATTACCCTGTCGGACGGCACCCTCGTGACGCTTAATGCTCATTCGTCGTTGCAGGTACCTCGTTTCACCTTTCTTGCGAATAGTCGCCGGGCGTTTTTAAAAGGGGAAGCCGATTTTGATGTCAAACACCTCCCAGATCATCAACCCTTTCGCATTACTACTGAGCATAATTTTCAGGTAACGGTACTCGGTACGAAGTTTACCGTTTTTGCCCGTTCCCGAAAGACGCAGCTCGTGCTTAAAACGGGTAAGGTACAGATTGATTATACGAAGGACCATCGCTCGGAAAAGCTACTCATGAAACCCGGCGAGCTGGTCAGTCTGGATCAGAAAGGACGCTTGCAGCGGAAGCAGGTACCGAGTCCGACCCCTTACGATGCCTGGAAAGATCATCGCTATGAATTCAATCATACTTCCCTGGAAGAACTTTCCTATATGTTAGAGGAAAACTATGGTCTGGAAGTGGACATTAAGAACCCGCCGTTGAGAAAGGAAACTACATCGGGGTCCTATCAGGCCCGTAATGCCGATGAATTACTTCAGCTCATTTCCCAATTGTTTGAAATCAACTATAACCGTCAAAACAACCACGTTACGTTCTCTCAATAACTTCTGTAGCTCCAAAAAAGCTTAACCTCTAAATCAGATTTTCTATGAACAGACGCTGTATCTACTTGCTTGGAAGGTATGCGTTGCTGGGCGGACTATGTCTATGGTTTTTCCCTACAGCTTTTAGCCAAACGCTGGCCTGGTTGCCTCCTTCCGTAGTTTCCGGTTCGGCGAAGCAGACGCTTCCCCTCCAACAAGTGCTTCATAACCTGCGGGATTATTATCGGGTGGACTTAATCTATGCCGATAAACTGGTGGAAGGCCAGCACGTGCCCAGCCTTAATTTTTCCCGGTATGCTTCACCGGAAGCGGCTCTGGAAGAGTTATTCAAACCCCTGGATCTGCATTTTCAAAAACTCAAAGCGAAGACGTATATCATAAAGCGTTCTAAAAAAAACGCTTCAGAGAAAGATTCAGCCCATGAATCAGCTTCTACGTCAGAGTTAACTAGGTCACAGGCCTTGGCTCAGGAATCAGTGGTCACAGGCCGGGTAGTAGCCTCCGAATCCAGAGAGGCTCTGGTAGGGGTTTCGGTATTAGTTAAGGGTACGTCGAAGGGGACTACAACCAATGCAGAAGGACAGTTTCAGGTTACCATTCCTTCCCTTCCTGCTACCCTCATTTTCAGTTACGTGGGCTATGAAAAACAAGAGGTTGAAGTCAGCTCCCAAACGAATCTTGACATCGAGTTGAAGCCCAACCCGGAATCGCTCAATGAGGTCGTGGTAATTGGGTATGGACAGGTGAAGAAAAGCGATTTAACGGGTTCGGTCGCTTCGGTCAAAGCATCGGAAATTAATGCTTACCCGACGACAAACATGGTTCAGGCCTTGTCGGGCAGGGCAGCGGGTGTCTACATTTCTCAAAACAACGGCTCGCCCGGCAGTGCCATTAGTGTACGCGTCAGAGGTACTAATTCCATTCAGGGAAGTAATGAACCTTTGTATGTGGTAGACGGCTTTCCTTATTCCGGCAATCCGACTTTACTGAATAACTCGGATATTGAATCCATTGAGGTATTAAAAGATGCGTCTGCTACGGCTATTTACGGTTCGCGGGGAGCTAACGGGGTCGTTCTTATTACCACAAAAAAAGGTAAATCAGGCCGTACCAGCGTCAGTTATGATGGGTATTATGGCATTCAGACGGTTCGTAAAAAACTCGACCTGATGAACGCTCAGGAATACGCCAATTTCTATAATGAACAAGCAACCAATGACGGACTTGCTCCTCATTTTACCGCCGAAGAAATCGCTCAGTTTGGCAAAGGAACGGATTGGCAGGATTTAGTTTTTCGATCTGCTCCCGTGCAAAATCATTCGGTATCCGTGAGCGGTGGGAGCGAGAAAACCCGCTTTACCGTGCAGGGAGGTAACTTTAACCAGCAGGGAATCATTATCGGCAGCAATTACGTAAGAAACTCCTTACGGGCTAACCTGAGTTTTGACCTAGGGAAAAAGTTTAAACTTGACGTTAGCTCCATTCTGAGTAAAATCAAGTCAGATCGGAAGAATTCAGAGAAAGGCAACCGGGGTGGCTCGCTCATTTCAGCGATATTATCGGGCTATCCTACGGCTCCTGCCACAAATCCAGACGGCAGTTATAGCAATCTGGGTCAATACTATGCATGGGGTTCGAATGCCATCATTAATCCCCTTAATTTCATCTATCTGCAAAATGATAAAATTCAGTCCAACAAAGTCTTAGCCAATGCGGCTTTATCCTACGAACCCGTGAAGGGTCTGACTCTGAAGACGATGGCGGGTATTGAAAGTACGGATGATCGGACCGACAGCTTTACGTCCAATCGTTTCGTAAATTCAGTCGGCTCGGCCAGTATCAGTACGGCTCAGATAACTAGTCTATTGAGTGAAAACACGCTGAGTTACGTAAAAAACTGGAACCGGCATTCGATTTCAGCCGTCGCGGGCTTTACCTATCAGGACTATACCTATACCTCATTTGCCACTTCTGGAAGCGGTTTCATTAGTGACATTCAGGAAACATACGACATTGGTGCGGCTGCTACGCAAAATGTACCTAGCTCGTCTTACTCCAAATGGGCGTTGCTTTCGTACCTGGCCCGGGTGAATTATACCTTTAACAACAAAATTCTGGCTACGTTGAGTATTCGCTCGGACGGCTCATCCCGCTACAGCGAAGGGCAGAAATGGGGATATTTCCCTTCGGGAGCGTTGGCCTGGCGGTTGTCCGAAGAAGACTTTATTCAAAAACTTCCCTTTATCTCGGATCTCAAAATTCGGGTGGGTTATGGGGAAACGGGTAACACCGCCATTAGCCCTTACCAGACCCTGAATCAACTTAATTCCGGGAGGGTCGTTTTTGGCGATGCCCTGACTACTTCCTACGCTCCGGGTACCCGACTGGCAGGGCCTTTACGCTGGGAAACCACAGCCCAGAGTGATGCTGGTCTGGACATTGGTATTTTCAACAACCGCTTCACGTTCACGCTGGATTACTACATTAAAAACACGCGTAACCTCTTGAATAACGTTCAGTTACCCTCTTCACTGGGCTACCTGTACACCATTCAGAACATTGGTAAAATTCAAAACAGAGGACTTGAACTTTCAGCCAGTGCCCAAATCCTGCAACAGGCGTTTAAATGGGACGTATCAGGTAATATTTCCTTTAATCGCAATAAAGTCATGAAGCTCTACGGCGGAAACGATATTCTGGGCGATGCCATTAATATTTCCGTCATTAATGATAACATCAATATCATTCGGGAAGGGGAGTCGCTGGGGGCTTTTTATGGCTACGTATCCAAGGGTTACGATGAGAAGGGAATGGTCGTTTACGAAGATTTTAATAACAATGGTATTCGCGATGCGGGTGATAAACGAATCATTGGGAACCCACTGCCCCGGTTTACCTACGGGTTAAATTCGACGATGTCCTTTAAGAACTTTGAGCTTACGCTGTTTCTTCAGGGAAGTCAGGGGAATGACATCTTCAATTTAAGTGCGGTCAACCAGACCAATGATTATGGACAGGCTCTAAACATGCCCCGCGAGGTTTACCTCAACCACTGGACTCCGTCGAATCCTAACGCCAAGTATCCCATCATCCGTACCTCTTCGCAGCCGCAGGTATCCGACCGTTTCATTGAAGACGGCTCTTACTTACGCGTGAAAAACATCCAGTTAAGTTATACACTGCCCGTTTCCAGACTAGAGCTGAAATGGCTTGAAAATGCCCAGGTGTATGTCAGTGCCCAGAATCTATTCACGTTTACCAAGTATTCCTGGTATGATCCCGAAATTAACTCCTATGGTGGATCAAACTCCGTTTTGCTGGGCATTGATCATTATGTATATCCAGTAGCCAAAACCACGACTGTGGGCATTCGAGTTGGTTTTTAATTGAGAACATGACCGTCATGAAAAAAATATTCTTACTTCTACTGCTCCTCACGACTGGCTGCTCGGATGCTTTGCTGGAAAAGCCAAAATCGCTGGCCTCAGAGATTTTCTATAACACAGATGCGGAGGTGAAGGCCGCAGTGAATGCCATTTATGGCCCTATGCGTGCCGACAATGCCCTGAGTATTAATTACCCTGCACAGTTGGAAGGACTGGCAGATTACGGTAATTCCAGAGGAAGTCAAACGCCAGTGAGCCTCTATCAGGGCCTGGATAATACCAATATCAACCGCGTTGGCGTGATTTGGGATAATTTTTACCAATCCATCCGAAATGCCAATTTGGTCATCGCCAATGTACCTAAGGCTACGGCCATCTCGGAGGCCAATAAGGCAGCGTTTCTGGGGGAAGCCAAATTTCTCCGTTCGTTGCTCTACTTTGCTCTGGTGCGTAACTGGAACGGTGTACCCCTGAGAACAGAGGCCAATATGACGGTTTCGGACGTAGCCCGGTCTAGTGTAGCGGAAGTGTATGAACTTATTTTAAGTGATGCTCTGGCCGCAGAGGCTTCACTACCAGACACGCCTGCCGAAATCGGTCGGCCCAGCAAGTGGGCGGCCAAGACTCTTTTGTCGGAAATTTACCTGTATCAGGAAAACTACAAGGCTTCGGCGGCCAAAGCGAAGGAAGTCATCGACTCTGGAAAGTACGCTCTGGTAGAAGTCAGCCAGTCCGAGGATTTTCAGAAAATTTATGGTCCGGAAGTAGTGAACACTGCCGAAGAGATTTTTTACTTTAAGTATTCCCGTCAGCAGGGTTTCGGCCTGGTGAGTTATGCTCACCGCAAAACGGCTCAATATAACTACTACGGTCCCGGCGGCGTGTACGCTCAGTACACCGATTCGACCACTAATTCAGTCATTAAAAACTGGAGTGGAAAGGATCTACGCAAAGCTCATATTCTCTATAACGTCGATATTGGATTGGGTAAAAGCAGTTGTTTGTACCGAAAATTCAGAGATCCTGCCGCTACGAATTATGGAGCGGGTAACGATTATCCCTGGTATCGTTACGCTGATCTTCTGCTCTTTCACGCTGAGGCCGAAGCCCGTTCCAATCAGGCTCCAACGGAAGCCGCCCTCGAAAGTCTCAATAAAGTACACCGCAGGGCGTATGGCTATCCTTCTAACACCGTGTCTGCCGTCGATCTCAAACGGACCGATTATAACCTGACCTCCTTTATTGACAAAGTGGTTGAAGAAAGGGGATACGAAACCATGTATGAAGGCAAACGCTGGCTCGATTTAAAAAGACTGGGGATTGCCAAACAACGCATTCTGGAAGTGAAGAAAATTGTAGTGGCCGATAAGCACATGCTTTGGCCCATTCCCAGCTCCGAAATTCTTTACAATAAGTTATTAACCGCTGAAAATCAAAATCCTGGTTATTAATGGATTCTTTCAGAACTTGCAAATCGTGTGCAGCAAGTATTTTCTAAACCTCCTGAGCTTATGTCGCATTACCCTCGTCGCCACTTTCTAAAAATAACCAGTCTTGCCAGCGTTGGACTGGCCCTTAGCGGGGCCACTCGGCTGGCGGCTACCTACGATCTCATTATTCTCTCGGCCACTCCCGCCGGAATCATGGCTGCCGTAGCGGCGGCCCGTTTAGGAAAGAAATCCCTCATTCTGGAACGGACGGCTTATCTGGGGGGATTGCCCGCCAATGGCCTCGGAGCTACCGATATTGCGACCCGTGGAGCCACGGGCGGCCTGTTTCTGGAGTTTGTGGATCGCATTAAAAACTATTACATCGATACATACGGAGCGGATTCCCAACAGGTAAAAGATTGTTCAGACGGGTATCATTTTGAACCTTCCGTTGCTACGAAAATTTTTCAGGATTTTATTAAAGAACATCCGGCTATTGAGGTGTTAACGCTTCGTCAGTTCAATTTTGAGCCCGAAAACCTAAGCATTCGTAACAACCGCATTGAAAGCATCCGGGTAATCAACCGGACTACTCAAAAACCAGAAACCTACTCGGGTACTTTTTTTATTGATGCTTCCTACGAAGGTGATCTCATCGCGGCGGCGGGCGTGCCGTTTTTTCTGGGTCGGGAAGGCAAAAGCCAATACAATGAAGTAGGGGCGGGACGAGTGTATAAATACTGGGCCGGACCCGAAGGCGAAGGTTCTACGTATCAGGAGGATAACGCCATCGAGTCCTATAACTACCGACTTTGTCTGACCAATAATCCTGCCAACCGGGTTACGATTCAAAAGCCAGCTCACTACAACCGAGACGAGTTTGTTTCTCTGATTGAAGACGTAAAAACGGGCCGTCACACGGGCGTTCAGATGCAAAAACTGACGCCAGCTCAAATCGACGAAAACGAGAAACGAGTGGCAGCCGGTCAATCTCCGCAAGTGCCCGGTATGCCCCAGGGCATTGCCCGGCTGACCAATATGGTGAAGTTACCCAATCAGAAAACGGATGCCAACAATCAACATCTGGCTTTTCTTTCCACCGATTTACCGGAAGAAAACTGGCCTTATCCTACTTCGGGCTGGCAGTGGAGAGATCAGTTTGCCCAGCGATTGCGGGAGTATACCGAAGGCCTTTTCTACTTCGCTCAAAACGACAGCGAGTTACCCGAGTGGTTCCGTAAGCAATGTTCGGAATGGGGCTGGGCTAAGGATGAATACGCCGATAATGGGTACTTCCCGCGTCAGCTTTACGTGCGGGAAGGTCGCCGCATGAAGGGTAAATATATCTTCAAAGCTCAGGATGCCCAGGCCGTCGGCTCCAGTGGCAGACCTCCGCTTCACTCCGATAGCGTTACGGCCAGTCACTATGCTCTGGATTCGCACGCGGTACGGAAGCGGGAAGCGGGTCGGGTACACCTGGACGGCTTTTTAAGTTACCCTTCCCAAGTCTACACCGTTCCCTTCCGCGTCATGGTTCCCGATGCTCCGATTGAGAATTTATTATGTCCCGTTGCTGCTTCGGCTACGCACATTGGCTTTTCTACCCTTCGCATGGAACCTTGCTGGATGGCTCTGGGACAGGCGGCGGGTACCGCTGCGGCCTTAACGGGTTCTGCATCCGTACATAAGCTTTCCATCAAAGCTTTACAAGAGTCCCTTCTCAAGCAAAAGGCGATACTGGTGTATTCGCCGGGCATAGACGTTCATGCTAAAGATTTTGCATCCAAGCAATTAGCGAGTTTAAAATAAGATGCTAAGCCTATGAAAATTATTACGCTTTTTTTTCTGCTCAGTTCAAGCCTTTTATACGCTCAGAAACAGGTCGATATCTGCATTTACGGAGGTACGTCAGGGGGGGTAATGGCCGCTGTAGCCGCCAAACGTTTGGGTAAATCGGTGTTACTCATCGAACCCGGTCAACATCTAGGAGGCATGACTTCGGGGGGATTAGGTTTGACGGATATTGGTAATAAATACGCCATTACGGGTCTTTCTCTTCACTTTTACCGACGTTTGGGTCAGCACTATGGTCCCTTTGAGCAATGGATTTTTGAGCCGCATGTAGCCGAGGATCTCTATAAAACGTATGTGAAAGAAGACAAGGTTGATGTAGTATACGGGTACCGGATTCAATCGGCTAAAAAAAATAAAACAACGCTGGAAGAAATCACGCTGGAGACCGCTTCGGGTGGTCAAACGCAACGCATTCGGGCTAAAATGTTTATGGATTGTTCCTACGAAGGTGACCTCATGGCGAAAGCGGGCGTGTCTTACCGAGTGGGACGCGAAGCCAATGCGGACTATAAAGAAACTTACAACGGCGTTCAGCTTTTAGATGGTCACCAGTTTCCCGATGGCATTGACCCCTATAAAGAACCAGGCAAACCCGAAAGCGGCCTGCTCTGGGGTATTAGTCCTGAAAAACTGGCGGCCAGGGGCGAGGGCGATAGGAAAGTACAAGCCTATAACTACCGAATCTGTCTAACCAAAAATCCAAACAACCGGGTCGCCATTACTAAGCCTGACGATTACGACCCCAGCCGTTATGAACTGGTCTTACGTCTGATGCAAAAAAAGCCCTGGAGGACGCTGAACGATGGATTTATCTGGAGCAACATGCCCAATGAAAAGACGGATATTAACAATAGAAACGGCTTTTCTACCGACATGATTGGGATGAATTATGAATATCCCGAAGCTTCCTACGAAAAACGGGCGGAGATTATTCGTCAGCACGAAAATTACACCAAAGGTCTCTTATACTTTATTGGGAATGACCCCCGTGTATCGGCCTCCATTCGGGAACAGATGCAGCAATGGGGTTACCCCAAAGATGAATATACCGATAACAACCACTGGTCGCCTCAGCTTTACATCCGCGAAGCCCGAAGAATGGTAGGGGATTACGTCATGACGCAGGCCAATTGCGAAGGAAAAGAAACCGTTACGGATGGCGTAGGACTCGCTGCCTATACCATGGATTCGCACAATTGTCAGCGAATAGTTATTGAAAAAGATGGCAAGCAAATGGTCAAAAACGAAGGAAATGTAGAAGTGGGCGGCTTTGCTCCTTATCCCATCAGTTACCGTTCGCTGATTCCTAAAGCTAGCGAATGCACCAATTTACTCGTTCCTGTGTGCATGTCGGCTACGCACATTGCCTATGGCTCCATTCGCATGGAACCCGTTTTCATGGTTCTGGGCCAGTCTGCCGCCGTTGCGGCGAGTATGGCTATTGACAGAAAAACGTCCGTACAGGCCATCGATGGCCGGAATATCCAAAAGTTGTTACTCAAAGATCCGCTGCTGAATGGTTCGGCTGCTGATGTGGTCGTGGATGATGCTCAAAGCAGCGACGTTCAGATTACGGGCGACTGGACTCAGGAAAAAGCCGGGTCTTACGCTCATTCCCTGTTAAGTACGCAGTCTAAGGCTCCGGCTGCGGTACGCTTCACGCCTACACTTCCTGCCACTCAGGCTTATCAGGTGTACGTATACGTGCCCCGAAGAAAAGACGCCAGTTCTCAAACGGTGTTCCGGGTATATGATGGCAGCCAGACGCAAACGGTTCATCTCAATAAAGAGCAAGTTATCGTCGAAGGTCAGACCTCCGGTGCCTGGATTCCGCTGGGAACCTTTAAACTACCGGCGGGTAAAAAAGCATACGTCGAAATTACCAATGAGAAAGCGGATGGAGCGGTAGTAGCGGATGCCGTTCAGTTTGTACAGGCTAAGTAATAAAAGGAGAAAGGCCGAAGAAAGGCAATTGCTTCGGCCTTTCTCCTTTTATTACTTCGTTCGTGCCCTTCCCCCATAGACCGGAGCAATGCTTTGTTTTCTGAACCTAACATGCTGCTTAGAAGAATACTAGCGTAGGAGTAATCGGGTTGATAGAACCTAAGCATATACTAACTATTCTTAAAAACATCAGAAGCCTGAATTAAACTTACGCTGCTGCCGACGAGCAAACGCTACCATCAGGATTAATACGGGCACTTCGATCAGTGGTCCAATCACAGCGGCAAAAGCAGCTCCTGAATGGATACCAAAGACGGCAATAGCCACCGCAATCCCCAGTTCGAAGTTATTGCCTGCGGCAGTAAAGGCTAGTGAAGTCGATTTAGGATAATCAGCTCCCGCTTTCCTGGAAAGGTAAAAGGCAGAAAAGAACATGATCGCGAAATAGGCGGTAAGCGGAATAGCGATGCGTACTACGTCGAAGGGAATGCTTACGATCAACTGTCCTTTCAGGCTAAACATTACCACAATCGTAAACAATAAGGCAAGTAGGGTAACTGGGCTAATAGTGGGTAAAAATTTGGTTTCGTACCAATGCTGGCTGAATGCCCGGCTGAGTACTTCCCGCGAGGTAATGCCTAGAAGGAATGGAATGCCTAGATAGATAAATACACTCTGAGCTACTTCACCGATCGTAATAGCAACATCAAAGCCTTGTAATCCGAATAAGGGCGGCAGTAGGGTAACAAATACATAGGCATAGATCGAGTAAAAGAGTACCTGTAAAATGCTATTAAAAGCCACTAATCCGGCGGCATACACCCGGTCACCCCCGGCTAGATCATTCCACACAATCACCATTGCAATGCAGCGAGCAATGCCGATCATAATCAAGCCCGTCATGTATTCGGGTTTATCGGGTAAGAACACAACCGCCAACCCAAACATCAATAAAGGCCCAATGATCCAGTTTTGCACCAGTGATAGCAGTAAAAGGCGGGTGTTCTCCACTACTAGTGGGAGTTCCCGATAGCGAACTTTTGCCAGAGGAGGATACATCATCAGGATTAGGCCCATGGCTAAGGGTACATTCGTCGACCCAGTACTAAACTGATGGACAAACTCAGGTGCAGTTGGGAAGAAGTAACCTAACGATACCCCTACCAGCATCGCCAGAAAAATCCAGAGCGTCAAATAACGATCCAGAAAGGAAAGCCTTTTTTTAGATTTTGATGGTTCTACAGTTATCACGCCCACATTACTACAGTTTTGGTACACTAAGACAGGTTTTTTTGAACGAAGGCCTGGCTATAGGCTTTGATTTCATCTCGCACCCGGCGGAAAGAAGTGACCAGATCTTCTCCTTCGGTGTGTCCGGGATCAGAAAAGCTTTGATGGATCATTTGCCCGGCGGATGGAAAATAAGGACACTGTTCCCGGGCATGATCGCAAACCGTAATGACGCAATCGAAGGCCATTCCGGTATATTCATCGGCATGGTTAGACGTGTGATGAGAAATATCAATCCCATCTTCGGCCATTACCTGAATAGCCACTGGGTTTACTCCTTTCGGATCTACTCCGGCACTGTATACCTGAGCCCGGTCTCCAGCAAAGAATTGTAGATAAGCTTCAGCTAATTGGCTACGGGCTGAATTCCCCGTACATAACACTAGAATCTTTTTCATAGGAATGAATCGTTAACAACAAAGAGAATTGGGTTTACGGGTAGCTGCTTCGGCTACAATTTCTAAAGCTGGTTTTTCAGTAGCGGTACCACAGCACGACGAATCCGATGCCGTTACACCACAAGCTTCGTTACGGCTCAGGGCTTTGCATTGCGTAAAATCTGGCACAAGATGAACGGTAAAGTGTTCAGAAGTGATGGAAAACTCACCGGGATACATTTGGCGAGTGTCAAACTTAGAATTGCCAAACTCAATTTTAACGATGGCTAGAGGATTCAGCGGTAGGGACTTCTCAACGAGATTTACAATCTTAAGGGCTTTGCTCACCGTCATGGAACGTTCAGCCTCTCTTACGGGTGGTTCCCAAAGCTGTACAATGACTTCCGTCCAGCTGTTCATTTGTCCTCCACAATCAACGGATACTATGGGAGCTTGCTTAATCTCTGTAATGTGAAACGAAGCATCCACCTGTTCCCCCGATTGATACTCAAAAGCTAGGTGCAAGTTCGGATGAGCTTCCAATGTACTTTTAAACACCTGCCAAGTCATAGGACTGGTTTGGTTAGTCATAGCTTTATCGGTTTATTGTATTATTACGATGAATTCATTCAAAAAAAAGCTGCACTAGCTGCAGCAGGAAACCTCAGTAATGGGTCCTAACAGGCCTCCAAAGACTTGCTTAGCCTCCTTCCATACCTCTGGGTTAATGCAGTAGCAAACACGGGGTGGATTAATTTCCCCCTGAATAATACCAATGCGTTTGAGTTCTTTGAGGTGCTGGGAAACGGTTGCCTGAGCCAAGTTCAATTCATCTACCAAATCTCCACAAACACATGCTTTTTTAGCAGCCAGCATTTGTAGAATGGCCACCCGAGCGGGATGCGAAAAGGCTTTTGCCAGATCAGCAATCCGGTTTTGTTCGGCGGTAAAACTTTCCGTTTTCGTAACTCCCATGAGGCGAAATTAAAATGAATTTAAATCAATCGCAATATTGCGATGATTATTTAATACTTAATTAGCTTTGCTGTAAGTGTTAAATAATCATGGTTCCTCCCCGAGTAGGAATAAGTTTTTCATGACAAAGATCGAAGAAAGCAAAAGATAAGTTGGTAAGTACATACCAGATTCCACAGAAATGTACAAGTACAGGAGAGAGGAATGTGAGTCAATACAAAAAAATACTATCTAAGACTAAAGATTATTTTTAGTTAAAATTAACAAATGACTATTTTTACTGAGTATGTATTTTAAAATTTCAGATAAGTAAATATTTGCTTATCAATATTTTAACCTAAATACAAGTACCTCTGGTAGCTGGCGAATCCCGATCAGGCAGGCCTGGTAGTAGCTGGGTTTGTTGAGTTTAAGTAAATGCCTGGAATACATCTTTCACTAGCAATGACTTAAAAAGCATAAAGCCATGAACCCATCGATCACAACACCATTAATTTTAGTAGTCGAGGATGATAAAGACTATATTGAATTATTAGAAAGAGGTCATAAACGCAGCAACATTAGCTGTCACTATGTATGTATAGAAACGGCTGAAAATGCTTTGACCTTTTTGAAGGCAAAAGACCTGATCCCCCACGTTATCCTGCTGGACTACGACTTACCCGGCATGAGCGGCTTTGAAATGATGGAACAGTTGAAAGAATCCGAATGGAAAGCCATACCTATTCTGATGTTCTCGATTCACAATCGTCCAGAGCTTATTAATGAGGCCTATCAGCGAGGAGTGAATGCTTTTATCCCTAAACCAGAAGGATATACGTCCATTATTGAGCTCTGGCATACAATCTGTTCGTTTTGGGGAAGACACGTTAGCCTGCCTAATTTAACTTAGATACATGTGATTCGATAAAATAGGGTTACTTCGTTACAGGTATCTTCGTTTTCGTTACCCAATTGAAATCATTGGTTAGGCTTTGCCATTTAAAGTTCAAATGTTCTATTCTTTTCGTAAAGTCAGGATTAAGAGTGTTGGACACATTTTTCTTTAGCAAGAAAACAAATAGAAGGATAGGTAATAGACTGACATTCAGATAGCATACCTTTCAAGCAATTTAATGTACTTGTGATTTTTTACAAATCATCTCTCCTGTAACATTAACTATAGAAACGTTAACCACCCTTTCCGAGTAGGTGGATAAGGTACCCAGCCATAGTAAATCATTCCTATTTAGATTTTGGCTTAAAAGTTTACTATAAGTAAAATTCAGTTCGTTAAGTAGAAAGGACGATAGCTAAGGGCTTGTTACTGGAGGCGACATAGGTACAAAACAATAGCAGTGAAGGTTTGTTAAAGTAGCATGCATGGGTAGAAAAGGAACTATACCATCTTCTAACACCGCCATTCCTACCGTCATTTACTCATGCCTACTGCTTCCACACCCCTTCAAGGACAACAATGGATTAATTTGCTGGATCATCTGGAAGATCCCCTAATCTTTTATAGCCTCTGTTTTTTATCTTATCGCTTGGGGTCTAAACGCAGGTTTACGTTTGATCAATGGCTTTATCTGCTTGCCAAAACGCAACCTATGTTGGAAATCAACTTATTACAGGCTCTGATTGAGCGGCTTGAGGCCGAGAAGATTATTCAGAAAGGACTCGGTACACCCACTAATTATCGGCTAACCCGTTTATATAGTCCCCACGTCAGCACACTTTTAAGTAATAGCCCTGACCCTAAGTTGCCTTACCTGCTGGGGCTACTTGAACATTTATAATCAAACCAGAGAAGTTATGATGATAAAAAAATATCAAGCCTGCCATCACACTTATACCAAAGCGACTGACTCAGGTAAAATTCACTAATCCTTAACTTTTACTAGCTTACAGGATTTAGTCCATTATTCTAACTCCAGTATATTTTTATTGCTTTATGTCTGATTCGTCTGCTCTACCTTTATCTAGTAACTTAGCTTTACAAGCCGCTGGGCTAGGAACCTGGCAACTGGATTCGTCTACTCAAACGCTTTATCTGGACACGTTTGCTCAGCAGTTATTAGATAAACCAGCAGAAAGCGATTTCGGAACGTTTATAAAAGATATTCATTCTATGAATCAAAATGAGGTGAATGAAGCCTTTCAAACGTTACCAGGTCGGCCGAAGATTGACCTTACGTTTCAGATTAGCAGACCAGCTCCTTCCTGGATACGACTTTGGGGGAGTGTGACGAAGGAAGCGGAAAGAAGCATAGGAAGAGGAGTGATTCAGGCGGTAGCCAATCCCGCTGATCCAAACAACTCGGGGGAATGGCCTTCTCTCTTTGATTGGCTCGATTATTCGCCCATCGGCCTCGCTTTACTCGATGAAAAAGACCTCCGTTTTATAAAAGTCAATGCCTCTTTTGCAAAATTGAAGGAAAAAACGCCGGATCAGCTTCTGGGAATGCCTATCGCTATGGCAATGCCCGAACTTGAAAGCTTGGAGCAGAAAGAACACCTGCAGCAGGCACTTGCCACTGGAACCGCGTACCGGGTGTCAGAGGTGGAAATCAGGCGAAGTTTTCCTGAGCAGCCTGCCTACGTTGATGTATCGTATCAACCTCAGTGGAATTCAGATCTTAATCGCTACGCAACGCTTTTAATCATCACCACTGACGTGACGCTACAAGTGCAGATGCGAAAAGAGCTGGAAACTCAAAAAGCTAAGCTTGAGCACGTGATTCAGTTGGCTCCGGTTTCTATTGCCCGTCTGACAGGATCAGATTTCACGCTTTCTACCGTTAATAAAGCCTTTATCGAAATTGCCGGAAAAGGCCCTAATGTATTAAATAAGCCCCTGATAGAAGTAATGCCGGAAATTGAAGGACAGCCTTTTTTAGCATTACTGAAAGAAGTATACACTACCCAGCAGGTGTATGAGCAAAAAGCGTTGCCCGCCCTGATTGTGGAAAAAGGATTGACTCAGCATAAGTTTTTTGACGTTTGTTACGCTCCCTTAGTGGACAAGAATGGCCAAAGTTATGGCGTGCTATGTTTTTCTATTGACGTCACTTCCCAGATAAAGCTTCAGAAACGAATGGAGCAGTCAAGCCAATCGCTTCAGAACGCCGTGGATCTGGCTCAGTTAGGTACCTGGGTCATGCATATTAGGGAACGGATTGTTATGTTTTCTCCCGCCGTGAGCACCTGGATAGGCATGACCTCTGCGTTGACATTTGAACAAATTTTGGCTTTGTCTTCGCAAGTTTCCCAGCTTAGAAGAGCCTATCTGGCTGCCGTTCGGGATACTTCCTCCGGAAAATTTGAAATTGAACTGGAAATCAGACATCCGCAGAGTCGGCAAAAGCTTATCTTTTATGCGTTGGGACACACCCAGTTTAATGAGAAAGGCCAGGCCGTTCAAATTCGGGGCTTCGTTAGAGAGGTAACGGCTGAGCGACTCATGCAGCACAAACTGGAAACCAGTGTACAGGAACGAACCCGGGAGCTGGCCACCTCTAATCAAAAGTTGCAGGTAAGTAACGAGGCGCTCGTGCAAACCAACGAGCACCTGAGTCGCTCCAACGAAAGTCTGGAGCAGTTTGCTTTTATTGCCAGCCACGATTTACAGGAACCGCTCCGTAAAATCCGGCAGTTCAGCGATCTGTTGGTAAAATACTATGAACGGGAGCAGGTACTGAATGAAATGTATGTGGACCGTATTCGCCAATCGGCCACCCGGATGAGTGAATTGGTAACGGATTTGTTAGCCTTTTCCCGTATCTCAAACGCTTCACCCGTGCTTAAATCCGTTAACCTGAACCGAATTCTCGAACGAGTTCAGGAGAACCTGGCCGTTTCACTGGAAGAGACCGGGGCGGAGCTTACCATAGACCTGCTGCCTACCGTGCTGGGGGATTCCCTCCAGCTTGAACAGCTTTGGCAAAATCTGGTCTCTAATGCATTGAAATTCAGTAGTAAAGATTTGAATGGGCAAAGCCAGAAGCCTTTGATTCGTATTCGTTGTCGAACGCTGACGGCCAATGAACTTCCTGACGGACTTTCGTTGAAAAACAGTGGCTATTACCGCATCAGTATTCAGGATAATGGGGTAGGTTTTGAAAAAAAATACGTAGAACGCATTTTTGGGGTGTTTCAAAGACTCCACGGTAAAGCGGAGTTTAAAGGCTCGGGCATAGGGCTGGCTATCTGCCAGAAAGTAGCTTTGAACCACGGGGGAATCATTACTGCGGAAAGTGAACTCGGAGAAGGAGCTTTGTTTGAACTTTATCTGCCCGTTTAAGAATAGCGATACTTCTGGTGAAAGTGAGTGATATACCCTTCTTTGCTCTGGGTTTTCTTCAATAAAGTCAGGTAGGCAAGGTTAGTCATTGAGTAAAAATAACAGGGCTTGCATGGTTTTTGTAGGGGATACAAAACACCATTATTTATACCCTTGAAAATGACTCAGCCTTTTTCTTTTGACACCCACCCCTTAGTTATTTTAGAAGATGACGAAGACGATCAACATATTTATGAAGACGTTCTGAGTGAAATAGCCCCGTACCTTCAGCTTCGTTTTTTTGCGAAAGGAGAAGATTTACTTGTTGCTTTAGAAAGCAAAAGCTTACAACCCTTTTTGATTATCTCTGAAGTCCACCTGAGTGGTATGACGGGCATGGAATTGAGAAGACAGTTGGATAAAGACGATGATATCAGAACCAAGGCCATTCCATTTGTTTTCTTTTCTCACCCCATCTTCAAAAGAGAACTTGAGGAAGCCTACCATTTAACCATTCAGGGCTTCTTCGAGAAAAGTCCCGATCTGGAAAAATTCAAAAGACAGCTTGATTCGGTCATTCGTTACTGGTCCGATTGTCAGCATCCCAATCGTTCGGATGTCAGGTAATGCACCGGAATGTACCCACTTGTTTTGCCATTGGCATCACTAGCCACACTTTCCCTGGTCTGGTAAGTGAGGCATGGCCTGCTCATCAAAAGCCATTACGTTTACCCTTTTGAACGCCCTTCAAAAAGCATTCATTCTGAGTTAATACACTATAAACTACCTGCACAATTAATACTTAATTACATGAATCAAAACCTGGAACAAGACCGGTTGGCCAAGCAATGGTCTAATGAAGAAAACTGGTATAAATGGGGTCCTTATTTAAGCGAGCGGCAATGGGGAACGGTTCGCGAAGATTACTCCGCCGAAGGAGAAGCCTGGGATTCTTTTCCCCACGATCACGCCCGTATGCGGGTGTACCGTTGGGGCGAAGACGGATTAGCGGGCATTTCTGACGAAACCCAGACGCTGTGTTTTGCCTTGTCGCTGTGGAATGGCAAAGATCCTTATTTGAAAGAACGCATGTTTGGCCTTTCCAATGAGCAGGGGAATCACGGTGAAGATGTAAAGGAATTGTATTATTACCTCGACAACACGCCTACGCATAGTCATATGCGGATGTTGTACAAGTACCCACAGGCCGCTTTCCCGTACGAACAACTGGTTGAAGAGAACGCCAATCGTAGTCCGCATGATCCTGAATTTGAATTACTTGATACGGGTATTTTTAAGGACCGGGCTTACTTTGATGTAGAAGTTTCCTATGCTAAAAAGGACACCCAGGACATACTGATCCGAATCGTCGTGCATAATCGGGGCGGTCAGGAAGCTACCCTGCATTTATTACCCACACTCTGGTTTCGGAATCGCTGGGCTTTTCACATAGAAGATGAAAAACCCGTCATTGAACGCCTGAATGATCAGCAGCTTCGGGCTTCGCATCAGCGTTTAGGTACGTATCACTTTACCTTCGACTAGGCCCAGCACGTGTTAATGACGGAAAACGAAACCAATACCGAGCGAGTCTTTAACCATCCTAATCCGTCCCCATTCGTAAAGGATGCTTTTCATGACGCGGTTACGACTAGCCACTATGAACCGTTTTCACAACAACCGACGGGAACCAAGGCCGCTCCTGTCTATGTCATTACACTGGGAGCAGGCGAATCCAGGGAAGTTCGTTTGCGGTTAAGCAGCAACGAAAACGCCGATTTAGGAGAGGATTTTGAGGCCGTTTTTAACCAACGGGCCGAGGAAGCAGATGCCTTTTATGCCCCTCTGACCGAAGGGCTTACGGAAGACGATACCCGCATCAAGCGGCAAGCCTGGGCTGGCCTTCTGTGGTCCAAACAATACTATCATTACGATGTACGTCGCTGGCTGGAAGGGGATGTCGGACAGCCCATTCCTCCGAGTGAACGCTGGAGTGGGCGTAACTCAGACTGGCAGCACCTGAATGCCGAACACATCATGATTATGCCTGATAAATGGGAGTATCCCTGGTTTGCGGCCTGGGATCAGGCTTTCCAGTCGATTGCCGTGGAAAGCATTGACCTGGAATTTGCAAAGCAACAGTTATACCTGCATGCCGATCTCCGCTATCAGTCTCCAGACGGACGTCTGCCCGCCTACGAATGGAATTTTTCGGATAATAACCCGCCGTTACGGGCCGCCATCAGTTGGGTTTTTTACAAACAGGAGCTGGAGTTTACGGGACGAAAAGATTATGAATTTTTATCCGTCATGTTCGACCGCCTGCGACCCAATTATGAATGGTGGATCAATCACGCCAGTGGGGTAGAAGATGGCCTGTTTCAGGGTGGTTTTCTGGGGCTGGACAACATTAGCCTGTTTGATCGAAGCGAAGACATACCGGCTGGAGGAACACTGGATCAGGCGGATGCTACTGCCTGGGTAGCGGCTTACACCCTCTCGATGATGCGAATCGCTTTAGAGCTGGCTCAGGAAAAACCCGAAATTTATGAACCCCTGAGCTGTTATTATTTCGATCAATACCTGCACATCAGTAAAGCTCTGGAAAACATCGCTAAACTCTGGATTGACGATGATAACCCAGACAGTGATAATGGCTTTGCTTACGATATCTTACACTTACCCAGCGGAGAAAAGCTAACTATTCCCCTGCGTTCGCTGGTTGGACTAGCTAACCTTTTTGCCGTGATGACCGTCGAACGGGAGCATATTCAGAAGTTACCCACTTTTTACGAGAAAGTGCAGGAGTATCTCCAGCATACGGCTTCTGATAATCCCTGTTACTGTGTCATCAATGATAATCCTGATCGGGAATCGTTACTTTTTGCTTTGCTTTCGGCCAAACAATTGGAAAGGTTGAGCTCATTCCTGTTCTCAGAAGACGAATTTCTGGCTCCAGGGGGCATTCGATCTTTATCGGCTGCCTACCGGGAACCATTTGCCATGGAGATTGCGGGTGAGCATAAAGAAATCCAATATACGCCTGGTGAGTCCGACTCGAACATGTTTGGCGGTAATTCGAACTGGCGAGGCCCGGTTTGGTTTCCTTTCAATTTCTTCATTGTGAAATCGCTGGAAGAATTTGGGAATTATTACCAGGATCAGGTACAGGTAGCCTTACCAACAGGTAGTGACAATCAGGGGAATCTGAAAGATGCTGCTGCTTTTCTGTCCGCCCGACTGTGGCATGCGTTCCGTCCCGACGAAAAGGGTTTGAGACCTTGCTATGGAAAGGATACCATTTACGCGGAAGATCCTCACTTCAAAGATCTGATCCTGTACTACGAACATTTTGACGGGGATACCTCCCGGGGATTAGGAGCCAGTCACCAGACTGGCTGGACGGCTCTGATTACCCGTCTATAAATACGACTAATGCCCTGCGAAGACCCGCAGGGCATTAGTAAATAAGTAGCTAATGCTGTTTAATGTATTGATATTCAGTGTTTATGCTAGTATAGATAGAAGTAACTAATGACAGGAACGCTACTAAAAATAGCCAGGTTTCCTAAAACAAAACCAGAGCAAGTAAAGGAACCAGTAGGAGCGAAGCAATAGAAGACAGTCCTACCATTAAGGCAGAGTTTTCTTTTTCCGTATCCAGATTGGTGGCAAATACCACTAAATTAGCGGCAATGGGAAAGCTCACCAGAAGAATCATCAGATTGGACTGATCTTCATCCAGCTTTCCAATCAATCCTTTCTCCAGAAAAACCAGACCTAGTAGAATAGCTGCTCCCGCTACGTATCTTATGGCCAGTAGTTTAGCGAAAACAGCATAGGCTACTTCCTTAAAATCAATGCCTTCCAACGTAATGCCAATCAATAACATTCCTAAAGTTGAGATGGTCCAGCTTACTACGTCTCCGGCGATTTCTAAATTTTCGGGAAACTTTACCTCCATCACATTTAAAACGATGGCGAGAATACAGGCATAAATAGCCGGAATTTTAAAAACGTTGGCTAAGGCTTTCCCCGGCGACTCATCATTGGTTTTCGACATCAGATAGTAACAAACCGTATCCCCATACAAGGCATTACCTACGTACGCACTGATAATCAGCGGCATCTGAGCTTCACCAAACAGGGCCATCACAACGGGAATGCCAAACCAGCCAATGTTGTAATAGGAATAACTGCACTGAAGCATGTTTTTATTCATATCCGGGGCAATCCACCGACTGGCTACCAGAGCGGGAATATTCATCAGTGCCGCCAACAGAAAAACCATGGCTCCGACCACTGCCGTTTCTGACAGATCGGCTTTGAGAAGATTCTCAATAATAACGAGCGGGATTAATCCGTAGAGTAGAACTTTGGAAATCCATTTGCTTTTCAAATTCCATTTTCGGGCCGCGAAAAACCCCAAAATGATGAAGCCATACAGGGGTAATACTTTGCTAAGTAACTCTTTTATGATGTCCATGGGCTACAAATGTTCAAGCAGATGATTGGTAAGTAAGTCTGCCTGTTCTACATTGAACCATAGCGAATTCACTTCGTGTTGAATGCCAGACAGGGGTTGACCTAAGGCATAAAGCGGCAGCTCTTTCCCCTCGGCCTTTACCTGAAGCGTTTGAAGATTAACCACTAGTCCACCCGCTCCGTAGGCCTGAATGTATCCTTTTCCCAGCAACGCTTGCAGAAGCGGCTGATCGGTCATCTGTTCAATTTTTGTGGCGGGTCCTGAGGCATTAATCACGAAATCTACGTCACTCACGGAGCCGTCCTGCTGATGTAATAAGAACTTTCCCCCATCCCAGGTAATGTCTTCGCTAAGACCTATCATACGAACCTGCCCGGATTTAAATAGTTGGGCCATTTTTTCTCCATTTTCAAGCGGAATGGCATGACGATTGATGCTGAAGAAAGGATTGATCCATTTTGCAAACAACTGTTTCTGGTCTACGGGCAACAATTGCCAGATGTCATAAATCTCTTCCCGCATGTCGTAAAGGATATTCTGAAATACGCTACTCCCCTCCCGAGCCAGCACGATGTCCTCTTGTAATAGCGTCAGGGCATCCTTTTCGCTTCGTTCGTCCCGAGACCAGTCGGGGCTGTAACCCAATTGTTCTTCGGCTTCCTTTCGAAACAAACGAATAAGATCCTTCACCCGCAGAGTTCTGGTCTGCTCTCGAATTAGTTTACGTATATTGGAAAGCGTTAAATGTTTGCGATCAACCCCTACTTCAGTAGGAGACTGTACGCGGGGGAGTTGTCCTGTTTTGGAAAAAAAATGGATAGGCCCCGTATGCCCGTTGTTGGTAAGTGTAATCAACGCATCGATAGCCGTGAGGCTACTGCCAACGATACCCACCGAGGCGGTTTTATCGTGAATGGTTTCTAAAAGCACGCTCGTAGGCCAGGGGGACATGAGAAAAGATGGCAACTTTTCAAACTCCTGAAAAGCCGAAGGAGCGGGGTTCCCCGTCGCTAAAATGGCATAATGACTGGTAAAGACCTGACCCCCGGAAGTGGTGAGGTGCAGGATTTTATCTTCAGTGAAATCAAGATCCGTGATTTCTTCCGCCACCTTTTCGATGGTAATACCGTGTTCTTTGGCCAGTTGGGTATAAGTTGCCAGCATGTCCTTGACATAACTTCCGTACAGCATTCGGGGTGGGTAAGCATTTTCATGAATATCTACGTCAGGGTATTCTTTTTCAATCATGGCCCGATGGTCCTGCATCCAGGAGACAAAGTGCTGACGCTCACCGGGCATAATTCCCATCAGTCCGGCCTTGGTATTGAGTAAATGACCTTCCTGACCCGTGCCATAGGCTAAGCCCGGGCCGAATTCTTCCTTGCGTTCAAAAAGTAAAAGGGAAAGGGGGGTAGAGGAACGACGAATGATTTGTTTAAATACAAGCTGGATCAGACAGCTCACGCCGCTGGCACCAGCCCCAATAATGGCAACGGTTTGCCGGGGTTGTGGACTCATACCGATTTTAAGTAGTTATAGTGAGTATTGAAAAGCGAACTGTGGATTCATAGTACCAAATTTTACCTATGTATATCCATTGAACACTTTTCCTAGAAGGGTATAAAAGTGTTCCAGTGAGTGGGGTGTGGTTACTGGGAGAGTGGGGAAGAGGTTATTTGTTAAGGAAATCGATAAATACTTAGGGTTACTACCTTGAAAACGCTATCGGCTCTAGTAAATAATCAACTTTAGGCCCTTCGATTTCAACGCTTGCATTTACATAGGCACAGGCCATAAAATAGCCGATTAGTAATAGGATTTTTTTATCCTAATTGGGCTATTAAATAAAATATTTTAAAATAAATAATCTCTTATACTTTATGTGATTCAGTTATGTGATGAACATTACACTATATGCTAATAATGCTGAATAATATTGATGTTTGTTTGTAGGAATCATGCTTAAGAAAGATAGATTATTTGAATTACATAGGTTGTTGGTGTACAAATATTAATCAATGTATAATTAAGAAAGGTACAGATGTTGATAGCAGACTAAATCTATTTGTATACTATCATTTATACATTATAGGCTTAAATGAATAATATCATCTATTCGCCATAAGAATACACTTAATAAAATATGAGTTTAATATGTTTGCTTATTTAAATGCATATGTCGTATTTGTTAAATTGTTTTAAAAATAAAAAATAGTTTGCTTTTTTATTTTTCATATTTTACACTTGTATCGAAATATTTCTCTGGTTGAAATAGATATATTATCTAACCTTTAAATTTAGTATACAACGTGTTGAGAAAATATATTCATGCACCTTGTAAAAATTTTACGAATGTATTCAGCTAGTTTCATAAGTTCTTGTCATTATTTAATGACCTATGGTTCAGTTTTAAAATATTAACTATCAATCAACTGCTAAAAACGATTAACTACTTACTTTAACCTAATCCTTCCTGTTCATATGCGGTACTTTCTTTTTCTAGTATTGTTAACTCAGCAAGCTGTAGCTCAAGTGGTGTCCGGTGTGGCAACCTATCGTCTTGAAATGCTATACGACCCTCAATCTAATCAATATGGAGTATCAACATACGAATTAAGGTTTAATAAAAATCAATCTGAATTTGTAATGATTAATAATCCTTCTATCGATTATGAGCCTTATGGAATAATCAAGGATTTTACTCGTAAACGTATGATTGCTCCTGAACCTACGTTCGATAAAAATTACTTTGTAGAAGATAGCCTGGTAGCGATTCCCTGGGAAATTTCCAATAAGGAGCGGATGATTGGGAAATGGAAATGTAATGCGGCCTATGCCACCGTTAGAGGTCGGGAATATGAAGTTTGGTTTGCTCCAGACCTAGCATTAGAAGACGGCCCCTGGAAATTATATGGATTGCCCGGTCTCATTCTGGACGCTCATTCAAAGGATAACAAAGTAAAAATAGTGATAGATAAGCTTGAATTTAGGGATTCTTCGGTAGTCGTACGTGATATTTACAATTTTGGTAATCCTGATAATGTTAGTTCTAAAAAATTCGAAAAGATACTTGAAGAAAGTATTAAAAGACATATGAAAATAGATAATACTACTTCTACATTAGGGGAAAATATAAGCTTCACCCAGAAGCTAAATATTCCAAGTATTGATATTTATCCGTTTCAGTTAGAAAATGATAAGGAGTAAGATAGAGAAAATTTCATAGTTATATAGTTTATAGTGGTTGTTTAATGCCCAAATATTGATACACTTTTATAATAAAAAATATATTTTTTATTATTCAACAAAAGAGTTGTTAAAAATAGCAATTATCAATGAAATTACGGTAATGGTATTTATGATTACAGACTAAAAAATAAATATGCTTAATGGGTTACTTATTGTTTAGTCATAAAACGTTAGCTATCAACTGAAGACTACAAACTATCAACTCCTATAAAAGAAGATATTTTGATTAATAACAACAAAAGGTTTGCATCAATATAGCTTCTTATTAAAGTACCCATGAATTCAATAACGAACGTCATTAAGTTAATGAAGTTCCTGTTGGTAATCATTAATCTGCCTATTCGTCCATGAAAGCTTTTATACTTCTTATTCTGATTGTAGGATTTTGCTATTTACCTCTTTTTACAACAGCACAGACTGGAAAAACGCAGGATGATCAGGGAAAGCCTATTGCCTCGGCAATAGTTATGGTTTATCGGGTTACACCAAAAGATACTATTTTCCTTCAATATACTCGTAGCAATACGGAGGGAGTGTTTTTGCTAACGCTGGAAAATAGTATCAATCGAAATTTTTTGCTTCGTATTCGTGCGATGGGATACGCTCCCGTTCAATTATCGGGTGCGGAATGGGTGCCTCCTTACCTCATTTCAATGAAACCGCAGGCTACTGAGTTAGGAGAAGTAAAAATTGCTCAGAAGCGTCCTCCCATCCACATCAAAGGCGATACTCTGGAATTCGACGCCAAAGCCTTTGCCAATGGAACTGAACGAACCGTGGAAGATTTACTGAAACGATTGCCTGGTTTGCGAATGAACTCGGAAGGAAAACTGTTCTACAATAACCGACTAATCAAAAAGATTTTTCTGGATGGACAGGAGTTATTTAGTCAGAATTATACCTTGCTTACCAAGAATCTGTCCGCTGATCTGATTGACAAAATACAGGCCATTAGCAATTATACAGAAAACCCTTTACTTCGAGGCATTGAGCAATCCGATGAGCCCGTTCTGAATCTCGAAGTTAAAGCTCATCGAAAAACGAAGCTGATGGGAAATGTGACTACGGAACTAGGTACACTCGAAAGGGGGAGTTTGAACGGAAGCTTGTTCTCTCTAAAAGGCCCGACCAAGCTAGGTCTGATTGGTAGTGCCAATAACGTAGGCCGTGAATTACTCGTTCCTACGGCACGCTGGTATAATGAGGATGATGCTTTTCAGAGTCTGACACCGCTGCTGACCCCTCAAATGAATCAAGGTGTAGGGCTGGGCATTACCACGCCTTTTAATGTAGCTCGCAAACGATTTCTTTTCAACAAAGGAGCCTTGCTGGGAACGGATGTCAATGTTAAACTTTCGAAACAACTGAAGCTCAAATTGGAAGGCAGTGGCTGGCAGGATCAGCAACGGGCGGAATCCGTCATGCGTAATGTAAACTTGTTACCTGACAGCCAGGTTGAGTACCGTGATTCGACCTGGCAATTTGAAAAGCCCCGTGAAATAAATGGACGCTTACGACTGGATTATACCCTTGGAGCTAGGCATTCCATCCGCTGGCTATCGGACGTGTCAAGTCAGGACAATCCGCAACGAAACTTCATTCATTCCTTCAACCGTGCCTTATCAGAACGCCTCCATCTGCAAAGCAGCATTCGTACGCAGCAACAGGCCCATCAGGTAGAGTGGGTTCATAAGCTCAATAACCGGAACGCTCTGGTTGCTAGTAGCCAGTATAGATTCCGTTCGCAGCCGCTGCAAGCTACCTTTGGGAGCCGGCGGTATGCTTCGTTTAATCGCTCGGATTCGACAGGTATTCCCCTCTTACTTCATCAAATCAATTACCGTAGCCAGCAGTGGCAGTCGAGTGTCATCTGGAAGGGGTCCCGAGGTAAAAACATCATTAATAAGCCTTCTATTTATTGGAAAGCCGGAATAGAGACACACCTCCAGCAGGATACGTTTGATTCCCGCTTTTCGCTAAACGAACATCCCCTGGCGGATTCCTCATGGTCAAATCGGGGAAATTACCGGCAATGGCTAATCGTACCCTTAGTTGAGTTCAAACATCAGAGAGAGCATTGGCATTTCGATCTTACGGGCAGATGGCCCTATTATTCGATTACCTTTCGGGAACATGTCCGAAATACGTATATCCAATCAGATCGGTTACAACCAACGGGGCAGGTGCATTTGAGTTATCATACGACTGCTAGCCATCAGTATTTAAGTCTGCTCTTGGCCCGTGAATTACGGTTACCCCCAGTGGAAAGCCTGTGGGATGGCTACTTACTGAGCTCCTATCGGTCATTAACTAAGGGATTGCTGGCGTTTCGCCCCGTAGAGACTTCCCGGGCTGAGCTAGGTTTCCATCATAATAGCCCAAAGTCGTACCTTAGAGCCTCAGGTAAAATTTCCTATCAGCTTCAATCTGGGGGCACCCTTCATGGGTATACAATTAACGACCTGTTCTCAGTCAACATGCTCATACCTTTTAAGGGTTCTCGTTATGACTGGCACTTCACCACCTCTATTGATAAATATTTCGCTGAAGCCGACTTTAAATTACAGCTGACTAGCAATCTAATGCTGTCTCAGCTTCCTACCGTAATTAACCAAAGCGAGGTACAACTATTACCCTTCCAATCAATGGGTTACAAAGCCAACTTTATTAGTGCATTCGATGGCCCGGTCAATATAGAATTATCACTGGATCATCAACAAATGAGAAGTAAATCCATCAGTGAAGAGACGCAGAAATCGACGCTCCTACAACCGCGTATGCTCATTACGGGCAAGATTGGTAAAAAATGGAGCATGCAGGTCTGGGGCGAAGGTCTGTTCTGGAAGAGTGGTGTCACCAACACCAGCTTTTATCTGGCAGATGCCAGTGTACGTTATCAGCCCTCCAACACCAAGTGCGAGCTAGAACTAGTTGCTCAGAACCTACTTGATACCCGCTATTATTTTACAAATTTTTTAAGTCCTCTTTCCTTTACCGAATTCAGTTATCGACTGCAACCACGTTATCTGGCTTTACGAACCACGTATCGGTTTTGATTGACTATTTATATACTACCGTTTGGCTTTGAATAAGCTACTAAATGTTCTAAATCGTACTGTCATCTGATAAAGTATTACGCTTTTGAATAAGATGACTTTGAGACTGCTTTTGAAATTGCTCGGGAGTTTGCCCGGTTTGCTTCTTAAAAAAGCGGCTAAAGTAAGGACGATCCGAAAAGCCCAGCTGAAAGGATATTTCCTTAATGGTACAATCACTGTGAATGATAAGCCGCTTGGCCTCCAGAATAATGCGGTCATGGATGAGTTGCATGCCGGTCTTATCCAGTTTGTCCTTCAAGATCTGATTCAGCCGTTTTGAACTTAAGCCCAGTTTTCCCGCGTAAAAATCTGTATTTCGAACGTGTAAATAGTTACTCTCTAAAAGCGTGAAAAAATCAAAAACTCTTTTCTGATGAATATCATGGTTGGTGAATTCCTGCTCTTTCACTTTAATTAGCTTGAGCAGAAAAACCCGTAGTATCGCTTTAAGAATCATTAAGTCTGCTGCTTCTTTCTGATACTCATCCTTCATAAGCTGAAAAACGGCGGTCAGTTCTCTGGCTATAGGTTCTTCCAGCTTAAGACATGAAAATTCTCCCTGTACATTAAAGATTTTAAAGATATCGAGTAAAAACTCCTTGTCTTCTTCGCTAATCACTTCTCTTTTAAAAGACAATAATTCGCCACTCTTGCCGGCTTTGTTGAGCTGGTGGACTCGATACGGTGGAATTAAATATACCCAGTCGCCCTTAACTTGGATGTCACTGGATCGGATATCGTGAAGGGGATCTTCATTTTTTAACCATACAATCTCAAAGAAGTCTTTTCTACTCGGGTCTTCTAAATAACTCGGTGGGCAGTTGTGCAAATTCCTCATGTACACTAAGGTATTTGAGAGCCGGGATTCCGCTATATTTTTCAATTTGATTGCTCTGAGTTCAGATGGAATATTTTGCCAGTAATGGAGGACTATTCGGAAATAGTCCATCTTGAGTCCTTAAAAATAAGCATTAGTAGATGAAGATGTTCCAAATTGTCCAACAATTCTAGAATAATGTATAATTCCTGAGCGGGGGTTACCTTATAGTTTTGCTGCCCATAAACGGATATACCATATGCACTTAGCAATAGAACCCGGAACAGATTTGGGAGCCCATATTCGAGAGAGATACGAACAAATTATTTTGGAAAATACCAGGCTGGTCGACCAGATTAATTTTGATGAATTTGCTCCGTTCGTGAATGAAATCAGCCAAGCGAAGGCTATTTTTTTAGTGGCCGCAGGACGCTCTGGATACGCCATGCGATCTATTGCCATGCGTTTGATGCACTTAGGTTTAAAGGTTCATTTTGTAGGCGATACGACCACCCCGGCTATTCAGCCAGGTGACTTGCTTTGGGCTTCTTCCGGCTCTGGTAGTACAGAATCCATCCTTAAGGCAGCCGAAAAAGCAAAGGCCGTGGGGGCCCGAATTATTGCTATTACGACCAATGCTGCGTCAACACTAGCTCAGCTTGCTGACGCTCACCTTCAACTCCCTGCCGCCGAGAAACAGGATCACCAAGGCAGCCGATCGAAGCAATATGCAGGAAGTCTATTTGAACAGTCCATACTATTGACCGGAGACGCTCTTTTCATGGAATTGTGGAAACTTGAAGGTTCGACCGCCGAAACTCTTTGGAAGCGTCATGCTAACCTGGAATAATTGTAATTAATCAGTAACCTAACAATAAGTCAAAATGGCAAAATTACAAGTAGCAATAGATTTATTAACTACCCAAGACGCTCTCGCCCTGGCCGCTAAAGTAGCTCCTTACGTAGACATCATCGAATTGGGAACTCCTCTTATCAAAGCAGAAGGTTTGAAGGTGGTAACTGCTATGAAGGAGGCCCATCCTGACAAATTAGTTTTTGCAGATATGAAAACTGCCGATACCGGATTTTTAGAGGCAGAAATCGCATTTCAGGCCGGAGCAGATCTTGTTACGGTGATGGGAACGGTTGATGATGCAACGGTTAAAGGTGCGGTAGAAGCCGCCGAAAAACATGGAAAAAAAGTTGTAGTAGATACAATCGGCGTAAAAGACAGAGTACAGCGGGCTAAAGAAGTTACCGCCTTTGGTGTAGCTTTCGTAGAACTTCACGCAGGATTAGATGAACAAGCTCTGCCCAGTTATTCTATTCAGAAATTAATCAGTGAAGGGAAAGAAGCGAAAGTTCCTTTTTCTGTGGCTGGTGGCGTCAACATTCATACCATTAAAGACGTCGTAGCCGCAGGTGCGGATGTTATTGTGGCCGGTGGTGCTATCTATGGAGCTGAAGACCCAGCAGCAGCAGCCAAAGCACTCAAAGAGGCCATGGTTGCCGTTTAGTGGATCTAAATGTAGAGAAAGAGCCCAGTCTTTATATAAGGCTGGGCTCTTTCTGTGTGAAAGAACCCCTGGTGCAAGATTCCATCTCGTTCCTGCAATAAGGCAGGTTCCTACCTGCCGTTAATACCCAAGTTCATAACCTGTATTCGCAATCAAAAAGCGTTGGTAGCCCTAAGCGTCACAGACCTTTTTCACTGGCATCCATGATACAGTAGCGAAGGAGTTTTATAGGATTCTTTTTACTTATTTCTAACAAACCATTCCACAATTTGAGGATATAAATCCGCTACTACTTGGCCCTTACTCCGTTTTTTATACAACTCAATTAGAAACTGGTCAAACTCCGCAAACTTTTTAAAACCTCTGACTTCTACTTGGTATTTCTCCATTTTTGATATGAGCTTATGCTGCTCAAGAGGTGGAGCGTAGTCTATATATCGTAAACTGACTAGTGCCCAGTTCATGTATTCGTCAAAACAAGCCCGTGCATTATTATAGGCCTTCTCAGCGGGGGAGCCTTCTTTTATCCAGGTAGCTAAATGGATAAAAGCATCGTTGATCTTATGTTGATACTCCAGTTTTTGCCCCTCTGGGCCAATGAAATTATGGTTCAATTCGGTGAATATAATATTACCGTCTTTGATGTGAAGGGCCTTATTAGAAAATTCCTTTTTGTCCTGCTCAGTTCTGTAAGGAAAGTTCACATGAGATTGAACCTCTTTAAATCCATTGCACTCAAACCAATTGGACGACTGATTATTCCCCACCAGCGGTGAAAAAACAATTACATACGAATTGTATTTAGTTTTCTGGAAGTTCCTTTCTAGCCATTTTTGCATTTCTGCTAGGCCTATTGAATCGCTGTAAGTACGAATAAGTTGATGGTAAAGCGGTTGATGTTGCTTGAAAAAAGTCTCAAATTTAGATTGTTCAGAAAAGTGCTGTAACTCGTCAAGAAATGGCTCGAGGATATTAATGGCAGTAAGCCTGTCATAGACACCATTGGGTACTATTTTTCCCTTAGAGTCAAACTTAAAAGCGTAAGCATTCATCTTCACCGAGAAGTACTCGAGATAACTCCTTGCCAAAATGGAATCTACTTTCTTCACAATAGGCTCTTGATCATAGGGGCTAAACCAGTTGATTACTTGTTGATAATAGTCTGTATCTTTAATTACTAATTCCTTCTTGTTTTTAGCTGTAGCAGTCAGGGCAATAACTATATTAACCAATTCATACACGGCTGGTATTTCAACAAAGGTTTTTCCTTGGTGCGATTTTATGTACTCTCTGGTAAAATTAACGGCTGGCGTCACTGTCTTCACTTGGGTAAAGGCACTGTCTTTGTCATTGACAATAATAACAAAAGGGTACGTTTTGTCTTTTTCCACTTTCAGTTGAAGTGAATCAACATCAGTAATAAAAGTGACCAGCTTATATTTCTGATTTCCTGCGATTGCTACTTCATAAATATCGGGGTTTACTTTTGCATCTATGTTCCAGCGGCCTTTTCTGAAATCATCCCCATCGCGTATCGAAATATTGTACGTATAGGATTTGAGTACTGGCATTTTTTGTCCAAAACAAGGGTAGACCATAGCCAAAGGCAGTAGCAGTAACCAAAATTTTATTGCTTCCATGATTTTTGATTTTAAGATTAAGTAAGGTAGGATAGGGATTGGGTCGGTTACGCTATGGTCAAAATTATCGTAGATTTTTTGTAGCAAGCCAATTGGACTAACACCTTCGTCGTTGATTTTGAGTACCATAGGTGACAATGCTTTATGAGATAGCTTTGGGGAATCTCCCTACCTGAAAAGCGTTGGTAACCCTAAGCGTCGCAGACGTTTTTCACCGGCATCCATGATGCAGCAGCGGACGAACTAACGTACGCAACTTTAGTTACAAGATAGCATAATCTGTCACCAATTTTAGAACCTGTAGTGATCCGTCCATTTGTTAACGTTACAAGCACCGCATCTACTCGATCAAACAAAGATGAATAGCAAGTTTAACGTCTTTGCCTAAATAAAAACATTCAATGTTCCGCGTAAGGAATTAGGATTTATCCTCTATTCTTCCTACCTTTCATCTAAATCGGATGAACAGCTATCGAGCATAGGCCGATTATCTTCTTTTCTATATTACTATACAGCGTTCGACTTCAGTGGAGACTTTTCCAGGATCGAACTTCTGTTATTTCATCGCTAACCTTTTCTGACGCTCCTCCTGCCCATTGCTTTTAGGGACTAAGAAATGCTTTTTATGATTCGATCCCTTATTGCAGGCACTGGTGCCTATATCCCGACACTTACGGTTACCAACGACGACTTTCTTTCTTCTCATTTTTACAATCCTGATCAAACGCCTTTAGCTTATTCCATTCAAACGACGCTAAAGAAATTTTCGGCCATCACGGGTATTCATCAGCGTCGTTATGCCGCTCCTGGCATTACCGCATCGCTCATGGGTCTGGAGGCCGGAAGACAGGCTCTTCATCACGCTCAGGTCAACCCAGAACTAATTGATCAAATTATAGTAGCTCATAATTATGGAGATATGGCCTATCGAGGAGCTCCCCGGGATCAGGTCCCTTCTCTAGCTTCCCGTATTAAACAGGGCTTAGGTATTAAAAACCCTTATTGCATTGCTTACGATCTTGTTTTCGGCTGTCCGGGATGGCTTTTAGCTCTGATGCAGGCGGATCAGGCCATTCGAAGTGGATCTGCTTCAAGGGTTCTGGTGATTGGGACGGAAACGTTATCCCGGGTACTGGATGGCAGTGATCGGGATTCTATGATTTTTGCCGACGGGGCCGGAGCCTGTTTACTCACTAAAAATGATACGACTCCTGAACGTGGCCTTTTGCACAGCATTGCCCGCTCGGATACTCAAACCGAAGCTTCCTACATCTATTCAGGTAAAGCCAATGATGGATCAGAAGGATCTCCCGTTTTTATTAAAATGCAAGGGCATAAAGTCTACGAATATGCTCTGCGGGAAGTACCTCAGGCGATGAAGAAATGCCTGGATGCGAGTGGAAGATCCATTGATGAATTAAAAATGATCTTCATTCATCAGGCTAACGAGAAAATGGATGAGGCCATTCTTCGCGAATTTTACAAATTATATAGCCAAACGCCTCCCGCCTTAATAATGCCCATGAATATTGGCTGGATGGGCAATAGCTCCGTGGCTACGATTCCTACGCTACTGCATCAGGTCATGAGCGGAGAATTAGCGGATTACCGTCTGCAATCCAATGATCTTATTCTATTCGCCTCCGTGGGAGCGGGCATGCATATCAATGCCGTGCTGTATCAGGTCTAAAAGATAATTTCATGATGAGGGCATTCCCCACCAGAACTTTTCAAGGGCTTTAATCTTACTTTATGATTCATGAAAACCTATTACTGATTATAACCTTATTTTTTATCATGGCGTTGCTCTATTTGATTAGTCAACGCTTAAAAATAGCTTATCCCATTTTTCTAGTGATGGGAGGTCTGGGCATCAGCTTTATTCCCGGAATTCCGGCGATTGTTATTGATCCTGACCTGGTATTTTTAATATTTTTACCTCCCCTGCTCTTCGAAGCCGCCTGGGAATCCTCCTGGCAGCAGCTTTGGAAGTGGAAAAGATCCATCCTGAGTTTAGGGTTTGGTCTGGTTCTGGTCACTTCGCTGGCCATTGCCTATTTTTCAGTGGCTCTGATTCCCGAATTCACGCTGTCTTTGGGTTTTCTACTGGGAGGTATTATCTCGCCGCCCGATGCCATAGCTGCTACTTCTGTGTTGCGGGGACTGGACGTCCCCAAGCGAGCTCAAACCATTCTGGAAGGCGAGAGCTTAGTCAATGATGCGGCTTCGCTTACTATCTTTCGCTTTGCTTTAGCAGCCCTGTTAACGGGAAACTTTGTCTTTCATGCGGCTCTTATCGATTTCGTGGTGCTTTCAGTCATGGGCGTTTTCGTAGGTGTCAGCATTGCCTATGTACTCTACGGAATCATGCGGTATTGGGGCGGAACTTCGCGTATCATTACCCCGATCACCTTAATTGCTCCATATCTCATGTATCTCGTAGCAGAGCAGTTCCACTGGTCAGGCGTTATGGCGGTAGTTAGCGGGGGCTTGTTATTATCGGCTCGTTCCAGTACTTTTCTTAATTACCAAACCCGCCAGCAAACCCGGGAAGTATGGGCTACGGTCGGTTTCCTGCTCAATGGATTCGTCTTTACCATCATTGGACTTCAGTTACCCCTGATTGTGCAGGGGTTAGAAGAATATACGGTAGGAGAGGTCATTTATTATTCCCTGCTAATCAGTGCCTTAGTTATCGGTATTCGTATCGTTTTGGTTTACATATCCTTTTTTGTAGCTCAATTTCTCTCTACGAATAAATCATCTCTGGAACCTCACCCAGGACTAAAATTTTCCTTTCTCATTGGCTGGGCTGGGATGCGGGGCGTGGTATCACTGGCTTCGGCCCTGGCGATCCCTCTGACTTTGGCGGATGAAACAACAGCCTTCCCGCACCGAAATCTGATTCTATTTCTTACGTTTGTAGTCATTCTAATCACGCTTGTGTTGCAGGGACTGACGCTGCCCTTAGTAATTAAATGGCTGGGCATTCAGGAGACCGCCGAGCAAATTCCGGCTCAAAAACAAATCGAATCGTTACGCTTGGAGCTGAACCAGCTATCACTTGAGCATCTGGAAGCTCATTATAGTTACGAAATTGAAGAATACGAGGCCATTGAGCGGATCCAGGCCCAGCTCGTTTCTTATCTTTTTGTAACGCAAAAGACCTTACTTTCTAAGGATCAGGGTTCTGGCTTGGTAACCGTTCAGGATCTTTATCGGAAAGTCATGCTTGAACTCATTGAAGTAAGAAGGCAGGGGTTGGGGCGAATCAAAAAACAAAATCGATTTGATGACGACATTCTTCGGGCTAAAGAAAAGGAACTCGATTTACGAGCAGGCTCGCTGGTCACGCAAATAGCACATTTAACTTTGACGTATAACTGGTAAGGTTATGTAAAACCAGACATTCCTTGCTTCGATCAGATGTTCGAAGCAAGGAATGTCTGGTTTTACGTTTACGTAGGGGCCCCCGTTTTCTACTAACCCAATGAATAGCATCAGCTTCGATGAGTCCGGTATCGTTCTCTAGTTCCAGCTAACTCTAATTAGATCCGGTACGATTACGGGCCTGAAACTGCGTTGTTTAAGATCAGTCCAATCGGCAAGGTTGAAGAAGGTTTGATTTAGCAGAGCAATCAGCAAATGCATCATAATCAAAGGAATAAAGAGTGAAAAGAGTGTAAGACCAAGTTAGAAACCATTAACCCACCAAAGGAGCAGGCCGACCCTGGATCTTCAAGAGGCGATAGTGGGAATGCAATGCCGATAAAAAACTTCGGTTTTCCAGATAGGGTAGGTTGAAATCAGCCGCTGTTTGTTTGATTATGGGCGTCAGGGCCGGGTAATGAATATGGCACACTTTCGGAAATAAGTGGTGTTCAATCTGGCGATTCAGTCCACCCAGAAAGAAAGCCGCTACTTTTGAATACGGAGCAAAATTGGCCGTCGTTCGAAGCTGGTGAACGGCCCAGGCTTCCTCGATATCTCCCTGCGAAGTAGGCGTGGGAAAACTAGTACCTTCTACTACGTGGGCTAGTTGAAAGACCAGTCCCAGTACAAGACCTTCCGTCAGGTGCATGGTTAAAAAGCCAATACCTACCTGCCACCAACTTACATCAAGAATGAGGTACGGTAATACCAGTAAAAAGAAGTAATAGATAAATTTACCAGCAAAAAGGTTTATGTATTCTTTTTTGGGGTGGCCAGTATTAACCTGTTGCCCAATCTTGGCTTTAAAAAACTTCATATAGTCTTTTCTGAAAACCCAGGAAAGAGAGGCCAGAGAATAGAGAGCAAAAGCATAATAGTGCTGGTAGCGTTGCCAGGGTTTAAGGGGTTCATCGGAATCAATGCGAATTAAACCCGGAGCAATTTCAATGTCTTCATCATGGCCGGGAATGTTGGTATAGGTATGGTGAACGACATTATGCGTGATTTTCCAGACGTATGGATTGGCTCCCATGAGATAGAAACTATTGCCTAACCATCGATTAACCCAGGCTTTGGAAGAAAAGGCTCCGTGCAAGGCATCATGGGAAACGTTGAAACCAATGAAAGCGGCGAATAAGCCGAGTCCTACGCAAAAACTCAGCATCGTCCACGGGCCAAACTGATTGGATAACAAAAGCACATAGAGTAGCAGAAAGCCCCCCAGAAATAAACTTGCTTTAAGCCACATGGCTGCATTGGCATGCGGGGAAAGACCCTGTTTTTTAAAATAGGTATCCGTTCGTTCACGCAGGGTTGCGAAGAACTGCGACTGAGATACGTTTGTAAATTTGAGTTGTTTTTTCATGAAAAAAGGGTTGGCACTTTGTCTGTAAACCGTAAGCGAATAGACGCTTATGAACAAAGCAGAAAGCTCTGGTCGTTGAAAACCAGAAATGAGAAAGAAATCAGATTGTACTGAGCAGAAATAGCGAATCCTTAGTCTGAACGAAGAAAAGTAGGCTTACCAAGGAGGCGAAGGCATGTAATCGTTTGGGGGTAGTCATGATCGTTGGTGATAACCGAACCGAATCAGGGGGCTAACCCAAAAGCGAGGCAGTGTGAAGTTCTTAGGTATACGTAAATACCTGGTACTCTTATAGAACCTAGGGATAGGGTAGTTAGTTCATGGTATTAAGTAATAAATCGATTTTTAAAGCAACGCTCCATCCTAAGTACGCTCCCTACGTTTGAAAATAAACTACTAATGCGAGATTCCATCTCATACCTATAAAAAAGGCAGGTTCTCACCTGCCATTAGATACCCGAGACTCCGATTCGTGAAAAAAGCGTTGGTAATGTGAAGCTTCCGCGACGCTTTATTTCTCATAAGACTCAACAACTTCAATAACCCCTACAATATGGCTATTGAACTCCTCTAACTCTTCAGCCGGTACCCACAATTCATTATGAATAGGACCACCTACATTTTCAATAGCGTACTTCTTTAAATAATCACTATTGACTTCAAACTGAGTTACGTAGCCATTGCCGTAGGCGGGTACATTCCATTGAACCGTAATCTGTCGAGCGTACTCTAGATTAGTGACAGGATAGAAGATGGGTTGCTCAGGTAAACGGGGTGGAAACTTAGTCCAATTTGATTGGGCAATCAGATCTAATTCCTTTTTGCTAACGGGGCGGAATAGCGTTGTTGTCATTATTCTCAAAATTTACTGTATAAATAAAAATTCACTACGTATAAGTTATTGGGTGACAGGCAAGATGTAACCACGATTGATTCTTTAATGACAAGTGAAGCATATGAGTTGCTTTTACGAATACCAGTTCAATAACTACTATTCTAATTAAATGCGTGTTCTCTGGATTGTAACTATACAGGCCAGTTTAAAATCCATGAGTGACGATATGATCTTCTTTAATTCAATTGGTAATGAATAGTAATAATCCCCTGAAGACCCGTATACCAGGTTGCCTCTTGAGAAAGCAGGCCAACACCGGGCTGATGACTCATAAAATTTCCTGAGATGAGGTAATTGTCTCGGGAGGAAAAAGGAACAAATTTTTGTAAACCTACGTCTAGTCCCCAGCGTGATGACAAACGAAAAGCCGCTGCTGCGGATAAAGCTAATCCGATCCGAATGCCATGCTCAGAGGTAGGGTAATACGTTTTCTCTCCAGAGGAAAAAGAGTTAATGATTCCTTTTTGATCGTAAGAAGAGCCTACGAAGGCACTGCCTAACTTTAGGCCCACCTTAGCTGTTGGCTTGCTACTACGAATGACATCAATGCGAGCTCCCGCTTTTAAAAAGGCTCCTGAGGTTTTGATGTCGTCAACACCACAATCGCACATATAGCCTGAAGCAAAGCCTCCGAATGAATTTTGAAAGGTGTATCCGCCTTGAAGGGTTAAAGCCCAGGCATTCAGGTTTGGGCTGAATTCACTAGTGATTTCAATTGATTTGCCTGGAAGAGTAGCGAGATTGGTTCCCATCTGGCTTTGCCAGTTTTGTGCATACCCACAGCAGGCGAAACTAAGGATAACGAAGGTTAAAAGAAGACGCATAGGGCAGAAAGGAAAGGTAGAAAGATAAATCTTGGTAAAGATACAGTTTATGCAAAAACCAGCTATTCCTACTGGTGCGAGATTCCATCTCGTATCTAAAAAGTCGAATGTTGGTTTGCAGAATCCGACTTTGTGAGAAGGTTTTAAAAGACAGTAATTAATGGGTTATATAATTTTGCTTATGTTAAGTACATTCAACTAATCCCTACCCAATCCAATACTTATAGCCTATGACCAAAGAACTAACCCTTTCATGATTACTCGTAATTCTCGCCATCCATTAACTTCGACTAATTTAATTGAAAAGTAAATGGGTTAAGCGGGTTTTTATCTATTTTAGATCATCAATTAGAAAAGGCATCGAACACAAGAATAAACATATCGGAATCAAGGATATCGCTCGGCATGCGAATGTTTCCATTGGCCCTGTAGACCGCGTTTTGCATAATCGCGGAGGCGTTTCCAAAGAAACACGGGAGCGTATTCTTAAAGCCATTGAAGAACTAAATTATCAGCCTAATATCCTGGCTAGCAGGCTTAAGTCGACCAAGCAATATTCGCTGGCGATTCTGGTTCCCCGGGCAACGGATGAGATTCCGTTCTGGCACGAACATATCGTTGGTGTAGATCAGGCGGAAAAAGAAATCCGCCAGTTTGATGTGTCAACTAAACTCTTTTTCTTCGATCAGAACAGCGAAACTTCTTTTCGGGAGAAGGTTGATGAAATCATCGCCGACAATATTGATGGGGTTTTCATGGTTCCGGTCTTTTACAAAGATGCTCTTCGTTTACTGAATTCCTGCCAAAGTCGTCACATCCCCTGCCTACTTTTTGATACCAACCTGCCTGACCTTAAGGAAGTTAGCTTTATCGGGCAAAATGCTTTCGACAGCGGATTTCTGGCGGGTGAGTTACTCTCCCACTGTTTGCCGGAGAAGGGTTCCATTCTGATCGTTTCTATCGTTCAGGAACACGATAATCATTTGCAATTTAGTAAACGGGAAGAAGGATTTCGAACCTTTTTTCAGCAGCATAAGCCGCAGGTTTGTTTGCACAAATTCGAATCCCGCCGGGGCATGACGACTGAGGTGGAAGATCTATTACTGGCTGAATTGAAGGACAAAACCAGTATTTCTGCCATTTTTGGAACGAATGGTATCCATCACGTAGCTCAGGTTTTCGAGAAACATTCCATCCAGACGATCAAACTTTTAGGTTACGATATTATTCCTGACACGGTCCATTATTTACAAAAAGAATACATTCATTTTCTAATTAGCCAGCAACCTAAAACGCAGGTATACGAAGGCATCAAACTTCTGTATCAGAATATCATACTCAAACAAAATCTTGAGCGTAATTATTATCTACCGATTGATATTGTCATGAAATCTAATCTCAAATATTACCTCAAATAATAGACTCATTTTAAGCAAAAAGCCCGAGTGATCGGGCTTTTTGCTTTTATTCAGGTTACTTTTCGTACTTATGGGTAATCGTTACTCCCGGCCAGTCATCACTTCTAAATGAACTTAGCGGAAAGCCATCCGTACTGAACACGTTAGCTTCCACCGGAGCGTCCGACCACGCATAACGAACTGCAACGGGTTGCGTTACTTTCGGGTGCGAAACTTCTATTTTATTACCCGTAATATAAGCCTGGGCATAGTAAAAAACCTTGTCTGGACCCGCTAGTTCAAAACCCTTTACGTATCCGTATTTATCCTTCGCCATCAGGCCCTGTTCCGCAAATTTGAAGGAGACAATGGCTTTATTCCCCGTAACCGAGAGTTGATCAAACATCGGAGAGCTATACGTTCCGCTCTGGCCGTAGTCATTATGCAAAGCTATCACGGCCAGACGATGGCCTACGTCCTGTTTATTGGTGGGGTGAATGTCCTGGGCATTGCCAATGTCTGTCGTTACGGCCATTCCCGTGTGTGGGAATTGCAGGGTCAGGGTTTGGGCTTCCCGTAGTTCAGCCCAGCCGCTTCCTTGGTTACTACTTTGGTCGGGCCCGTAACTCGATAGCTGCACATAATAGAACGGAAACGCCTCGTTCCAGCGTTTCCGCCAGTCATTGATCATTAAGGGAAAGCTTTTGTGGTATTGGTACGAGCGACCTGCATTACTTTCACCCTGATACCATAATGCTCCACGGATACCAAAGGGAATGAGCGGGGCCAGTTTGGCATTGTAAATACTGGTGGCGACGCGGTTAACCATCGGCACGTAGCGGTGCGATTCAACCAAAGAAGGAGCAATTTTCCAGTCCCGAATCAGTTCTAGTTTAGTTACGCCATCCGACAGGTAGTAATCCTGATTAGTTCCCAGTAAACCAAGGCCATACCAGTCGGGATTTTTGCGTTTTTGCAACTTAATCACTAATTCATTCAGCCCCGTTTTCCAGGTGTTGGCGGGAAGTTGAATCGTCCGAATACCCTGGCTTATGCCTTCGGATATCCGTTTGCCATTCAGATATACTTCCATTTCGGTATCGTTGTCTCCAAGGGCCAGCGTGGTGGGTTTCGCAACCAGATCAGCCGGAACGTCAACGGAGCGGCTCATGTAGCCCCAGCCCTGAAAACCCGTCAGACCCTTCCAAAGCCATTGCCCAAAAGGCTCCTGAATGCTGATCCATTTGGAAAAGTCGCCTTTTCCGTTGAGATACTTAGCCTCATCAGCCAGCGTTGGCTGATGGTTTTTATCCCCGTAAAACTTTTGTCTAAACTCTTTTTCCATTAACGTGTCCGCTTCCGACCAGGTTTTGGGCAATCGCTGAGCGGAGGCATTCAATTCCGGCTCCGAGAGCATGGCTTCTTTACTTAACCAGCTTTCCACATCCGAACCGCCCCAGGATGAATGCAATAAGCCAATGGGCACCTTTAGTTTCTGGTATAATTCACGGGCAAAGAAAAATCCGACCGCCGTGAAACCACCTACCGTGGCAGGGGAGCAAACCTGCCACTCACCCGTCTTTAAATCTTCCTGCGGACTCAGGGCGAATTCATACTCTACCTTGAAATGACGAATCTGCGGATAATCGGCATCTTTCTTTTCTATCTCAAATTGATTGGCTCTTTCTACCGGCCATTCCATGTTCGACTGTCCCGAACACAGCCAGACTTCGCCAATCAATACATCATTAATATGCTGATTGCCAGATTTTGCCGAGGCCTGTAGTGCATAAGGACCACCCGCTTCCAGAGGTAAAAATCGCACCATCCATTTTCCCTGGGTATTGGCTTTGGTTTGCTGGGTTTGTCCGGCGAGCGTAACGTTTACTTTTTCTCCGGGCTTCGCCCAGCCCCATACGGGAATGGGTTTCTGGCGTTGTAAAACAACGTGATCCGCAAAAATTTTAGCCAACTTAACCTGGGCCTGACTACCAAAGCTAATGAAGCAGATTAGCAGTAATAAACGCTTTCTCATCCGTAATGTATTAGTTATAGGGTTTTAAATTTTGCCGAAGCATCGTCTATCACCAGAATCCAGTCCTGATCCTCGCCCGTGCTTGGCGGAGTAAAGGTTCTTGTTTTTTCATTGGCAAAGGTTCCTAATACTTCTGCTTTACCCGTGCGAGGGTTATACCAGGAAGCCTTTATTTTCTTGCCCGAAAGGATTCCTAATTTTAATTCAAAAGGTAACCCGGAACCGCTGTAAATAAACGCATAATTTTTTCCTCTTGTAGCCTGAATATGTTGCTTATAATAGTCTGAATTGGTACTAACCATGAACGACTGGTCAGGAATGCGGTCCAGGTAAGGTCTTGACTCCATCAATTTACGCACGTACTTCATCTCGCCCGCTCCGGGTAAATCCAGCGATTCGTACCAGGGTTTGCTGGGTTCTACATAAGCTTTCTGACCGGGTACGTACATCTGCCAGATGTTATTACAACCGTAGGTAAATCCATGGGCTCCCGCAAACAAGCTTAGGTAAGCCCGGCGACGCACTTCATAATACTTGACGTAACCATTTTTCAGGTCAAAGCAAATGGGAATTTCTTCGTACACCGGCTCGCCATCCATGGTTGGTTTGGCGGGCTGCAAGGCATAGTCTTTGGCTATATGCTCCCAAACCTTGATGTCCATGCAGTGGCCCGTCTGGAACATGTTGAAATCCAGCCAGTCGTCCTGGTGAAACCACTGCGACGAACGGGTTTGTGGATGAAAAGTCATGAGGGCTTTGTCTTTGCCGCCAACGCCTTCGGTGATCCCTTTCGCCAGGGCACGCCAGATGTCAACGTCTTTAGAATCTTTACGCGGATTGCGATCACCGCCGATTACCCAGATAAGGTTAGTGTACTTTTTATAGCGATTGCCTAAATACTTGCCGTATTGATAGGCTTTTTCTTCCGTGAAAACTTCCGGCCCAATGCCCCATTTGTCCTTGTTGATTTTATCGCCCCAGGTCGGCAAAACGGCCATGTGAAGGCCCAGGTCGCGAGCCTGATTGATAACGGCATCCACGTGTTGGAAATACGCTTCATTGGGCTGAGCCGGATCTTCATTCCTGAGCGGGATTTCGCCGTAAGCATTAGGCGTACGTAAGCCATCGTGCTCAGCCAAGATAACGGCCTGAATGACAGTAAAGCCTTTGTCGGCCCTGTTTTTCAGATACTTCCGGGACTCTTCCCGGTTAAGTCGGTGGAATAATTCCCAGGCGGTGTCCCCCAGATAAAAGAAGGGTTTACCATCCTGATAGGTTAAAAAACGTTGATTATTACTTACTTTCAAATCGGTCTGAGCCTGACTTAACAAGCTGAGGAGCCATAATCCAAGGCAGAAAAACAAACGTATGATCATAGGTTTGAGGCTTACACGCAAGGGAGTGTTTTTGAGCAAAAATAAATATTCAAAGCAGAGCGGTAAGTAATCTATTCGCTTAGCACGTAAATACGATAAAATACTACCATACTACTCCTGCTAAAAAAAGAAACTTCCCGAAAGATCCGGGAAGTTTAATACAATCGATTACTTCATTTTATTGATAAGATTTTAAAGCCTGTTGGTCGCCCATGGCCTGAAGCACTTTCTGCAAGCCTTTCATGTTTAGGGTCAGTCCTACTTCTGCATCCGGGGCGGTGTCTTCGTTGATGATGCCAATGGGCCCCTTGTATCCGCTTTTCTTCACTACTTCCATCATTCCCTGTTCGGCATCGCCGTCACCAATGGGTACGACTTTCACGGGATTTCCTTTTTTGAGTCCCGCCAGGTTTAGAGCTAGCAAGTGCGGCAGGATTTTTGGGAAAAACTGTGGGAATCGTTCGATGTGCTCTTCGGCGTGGTGAAAGTTATAGACCATGCCGAGGTTGGGTTTCTTCAGGTAATCAATCACGGCCAACTGATTTTCGGGTTCTCCAAACCACCCTCCGTGATTGTACAAACCGACGGTACAGCCCAAAGCAGCGGCTCGTTCCACTACGTATTGCACCGGACGAGCCACAGCTTTAATTTTTTCCTCCTGTGACATTTCATTCATGTTCTTAATGCCGCCAATCATTAACCAGATCTGGGTTTTGACCTTTTTACGTTTCAAAACATCCAGTACCGCCTGTAACCCCTGATCCTGTTCTGGGTTGGGTCCAGAGTACATCCAGAACGCTTCCAGCTTAATGTGATGACTGCGGCAGGCTTCTATCTCTTCGTCAAACGTAGGAATGTGTTTTTCCCGCCAGTCGTAAGCCAGTCGGGTAATGCCTAGTTTATTCAGCATTTCGGCCCGCTCGACTGGCCCCCGGTTTTTGCTGTCAAAAGGGACGATGCACCAGGCGACCAGATTGTCTTTGGCGTAAATAGAAGCTGGTTTTCGCTGAGCATACGAAGACGTAATACTGAGCATAATCCCCAGAAAACTAAGAAGGAAGGTGCGGATCAGAGGTAAATTCATTGGAGAACGGATAACGATTTCAGGTAATTAAACTCGGGATTCTTCGGGAAAGTTATACGCCCGCGTCCAGGTCTGGCTCATGTCTGGATACTCGCGGCGGCATTCCAGATATTCTTCCATCATTTTTCGCATGGTTGGACTCAGCGTTTCCAGATACTGGGGCGTAAGTAAATCAGAATTAAGCAGATAAAAATGCCAGGTTGGAGGGTAACTCGCACTGTGATAGCCCATGTGAAGCGTTCGGCGAGGTACTTTCATTTTCTCGGTAAAGCCTCTGTGAATCAAGTTATTGTTGTACAAAACGGCCTGCCCTGCCTTTAAAGGGACGGGGATACCGCCCGGCATTTCTACGCCGACGGGAGCATAATGTTTGGATCCCCGAAAAGCCTCGTTTTCTTCCGGGGTATTCGCCCGGTTGTGGCTGCCCGGCACGACCCACAATGAATTTTCATCCACCAGCGGCAGGTTAATCTGAACGCTGTTATGAAAACGTTCCGGCGAAAATAACCAGTCTTCAATTTCGGGTTGCGGTATCTGGATAATGTCCCGATGCCAACCCAGCGAATAGGCCGTGCCTTCGTTGGCCGCCAGTATCGAGGCATTGTTAACGATCAGATTCGGCCCGAGTAACTCCTCTACCGTTTTGAGAATGACAGGATGGTGGAAGGCGTGATGAATGGGTTCCGTGCCGGGTTTGGTTAGCAGGTGGAAGTAATACTGCCGGGCTTCTTTCCCAAAGTCCTTGATTTCATCGCCCAAATGCTGAAAGGAAGAACTCCGTTTTTCAGTATCGGTAGACTGGATTTTGGGACTAATCAGGCTGTCCATTAACTCCCGGAACGTATCAATTTCTTCGGGAGTGAGTACGTCGACGATGACGAAGCCATTTTTTTCAAACTGTTCTTTGAGGTTCATAAAAATAGGTTTAGAAATGGTTACTATTGATTATGCTTTTTGATGATGATACAAGCGTTCCTGAACCTTTTCGGGTGAAGGCCAGAGCCTGTCACCCGAAAACGCATCCATTTGATTCAATACAATTCTATTCTTTCAGGGGAGTTACTAATCAACAGACCGTTCTAAACGCTGCTTTTTATAAACTAACCTGTTGCTTTTGATTCGCTGATTGTAAGCCCGCTTCCAGCACTTTGATGATTTTCAGACCGTCGGCAAAGTTGGGTTCGATGCTTTTCTGTTCGGTAATTGCCGTAACGAAATCAGCAACCGCATGCACGAACGAGTGCTCATAACCAATGATGTGACCGGCAGGCCACCAGTGCTCCATGTAGGGATGCGAACTTTCGGTAGCCAGAATCGTGCGGAAACCCTTCAAGTCGTCGGCCTCCTGATTATCATAAAATTTCAACTCGTTCATCCGTTCCAGATCAAACAGCAAGCTGCCTTTGCTGCCGTAAATCTCGAAGGTTAATCCGTTCTTTTTACCCGTGGCAAAACGAGTGGCTTCAAACGAGCCAATAGCACCGTTTTCAAACTGAACCATCATTAAGGCAGCGTCTTCAACGGTTACTTTTCCTTTTTCCGTTCCGCTCGATTCGGCCTTCAGGTTCCCGGATGTGGTTTCATCGGCCAGCGGTCGTTCGGTAATGAAATGACTGGTCAGGGCTGATACCGTCGCCACCTCGCCAATGAGAAAATGAGCCAGATCAACGGCGTGTGAGTTTAAATCCCACTGGGGTCCCGCCTGAGCCGTTTCCTGACGTAGTTGCCAGGTCAGAGGGAACGCAGGATCGACAATCCAGTCCTGCTGATACGCACACCGCCAGTGAAAAATGCGACCGATTTTTCCGTCTTCAATCATGCGTTTGGCCAAGGCCACGGCTGGCGTACGGCGGTAATTATGATTGAGGTAATGAACGACCTTGTTTTCCTCACAGACTTTCAGCATTTCTTCCGCCTGTCGACTGGTCATCGCCAGCGGTTTCTCACAAAAGATATGTTTGCCTTCCCGGGCGGCGGCCAGAGCTACTTCGTAATGCAATTGCTGCGGCAGGGCAATGTCAATGATATCAATATCCGGGCGGCTGACGAGTTTTTTCCAGTCGGTTTCGGTTTCCTGCCAGCCCCATTGTTCGGCAAAGCTTTTCAGGGAGGCTTCCTGCCGACCACAGGCCACTTTCAGGACGGGTTTGGCGGGGGTATCAAAAAATAAAGGAGCTTTTTTCCAGGCATTGCTATGGGCTTTTCCCATGAACTTGGTACCTACAATGCCTACGTTGAGTTCTTTTGTCATGAGTTACAAATTTTGGGTTAAGTTACGTAAGGCCTGAATACTTTGCTTGACTACTTCCTCTTCCTGATCGGTGTAGTCGGGATGCAGAAAATCAACCTCTACGGCTAAAAAACCCTGGTAATCATGACGATGTAAGATTTCGGCTAATTTCTCATTGGGAATTAACCCCTCGCCCGTAGGCACACAGGAGAAAAAATACCACGCATTGACGGGCACTCCTTTTACTGGTTTCAGGTCTTTAATGTGGGTAGCCAGCACGTACGGAGCCAGCTTCTCCATGGCCTGAATGGGATCGTCCAGCACTCGCAGGAAATTTCCAGAATCAAAGTTGACTCCGAAATACGGAGAGTTAACGCCTTTGATTAACTGAAGAATTTCGTCAGAATTGTAATCAATGTGGTTTTCAACGGCCAGCTTTACCCCGTATTGTTCAGCCACTTTCGTTGCTTCACTGAACATCCGGGTAAGCTTTTCCAACTGCGGCTCGTGCGGCTCGAATCGGAACATCAAACTGCTGCCTACTACCCGCATCACCGGAGCCCCAATCTGACTGGCATACGCAATGTGTTCGATCATTTCCTCGAAAGCCTGTTCGTTTTTGCCGCCTTCCAGTCCGTCGGGATGCCCCCAGGCATAGACCCGATCCAGTCCGTTTTGATCCAGATGGCGTTTGATGCCTTGCAGATAAGCCGCGTCAAACTGAGGAATGAAACAGGATTCCAGCGAAACGCCGTCGATGCTCAGTGTTTGCGTTTTCGTTAAAAAATCTTCAAACGTAAGCTGCTGAGCCGGCGGGTTTTGCCCGGCGTACACTTCTCCGAAAAGTCGATGGTAACAATAACTATCAATGCCAATTTTCATAGGTCTTAATCACTGGTTTAGGATTGTTTTCCGCAAATAGCTGAAAAAATACCATCTACACACGCTCTAGGTTGCTAATTTGAGGTAGGTAAAGGGGACATTCCTGCGGCCCGAATGCCCCTTTCGCTCCAACGGAATCAAACCAACTCAAACAAAATATCAATCCATTCAACCCTCAGTTACCAGCCCGGATTGTTCTCATTGATACTGGTATTTCCATTGATTTCATTCAAAGGAATGGGTAATAACAGGTGCTTCTCCTGCCGACGTTTGATGATGTTATTGGCATCAATATCAATGGCATTCATGGCTTGCAGGTAAATGCCCCAGCGACGCAGGTCCCAGGCCCGGTGCCCTTCCAGAGCCAGTTCCCGCTGACGTTCCTGAAGAATAAACGAACGCAACTGCTGCTGGTTCATTCCCTTGGCTTCACTGGCTCCGCTGCGTTTGCGAACTTTATTGAGAGCTTCGTATCCTTCGGCGGTGGGCCCATTCACTTCATTATCCGCTTCCGCGAAAATCAGTAAGGTCTCTGCGTAACGTAAGAAAGGAAAGGGAAAATCCGAACGCTGGACGTTTCGATCCGTTACCTGTAAGAACTTCGACAGTTTAGCCGTATGAAACTGATCGGGTGAATACAAGTCGGTAGGCTGATAGCCTTCTACCGTTGGAACCGTGGCACTGTTTTTCACTTTCAAACTGTCCTTAGCCGGGTAATAATGCCAGGCTGCCGAGCTGAACATCCGCCAGCGGTGCTGCACCCCCTCGGTGATTCGCTGGTCTTTTTCTTCGAACAACTCATACCAGTGATCGGACATCGCGTAGAGGTTCCCATCAATAGACCCGCTCGGTAAGGTATAGCCGACGTAATGATAAGAAAGGAAATTACCGAATATTTCTGAACCCGAAATGGCACTCATTTGCCACAAATGCTCGCCCTTACCCCGATTACCGATGGTCCAGGTTTGCATGTATGTCGAGAATAAGTCAATCGGCGATCCGGCCTTCTGCATGTCGATTACTTCTTTGGCCTTATCACGGGCCAGTTTGAAGTATTGAGCAGCATCAAAGTTTTCATGCCCTGCTACTACACTTTTCGTGTAAGTGGAAGCCGTAGGCGGAATTCGGCGGACAATGTTCCCTACTCGTTCCGTCTGCTTTCCGCCCATCACCGTTACCTGAGCTCCTTTCAGGGCACCTGAGGCCATGGTCAGATAGACTTTGGCCAGTAAAGTTTTAGCCGCCTCCTGACTCAAACGGCCCGTTTCGTAACCCGACGTGGTGCGAGTATAGAGCTTTTCTTCAGCCGTTTTTAAATTTTCGATGATGTGAGCGTACACATCCGGCACCGAAGCCCGGGGTTGATTGGTGCTTTCGCCTTCGGTTACTGATTTTTTGAAAATGGGTACCGGACCAAAAGCCCGGACGAGCATGTAATAAGCCCAGCCCCGCAGAAAGTATAATTGACCCAATGCGTTGTTTTTCACTTTCTCATCAATAGTCATGGAGCTGACTTTGGTGATGGCGTAGTTGCTGCGTTCAATCAGCGTGTAAGGGCCAGCCCAGAAGGTATTAATGTCTGAGGTAGACTGAAAGTTACCCGCCCCCATGGCCTGAAAAGCGTAATCTTTTCCAGTAATATCATCCGCATCCACCTCTAACGGTCTATTATATACGGCATATTGAAAAAAGGAACCGCTGTTTAAGGTATTTAATACACCATTGACCCAAAGTTTGGCATCGGCTTCGGTGGTTGTTCCTACCTGATCGGGACTTACGAAATCATAAGGTTTTTCTTCGAGGGCATTTTTGCAGGAAGTCGCTAGCAGAGTCATCGCCAGCACGCTTGCGTATATCAAGGTCTTTTTCATGATTGCTTGTTTAGAAGGCCGCTTTAAAGCCCAGCGTAATGGTTCGATTGTTGGGATAGGAATTCATATCAACGCCGCGACGAGAGGCATCTCCACCGAAGGAATTCACGTCGGGATCGTACCAGCTATACTTCGAAAGCGTCCACACGTTACCCAGACTGGCGTAGACGTTAATGGATTCTACCGATTTTACGGGCGTGCGGAAGGTATAACCCAGGTTCACCGTTTTCAGACGTAAGTACGAAGCGTCTTCCAGGTAACGATCCGAGAACAACATGACCCGCACCTGCGAAGCATCGGCCCGGGGCCATTTGGCGTTCGCTTTGTTATCTTCCGTCCAACGGGTATCGTAGGCCCATTGCGGCGTATTGCCCAACTGGTTCATCCGAACTTTTAGCAGGTTCGTATTTACAATGCTTCCTCCCTGCACACCCTGGAAGAAAATACTCAGGCTGAACCCTTTATAGAAAAAGTTATTGGTAAACCCGTACGTATAGTTGGGGTTCGTGCTGCCAATGATGGTTCGATCCGTACTTTCACTGATACTAGCCGGATTGTTATCCATGTTTTTATACTTGATTTCACCCAGTTTGGAGCGAAGCTGGGTTTCATTCCAGTTGGCGAACTGCGGGTCAGCTTTTACTTCGGCTATGTCGTCATAATAACCGTCTTCCACCAATCCATAAATCGTACCGATGGCATATCCGTTTCGCTGAATAAAAATGTTATCGTAGGAGTAATACAACCGCTGAGCAAACTGATCGGCGGGTAAGTCCATAATTTTATTACGGTTGAAGGAAATATTGGCATTAAGATCCCATTTGAAGGTCCCCTTTTGTAAGAGCGTACCCGTAGCACTGATTTCGAGCCCTTTGTTTTCCACGCTGCCGTAGTTAGTCAACATGGTATTAAAGCCATTACTCGGAGCGATCTGAATCGTTTGTAATAAATCGCGGGTGCGTTTTTTATACAAGTCAACCGTAACGTTGAGTCGATTATTCATGAATCCAAAATCCGCTCCCAAATCCACCTGTGTCGTCGTTTCCCAACGAATGTTAGGATCTACCAATCCCCTGCCATTGTCTACGGCATAACCGCTTTGTTCCACGCCGTTAATGGGCACGTTTGCGATGGTGGTTGTATACAGACTACCGTAGGGAGCAATGCCCTGGTTACCCGTTTGTCCCAGACTACTTCTGATTTTCAGGGTAGAGAAAGCATTCAGGTTTTTGATGAATTCTTCTTCGCCCGCATTCCAGGCCAGAGCGACCGAGGCAAAATTGGCCCACTTATTCCGGGTCGCGAACTTACTCGACCCATCACGACGGAAGGAGGCTGTGAATAAGTATTTACCATCGTAGCTATAATTCACCCGGCCCAGCATGGACATCAGAGAGTTATCGCTGCGGCCATTTTGCAGAGGGGAAGGTCTCAAACCCGCTCTCAGGTTAAAATTGCGAGTAATGTCCGTTGGAAATCCCGTTGCCGACATGGTTTGATATTCCGAAATGCCTCTTTCAAACGTATAAGCCGCCACGGCATTAATCGTGTGTCTTTTAGCAAAGGTCTGGTTGTAGGAAAGAATGGATTCCATCGTCAACTGACCATTGCTGTTATCAGCTACCATCCCATACCCGTTCGTAGGAGTTCTGCCTTCATTCAGGTCACGACCGTAATAAATCTCCCGTGAGTTGAGGTTGAAGTTATAACCCATCCGCTGACGAAAATTCAGAGCAGGAGTAAAGTTCAGTTGAGCGTACGCGGTTGTGTACACGCGGGTTGCGTACGTCATGTCGCGAGCCGACTGCGTGGTTTTGTACGGGTTAGCCAGATTTGAGGTGTTGATGAGTGATTCCCGAAAGGCCGAATTCGGATCGTCCACCGGATAGGTAGGCGGGAAGAAAATCGTGGAGCTAATCAGACTGGGCTGAGCACCCGAGGTATTCGTTTTGCCCATCTGATAGGTGGTATAAGCGATGTTATTGTTGGTGCCAATTTGTAACAGCTTACCAATCTTCCGATCCAGGTTAAATTGTAAACTGTAACGTTTGAAGCCGGAGTTAAGGATGATCCCCTGCTGATCCAGGTAGTTCCCTGAAATCAGATAGGTTCCCCGCTCATTACCACCCGAGACGGACAGCGTATAATCCTGCGTAACGGCGGGTCTAAATATTTCATTTTGCCAGTTAGTACCCTTAAAACCGACGGGATACTGCGAGCCCTCGGGCAGTCCATTGCGGTAATCTTCAGGTCCTGGCAGGTAGGTATTTCCGCCTAGCACCGGATCAACTCCCACCCGGCCCGGAAAAGGAACTTCCAGGGTCGTGCCGATGTATTTAGCCGCATTGGCATACGCTTCATTTTGAAATAGAGCGTATTGATAGGCATTAAGCATGGGGATTGTTTTGGATACCTTACCCACACTCAGGTTGGTGGTAAACTCCACCCGGTCTTTGCCCGCTTTTCCTTTCTTGGTCGTAATCAGCACCACGCCGTTCGCTCCCCGCGAACCATAAATGGCCGTAGCCGAAGCATCTTTGAGTACCTCAATACTCTCAATATCCTGCGGATTCATGTTGGCCAGAAAGTTAATGGTCTGCATGCTGCCTTCGGCTCCGGTGGGGGTAGCTGCCGAGGTAAAGGGAATCCCATCAATGACGTACAGAGGCTCACTTCCCGTAAAAGAGTTCGCTCCCCGAATCGTCATGCTGATGCCACCTCCGGGGGCTCCGTCCCCTTTATTGACGTTAACCCCGGCAATCTGTCCCTGTAAACTCTGGTTGATGCTGGTGGGAACGTTACGAAGTAAATCCGTTCCCTTCACGGTGGTAACGGATCCCGTCAGGTCCCGCTTGGCTACCGTTCCGTATCCAATGACCACGACCTCATCCAGTTTTTTATCATTTGATTCCAGCGAAACATCCAGCACGCTTCGACCCGCCAGTAATACTTCCTGAGGAGAATAGCCAACAAAGGAAAAAATCAGCACGGGAGTGGAGGAAGGAACGGATAACGTATAATTACCCTCGTTATTAGTGACGGTGCCCGAAGTCGTTCCTTTCACCAGAATGCTTACGCCCGGTAGCGGTTCTCCGCTTTCTTTAGCCGTTACCTTTCCTTTGACGGTGACGTTCTGAGCCCAAACCGCCGGACATAGAAAGAGTACAGCCACTAACCATAGATAGTGTTGCTTCATTGTATTAGATTTTATAGTAAAAAGGTTTAGAGGGATATTTTTAATTACTCGGTTGAAGGGTACGCTTGCAGCACTTTCATCTGAGGCCGTTCTGTCCCCTGTACTGGACTGACGGCGAGGGTATAATCTCCCCAGCGGGAGCCACCCGCCCAGTAGGTTCCGTTGATGCCTTCTTTTTGAATATAATTCAGAAATCGATCCAGCACGACCAGCCAGCGAGGGTCGTTGTCGGGAACGCCGTACTCGCCAATGAATCCTTTCAAGTCATTCTTTTTCAGCCAGGTTACAAAAGGTTTTACCCGGTTAATGCCCGTATCTTCCGTCGCTTTTTCTTCTTCGTAAGTATGTTTATACGTTCCTGAACCATCTTTATCGAAGTAGAGGTGAGCTTCAAAAATGAGTTTACGCGAGGGGTCTTTCAGATACTTCAGCGAATCACTGGCGGAAGGCCAGCGTTCCGCCGAACTCCAGCTATTACCTGCCACCAGAATACTCGTTTGGGAGTCTACTTTTCTAATGGCCTGAATCGCCTGCTGAGCCATGGTAAACCAACTAGTTTCGGGTAATAAATCATGAGGTTCGTTCATGAGTCCGTAGCCATACAGGTTAGTAAATCCTTTCATGGCTTTGGCTAATCGCCCCCAGGCATCGCCAAGAGCTTTTACCGGTAGCTCTTCTGACCCCAGCAAATGCTCGGTATGCTGATCGTATCGTCGGCAGTAATTATGCATATCCAGAATGACGGGCATGCCCATTTTTTCAGCCTCACGCACCACGTTCTTCATACGGGTCAACTCTGCGGCATCCAGTTCCCCGTAGAGTTGCGGTTGAATTCGCTCCCAGCGGAAAGGCAAACGAATCAGCTTCAGCTGATGCTGATGGTAATAATCCAGCTCTTTTTTTTCCGGATAAGCATAATCCTTTTCATAGACACCGGGCATGCTCGAACCAAAATCGGCTCCGGCCAGATTAATCCCGAAAGGTAGTTTCTGAGCGTACAGGCTCGGCGAAAATAGCCATAGGATTCCCAGGGAAACGGCGGTAAAGCGTTTCTTCATACCAACATACATGCGTAACAATAGGCAACTAACTCTACATGATATACGTAAAGTGCTTTTTAATACAATAGGCTTGCATCAAACGGATGCATCGATACAAAAGCAATACAGGACTTGGAAGGTACCTGCCCTTAAAAGGGACAAATAGCAAAAGGTTGAACGAGATAATTAAAATAGTGTACGTTAACTATCTGTATTCAAATGTAACCTAATTGCTGGACTTTAACAAACTTTTTTACAGTTATTTATTTAAAAAGTTATACTTATGTCTTGGCCCTATTCCAGAGCAAAAGCTACGTATGAGTCCCCGGTTTTTGTCCCTAGTTTTCCACCACCAGTGGCCGCAATAACCAGGTACTGTTTGCCCTGAATGGTATAGGTACTGGGGGTGGCATACCCTCCGAAAGGCAGAGCGGCTTCCCAGAGTTTTTCGCCCGTATTTTTATCAAACGCCCGAATTTTTTCATCGCCCGTGGCGGCAATGAAAACTAAGCCTCCTTTGGTGACAATGCAGCCACCGAAGTTTTCCCGGCCAGTTACGGGTACGCCCTTAGCGGTTAATTCTGGATATTCGCCCAACGGTTTTTTCCAGACTAGTTTTCCGGAATGCAGGTTAATGGCATTCAGTGTTCCCCAGGGAGCTTTTGTGGCCGGGTAATTCTCCTGATCTAAGAATTTCGTATAATTCATGGCCCGATAGACGGGGGGCAAGTTTTTGTCTTTTACCTCCGTATGGCTTTCCATATCCAGTAAAAATTCGGCTAATGCCTGCACTTCGTCTTCTGAAATTTGGGAAAAGGCGGGCATGGCTCCCCGACCATTTTTGACGATCTGAACGACATCCGGTTTTTTGAATTTCTTCGATAAATGAGTCAGGGCCGGAATCCCGCCGTTGCCCTGCCGCTCCGAGCCGTGACAACCCACACACCCTTTTTCCAGATATACCCGTCGGCCCGGATGCTGGGCTATGCTCTTGGCGTTCTTGTCTTTGGCATTAATATCAATCATCGTAATGTGCCAGGCTAACTCATTGGCATTCACGTATAAATTACCCGTGGTGGGGTCATAGGCTCCCCCGCTCCATTCGGCTCCGCCGTGGATGCCATAATAAATGACTCCTTTCTGCGTGGGGGGCACGTACCAGCCCGTATCCGCCGACCGAAAACGAGCCAGGGCATCCGCATGAGCTTCCGGCGTGCGATTTGTCAGGTCTTTTTCAGTCACTACTTGCCGGGAAAAGGATTCCGGCCATTGTACATAAGGCTGCGTAGGATACGCATTTTCTCCGAGAAGCTGCGAAGGCGGAACGGGCCGCTCTTCGACTTTGGAGAGTAGCTCTCCGGTCTGCCGATTGAATAAAAAGATATTGCCCGTTTTGGTTAGCTGAGCAACGCCCGCTACTTTCTTTCCCTTGTGCACGAAATCAGCTAATATCGGGGCACAGGGTAAATCCAGATCCCATAAATCCCGGTGAATGACCTGATAATGCCAGGCATGTTTACCCGTAGCGGCATCCAAAGCGACGATGCTATTTCCGTACAATTGCGAGCCAGGTTTGCCGGGACGGTAAAAGTCATTTTTGGGTTGTCCCGTTGCAAAATAGACCATGCCAAGTTGCGTGTCTACTGATAAGCCACCCCATACGTTAACACCCGCTCCATCCCGCCAGAATTTGGTGTCGCCCCAGGTATCATACCCCGCTTCACCGGGTTGAGGGATGGTGTTGAAAAGCCAGACCCGTCGGCCCGTTTTGATATCAAAGCCGCTGACGTTGGCTGGAGCACTCCAGCTCATGCAACCCACGATAACCGTATTCTTATAGACCACGGGCGAAGCCGGGGCGGTAATTTTCATTTCGGAGGCTGGACGAACCAACCCTTCATTAAGATCCACCCGACCGTTTTTACCAAACGATTCAATGGCCTTACCCGTGCGGGCATCAATGGCCAGCAGGTAGTTATTGGCAGTCCATAAAATTCGCTGGTCGGCTCCGTCTTTCCAGAAAGCAATCCCCCGGTTGATCCCACCCAGTCGCTCCCCCTGGCGGGCGGGGTTATGCCGCCAAATTTCCTGGCCATTGCGGGCATTGACTGCGATGATCTCGTGGGCCGGACTGGTGATGTACATGATGCCATCCACAATCAGCGGATTCATCTGGATGTTTCCCTTCGTGTTTCCCGAATGGTACTCCCAGGCGACTTTCAGCTTCGAGACATTCTCTTTCGTAATTTCCTCTGCTTGTGAGAAACGGGTAACCCCTTCGTCACCCCCCGTTACCGCCCAGTCGACTTGAACTGGCGTACGCGAAGGGCGACTGGACTGCTGACAAGCCATGACTAGTAGCGTTGCAGCCAATAGCCACGGATGTTTCACTCCCGAAAACTGATTTAGGTTAGCCGTTAACCTTTGAAACATAGGTTTAGAGTATAAGAGGATAAGTATTCGCCCGTTAGGAAACACCCTGAGCTAAGCGGTAATGCTTCACCTCAATAGTGTACGTACACCAAATGTAGGCTTATTTCTTAAATGTGTAAAAATAATTTTATTTATTACTCTTATTATTCAATTTTAATAATTCGTAATTTACTGATAATTAGAAGTTTATGTTAATTAATATTTTTTGCCTTTGCAGTATTTCTAGTGATTCTGTTTTCAAATTAAGCTCGAAAAAGCTTGCCTGGCTATGCTTTACAAAACAAACCTGGTTTCCTTTTGGATTAACCTCCACTATTTAGGAGACCGTTGGCTTCTGGTTCGGATCGATGATAGACTAGTTCCCTAAAGAAAGGAATAGACCTTACTGAGAAGGTGGTGAGCTTTCTACCGAGCTAGTTGCTAATGGTGTATGAGAAATGAGTTGGGAATCTAAGTAAGGTTCTTCGCTTCGCTCTGAATGACCGATTGGGCGATATCTAAGCTTCAACTTAAGTTAAATCCCGCATCAGATGATGCAAGTTTCATTAGATCGTATAAGTCCAGTACTATTGGTCTCCAGCAATCAACTAGTTCTTTAGACCTGTCATCTTTTTCAATAAATCGCTACTAATGGTGCTGATTAACCAGGAAAAGATGTTCAGACTACAAATTTTTATACTCGTTTTTATTGGTGCATCAGGCTTTCCGATAAGATCCATAGCTCAGATGCAAAAAGAGCAGGCAGACCTGATCGACCGTTATTTGAGCGTGCAGCAGCAATCCATCGGCTTTAACGGTACAGTCATGATTGCTAGGAATGATAGTATAATCTATCGACAGTCTCTAGGAAAAGCGTCATTGGAACTTGACGTACCGCTTTCTTCGGATCCTGTTTTTCGGATAGCATCCATTACTAAGCAGTTTACTGCTATGTTGGTTGTATTGGCTGCCGAAGAGCACAAGTTAGCACTGGGCGATCAACTCAGTAAATATTACCCCCAACTAGGCCAATCGGATTGAGGTAAAATAACGATCAGGCAATTACTGACTCACACCTCCGGCCTTCCCCATAATGAAGGGATAGCAGATTACTGGGAGAAAATTTCGTTTCTTCCACTCTCGGACCGGCAGGCCACGGACGAGATATTTAAATTGAAACTACGGTCTGTTCCAGGGACAAAGACGCACTATTCTAGTCCTGGATACTTTATTCTGGCAAGTATTCTGGAAAAGATTTACCATAAAAGCTATGGTACCATCCTAAGGGAGAAGATTACCGCTCCATTACATATGGATCACACAGGAGAAAACACGGCAACGGCCCTCATCAATGGAATGGTTTCTCCATATCATCAACTGGCAGATCGACTGATCGCAGCACCACATCGGGACTTTGCTTTAATGAAAGGATCGGGTAACCTGTATTCAACCGCAAGCGATCTATTAAAATGGAACAATAATCTAAATGGAACCGGGCATTTCAATAAAACAGTTACAGATCAGCTGTTCACCATTCAAAATTCACAACCGATTAATGGACGTAACGAACCTTATGGCTATGGCTGGTTTCTTAGGCGATCTTCAAACCGAGAAAGGGATTTCAATTTTACTGGTGGCGGGACTTATGGATGTTCTGCTATTTCGGGCTACTATCCCAATGCAAATATTTCAGTAGTAATCCTGAGTAATATTTCCACGTTGCCCGTTGGGGAAATGCAGGCCAGCATTGAAAGCATCGTTTTCGGAGATAGGTTTGATATGCCGGTTGTACATACACCTATAGTAATGGAGGCATCGCAACTTGGCAAATTCCAAGGAACCTATACCGCAGACAATGGCCACCAACTAGCGATTTTTTTTAAAGGAGGGCAGCTCTATGCTAAAATGGGTCAAAATCCATTTTTCGAATTGTATCCCTCGGATAGCTCTGTTTTTTTTGGGAAAAAGGTGCCTGTGCAGATTGCATTTGAAAAAGATTTAGATGGCACCATTAAAAGCCTCAAAGCCAGCCTAAAGGGACAATCAATTCTTTTTGTTAAAACCAGATAGGATGGAAAAACAGTTTTTGGAGATGATCACCATGCATAAGGCCACCATTCATAAGGTGTCACGCCTTTACCGGGACAGCCCCGAGGACAGAGAGGATCTTTTTCAAGAGATCGTTTTACAGTTGTGGCTGTCTTTTCCAAAATTCGAGGGAAAGTCCAAGCAAAGTACTTGGATATATAAAATCGCACTTAACACCGCAATGGCCTGCTATCGAAAGAAGCGTATAATTTTATCATTCACCGAGCGATTACCGGACCAAGAAGACAGTAACATTGATTGTGAAAATCGGGAACGAGAGCAGCAACTGTTTGTCATACTAAAAACGCTAAATGAAGGAGACAGGGCATTACTCGCCTTGTATTTCGAAGACTTTGACTATCGCGAGATGGCAGAAATAACGGGATTGAGCGAGAACCACATTGCCGTCAAGATGGGAAGAATTAGATCCAGGCTAAAAAAAACATTAAATCCAGCAAAATGAATATCGATGAACTGAAAAACGATTGGAAAAGTATTAAGCCAGAAAATGCTGGCATGAAAGAGCAGCCCATGATAAAAAAAGGGAATAACCAGTTAAATGCGATCAGACTGCGGCTTGTCATAGAAATGGTGTCGTATCTCGTATTTCTTGCTGTTTACTATACGATGTTTGATGGGGACAAAAAACCGTTATACGCCAATTGGTTACTGATCGGATCTTTTCTCATGGTCATCATTCATAGCTTGATGGGCTACCTGGCCGCAAAAAACATTGTATCAGGAGAAAGTATTTTGCAGTCGATGACTAACTATCACAAAAAGCTTAAAGGATACGCTATGATATCTTTGCTTACACGGACGGTCTCATTGATTTGTCTCCTAATTTTCTTTGTTTCCTCCGTTGAGCTCGATATTAAGAAAAACTGGATGCTTGTTGGCTTGGTTTTACTCGTCGCCACTCAGGCTTATATAAATTATAAGATATGGTTGGCCAGAATAAAAAAAATAGGTGATTGTATCGAAAATTGGCAATCCTAAATATAAGACAATAGGTTTACTGAGTTCAAGCATCTCAGCTATTTGGGGTATGGTATATTGTATACAAAAGTTTCATGAACTCTTGTTAAATACTTGAACATAAGATTATTAAGAAATTTATTGCGGGGGAGTCATAGGGGGGCGTAGCCGTATGAATGATTCCGTTTTGCTACCTACGACGTTTGCTGTTAATAAATTGCAGTGGTCGAAATCCACCCGCAGTCGCTCGGCTTTGCCGAGTGACCACCTAGTTCCAGGCCTCTGGCCGGTAGGATTCGAACCAGTAGATGATCAGAGAGTACCTTCCCCCAACAAAATATTCCTACTAACCTCGGCTAGAGGCCTACTCCCTTTGACTTTAAACCAACAGCCCTTAACAAAAAAGGCATCCCGCATGAACCTTCACGCGGGATGCCTGGAAAAAGTTACGAGTTAAATCAATACCCTGGATTCTGCTTCAACTGAGGCGAAACGTTTAGGACGTTAAAGCCGATGGGGAAAATATTCGTGTGCGTGTCGGCATCGGGCTGCTTATCCCACCAGGTTCCAGAATTAAATTGGTTAAAGCGAATCAGATCCGTACGGCGGCGGCCTTCACCCAGGAACTCCCGGCCCCATTCATCGAGTAACTCCTGCTCGGTGAGCGTACTGCCATTGGCGGGATACAAACTCGGTGAGCCTGCTGGGTAATAGCGTTTGCGAACGCGGTTAAGGATTTCCGCTGCTTTGGCTTTGTTACCCTTTCTGAATTCACATTCCGCTAGGGTATAATAGACCTCGGCTAAACGAATCTCTGCGTAATCAGCTTCAATTTTATGCTCGTCTTCCGTGCGATAAAAGGGATACTTCAGCATATAAACCCCTGAGTTCTGATCGGCGTGATTCATGTTGGATTCTTTATCCGCAGGAACCTGATTGGGAGGCGTATTTTTAAACCAGCCTACCTGATCCCGAATGTAAAGTTTATACCCCCGGGTGCTGGCTAAAGTATCCCGGTTGTTATTGTAGGTCAGGTATCCGTACAGGAACATACCCTCCCGGCTGTTATTCCCCAGATTTCGGTATTTCTTCAATCGCACGTCATCGCTGTATTTCTGAAATTTGATGAAGGGCTTACCGAGCGTATGGGTATATTCTACGTTATCGACGTTACGGCCGGGTTGCAGGGAGAAACGGGGGTTACTGCCACCCCAGTCAGTAAAGCCGAGGTAAGTCTGAGGAGCATTGTAAGGCATCATCCACCAGTACATGCCGCCTTCATACTGCCAGTGCGACCGACCAAACGTACCCGGAAAGGCGAAAATCGTTTCGGCTGATTGATCGTTATTCCAGTCGAAGGGAGCATCCCAGCGATCTTCAATGCGGTAACTTCCGTATTTGCCGTCCATAATGTCCTGGCAAATGGTGGCACAGTCGGCAAACCGATCTTCGTTAATGTACACTTTGGCATTGAGATACAGACGAGCCAGCAGGGTCATGGCACCCGCCTTCGTCCAGCGGCCCTGAAATTGTTCAGTGCCCGCGTCGCCCTTGGCCGCCAGATCAGGTAAAGCTTCTTTGAGTTCGGTTTCGATGAAACGGAACGTTTCCAAGGGCGTGGATTGTGTAGTACCCTGGGTTTCGCCTTTTACTCGGGTGATGATTTCAACATTCCGGTAGAAGTCGTACACGCGGAGGTAATACCAGGCCCGCATGGTTCTCAGCTCGGCAATAAACTGCTTTTGTTCGGCAGTAGTCAGACCAAAGGCCGCCGGATCAATTCCTTCAATATCCTGTAGGGAGTTGGTGGCCAGGGCTATACCCGTGTACAGGTTATTCCAGGCGTTACTGCAATAACCATCCTGCGAAGTCCAGGTGTGCTGGTGTGCCCGGATGTACTGTCCGCCGTCGTACCAGTCGCCTTCCCGGTTGGGAGTCATGAACTGATCGGCTGGTAATTCCTGCATGATGAATTGATCGCCCTGAACCGTCCAGTAGCCGTGTTCAAACGTTCGGAGAAAGGTACGGTATACGTCTTCTTTCGTTTGCAGAAAGTTCTCGGAGGTAATGCGGTCATACAGCGTCTCGTCCAGATCCGTACAACTGCTGAGCAGACTCGTGAGTAATAAACAGGAAAATATCTTTTTCATAGAGAATAGAGGTTATAAGCCCAACTGGATTCCGGCCAGCACCTGGGTAGTCGTGGGATAATAGGAACGCGAACTGTTGATACCTGGATACAGGCCATTCACGGGATAACGATCGGGATCTCCTCCGGTGAAGGAAGTAATCGTCAACAGGTTGCGGGCTGCTGCGTAGATACGCACGGAGCGGATCGCCTTCAGATTGACTTTAGGGGAATAACCCAGCGTCACATTATCGAGCTTGAGGAATGATCCGTTTTCCAGGAAATAATCCGATAAAATGACCGTAGTGGCCTGGTTGGTTAACTTCGCGTACTTACCCTCGCCGTACGCGGAGGTTAACACGTTTGCATTGGATTGCGTACTGGGTGTACCGGTATAAAACGCCTGGGTATTGAAAATTTTATACCCTAAAATGGCTCTAAAAAAGACCGAAGCATCCCAGTTTTTGTACGTAAACGAGTTGTTAAGGCTTAAGGTCGCTTTCGGTAAGCCATTGCCAACGACGCGTTTGTCATCATTATTAGCCTGATTAGCCGGGATGACTTCATTGTTCTTGTTGTACACCAGCAAGCGGCCATCTTCCGCTACACCAGCTGCGTGAAGCATGTAAAACGTACCAATCCGCTGGCCTTCCTGTAAACGCTGAGCCGTTCCGGGCGAGCCGGGGCTGGGTAAACCTACGACGTCAAGGAAGGTTTGTCCCTGATAGGCATTGTTGGAGAACGAAACGAATTTGTTACTATTGGTCGCTCCCGCGAAAGCGATGTTGTAGGTAAACGAAGGCGTAGAGACGATCCGGGCGTTCAGTTGTAACTCAATTCCTGAGTTTTGCATGCTTCCTACGTTGGCATAGGTAGAACCCTGAATGTTTGGTGGTAAAGGCACGGAATACGAACCCAGCAAGTCTTTATTTTTTCGGGTGTAATAGTTAATACTTCCCGAGAATACTTCTTTAAAGATTGAGAAGTCAATCCCGAAGTTCAGGTTCTCTGCCGTTTCCCAGCGTAAATCATAGTTGGTATTCTGGCTTGGTCCCCATACCTGGTACTGGTTGCCGTTAAGCGGGTAATACCCGTACCCACTGTAGGTATCCAGGGATAAATAGTTACCGAAATCCTGGTTACCAGTTACACCGTAATCGGCCCGAAGTTTCAGATCATCAATCCACGTCAATGATTTCATAAACGTTTCCTGACTCAGTCGCCAGCCTAGGGATGCGGCTGGGAAATTACCCCACTTGTGATTATACCCAAACTTGGAAGAACCCTCCCGCCGCAAACTGGCCGAGAACAGGTATTTGTCCTGAAGAGCGTAGTTAATCCGGCCAAAGAAGGCAATCAGACGGGAATCATTCTTGTATGTACCCATGCCATTGCGTCCCGCCACCTGCTGATACAGGCCCGTTCCGATGTTGTTGTAGGTGAGGGCATCGGAAGGCATCTGTCGGTTATCCGCCGAAAGTCCAGAGTTTTGGAAGTACTGGTAGGAATAGCCACCCAGCACCTTCACATCGTGGACTCCTTTCGTTAACGAATAGTTACCCACCCACTCCAGACTTCGCTGATCGTACTTGTTGTAAGCCCGGCTTGCTGAGTTCATGCTACCCTGATACTGAGCGGCGTAGGTAGACGTAGAAGGACGGAAAAAGAAATCAAAGTAATCGCGGGTAAATTGTCCGTACGTCAGTTGAGTCGTCAGGGTTGGTAACAGATTGACGAGCACACTGGCGTTGTAGTCCAGAATCTTGCCTTCCGTTCCGCTTTCTTCCGTCCGTAACCGTTCTACAGGGTTAAAAGGCGAGGAGAAACCGGATTGAATCCGGTTGTAACGGGTGGGATTCTGGGGATCAAAAATGGGTAGGGTTGGATTGAGCGTTAAGGCCTGGTCAAAAGAGTCATAATCGGCGTTGTTACTTCTAAAGTAACGGGGGGCCACGTTCAGACTCAGGGTATATAAGTTATTGGCAGAAGTATGGTTTAGCATCAGACGAGCCCCGTATTCCTGACGACCCGACCGCAAATCCAGACCCTGGGCATCGCGGTAGTCTGCCGTAGCCCGGTAGTTATTGCGGGCATCGCCCCCGGAAAAGGATAAGCTGTGTTTGTGCGAAAACGCTGAAGGCCGGGTAATGGCTTTAAGCCAGTCGGTTTGAGCTCCAAAGTCAGTGCCCCGGTTTTGAGCCAGGAATTCCGACGCCGAAAGTGTTTTCAGGGGCATGGCCGCAAAGTCAAAAGCTCCGTAACCGTTATAATCCACGCGGGAACCCTGCGAGCCTTTTTTAGTGGTAATGATGATTACCCCGTTACTACCGCGAGTGCCATAAATAGCCGAAGCCGCTCCGCCTTTGAGTACGTCAATGGACTCAATGTCATTTTGGTTGATGTTTTCCAGAACACCACCGGGTACGCCGTTTACAACCACCAGTGGCCCTAAACCTGCATCCCGCGAGGATACGCCCCGCAGCTGAATACTGGGCATGGAGTTAGGATCGCCACCGCCCGTATTGGTAATGGTGAGTCCGGAAACTTTTCCCTGCAAGGCAGCAATGGGGTTGGTTACGCCAACGGTTAATAAATCTTTACCCGATACGTGGGTAATGGCACTGGTTACTTCCTTCTTGTCCAGCGTACCATACCCTACTACAACGACTTCCTGTAAAGAGCTGGCCGTTTCTTCCAGGGTCACGTTAATGACCAGTTGATTGCCGACGGTTACCTCTTTCTTCGTGTAACCTATATACGTATACGTTAGTACGGCTTCAGGCCCTTTTACGGTAATTCTATAGTTACCCTCGGCATCGGTAAGGGTACCGTTGCTGGTTCCTTGTTCCTGAATGGATACGCCGGGCATGGCACCGCCCGTATTACTGAGCACTTTGCCCGTAACGGTTACGGCCATAGGGGCGGCGGCCAGGAGTGAAAAACTTACCAATAGTGCGGGCAGTAGTAGCCATAGGCCGCCCCATCGGCGGCCCAGGCTTAAGCAAGGTAATTGCAAGAGCATGTAGTGTGAAATGTTAAGTGTAGAGGTTAAGCAGGACAAGCAGCAAGCCCATCTTTTAACGGGTAATAACTTATTCAGGGACCTTCCGGCGTAGAAGTAGTAAAGTTGTATTGCATCATTTATACAATAAATAGTATTCTGCAAAGTAACCTTTTGCTTTCCAGTACCCTGAATCTATGCGTCTCAATTTTGATTCAAATCGTCTCACTGCTTCTATTAAATAAAATCGGAGTTGTAGCTTTAGTTATTCGTTGCATCGTGCGTATATGAGGCGTTTCTTTTTTTTAAGTATTTTCCTGCTGTGGGACACGGTTGGTTCGGGTCAGTCGATGGTTTCTGATTTCAAATCTTATCAGGTGGCCGATGGTTTGTCAAGTAATACCATTACCTGCATTCTTCAGGATCATCGGGGATTCATGTGGTTTGGCAGTCGCAACGGACTCAACCGTTTTGACGGCCATGCCGTGAAAGTCTTTCGTCATTCCCGTAGTGACTCGCAGAGCCTGGGCAGTAACTCCATCCTGAGCCTTTGTGAGGATAGAAAGAAACAACTCTGGGTCGGAACGTTCAAAGGGATTTATCGATACGATCCTCAGAAAGAAACCTTTACGCGTTTTACCGCCATTCCTGCCCAGGAAGTTCGCTATCTGGGGATGGATGCACAGCATCGGATCTGGATTATTGCCGGGTACAAGCTGTACTGTTACGATGGGGCAAAGCTGCACGCATATCCCTTCGCGGAGGATCAGGCCACTGCTTTACACATTTCCAAGCAGGGAACCGTCTGGGTATCTACGGAAAGAGGTCGTCTGCTTCGGTACAATGCCCGCGAAAATCGCTTTCGGAATATACCTCTGGCCACGCTTTCCCGTATTGATTTCATGTTTGCCATTGGCGACACGACCCTAATCATGCGTCGAGGCAGTCGGGTCTCTGTTTATCAACCCAATCGTCAAACCACTCATCCCCTTAGTACGAATGAATCGTTAGAAATACGGATTAATTCCATGATGGAAAAGTCCCCCGGTGAGTATTGGATTGGCACTGAATCTGGTCTTTTTATTTACCACAGTCAGACGGGGCAGTTAACGCAGGAGCAAAAACAGTTTGGAAACCCTTACTCGCTGACCGATAATGTCATTTCCTGTCTCTATCAGGATCGTGAAAAAGGCATTTGGCTAGGTACTTCGTTTGGGGGTGTTAATTACTATTCCGATCACCTAACCCGTTTTACCAAGTACCAGCCTTTACCGGGTCAGAATAGCCTTAGTGGTAACGTAGTTCATGCCATTCAGAAAGATAATCAGGGGAATTTGTGGATTGGTACCGAAGATGCGGGGCTAAACAAAATGAACTTGAAAACCGGGCAGATTCGGTCCTTCCTGCCGGGGAAAGGTCCCGCCGGCCTTAGCTATCCTAACATTCATGGTCTGCTGGTGGATGGTTCCCGGTTATGGATTGGAACCCTAGAACACGGCCTGGACGTAATGGATTTGAAAACCGAGAAAATCATTCGACGTTATCGCTCGTCCATCCAACCCGGCCACTTTACCAGCGACTTTATCGTTACGCTTTACAAACGCCGCAACGGAACCATTCTTGTAGGTACCTGGAATGGGCTCTTTCAATACCGTCCCCCACAGGATGATTTCATCCCGGTTCCCTTTTTCAATGCCCAAACCCAAACCATTCACGAATCGGGTGATGGGACGCTATGGGTTGGGAGTTACGGCAACGGTGTGTATTACGTAAACGAACGAACCGGAAAGCAAGGTCATTTCAGCACGCAGTCGGGCCTGCGATCCAATTACATTACCAACATTTATGAAGATAGGCATCATCAGCTTTGGATTTGCTGCGAAGGAGGACTAACCTGCTATAATCCTGTCCGGCACCAGTTTACGCATTACACCATCGAAAACGGACTGCCCGATAACCAGATCTTCCGCATCGAAGAAGACCGCTTTGATGGGTTGTGGATCTCGACGGGGCGGGGCCTGGCCCGCTTTGACCCTCAGCGAAATCAATGGCAGCATTACTTTACGGCTCACGGCTTACCCACGGAACAGTTTAACTATAACTCGTCGTTTAAAGACACCGACGGTAGCCTTTATTTCGGTACGGTGAAGGGATTGGTTCATTGGAACCCGGCCTCTTTCTTTAAGACCAATCGCTTTACGCCACCTGTTTACATAACGGGTTTACAGGTAAATAATCAGGAAGTAGGCATTGGGGCGAAAGATTCGATCCTGCAACAGTCGATTACCTCTACCTCGAAAATTGTTTTATCGCACGGTCATTCCAACGTTAGTCTGGATGTAGCGGCCTTGAGTTATACCAACCCTCAGATCAATCAGTATCGTTACATGCTGGAAGGGGTAGATCAGAGCTGGATTCATCTGACGAATAACCGCAAAATCTATTATACCAATCTGCCCGCTGGTTCGTATCGTTTTCGGGTACAAGGATCGAATAATGATGGGATCTGGAACCCCCGCGAAACGGTACTAGCCCTGACCATTCTGCCGCCTTTCTGGGCTACTCCCTGGGCTTATCTGCTGTATGCCAGTCTGATACTCGCCATTATACTGGTCATTTTCAGGTACTATTATCTGGCTATTACGGAGAAAAATAAACGGCAGATGAAGTCGCTTGAGATAGAAACCGAGCGGGCTATTTACACCAGTAAAATTGAATTTTTCACCAATGTAGCCCACGAAATTCGTACCCCTTTAACCCTAATCAAATTACCTCTGGATAAATTGTTATCCCGGCCTGTACAAGACCCTTTTCTACACGAAAGCCTGCAAATGATGAAAAAACATACCCATCGCCTTATTGACTTGACCAATCAATTACTGGATTTCCGGAAAGCGGAGGCCCAGAATATTCAGCTTCATTTTGCCAATACTGACATCAATGCGTTGTTAAACGAACTGTGGATTTGGTTTAAGCCCGCCGCGGACGAACGCAAGTTTACCTTCCGACTCGAATTACCCCGCATTACACTTCATGCCTATGTTGATGAAGAAGCTCTGCGAAAAATTCTGAGCAATTTGCTGAGTAATGCCATTAAATACGCAGATTCCTCGATTCTGATGAAGTTACTGCCCTTCGGCAGTGAAGACGAGCAGTTTCGCATTGAGGTCAGCAATGATGGGTATCGGATTCCCGCCGCCTTAAAGGACAAGATATTCGAACCTTTTTACCGTATTCAGGAAACCGATCATGAACCGGGAACGGGGGTAGGCCTGTCTCTTTCGCGGACGCTTACCCAGCTTCATAAGGGCGAATTAACGTTACAAATGGATCGACCCGACGTGAATTGCTTTCGCCTGAGTCTTCCCATCCATCAGGAACATAGTATGGACTTTCAGCATTTTATGGCGGAAAGCATTGTGACGGAAGACGAACCAAAAGCTCCGCAGCTGGACCCGTTAAAATCGACGCTTTTACTGGTGGAAGACCAGCGGGAAATCAGTGTATACATTCAGCAGGAATTCAGCGAACGTTACAACGTTCTGACGGCCTATGAGGGTCAGCAGGCTCTGGAGATTTTACAGCAGGAAACGATTCATCTGGTCATTAGTGACATCATGATGCCCGTGATGGATGGCATTGAGCTATGCCGGGCCATTAAATCAGATTTGGAGTATAGCCACGTTCCCGTGATTCTGTTGACGGCTAAAACCTCCATTCAGTCGAAAGTTCAAGGACTGGAGGTCGGGGCGGACGCTTATCTGGAAAAACCTTTTTCAGTGATGCATTTGGAAGCCCAGATTGAAAGCTTGTTATCCAACCGTAATCGGGTCAAAGAATATTTCGCCCGTTCTCCGCTAACGCCTTTTAAAGGCATGGCCCACACACCCGCGGATAAGGTTTTTCTGGAGCAACTGCATCAGGTCATTTACGATCATATTCTGGATATGGAACTTAACGTTGATCAGTTATCAAGGTTGATGAACATGAGTCGTCCGACGCTTTATCGAAAAATCAAAGGGCTATCGGATTTAAGCCCGAACGAGTTAATCAATCTGGCCCGACTTAAAAAGGCCGCCGAATTGCTTACAACCGGTCATTATAAAGTCAATGAAGCCGCAGCTTTGGTAGGATATAGCTTACCGACTAATTTTTCCAGAGACTTCCAGAAACAGTTTGGAATTACACCGAGTCAGTACATGGGTGAGCTTAAAAAAAAGTAACCTGACTTTATCGCAGATTTTTACGATTAAAAAGCGAAGCCGCTTATACCCTGACCAAGGATAAGCGGCTTCGCTAGTAGTGAAGTTAGTTAACGTAGGATGTCCTACTGAGCGGGCTGACCAGGAATGGCATTCATTGTATACCAGGCTTCGGTAGTCCACAAGTTCTTACCCGTGCTGCTAACGATGGTTTTTCTGTTCAAACGAATATACACCACGTGCTTACTGAGCATACCCGGTAATTCAAGAAATACCCTTTTCCGATCTGCTGAAACCTGAATGTTTTTAATCGTTAAACGCTCATCATTCAGTTTCGGACCGCCGTAATCAGCCGTAGGTTTAAACCACCATTGACGGATGGTGTAGTCCGTTGAGGCTTCACCCGTGCCCTTCGGTAAGGGCTCCGTAAATTCAATTTCAACACCTTTCGCCTGGGCCCGTACCGCAAGCATCTCAAACGTAGGCGTCTGGTTGAAGGTTAGCTTTTGTAGACCATAGCCTAACTTACCCGTCTGCCCCCAGTTACCCGTCGAACCTACCCCACCTATGTATAGCGATCCATCCGGTCCCCAGGCCAGTCGGTTTACGCCAGCTTCGAGTCCCTGGGTGAAGCGAAATACAACTCCCTGGTAAGATCCGTTTACCTTTTCGGCAAAGACCCGTTTAAGACCGCCGTGCGTAACATCGCCGTGAACCATCTGATTTTGGTAAGGGCCCACGTTCAGCGGGGCGGGCTGACTAGGCGAGTTACCAATCTCGTCCTGCGTTAACCAAACCACGGGTAAGGTTTCTTTCAGATGGGCCGTACCTGCGAAATCTACGGATCGGGAACCATACCAGGCTCCGGGTTGCAGATGCACAATTTTGTTGGCGGGTAACCAGTCTCCCTGATTGTCTGCGATGAATATTTCATTATCCACGCCCAATCCAATCCCGTTGGGCGTTCTCAGTCCCGATGCAATCAACGAGAAAGAGCCATCCTTCCGATTTATTTTAACCACCTTGCCACGGTCTGGAATCTGAGGCTGCGTACTGGCTCCCCCAGGATTAATAGCCGTAGCCAGCGTACCGTAGAAATATCCCTCTTTGTAAACCAGTCCGAAAGCAAATTCGTGAAAATTAGCGGATACTTTCCAGCCATTGCATACGGTTTGGTAGTCGTCAATGAGGTCGTCGTGGTTGGAATCCACGAGTTTTGTCAGCTCCTGTTTCTGCATGACGTAGATTTCATTGTCTACTACCTTGATGCCCAGCGGTTCGGCTAAGCCATAAGCGATGCGTTTCACCTGAATCTGCTGGGGATTCGTTGCTTTTCTGGAGTCAATCAGATAAACCGAGCCGAGTGAATCCCAGGTGCTTACCACCATTCGCCCATCGGGAAGAAAGTCCATCCCACCCACTCTGGGTTTAAAGGTTTCGGGCCGGGCCTGCGTCAGCGTAAAACTGGGATGTACAGCCGTCAGTGGAGACTGATCTCCCGGTACTTCGTCCTTGCTAACTTCAAGTATGCCTTGCTGGGTTTTCTTGATGTCTTTACCCTTGAATGTGAAAACGGCGGGAGGAACCACCACAAAGGCTTTCGAACCGTGAGGTCTCCATTGCAGGGAAACGCCTTTTCCGTACTCGCCCTGGTAATATTCAACTCGGAAAGCGTGTTTGCCGGGTTTCAGAATAATCTCTCCATCGGTGGGTTTCAGCCCGTGGTTAACGCCGTTGTCCACCACCAATTGGTCGTCAATAAACAAGCGTCCTCCATCATCGCAGACAAGACGAAAAACGATATTGGTTGTTTTTTTGATGGTCATCAGTCCACTGGCATGAATAACAAAATTGGTCTTGAGCGTTCCAAAATCCTGATCCTCCCAGTGTAAGGCATTCAAAGAGCCGGACTGAATCGGAGCCATTTCGTCATTGATTTCAGGAAGGGTAGAAAGGGTGCTACCAAACTGGTAAACGTTAATAGCCATGCCGGGCAGTTCCGTTTGAAGGCTCACCTTCGCAGGGTTCAGAGGCTTGAACGTTACCGGATAAGCAGGTTTAGGCATAAGTTTCTCTTCTTCCCGCTTTCTTTCTTTGTCTGCATCCAGATTCAGAATGTAAGAAACCAACGTTGCTGCGTCCTCCCGCTTCAGGTCCGGGTGTGGAGTCATGGGAATAGATCCCCAATTCCCGGCCCCTCCCTTAATGACTTTTGTGATGAGAGCTTCCTTGTTTTTGCCGGTATTATCGTAGCGTTCGGCAATGGCCATGTACGAAGGGCCTACGGTTTTTACCTCACGGTTATGGCAAGTATTGCAATCGCTTTTGGCAAATAAATCACTGACCAGTTGGGCCTGACTTTTTTGTTCATCGGCATTTTTTGTAGCGGGCTTGGCGGTAAAACTGGTTTGGAAATGAGTTTCATCATTGGCCTTTAACAGCAGTTTACCCGTAATAGACTTGAAGGTACTCGTGCCGATTTCTTCCGTACCTTCCTGCGTTACCGTAAATGTTCCATCGGTTTGATAATCGCTGGATGATTGCAGGGAATTGAGGTGCAGGTTTAGGGTAACCTGTACACCAGCGGGAATATGTTTGGTTACGAATGTTCGTTTGAATCCGGTTCGATCTCCTGCGGCCTCAAAAAAATCAGGACTTTCTTCGATAAGAATTTTCTTGCCCTGATAATCCAACTCATACTTGAGGGTTACCTGGTTATTGACTATCGAATGACCTTTGTAGGTAATACCCGGAGTAACTTCGGTTCCATTGGTGAGAACACGCCAGGGGTTCGTGTCTGGTTCCTGCATATAAGCCACGCCCACCGATACGGGTTGGGGTCCGTGAGCAGAGGTATAAACGGGGCCGCTGAAATCAATGGTTCCTAACCAGGCTTTGTAAAGGGAAGCGGTTTGTGTGTTGTAAGCCAGCCAGAGCTTATCGTGCAGAGCAACGCTCAACATGCGAGGTCGATTATCCAGTACCGATCGTAACACCCAGGCTTCTCTGGGGCGGTCTATCGGCGGGTTAGAGCTTTTGACTAAAGGGGTAGAGGGATGAATAAAAGCAGTGCTTGCACTCACTACGGCACCTAGCAGGGCAGTAGAAAGCAGCACAAAGAACTTCGAGTGGTTCATTGGAATTGAAGAGGCGAAATAATTTCCATTTGTATTAAGGTCTACGAAGGTCAGACTTTAAATGACGTTGGGATGATCTGATAGAATCAATTTTAAATCATATCCTCTCAATAGGTTGTGTGTGATTGTTAGGGTGTTGATTTGGAAGAGACTGTCTAAACTCAGCCTAGAAAGACCCTGTGTTTATTTTCGAAAAGATAATCTATCGTTATGACCCAACTCTGTCATCCAGAGCGAAGCGAAGGATCTCATTAGGTTTGCGAACATATCTGGTCATGTTGCCTCGCAATTGCAGTCGCTCGGCTCTAGCCGAGTGACTACCTAACTCTAGGCCTCTGGCCGGTAGCATGCGAACCCCTAGCTGGTTAGAGAGCAATTTTCCTAAACGAAACATACTTACAAATACCGGCCAGAGGCCTACCAAACTATATTGTCACTCGGCTAGAGCCGAGCGACTGCAATTGGGAGGTGTTCGTTCATGTATCCATCTTCTTAATCAATGAAGGTTTCAGAAACCATGATTAGCGTTAAGATGTGATGATTATCTACTCTTAGGTAATTTATAAGGGTGGGTTACTTTATTTCATTTTATAAATGATTAATAAGTACAGTGTATAAAGAACGAAAGATAAATCTTACTGAGATGATATAACTAATTCAGATTTATAACATAATAATAACGTTTTAATACCAATAAATATAATGATTATTCCTCCTATATTCATAACCTCTATTACTTCACTACAACTTCAACTTATCAAAACCCATACTTTTGGCCACATATTTAGTTCTGTTACGCGGTGGTTTTCCTTTACTGATTTTATCTTCTACAATCAGATCAATTCGGATAAGCTCGCTGATACGTTCCTTCGTTTCCAAAATCCACTGAATCTGTTTTTCGGTAAACGTATATTTCAAACAGGCCGCCCGAACTTTAGCAGCTACTTCAATATCCCCCAGCGAACTTACATAATCAATGGTCTTACTAGTTTCTTCCGCCAGCAGCTCCCGATCCATACCGTCAACATCCTGAATCTTAAACTTCAGGGACGTTATCTTCTTACGCTCCTTAGCGGCAATCTCCCAGTTAAAAAACAAATTGCAATGTTCCGAAAGCTCTTTTTGGGTGTACTTTAAAATCCGGGTTTCAAAATCCGTGAAGCTTTTATAAGCCGTTAGGTTAAGCCCTAATAAGCCCTTTAACCGATCCAGCTCAATAACCCATTCGTTTTTCTTGCGATACATCATCAAAAGCTCATACATGCGGATCGCATGAACGCTTTTGAGGCTAAGAATCGTCTGTAAATCAGTAGTAGTATACCCGTTGGCGAGTTCCAGAAACAGTTTGTTACAGCGACTATTGAGTTCAACCGTAATGGTAGAACTGGCCCCTACCCTACCCTCATAGTTGGCGTAGGTAAACGGAACGATGTATCCGAAGTAGTCTTTACTTTTGGTAGACTCATCAAAAAAGATTTTTCTTGATGTAATTTTATCCAGCGATTCCTTGATCCGAACCAGGTTCGTTTCTTTAATATCAGTGGCCGGGAAAGAAACCACTAGCTTTTCCTCAATATTCACTCCAAAACCCTGCCGATTTTTCAGGTGCAACAGCGTAATTAGTAAAATATGCTTTTCTACCGTAGTGAATTCCTGTTTGGTAAGGTTGAGACTATTACTAATATTGATTAAACTTTTCATACGCAGGCCCTGAGGTTCTAGAAGTTGGTAAAAGTAATAACTATTACCACAATAATAAAATATATGTGGTTTTTGTTTATCCCTTTTCCATACACCTCATGCAATTTGTGGCAATACCTCATGCATTCTGTGGTAATACGACCTATGCAATCTCATGCAATTTGTGGTAATACCTCATGCATTCTGTGGTAATACCTTATGCATTTTGTGGTAATATGAAATATTAAAATCCTGATTGTCAGAAATTTACAAACGTTATCCACAGTCCGGCATTAATCAATTAATATAATATCATTTTATCAATTGATTGGCCCAAGCTCTTTTTCGGCCTGCGTCGGCTCCGCCGCACGCTTATTTTTGAAAGGAAAAAGGGAATATCAAATAGAAAAGAAGGAAGGCGAGAACTAATTTTTTAGTTTAATGGTATTGCTCTGGTAGTCCCATTTATAAAAAATTGATTATCAGTGTTTTAATTAATTACTGCTTTAAAAGTTTATAAAGAATAAGTTCCTGGTGAAAATTGATTGCTGATTCAGTTTTCACACTCATTCCAACTTGTCAAAAACCTCATGCAATCTGTGGTAATAGATCATCATTAACTATCTAACAATCAGACACTTGCATAAGCTTATGCAATTTGTGGTTTTTTCGTAGTGAATCATTCATAAATCTCTGGTTATCAATAGTATAAATGGGATTGTCTTTATAAAAACAGTACTATCCCTATCGTTATATATCGAAATCTCATGCAATTTGTGGTTTTTCGATTACCTGTATTAATAAGTTTTCATTGATATTCAGGTATCTAGGCCTGTACATGGTAGCCACTCTTTTGCAAAACCTCATGCAATTTGTGGTTTTTTGAAAACTATAACTGAAACGGCATCAACTATTTAGCTTCTGGAGTCCTGTCTGCCCTGAAATCTCATGCAATTTGTGGTAATAGCGGGTGTTCAGTTGCTGCTCTAATAAGAGGGTAATCGTATCTGAAGCTCGACAACTGAGCGATTACCAATGGCTTAGAGATTTTTAAACTAGGGAGACTGTCATTTCAAATGAAGTGAGAGAACTTCTGTAAAATGGGAGGGCTTTAAGATTATTAAGATATATACCTCACGACCAAGTGATTTTTGCACAGGCAAGTAAGTTCCTTCACTTTGGATAATAGAAAAAGGAAGTAGGCAGCAAGGAAAGGAAAGTAAAGGAAATGATAAGTGGGACCTATCTGCAAGTCCCACTTATTTATTGCAATTCACTCAAGTCCTTTTCCAGTTGGGCGTAGATAGCCTTCAACAAATACTTTCGGATGGACAACTTCTCAAGGCGGGTACTTTTGGATTTAACAATCTTCTGGATGTTATCCAGTTCGCTTTTATGAAGTTGCAGCGTAAAACTTTTGAGTGGATCTGCTTCTTCCTCCGGGGTACTTTCCGGTTTGCTTATACCATGGTTTGGCTGTACTTCGGATGATATACTGCCCCCTTTATGAATAAATTCCAGTGCTTTTTCGTCGAATGTAGGTGCCTCCTTCGTAGGCATTTTCACCTGTAACTTTGTCTTTGCCATTTTATGCCGGGGTTGGTACAGGAACTCGTTCTAATAACTTTTGCAGAAAATCCGTAAACTCCCGGATTGCCACTGCGTCCTTCGGCTTGTATTCATTGATACCCATTCCACGAATCGCTGCGTGGCTGTACACTACCCTATCCCCTAATTGAGCTTCCAGAAACTGAATATCCTCCGACGCCTTCAAATAATCCGTCCAGGATTCTACGTATTGGCTACGAGCTTCTACCCGATTAAGTAAGGAAAACGAAACTAGTTTAGGATTGATCATTTTTACCTCTCTCACCAGTTTCTCTACTTTAGCCAGGGTCCACATCTCAAAACTCCGAGGCACAAAAGGAATGAGGTAGACATCTGATACGGTTAAGGCGGCCCGTTGCGAAATGGTATCCCTTCCACCCGTATCAATGATAACATCGGTAAACACTTCACTCAAATCCCGGATAGACGTATAGATTTTATCGCCATTCAATTTGACCAGCGTATAGCCTACTTGTCCTTCAAAAGTATCATGTCTGAATTCCGTGAAGTCTGCTGTGGTTTCCTGTTCATCCGCATCCACCAGCAACACTTTCCGACCCTGTTCAGCAAGAAAAATAGCAATGTTGGTGGCTACGGTAGTTTTTCCACTTCCGCCTTTGGTACCTCCTACTGTGATAATCATTGGTTCTGTTATAGGTTGTTGTATCGATTCCTAAAGTAGTTCCTGTTTTAGTTCTTATTACAGAACCTTTCCCTGACTTTACAAACCTATGAAAATTTTATCAGGAATTATAGAACAGACTACTAAAGAACTAAAATAAGTATCTATTCAGGTTCCTGATTAAGAACTTATACTGGAACTATTCACCTTCCCTTCAACTATATTGAATGATGCCCGACGTAATGAAGAACCCTAATTAACGCAAATAGCTTGATCTAATTTTATTGATCAGAATCTAGTGTAAGAACCAAATTTGGTTCCTATTCAGGAATCTTGTCTATATTATAAGTTGCAGAGAATGTCAATGATGCAATGATACATCTGACTTTGGGTTGTTTAGATAACTTACGTCAATCCAAGTGTGAATGAAATGCAGAAAGGTTCTTGGTTAAGTTCTAATTTAAGAACCTTAACTTTTATAGAACAGCTTATCTCTAATAAGCATCATAGCTAGTTTATAATGATCTATCATACATAGGCATTATAAGCTAGCTATGAGACTGGGCCTAAATTAAGAATCAAATTAGGAACCTAATTTAGACCTTAATCAATCAGTGGTGGCCTGATCTTAGAATGTATGGCTTGAGTAAAAACAATTATAGAGAATACTGACCGTCCTTAACTCAAGCAATTTCCATTGGACTGGATCTAACCTGGAAATTGAATTAGGATATTAATCAGGACCTTTCATTGATAGATCATGTTATAAAGAAATGTGCTGGTAAAATGACGCGTATAGATAACTCAAGTTATATCCACTAAACTAGTTGTAAGTTAAGAAGTAAAAACGGTTCTTAATTTACAACTTGATTAAGAACCACACTTTTACAGAGATAGGTTATGCCTAAAGTAATACAGCTTAGCTGATCATACGGTTAGCGTAGTTAGCTAGATTGTTTTAATGGATGTATTAGTAGGCTCGTAAAAGCTGTTGTGTGTACTTGATAGTTAATAATTTGTGCAGTTTCCACAAGCAAAGGCCTAAAATAGGAATCAAATTAAGTTCTTATTTTAGAACCTAACTACCACTGATGTGAGGTTCCACTCACCCTCATCCTAAGCCTGTCGTCTAGAACGAAGGAAGCGGATTCCGCCGACTTTAAGGTTATGAAGAGATACCTCATAACTAAGTGGTTCGCAAAGGCAAGTAAGTTCCTTCGCTTCGCTCTGGATGACAGATCGGATGACTCTATTAAATGTGATATCAGTACGATAGTAAGAGTCTAACCATACCTATTCATCACTTACACAGTGAAATTTAGATAATTCAGGTTCTAAAATAGGAACCAATTTTAAAACCTGATATAGAACCTAAAGTGTAAATATAATACTCAAATGATTTTGCATATCTTTAGTCTAAATGAAAAGCTTGAGATAACGGCAGGTGGACCTGCCTGAAGGTAGGTAAGTACGGGATGAAATCTCGCACCATGAGGGGCTTCTCGGGGGCAATAAGGGACCTTTATTTAGACTCAAATTTTGACTGTTCCTATCCTACCCATTTAATACAAGTTTAGAAACCACAGGTTAGAACTTATACCACATCCTGTTTAGGTTTTATAAATGAAACTAAATCGGGTTCTTAAAAAAGAATCATATTTAGTTCTTATTTAAGAACTGTATTCATTCTAAAATATTGAATTATACGTCTATACATGCTTTGTTGAGTTTTGAGAAGGTTGACTCTCTTGATTCAATTATTGATTTTCCGATGATTTTATGCAGCGACCTGAATGAAGGATTTGCCGACAGTCAGTGATACTAGCAACAGGCATTAATAAAACATAGGGTTTATAGGATAAGGGACAAACCAGAAGTCTTGTAATAGTTGCGACTAGGGTAGTGGAGCTTGCTGGAAAACGCAACTAAGGAAAGTAGTGAAGTTTGACAATCGTGCCTATTAGCTGACGCAATCCTGCGAATGAACTTAAATACCTTCATTATCGTATTTTACAACTATAATCAGTTCCATCGTCAGAACTTATAATGATTCTATACCAAGAACTAAAATAGGTTCCTAGTATAGTTCTTGCTCTTTCAACAAGTCTTATAAGCCTCTCCATCTGTAGTTAGAGAATAGTTGTAAATTAGGTTCTAAAAATAGTTCTTTATTAGGAATATATTTAGAACCTGCTAGTTTCCAGTGCGTAAGCTCCTTATGGCAATTGTCGTTTTAGCACCAAGCGAGGGCAATAATGAGAATTAGAACTAAGATAAGAACTAATAAAGGAACTTAAATAAGAACTTAATTCACAGGTAATGATTTAATTATGAATAGATTAATTGTTAGGCTGATGTTGAAAGACTGATGCATTCATAGTTAAAGTACGGAGTTTAATAAAGAGTCATAAGAAAGCGATGGATAAACTTTTGTCGCGAAACTGTCGCGTAAGCCATAATTGCGACAGTTTATGATTATTTTTGTCGTGAAAGTGTCGCAATTTAAAAATGAAGCAGAATAGAGTTTCCTATGAATTAGAGAAGATTGTTCAAACGCTTGGACAATTCAAACAGGGCGTTTCTCTGGAAGCCTTGAAGCATGCTCTGGATCTGGACATTGAAATACGCACTTTGCAACGACGCCTGGAAAAACTAAAAGAGGAAGGGCTTGTGGTTGCTTCTGGTAAGGGGAGGGCTATTACCTATCAGGTAGCCGCTTCTATTGCTTCCGAGGTTCCTAACGCTCAGCTAAACCTAACTGCTGATATTCCTTTGTCAGAAGAGGGGAGGGGTTTACTGCAAAAGCTTTCGTTACCGCAGCATCTTCGTCGCCCGGTAGGTTATAATGCCGCGTTTTTAACCGATTATCGTCCTAATGTAGACTATTACCTTAGCTTAAAGGAAAGACATAAGTTGGCTGAGTTAGGACAAACCAATCGACTGAACCAGCCCGCAGGTACTTACGCTAAAGAAATCCTGCAAAGGCTTCTCATTGATTTATCCTGGAACTCCAGTCGGTTAGAAGGGAACACCTATAGTTTGTTGGATACCCAGCGTCTGATTTCGCAGGGGAAGCTGGCCGATCATAGATCCGTTGCCGAAGCTCAGATGATCCTCAATCATAAAGACGCCATTGAGTTTATCGTACAGACCACCGAGGAGATCGATTTTAATTATTACACCCTCACTAATCTACATGCCATGTTATCAAATAACCTGTTGCCCGACCCTGCGGCTTCCGGTCGATTGCGAACATTTGGTGTAGGAATTACCAATTCCGTGTTTACCCCACTGGCCATGCCGCAACTCATCGATGAGTTGTTCCGGGTAATGCTTTCAAAAGCTCAGGCTATTGAAGACCCTTTCGAGCAGGCCTTCTTTATCATGGTACAGTTACCATACCTGCAACCTTTCGATGATGTGAATAAACGCGTGTCTCGTCTCGCTGCTAACATTCCGTTGAATCGGCATAACCTAGCTCCTTTGGCATTCGTAGACGTACCTAATCACTTATACGTGCAGGGCTTGTTGGGCATTTATGAACTAAACCAAATCGAACTTTTCAAAGATGTGTTCCTATGGGCGTATGAACGTTCGGCTTTACGTTATGCAGCCGTGCGGCAGTCTTTGGGAGAACCCGATACCTTCCGGCTTGAGTACCGCGAAGATGTCCGTTCGCTTATTTCTGAAATCATCACGGGAGGAATGAGCCAGCAGGAAGCCGCAAAAAAAATTCAGGAAGCTGCCCGGAAAATTCCTGAAGCAGATCAGGCCAGGTTTATTGAGACAGTCGATACAGAACTGTTAGCGTTGCACGAGGGAAATTATGCCCGGTATCGGGTGAGGCCTTCCGAGTATATCCGTTGGAGAGAAATCTGGGAGAAAGAATGAAATGATCTATTTCTCTATTAACTGAAGTCCCTCCTGAAACGAGGGTAAGACCGTGCCCATATGATCCAGCCGTGGGTAAATTTTGGATTGTATCTGTAAAGTAGAATGTTTGTGCAGGATTTCACTAAAGTCTTTGAAGGTGGCAGATGATCCCTCCGTTTCTCCCAGGGTGAGGAAAACGAAATGGTTGGTAGAGGGGGAGGAAAGCCGAAAGACTTGGGGAAGGTAGCCATCTGCGTAAGTTAATGAAGGGCTAGCCGCAATGAAATTTCGAAAAACGAAGGTACCTAATGATTCTTTATGCAATGCATAAAGCGTAAAATACCCACCAAAGGAATGCCCCATCAGGGTTCGGTTAGTAGGAATGCTGCGATACCGGCGATCTATTTCTGGAATCAATTCCGTCGTAAGAAAGGTATAAAAACGCTCTGCACCACCGCTGAGCATAAGAGAATCAGAAGCGGGGGCTGCCGGATACGTATAGTCACGTATGCGTAATGAATCCATGAGGTACGCATCTTTGTAACCAATGCCTACCAGAATGGACTCGGGTATGGAAGAAGAACTAAGTTCACTAACCTGATCGAAGTATGCGTTGGCATCCAGTAAGTAAATCACCGGATAAGATCGTTTCGGTGACCGAGGGTAGGAGGGGGGCAGGCGAACAAACAGATGAAAAGTATCGGCGACGGCTTTGGAGAAAAGTGAAAAGACGGGAATCGTTTCGGGTACTTCGGTTTCTTGTAGGGAAGGATTAACCAGGGCAGTTACCGACAGGCAATAGTGATGAGGGGGCGTATGCCAGATATCACTGTTCTTTTTTCGATAAAAGCTTTTGGAACGGCCCCCGAGCTTGATTTCGTACGACAGGGGTTTCAATGCCGCTGAGCCTGGCTCGGGAATCAATTCAAGAACCGCCAAAAAGGTCCCATTCAATGTGAGATTGGCAGATTGGAGATCAAAGCGTAACCAGCCTTCCTGAATGGGTCCCCGTCGAAAAACGGAGGATTCCCAAAGCAGATCCGTAGGCTGATTTTGCTTAATCCGATAAAAACGGATGCGAAAAGAAGCCGAATCTTTTCGGGATTCGGTAACGTAAAGCTGTAGGGAAGTGATAGGCGATTGGTCTTGACCCAGCATAATAACCTGACCTATTTCCACGGAATCTGTAGCCTTAAACATTCCGTCGGTAAAATGAATCAAAGGGCTCCGCTTGCGAATGCCAAATGTGCGTTCCTTTAGCTTCGATTGGCGAATATGAACCGACTTCAGAATAGTGGATTGTTCCTCCAACGTAATAATAGTGGATGAACGGGTTCGTAGTAACTCCTGAACTGGAAGCCGCCGTTCGCGGTAACCTACCAGGGAAAAAAGCAAGGTATCGTTGGAAGAAGAGGATGGCAATGAGAGGGTAAACTGACCATTCTCCAATGACTGAGTAATCAGCCGGGATGAATGATGGGTGACGTGTACCCAGGCTAGGGGTGTGAGGCGTTCCGCATCGATAATCCGCCCCGAAATCAATACCTGGCTGGAAGCAGTCAGCCCCTGCAGAAAGATTCCCACCCAAAATAAAACCCATCTCTTTTCCATAGAAAAATAGATGTAAAGAGTATGGGTTAGGTTGCTTGGGCTGGTCTAAGTGTACGTGATGCTGAATAAAATTGTCCCTACTTATTAGTATCGCAAGAGAGTCATCCCTATCTGTTTGGGCATGAGATGAAACGGATTTTCCTGCCTGCGTTTAACTTTCGGTATAATCATCCGGACGGAACACTGGAATTTATAAAGGAATAGTATTAAATTTGATAGTTAGAAAGGCGGTCATTGATCGCCTTTCTTTAGTTTATCCACGCTATGAAACAACAAAAAACTGTTTTTTCACCAAACAGTATAGACCATATAAAGACTCAGGTATTAGGCAGGATCTTTCCAAAGTGGTTCAATCTATTCTACCTGTGCCTCTGGTCGATGATCGTACTAAAGGGTACGGCACTAGCTCAGCAACGTCTTTCTACTCCGCAGGTTATTCATTACAGCAGTAACGATTACAAAGCAGGCATGCAAAACTGGGACATTGCTCAGGATGCTCGCGGTATTATGTATTTCGGGAACAATGAAGGGTTGTTAACCTTCAATGGTCATTTCTGGAATACCTATCCGCTGACTAATCATACGGCGGTCCGTTCGCTCGAAATAGCGTCCAATCAACGGATCTACGTGGGTGGACTGGGAGAAATCGGCTACTTTGAACCGAATGCCAATGGAATCCTGACGTATCATTCCCTTTTGCCTTTGCTTGCTTCCAAAGACCGCAGTTTTGGGGATGTCTGGAATGTCAGCATCGTAGGAGAGGACGTCTTTTTTCAGTCGCTAGCCCAGATCATGCACTTCCATGCCGGGAAACTGACGGTGTATCCCTCTGAAAGTGCCTGGATCTTTATGGGAAAGGCAACGGGTGTCCTCTATGCTCAGCAAACGGACAAAGGTCTTTATCAGTGGCAGGGGAATCGCTGGAAGCTTGTCTCTGAAGATCCAGTGCTGAAACAACACAGCCTGACTTCCATTCAGCCAGCGGGGCGGCATACTCTCTGGTTCACTACCTTACAAAAAGGTATTTATCAATGGCAGGGCGGTACACTCAGTCCCCAAAAAACCTCTGCTGATGCCACCTTCATCACAGATCGGATTTATTGTGCCTGGGCTCTTGAGAACAATCAATATGCTCTGGGGACCAACGCCTCTGGGTTATACATCGTTGATCGGTCGGGAAAAATCATCCAGAAATATACCTCAGCCGAAGGTCTGCCAAACCCGAACGTTCGGGGAATCTGGCTGGATAAAAACAAGAACCTCTGGCTGGCATTGAACGATGGTATCGCTTGTATTACCCTGAATAGTCCCATTCAATACATTTACCCGAATGGTTCCAAACCCACGACGGGTTACTCAATGGCTAAAGTAGGAAATCTTTTGTATGCGGGTACTTCCAATGGGCTGTACGTCGCCCCACTGGAGGATTCCCCCGCTGATTTAAGCAAGGCCCAGGGCGTTTTCAGCGAAATAGCCGAAGGGAAAGGACAGGTATGGCGGCTGGATTTGCTGGGTAAAGAACTGTATATGGGTCATGAGAACGGACTGTTTCATATTCAGGACCGCCAGGTAAAAGAAAAAGGTAATTTGCCCGGTACCTGGACCTGGGCGTCTTTTTCTGCTCAGCACTATGTGATTGGTACGTATGATGGTCTACGTCAGTTAACGGCCTCCGCTTCGGTTACGGATATAGCGGGCTTACGGGAATCTCTGCGGTTTCTGTACGTCGATTCTACGCAACATACCATCTGGTCTTCCCATCCCAGTCGGGGGGTATTCCAGATCAAATGGAAACCCCAAGACTCACAGATGGCGTCCGTTCAGGTGTACTCTAAGGAAAACGGGTTACCTTCCAGTCTGTATAACTACGTTTATCAGGCTCGGGGAAAAATGGTGGTTACTACTGAAAAAGGCATTTACGAATTTAATGCTAAGGAGAACTGGTTTGTTCCCTCTGCCTTTTTTCAAAAGCTTCTGGGTAATCTGGCTATTCAGTATTTAAAAGAAGACCCGGAGGGAAATATCTGGTTTGTGAATCATAAACGATTAGGACTTATTGATTTTCAGACGGGGTCACAACCCCAGATTCTTTATTTCCCTGAGCTGACGGGTAAGCTGGTAGGAGGTTTTGAGTCCATTTATCCCATTGATTCAGACAATATTTTTGTGGGAAGCAATCGCGGTTTTGTACACATTAACTATCGTCAGTACCAGAAGCAGATTCAAAAACCTGCAATTTTGTTGAGTGGAGTAAAGGTAACCGGGGCTCGCGATAGCCTTATTTTCGGCGGGTATCCCATGGTTGGGGAAGGGATAACGCTACAGCCGGGCATGAATTCTCTGGTGTTTGAATTTACCTCTCCAAGTTACACCCAACAGAATACCACCGAATATAGCTATCAACTCAAGGGTGTGGATTCGGAATGGTCTACCTGGAGTACAAAAACGGAAAAAGCTTATACCCATTTACCCTGGGGGAATTATACCTTTCAGGTGAAAGCTCGCACGAATCTGGGGCAGGAGTCCGATGTGTTTACGTATGCGTTCTTTATCGAACCTGCCTGGTATGAAAGTTACTGGAGTTATGGAGCCTATACGCTGATTCTGCTGGGAGTTCTGTACCAATTGTTTGCCTGGCAACGCCGAAAGCACCAGACCGAACAAAAGCAGCTTACCTATCTGCATCAACTGGAATTAGACCGCACCGAAAAAGAGTTGGTAAGACTGCAAAACCAGCAACTGGAAGCCGACGTCGAGTTTAAGAATAAAGAGTTGGCAGCCATGACGATGCAACTCGTACAACGGGGCGAAGTACTGGGGAAAGTCAAAGACGTCGTAACGACATTGGCTAAAAAACAGGATAGTAAAGACAGTGCCCTGAGCTTCCGGCAGGTACTACGCCTCATTCGGGACGTAGAAAGTAAAGATGCCGACTGGGGGCAATTTACCTTACATTTCAATACCGTGAATGATGACTTTTTTCATTTGCTTAAACTGAAATACCCTGAATTGACGCCCAATGATCTGAAGCTTTGTGCATACCTGAAGATGAATCTTTCGTCCAAAGAAATTGCTCGTCTGATGAATGTAACGGTGAAGGCCATTGAAATTGGTAGGTACCGACTGCGTAAGAAACTAAACCTTAACTCAGAAATTAACTTGTACGAGTTTCTGGTAGATCTGTCGAAAGAACCTCGCATGAATGGATAATACACCTTTATCAAATGATAAAAAACGGGCAATCATTTCGTCCGTTTTTTCATTTGATAAGTATTCCAGTCCTGAAATCCAGGTGTAAATCCAGTACTTTTAGTTCTATTTATTATTAATAAAGTTATATAACTTTATCGTTTTGTAAGGGATTGATTATGAATACTTTAAGAAAGAGTTGTAGTGGTGAAGTAGGGGATAAAGGGCGGTAAAATAGCTCTGAACCAGCGTAAAGTAGTGTTTATGTAGGGGTGGGAAAATAACCTGAATCCTGGAAGACGACTCTAATTTTGACCCCATAATTAGTTGTCTCATTCTCTTAAACACGTTCATCGAATGATGAGAAAATTTACACTCTTGCTAAGCCTAATAAGCCTGATGGCTGGTTTCTTGGGAGTTGCCGCCCAGGGCCTGACCGTCACAGGAAAGGTAACTGCTAAAGGGGAGGGAGCTCCACTGGTTGGCGTTTCCGTTTTAGTACAGGGCACTACCACGGGTGCCACTTCAGACGCTGCCGGTAATTACCGGGTTACCGTGCCGGGTTCAGAAGCTGTCCTGATTTTTTCGCAGGTAGGGATGAAGCGGCAAACCATTACTGTGGGTAACCGTACCCAGATTGATGTAGTGCTGGAAGAAGATGCCGGAAATCTGGATGAAGTAGTAGTAGTAGGATACGGTGCTCAGAAAAAGAGTGTTGTAACAGGAGCTATTTCCAGTGTAAAAGCATCGGATCTGGCTACCATGCCCATTACCCGGGTGGATGAAGCCTTGCAGGGGCGGGCATCGGGGTTGACTATTACGCAAAGTTCGGGTCAGCCCGGTTCTAACTCTTCTGTGCGGGTTCGGGGATTAACGACGCTTAATAACAATGATCCTCTCTGGGTAATTGATGGAGTAGTGGTGGATAACGGAGGCATTGGCTACCTGAATCAATCAGACATTGAATCGATTGAGGTATTAAAAGATGCTGCTTCTCAGGCCATTTATGGAGCACGAGCTGCTGCTGGGGTTATTCTCGTAACGACGAAAAAAGGAAAAGCTGGAAGTATTCAGGTAAGCTACAATGGCTTTTATGGGGTTTCTTCTCCAGCAAAGAAGCTGAACTTATTGAATGCCAGTCAGTACGCTACCATTCGCAACGAATCATTAGTGAATGCGGGTCGTCAGCCTCTTTTTGCTAATCCTGAGTCGCTGGGACAAGGCACCGACTGGCAATCCGTCATTTTCAATAACAGTGCCCGTCGTCAAAATCATGAGCTGAGCATCAGTGGGGGTAGTGAAAAATCAACGTTCTATCTTTCGCTGGGTTACATCGATCAGGAAGGCATTGTGGCTACGCCTATCTCGAAGTACAATCGTCTGAATATTCGTCTGAACTCTACACACAAGTTAGCCAAGTGGCTGACGTTCGGTCAGAATCTAGGGTATGGTCGTGAGAAAAACGTAGGCTTAGGGAACACGAACAGCGAGTTTGGTGGGCCTTTAAGCTCCGCCATTAACCTGGACCCCCTTACGCCAACGGTCATTACCGATCCGACAGAAGCGGCGGCGGCTCCTTATACCAACACTGGCATTCGCCGGGATGCGAACGGACGGCCTTATGGAATCTCGCGTTACGTAGCTCAGGAAATCACCAATCCGTTGGCGTATATGCAGACCCGTTTGGGTAACTATGGCTGGTCGGATAACATAGTTGGCAATGCTTACCTTGAAGCTGAACCGATCAAAGGACTGAAATTGCGTTCTACGCTGGGAGCTAAATTGTCTTTCTGGGGTAGTGAAAGCTTTTCACCACTGGCGTATCTGAATGCAACGACGATTACGTCGCAAACGTCTTTTTCCCGCGTGATGAACCGTCGTCTGGATTATAACCTGGAAAACACGATTTCATACACCCGTGATTTTGATCGTCATAACTTTTCCGTGCTGGTAGGGCAGGGGGCTTACCAGGATAACAATACGTTCATGAACAGCGTGACGTTCTATAACATCCCGGCTGATAACTTTGATGATGCATCCCTCAACTACAAACGCCCTACCGATCAGCGGTCTTCGGATGGTTCCGAAGGAGCGTTGCACCGGGTAAGTTCTCTTTTTGCCAGGATTAACTACAGTTATGATGAAAAATACCTGGTTCAGGCCCTGATCCGCCGGGATGGTTCGTCCCGCTTTGGAGCCAATAACAAATACGGGGTCTTTCCTTCGCTGTCACTCGGCTGGGTACTTTCGCGGGAAGCATTCTTTCCTGAACAAAAGGTCGTTAATTTCTTCAAGTTACGCGGGGGTTACGGGGTAGTAGGAAATGATGCCATCGGCGATTTCGCTTACCTTTCTACCATTGGTAGCGGTCGTAACTACGCCTTTGGTAACTCAGGAACCTATCTGATTGGCTACAGTCCCAACGCACCGGCTAACCCTGATCTTCGCTGGGAACAGACCACCCAAACCAACATTGGCTTTGATGCAACGCTGTTTAACAACGTTAGCATGACCCTGGAATGGTTCAAAAAGGTAACTACCGACGTTCTACAAAATCCTCGCATTCCGGGTTACGTTGGGGCCATTTCTAATCCCGCTGCAAACGTAGCTGATATTCAGAATCAGGGGATTGAACTGGAACTGGGGTATAAGAAAAAATTCGGAGACTTTAATTTCTCTCTGAATGGCAACGTTTCCTACATCAAAAATAAGGTAACCAACCTGGGCCGTGGCATTGAATACCTGTCGGGCGGGCAAAGCTTCCAGGCTAGTAGTTACCCCATTACCCGCACAGCCGTTGGGCAGCCTATTAACGCATTCTATGGATTTCAGACGATGGGCATTTTCCAGAATCAGGGGGAAGTAGAGAGTTATACCAATGCGGATGGAAAGGTCATTCAGCCGAATGCAAAACCCGGAGATTTCCGCTGGGCGGATCTCAATGGTGACGGTCAGATTAACGAAGACGACCGAACTTTCCTGGGTAACCCCACGCCGACGGTAGGCTACGGATTTACGCTGAACCTGGGGTATAAAAACTTCGACTTCGTATTGTTTGGTCAGGGAGCGACAGGTAATAAAATCTTCCAGGGCTTGCGTCGTCTGGATATTCAGCCTGCCAACTACCAGACCTCGGTTCTGGGCCGCTGGACGGGTGAAGGGTCCACCAACGATTATCCCCGAATTGTGGAGGGCGACCCCAACAAAAACTTCCTGAATCCTTCCAATTTCTATCTGGAAGACGGTGGTTACTTCCGCATCAAAACCTTACAGTTAGGGTATACCATTCCTAAAACGGTAACGACCAAAATCGGTATGCAACGGGCTCGAATTTATGTCATGAGTCAGAATTTACTTACGCTTACGAACTATTCAGGGTACGATCCTGAGATTGGCGGCGGCGTCACCAGCATTGACCGAGGCATCTATCCCCAAGCTCGTTCCTTTATGCTAGGCCTGAACCTGGGATTCTAAACTGATAAAAGAAGCTTACAATGAAAAAAAATACCTTACAATGGGGAGCTCTGCTCATGGGTGGAATGCTCCTCTTCAATGCCTGTTCCTCCGATTTCCTGGAAGTGAAACCCAAGGGAACGGATTTGGAAACGAACTATTACCGCAATCAACAGGAAGCGTTCAATGGACTGGTGGCTATCTACGACGTGGTTGGCTGGCAGGGTGGAGGCTACGTAACTAAAGTGGGAACCCTGAACGCCGCCTCTGACGACCATTACGCGGGTGGCGGTGGTCCCAGTGACGTAACGGATTATCAGGTAATTTCCAACTACACCCTGACTCCGGCCGTCGGCCCACAGGATGAGTTATGGCGAAAAGGATTTTCCGGAATATTCAGAGCGAATACGCTGCTTCAGAAATTACCCAGTGTGCCCATGGACGAATCGCTGAAGAATCGTTACGCGGCGGAAGCTAAATTCCTGAGGGCTTATTTCTATTTTGATCTGATTCGTTTTTTCAGGAATGTTCCTCTGTTTACCACGCCAGTTTCTACGAGCGAAATGTATGATGTTGTGCAGGCTGCTCCGGCGGAAGTGTACGCCCAGATTGAAAAAGATCTGACGGAATCCGTTTCGGTGTTACCCGCCAGCATCCCCGTGGGAACAGAAGGGGGCCGGGCGACGCAGGCCGCCGCTCATGCCTTACTGGGAAAAGTGTATCTGCAACAGGAAAAGTTTACGCAGGCCGCTCAGGAACTGGCTCTGGTGAACGGAACGCCGGGTGGAACCTCAACGTATGGCAATAAACTGGTAACGAACTTCGCTGACCTCTGGAAAACGTCCAGTAAATTTAACAGCGAATCGATTTTCGAGATTTCATACACCAATACCTCTGCCGGCGACTGGGGCTGTATCGCCTGTACGGAAGGTAACGTGCTGAATATCATGGTAGGTCCACGAGGATACCGGACATTACAAGCGAACGCTCCTGATTACGTTTCGGGATGGAGTTTTCTGATTGTAACGGCGGATTTGTTCAATGCCATTCGCAATGACCCGCGTAGCACGGCTACCGTCGCTAATCTTGACAGTCTGGAGAAAAATGGAATTGCTACCTATGAAAAAGGATACATGAATACCGGTTACTTCCTGGGTAAGCTGGCCGCCCGGCAGTCTGATCGACCTACGGGTGCGGGGGCTCCAGAGTTGAATTATCCGCAAAATATGTACGAAATACGTCTGGCGGATACGTATCTGCTCGAAGCCGAAGCTCTGGTTAGAGGCGGGGGTGATCTGGTACGGGCGGCTGCTCTGATCAACGCCGTTCGCGACCGGGCCTATAAAGATGATAAACACCGGGTAACGGCCACGCTAGAAAATATCATTCGCGAACGTCGGCTGGAGCTGGCGGGAGAAGGGCATCGCTTCTTTGACCTGGTTCGCTGGGGTCGGGCCGCAACGGTTCTGCAATCGAAAGGTTTTGTGGCAGGAAAACACGAAATTCTTCCCATTCCTCTGCTGGAACTTGAAAATACCCGATTGGAGCAAAGCAAAGAATGGGGTGGGACTAAATAACCAACACTCCTGACTATACATTAGTCACAGCATTACTCGTTTCAATTCTATACTTAACCTATGAACCGAGGGTCGGAGGTATTGCCTCCGGCCCTTTTTAACCCAAACGATGATGTACCTGCGATTAACCAGCTTATCGACCTTATTATTCTTGGGTGTATTTGCCTGTTCGGGTCAGCAACCTGCCGTAGAGCCTACTCCCACTACACCAATTTCTAAACCTAAAGATTTAGGCTGGACGTTTGCCTCCACACCCGTCTGGGCCGATGAATTTGATTACGAAGGATTACCTGATTCCCAAAAATGGGGTTATGATCTGGGCGGCAGCGGTTGGGGTAATAACGAGTTACAATACTACACCAATAGCGAGAAAAATGCCCATGTGGCCAATGGCAAGCTGTACATCACGGCCCTTAAGGAAGCCAAAGAAGGGAAATCCTATACCTCTGCCCGGGTCATTAGCAAGGGAAAAGGCGACTTTCTCTATGGCCGTTTTGAAATCAAGGCTAAGCTTCCCAAAGGCCGGGGTACCTGGCCCGCCATCTGGATGTTACCTACTGACTGGGCTTATGGAGGCTGGCCCAACTCGGGCGAGATTGATATTATGGAACACGTAGGGTATGATCCCAACGTGGTGCATATTAGTACGCACAGTCTGGCGTATTACTTTAAAATAAATACCCAAAAAACGGCTAAGCGTAAGCTGGACAACGTCTTTGACGAATTTCATACCTACCGGGTTGACTGGACGCCGTATGCCATTCGCGGCTACATTGACGATGCCTTTATTTTTGAATTTGTCAACGAAGGTAAAACGTTTGCAGAATGGCCTTTTGATAAACGTTTTCACCTGTTACTGAACGTAGCTGTTGGAGGCGACTGGGGCGGAGCTAAAGGCATAGATGATGCTATTTTCCCGACTTCCATGGAAGTCGATTATGTTCGAGTTTATCCCATGATTGAAAAATAATCGTGTCTTTCTTCCCATTCTAAGTATCCTTCACGCATGTTTTTTCGAACGTTAGTACTAGTAATAATCATAGGGTTTTGCGGTTCTCTGGGGTCTCAGGGACAGAACTTTGTCAAAGCCCAGGGAGCCCGGCTGGTGGATGGTAAAGGACATCCTTTATTACTTCGGGGCATGGGGCTGGGCGGCTGGATGCTACAGGAAGGGTATATGTTCCGTCTGGGCAGTCGCGGACAGCAATATCGGATCAAAGAAGGAATTCAGGAATTAATTGGCCCCGAAAAAAGGGAAGCTTTTTATAAAGGATGGTTAACCCATCACACTCGAAAAATTGATATTGATTCAATGGCGGCCTGGGGCTTTAACTCCATTCGCCTGCCCATGCATTATAACCTCTACACTCTACCCATAGAGCAGGAACCCGTAGCCGGGCAAAATACCTGGTTGGAAGAAGGGTTTGCTCTGACAGACAGCCTGCTGAGTTGGTGTGAAGCCAATCAGGTTTACCTAATTCTGGACTTACACGCAGCTCCCGGAGGGCAGGGCAACGATTTACCGATTTCTGACCGTAATCCGGCTCAGCCTTCGCTCTGGCAAAGCGAAGCCAACCAGCAGAAAACAATTGCTTTGTGGCGGAAACTTGCCGAACGCTATGCCAATAAAACCTGGATTGCCGGGGTTTGACCTTATCAATGAACCCAACTGGGGATTTCAGGATGCCAAAGACACCCGGGGAACGGAAGAAACCCGCAATGAGCCTTTGCGAAAGCTGATGGTGGCTATTACCCAGGCCATTCGGGAAGTGGATAAAAACCACCTGATTATTATTGAAGGAAATGGATTCGGGAATAACTATCGCGGCCTCTTGCCAACCTGGGACCCGAACATGGCTTTGAGTTTTCACAAATACGGAAACTTTAATACGCAAGAAGCCATTCAGTCATTCCTGAATCTGAGAAAGGAGCATCAGGTACCCCTCTGGCTGGGTGAGTCGGGAGAGAATTCGAATACCTGGTTTACGGATGCAATTCGTCTCATGGAGAAAAATGACATGGGCTGGTGCTGGTGGCAGGAAAAGAAAATGGGCATCAATAATCCGCTGGAAATCCGGGTAACGCCAGGGTATGAAAAATTACTGGCGTACTGGAACGGGAAAGGACCCAAGCCCTCGGAAGCGGAAGCGTCGCAAACGCTGAATGAGTTACTGGAGTTACTAAAACTGGAAAACAACAGGTATCATCCTGATGTGGTCGATGCGATGTTTCGACAGGTGCATTCAGCCGAAACCCGGCCTTTCAAAACCCAGGTCATTACCAAACAGACGGTTATCAAAGCCGTTGATTTTGATCTGGGACGACAACGATCCGCGTATTTTGATACCGATTCGGCCAGTTATCATTACACGCCCGGCGTAAATACCGTTGGCAATCGCGGCCATCAATACCGAAATGATGGGGTAGATATAGAGAAAAAAGAAAAGGCGTATGTCATTACCCATACCCAGCCGGGAGAGTGGGTACAGTATACCGTAGAGGTCGAGAAATCAGGTGCCTATGAAGTAAAGTTTCGGGTGACTTCGCCCGTTCAGGCTTCGCTTGCTTTATCTATTAATGGCAAGATGGCGGTTCCTGCTGTTCTGATTCCCGCGGCTAAGGATCAATGGGTAAATACGGCTTCTTCAAAAATCAACCTTAAAAAAGGAAAAAATACGCTGAAGGTACAGGTTTTACAGGGCGGTTTTGAGTGGGAATCTTTTCAGCTTTCCCGGTTAAATAGGTAACAACCGAGCTCACCCGGTAGGTAGGAGTAATCATTCCTAACCTACCGGTTGAGTTCGTTATCCGCATAGATGAGAAAAAAGCTTACCCTATTCCTCCTCATGCTTTGAACCACGTCGACAGAGGAAAGCGACGGTAGCGGTGGTTATCAAAGCCCCTACGGCAATCTTGGTAATCAGCCCTTTGCGATTGTATTTCCAGGCAGCGTTCCAGCCTTTCTCCGCGAAAATATTAGGAACATATCCGCGTTTGAGATCGTCAATAATTCCTTCAACCACATTAACCCGGTCGGCGAAGAGCAAGGGTAACCAATGGCCGTATTCGGATTCACTAAATCGAAAAGCGTAGCGGCGGATGACTCCACTCAGTCCCGAAGGAGGACTGGAGGTGCCAAATACTGCCGTCACGCCGGGTCTTTCATTGGAATGAAGGATCTCAACCTTGACTGGCTGTTGGGGCGACCTCTGGTAATTGAGCCGTCGGTAATCGTCGCCTGTGTATTTTTTCATGGGATAGGTAGGCTCGTTCTTTGGGTCCGCGTCAATTCCCCATCCATTAATATGTGAATAATCACTTGCTAAATTTTCCATGACTACTAGCGTTATACCCTGGCTGAGGGTGGAATAAGGATCGTCTTGATACAGTTGTCGAGCTTAGCCGAGAAGATATGATAAGCATCTGAGACTTCTTCCAGCGGTACCCGATGGCTAATGATTGCCTTAGGGTCCAGACGGCCCGCACGAACGTGATCAATGAGCTTAGGTAACAGCCGCTTGACCGAAGCCTGATTGGCCCGAATGGTAATGCCTTTATTGACTACATTACCAATGGGAACCAGGTTGTCCGTAGGTCCATATACGCCGACAATTGAAACAATCCCTCCCTTTTTTACGGAATTGATCGCCCAGTGCAAGGCCGTGGCCGAACCCGCCTGTAACATCATCTTTCTCCCGGTAATGGTTTGCAGGGCACTTCCTGCGGCATCACCGCCTACCGCATCAATACATACGTCAGCCCCAAAGTAATCGGTCGTTTTCTTCAGAAAGAGAACCGGATCATCCATGGATCTGAAATTATAGGCTTCGCACTGGGCATAGGAGCGAACAAAATCGAGTCGGTATTCAACGTGATCAATGACGATTACCCGGCCCGCCCCAAACAACCAAGCACATTTCGCCGCCATAATTCCTACGGGTCCGGCTCCAAACACGACTACGGTATCGCCCGGTTTAATGCCCGCCATTTCGGCGGCCTGATAACCCGTAGGAACGACGTCCGTGAGTAACACGGCATCGTCGGGATGCAGGTCGGCTGGAATAACCATCGGTCCTACATCGGCATAAGGCACCCGAACGTATTCGGCCTGACCGCCATCATAACCACCAGCAGTATGCGAGTAACCATAAATTCCTCCCACCGCAGTAGCCTCTGGATTGGATTCATGGCAATTTCCGTACAGTTCCTGCTGACAAAAAGGACAGCTACCACAGGCAATATTGAAAGGCACCAGCACTTGATCGCCCACTTTCAGGTTTTGTACGGAAGAACCAATTTCTTCCACTACGCCAATGAATTCGTGGCCGAAGGTGGTTCCTACTCGGGTATCAGGAACCAACCCATGATAAAGGTGTAAATCTGAACCGCAGATACACGAACGGGTAACGCGGACGATGGCATCGTTGGGATGCTGTATTTCGGGGTAGGGCTTGTGATCCACACGGACCCTGAAAGGCCCCCGGTAGTTCATGGCGAGCATAGGTTCTAGACATTTTACGTGAGCGTAAGGATCTGGTTTACTACTATTAATCAGCCAATAGAAAAGTGATTTGGTTGTCGTTCACCAGAATCGAATAAGCTTTCTAGGAAAAATATTGAACCACTCAGACCTACCTAAACGCCTAAAACAGAGCACTCCGCTGATACTGGGGAGTGCTGATCTAAGGATAATTGTCTACTTATTATGGAATCGTATGAAAGATATTGCTGTACCTGAATCTTAATGATTTTAAACGGTAGACTTTGTCGTGAAAATACCCCATTGCTGTGGCAACTTTATTCGACTGGTAAGCGAATGCGAATCAAAGTCCCTTTTTCACTGGTCTCAATGTCCATACTGGCTTTTAATAACTCGCACATGCGTTTGACAATGAAAAGGCCAATACCTTCGCCGCCTTTGCTCGACGAGTCCTTTTCAGCAGACGTGGGTGCAACGATGGTAGGGGGATTCAAAGGACCGTCCGGCTGATGAGCACTGGTGGGTTCTACCTGAGGCTGAAGCTGATGAGCTAAAGGAGCGAACGGACCGTTCAAAAGGCCCGGCCCGGTGTCCTGAATAGAGATTAGCCAGCGTTCCTTATTTTCCAGAGCCCAACTGACATTAACCCAGCCACTTTCGGTATACATGAGAGCGTTGAGAAGTAAGTTCTGAATAATACGACGAATTTTCATCGCATCCCCTACGACTATTAACTGTTCTGGGCCGTCTGCCTGTAGAACCAGTTGCTTCGCTTTTGCTAATCCCTCCACCGACCTGACGAGTTGCTGCACAAGTTCGCTGGCATCAAAGGGCTGATTTTCTACTACTTCCTGACCTGCTTCCAGACGGGCATAATTCATAAGCTGCCTGAGCATAATTTCTACGGCCTGTAAATTTCGCGTGAGCAATTCCATGAACTTCTCCCGGTCGGCTTTTTTACTGGGTAGTTTAAGCAAGTTAGCCACGCCCGAAAGTACACCCAAACTGCCTTGTAAATCATGAGAAACCTGCCTCAAGTGCTCGCCGCGTTGGTGAGTAATCGACTGAAGATTATCGAGAGCTTCTTCCAGCGTTTGCACCTGCTTGATCGCCGCCGTTTGCCTAAGCTGATCGAAATACATAACACTGCCCCGATTAATATCTTTCGAAAGCCTTAGAAGCTGTCGATATGCATGGACCATCACCTGAGACTGGGTCTGCGGGTAAAGCTCCAAAAATGACATAAACTGCTCGTCAATAATGTCGTATAAATGATTCAGTTCATTGACTAACTCCGCCAGGGTATAACCCCGTTGCCAACGATGCAGACCATGAGTACCCGAATGCTCCAGGGCATTGGCTTGTTCGGGTTTACCTTGCAGCCGTTGACTGAGCACATTCAAAAGAACCGCCAGCTCATCGTTAAATTCCTCCCGCGAGAAGCTCAAGCCCGTCAATAGATTATTGTCTTCAGAACATCGGGTTCGCCAAAGGTTGAGAATGGTCTCCTGACGAGCGAATAAATAGTCCGTTAATTGCTTAATCTGATTGGTATAGACGGAGTTTCGTTTAGTCATATCAAAATAGAAAACAGAATATTCTATTCTTAATAAACGAACCAGAGGCTATAGAGTTTTTAATCGTATGTAAAGTAGTACAAGTAAATACGAAGGCAAGTGGCTTTTGTGGAAGTATTAATACTTAATGTACTTTGGTAGTTTTTTATAAATTAATTTTATGTAAATATTGATTTAATACCTTTGCAGGGTAAAAATTTTGAATTTTAGTAAATGTGATTAAGGTAAATTAGGGTTTATTAAATGAGGATTATTACTTGTTTATAAAACTAAATGATTAATAACTAGCAGATAGTAATTAAGCTCATTTCATACAATTGAAAATGGATTATGAATGATAATAACTAAAGAGGAAGTGGTAATGCCAGGAGACCTCACCACTTCCTTTTTAGTTATGTCAGATGTTGATAACCAACGTGTGGTTAATCTTCCTGAGCGGCTTCTTCATTTACGTAACTTTCAGCCAGTTCCGTTAACTTTTTATCTGTCGTGCCTTCTTCATCCAACGTCGTTTGTAAGATACTGGCGACTTCATCGAGCCCAAGCTTTTGAGCTAGAGTACGTAACCCACCATAGCTCGCAATTTCATAATGTTCGACCTTCTGAGCCGCTAAAATCAGGCCGCAGTCCCGCACCAGCGTGCCTTTTTCGGTATCTTCCTTGATGGAATCACTTTCTTTAAGTAAGCCTTCCATCGCTTCGCATTTCTTAGCAACGGCTTTTTGACCTACTAACTCGAAGATCTGCTCCAGGCGTTCCACGTGCGTTTCGGTTTCGGTTGTATGAAGCTCAAAGGCTGCTTTGAGATCGTCAGAAGTGGCCGCTTTGGCTAGTTTGGGTAAGGCTTTCGCCAGGTGTTTTTCAGCCCAGTAAATATCCTTTAAAGAATCAACAAATAATTCTTGAAGAGCAGATGAATCTTTTTCAGAAACCTGTTTTACGCTACTTTTAGTTTTCATGAGGATCAATATAGGTTTTAAGTATGGGGCTATTTATAAAAAATACATTCCATTACTACGCGTAATTCAATTGAATCAGTTCAGGGCCTACTGATGAATACGTTTATTGCGATAAAAATCTGATTGTAATATTTTTTTGATGAAAAAATGATTATTAAATACTAATAACATCCCCTTAATTTAGGGGATGATTGTTTCCTTGTAGAAACCTATATGATTTATTTTAAAACGCTTTATACTGCTTAAGTAACAATTGTAAAAAGTGCAAAATGAGGAAGTTAAATGTAATATTGACTATTCCTTAATTGGAGATACAAAACGTCCATGATTCTTATATTTCGAGAATTAATGAAAAGTGAAAAGATGTGCTCAAAATTGAGTAAATAATTACCTGTTTTGCCATTAGCCCCTAGCGACAGAAACCCAACCAATTTTTTCTGAAAGAATAGAAAGGCCCGTGGCCCGGCCAGCTTTTTCTGCTGGTAGCAACCACTTGCTTCATGATTGTATTGCGTAGCCCAGGGTAATGCTGCCAGCGAAAAAGCTGGCAGCGGCCACATTGGCAGCGGTATTTAAACCCAACCAATTTTTGCTGAAGAACTATAAAGGTCATGTTGCTACCAACGTGGCCCGACCAGCTTTTCTGCTGGTAGCAACCACTTACTTCATGATTGTCTTGCATAGCCTAAGGTAATGCTGCCAGCGAAAAAGCTGGCAGCGGCCACATTGGCAGCGGTATTTAAACCCAACCAATTTTGCTGAAGAACTAGAAAGGTCATGTTGCTACCAACGTGGCCCGACCAGCTTTTTCTGCTGGTAGCAACCACTTACAACAGCAAGCTTATTTAAGGTAAGCATCTACTTCTGCATCCGTGTAAAAAACGGAATCTATTCCTTGCTTTGGTAAGATACCTTTGGCAGTCCATACCAAAGCATTGAGTAATAGCTTTCGATAATTAGGGTCTTGCCAGTGGGCATAAAAATGGCCTCCGGTAAAACCGAAGCCTCTTCCTCCGTCCGCCCGCTCTACTGCCCAGGCTACCGTTTGTGGGTTCTCAATCTTTGAAAGCTGTGCCATGAGCACGGGTTTCAGACGGGTATCGTTCTTTTGAAAATGAATTTTGTAGTAAAATTCTTCGTGAAGTTGGAAAGGGGCCACCCCCTGGGTAATGGGATGGGGGGCGGGCAGAAGCTGAGCTGTTTCAGTAGTAATGGCCGAATACCACGCCTGGTTTCCTGAAGCTCCGGGTTTTCCACTTTCATAATCAAAATACCCACCGACCCACTTCTGGAATGCCGGACCGTAGGTAGCGGGAGCAAAGGTGGAGTAATGCATGAGCACCAGTCCACAGCCGCGTTTCATCTGTTTTTCCAGTTGCGACCAGTGATCCTCGGCAAAAATTGGGTCCTGAGCCAGGTTGAAATCTGATCCGTCCGCGTAGATAAAAATAGCGTCGGCATTATCTAGCGTTGAGGGATCAGAAGGCCAACCATTCGCATGAATTTCAGTGGTAATGCCCGTCGATTGGGATGTCCGATCTAACATAACCTTAAGTAAGCGTACGGTCTTTAGGTATTCATGCTCGCCGGGACCATGCGATTTTTTACCGGCAATCAACACCAGTTTTTTAGCAGGAGGCATAGCCTGAGCCATCAGATGACCCGAAAGTAAGCCAAGTATACTGAAGGCAGTAATGAAAATAGGGCGGAGAAATACGTTTAGAGGTAGCATAGGTTATAGAGATTAATCCGGGAAGATACACAGAAACAGTGCTTTTCAACCCAAAAGCCCCTTAGAAAGTATAAGAGAGAGCCAGTCCCCTGGAACTGCCAGGGAACCATTCCGGGCGGAGAGATACCTGCGGATGGGAGCGTATTTTTTTGTGTAACTCAGGAATGGCGATGCCACAAACGGAGCCTATAACAAAACCTGTCAATACATCCGTTGGAAAATGCTTGCCAGCGTGCATCCGGTTGATTCCTACGAATGCGGGCGGTACCGCAGCTACCGAAAAAACAGCGATTCTTTTCCAGCCCCTGAGGTCATAATAATCCGTGAAAACCTTGGCGGCAAAGAAAGTAGCAGTTGTGCTGAAAGATACGTGGCCGCTGTAAAAGGAATTACTCTTGGCCAGACCCGTTTTAGCTTCAAGGGGTAAGGCTGCATTATAGGTTAAGGGGCGGGCTCTGCGAATGGAGTAAGCCGCCGCAAAGTATAAGAGATTGTTAACGGCATGAGCGGTTGTATACAGGGTTAATAAGTCCAGGGCATCCTGACGCATGGACTTCCCCAGCATTAAAATCAGCGGGCTGGCGATGGAAATATTCAGGAACAAATCCGAGCGTTTCTGGGCCTCTGCAAACCTGCCGGGATCGTAAAAGGCCACTCTTCTGTCAAAAGAATTGATCTGGGAAGGGTTGAGTTTTAATACTTCCTGAGCAGAAAGCGAAGCCGTTCGGTCCAGTTGCTTAAATCCAAAATACGATGCTGCGAGAGCCACTGTGGTAACGGGGAGTTTAAACGTAGGGTTAACCTGATACCCAGAAAAAGTAGTGGTATCCGATTGAGCCGTAACCGAAGTCAGCCGGGTAAATAGAATCAACAGAAAGAAATAAGGTTTCATAAAGAGGACAGGATTTATAACAAGTATAGTCATAAATCCTGAAGGCTGAGTTGTACTTGGGCAGTAATAGCCCTGCATTGAACCTCTGGCATCAAGCCAGAGGATATGATCTCATTTGCTGAGTAACAGATCAACATTAACCTCTCAAGTGATGATAAGAATCCTAAGATTGAACCATTAGTCCCTCTCAAACCTTCTCTTTAATAGGTATACTTAGGTTCTTCGCAAGGGCCTGAATCAAGTGCCACTACTTTAATTAATGTCTATTTCATCAACGCAGTAATAGTATGGATAACCAGCCTGTAGCCTATTCCATTTTAGAGCTAGCCCTTACGCCACAGGGCAGTACGATTAAAGAAACCCTGAACAATTCGCTAATCTTAGCCAAAGAAGCGGAATCTCTGCACTATACTCGATTTTGGTTTGCCGAACATCATAATGCGGATCATATCGGTAGTACGGCTCCTTCGCTACTCATTGGGTATATCGCCGAAAATACCCGCACCCTTCGAGTGGGTTCCGGGGGGATTATGCTTCCCAACCATTCGCCCCTGGTGGTAGCCGAACAATTTGGAACACTGGCCCATTTATATCCCAATCGCATTGATTTAGGATTGGGACGAGCCCCGGGAACTGATCGGCAAACGGCATATGCCATCCGTTCTGATTTCATGGAGGCGGCCCAGTCTTTTCCCGAAGAAATCGTCAAAATTCAGCAGTATTTCTCAAAAGACAATCAGTATTCGAAAGTAAGAGCCCCCATTGCGGAAGGCACCGATGTACCTCTCTATATCTTAGGGTCCAGTATGGATAGTGCCCACTTGGCTGCTCAAAAGGGCTTACCCTATGCCTTTGCCAGCCATTTCGCTTCTACGCATTTGTTGAATGCCTTAACGATTTACCGCAGGGAATTTCAGGCTTCCGAGGTGTTAAGTCAGCCGTATACGATTGCTGGGGTTAATGTATTGATTGCTGATACGGATGAAGAAGCAGAACAGTTGTTCACCACACTCATACGCATGTTTCTTGGAGTCTTGACGGGATCAAAAGACGCCCTGCAACCGCCGACGGAAATGACCGATGAACTGAGGCAATTGCTGAATCATCCTACCTTGTATCAAATGCTGAAATATTCCTTTGTGGGTAGTAAAGCAACGGTGAAAAAGCAGATTCAGGCTTTTTTGGAAGAAACGCAGGTGAACGAGCTCATCGCCGTGTGCCCTACCTATGCTCTGGAAGATCGGCTAAAATCGATTCGGTTTTTTGCCGAAGTAATGGAAGAAATCAATCAAGGGGAATTACAAGGAGCCTGATTTTTATAAACGCCTCGGGCCCTCAATTCTCCTCAATAGCCAATCCATAATAGTAGTCCCTCCTAACGACTATTAGTTTGATAAATAGTCGTTAGGAGGGACTTACTTTTCTTTCGGTAAAAAAGACCAATGGTGTTAGAATCTTGCGTTAATCAACCCTTCTTTCATTAAGGCTTCCCAAAAATCCTCTGGAATCTTCTTGGTTGCCATTTCAACGTTCAACTTTACCTTATCGGGCTTGGTCGTGCTTAAAGCCACACTGCTAACGCCCGGAATAGTAAAGCCAAAATTGAAACAAGCTTCGGCGGGTTTTATCCCAAATTGCTCACACACCGACCAGAATTTTGTCCGCCATTCCACTAGTTTTTTTCCTTCTTCGGTCTGTTCATCTACCAGACGATAGTTATAATAGTCGCTGCCAATGAGAAAGCCGCCGTTAAATACCGCCGAGTTAATCACAACAACTCCTTTTTGATGCAGCTTTTGAATAAAGGCTACGAGTGCTGCCGGGTGATCATGAAGCGTAAGACTGTTCGCAATCATCACCCAGTCCAGCGGCACATCGTTGGAAAGGCGTTCGATGACCTGCCACTGTTTGGAACCCACGCCAATACCAAGAATTTGCCCCGAGGCTTTTAATTCTGCTAAAGCCCGGTACGCTTCTAATATATCCTGATACAAGGCCTCTTCTTCTTCCGGGCTGGTTGCTTTGGCCAGGTATTCGTCGGGATCATGGACCGAGGCTAATTGTGAGGTATACTTACCCAGTAAGGCATTGCCCTGATGAAAACATTCCAGAATACCTTCGTAACTAATGCGTTGGACGGCATCATGTTTCAGATCTTTCCACACGCCGGGCTCGAAGGTAGGTTCGGGAGTGGTGAGTGGCACCTGATACCAGCCTAGCTTGTTGCTGATTAATACATCACTGGGGTCCACTCGTAAGGCTTCCAGACATTGACCCAGAGCTTCCAGGGCTAGTCCGGCTCCGTATTTCCCTGCGGTATCGAAAACGGCTTTTCCAGGTGAATGAGCTACGCAGGCCTGAACAATGCTAAGCTTGGTTTCAAAGGGAGTGGCTTCGTAAATATTACCCAGACCGCTGGTTCCGAAAATAACGGGAGGCAGAGAGAGGGCACTTAATTGAAACGATTCCGTTGGGTTTGATTGATTTTGCATATTCAATGTTGAGGTCCGATAAATGATGCCTGGCTGGGTGCTCAATCGAGTAAACGAAGGACCCTATTTGTTATAATAGATGGAGATAGGCTCATCCTACCTGTACAAATAGGGAAGAAATTGTTGGAGTCATATACATAAATGCCCCATGAGGCTACTGGAAAATGGATGGATAGGGAATGTAGGCAGGCTTTTACCTTCTTCCCCAAAAGAGCAGATATTAAAAAAGGAGAGCCTTCCCGTATCGAAAAGACCCTCCCGCTCGCCCTAATACCCAGGGTTTTGAGTTAAATTCGGGTTAATATCTCTCTCCGATTGAGGGATGGGCCATAGCTCATTTCTTCCAGCCACAAAATTCCGTTTTTGATACAGGAAAAAGCCTTGATTATCAACCGGAAAATCTTTGTAAGTAGCCGGAGTATTGGTGAGTTTCATCCCCGTAAACTGCCGATTTAATTCAGTAGCGGCAGTACCCCAGCGTTGAATATCATAGTAATGCAACCCTTCAAAGGCAAATTCTACCTTTCTTTCCCGACGAATAATGGTTCGTAGACTGGCCGCGTTTGTAGCCGTAACGGCAGGCATCCCTACCGAGCTACGACCTCTTACCAAATTAATGGTCGAGTTAAGTAAGGCCTGGTCGATGGTTTCTCCTGCTTCCAGTTTTGATTCCAGATAACTCAGCAACACCTCGGGATAACGAATGAGCGGGAAATTACCTCCATAGTTAGTCAGACTTCCCGAAAAAGAAGGGTCCATGAACTTGTTGATGCAATACCCACTCCAGTTGTAACGCGTAATGCGGTCGGGAGAATTGGAAGTAGGACTGGCCTCGTAGGTAATCCCTTTAAACTTCGTACGTCCTGAAATCATGATGGTATAATCCAGACGCGGATCCCGATTGGCATAGGGATCATTTGAGTTGTAAAGAGGAGATTCGTCTACCGTCTTTCCATCCGTACATTCGTAGGATTGTACCAATTCGTTATAAGGAGAAAACTGATGCCATCCGCCGTAAGTTTCTGGGTAGAGGTATTGCAGCATGACGGTGCTCAGAAAATCTTCCAGGTATTCGTGAGCAAAAACAACCTCCTTACTATTTTCTCCGGTTTGCCAGAAAAGTTGGGAGAAACCTGTCTGATCCACACTGTAAACGCCACTGTCCATGATTCGCTTGTAAGTAGCAGCGGCATCACTCCATTTTTTCTCGGCCATTTGCAATCGTCCTAAAATAGCTAAGGAAGCCCCTGAGGTAATACGTCCGCGTTCGCTGGCCTGACGGGTGGAAGGAAGATTGAGAAAACTGCTTTTCAGTTCATTTTCAGCAAAAGCCCACACCTCGGCTTTCGAGGTTCGCTTGATGGAATTAGCTTCAGCAATGCTAAGCGTTTTGGTCGGCATGGGAACATCCCCAAAGTACAAGGCCAGGTTCAGGTACAAATAGGCTCGGATCGTTTTTACTTCGGCAACCATCATAGCCTTGGTTGTCTCATTAATGGAAATCGTATTGACGCGTTCCAGAAAATTATTACAACGGGCAATGGTGGTGTACGAGTTACTCCAGAAAGCACCCGTAAGCCAGTAAGCTGAATTCAATGTACCATTGGTAACGGCATCAGGAATAAGTTCTTTTTCAGAACCAAAGCCAGCCATCATGTCCAGATAAATCATGGACATTCCACCAAAGAAGTCTCCCGTAGCCCAACCCGAACCAAAGTTGTAACAGCCTACCAGAGCCAGGTTTGCATCCTTCTCGGTTTTCCAGAAAGTTGCATCCGAAATGGCATCCAGGGGTTGCTTATCGAAAAAATCGGGTTTACAGCTCGGTACAATAGTAGCTGTGAGAATAGTAAGTAGGCTGGTAACTATTCGTCGAGTAGTAGGAAAAAGTATGTTTTTCATCGCTGCTTGATCTTTTAGGAGTACTACAAGTTGAGGTTGATACCGAAGGTGTAAACCTTGGTAATGGGATAGAACTGACTGCCATCTCCCGTGGCATTCGTCATTTCGGGGTCCCAGCCTTTGTAGAACTTGTTAAGAGAGAAGAGATTCTGCCCGCTGAAGTACAGACGCAGTCGGCTGATCTTCCATTTTTGAAGCACTTCCGTGGGAAGGCTATACCCCACCTGTAGGTTTTTCAGACGAGCGAAACTACCATCCCGATTCCAGTAGGTAGAGGTCTGGATGGTTCCGCTGCCCATTTGAAGGTTAGTTAGCTTGGGATATTTCGCGTTGGGATCGGGGTTTTCGGTCGTCCAGCGGTTTTCTACCTGCCAGCGTTGAATTTGTCCACCATTGTAAAACGCAAAGGCCGAATAAGAGCCAATTTGTTTCTGATAACCCGCCAGCCCCTGAATCAATGCAGAGAAATCAAACCCCTTATAATCAATGGACAGATTGGTACCAAAGGTATATTTGGGAACAGTGGTACCAATAACTTTGCGGTCATAGGTGGCGTCTACTTTTCCGTCGGGAACACCGTTGGGTCCACTGATATCTTTATAGCGAACAAAACCCGGTTGGGCCGAGTAGGGTTGGGTGGGATATTTGCTGATGTCATCTGTACTTGTGAATAATCCGTCAGCTTCATACCCGTAGATAACCCCGATGGGCTGTCCTACAAAGAGGCCACTGCCAATGTTTTGCTGTAAACCATCGGCTAAAGCCGTAATGCGGTTTTTGATGTAGGAGAAGTTAGGTGAAATGGCCCAGTTAACCCCATTGCTTTTACCCCGATACGTTAATTGAGCCTCAAAACCCGTGTTCTTGACACTTCCAATGTTAACGGCTGATGTACCCAAGCCCAGGGTGGAAGAGGTAGCAACGGTATACAGAACGCCCGTTGTTTTCTTATCAAACATATCGAGAACGAGGCTTAATTTTCCTTTCCAGACGCTTACATCCAGTCCAAGATTGGAAATGGCTGTTTGTTCCCAGGTAATATCTCCGTTACTAAGTCGGGTCGTTGCCGCTCCCGTAGCCAGTGCTCCACCGAAGGAGTAGTTCTGACCACAAGCTTACCAGGTTCTGGTAAGGGTAAGTACCTACATTCTGATTGCCCAATATCCCCCAGGAGGCTCTCAGTTTTAAGTTATCCAGCCAAGTAGCCGTGTTAAGAAATGCCTCTTCGGAGAGCCTCCAGCCAGCCGAGAAGGACGGGAAAACGCCCCAGCGGCCTTTGGCTGGGAAGCGGGAAGTTCCATCCGCTCGCAGGTTCGCTTCCAGTAAATACCGGTCTTTGAATGAATAATTGAGTCGGCCAAAAACCGAGCGAATCCCCCAGGAAGAGGCCGAACCCGAGGAACTCATGCCCGTGCCTGAACCCGCATTTAACTCGTAAAGTAAAGAGGTAGGAAAGTCCTTGCGGAATCCTGAAATGTACGAATCATTGTATTCTTCCTGCGACACCCCCGCCAGAATGGTAAAGGAATGATCCTGAATCACTTTAGCGTAGGAAAGTAGGGATTGTAAGGTTACCTGAGTACCCTGACCTGAGTACACGTTGAGGGTATTAGGACCCACATATTTGTTAGCATCAAACTGAAAATCAGAAACGTAGTCTTTGTTATAACTACTCCAGAAGTTATAGCCGATTTTGCCACTCAGATTCAATCCCGGCAGGATGTTCCAGTTCATTTCCGCTCCTCCTAAAAAGTATTTGTTCGTTCCTTTATAGAAAGAGTTGCTGGATAACCAGGCTTCGGGACTATAATTATCCTGGTAACCATAGGTTCCATCCGATTTTCGTCCGGCGTAGATGGGCCCCTGACGAACGGCAAAATTGATCATGCTGTTCATCCCGCCGCCGCTTTGGTTAGGCGAGTGATTTTCAGCCGTGTATCCTTGTAAACTTACTTTTAGCGTCAGCTTGTCGTTGAGCTGAGTATCATTGTTGAAAAGGAAATTGTAGCGAGTGTACCCATTTTTAGCCACAATACCGTCCTGCGACAGGTAACTCACGGAAAACAAATTGCGACTCCGCTCAGTACCGCCCGCAAAATTCAGGGAGTGCGACATTTGAAAACCACTACCTAAGGTCAGCAGGTTTTTAAAATGCGGTACGTTCGGGTAATTGTCTGGATCAGACTGGTTGCGAAAAGTCTCAATCTGAGCAGCCGTGTAAGAGGGCGACTGCCCCGAATTCTGATTGGCTTCATTCTTGAGCTGAGCGTACTCCCAGGAGTCCACAAATTCAGGTAGTGCGGTGGGCTTTTGCCAGCCCAGGTAATTATTATACGTCACCTGTAGTTTGCCACTCTGACCCCGTTTGGTTTCGATGAGAATAACCCCGTTGGCGGCCCGGCTTCCGTAGATGGAGGCGGAGGCGGCATCCTTGAGCACAGAAATGCTTTTGATGTTGTTGGGGTCTACATCATTAATAGACGTAGCCAGACCATCCACCAGAATCAGGGGGCCTCCACCGGCTCCGTATGAACCAATTCCCCGGATAGTAATGCCTGCTCCGTCATTGCTAGGCTGACCGGAACCCTGAGAGACGACTACCCCAGTTACCAAACCGGATAAAGCCTGAGAAGCCTGCGTGATGGGACGGTTTTCAATTTCTTTGGTCGAGATACTGGAAATAGAACCCGTTAAGTTTACTTTTTTCTGTGTACCATACCCTACCACCACTACTTCGGTCAGAGCTTTACTGTCGGTTTGCAGAACAATATCCACGACCGTCTTACTGGCACTAACTACGACGCTTTGACTGACGTAACCCACGGAAGAAATAAGTAAAGTACCGCCTTCACTAGGAATACTCAGCGAAAATTTCCCGTCAGGGTTAGTGGTGGTTCCAATGTTTGCGTTTTCCTGCAAGCGAATCGTAGCTCCTGGAACGGCCGCTCCTTTTTCATCCGTGATTTTACCCGTGAGGATAAAAGCAGGGATCGCATTTTTCTTGCTCAGGTGAAAAGGGAAAACGGATGTAGGACTCTTTTCAGTAGGTAAAGGAAGTGCTCGAACGGCCCCGGCTTGAGAAGAACCGGCAGCTAAGGTAAATCCTAGTAGGATTGCTTGCTGCATCACCCTTTGGGAGAGGGGGAAAATAGAGGTTTTCATAGTAAATGTATTAAGGTAAAATAAAGGTTACAAAGCAGCCCCGGTTAAAGGCTGTAGAGGGCTAACCCATGTTAGCATAGGAGAAAATAGAGGCACTAGAGGGATCTTAGTTCATAGGCTTAGCGAGCTATGTGAGAAAGCATTGATAAGCTTAAACGGGTGTGGTAGTAAAATAGAATCGAGAAAATCTTATTAAAATGATTGGGGAAGAAGCAAGTGCTATGGGCAAGCTTACGCTTCCAGAACACCAGAAGAGCAAGCTTGCAAAACACAACATAATTAATTAACGTTAATGTATATACGTAATAGATGTGCCCAAACGAAAGCTACAAACAGCTTACTTGTGACCCAAAGGTTAAGCAGGGATTAAGGTAAAGATGCGATCCATTTGTACCCATTTTTCATGTTCAGCTGACCAGCTCAGGGGAAGCTGGAATTGTGACATAAGGGCTTCCCATTCCATGACTTTGGCATTGTTGCGATCCATTTGCTCTTTCACACGAAAGTCAAAATCATCCTTTGTTTCCATAATCATAAAGAGCCGATTGCCGGTGCGATAGATTTCCATGGCGGTCACGCCACTATCGAGTATGCTTTGGGTGACTTCAGGCCAGGCATTTTCGGATTTGTGATAAGTTTCATACTGGCGGATGAGCTCGGGATCGTCCTTCAAATCCAGAGCAAGGCAGAACTTTTTCATACGCGGGTCTAGACAATTTTCAACACGTTGGCATAGGACAATGCTGGTTTATTTTCGGGTAGCTGAACGACAAGACCCTGATTGGTTTGCTCAAAAGACAATGAATCATTACCTCCAAGCAACGAAACGCGGCGAATGGGGGAGGTATGTAAGCCCTTACCAGATGCCAGTGAGGTGACTACCACTTTTTTATCATCAGGCCAGCCCATGAGCGTCGCGTACAAAGCTTCGCCTTTGGCCGTAAACCGAATATCCTGGGAAGTAAAAGCTTTGCCTTTGCCTTCGTTGAAACCCTGAGCCGAAAGGGGGGCTGCTCCTTCCTGGGCTGGTCCTTCGCCAAACACCTTCCAGGGGCGAGTACCATAGATGGCTTCGCTATTGACTTTCATCCAGTTACCAATTTCGACCACTACAGCCCGCTCCTGCTCATCAATGCTACCATCGCCCCGTACCGGAATATTAAGCATCAGGTTTCCATTCTTGCTGACTACGTCAACTAAGGTTTGAATGACCATTTTCGCCGATTTATACCCTTTCCGATCGTACACCGCCCGGTTGTAGTGCCAGTCCCCAATGCAGGTATCGGTTTGCCAGGGCAGGGGTTCAATGGCATTGCTCTGTCCTCTTTCGATGTCCCAAACCATGCATTTGCGTTGCTGCTCGTCGAGCACTTTGCCAAACACAATGGCCTGTTGGTTCCCATCCTTATCTATATTTTTGTTATAAAGGTGAGCTGCAATTTTTAGCCCAGCGTCATCGATGGGCCACAGTGGCAGGGCTGTATCATCGAAATAGACGAATTGGGGATTGTACTGATCAATGAGATCAATGGTACGCTTTAAAAACTTATCGCAGTACGCTTTGGTTGGTTTAGCTACACCGTTGCCCCAGTTCCACTGACTGTGAATCATACCATCGTCCCAGCTATTTTTGCTCAAGGGGTGATTTTGGGCATATAACTCCTGTGGGTCCATGCCTTGCCACCACTTGCCTTTTCCGTCAGCTTTGGTCACATTGCCGTCATAAGGAACGCCCTTATAAGGCCCTTGTTTGTCACTCCGCTGAGCCGTTTCCATCCAGCTCCAGGCATGAGCCGCGTGCACACTCACGCCGAACGGAAGGCCTTGCCGACGGGACGCTTTTTCCCAGCCACCAATAATGTCTTTTTTGGGACCGACCTTGGTGGAATTCCAAGGCTGGTGTTTGCTGTTATACAGGTCCAGGTTATCGTGGTGATTCGCCATGGCCATAAAGTATTGAGCTCCAGCTTGCTTATACAAAGCGACTAACTCTTCTGGATCCCAGTTTTCCGCCTTCCATTCGTGGATGACATCCTTGAACCCAAATTTGGAGGGATGTCCATATTTTTTGAGGTGGTAGTTATACTGATGGCTACCCTCCTGATACATGCCCCGGGCGTACCAATCGCCGGCTTCGGGCTGGCACTGCGGTCCCCAGTGAGCCCACATCCCAAATTTCGCATCTTTAAACCAATTAGGCGTCTGAAACTGCTCGAGCGATTTCCAGGTAGGTAAGAAAGGTCCTTTTCTGGTGATCTGATCAGCTATAGAGCCTAGTGCAATATTAGAGAGGCTTAAAGCGGGTAATAAACCAAGCGTACTTTTAAGAGCAGTTCTACGATTCATAAGTAAATCCTGAGGCTAATGCAAAACATGTTCAATGGAGACTTTCAACGATACAAATGTATTGTATAATAAAATATTTAAATTGTACAAAAAGGCTTTTAATTTTAACAAATCGGGTTTTATGAATAATTTTGAAAAATTACTTACGTACATTTTTTACTTAACTAGACCTAATATAACAGCTATTTATGCACAATACGGGCTTTAAAGCTACTTTTTCATTATTGCATACAGATTATGTTCAGTTGAACAAATCGTGGAATTACAAAGATGTAATGAGCCCCTTTTATCGAATTTACCTCATTGACGACGGGTCAGGTTCGCTGGGAGACACCGATCAGGCCCTGCTTCTGGAGAAGGGATACTTGTATCTGATTCCAAGTTTTACTAGGTGTGATCATTCGTGCCGGGATTTTTTAAGCCAGTATTACGTACACTTTTTAGAAGATAACCCAACCGGACTTTCGCTTTTTACCTATAGCCGAAGGGTACTGAAAATTCCATCGATACCCGAAGATTTCTTACTTTTTAAGCGTCTGCTGCAATTAAATCCAGGACGTGACTTGAGAAGAAGCGATGACCCCAGAGAGTATCAGAACCAACCTTTACTCAAGGGTTTCCAGCAGCAGAATAATGATATCTCCTTTGCGGCATACGTAGAAACGAACGGACTGATTCTACAATTACTGTCCCGATTTTTAACGGATGAAGAATTTCTTTCATCCCAACGGGGCCGACTATCGCCTAAAATCGAGAAAACGGTATTGTATATTCAAACGCATCTATCCGAACCGATGACGGTGGAATTGCTCGCCGGGGAGGTTAATCAAAGTGCTCATTACTTCTCTAAAACTTTTTTACAGGCGACGGGTCAGCGGCCCTTGGAATACCTCATGCAGCGAAGAATCGAAAGGGCTCAATATTTAATGCTGACGACTTCCCTGAGCTTATCAGAAATTGCCGAAGAGACAGGCTTCGAAAGTTTATCCTACTTTTCACGAAGCTTCAAAAAAATTACGGGGCAGAGTGCCAGTCAGTATAGTCAGGCCAATCGTTTCTGAAATAAGTCAGGTCAATGCAGGCGATGGGATTGGCATCGCCTCGGTAATCCTGTTTTAAAATCTTGTTAAGTATTTGTCAAAAAAGGCTGGGTATCCCCCAAGAAACCGTCGGTTCTGGGCCGTATATCCGGGTTCCGTTCAATTTTATAGGCAGTTTTTTATAAAAAAGAGCTCTTTTGAACATTTGTAGCATTTATTTATACAAATCTTCTCTCTTCATTCTTCGTGTTAGAAGTACATTTGTTCAATGATTAGTTAAAAATATTATCAAAAAAATTATGCTTTTTCTACTTATTTAAAGGGAATAAAGCAGAGCGAAAAAGATCGTATTTTTAAATATATCCGTTCCGAACGCTTTAAATCCATTGTAACGTAAGCCGAGGTTCCACTCGTAAATCATTGGGAACAGGAACGTAAGTTAAGGTTACGTATACTCAGTAAAGTTAGTAGATTTTGTACTGATAATCCATACACTCAAAACAGTTTTGATCGAAGTAATGCGAGTCCAGATCGCTAGTGGCAACGTAGCCATTTAACCCCTTTGACTGATTGATCAACCCGCATGGTTGATCGTACGGTTCCATTCCCAGGCAGGAATGGTCAGGAAGATTTTGCCTTTAAATCTCAAGTGAATTGTTAAATCATAAAAAAAGTATGCATCGATTTTCTACCATTCGGAAGGTCCGCAGAAGGGATTTAAAATCTCCGCTGCTGCAAGTAGTATTGATGGTTGTGCTGACTCACGCCAGTATGGCCGAACCTAACAGCCCTGTTCGCCTCCGTGAGGTTACGAAGGCAGGGCCGCGGGGGAAGGTCGCGGTAGATACTGAAATCAGAGGGAAAGTTACCGGGGAAAATGGTGAAGGACTTCCGGGCGTAAACGTGCTGATCAAGGGAACCACCCGTGGAACCACCGCCGATCAGGATGGTAATTTTAAACTAACCATCCGCCCAGGCGACGCGACGCTGATCTTTTCATTGGTAGGGTATGCTCCCAAAGAGGTGGCGATTGGATCACAGACCGTTTTAAATGTAGTGCTTTCCAACGATGATAAAGTCCTCAACGAAGTAGTCGTAGTAGGTTACGGTACTCAGCGTCAGGAAGCCGTGACGGGGTCGGTTGTTTCCGTGACCGGGAATGTGATGCGGGAAATTCCTTCGGCGAACATATCTCAGGCCTTACAGGGCCGGATTGTGGGGGTGGAGATTTCACAGACTTCCACTAAGCCCGGAGCTGCCATGGATATTCTGATTCGTGGCCAGCGTTCCCTCCGAGCAGATAATGCTCCGCTGATCGTGCTGGACGGGATTCCTTTCTCAGGTTCTATCACGGATATTAACTCGAACAATATCAAGAGCATTGACATCCTGAAGGATGCTTCGGCGACGGCGATTTATGGTTCCCGGGGTGCAAACGGTGTCATTCTGATTACCACAAATACGGGTAAAAGAGGACAGAAAGCTACGTTTTCGTACAATGGTTTTCACGGTCCCAAGACCGTTTTTGCCAAGTATCCGATGATGAACGGGCCTGAATTTGCCGCTCTGCGGGCCGCAAGTTTGCAAAAATTCCAAAATACAATTGACGAATCTAACGATGTAAATACCGATTGGCAGGATAAAATCTATAGAACCGGCCTGATGAGCAGTCATGATATTAACGTATCGGGTGGCTCTGAAAATGGAAACTATTCCTTTGGCTTGGGTTATTACAGAGAAAACGCCGTGGTGCCTCTTCAGGATTTCTCGCGTTACTCGCTTCAGGCTTCCATTACGCAGGACATTAACAAGCATTTCCGGGTAGGTTTTTCGACGAACTCCAACTTTACGGTGAGTAACGGAAACAGTGTGCCTGCCGTAGGAATGGCCCTGGGAAGATCTCCCATTGCCAATCCCTACAATGCCGATGGTTCGATGAAGACCATCATTCAGGAGCAAACGTCTGGTCCTCAATGGGTGCCTTCGCTGGAGCGGTTTAATGCACTGGGAGATAAATACATTGATCAGACGCGGGCTTATGGATCTTACAACACCCTGTTCACCGAAATACAGATTCCTGGTGTTACGGGATTGAAGTACCGGGCTAACTTAGGGTTGAACTACCGGCAGAGTACCAGCGGAAACTACACCGGTGAGGGCGTTTTCAGTGGTAACCCCCTGAACGTATCTACGGCGGGGATTGGTAATTCTCATACCCTCAACTGGGCCATCGAAAACTTGCTTAGCTACGACCGCAAGTTTGGGAAACATGAGATTAACGCGGTAGGGTTATACTCCGCTCAGCAGAATACCTTCAATTCGTCTTCTATTGGGGCCCGGGATATTCCATCCGATGCCTTTCAGTTCTATAACCTGGGCCGGGCCGATGGAATCATTACCGTAAACCCAGCGAATCAGGGCTATAACCAATGGGGATTGTTGTCCTACATGGGTCGTGTCATGTACTCTTTCGATGATCGGTATATGTTAAGTGTGACTTTCCGGGCGGATGGTTCATCCCGCTTAGCCAAAGGACACCAATGGAATGCGTATCCCGCGATTTCAGCCGGATGGAATATTTCCAAGGAACAATTCATGAGTGGCGTTACCCAAATCAACCAGTTAAAGCTGAGGGTAGGCTACGGTCAAACGTCTAATCAGGCCGTAAACCCTTACGAAACCCTGGGACTTTTGTCAACCCGGCCTTACAACTTTGGCAGTTCGAACTACGCTACCGGATTTTACGTGTCTAATGCTCCAAACCCTCGTTTAGGATGGGAGTTTTCAAACACGATCAATATTGGTCTGGATTTCAAAGCCTTCAATAACCGGCTGTCAGGTACGTTCGAACTTTACGAACAGCAAACGAAGAATGTACTTCTCGGCGTTGGTTTGCCTCCCACCTCTGGGGTAGGCGGTTATACAGCCAACATTGGTCAGACGCAAAACAAAGGTGTCGAGTTTAACTTGAACGGAACGGTGCTGGAAAACGCGAATGGCTGGACCTGGGACGTAGGTTTCAACGTGTATGCCAACCGTAACAAACTGGTATCTCTGTCTTCCGGTCAACAGCGTGACGAAGGAAACTGGTGGTTTGTGGGCCATCCGATTAACGTAATCTACGATTATGAAAAAATAGGGCTCTGGCAGGAGAATGATCAATTCCGCAATATTTACGAACCCGGTGGTAATGCGGGGATGATTCGGGTGAAATACACCGGCGATTATAACTCGGATGGAGCTCCAACGCGGGCCATCAATGCCTCTGATCGCCAGATTCTTAACATGCAGCCGAATTTCCAGGGAGGTCTGAACACCCGGGTTGCTTACAAAGGATTTGATCTGAACATCGTAGGCGTTTTTAAAAGCGGCGGCTTGCTTAACAGTACCCTTTATGGTTCTTCGGGTTACCTGAACAACCTGAATGCCCGGGCTGGAAATAACGTAAGAGTGGATTACTGGACCCCAGAAAATACCGGAGCGAAATACCCCGCACCCGGTGGTATTGGTGGTGACAACCCGAAATATGGCAGTACACTGGGCTATTTCGATGCTTCTTTCCTGAAAATCCGTACCATGACGCTGGGCTACAACGTAGACAGCAAGGTGTTGGGAAGACTAGGGATGAATACCCTCCGCGTGTACTTCACCGCTCAGAACCCATTCGTGATGTTCTCGCCCTATCACCGCGAGTCAGGAATGGATCCAGAAACCAACTCGTATGGCAACGAAAACGCGGCGGTGCCTTTATCCTCTGCCCTCAGACGCATCCTGACCATTGGCACGAACACGCCTTCGACCAGAAACTATATCGTAGGTGTCAATCTGACTTTCTAAAAGCATTACTATGAAACGTTTACACATAAAAAATCTCAAAGCAGCAGCCGTATTGACGCTCTTGTTTACGAGTTGTACCAAAATATTAGACGAGAAGCCACGAGCCATTTACACCCCTGAATATTTCAAAACCGAAAAAGGAGTATACGGTGGGTTAACGGGGATGTATGCTCACCTGCGTTGGATTTTCGGAAATGCTTATTTCTATAATTCCTGCATGACCGGAACCGACGAGGCAACCTGGGGTGCCAGTGGGGGCGGAAGCAACTTTCAATCGCACGATTTGTCTACGGATCAACTCATTACGCCTCTGGCGAGTGATGCCAGTAACCTGTGGTACAATGCCTTCCCGAATATCAATACCGCCAATGGGGTGATTGAAAACGCCACTGCGGTTGGGATTTCGCAAGCGTTAATTGCCGAAGCACGGTTCTTTCGGGCCTTTGATTACTTCATGCTGGTTCAGACCTTCGGAGGCGTGCCTCTGGATCTGGGCTCGGGTGAGTTAGCTTTCAACATTTCTACGCTCCGAACGTCGAAACGCAACACGGTTCCTGAAGTATACACCAAAGTTATTTTTCCTGATCTGGTGAAGGCAGTAAATGACCTGCCTGCGAGTGGACGAGTGATCGGTGGAGTAACCAAAACGCTGGCTAGTCTTTACCTATCCAAAGCTTATTTAACCTACGGCTGGTGGCTGCAAAATCCAAATAATATTCCTACGTACCCAGCTACAAATCGGACTGACCCAGACGGACACGATGCTCAGTGGTACTTCCAGAAGGCGTATGATGTAGCGACACAGGCCATCAATAATCCTGGTCCTTTCCGATTACAGAGTACCTATTATGACGTAAACCTGGGTTCGAACGATCGGAACAGTGAATTGTTGCTCTATGCGGATCATACCGAAAGCAGTGAGCTGTTTAATGGTTCAAGCCTGACGTATGCCGGTGGTGGTGATGCGGATAACTTTGCCGTGTGGATGTTAACCTGGAATTATACCAGCATTACAAGCTCAAAGACCAATTGGAGTGCCCCCAGCACGGTCAATTCCGTGCAACGGGAAGCGGCTCAGTCTTTAGGACGCCCCTGGGTACGCATGGCTCCTCCTCACGAGGTTTTTAACAAAACGTTTGCCGATAAAACCAACGATTCCCGCTACGACGGTACGTTTACTACGGCTTATCGGGGTAACTGGAATAAGGCTGGGGTTACCAACGAATTTTTATACAATGCAAACAACCTACAGGTTCGTCCGGGAGAGGCGATTATGACCTTCCTGGATCAGGAGCCATCGACAGCCATCGACTATTCTAATTCAGTATACAAGAGTGGAATGGGCCTGGGCGTACTGCCAGGTCGGGCCGACTACGTAGTAGGACCCAGTGGCATCAGTCGGTTGGTTTATCCAGGCCTCTGGAAGTTAGGTGTTTATCGCACGGATAATGGTAACGGATTAGGTCAGCCCAATGCGGCAAGTACCCGTCCCTTTAACATCGCTAAATTCTCAGAACTTTATTTTATTGCGGCAGAAGCAGCGGTAAAAGGAGCGACGACACAGGCAGGACAAACGGCAAGGGATCTCATCAATGTGATTCGGGCACGGGCAGGTAAATGGCGTTGGTACAATCAGGGGAATGTGTCCAAAGTACAGGACAATAGTGCCGCCATGATTGCGGCGACTCCCGCTACGATTGATGTTAACTACATTCTGGCCGAGCGTTCGCGTGAATATTACGGGGAAGGCTACCGCTGGTATGATCTGGTTCGTACGCAGAAATGGAAAGAGCTTGCCTCGACTTATACGATTTGTGGGCCAGGGGTAGGAAACCATACGCCCTCTACGTTCAACAGAAAAATCGAAAATTATCACTACCTCAGACCTATTCCTCAGGGGCAGCTTGATAACATGGACATGTCGGCTGATGAAAAAGCCGCTTATCAGAATCCAGGCTATTTATAAACGCTGGTTCTTTTCTGGATTAAATGCCAGGAAAGGAAGCTAATACGGTGTACTTGATGTGAAGAAAGAGGGGTGCTCCCTCTTTCTTCATTTGTTAGCATCGCTCTGGTTCAGCGGGCAGAGGTACATTTCAGATGGAATGGGTAACTTTCGTAGAAATCTAAACCGAAAAAAGCAGAGCAGAGGAAGTGCAGGGGAAAGTGAAAAGCTCTGAATCAAAATCACTTAAAATATGACTCAAATCGAAAGACGGGAGTTTTTAACGACCTTATCACTGGCGGGTGCCGCCACTTTATTTTCCGGAAACGCGTTAATAGCCGCCACAGCACCGAAGAAAGACAAGCTAGGCATTGCCCTAGTTGGGCTGGGTTACTACAGCACGGACTTGCTGGCACCGGCTCTTCAAATGACTGAAAAGTGCTACCTGGCCGGAATTGTAACGGGTACGCCTGCCAAAGCAGAGGCCTGGAAAGCCAAGTATAAGATCCCGGACAAAAACATTTACAACTACCAGAATTTCGATCAGATTGCTAATAACCCTGACATTGACGTAGTCTACGTTGTGCTTCCGCCTTCCATGCACCGGGAATTTGTCGTTCGGGCTGCAAAGGCGGGCAAACACGTGTTTTGTGAAAAGCCCATGGCCCCTTCGGTAGCGGATTGTGAAGCCATGATTGCCGCCTGTAAAAGCAACAAGGTGAAACTGGCCATTGGATATCGCTGTCAGCACGATCCGAATATTCAGGCAGTGATGAAGGTAGCCAAAGAACAGAAATTCGGAAAAGTAAAGATGATTAACAGTGCCGCCGGGTATTTCGATGGTCGGACGGACCACTGGAAGCAGAAAAAAGCCCTTGGGGGTGGTGTGATGGGGGATATGGGAGTATATGCTTTGCAGGGAGCCAGACTGGCTACGGGGGAAGAGCCCATCAGTGTGATCGCCCAGGCTTCTACCACGCGGCCTGACATCTACAAAGAAGTCGAAGAAACTATGATGTTCATGCTGGATTTCCCCAGTGGGGCACGGGCTGCCTGCCAGACGAGCTTTGGCATCAATATGAACTATTTGCAGGTTAACTATGAGAAAGGCTGGCTGAAACTCGAACCGCAGTCGGGCTATCTGGGTAATAAAGGAAGTATGTCTGACGGGACGATTATCAACTTTCCCATTAAAAATCAGCAGGCCAAACAACTGGATGAAGATTGCCTGGCCCTCATGAATCAAACGGACCTCATGGCCCCGGGCGAAGAGGGGTTACGGGATATCAGAGTGGTCGAAGCCATTTATAAATCGGTACGTTCGGGCAAAAGCGTTACCATCTAGGATGCTCCGGTGAATGAAGTCTGAAATCGGCTGCTTTCTACAAAACGATTTTAGACTTCATTCGCCAGATGTTTAGCATTTCGATATTCCGAAGGCAGCATATTGAATTGGCTTTTAAAGGACTTGGTGAAGTAATTAGCATTGGGAAAACCCACCGAGTAAGCAATTTGAGAGATATTCAGATCGCTTTTTTCCAACAACATTGCTGACTTTTCCAGTTTGACAGACCGGATGTACTCTACCGGGGTCTTGCCCGTTAACTCCAGAAGCCTACTGTACAGCGTTCCCCGGCTCATGCCCACGTGTTTACTTAAATTCTCTACACTGAGCAGCGAGTTATTCAAGTTTTCTTCAATAAAGAAGGCAATATCTTTCAACAGCTTTTCATTACCCGATTCAATTTCAACCTCCGGTTTCACCAGATTGATTCGTTTGGAATAATACCCTTTTGAAACGCGGTTCAAAGCCAGCAGGTTATTGACTTTAGCGTTCAAAATCTCAAAATTGAACGGCTTGGTCAGGTAATCATTAGCCCCAGACAGCAAGCCCCTAAGTTGCTGCTGGTCGCCAGTAGAGGCCGTTAACAGAATCAGGGGAATATGGCTGGTTCTTTTATCTGATTTTACCTTCTGGCTAAACTCAATGCCGTCTACATTTGGCATGGCTACGTCGCTGATAATGAGCGTAGGGTGAATGGAAAGCGTTTTCTGCCAGCCTTCCCGGCCATCTGCTGCCTCAAAAACGTGGTAATGTACTTTAAGCCTCTCCATAAGGTAATGCCTGAATTCGTCATTGTCTTCCACAATTAACAATCGCTCGGCTGTATCAATGCCACTGGGGCCGATCCCAGATTTTTCGGTAAGCAGAGGGGCGGCCTCTGCCCTTTCTTCCTGAAGAAAAACCACCTGCGAAGACGGAGCTTCCACCAGAGGCAGATACATGATGAAGGTACTGCCTTTCCCCGGCTCGCTGTCAACCAGAAGTTTTCCGCCGTGCATCACGACGAATTCCTGAGCAATGGATAATCCAATGCCACTGCCTGGATTCATGATGGAATTCTGGGTTTCTTCCTGATAAAACCGTTCAAAAATCTGCGAGTGTTTATCCTGAGCAATGCCGATGCCCGTATCCTTGACCGAAACGCAGAGCCAGTGCTGGTCTGGATTTTGTTCATCCATCTGGGAGAAAACTTTAAGCCTGATTTTTCCCCCTTTAGGCGTGAACTTGAAGGCATTGGAAAGTAAATTGTAAAGCACTCGTTCAATTTTGTCGAAGTCAAGCGTAAGCTCCAGATCAGCCGCGTAGCTTTCAAAAACAAAATCAATGTGTTTTTTCTCCGAAAGATCCTGAAAGGAATCGCAGGTTTCTTTGACGAAGGAGACGACGTTTCTGGTCGATAAATGCAGGGTTTGTTCCTGCTGTTCAATTTGCTTGAAATCCAGCAGTTGGTTCACCAGATTGAGCAATCGCTTTGAATTTCTTTCAATGGTTTGTAACTGGGAATCGATAGCCGACTCGTGTTTTTTAGCTAAAATGCCTTCCAGCGGGGCCAGAATGAGGGAAATAGGGGTTCTGAATTCGTGGCTCAGGTTGGTAAGGAACTTGATTTTCATCTGGTCCAGATCGCGAATGCGTTGCACCTCCCGCTTTTGCTGTTCCTCCATAAATTTCTGCCTGATTTTCTGGATACCACGACGACGCAGGTACCAAATCGTGAATCCAAGGGCGAAGGCATAGAAGAGGTAGGCGTAAATAGTCAGATAAAAGGGCGGGTGAACTACAAGGGTAATCGATGCCCCCTGCGGGTTCCAGACATTGCCGTGCGTGCTGGTTTGTACTTCGAAGACGTATTCACCGGGATTGAGATTCGTATAATGAGCTACGGTTGTTTTGCCCGCGTAATACCAGTCTTCCTGATAGCCTTTCAACCGATACCGATACGCATTCTGATGGGCGTTGGTATAGTTCAATGAGGCATAACTAATGGAGAAATTCTGCTTGTAATCCAGATGAATAACTTTTGCCAGCGAAATATGCTCCGGGGTAATGGTTGAGTCAGCGGCCGTAATGGTTTTATTACCCACTTTCAGATCGGTAAATTGAATGGGGTACGACAAAGCACTTGATTTTATAGTACTGGTAGTAAGGAAATTAAATCCCTGAATACCCCCAAAAAACAAAGTCTGATCTGAAGCTAATAAGCCCGATCCATACGCGAAAATGTCATCCTGAAGACCATTGTGAGCGGTATAATTCGTAAATCGGCTGCCTCCTTCATCCAGGCTGCTGATGCCTTTATTGGTACTTACCCAAAGTCTTCCCTCTCCATCGCTAAGAATTTTATTAACGATGCCGTTGGGTAATCCTTTTTGGGCCCCATAGGGAATGAATGAACGGCTGGCTGGATTAAATCGGACCAGTCCTTCCCCATTCGTTCCAATCCAGAGGGAACCTTTTTCATCGGCATGAATGGACGTGATGCGATTACTAGGCAGGTTACTGTTCCCCTTGTCATACCGAATGGCCTTTTGAGTCACGGGATTCAACACCGCAAGACCTGTTCCAAACGAACCAATCCAGAGATTACCCTGCTGGTCTTCTTCGATGGCTCGTATGTAAGCATTTAACGGAATAACGGATGGGCTTGGGTGGGAGGGAGGGTTGAGGTACGTAAACTCCTTTCGAACCGGGTCGAAACAATTGAGACCGCCTCCGTTTGTGCCTATCCAGATTTTGCCACTTCTGTCCGTCTTTAAGCAGAATATATCATTGTGATTAATAGTGGCATGAGGCAGGCCTGCCTTGAACTGCTGGCATTTTCCCGTGGCAACGTCCAGCAAAAACAAGCCTTCCTGAAATGTACCAATCCATAACTGATTACGTGGAGCAAGGGTCATGCAGAGAATAGCCAGGTTAGGTAATTCGGCTCCCTCGTTTGAATAAAGCCTGAACCGGCTGAATCGATTGGTTTTGCGGTGGTAGAGATTCAATCCTCCACCGTCGGTACCGACCCACAAATCCCCGTTAGGATTTTCGGCGAAAGAGGTAACAAAAGGGGCACTGAGGCTGGCGGCATCACCGGGCCGACTTTTTTGTAAACCAAATAGTGTAAGATTTTTGTCGTACTTGTTAATGCCGCCCTGATAGGTTCCTAACCAGGTAATGCCCATACGATCAATGAACATGCACTTGACGGCTCGATTGGCCAGACTGAACGGTACGTTCGGGTTTGGCAGGTATCTTTCTACTTTGCCCGTCTCCCCATCCATAATGTTCAGACCCATTTCCGTACAAATCCATAATCGATTGGCTTCATCAGCCTCGATGGCATAAATCGTATTATTACTGAGAGATGCAGGATCATTCTTTTGGTAACGAAACGTTTTAAATCCACTTTCGTCAGGTAAAAGCAGATTGAGACCGTTTTGAGTGCCTACCCATATTCTTCCCTTTTTGTCCTGAGTAATGCACATCGTCGTACTACTCGCCAGACTGTTAGGATTGTTGGGATCGTGGAAAAAGGCTTTGAACTGGTTTGTTTTCTTCTGATAGACAACCAGCCCATCATTGGTAGTGATCCAGATACGTTTTTGCTGATCTTCGAATACCCGCCGACAGGGTTTACCGTCTACTAAGGCATAATTTTTAATGGGAGGTCGAGTCACTTTTAACGTTTGGGGATCTACGTTAAACACACCCGAATGCGTTCCTACCCACAGCCTCCCCTGTTGATCGCTACAAATGGAATACACGTTCAACCCAACATTAATCCGAATGAATGAATCTTTTTTCCGGTCGTATAAATGGAGAGAACCTTCAATGGTTCCGATCCACAAGCGACCCGCAGCATCTTCGAACAATGCAGAAACCTCATTGGAGCCCAGGCTATTCGGATTGGATTGCTCATGGTGGTATACCGTGAAATTAGAACCATTGTATTTGTTAAGCCCATCTTCCGTCGCAAACCATAATAAACCGTATTTGTCTTTCAGAATAGCGGCAATGGTGTTTGAAGAAAGACCGTCTTTGGTGGTAAGCGAGGTAAACATCATGGGCTGCGGTCCAGCCCATGTCTCGAATGTCGGAAACAGGAGGGTACAGCTTAGTAAAATGGTAGCAAGTATGTTTTTAATCCGCATGTATTATCGTTAAAAGAAAAGCCTTAAAAATGCCCTATATATTTCCTTCCCTTTCGCTGAGATCCTGTTCGTCCTTGACTAGGTACACATGGTCATGCGAAGCGTTACCAATGCTTTTTTGACGAATTGTATACGCTTCCCTTCATCCGCTCGAACGCAGGGAGAGACTAACTTTCGTGCCTTTCTACCTTAGTTAAAGCATGTTTTTGAGGTATTCTCTAAGACAAATGTAATTATTTATTAATATAATTATGATTTTAGACGGGTTGACCGGAAAATAAATGTTCAATTGACACTTTATATTTATAGACTGAATCCTTGTCAAAAAGAAAATCTGGACGATGAAATGGTTTTATACCTTTTAGCTCCCTACTGGGAAGCATGAATGCTTCGATTAACAAGGGAATGTAGGAAGAGGACATTTCTATGGACCTGGATAACGTATAATGGTACACGTTACAGATTATTGAACATTTGTTTCACTCTTTTATACATTTGTTCTCACAGCAGCGAAAGCTTGTATTTTACTTTTGTTAAACTATTTCTTTGAAAAGTCATGAATTGGGTCGGGCAATACTTGGCCTGCTTAATGAAGCTGCACAAGCGATAGTTGATTAATGATCTGGCCTTTCTATCGTGACAATTGCCAGCATCACTACTTCACAGGAGAGGAGTTACCCATACTCCTAAGTCAGTTCATTGGATACCCATTCAACATGAAAATAGGAATACTCATTACAGTAGGCATACTTTGGTTATCGGTGGGCCATGCTCAGCAAATGGTATCTGAGAAACCTACCAATTTTGCGGTCACGAAAGCCGTTATTTATGTGGATACCAAAGAAGCAGAGCTGGTTCAGACCTCAGCTCAATTGCTTCAACAGGATATTGAACGGGTAACGGGGCGGAAGGTGCCCTTGGTCCATACGCTGGACAAGATTCGTCAAAACGTCATTGCTATTGGCACGATGGAACAGTCTGGATTTCTGAAGCAATTAGCAACGGCCCAGAAACTTTCAGGTATGGCCGATACCTGGGAAGCATACCAGATCAGACTTATAAGCAATCCTTCTCCCACCATTTCTCAGGCTTTAGTCATCAACGGTAATGATCGAAGGGGAGTCGCGTATGGCGTGTTTGAATTATCCCGTCAGTTGGGCGTGTCTCCTTGGTACTGGTGGGCTGATGTACCGGTCAAAAAGCAAAACGAAGTATACATTCATAAAAATACGCAGCTACAGAATGCTCCCCAAGTGAAGTATCGGGGCATTTTTCTGAACGATGAAGCCCCCGCCTTATGCGGATGGGCTAAAGAAAAATTTGGCGGCTTTAACCATAAGTTCTACGAAAAAGTATTCGAACTTATCCTTCGTCTGAAAGGGAACTATATCTGGCCTGCCATGTGGGGAAACGCTTTTTACGCGGACGACTCACTGAATATCAAAATGGCTGAAAAGTATGGCATCGTGATTGGAACGTCTCACCATGAACCCTTAATGCGGGCCCATGACGAGTGGCGACGAGTAGGGAAAGGTGCCTGGAATTACGAAACCAACTCACAGCAACTGCGTCAGTTCTGGCGGGAGGGAATGAAGCGGGCTTCCAATGAGAAAATCGTTAGCATCGGCATGAGGGGAGATGGAGACGAACCCATGTCGAGAGAAACGGCGACTGCCCTGCTGGAAAAAATTGTGGATGACCAACGGAAAATCATCTCGGAAGTAACCGGAAAACGGGCCGAAGAAACGCCGCAGTTATGGGCTTTGTACAAAGAGGTTCAGGATTATTACGACAAGGGAATGCGGGTGCCCGACGACGTTACTCTATTGCTGTGCGACGATAACTGGGGTAACCTGCGAAAGCTCCCTTCTCCAAAGGCTGGAAGCCGGAAGGGAGGATACGGGATTTATTACCACTTTGATTACGTAGGCGGACCCAGAAATTACAAATGGCTGAATACCAATCCACTACCCCGAATCTGGGAGCAGATGCATCTGGCCTGGGAGCATCAGGTTAAAAACATCTGGATTGTGAATGTGGGTGACTTGAAACCCATGGAATTTCCTATTTCTTTTTTTCTGGATTATGCCTGGAATCCAGAGCGAATAGGCCCTGACCAGTTACAGACCTATACGCAGGAATGGGCAGCGGCTCAGTTTGGTAAAGCAGACGCTTCTGAAATTGCCTTCCTGCTGGCCCGTTACGCCAAGTATAATGCCCGCAGAAAACCCGAACTACTGGACGCAAAAACGTACAGACTAGAAAATGGAGAATGGGAAACGGTAGTAACCGATTATAATGATCTGTTAGGCAGAGCCGAGAAGCTGAATGCCAAACTTCCAACGCAATATCGGGATGCGTTTTTTCAACTGGTGTTACATCCGATTCAGGCCTGTGCCAATCTGAATGAAATGTATTACCAGGTCGCACTCAATCATCAGGCGTATCAACAAAAATGGAAAGAAACCAATGCGTACGCTGAACGGGTCAGGGAATTATACGAAAAAGATTCGCTGATTACCCAACGGTATCACCAGCTCAATAATGGTAAGTGGAATCATTTCATGAGTCAGACGCACATTGGTTACACCTACTGGCAACAGCCTGAACGACAACGCATGCCTCAGGTATTTCGTTTGTACGATGGAGAAGGAAGCGAAAAACCTTTCTCCCAAACTGCAAACTCGCGTCAGGCAACAATTCCGGCAGGAGTAAAAAGCCCGGTTTTCTATCAGGATGAAAAACGGGGCGTTTCCATAGAGGCGGATCATTTTACCCACGTTGTTCATTCCAACGGAGTAACCTGGAAAGTGCTGCCCGACCACGGTCGAACGGGTTCGGCCCTGACGGCTTTTCCCGTAACAGGCTCCGAACAAAGTCCGGGAGGAAACGCCCCGCACGTAGCGTATGACATTTATACGTATGCCGACGGAGAGGCCACCATTCACGCGTATTTTTCTCCGAGTCTGAACTTCTATGGTTCCGAAAAAGGATTGCAATATGCCTTGTCCGTAGACGATCAAACGCCACAACTCATCAGTCTCAATCAGGAAGACAAAACGAGTGACCGGGGCGTGTGGAACCAGTGGGCGGCTAACAATATCATCATAAAGCCCAGTAAACACCGATTTGACAAACCGGGCAAACACACGATCAAGTTCTGGCTGGTTAGTCCGGGAGTCGTGTTACAAAAGCTGGTAGTGGACTTTGGGAACATCGAGCCAAGCTATTTGGGGCCGGAAGAAACTAGGTATGAAACATCTGATAAATAGATATGATACGACTGAAGTATACGCCAATTGCTTTACTGGGGATAGGTTTTCTGGCCTTGACCAATTTTACGACGGAGTCTAACTCGCTAGTGCCGTTGAATCTTCCGTCACTGAAAGAGGTGTATAAGGACGATTTCCTGATCGGAACCGCTTTAAATGCGGGGCAGATTGACGAGAAAAGTCCAAAGGAGACACAGCTCATCGCGGAGCAATTCAATGCCGCTACGCCCGAAAATATCATGAAGGCGGAAGTGATTCACCCCCGTTGGGATCAATACAACTTCACGTATGCAGACAAGCTGGTTGAATTTGGAAAAAAGAATAAATTGGCCATCAATGCTCATACGCTGGTGTGGCATAGTCAGTTGCCGCCTTTTGTACGGAAAATCAAGCGTGCGGACTCCCTTCAGTTATTCCTCAAAGAACACATCCAGACCGTTGCGGGTCGCTACCGTGGAAAAGTACAATCCTGGGACGTCGTTAATGAAGCCTTAAACGAAGATGGAACACTCCGCAAATCCATATTTCTCAATAAGTTAGGCGAAGGGTATCTGGTGGAAGCATTTAGACTGGCTCAGGCGGCTTCCCCCGAAACGCAACTGTACTACAACGATTACAACAATGAGCAACCCGCCAAAAGAGCAGGTTGTATTGAAATCATTAAAAAGATTCAGGCGGCAGGCGTGCGAATTGACGGCGTGGGTATTCAGGGCCATTGGCACGTAGGTAAAATCCCCTTGCAGCATATCGAAGAAAGCATCTTGGCGTACGCGGCTTTGGGTGTTAAAGTAGCCATCACGGAGCTGGACATTGAGGTACTGAAACGTGATTTTCAGGGAGCTGAAGTCAGCCAGCGGATGAGTAATGAGCAAGGCCTGAACCCTTATACCAGCGGACTACCCGACTCACTTCAGCAACAACTGGCCCGTGATTACGAGTCACTGTTTAAGCTGTTTGTGAAGCACAAAGACAAAATAGCGAGAGTTACTTTCTGGGGCGTGCATGATGGACAAAGCTGGCTTAACGGCTGGCCCGTGCGGGGAAGAACCAATTATCCCTTGCTGTTCGACCGGCAATACAATCCCAAACCAGCTTTTTATAAAGTCATTCAGGCTCATCAATAATTAACCCATGCGACCATCCACCTCACCTCAATTATCAGTACTCGAAAAAATAGGGTATAGCCTGGGAGACCTGGCAGCGAACCTTATTTTCCAGACGCTGATGGCTTTTCTTACGTTTTTCTATACGGATGTCTATAAAATTTCGCCCGGAAGTGCCAGTTTTATTATGCTCACGGGTGGGTTTATTGGAGCCATATTCAATCTGGCGATGGGAGCCATCGCCGACAGAACCCAGACGAAATGGGGCAAATTCCGGCCCTGGATCCTTTGGACATCTGTACCCTTCGGCATCATCGCTCTGCTCGCTTTTTCGACGCCTTCCTTTAGCGAAAGCGGAAAAATAGCGTATGCGTTCGTGACGTACCTGATTCTGGTTATGGTGTATTCAGCTAATAACCTGCCCTACTCGGCCCTGAGTGGGGTAATGACGGGCGATATGAGAGAACGCAACAGCCTTTCTTCGTACCGTTTTGTGGCGGTAATGATTGCTCAGTTTATCGTACAGGTATTGTTATTGCCTTTGGTCATTTCAATTGGTAAAGGCGATAAGGCCGCCGGGTTCGAAAAGGTAATGACCGTATTTGCCATTACCGGGGTAATCTGTTTTCTGATTACCTTCTTCACCACCAAAGAACGCGTCTCACCGCCTAAAGAACAGAAGACGCCGCTGGTACAGGACTTGTCGGATTTGATTCATAACCGACCCTGGCTGATTATGCTGGGCCTCACCGTTCTGGTATTTATTACGCTAGCCATTAAGGGTGGAATGAACATCTTTTACTTCAAGTATTACTTGACTACCGCCAGTCAGGTTGCTTTTCTGGACAATCTGGGCTTTGGAAGCCTGCTCAATTCCCTGGAAAGTATCACGGGTAAAGCGGCTCTGGCCGAGTTTCGCAAGCCCGGCAGTGCTCCCTACGCCACGGCCAGTGTGGTGAGTGCGGCCAGTACCCTGGCCATGATTGTAGGCATCATCTGTTCAAAGTCGCTGGCTGATAAAATCGGAAAGCGAAATGTATATGCTATTTTTCTGACCCTTTCGGGAATGACTTTGCTGGTCATCAATTTCCTTCCGCAGACCGCCGTGTCCACCGTTTTTGCCTTACAGACGCTGCATGGCTTCCTGTACGGCATCACCACGCCGCTTTTATGGGCGATGATAGCCGACGTAGCCGATTACAGTGAATGGAAGAACAACCGGAGAGCAACGGCCATCATTTTTTCAGCCATGATTTTTGGTCTGAAAGTAGGCCTGAGTTTTGGAGGAGCCATTGCCGCCTGGTTGCTCAGTACCTTCGGTTACGATGCCGAGGCGGCTGTGCAGACCGAAAGTGCCATTCAGGGCATTCGCTTACTGGTGAGTTTGGTTCCCGGCCTGATTTTCATGGGCGGAGCAACGCTGCTGCTGTTCGGATACCGCATTGATAAAAAAATGGAGGATAAGCTTGAATTAGACCTTCAGGCTAGACGTAGTGCCCTTCTAGAAACCCATAACTAATTTTTGCTATGCCAGAAGATTCAATTGAGCATATTGATTTTGCAGAACTCCGTACGCAGGCGATTTCCCAGCCGCTGGTCTCTCATATGTATACCGCTGATCCGTCGGCTCACGTGTTTGAGGGAAAAATCTACATCTATCCTTCGCATGATATTGATGCCGGTATTCCATTTGACGATTTGGGAAGCCATTTTGCCATGGAAGACTACCACGTTTTTTCCATGGAAACGCCGGATGCACCCGCAGTTGATCATGGACTGGCTTTGCACGTAAAGGAGGTGCCTTGGGCAGAACGGCAAATGTGGGCACCCGATGCGGCATTTAAAGGAGGGAAGTATTACCTGTATTTTCCCGCGAAAAAAGCCGACGGCATTTTTCAGATTGGCGTCGCCGTCAGCGATTCTCCCGCCGGACCCTTTACCCCGCAACCCGAAGCCATCCAGGGAAGTTATTCCATTGATCCTGCGGTTTTTGTGGATGATGATGGCGTAGCTTATATGTATTTTGGCGGCTTGTGGGGGGGACAGTTACAGTCGTATCGGGCGAATACATACGATGAAAGCCATACCGAGCCCACGGGTAATGAACCAGCTCTGGGGCCGCGTGTAGCCCGGTTAACGGACGATATGCTGGAATTTGCGGAAGAAGTCAGGGAAATACGCATCGTGGATGAAAAAGGAGAGGTATTGGTAGCCAGTGATAACGAAAGACGGTTTTTTGAAGCGAGCTGGTTACACAAGTATCAGGGGAAATACTATTTTTCTTACTCCACCGGAGATACCCATTTGATCTGCTATGCCATTGGCGATAACCCGTATGGCCCTTTTACCTACGCCGGAAAAATTCTGGAACCAGTGGTGGGATGGACCTCTCATCACTCCATCTGTGCGTTTGAAAACAAGTGGTACCTGTTTTATCACGATTCCAGTTTATCCAATGGGGTTACTCATTTGCGAAGTATTAAGGTAACGGAGCTTAGGCATGATGAACAGGGATTGATTCAAACCATAATTCCTTACGTAACCGAACGTAGCTAAGTAAAAAGTAGTCTATTTTTTGAAGAAAGGCGGAAGCCAACCGGGTTTGCGTCTTTCTTTAACCCAATAATCGTTCTACCTTTCGCCTCACATTCATCCGATTCTGTGCCTCTGCTTATGTTGCGACGATACCTCTGCCTGCTCTTATTAATAATTTCTGTCACTGGTTTTTCACAGCATAAGCCGGCCTTAAAACTTTGGTATACAGAACCCTCTGGAAAAGTTTGGGAAAATGCCTTACCCCTCGGGAACGGCAGACTGGGGGCGATGGTGTATGGAAACGTGGGTACGGAAACGATTCAGCTTAATGAACATACCGTCTGGAGCGGTAGCCCCAATCGGAATGATAATCCTAACGCCCTCTCGGCCCTACCAGAAATTCGGCGGTTGATTTTTGCCGGAAAACAAAAGGAAGCCGAGCAACTGGCGAACCAGTCGGTTTTAACCAAAAAATCGCATGGTCAGATGTTTCAGCCCGTAGGTAATCTAAACCTTAACTTCGACGGCCACGATTCCTTTACGGATTATTCCCGGGAACTGGATATCGAACAGGCGGTTGCCCGAACGTCTTACCGGGTTGGAGAGGTGACCTACACGAGAGAAATGCTGGCTTCATTTCCCGATCAGGTGATTGTGATGCAGCTAAGGGCCAGCAAGCCAGGAAAACTATCCTTCACCGCTTCTTTTTCTTCCCCGCACCCAAAAGCCGAACGTCATACCACTCCTGCCCGGGAACTAACCCTTTCCGGGATTACCTCCGATCATGAAGGTGTGAAAGGGCTGGTGAACTTTCAAGGCATGGCCCGGCTTAAAACCGTAGGCGGAACCCTTACGCGTACGGATACTTCGCTTACGGTAACGGGAGCGAATGAAGCAACGCTTTATCTTTCTATTGCTACCAATTTCAACACGTACAAAGACCTCAGCGGCCAGGCAGACGCCCGGGCTGCTGCGTACCTGAATAAGGCTTTCACCCAATCGTATGCGGCCCTGCGTAAAGCACACGTCGCGACTTATCAGAAGTTTTTTAATCGGGTAACGTTTGATCTCGGAACGAGTGATGCCGCCACCCAGCCTACAAACGAACGGCTCAAGAACTTTCGCTTTACGAATGATCCTCAACTGGTTACGCTGTATTACCAGTATGGACGTTACTTGCTGATTTCGTCTTCACAACCCGGCGGACAACCCGCCAACTTGCAGGGTGTCTGGAATCACCGGATGAGGCCGCCCTGGGACAGTAAGTACACCATCAACATCAATACGCAGATGAATTACTGGCCCGCCGAAAAAACGAATCTGTCCGAAATGCACGAACCCTTGTTTCGGATGATTCGGGAACTGGCAGAAACGGGGCAGGAAACGGCTAAGGTGATGTATGGGGCGGGTGGCTGGATGGCTCATCATAATACCGACCTCTGGCGGATTAACGGGCCTGTAGACGGGGCCTTCTGGGGCATGTGGACGGCAGGCGGAGCCTGGCTGAGTCAGCACCTCTGGGAGCATTACCTCTACAGTGGCGACCAGAAATTTCTGGCTTCCGCGTATCGCATTCTGAAAGGGGCGGCCCAGTTTTACGCGGATTTTCTGGTAGAACATCCCAAGTATCATTGGCTGGTGGTGGCTCCGGGAACTTCGCCCGAAAATGCTCCCCAGGCTCACGGTGGGTCGTCGATCGACGCGGGCACTACCATGGACAACCAGATTGTTTTTGACGTATTCAGCACCGCGATACGAGCCGCTGAACTCCTGAAAAAAGATGCGGATTTTGTGGGAATGTTAAAACAGAAACGCAGCCAACTGCCTCCCATGCACGTGGGTCAATACGGTCAGTTACAGGAATGGCTCGACGATGTAGACGATCCCGAAGATAAGCACCGCCACGTTTCGCACTTGTACGGGTTGTTTCCTTCAAGCCAAATCTCAGCGTATCGTACCCCTGATCTGTTTAGGGCTGCCCGCACTTCTTTACTGCATCGGGGCGATGTATCTACGGGCTGGAGCATGGGCTGGAAAGTAAACTGGTGGGCCAAACTACAGGATGGTAATCATGCCTATGCATTGATTCAGAATCAGTTAACGCCGCTTGGCGTTAACAAAGAAGGGGGAGGTACCTATACCAATTTATTTGACGCCCATCCCCCTTTTCAGATCGACGGAAATTTTGGCTGTACCTCCGGTATTACTGAAATGTTGCTGCAAAGTGCCGACGGGTCGGTTCATTTGTTACCTGCCTTACCCGATGCCTGGCCTCAAGGCAGCATTGGAGGACTGCGAGCCAGAGGTGGGTTTGAAATTCTTGCTCTGGAATGGGAACAGGGTCAACTAAAGAAAGTGGTTATTCGGTCTACACTAGGCGGAAATCTTCGAATTCGAACGCCCCAGGCATTGAAAGGGGCTGGTGGATTAAGCCTAACACAGGCGACGGGCTCTAATACCAATCCCTATTACTACACCGAGGAAATTCCAGCGGCAATAGTTTCGTCCCAGGCCCCACGTAATAACCTTACCCTCAAACCAACATTCCTGTACGACATACCCACCCGAAAAGGTGAAGAGATTACGCTAGTTAGCCAGTAAGGTAGCGTATGATTGTAAACGTTGGGTATCAGGTAGAGCAAAGCGAAAGCTTCTGGTGAAGTCAGGTTTGCCTGTCCAGAAACTTTCGCTTTGCTAATGAATCACTTTTTGTTTTCCTGCTTAAAAGATCAATCGTGCCTCGAATGAATGCCGGGTCGAAAGTTTAGATCATGGATTTATTTGACTAACTTTTGGACTTATTTGAGAATACTTGGCTCCTGTGCCTCTGATGATCGGGTATTGCCCAGAAGCAGGAGTCTATTCTTGAAAAACTGCTATTCCATTCCATAGATAAGCTCAACACCTGTGTTTATCTAGCAGCAAGTAGGCATGAAAATCTTGATACGTTTTTCCCTTCTAGTTACACTAGCTATCCTGAATAATGCTGGGGTATTAGCCCAGAAATTACCCTTGGAATTCAAGAGTTATTCGAACAAAGATGGCTTATCCTCCAGTACAATCTACGGCTTGTGCAAGGATCATTTCGGTTTCCTCTGGTTGGCTACCGAAGATGGACTCAATCGTTTTGATGGAACGAATTTCAAAGTATACCGGCATGATGCTGAAAAATACAAGGGTTTAAAGGTCAATCATATTACGGTTCTTTTTGAAAGCAATAACGGCGATTTATGGATCGGGACCAACGGAGGTTCGCTCAGTTATTATGACCGTCTTTCCGACTCTATTATTCCGTTTGAAGAAGTAGGGGACAAAAAGAAAATACAGCCCGCTATTACCCACATCACGGCTGATGATAAAGGGAATATCTGGATTACCAGCTACGGAGCCTTATATATCATCGATCCGGTTACGAAAAAACTTCTGGTGCAAAAGCCCTATCAGGCAATCATGAAGCATTTTGAAGGGCAGACATCACTCTACACCTTTCAGGATCGGAAGCATCAAATGTGGATAGGAACGGATCAGGGTTTGTGGTTGTATGACAAAAACTATACCCTCATCAGACACTACACGCATGAGGACGATAATCCCAACAGTTTAACGCATAACTACATTTCTGCGATTGTTCAGGATAGCCGTAATCAGATTTGGGTGAGCACCATTGGCGGCTTGAGTAAGCTGGAAGCAGAAGGGAGTGGGTTTAAGAATTTTAATGATTCCCCCGGTAAAAATTCGATCAGCAGTAACACCATTTACGCCCTAGCCGCCGATGACAATGGTAAACTCTGGTTGGGAACGGACGAAGGCCTGGACGTGCTGGATTTGGCTACGGAGTACATTGTCAGTTATGGCCCTGACAGCCGCGATCCGCATAGTTTGAGTAGTCGATCCATCCGGTCCATTCTGGTGGATGAGAAGGGAATTTACTGGATTGGTACGTATCAGGGCGGGCTTAACCAATATGACAAGAGTCAGAGCCATTTTAAATTAAAACAAAGCAATGCTTTTGATCCTTTCGGCTTAAAATCGTCCACCGTTACTTCCTTTGCGGAGTACCGAAACCGTGTTTTTGTGGGAACTGATGGCGGCGGACTGCATGAATATATACCGCAGAAGGACCTATTCAAACAAATTCAGTTACCCGATGATAGCAAAAACATAAGTCATGATTTAAGCGTGCTGGCTCTGGCAATGGATCGTAACCAGCAGTTGTGGGTAGGTACTTATTTGAACGGATTGTTTTGTTACCAGCCAGATTCACAACGCTATACTCAATTCAAAAAGGGAAACGGACCAAAAGATCTGAATAGTAATGCCATTTTCTGTCTGAAAGAAGATCGACAGGGCAACCTCTGGATTGGGACGAACGGTGGGGGAATTAACATCCTCAACGTCAAAACAAATACCATAGAAAAACTGGTTAGTCAGAGTGACAATACCGATGACATAACCAAACCTTCCAATAACTACATCCGGGCGTTTGAAGAAGATAAATCCGGACGAATCTGGGCAGGTACCTTTGGCGGCGGTATTTCGTTGTATAATCCCAAAACCAAAACCTTTTCCTTTTACAAAAAAAAGAACAGCGGTTTACCCAGTAACTATATTCTATCCATCAAAGAAGATTCCAAAGGTACCATCTGGGTTGGAACCAATGGAAATGGGTTAGCCTATCTTACCCCGCAAAGCAAGAAGTTTAAGGTATTATCAGAAAGCGACGGCCTGATTAATGGGGTAGTGCTGAAAATCATCGAAACCCCAACCGGCGAACTTTGGCTCAGTACGAATAAAGGCCTGAGCTGTTTCAATCCCCTGAACAAACGATTTAAAAATTATACGCACCACCATGGTTTACAGGGCGGAGCTTTTGTCCTGGGCTCTGGGTTACAGCTTTCTACCGGAGAGCTTTATTTCGGTGGACAGAGTGGTTTTAATCACTTTAAGCGGTCGGATATTAAGATTAATAATCAAATACCGGAAGTGGTCCTGACGGAGCTGAAAATTGATAATCAGGCCGTTGTCCCTTCTCCTAAAGGACCTATCGATCAGTCTTTACTGACGGCCAGCGAAATCCGACTGGCCTACAAACAAAATTTCTCCATTCATTTCGAAGCCCTCAATTTCACCGTTCCTGAACACAATCATTACCGATACAAGCTGGAAGGAGTGGATAACCAATGGGTTGATGCAGGAAAAGAACACAGTGCCTATTACACAAACCTGAGCCCTGGTGAGTACACCTTTCAGGTCATTGCGTCGAATAATGATGGGCTTTGGAATACCGAAGGGAGATCCATTCGGATCAACGTAGCTCCTCCCTTCTGGCAATCCATCTACGCTTATGTATTTTACGTGCTGGTAGGCTTCGGTATTCTGTTTTTAATACGTCGCCGCAGCATTAATCAGTTAAAGCAGAAATTCGCCATTCAGCAGGAAAGACTTCAGGCCAGCCAGCGTCTGGAACAACAACGCAAAGAAGCCGAATACCTGCGGGAGTTCGATCGTATGAAGATTAAGTTCCTGACAAATCTTAGTCACGAATTCCGAACACCCATTTCGCTGATTGCGGGCCCTGCCGAAAAACTGTTAAAACTGAATATGGACGAAAGTGCCAGCAATCAGCTTAACCTGATTAATCGGAATGCTCGCAGGCTGAGTAATTTAGTAAATCAACTCCTGGATTTCAGGAAACTGGAAGAGCAGGAACTGAAACTTCACCTGAAGCCGGGGCAGATGGTGGCTTTTCTGAAAGACGTGGTAAACTCTTTCAACGACCTGGCCATCCGAAAGAATATCATTTTATCTTTTTCCAGTGAAATGGAGGAAGCAACGCTCTACTTCGATGAAAATAAAGTCGAGCGAATCCTGTTCAATTTGTTATCCAATGCATTTAAGTTCACCCCGGAGAAAGGGTCTATTCGCGTAAGCCTTGAAGAGTGTCTGGAAGAATCTACCGCTGAGGTGGCGTGTATAGCTGTGTCCGTCAAAGATTCAGGCATTGGCATTCCTGCCGAAGCTCAGAGCCGGATTTTTGAAAGCTTTTTCCAGCACGATACTGGTCCGGCTATCCTTAATCAGGGAACGGGCATTGGCCTTTCTATTGTCAAGGAATTTGTCAAAATGCATGATGGACACATCACCGTAGAAAGTGCCGTAGGACTGGGCAGTAAATTTACCTTTCGGCTACGGCTGAAACGCGAAGTAAGTCAGGAGCTTGCTGTGGTCAACGAGACCCTGGTTCCTGTGAATCAGGACTTAGTGCCTTTCCCCGTCGTGGAGAGTTCTGGTAAAAATTCGGATCAACCTTTGGTGTTGATTGTGGAAGACGATGAAGATTTCCGTTTTTACATCAAAGAAAACCTAAGAACGTTTTATCGGCTTTTTGAAGCGACCAATGGGAAGGAGGCTTGGCAACGAATTCTGTTTCATCACCCTGATATCATCGTCTGTGACATAAATATGCCCGAGATGAATGGTCTAGAGTTAACCCGAAAACTGAAAGCCGACAAGCGAACCAAGCATATCCCCATCATATTACTGACCGCTGCCATTGAAGAAAATGGGCCTTTGTCTGGTCTGGAGTCGGGAGCAACGGATTACATCACCAAGCCCTTTGATTTTGCCGTATTACAGGCAAAAATGAATAGCCTGATTGCCCTCAACCGGGTGTTTAAAGATACGTACACCAAGCAGGTCGTGATGACTTCCCCCAATCCGGAAATTATTCCAGAACGGGAACGTTTTCTGGAGAAAGTGCTAGCTTATATTCATGATAATCTGTCTAATCCGCAGTTATCGGTGGAAACGCTAAGCAGTCATTTATCCATGAGTCGAGCCTCTTTGTATAACCGATTACTTGAATTTACGGGTATGACCCCGGTTGAGTACATCCGATCCATCAAGCTTGAACGTGCCGCTTTGCTCTTAAACAAAAGCGACATGAACATTGCCGAGGTAGCTTATGAGATAGGTTTTGCTAACCCCAACTACTTTACCAAGGTATTCAAAGCTCACTTTAACATGACTCCGTCCGAGTACATCCAGAAAGAGCGGACGAGAGCGGAGGGTATTTTATAAAATAACGAATGCTGCACGTTGCAAGTAATTATCGAACGCAGCCGCTGGCAGCATTGTGATACTTAGGCAAGTAATAGTGTGTTGTTTCCCTGGGAGTTAATAGTGCTGCCAACGAAAAGCTGGCCGGGCCACGCTGGCAGCGGTTTAGATGAAGAGTGATCTAAAATGAAGGGTATTTTATAGAATAATAAATAGTCAATATTTCAAGTAATCATCGAACCCAGCCGCTGCCAGCGTGGCCCGGCCAGCTTTTTCGCTGGCAGCATTGTGTTAAAGAGCAAACCAAAACGAACAATAGGCTATAAAAAAACAAGTGCTGAATGGATTTCCATTCAGCACTTGTTGTGATTAAGGAATAAACTCAAAGTAGAATTCTCTACAGGAAGCTTAGTGTTTCGGTGTGGGTTTTATAGGATTAATAACCAGGATTCTGTTTGCCGCTGACCAGTGGGTTATTATCTAACTCCGCAATCGGCAGGGGCAGTAATTCGTCTCTTTGCGACCGAAAATAAGCGAAGGGCTCCTGAGTGAAGTACCCCTTAGGACGCCAGCGGAGAATGTCAATACTCCGAATGCATTCAAAGGAGTGTTCAACCATTTTCTCGTGCATAACCGCCTTGATTACCTGGGCTTTCGTACTGGTTGGATACTGGCTTGTGGGGTACGCAGGCATCGCTACGCTTTTGCGAGCTCTGACCTGATTGAGGTAATTCACTGCCGCCGTCAGGTTTCCCAGTTCGGCTTCACATTCGGCCAGGTTAATCAGTACTTCCGCGTAACGGATAATCCGCTGATTATTACCACCGGGGTGGTAACTTGCCTTGGCTTTTCCCTCTTTGTAAAGGATCATGAATTTCCGAACGCTGACTTTTTTCCGAACGCCATTCACGGTGGATGAGTTACCATTTTGATCGGCATCCGTCAGCACATCCGCATCGTTGTTGTAACGGTCGCCAGTTTGGTAAAAACTGAAACTATACCGTGGATCGGTCTTGGCGGCTCCGGTCGCCGTGTTTTCAAACTCATTCAGCAGCTTGTCCGATGGAATCAGGTTTCGCCAGGCGACGGGGTTATACTCCTGATTCCGAATGGTTGACTGAGCGGAGTTCGGCGTATCATTACCGCCCCAGTTGAAGTCATTATCCCCTTTATCCACGTACACAACTTCAAATATGGACTCCGCGTTGAATTCAGTCTCTTCCTCGAAGTTATCCAGGTAACGATCCGTTAAGGTATACGCACCTGAGGTAGTGACCTTAAGCAGAGCTTCCTTGGCTCCGGCGTAATCATTGCGTTGCATCAGCACCCGACCCAGCAAGGCATTGGCAGCTCCGTTGGTGGCCCGTCCTTTATCCGTGGCAGATTTATTCGGTAACGTAGTGGCAGCCTGACGTAAATCTTCCACAATGAGGGTATACACGGCATTTACGTCTGCTCTGGCCTGGTAGTCTGCCGGCGTTTTCACGGGTGAGGTATACAAAGGTACGGCTCCCCAGAAGGTAACTAACTCAAAGTAAGCCCAGGCCCGTAGAAACTTGGCTTCTGCCACCACGCGGTCTCTTACGGCTGTATTATCCGTCACATTAGGCCCATTTTGAATCACGGTGTTTGCCCGGTGAATCACGGTATATAAACCATTCCACACCGAGTTCATCACGCTATTGGTGGGGTCTGTGTTTCCGCTCAGAATCTGAAAACGGGGCACCTCCAATTGACTACCTCCGGCGGCGGCGTCATCGCTGCGAAGGTCATGCAGGAAAAACCATTCCCGAGATACCAGTGAAATGTTACGCACCGTTGCATAAATAGAGTTGGTGCCCGCCAGAAGTTCGTCGCTGGTTTTAAAGTAATCGGTAGTTGACACCACGTTTTCGTTAATGGTATTCAACGCTTTATCATTACAGGAATAGAAGATGGGCAGAACAGCGATCACCCACATCGTCCGAATGGTTTGCTTGGATAATTTCATACGATTATGTATTAAAAAGTGGCCTGGATTCCTGCTTGAAATGATCGGGGAGTGGGGTATTGTCCGTAATCCACGCCATTCGTTAGCGTACCATTTTTCGAACCAATCTCTGGGTCTAAACCAGAATACTTGGTAACGGTGAACAGGTTTTGGGCAGAAACATAGAGGCGTAATCTGCTGATGCCCAGTACACCCGTCCGCTTGGTCCAGGATTCGGGGGCGTTGTAGCCAATCATTACGTTTTTAAATCGTAGATAAGAGCCGTCTTCAATCCAGCGGGTGGAGGGCCGCACGTTCTGATTAGGGTCTCCGTTTACGGCTCTTGGCATGTCCGTGTTGGTGTTCGAAGGAGTCCAGGCATTCAACACTGCCACGTCGGCATTGAATAAGCGAGGCATCCCTTCCCGAATAATCCGGGCTGCATTAAAGATTTTATTTCCTTGTACCCCCTGGAAGAACACGGTGAAATCAAAGTTTTTGTAGTTAGCTCCGTAATTGAGCGAGTAACTGAACTTCGGCAGGAAACTTCCAATGAAGGTGCGGTCATCGTCATTAATCACGCCATTGCCATCCAGGTCTTTGAACTTCAGATCTCCGGCAGCGGCTCCACTTTGCTTGGCGTGTGCCGTTACTTCGGCTTCACTCTGGAAAATACCTTCCACTAAATATCCATAGAACGATTGCACGGGCTTACCCGCTACGGTATTCGTCAAAGGACCACCTCCGCCAAAATCAGCATCACCACCGGCAGTGATTGAGGCATTCTCATTATTCAAGCGTACGACCTGATTGCGAATCACGCTTAGTAAACCCGTTACATTCCAGGTGAAATCGCCCCGCGTTTTGCGATAGCTTGCCTGAAATTCAAAGCCCTTATTCTCCATTCCGGCTACGTTAGCCAGTGTACCCGCTCCACCAAAGCCAAAGCTGGTTGGCGTAGGAACCGTCAGAATCAGGTTGTCTGTCTTACGCTGGAAGTATTCTGCTACGAAGGTTAAGCGGTTTTCCAGAAAGCCCATATCCAAACCGATGTTTGCCTGTTTGGTTTTCTCCCAGGCCAGATTCGGATTGCTCAGCCCGTTATAAAAAGAGCCATTTCCATTGATAACGGTACCGTTGAAGGGATAGGTAGACTGATTCCGCTGGATGGGTTGTAGGTAGGGGTAATTCCCCAGCAGCACCCCGTTAATACCCGTGATCCCATACCCTCCTCTGAGTTTCAGTTCAGAAATAGAGTTTACCTCTTTCATGAAGTTTTCCCGATCAATTCGCCAGCCTGCGGAAACGGCAGGAAAGTTCTCGAACTTATTACCGGGAGCAAAGACGGAGAGACCATCCCGGCGAAGCGAGGCGGCTAGGAGATAGCGTTCATTGAAATCATACGTGATCCGACCCACCATCGAGCGAATGAAGTTGGTTTCATAAATGCTGTTAGCCGTTACGTTGTTCGCTCCGTTCAGTGTTCTTACCACGTTCGTGCTCTGAGTACCGCTGGCCGTTTCATTCCGCACGTTCTGTCCCTGTGTTTCGTACACAAATGTGGCCCCCAGGTTATGACCTTCGAATGATTTTTCGAAGGTTAACTGCTGGGTAAACAGTTGCGTATTGGTCAGCAGCCGCTGATTCTGAATGGAAGCCGTGGCGGCAATGGACGTTCCGCCGTCGTTGTGAATGGGCGTGTAGTTCTCGATGGCTACATTCGAATAATCCAGACCATAGGTGGAGGTGAATTTCAACCAGGGAGCTATCGTTACTTTCAGGTACGCGGTGCCCAAGATACGGGTTGTGTTATTGATGTTTTCTACGAGAAACGCCCGCTCAACCGGATTGACTGGATCGGAAGCATCAAAACTGTTTTGGGGACCCATGAAACCGCCCAGATTGTTGGGATTGTATACGGGTAAGTAAGGCTGCATGCGAATGACGTTCACAATGGGCGTACGGTTGCCCTGAGAAACGTCGAATCGTTGTTTGGATTGGCTGATGTAGAGGTTTTCACCGAAGGTAAAGACCTTACTTAAGGTATGTTCCGAGTTCAGGCGATAGTTCAGACGCTTGAAATTAAGACCCTGGGCAATGCCTTGCTGATCGAAATAGCCCGCTCCGGTATAAAAACGCGAAACGCCATTACCGCCACTTAAAGAGACATTGTATTGCTGAAGGGGTTGATTTCTTCTGAAATATTCCCGTTGCCAGTTGGTGTTGGTCTGGGCAAACGTCTGGGAAGTGCCTTCGTAAACCGGTAGATTGAAATTAGCCGATTCCAGCCGGGGGGGTAGTGAACTGCTGGCTCCGTTCAGAGCTCTTTCGTACTGTAAATATTGCTGCGTATTAAGAAGATTAAACTCACGAGTTGGACTTTGAACCCCGAAATAAGCATCAAATGAAACCCTCGGACGATCTTGCAGTGCACCTTTTTTGGTAGTAATGATAATCACACCATTGGTAGCTCGGGAACCGTAAATTGCGGCGGAGCTGGCGTCTTTCAATACTTCAGCTGATTGAATATCGCGGGGATCGATGTTTGAAATAGCAGTGGGAAATCCATCGACTACGTACAGCGGATCAGAGGCAAAGCTGATGGAGCTAATACCGCGAATGGTCACAATGGGAGCACTGCCCGGTGATCCGTTATTGGTGACGTTTAAACCCGCTACCCGTCCCTGCATGGCCTGATCAATTCCTGCCACGGGTAATTCATTAAGGGCTTTGGAGGTAACAGAAGATACTGCTCCGGTAATGGCTCCCCGACGTTGAGTACCGTAACCTACTACGACTACTTCACTCAGCACTCGCTGATCATTTTTAAGAACTACATCAACGGAAGACCGGGTACCTACCACGATTTCCTGACTGGCATAACCCACGTGCGTGATGACCAGCGTTGTATTATCATCAGGAACGGTTAATCGGAATTGTCCCTGTTCGTTACTAACCGTTCCCAGGGTAGAGCCTTTGATGGCTAGACTTACGCCCGGAATCACTTGTCCCTGCTCGTCTTTAACCGTTCCGGTAATCACCCGATCAATCCAGACTCTAGGCCCGGCTATCGCTTTATCAGGTATCGAAGCATGACGTAAATAGTCGGTTGCTGCACGGGACGGATGCATTTGTAACAGCAAACAAACCATTGGCGGAAACATCATCCATCGGACTGGATGTTCTCTAAATGTTACAGATTTACCCATAGCATTGGTTGAAATTTTGTGAAGTAATTGATTAGGAATAGAAGTCAGGTAGGGATCGCTAAGCGGTAGGTTGAGGTCCGCAAAGGCTCTCCCTTTCTGAACAATACACTGGAAGTTACGTGGGTGTTGGGCTGATAAAATGGTTGAACAAAACTAGAGGGAGAGAATAACCGGACGGTAGTAGAAATGTAAAAAAATATAGAAATAATGTAAATAATAGGACTTAACGAGGGCTTATGTTTAACTAATTAAACATTTTTTCTGATTTTTTAAAGATTTCTATCCTAGCCTTTCTTGGGTTACTTCTACATTTGAGTCCGCTGACTTCTACGTTAAAACGAAGAAAAGACCAGTACCAAGCTTGACGGAAAAGTTACCCCGACGAGCAACCTCTATCACATCATCGTAGCGATTTTACAGAAACATGAGACAACCTATTTTGTCAGTTCTTTTTCTCTGCCTTTGGGGCCTGAATGTGGGAATAGCACAGAAGACAACTTTAGTAAATCCGATTTTGTCGGGCTTCTATCCCGATCCGAGTATTGTTCAGGTAGACAAAGATTATTACCTCATTAATTCTACGTTTTCCTACTTTCCTGGCATTCCGGTTTTTCACAGCAAGGATTTGAAAAACTGGAAGCAGATCGGCAATGTCATTGACCGCCCCTCGCAAATGGATTTCATGGGAGAACGGTTAACGCGTGGCCTGTTTGCCCCGGCGATCAGCTATCACAAAGGCACGTATTACGTAACCTGTACGGACATCGACCACGATGGTAACTTTGTGGTAACGGCGAAAAATCCGGCAGGCCCCTGGAGTAATCCGGTTCGTATTCCTCAGGTTCGGGGAATTGACCCTTCGCTGTATTTCGATGACAACGACAAAGCTTATATTCTCTATAACAGCGATGCTCCCGATAACAAACCTCAGTACTCCGGTCACCGAACCATTCGGATGTATGAGTTTGATTATCAGAATCTGAAAGTAGTAGGTGAAGAAAAGCAACTGGTAAACGGCGGGGTGGATATCAGTAAAAAGCCCGTGTGGATCGAAGGACCGCATATCCTGAAGCGAAACAACTGGTATTACCTCTACGCAGCCGAAGGGGGCACTTCGGTGAATCACTCCGAAGTAGTTTTCCGAAGTAAATCGGTTTGGGGCCCTTACGTACCTTACGAACACAACCCCATTCTGACGCAGAAAGGCTTACCCGAAGACCGGAAAGACCCCGTTACCTCGGCGGGTCACGCTCAGTTTGTGGAAGGCCCCGATGGAAAAACGTATTCGATCTTTCTGGCTGTTCGGCCCTACGAAGGCGATTTCTACAACACGGGTCGTGAAACCTTCATTGCTCCGGTAGAATGGAAGGAAGACTGGCCGATCATCAACCCTAACCATAAGGAAATTCAGTATTCCTATCCGGTGAACTATGCAGAAAACAAGCCGAAAGATATGCTACCCCAGTCGGGTAACTTCGGCTATACGATGACCTTCGAAAAACAACTGGACCCTACCCTGCTGTTCATGCGGACAGTAGATCCCGGCTCGTATACGCTTTCCAAAAAGCAGGGATTAACCCTGAAACTAAAGCCAGAAACCTGCATGGAAATGGGGAATCCTTCTTTTGTGGGTAAACGTCAGCAACACCTATATAGTACAGCAGAAACCGAACTGAGCTTTAGTCCCAAAGCGGAACATGAAAAAGCGGGGCTGGTGATTCTTCAGGATGAACATCATTTTTATTTCCTGAGTAAAGGCCAGAAAGATGGGAAATCATTCATCCAGCTTTTCAAGAGTGTACCCCGTGAAAAATCGATGGAATTAGTAACGGAAGCACCCCTGAACACCACGGCTGACAAAGTAAACCTTCGCATTTCTTCGCAGGGCGATTCGTATAGCTTCTCGTATACAACGGATGGCAAAAACTGGCAAATGCTGAAAAATAAAGTGGATGGTAAGTTTCTGAGTACCAAAGTAGCGGGTGGATTCATCGGTTGTGTGTATGGCATGTACGCCACTTCTTCGGGCGAAAGTAGTACTAATACCGCTTCTTTCCGTTATTTGAAGTACGAAGGCAAGGACCCGATGTATAAGTAAGGGTAACTAAACTGCTTTGGGAATAGGTTACCTCGCCCAAGCGATCCTCTATTCCCAAAGCAGTTTAGATGGGTTCTTTCAACATTTAATCTTTATCAGATAAACATGCGAAGAAGCTTTATTTTGCTGTGTTTGCTTTGTTCAGGTAGGCTTTTGTTCGCCCAGGCCCAGAATCCGGTCATCTTCGCTGATGTGCCGGATCTTTCCATGATTCGGGTAGGGGATACGTATTACATGAGTAGCACCACCATGCACATGAGTCCGGGTTTGCCCTTGATGAAATCCAAGGACTTAATCAACTGGCATTTGGTGGGTTATGCGTATGACCGATTGGGTGAAGTGGATGAACTGAATTTGAACAATGGTAAGAGCACTTACGGACGAGGTTCCTGGGCTAGTAGCCTACGATATCATAAGGGTACTTATTACGTTACCACATTCGCTCAGACAACAGGTAAAACCTATATCTATTCCACCCAAAACATTGAAAAAGGACCTTGGAAAGAGGTTTCGTTCAAACCAGCGTATCACGATCATAGCCTGTTTTTCGACGATGACGGTCGGGTCTACATGATTTACGGTGGGGGTAAACTCAAGCTGATCGAACTCTCTTCCGATTTGTCGGGGGTAAAGCCGGGTACTACCGAACAGGTTATCATCGAAAATGCCAGCACGCCTTCGGGTACCGAAGGTGGATTACCCGCCGAAGGGTCCCAGTTATTTAAGGTGAATGGAAAATATTACCTGTTTAACATCACCTGGCCTAAGGGAAGCATGCGTACGGTTGTGATTCACCGGGCCGATAAAATTACGGGTCCGTGGGAAGGAAAAGTCGGCCTGCAGGATTTAGGCGTAGCTCAGGGTGGCCTGATCGATATGCCCAATGGAAACTGGTATGCCTATCTGTTCCGGGATTTTGGTGGCGTAGGCCGGATTCCGTATTTAGTTCCGGTTACCTGGGAAAACGGCTGGCCTGTATTGGGAGAAAATGGTAAAGTGCCCGAAAAGCTGGCCTTGCCCGCGAGCAAAGGACTGATTCCGGGTATTGTCGCCTCCGATGAATTCAGCCGCAAAAAGGGAGAACCGACCTTGCCGCTGGTTTGGCAGTGGAATCATAACCCCGAACCGAAGCTCTGGTCGCTCAGCGAACGCAAAGGGTTTTTACGACTGAAAACCGGAAGAATCGATACTTCCTTTACTCAGGCACGTAATACCCTCACCCAACGGACCATCGGGCCGGAATCGTCGGGAAGCACTGCTCTGGATGTATCACAGATGAAAGATGGTGATTTTGCGGGTTTAGGATTGTTACAAAAGGATTATGGGCTGGTCGGTGTAAAGGTTACGCAGGGGAAGCCTTCCGTAGTAATGTTTAAAATGAAAGATGGAAAACCCGTAGAGCTGCAAGCTATTCCCCTGAGTCAGAAGGTAGTGTATCTGAAAGCCGAATGCAATTTCCGGGATCGGAAGGATACGGCTCACTTCTTCTACAGCCTTGACAACAAAAGCTGGACACGTATCGGGGAATCGCTAAAAATGCCCTATACCATTCCGCATTTTATGGGGTATCGGTTTGGCCTGTTCAATTACGCGACGCAACAAACGGGTGGCTACGCTGATTTCGATTATTTCCATATTAGCGATACCATTACTCAGCCCTAAATTCAGATTAGGTGGATCAAAGAACAGGAATTGGTTTAATCAGACAGAGAGCAAGCAAGTGCTTTGCTCTGGATGACCACCGGGGTTTCAACGAATGAAGCTCTCTGTCATCTCGAACGTAGTGATAGAACTTGCATAGAACTGGGATAAGTTACTAATCCAGAGCAATCCGCAGGCTTAGGAAGAGCCTTCACTTCGCTCTGGATGACAGGAAGAGTAGGGCGGTGAAATGAAAATAACCCGTCTGTTCCTGCAAACGGAGGGAAAGCCAACGCAAGGCCGCTCTATTTGGATTTAAATGGTCAGTCTTTATAACCATGCTTTGGATGGAGCTCTAAGCCTTTACTACTTGTTATGAAAAAGATCGGTATCATTTGGGCCGTAATGTTAGTACTGTTTTGCCGTGAGCATACGGTTGCTCAGGACCCTAACTTTCACATTTACCTCTGTCTGGGGCAGTCAAATATGGAAGGTCCTGCTGCCATTGAGGCTCGGGATACGACCGTAAATGCCCGGTTTCAGGTATTGGCAGCATTGGATTGTCCGCAGCTGGGACGGAGTCAGGGCCAATGGTATCCGGCTAAACCGCCTTTGTTTCGGTGTAATACCCGACTTTCCCCTGCCGATTATTTTGGTCGCACGATGGTTGCTCATTTGCCCGAAACCATCCGAGTAGGCGTAGTACCCGTGGCGGTAGCAGGAAGCAAGATTGAAATTTTTGATAAAGCTGAGTATCAGGCTTATCTGGACTCTTCAGCCGCGGAAAGACCGTGGATGATCAACATGGCGAAGGCTTATGGAGGGAACCCCTACGAACGTTTGGTGGAACTGGCCCGGCTGGCTCAAAAAGTCGGCGTAATTAAAGGCATTCTGATTCATCAGGGGGAGTCCAACACAGGCGATAAAGCCTGGCCAGCGAAGATTCAGAAACTTTATGATAATCTGCTGGTGGATTTGGGATTGGCCCCGAATTCTATCCCCTTACTGGCGGGTGAAGTGGTCAATCAAGATCAGGGTGGAAAATGTGCTAGCATGAACGCGATCATCGCGACGCTGCCCCAAACGATTCCGAATGCCTACGTAATCTCATCGACGGGCCTTCCGGCGGTTCCGGATAAACTTCACTTTACCTCCGAAAGCATCCGACAATTAGGCAAGCGGTACGCCGTGCAGATGCTGTCGTTGCAGGGGTATGGGGTGAGGGAATAATGACGTTGTTGTTTTGTATAAATATTTGACAGTAAGGAGTTTATGGAGAATAGATATGGCGTCCTGCATGCTTGACTGGTTATTCAGTCCGTATGTAATCCATGCCGGGCATCGCATGCCGGCCGCCCATCGTTGACTTCATACTGCTCCAGCCACCGCATGGCGGAAAGAGCTGCCATGGAATGGTAGGCGGCTTGAGCACAGCATTCGGGTTTATGCCGTCGACAATGCCAAATGACTAATAACCCATAGCTATTTAGTCGTGGAGAGGTCCAGCCTGCAAGGCTCACGGGCTATACTAGTCGGCCGTGCCTGCGGTACCAAACCGTCGAGGTGAATAACGAGGTTTCAACCCATCAAATGAAACAGGCTTTTTGTAATAAAGGCTCTCTTTACTCTAAACTAAACCCCTTTACTCTATGAAAAACAATTACCTGAAGCTCCGGCTAATCCGATGGTTGTTCAGCGGATTATTAGCTGGCCTGATAGGGGTTTCCCCGGCCCAGCCACCGAGGGGACCGCTGGTGGTATCGCCCGAGGTTCATGCGGATCACACGGTTACGTTTCGCTATCTGGCCCCAACGGCCCGGGAGGTAAAGCTGAGTGGGCAGTTTGAAAAGACGGCTGTTCCGCTGACGAAAAATGACCAGGGCATCTGGAGCGTAACGGTAGGCCCGGTAAAGCCTGATATCTATCCGTACAGCTTTCAGGTCGATGGCGTGACCGTTATGGACCCGGCAAACGTGGCGTTTTTCCCGAATGAGCGATTCAAGGCCAGTCTGGTCGATGTACCGGGCGATACGCCGCTAATTCATGCCTTGAAAAACGTACCGCACGGCACGGTATCGTACGAATATTACCCCTCGGTAGAAGGCACAACGGGCTCGCTGGTCGTGTATACACCACCGGGATACGATCAGAATCCCACGAAAAAATACCCGGTATACTACCTCATTAGCGGCACCACGGATACGGAGGAAACCTTCTACAAAGTGGGTCGAACAAATCTGATTCTGGATAACTTGCTGGCTGAGGGGAAAACCAAACCGATGATCATCGTGATGCCCTACGGCAACATTGCCGCTCGGGTAGCGGAACAAAAGGGTGGAGCTAAACCTGCCGATCCCATCATACGCGACGATGCCGACGCCGTCAATCGGGCGAATGCCTTCGGCGACGATCTGATCCAGAACATCATTCCCTACATCGAGAAAACTTACCGAACCCTGGCAAATCGCGAAAACCGGGCCATCGGCGGATTCTCACGGGGTGGAGGACAAACCCTCCGGGCCGCCTTTGGTCACATGGATACTTTTGCCTGGGTGTGTGCCTACAGTTCGTACCTCTCACCCGCCGAAATGGAAAAGAGCTACCGGACCATTGCCAGTAATCCGGCCCAAACCAATCGGCAACTGAAATTACTGTGGGTAAGCGTCGGAAGTGACGATTTTCTCTACAAAGGCACCCTCGAATTCATGGAGTATCTGAAGTCGAAGAACGTCAACTTCAAAAGCCGGATTACGGACGGAGGACACACCTGGATGAATGTCAAAGCTTACCTGGCAGAAACCGCTCCCTTACTCTTTCAATAGACGCAGCTTACCGCTATGAAAAAAGTCATCTATCTTCTGTCCCTACTGCTGGGATCGAGTTTTGCGGGAATGGCTCAGCGTCCGCCCTCCATCAGTTCTCCCGAAGTACATCCCGATCATCGCGTCACATTTCGCTATTTCTCTCGGAATGCTAAAAAAGTGACATTAAATGGGGAATTTCTGTCGGCTCCCGTAGCGATGACCAAGGATACGGCCGGCCTCTGGAGCGTAACCGTACCGCCAGTGAAGCCTGACGTGTATCCGTATAGTTTCTCGGTAGACAGCGTTCAGATCGCTGATCCCAACAATACTTACATTTTTGCCAACGAACGATTTAAACGAAGTATCGTCGATATTCCGGGGGATCAGCCGCTGGTGCATTCCTTACAAAACGTACCTCACGGTAAAGTCAGCTATCGATACTATCCATCAGCAACGCTCGGGCGAACGCGGAACGTGCTGATTTATACGCCACCCGGTTTTGACCCTAACGGTAAAACAAAATACCCGGTGCTTTACCTGATTCACGGCGGTTCTGACACCGAAGAAACCTGGACGAAAGTCGGACGGGCTCACTGGATTGCCGATAATCTGATCGCTCAGGGAAAAGCAAAACCCATGCTGATTGTCATGCCGTACGGAAATGTTCGCCCCAGTCCCATGGCTGACTTCACGAAAGACCTGGTCAACGACATTATTCCGTTCGTGGAAGCCAATTACCCCGTTTACAAAGACAGTAGAAACCGGGCGGTAGCGGGCTTTTCGGTGGGCGGTGGTCAAACGCTCAACATTGGTCTGACGAATCCCGACAAGTTCGCCTACATCTGCTCCTACGCTCCGTATACCGCCACGGAAGAGTTTGCCAAAAACTTTACCAACTGGTCACCCAATGCGGAGCAACTGAATAAACAACTCAAGTTATTTACCATCAGTGTAGGAACGGATGACTTTCTCTACGAACCAGTAAAACAGAACATTGCGATGTTTCAGGGGAAGAAACTAAAGGTTACGCCCCTTATCGTATCGGGCGGCCATACCTGGATGAACTGTAAATTATACCTCGCTCAAACTTTACCTCAGCTTTTTCAATAAACCCTCAGTTAGTTCTGGCAATGAACGGGTTAACCGAGGAAAGTTTTCTAGTAAACGATGTAACCTCTAAGAAACAAATCTATGATTCGGAACACAATCGCGGTCGTGCTGGCCTATGCGTTGGCTCAGACCGCCTGCTTTTCACAAACAACCGTAACGGAGGATTTTAAACCCTCCACTTTGAATCAACCCGGTCAGGAATATCCGCAGGTCAACTCGCAGGGGTATGCCCGGTTTCGCATCAAGGCCCCTCAAGCGGATAGTGTGCGAGTGAGTCTAGGCTTGGGCGGGAAAGGCGGAACGCTGCTTACCAAAAGCGACGACGGCTTTTGGGTAGGCACGACGGCCGGACCCATGGATGAGGGTTTCCACTACTACAACGTAACCATTGACGGTGGGAAATTCAATGACCCCGGGGCTAAGAACTATTACGGCTCGGTACGCTGGGAGAGCGGCATCGAGATTCCCGCCCATGATCAGGATTTTTACGCCCTGAAAGATGTTCCGCACGGCCACGTACAGCAGGTGCTTTTCCCATCTAAAAGTACAAATACCTCCCGTCGGGCTTTTGTGTATACGCCACCAGGATACGAAAAAGAATCCTCAAAAAAATATCCGGTATTATACCTCCAGCACGGCTGGGGCGAAGATGAAACCGCCTGGAGTAATCAGGGACATGCCAATCTAATCATGGACAATCTGATTGCCGAGGGAAAAATCAAACCCTTTATCATTGTGATGACTTACGGCATGACGAATGAAGTGAAAATGGGCGGCATCCGTAATTTCAAGATTGAACCCTTTCAGACGGTGTTGGTCGATGAGCTAATTCCGTACGTAGATACGCACTTCCGAACCCTGGCTAACCGCTCCAATCGGGCGATGGCCGGACTGTCGATGGGGGGCATGGAAACGCATACCATCACCCTCAACAAACCCGAAGTGTTTGGCTATTACGGCCTCCTCAGCGGTGGATTGTACACGCCGGAAGAGTTAAAAGATCAACCCAAAGCCCATTTGCTTTTCATCAGTTGCGGCAGCAAGGAGCGACCCGAAGCCGTGAAAAAGGCTGCTGAGGACTTGAAAAAGGCGGGGTACAACGCTGTTTCCTACGTCTCCGCCAATACCGGCCACGAATTCCAGACCTGGCGACGGAGCCTCCACGAACTGGCTCCACTACTGTTCAAGAACTAACCTAATCCACTGACTACTTCCGGATCATTATCCTTCCGAAGGATCGGTTTATCTATCCATTCCTTATGAACCTTAAATCACTATTCCTTAGTACCTTTTGGGTCGTAACCTGGGGTGCTGCCTTGGCTCAGCCTACGGTCAAAGAAGCCCCCAAAGGTTTTGATGTGGCCCGATCTGATATCGCTCACGGCAAACTGGATACCGTAAGCTATGATTCAAAAACGGTGGGCGTCAAGCGGAAAGCTTTGATCTATACGCCGCCCGGATACGCCAAAAACAAAAAGTATCCTGTCCTGTATCTGTTACACGGGATTGGCGGCGACGAGAAAGAGTGGCTGAACGGCGGCAAACCTCAGGTCATTCTGGATAACCTGTACGCCGAAAACAAACTCGAACCAATGATCGTCGTTATGCCCAATGGGCGGGCCATGAAAAATGACCGTCCGATTGGTAATATTTTCGATAAGGAAAAAGTAGAAGCATTTAGCACCTTTGAGAAAGACCTGCTGAACGATCTGATTCCCTTTGTCGAGAAAAAATACCCCGCCTTGAAGGACCGCGAACATCGGGCCATTGCGGGACTTTCGATGGGCGGCGGACAATCGCTCAATTTCGGCTTGGGCAATCTGGACAAATTCGCCTGGGTCGGCGGCTTCTCTTCGGCCCCCAACACTAGAAAACCGGAAGAGCTGGTACCCAATCCGGAAGAAGCAAAAAAGAAACTAAAGCTGCTCTGGATTTCCTGCGGCGATAAAGACAACCTGATTACCTTCAGCAAACGCACGCACGACTATCTATTTGAGAAGCGGGTGCCGCACGTATACTACGTCGAACCGGGCGTACATGATTTCAAAGTCTGGAAAAACGGGCTGTACATGTTTTCCCAGTTTCTCTTCAAGCCCGTGGACGTAGCGTCCCTTTCCAAATACACGGTGCTGGGCACGTCGGCGACTACCAATATTCGTAACGCCTCGTATCCGCAGATTTTACCGGATAATCGGGTGGTGTTTCGGGTAAAAGCACCCGAAGCTCAGAAAGTACAGGTAGACCTGGGCAAGAAGTATGATATGGTGAAAGATACCAGCGGATTCTGGACGGTGACGACGGATTCCGTAAGCCGGGGTTTTCACTATTATTCCCTGCTGATTGATGGAGTGGCCGTAGCTGATCCGGCCAGCGAATCTTTTTACGGCATGAGCCGGATGGCGAGTGGTATCGAAATTCCGGACCCGGACGGCAGTTACTTCGCCCTGAAAGAAGTGCCGCACGGCGACATTCGGATGAAGCGGTATTTTTCACCCGTGACGAATAGCTGGCGGCGGGTTTACGTGTATGCTCCTCCGGGCTATGATAAAAATGCCAGCGAAACCTACCCGGTTCTGTACCTATTGCACGGCGGTGGGGAAGATGAACGCGGCTGGGCGACCCAGGGCAAAACGGATCTGATTCTGGACAATCTGATTGCCGACCAACAGGCAAAACCCATGCTGGTTGTTATGCTGGACGGAAACGTGAGTATGGGCGGTGGACTGGCGGGTTTCAACGAAAATGTACTGAAAGCCTTCGAAAGTGAATTGAAGCAAGCGGTGATCCCCCTGATTGAAAGTAACTACCGCGTCAAAAAGGAGCCGGGTAACCGAGCCTTGGCGGGTTTGTCGATGGGCGGTCTGCAAACGCTGTACGCGGGCGTGAAAAATACCGATCTCTTTTCGTATCTGGGCGTATTCAGCTCGGGGTGGTTTGCCAACAATCCAACGCTCTCCGACCCGCAATATGCATTCATGAAAACCAATGCTTCAACCATCAATACCAACCTGAAACAGCTCTGGATTTCGATGGGTGGCCCCGAAGACATTGCGTTCCAGAATTGTAAAACCATGCGACAAAAATTCGATGAGCTAGGAATCAAGTATCAGTACAGCGAATACCCCGGCGGGCATACCTGGCCCGTCTGGCGGCATGATCTGTACTCGTTTGTTCCTTTATTATTTAAGTAAAGTGCTGCCCCTCCAACCCCGAAAATTCACTGCTTTTGACTTTTTATAAGGGTACTGGCAGTGAAAAGAAAAATCCACCTCACCGGGTGGATTTTTCTTTTTGTTAAAAGCTGTCTAGGATATAGAATCGAAGACCTTGATACAAATCAGGGCTTTTGAAACTTTGAGGGATAAGGCAGGTGGGTGCCTTATCGTAGGAACGAGACGGAATGGTTTTAAACTAAACCCCTTATCTGTCATCTCGAACGAAGTGAGAGACCTTCTGTGGAATGGGGCGGGTTTAGTCAAGTTAGCACCTGACCCAACCAGCTCGCAAAAGATCATAAGATTCTTCGCTTTGCTCTGAATGACAGACGCTGATAATAAAGTAGTTAAGTATCCTTCAGTTCTGTAATGGCCTTACATACCAACCGTATCCTCGCACTGTCCCCGGATTTCATCCGGGGCTATCTGTGTTAAACCCCTCCGGGGTTATTGGTTGTAAACCTATTGTAAAAACAACCCCAGCGGGGTTGAATATGAATAGCCCCGGATGAAATCCGGGGACAAGGCGAAGACAGATCGCTGCATAAACTTTTATTTTTAGACAGTCGCTAAGATTTGCAAACTACTGATCCGTCCGGAACGGAGAGGCGGGTAAGCCTTCTTTATTGTAAAGATTGGCGTGAACCGGGTTGTCGGCCCAGGCATAACGAACGTACTGCGGATTAGGCACTTCATCGCTCCAGACCACTACTTGATCCCCCTCAATCCGGGCTTGTGCCCAGACAAACTTCTTATCACTACCCGCAATCGCAAAGTCACCCAGGGGTTCGCCGTCAATGGCCTGCAAGCCACTTCCGACGTTCGTGAAGCTGAGTTTTATTTTGTTTCCCTGTATCGTGGTCGACTGAAACAGCGGTCCGGAAGCGACTATATTTTCGTGATAAACTGTTTTTAGGGCCGTTCGAGCCAGGCGTTCGCCCACGTCTTTTTTGTTATCGGGGTGAATATCATTCCATTCCCCCAAGTCAATCGCCACGGCCATCGCCGTATTCGGCACCGAAAGAGCTTTCAGTTGAGCTTCCCGCATCAGGGCCCAGTTACTCTCGCCGGGCAGGTATTGGTAATCCATGTAGCCGGGCAGTTGTACGTACAAAAAGGGTAGCGATTCCTGTTGCCACAGCCGCCGCCAGTCCTGAATCAGGGCGGGTAACAGTTGAGCATACGCCTGTGGTTGTCCGGCATTACTTTCGCCCTGATACCAGCAAAACCCTTTGATTGCGTAGGGAATAAAGGGAGCAACCATGGCATTAAACAAAGCCGTCGGCTGATTCTGAGCATTTAGGCCTCCCTGGAACTCGCCCCGGGGCTGGGGCTTGAACACAGAGCCAACGTTATACTGCCACGTTCCTTTCAGGTCTACAGTATCGGTTCCGGCAAAAAGGCAGTAGGGCTTATCCGGCACGAAACCACCTTTGCCTCCGGTATTCGTTACCCGAACCACGATCGTGTTTTTCCCTGCCTTTAGTATGTTTGCGGGGACAGGATAACGTCGCTGGGGGTATTGATAAGCCGTTTTTGCAATCAGAATACCATTGATATACAGCTCATCCGCATCGACAATCCGACCCAGAAAAACCTTGGCGGCTTTCCCCACCATCGTCGCCGGAAGTTCCAGCTCCCGCAGATACCAGACGATACCGTTCAGATCTTTCACTCCCTGATCTTCCCAGTATCCAGGAACGTTGATGGGCCGCCAGCCTTTGGAGGAGTCATTGACCTCGTACCACTTCGGGGAGGCTTCCAGACCCGCATCGGTCGGGGCTTGCGGGGTCGTGACTCGCCGCATCAGGCTTTGCACGTAGGCTGTGTCTTTGTTTTTTTGCAAAGTGGCGACTGCGTCGGGAAAGTTTCGCAACCCCTCTTCACTCATCCAGGCTTCAATGGGCGTGCCTCCCACGCTGGCGTTGATGATACCAATCGGGACTTTATACTTTTCATGGAGTGTTTTCGCGAAAAAATAGGCAACTGCCGAAAAGGGCCGAACATCCTCACCCACAGCGGCTTTCCATTGTCCCTGCGGCAACTCGGCCTGCGGGCTTTCCAGGTTGGTCAGCGTCGGTACCCAGAATTGCCGGATTTGGGGGTAATTAGCTGTTTTAATTTCCTGAGCGTAGGTGACATCGTGAATATTCAATTGATGCACCATGTTACTCTGACCACTGCAAAACCAGACATCTCCCAGTAAAATATCCTGAATGGTAATCCGATTACTCCCGGCAATTTCCATCTGAAAAGGCCCACCAGCGGGTAGGGCGGGTAGGCTTATCTGCCATTTACGGTTCGATGATGTAGTGGTCTTATACGTTTTATTTTGGAAACGTACGGTTACTTTTTCGCCGGGGTTGGCCCAGCCCCAAATCGTTAATGGAGTGTCCCGCTGGAGGATCATGCCGTCACTAATGAATTTCGGCAAACGAACCTGAGCGGAAAGCGAAAAGCCAATGAGAACAAGAAAATAAAAAAGGAAAGCTGATTTTTTCATGAAGGTATCGATGAACGAGAATGCTGGCGAGAGCAGCCAGATCACGGAAAGAGTATGGCTACTAAAATACAAGGTAGGCCCTGAGAATGCTAGAACTTTTCAGCTAAACTTTTGCTCAAAGTGTATAGGACTGTCTAAAATGTATAATTGTATAATCCTCATGCGAAGCATAGCTTCTGAAACCCTCTTCGACTGAAAACAGGAAAGCAAGATCAGTAGGTTTATTCGCTTTGGATGACAGGTTTGTAGGGGTAACGGCAGGTGAGAACCTGCCTCATTGAAGGAACGAGATGGAACCTCGCACCAGTGGGCCATGCCAGTCTCTATGGTTTAAACCCAAAATCCCTAATAAAGCCGCCTACCTCACAGGTTCCCCAGTAGCGACGCGACTGTATCTGGGTAAGAGGCGGTTTTGGGTTACCTCTGTATTCCTTACCTACCCCGTGGTTGGTGCCTTACCAAACAATGTTTGCGTACAAACGACTGGGGACTGGTGAGACACCAGCCAGGGCGGAGAGAGTCAAAGGCGATACAGTCGCGTCTCCACTCTTTAAAAACCAAAAAGGCTTTTACCAGATAACAGAGTCTCCCACAGTCGCCGGCTCTAGCGGAGCGACTGCGAGAAAATGAAAGGGACAAATCCATAGACTTCAGTCCCACCGATGCCAGCTTTTTCGCTGGCATCATTCGTCTAACATCCAATTGTTGATATCCATTCCGCAGTCACTCGGCTAGAGCTGAGCGACTGCGGGAGCGACTCGGAGGCATCAGTAAGGTCCTCCGCTCTGCTTGACAGATTGAAATAGAAAATTTTCAGCGGATAGAATATGATGATAAAAAGGCAAATCATATCACTTAAAATAATGATCGATGAGTCACGTATATTCTCAATTAAATCTTCATGATTCAGATCGCTCCTAAGAGATATATTAATAAAAGTGATGAATGTTGCTTTGAAATAATAAATTGTTATGTCTGATTTAACAAGAGTGGTTATGAGGTTTTGCTCATGACATTTATTGATTATAAGAAAATGTAATGGATATTAGAGATATATAATTATATGCTATGATAGCATCGGATTTTACATTCTTTAAATGCTCATTCATGCTTTGTAATTTTTAGTATATTTGAAGAATTTCTGCCGTGGAACAGGTAATTAATAAAATAATTTAAAAATGAGAGAAGCGTTTGTGGCTTATTACCGAGTCTCCACTCAAAAGCAGGGAAGGTCCGGGTTAGGACTTGAAGCCCAGAAGCAGGCCGTTGAAAATTTTGTGACTTCCAGAGGGGAGGTGCTTACTAGCTTTACCGACATCGAATCCGGAAAGAAAAATGAACGGCCCCAACTACAGGCCGCCATCGCCCACTGTAAATCTAATGGAGCCACCTTACTCATCGCGAAACTGGATCGATTGACTCGTAATGTAGCCTTTGTCTTTACCCTTCGGGATTCGGGGGTGAACTTCGTGTGTTGCGACATGCCAGAAGCCAATACCCTCACCATTGGTATCCTGGCTACCATGGCTCAGCACGAGCGAGAGCTGATTGCAGATCGAACGAAAAAAGCTCTGGCCGAAAAGAAAAAAAGGGGTTTTACTTTAGGTACTGCGGCTAACTTAACGGAACAAGCTAAACGCAAAGGAACACTCCATACGCAATTGAATGCCCAGGCCGATCAAAACAACCGCCGGGCCGGAGCGTTCGCGAAGAAACTACGGGATTTTGGGTATAGCTGGGCCGAAATTGCTCGCCAACTTAATGCGAATGGATTTACTACTCGTAGGGGGGGAAGCTTTCAGATTGTGCAGGTTCAGCGGGTTGTTAAACTATTTAAATAACTCATTAATTAGCTTATAATCGTGCATAGTAATGACACAGACGATAGAGGAATTGACTTTGCTTTACATTTAGATTAAGAGAAATATATCAATGTTTAATCGAAAACCATTTTAGAACTAATACTTATTTTTAGGAGATCATTATTTGCCTACGATTTACATGATACTATTTGCCGTATTTAACGATGATAAATGAGATTTGTAAAGATAGAAATTATGGATTGAAAGAATTACCTGAGTTACTGATTACTATTTTTAATAAGACAATATCCTTATTGGAGTTATATCGGGAATTAACTTTAATAAATATAGAGCTTAATAATAATCGTGGATAATTATAGGGTTAAATCTACTAGTATATGATTTTGAATTGGTATTGAATAAATTTTACTTACTATAGAGAATGCAGCAAGTCATTCCATTTTTTTAAATGACTTGCTACGTTTTATCTTACTACTTCTTCAATCCATGTAAAGTAGCATAACTAGATACGGTAAGGCGATGTACTCCAAGGATTCGTGCAATAGCACTGTACGAAACTTTCTTGTCAAGCAACTCCTTAATTCTTTTATCTTGCCCGGTGAGTTTTGTTTTGGCAGATTTACTTCCCACAGGACGACCCAAAATGACTCCTTCGGCTCTTTTTCGTGCTAAGGCTTCTTTGGTACGCTGGGAAATTAGGTTACGCTCTATCTCGGCTGAAAGACCAAAGGCAAAGGCCAGTACTTTAGAGCTGATGTCACTACCTAGACGATAATTGTCTTTAATAGTCCAGACCTGGATGTCACGATTCATACATTCGTTTAGGATACCCATGATCATCAATAAGTTACGACCTAATCTGGATAACTCTGAACAAATAAGTACATCTCCTTTCTTCATCTTCTTGAGTAACTTCCCAAGTTTTCGGTCTTGTAAATCCTTAGAACCTGAAATGGTTTTCTTCAATCCACTTATCAATCACACATACATTTTTTTCACAAAACTGATTAAGTTCATAACGTTGATTTTCAACCGTTTGCCTATCAGTACTTACTCGGATATACCCGTAAATCATTGGCTTAATTATTGGAAAGAAATTGACTAAAATGAAATGTTTAATTTAAACCAAAGTTAGATAGAATAAAACTAGACATTTATTTTAGACAATAAACGAGCCTTTTTGTTAGTCAACATAGCTCACCTTCGGCATTCGTAACTAATGCTAGCTGGGTAGTTTCTTCCCTTATCGAGCAACGCATCAAAGCGAAGATCGAAGCCATGGGTATACCACTAAAAGATTGGAATGTACAAATTAACTATGGAGTTAAAACAGGATACAATGAAGCATTTATCATCGATACTAAGAAAAAAGAAGAAATTATTTCTATTGATCCAAAATCAGTAGAAATTATACGACCAATTCTTAGAGGTCGTGATATTAAGCGTTATAATTATGAATTTGCTGATAAATGGCTAATATCTACTTTTCCGTCTTTGAAGCTAGATATTGATGATTATCCTGCTGTAAAGCAGCATCTTAAAACTTTTGGTATTGAGCGTTTAAATCAGACCGGTCAAACTGGAGCCCGACCAAAAAACTAATAATAAATGGTTTGAAACTCAGGATAGTATAAGTTATTGGACGATTTCTCTAAACAAAAAATCGTTTACCCTAATATGACGAAGTTTCTACCGTTCTACTTAGACATAGAAGGTTACTATCTAAACGATAAATCATTTTTGATAGTGGGGAAAATCTTGCTTATCTAACAGGATTTTTGAATTCTTCTCTATTTAAGTATTTTTATTGATTCTTTTCCTGAATTACAAGGTAGGAACAATAAATAAGAAGTATACTTTTAGAACAGATACATGTATTAAAGATCGATTCTGCTAGAAAATCAATACAATGAAAGAGTATTGTTCGAGAGATCAGAATTAAAAAGGCGAAGACATTGATATAATTTCTAAAGAAAAAGATTATATGATTATGAAAAATTTCAATATGATATGAAGAAATCAATCTTACGAATCTCAAGAAAACCTGAGATATTTTTCTATTGAGATTCGATAAGATTGATTTCTTCACTATCATATTGAAGATTTTTTCATCATATACTAGTTTTTCTAAAAATATTGTATCAATGTTTTCTTGTTTTTTATTCTGAATCTCTCGAACAACTCTTTCAAAGTATTGATTTTCAGCAGAATCGATCTTTAATACATTAATTTTATCTAAAAATATTTTTCTTATTTCCCTTGTTCCACCTTGTAATTCAGGAAAAGAATCAATAAAGCAATACTTAAATAGAGAAGAATTTAAAAAAGCTGTTAGATAAGCAAGATTTTCCCCCTACTATCAAAAATGATTTATCGTTTAGATAGTAACCTTCTATGTCTAAGTAGAACGGTAGAAACTTCGTCATATTAGGGTAAACGATTTTTTGTTTAGAGAAATCGTCCATATATGCACAGTTTCGCAAATTATAGGGAGTTATCCCTTGGTCGGCTCGTTTGATAGTGTAGGATAGAAGGTGTTAAGATAATTTTTAATTGCTGGGTAATCTTCTATATTAATGGGACTTACATCTTTTTCTTTTATACCATTATGGGTATTAATTAACCAAAGGTCAGCATAATCATGAGCATATCTTTTAATATCTCTGCCGCGTAAAATTGGTCGTATAATTTCTGCACTTTTCGTATCTTGCTCTACAAGTTCGTCTTTTTTCTTTCCATCTATAATGAAGGCTTCATTGTAACCTGTCAGTATACCTCTGTAAATATTAATATTCCAATCTTTTAGTGGTATACCCATGGCTTCGATCTTCGCTTTGATGCGTTGCTCGATAAGGGAAGAAACTACCCAGCTAGCATTAGTTACGAATGCCGAAGGTGAGCTATGTTGACTAACAAAAAGGCTCATATTATTTAACACCTCTTCTTTAGCTACACAAGCCAAGGTTTTACCTTGATTTTTTTCCTTAGAAAACATCAGGATGTTGGTATCAACGGTAGCTGAAGCAAATATTTTCAATCCTGCAAAATCAATCAGTAGAATTGGGTTCGTTTTTTCGGCAAAGAATTGACGGGTAGAGACTCCGTAGCCCGCTCTCATCCATTTATTGGATGTGATAAAACAAAGGAAGCCTTTGGATTTTAGTACATTCCATCCATTCTCGTAAAATAACGAATAAATATCCCCGGTTGATTCAAACGTTTGATAGCCAATCTTTTGCAGATTACTACTTTCCGTTCCCATCTTTTGTAACTGTACATAGGGTGGATTACCCAAAAGCACATCAAAGCCCACGAAATCACCATCATCATCAAGAACCTCCGGAAATTCGAAACGCCATTCAAAGGCATTTTCAAACATCTTGTTGTTCTTGATCTCTTCAATATGGGTTTCCAGTTGATCAATCTCTTTCTTTAATTTATCTTGCTTTTGTTTGTTGAGTTTTGCTTCCGCTTTGCTTGGTGCAAAAAGTTGATGCTGAGTCATATTATACAACTCACCGTTTAGCCTAAAGAGCTTTTTCTTTTTAGGATCATTATTATTGATTTCTGTCCGAAAGTCGCTTTTGATGCGGTTAATCAATTGCTCCATCTCACGCTTCTGATCCTTGTTTTCTGCGTTGCGATAGGTTTGTACGGCTGCCTTATAGCTTTCAATTGAAATCTTGTTCTTTTTGAGTGCCTGACTCAAATCGGCATCCAGGCCGTAGCGGCTAACTAGTGAATTTCCCCATTTGATGTTTATATCAATATTAGGCAGTGTTTCTAATGCTCTAGCGGTGGTATTATGGGGGGCAGTCGTGTAATAGGCATTCTTTAATAACTCAATCCATAAGCGTAAACGGCAGATTTTTACGGAGTTAGGATTTAGATCGACTCCGAAGAGACAGTTCTCAATAATGGTTTGCTTTTCATGAAAAATAGTCTCCTGAACCCGCTGACTTTCTGGGTTATTGGGGTTGTATTCGAATAACAGGCCATCTTCGTCCGTGATAATCAGTTCATCGTTGACTACTTCGATGTGATAACCCTTGAGCCTTCGTTTGCCAGTTCGGTCAAGCAGTATCTCCAAATCATTTTTAATACTAATGATTTCATTCAGTGCAGATACCAAGAAGTGCCCAGAACCAACGGCAGGGTCACATATCTTTAAACTATTAATGATTTGATTGGCCTCGTCCCTGTCTTTTACTTCATCATAGAGGTGATCTATATCGACACAACTCCAACCCTTTACTTCATTGAATTTTTGTACAACAGCCTTTCGGATGGTTTCCCGGCACATGTACATGGTTATAAAACCGGGGGTAAAGAAAGAACCGTCTTTGTAGCCATTGATCTTTTCAAAGATTAGCCCTAATACCGAGGCATTGATCAGCGTTTTGTTATCCTCCTGAATTTCTTCTGACCCTTCTCCACTGAACTCATAGGCATTTAGAAATTCGAAGAAATATTCCAGAGCGTTAAGCTCACCCGTTCGCTTTTTACCTTCCTTGGTTTTCAAAACCGTCGTCGATAGAATAGGTAAGGTGTAGTCATCTCTCAGGTTGCTGATGAAAATAGAGACATGCTCCATTTCCGTGGGCTCGAATAGTGAGCTATTGAGGTAGGGAACTGTTGAAAAAAGCTTCTGAGATTCAGGTTCCCTTTTTTCTGGTTTTCTGGCTAATACCTGAAAAAAGAGACTATTGAGATCGTCATAGTTTTTAATTTTCCCCGTATTTAAGAAGGCATACAGAGAGTCACTTTTCTTAGCTTGACCAGCTCTTGAGTTATACTTAATCAGTTGAGCTTCAAGTAATTTTAAGAATAAAATACGATTTACCCACGTAATGACCAATTCAAGGCTAACATTAAAAAACCGTTCATCACTAGAATTACCGAATTGACTCGGTTTGTCAAAGCGAGATAATTTATCAAGGCTATCTATCTGACTAATAGCATTTTCCATCAAAGAACCTTTATCCCGCTCGCCCTCTTTCTTGCGTTCTATGATTCGCTTGCTGCCATCCTTCGTTTCGGTTAGCCCAATGATGTGGAGAAGTTCACTGTAAAAGCTTTTGTCTAACGAATTGCTATCATTAGCAAAGGGAAGCTTAAGTAAATGCTCGGGAGATAATAACTTGTATAAAGCAATTAACTGATGATCATCCTGTTTATCCTGATTCCGTAAGGGTTTATTGAATTCCCGAATGTCAAAATGAGTAAAGGGTACTTCAATCTGAATGGTCGAGATTGCCGGTTCAGCAATCTCTTTATAAAAATATTCTGTTTTACGATCCCCGAGTCTACCTGCTTCGAAATCAATAAACTTTTGAACCAATCGCTTGTTCTGGGCGAAGACTCGTTCAAAAATACTTCCATCAAAAATGAACCACTCGTAAATGTTGGAAGCAATTACGTGTTTAATTTCTATGTTCTTACCCGTGATGCGTTCCCGTAAATAATATAAAAGTAGTTCCTGGAAAGCTTTCGTATTAAGCTTTCCAAGGCTTAACATTTCTGCCTTATTGGTGGGTTTTTTAATTTCAAGTATAACGCCTACTGAAGTGTGGGAAGAGTTTCCATTATGAATGACTAAATCATTACGACCCTTCGTGTTGATATAATGGTTAGGCGAGTAATACGTGGCTTCTAAAAAACGAGAAACAATATTCTTATGAAACTCTTCAGATTCCAGCTCATGAACCTGATCTAGCACCTGAATCAGGTTCTTTTTGAATTTTTCAATATCAATTCGATTAGGCTTAACTTTTAGAAAGGATTTGTTAATTACCTGGCGGGGTTTCAGTAAAGAAAAACTCATAATCATTGATTTCTATTGGTGCGGATTTGGTTAATTATAAAGTCAACCAAAATAAGAAATATAATCAATGATTAGATCTATTGTATATTTAATATTAACCTGAGCTATAAGGGTTAATTTAAAAATATATTACTTTCTACTTACAAATGAGTGAAGTTCTCTATGGATAGAAGGATGAACGATACTCGACGTTGTTCCGAGTAGGCTAAATGAGAACTGACCCACTCGTCGATATACCGATGAGAAATAAGTTGTTTGAACTCTTCTACGAGATAGGTCCGAATCGTTCCGGTGGTTTGAGCAAGCTCTGCCCAGATTGTATTTCTGTTATTGAGTAGGTAAATTATATCTTCAAAATCTGTACTTAGCCTTCCATCATTTCCTCCCCGGCTTTTGAAAGCTTCTAGCTTTGTAGCTAAGAAATAAACCGGATGGAAAATACGGATAGTAATGCCTTCATCAATAGAAACATGGATTGCTTGCTTGAAGCCTTCCGCGTACCATCTATTGCTAAAACCTAGTATTGCCCCAGATGTAGGCATAACGTCTACTACTATTCCTTGTATTTTATAACGGCATATAACGCCCGATTCCGTATCATGAACAAACCTTTTTTGCGAAGCTTTTCTTCAATAGTAGCATATTCATTGCAATGAGCTAGCTCAATCAGAATGTCTACATCATTGGTTGGGCGAATTTCTTCTGCTGGACGATCTTTGTAAAGAGAAACGGTTGCTCCTCCCACAAAAAGTACTTCATCCCCTAACTCCTCCAGAGCCAAGTAGACCGCTTTGATTCTCGTTATATTTTGTTGATGGCTCATAAAATGGACTTTTCTAATTCTTCTTTAGCAATGAGTATTTCTCTGGCTTGGCCAACTCTGAGAATATCAATGCTGGCTAACATTTTGTAGAATATCTCGTCCTTTTGAATGGCAGCAGGAACTCCAGGGTATAAGGGTTTGATGGCTTGCCCCCTGGTATCTCCGTCCTCATAAGGCCAGACCAGCTCTTGGCTACTTATTAATTTTTCTCTAAAATAAGGATGAGAGTGGGCAGTTTTTATTCCAGTAACTAGAGAGCCAGGATTGACGGGGAAGGTATAGGGAAGTCCAAATTGTAAAAACTCGTATAAACGTTGCCTGAATACCTTTTTTCGGTCTTCCTGATAAAGTCCTGAAAAGGCACTTCTTCTTAAAGACTGAGATATCTCAGACAAGCTAATATCTAAAGCAACGCTTAAATCACGATATTGCCAGGGCTTGTTCTCGTTGGAGAGTAGTACTATCTTCAGGAGAATAGCAATATCGTGCGGTCTCATACCCTTGTGATCATTCATGATTCAAATATAGCACTTGTTTGCTGTTTGCAAATCGCGAACAGCAAACAAGTGCTATATTTTTATATATCCAAAATAAAAAGCAATTAAGGCAAAGGGATTAAACTTCAACTATTTTGAGCGGTCGTCATGTAAATTCTTAGATTCGGATACTAGTACTTAATGTATGGTATAATCTACATAGGTATCCTCTTGCCCCCTGCTTGTTTACTAAGGTCTGCGGCTTGCATAAACGTAAAAATTTCCAGGGTTTGTTCGGGCGTTACCGGAGCTTTTCCGGTTTTAAAAAATTGAATGATTTCATCAATTAGAGGTCGATAGCCACTGAATGGGCCTAAGGTAGCGATGCCTTTTTCTCCGAAGGCTGTTCCGGCGATGGAGGCAGTCCCTTTGCGAATGCCCCGAACGGTTCCAATTCTTCCGTCACTCCAAACGCCCGTGATTAAATCAGTGTCCGGTTCGTGTATTCTGCTCACGCTTTTACAGCCCGAACCCATCAGGGTAAAGAGCATTTCAACGCCGTGAATGCCGTACCAGGCCATATCCAAATGGTTCTTGTCAATCTCGGCGGGGGTATACACATCCGCTCCCAGCACTTTACCTATCGTCCCTTTCACTACCTGTTGGACACTCGGCTCAAAGCGTAAAGCCGAGGAAGAAAACATCGGCGTTTGGTAATCCGAAGCTGCTTTGAAAATGGCCTGGGCACCGGCCATGTTGGGAGCAATGGGTTTATCGATAAATACGGGTTTTCGGGCTTTCAGAACGGGTAATACCTGAGAGAGGTGCGGCCTACCGTCATTGGTTTCCAGCAGTACATAATCTACTTTCTCAAGTAAGGCTTCAATGGAATCGACTAATTCGACGCCTAACTTTTTAACGCCTTCGATGACTCCCGGCTTAAGCTTTAGGGCCGAGGGTATATCCTTGCTACCTTCAGGATAAGCGGCTACGACTTTAAAGCCATCATACGAACCTTCATTAATCAACTTTGTAAAGATTTGACTGTGAGAGGTATCTAGCCCAATAATTCCGATACGGTTCGCCTCTGGTGGGGACGTTTTGTGGAAAAGAAAAGGCAGGCTGCAACCGGCAAGTGTACTGGTTTCGAGAAATTTTCGTCGGGTTAACATGAACGGTGAATGAATCTTTAGAAGTGAAAGTATAGCGAAAATCTGGAGCTTTAAATGTGATCTGAATCTGCCCTGTCAGTTGAATTTTTGGATTCATTTGAGCCGTCGTCAGGTGGAATTTCATGGAAGAAAAGCGAGATTAAAAGCGTTTCTGTTAGCACAAAAACATAATTCTGATTACATTGCTTTGTTTCTTTTTGAAAAGGATGGAGTCAGATCTACGGATCGAAAGACACGTTCTGATTGAACGGAACTTCCCGTTCAGATCAGCTTATTGAATGAATAATTACGATGACTAAACTAGTCGAGTCACCCAAAGCTTCCAGTAAAAGTTTCGATCCTAAACGTAGCATTCTGAGTTATTTTGCTAATGTTGGTAATGCCATCATTCCTGAGCTAGGGAAGGAATTATCCATTAGTGTGCCCAAGGTTACTTCGGTTGTCAATGAATTGATAGCGGAAGGGCTGGTGCAGGATTATGGCAAAATTGAATCGTCGGGTGGTCGGAAGCCTAACCTGTATGGGGTGGTTCCTCATTCGGCGTTTTTTCTGGGGGTGGATGTAAAGCAGACGCATATCAACATAGGCTTACTGGACTTGCAGAAAAACCTGCTGAAAGTAACCGAACACCTTCCCTTTGTTCTGGATAACACGCAGGTATCCCTGGATACGTTGTGTGAGCATATCAATGCATTCATCGAAGAGTTAACCGTGCCACGGACGAAAATTTTAGGCATTGGCATTAACCTCTCGGGCCGCATTAATTACGAAACGGGTTACAGTTATAGCTTTTACTTCTTCGAAGAACGTCCGCTGAGTGAGGTCATTGAGAAAAAGGTAGGAATCAAAGTTTTTTTGGAAAATGACTCACGGGCTATGGCCTACGGGGAATTTTGTACGGGCGTAGTAGACCGGGAACAGAACGTATTTTTTCTCAACCTGGATTACGGCATTGGCGTGGGCATACTCATTGAAGGCCAGTTGTATTACGGTAAATCTGGTTATGCGGGCGAACTCGGACACGTGCCTATTTTTGATAACGAAATTATCTGTCATTGTGGTAAAAAAGGGTGTCTGGAAACCGAAGCTTCGGGTTGGGCTTTAACCCGCATGTTTCGGGAAAAACTCAATGAAGGATCAACCTCGGTGCTGACCCGCAAGGGATTATCGCCGGATCAAATTCAGATGCAGGACATCATCGCCGCCGCCCTCAATGACGATGTATTAGCCATTGAACTCATTGCCAAACTCGGCGAAAATGTGGGTCGGGGCATTGCTTTCCTTATTAATGTGTTTAATCCTGAGTTAGTGATTCTGGGCGGCAGTCTGGCTCAGACGCAGGAATACATTCAATTACCCGTTAAAACTGCTTTGAATAAATATTCCTTAAGTCTGGTGAATAAAGACACGGAGGTAAAGATGTCCAGTCTGGGCGAGCACGCCGGAATTATCGGGGCCTGTCTGCTGGTAAGAGATCGCGTTCTTTCGCTTATCTAAGCTCTCCTTATTAGTCATCCCGAATAACTTGCTTTGGGATTATCTTCCTGATGGAGAGAACGTTGTTCGTCCGCGACTTTGTCGCGGATGGCTGAGAAAGGCGTCTGTGACACTCAGTATTACCAACGCTTTTTTCGGGTAACGCTGATGAACCGTAAACGCCCTCAACGATCATCTTTAACAAATAGAGAGACAAGTGAAGGTTGTCTCTCTATTTTAGTAAAACTAGCTTCTCAGGTCTGGCTTACTTGGTAGATACGGAGCGGGAAGGTTCCATGTATACCCAGTCTACGTAGAACAGTTCCTTTTTCGGTGCAGACTGCGGATTGACAAACACGAAGTACAGGTCATGGAAACCCTTCGTTGCCTTTACCTGAGCTAGCATTTCCTTCCATTCGGGTCGGGAAGAGCCCGCCGCTGGTACGGTTAAACTGCTTACCAATGGCCCCTGCGGGCTATCGAGCCGCAACTCAATGGTGCCGCCAGGTGCCTGACTCTGAATCCGATATTTAAGTTGCTGAATCCCATTAAGATCCAATTGATTGAAAACCACATAGGTCTGATGGTAAATCTTGCGAATGTAAGAGACAAAATCCGTGCTGGCTGTAGCAATAATCACGCCGACATTACCCCGGTCATTATCTTCCATCTGAAGCAGTGGATTTCTCAGGAGCAGATGCTTCCGAGTGGTAAGGGCTTCAATCCCATGAGCTCCCTGATCGGTATATTGAGCCAGGAAAACATACGCTCCTTCGGCGGATTTTCCTTCGTGGCCTGTCAAAGTAAGGCTACCATTCGAAGGAAGCTTTTTTTGCTCATCCCCCAGCGAAAGAATGTAACTGACCATTTCCTGAGCATCGGCTTTGGGTAGGTCAGGGTGAGGACTCATGGCGTATTTACCCCAGACACCGCTACCACCCTTGATGACTTTTTCGGTAAGGGTTTCTAGCACTTTCGTTCCTTTATATTTTTGGGCAATTGCCTGCAAACTGGGGCCAATGGATGCGGAAGCCAAAGCATGGCATGATTTACAATCTGACGCTTCGAAAAGACTTTTCCCCTGGGCGTGAGCAGAAATCTGGTGCGTATTTCCGGTCAGTACACTCGCCATATCTTTTCCGAAGGGTAAGTAGGTAAAAGAGATTTGCGTGCGTTTCGGATCAATCCGCTGGTCTTCCGGGTCTTTAATGCTGACCCGATAATCCAGTTTACTTTTATCCCAGTAAAAGCTCTGATTTTGAGCTGACTGAATCTGGACAGTAGGAGGAGTATTACCTACTTTCACCTGAACGCTGGTCGTACTTTCCGCTCCTTTGGAATCGGTTACTGTTAGTAAAACAGGATGAATACCGACTTTCGTAAACACATGGGTCAGCTCTTTCCCCGGATAGGTTCTGGACCCCACCTTCCAGCTAAAACGCAGGCTGTCTTCGGGATCGTAGTCTTTAGAGTTGGCTGCTGAAAAGCTTACTTTCAAAGGGGCAGCTCCGACTGTCTGATTGGCCTGAATGTCAGCAATGGGTCGGCGATTACCTTCGGCGTATTCAATGCGGTAGAGTCCGGCATCCGCATTATTGGCAAACCAGTTGGTGCCGTAGGCAAGCAGGTAGATCGAACCATCCCGGTTAAACTGCATATCAATGGGAGCCACGTAGTTCAGATGGCTCAGGAAAGGCTCCATGCTTTGATAGTTACCCTTTTCGTCTAAAGTAACAGCCATAATCCAGCGACGAATCCAGTCGTAAATGAAGACCTTGCCTTCATAATAGGCGGGCAGACGATACGGAGCATTTTTAAATTCATCCTGGTAATAGACAGGTCCAGCCATGGCACTAGCTCCCCCTTTACCCACCAGAGGCCAGCGTTTGGAAGGCCCTTTGCCGTACCAGATCAGAGCGGGCTGGGCGGCAGGAAGCTCTTTAAGACCCGTGTTATGAGGGGAGTTATTGACCGGATGGGCGGGGTCCTGTTTAGGGCCTTCTTTTTTGGTAGCAAAGTCGTATTTAGGGAAGGCTTCGTTGTTTCCCAGAAAATAAGGATACCCAAAAAAGCCCGGTTTGCGAGCCTGATTGATTTCGTCGTAACTCAGCGTACCTTCTTCAGCGGGAACCTGCGTATCCGGGCCCACGTCACCCCAGTAAACAAATCCATTTTTGGGATCTACGGAAATGCGAAAGGGGTTTCGGCAACCCATGACGTAAATTTCAGGCCGACCTTTAGAGCCATCTTTGGGAAAAAGGTTACCATCGGGAATGCTGTAGGTTCCGTCGGCTTCGGGTTTAATACGAAGAATCTTCCCCCGCAAGTCATTACTATTGGCCGTAGAAGCCTGATCGTCCGACAGCTCGCGACCGGGACGTTCGTCGGTAGGGTTATGCCCCTCTATTTCCTCGGCATTGGTATTATCGCCCGTGGCTAAATACAACTCGCCCTGTTTTGAGAAAGTGAGGTAACCCGCTGAGTGACAGCAATATTTTCGCTGGGTAGGAATTTCAAGTAATACTTTTTTCGAAGCGGTAACAAGCTGATTATCCCGGAATTCATAGCGAGCGAGCTGACTTACCCAACGATCTCCCCCCACGCCGTAATACAGGTAAATCCAGTGGTTTTGTTCGTAATTTGGGTCAGCCGTAATGCCTAGAAAGCCATCTTCAATGCCGCTAAAGACATTCAAAGTAGCAATTTTAAGCAGTTGTTTCTGGGAGGCGTCGTATTTTCTAAGGCCGCCTTTTCGCTCGGCAATCAGGACATCGTTATTCGGTAATATCGCTATGCCCATCGGCTCATCCAAGCCCTGAACGAGAGGAATGGACGTAAACCTGCTGCTGTCAGGTTGAGCCTGAAACGCGGTTTTTTTCGAAAAAGTATAGCTGGTCAAGCAACCCAGTATACCCAGAACTAGCACTGGAATTTTCATAAAGCAAACGAATAAAGAGGTTAATAAACCTGGATTATTTAGCCCGTTTTTCCAGGTCGGCTAAGGAAACTTCCAGAAGCCTGCCCAGCGGTTTACCCGCCCGGTACGCCAGTACCTTGATCCGGTCAGAACCTTTGGGAAAGAGGAATGGCTGCGTATACAAAGGAGCGTAAGAGTCTGGTAACGTGTTATCCGTCGTATAGTAAAGTTGAGTTCCCGGGATCTCGTGTTCCAGTACAATCTCCAGCGAACCCGAAGGATGTTTCTGAACGCTTACGAAAGGATTATACACACTGCGGGCATAGTTAACGCCCTGTTCATCGAAACGCTTGAAATGATTTTCTACCCGGTTCAGGAATTCCGGGAAATCTCTTTTTCTGCGGGGCGACCATAAAATTTCAGCGATGGCAAAAGCCCTGGGCCAGGTCATGTATTCCACGTGCCGGGCGTGGGGGACGTTTTCCGTCCACAAATTCCCCTGACCCCCCAATACCAGAGCTGCATCTACACTATCGGGCAGCGGTTCCAGCGTATACGTAGTGGATAACTTCGCATTTCCGTAGGAAGCCGGTTCTGCGGCAGGATCGCCCTGGTACAAATCCAGGTAAGAGAACTGGAAGGGAGTCATAATAACCGGGTGATTTTGCTTCGCCGCTTCAATCCCCCCGCGTAAGCCATGCCAGCTCATAACCGTAGCATCGGGAGCGAGTCCGCCCTCCAGAATTTCATCCCAGCCGATGAGTTTTTTACCCTTGGACTGCACGATTTTCTCGACCCGTTTGATGAAATAACTCTGTAATTCCTCCACGTTTTTAAGTTGATGCGTTTGCATGGTTTGCCGGCAGCTTTCGCATTTTTCCCAGAAACCCTTGTACGCTTCGTCGCCTCCCACGTGGATGTAGGGAGCGGGGAAAAGCTGAGCTACTTCCGTAAAGACCTGATCAATAAAAGCGTAAGTGCTTTCATTACAGGGATTTAAAGTATTGTCCTTCAACTTATAAAATTTGCCGTTGGGGGGGACTTCGGCAGGAGCTTGGTCACAGGTCAGGTGCGGGTAGGCGGCAATGGCCGACATGATATGACCAGGCATGTCTATTTCAGGAATAACCGTGATGTGTCTTTGCTGAGCGTAGGCCACCACCTCCCTGATGTCGTCCTGGGTATAAAAT
>NZ_JAUTAM010000002.1:0-46084 GCF_030818595.1 Siphonobacter sp. SORGH_AS_1065
GTTCGTTCAGGATATGGCTAACTGCTATTAAATATGCAGACTGGGAAAGTCCAGAAAACATAAAGGATACTTTTGGGGCAGCGGATTTACTAGGCAACGGATCTCATCGCGTGGTCTTTGATGTGGGCGGCAATAACTACCGAATCATTTGCAAGTATGCCTTTGGTGAAAGACAGGTTCATCTGTTTGTCTGCTGGATCGGCACGCATGCGGACTATGATAAACTTTGTAAGAATAATGAACAGTATACCGTTAATCGTTACTAGGATGGAAGAGCTAAAATATAAGGTTATCAAATCAGAGCGGCAGTACCAGGATTACTGCCATGCATTGGAAGCGTTAGTAGACGGTTCTGACCAGAGTGTGCCTGTACAGGATGAAATTGAACTACTAACTTATCTCATTGAAAAGTGGGACGAAGAACAGGACGTATTAGCAGAAGCCGATCCCATTGAGTTACTCACTTCACTCATGAGCGAAAGATCGTTAAAGGCTAAAGACCTGGTTGAGATTTTAGGTGTCAGTAAAGGGCTGGTTTCTGATATTCTTCATTATAAAAAGGGTTTATCGAAAGAAGTTATCCGAGTACTTTCCAGCTACTTTAAAGTTTCTCAGGAAGCCTTCAACCGGCCCTATAAATTGAAGGTCTCTGAAAATAGTCACTTGAAAAATGCAAGTGTCATGAATACAACCAAAGAGGTAGCCTAATGGATGAGTTCATCCACCGGAAGTAAGGTATAAAAGACCCTGAATCAGGACCATTCGGAATTGAGCATGGTCCTGATTCATTTGCTTTCTATTCAAAAATAACGATATTCAATATACGTTTATTTTTTAACTTCTCTCGGTGTTATTCCGTACTTCTCTTTGAACTTGATACTAAAGTAACGGCTGTTTCCAAAACCTACCATGAATGCCACCTCGTTCACATGGTAAACCCCAGTTTCCAATAACTTATACGCCTGCTTCATCCGAACTTCAAGGATAATGTCGTTTACGGTCAAACCCGTCAGAGATCGCAGTTTTCGGTACAGGGCCGATACACTAATTCCCATTTGATACGCTATTTCGTTCACTCCAAAATCCATATCTGATACATTCTCCAGCACCAGGTTTTTCAGTTTATCAATGAATTCCTGGTTTAGTTGATCAGCTAAACTTAGCATCTCTTTTTCTTCAACCTGACTACCGTTCTCTTCCCGTAGGGTTTCCAGAAGTTGCTGTTTAAGTACTTCTTTTGCCTTCAACAAATTTTGCAGCTTCAATTCCAGCACTCGAAAATCAAATGGCTTAATCAGGTAGTCGTCGGCTCCCGCTTGTAAGCCTTCAATGACTTGCGGAACCGTCCCTCTCGCAGTCAATAGAATGATGGGAATGTGACTCGTCAGCATGTTCGTTTTCAACTGCTTACACATTTCCAGTCCACTTAAGCCTGGCATCATTACATCACATATAATCAGATCTGGTAGTTGCTCGCTAGCGATTCTCAATCCATCCACGCCATTGTCTGCCTCTATAATCTGGAAACTCGCCCGGAACGTCTCTGCCGTAAAGGCCCGGAGTTCTTCGTTATCTTCAATTAATAATAAGGTTTTCTCCAACTCCAAAACGGTCTTCTCTTTTACTACGGACGATTCCGCATCTACAGGGGTTTGCTCCGCGTAGGGACTTTCATTCTCCACCCGAAGTTCCGATTTCAGGAAATGGCCCTCTCCTTTCAGTAATCGCACCGTAAAGTTTGTTTCTCCCGGTTGATCTCCATCAGCCTGCTTACTTCTAACAGTAAGCTCCCCCTGATGATGATCCACAATTTCTTTCGATAACGCCAGTCCAATGCCATAACCCGTATTGCTTCTACTGTTCACCTGAAAGAAATTCTGAAACAAGCGGCCCAGGTATTCTGGTGCAATCCCCATTCCATTATCCCTTACTTCAATCCACACACTTTCGCCGTCCTCGGTGACCATTATTTTTATGTCTCCTCCCTCCGGGGTAAACTTATAGGCATTGCTCAACAGGTTATAGAATACCTTCTGAATCTGAGCCAGATCGATCCAGACTCTCACGGGTGTGGGTGGAATCACCAGCTCTGTACGAATTCCCTTTTCTGAAGCCAGGTGTTCAAAGGAGGATAATGTCGTCTTCAATACCTTGACCACATTCTGCTCACTTACTTGCAAACGGCCTGCCCCTTTCTGCATCCTGCGGAAATCCAGCAATTCATTCACCAGCTTCATCAACCGCTCCGAGTTGTTTTTTGCGTACGCCAGATCCTTCCTGTTCTTCGGATCGGCCTCCAGAGCCTGGTACACTTTTTCCAGTGGACCGTTAATCAGGGAAAGGTGCGTCCGTATCTCGTGCGAAACATTCGTGAAGAAATCCAGCTTGGCCTGGTAGAGTTCATTCTCTTTTTTCACACTGTTTCGTAACCATAAAAATCGAAGGATTAAATATCCCAAACCTATCAGGAGCAGAAAATAGAGCACGTAGGCCGTCCAGGTTCGCCACCAGGGGGGTAATACTACAATGGTGATCCGAAGAGGTTCCGAATTCCAGTACCCATCGCCGTTAGCCGCCTTTACCAGAAAGGTATACTCTCCCGAGGGGAGATTCGTGTAGGTTGCGGAGGGCGTTTCTACGTAATTCCATTTTTTCTCAAAACCTTCCAATTGATAGGCGTACCGATTTCCCTCTGATCTCAGGTAACTTAAAAGAGCGAAGTTAAGTGTGAAAATATCCTGAGTATGTGTAAAAACCAGTTTAGGAATAGTGCTAATGGCTTCCTTCAAAATACCCGTTGAATCTCCCTCGGAAACATCTTCGTTGAACAATTTCAAAGACGTAAGTAGTAACGGAGCCGGCTGCTTATGAACGGATACCTGAGTAGGGTTCAGTCGCAAGACCCCATTATTCGTATTTATATAAAAATTACCCTGGCGATCCTTAACCGTACTATTCAATACAAAAATGGCATTAAATGGCAAACCATCCCGGTAACCATACGTTTGCATGCTGCCATCTTCTGGGTTATATCTGATCATTTTTGATTCGCCATTAATCCATAAGTAACCCAGATCATCTTCCTGAATATCAGTTATAATGCCTAAAATCTCGATCACCTTCTTTGAAATGGGCAGTACCACAAACTTGTTTTGGGAGGTATTAAAAGACTGGAGCTCCTCGCCGGTTGCCATCCATATTCTTCCCAAGCGATCTTCTATGATTCGATATACGGAGCTTAAGCTCTCTCCAACAAAAAACTCATCTATTGGTAACGATTCTTTTTTCAATAAAAACACGTAGTTTTTGCCCCCTACCCATAAGTTACCCTTTTTATCTTCCATGATAGTACTTGGACTAGTACGAATGGGAATCTTCGTATAATGAGCGGTGGCTTTGTGGAACTGGAGTAAACCAAATACACCTGCTACCCACAAGTTTCCCTTTTTATCTTCATGAATACCGTATATTCTCCCTTTACCTAAACTTTCATTGGTTTCAGATACATAAGGAAAGTCCTTCTGCTCTCCGGTCTTTAAGTTGATCCGGGTCAGCATCGAAACACCCCCGCACCAAAACTCCATTTCGTCACTCAGGTAAAAAGAACGGTACACATTCGTAGAGTTCTTTAAGTGTACTTTCGTGGTTAAAATCGGCTTGGTCAGCGTTTCATCAAAAACTACCATTTCACCCGTATCGCCCCCAAAAAACCATACTTTCCCTCCCTTCGTAGCCCCATTCCAGGAATCTTTTGACGACTGCCGCAAAATGCCAGAAGCGGGCCACCGGGAGAACTCCGGCAGGCTAGAGTTAAAATAGCTGATGCCCAGATAATACGCTCCCAGCCAGATTCCTCCCTGCGAATCTTTATAAATGGAATACAAAACATCGTCAGGAAGAGAATACGGGTTCTCTGGCTCATGGACGTACCAGTGGATTTTCTCCGTCGCTGGATCATAGTTAGCTAAGCCTGCCTGGGTTGCTAACCAGAGCTTCTGATGGTCATCTTTCAAGATTCCGTAAACGGTCGTTCTGGTTCCACTGGTAGTTTTGTAATTTCTGACCTCCTCAAATTGCTCGGTTTTCGTATTAAACCGAACTAACCCGGTAATATCCTCTCCACCTACCCATAAGACATCCCCTTCTGAGTGTACCGTGTAAAAAACATTAGCGGAAAGATTATCATGGCTTTTCTGACGGAACAACGTTACCGTTTTTGCTTTCTTCTCAAGCCGAACGAGTCCATCCATCGTAGCCAACCAGAGCTCCCCTTTTTTACCTTCTGAAATACCTCGTATCTTCTTGCTATTGCCTTGTATTTTGTTTGGGAAAACGTTTGTCAACCGAAGCTGCTCTTGCCTCTCGTCTATCAGAAACAATCCTTTTGATGTTCCCACCCAAATGTGATGTTCACGATCTTCATAGATACAGTAAAAAATTGCATCCGATGGAAACCCCTGGGGTAGAAAGGTTAAGAAGGAATCCTGTTCAGGAACGTGTAAGCTCAGTCCTCCTTTACTACCCACCCATATTCTTCCTTTTGAATCGCAGAAAACGCCCAAAACGTAATCGGTAAAACCTTTTTTGGACGTTTGAAGGTGATACTTTTTAAAGACTCGTGAATCGTAGCGATATAAGCCCAGGGTGGTAGCAAACCACATGAACCCCTGCTTATCCTGAGTAATGCCTAAAACGGTTGTTAAGGGGGCTTTGTCTTTTTCTGAAAAATGACGGAACACCTGAGCGTTTACGCTCAATACATGAGCTACTAAAAAGAAACCAAATAAGCAGAGAATAAAGTACTTGTGTACTTGCATAGTTTACAGTTTGGGGATTGGAAATTTTTACTCATCGTGCACGAATATTTATAATCAAGTTTAAATAACGCTAACCGCCTTATCTTTTTTCAATTCTTAATTACAAATACTTTTCGTTGATTTTAAACAGGGCGGCTAGAAGAACTTCTACGATAGAAATAAAAAGATTTTCTATAGACAAACTTCTAAAATTTCTTTACACAAAAAGAACCCGAACCTTTGCTATTTCTATTTGACAAGATTTATACTCCTATCTGGCAAAATATTCGCCTATCACTTCCTGGACTTTTCCTGAATATTGCAACTATTATCTATTGATAATTTAAAATAGATTCATTCCTGCCATCTGTATAGAAGGGTCGTAGATACGCTTCTTTACCCTGATAAGCTATCATTTTATGCCCTGAACCAGGGCTAGAATCTATGAGTGATCTGTACTAATGCTTGTAAAGCCTGCTTGAATTTTTATTGATGGAGTAGTAATAATCTGATAAGTAAAAATAGTTAGTTATTACCACTTTCGGTAAGCCCGACAAGAAGAGTATTCAGCGGCTTGGCAGCGTATTCCTTTCCGTCTCATAATCCACAAAACTATCGACCAAACTTGTACATCCCCTTTACATTGGCTTGGGCTCTTCTGCACCGATTAGCAGGTTCTGTGGTCTTTTCATCTGGTGTAGGCCCATCCCTCCCCGGCAATTTTCTCGCACTTTAACCAATTCATATCATAACCAATCCAATTTAAACAATGATCAAACTGAAAATCATGAAAAAAAATCTACTTATGATAGCCCGTTCGGACGCTGCCGCACGACCTGGACTGAAAGGCATCCTAACCAAGGCATTAACAGTGCTCTGTCTGTGGCTAGGCATCATGGCCGGCGTACACGCACAGGCCCCTTCGGTTACAACGAGCAAACTGTACGGAGGGACGCAAGCAGAGGGGCTCGGGAGTACCCCAGGGATTGGACATATGACAAGTCAGGGCTTTCCCCGTATTATCAAAACCAGCGACGGGGGCTATTTGATTGCAACCGTATCAGCCTCAATAGATTATGATGTGGCGAACTGTGGTGCTCATGGGCGAATGGATGCCTGGCTGATCAAAATGGCCGCAGACGGCACAATTCAGTGGAAAAGGTGCTATGGGGGTGGTGGGAATGATAATGTTATTTCCATCATCCAGTTAAGCGACGGTGGTTACGCATTTACAGGATATACTCACTCCAGCGGTACCGGAGATGTGCCCACTAACAGCTTTATATCATCTCCTGGTGATGCAGCTATGTGGGTGGTCAGGCTGAACGCTCCGGCCAATGCTACCACAGCACCTACCGTTATGTGGTCCAAGTGCTTCGGCACTTCCGGGGACAATCGAGGACAGTCCATCCTCCAGTCCACTGACGGCTCTTTGATAGTAGGGGGATATATCAGTTCTTCTATCTATCCCGGCGATGGATATGTGGCAGGGTCTTACGGATTCAATGCTGCTATGCTCAGTATAAACGCTTCAACTGGAGCCTTGAATTGGAACAAATGCTATGGATCAGACACTCAAATATTCGATATTGTCCAGAATCCCGACAATACCTATGCATTTTTGGGTACACATGTTTTGGATAGTTACAATAGATGTTACCGGGTGGTTCAGTTAGGCTCGGGAAATTCTCCCAGCATAACGTGGTCATATCAATTCACCTACCGTAACATGGTTCAAGTTGGTCTTATTAACCGGTTGAGCGACGGCTCTTATATGATAATGGCCAGTGAGCGGTTAGGAACCATCATGCGTGGCTTTGTAGCGGATGTGGCGGCACCAGGCACTCTGAAGTGGTCCGGATATTATGGTGCAAATAATGCGGATAACGCTGGTACTGTTTTGTTCGGTATGATAAAAGACCCCGACCCCACCAAGTGTATAATGGTAGGGTTTTCCAATTCACAAAACAATTTCCCAGACGGTGATATAACCGATCATAAGTATAGCTATAACAGTTACGGTGATAACAGTTACGACACTAATCATCTAGGACTCAACCTTGACGGCTGGGCCATGAAGATTGACCCTTCGGTAATAGTAGCAGACCCAAATAATGGTAATGCACTTCGCCCAAAACTCGTTTGGCAGAAATGTTATGGCAGTAGCTACTCTGACCAATTTACCGGCATCGTCCCATCCGGTAGCGGCTATGTAGTGGTAGGATATACTACTAATCCCAACAACACTAATAGTACCTATTATGGCGATATTCCAGCTAAAATTTACCAATCTGGTCAAGCTGGAGCCCCTCAATATAGAGACATTCCCGATATCTGGCTGGCCGGCCTGGGACCAACTTCGCTAACGTGTACGGCAGGTAGTACGGCTCCGTCACTTAATGGCACATCGGTAACGAACAGTTGCCCAACAACCACAGTCAACCTAAGCAGTCTTTATACCGGCACTCCACCTTCAGGCACCTCACTTGTGTGGTTTAACAATAGTAATCACACCGGTACGGCTGTTAGTAATCCCGCTGCGGCACCTACCGGGCAAACCTACTATGCTTTCTTCTACGACAACATAAGTGATTGCTACTCTCCGGCCTCGCAAGCAGTGACTGCAAATCCATCTCCATGTGCCGCAGCCAGCGTCGATTGTCCTAAAACACAGGTTAGTCCAGCTCCCGTGCAAGGCACCCCTAACCAGATGTTCCTGATTGTGACGGCTAACGTCACTACGGCAGGCTCCTTCCCCGTTTCGGTTTCCGGCAGTGGGTTTAGCCTTTATAATGGCGTAACAAGTGTATCTACTACCACCACGGGTGTACAAACCTTCAAAATCCCCGTTCAGTACGATGGCTCTGCGTTAGGTACCCTTACCTTCAGCCTGGGCTCGAATACCTGTACGGCCAACCTAAGCCAAAACGAGGTAGTCAATACCAATTGTAATACCTGGACGCTGGATAAATGTACGCCACAGGTTGTTCCACCGGTTCTCAAATAGTACGTGCCCGCTGTAGTAGCTTTTCACTTTCTTCTTACAAAAGAAAGCCTCTATTACTGAACATGTACTTAATCCATTACACAATGAACCGACTCATCAAACATCCCCTCTTTCAGGCTTGGTTAGCGTGGGCCGTTTTCCCGCTTTCCGTCCTGGGTCAGGCCACGATCAATCTCAATGATCATAATCCGACCACCACTGCCCCCGTGGCTGGGGCTACCCTTAACTGGTACACCAATGCCGCCGCAACCACTGCGGTAGCTAACGCCGCCAGTGCCCCTGCCGGACTCTATTACGCCGCTTATTCCATTCCCGGCAGCCCCGGGTGCATGGGCAAGTCCGCTCCCTTACGTTACGTGACCAGAGCCTGCGGAACCTCGTCGGTCAATCTGGCCGATTACGTGGAGACTACCGGTATGCCCACAGGCTATACCCTGAGTTACCACTCGGCCCTGCCCGCTTCAGCCAACAATGAACTAGCCAGCTCTACCGTAAGCCCCAGTAGCCTCACTACTTATTACGTGGCCTACAAAAGTAGTTCCTGCTACCATGCCGCCAGCCCCATTGTGGTAGGTTTGGCCACTTGTACTGGCACCCTTTCGGGAACGGTTTTCTCGGATGGTAATGGCAATGGCCTCATTGACGCAGGCGAGCTAGGTTCCAACCTGGGCTCTTCCAGCCTTACCGTTTATCTGGTCAATGCCTCCAATCAAGTCGTTGACAAAGCCTCGGTTAACCCCAGCACCGGTGCCTATACCCTTAGCGGTGCCCTCAACACGGCTTACCAGGTCGTCTTGAGCAACACGGCAACGGCCAACCCGGGGGATAACGCTCCGGCAGCCTCCCTGCCCGATGGGGGAACCATGCCCTACCTCAACACCCGGGAAAACTACGGCACTAACAACGCCGCCGGCTCCGGCGTAGAAGCCACCAATACCCTGCCCAGTGTGATCGCCGTCAACCCCTCGGGTAATGTCACGACCCTCACCTTCGGGATCAACAGCAAGCCCCTGGTCCAAAACGCCACTGCCGATAGCTCGCCTAATCCTGGCGGTACCGCACAGGCCGCTCTGGCTAGCTCGCTCTTCACCGGTCAAGACCGCGAAGACGCCCCCTTAGGCTATGCCTCGAACCTGACGGGGCGGACTGTGATCCTCTATTCCGCTACGGGTGGTACCCTCTACTACAACGGCAACGCGATCGCCAGTACCAACCAGACCCTCAGCAACGGTTCCCTACGCGTGAGCTCCGTTAACGATGTCTCTGCCATCGCTGCTACCACCACCATTCCTAACTTCGATCCCTCCAAGGTAAGTGTCGATCCTACCGATCCGGGGGCGACCCAGACTACCTTTGACTATGCCGTCATCGATAATGCCGGCGTGGCCTCCGATCCCAAAACCGTGACCGTGCCCTTTGCTGATGCGTCCCTGCCCGTGACTCTGGTCAGCTTCAACGCCAAAGCGATCAACACCGTGGCTCAGCTTACCTGGGCTTCTTCGGTGGAAAAGAATACCGACCGCTTCGAGATTCAAACCAGTACCGACGCTGAACGCTGGCTGACCCTGGGTCAAGTCAAAGCCGCCGGAGGCAGTACTTCAATGAAGTACTACGCCTTTACCCACGCTCAACCGGCTCCGGGCATCAACTACTACCGACTCAAGATGATTGATCTGGATCAGACCTTCGCTTTCAGTCGGACGGTTAGCGTTGAATTCGACAAGCTCATGGTCAAGTCCTTGGTCTACCCCAACCCGGTTTCTGACGTGCTCCAACTCGGCGGAGTCGAGCTCAGTACAGTTAGAAAAGTCGAGCTCATCAATGGGCAGGGCCGAGTCCTCTACTCGGCCCCTGAGTGGAGTCCCGAGGGCTTGAAGGTCACTGCCTACCCCAACGGCGTCTACCTGCTCAAGCTGTCGCTGACGGATGGTTCGGCTCATACTCATAAAGTACTCATCGCCCGCTAAGGCAACGCAGGTAAATTATTCTATACTTACCTACCAAGTACTTTTATTTTCACCTTTCCAGTATCCAGAGCCTCGTCGTATCGGCGAGGCTCTTTTTGTAACCCCCTGATTTGTGGCTCTTTCACTCCAAGCCCTTTTAGGTCTCCAAGCCACGCCCCTATACAAACCTGAATATCCTCTCTACTTAAAGCCTATTTATCTATTTTTCTTTATCGTCCTCCCCACTTACCATCAAATTTTCATTAAAGCCCTATTTTTTAAACCTAGACAAGATTTTAGTACTATTTAGGCAATTTTATCCCTATTCCCTTCTAAGAAAATGCTGGAACATTGTCTCACATTAAACAGGGCCTTCCCTAATTCGTAGGCCCTCGCTCTAGTCACCCAACTAGGGCTTACTCATCCCCAACCCTACTTATTTTTTTCATCATGCCTGGCTATTCCTCTCTCCTGCCTCCCCTCACCATTGCCATCCTCGACAACCGGCCCATGTTCACCAACGGGCTCAAACAGGCTCTGGAAAGGGATGCCCACACCGTGCTCGAAGCCAGCGACTGGGCCGAGCTCGAAGAAAAGCGAAGCGATGCTCCTTTGGACCTGCTCTTGTTTAGTGCCCATGCCTGCTCCGATCAGCAGATCTCCCTGTCCCTGGACTCCTTTCGCCTCCATAACAAATCCTGTAAAGTGGTCATGTACGGCTACCGTAATCCCATTAGTTCGCTGCTGCCCTTTTTTCACGGACGAATCCAGGGCTACCTGCCCGAGACTTTTACCCCCACCGACCTGGAGGCCTGCCTCCGGCAGCTCCAAAGTGACCAGCTCTACATCAATACCGACCTGGTCTATGACCTGCTCTTGACCCGGCTTGCTGACCCCACTAAAAAAACCGTCATCCTCAGCCGCATGGAAAACACCGTCGCCGATTATCTGTTGAAAGGCATGAGCGTTTCCAAAATTGCCGAGCTCATGAATCGCAAGGCTCCCACCATCAGCACCGTCAAGAAAAATATATTCCGCAAAACCAACGTCGATAACATCCTCGACCTGGCTAAAATCCTCAAACCTCACTAAATCCCCCTTGGCATTATTGGAAGAATTCTCTAGGGCTTAAGGCCACTCATCCTTTCAGAGTGTTTCAGGATTTTCCATTCTCATGGCGACGATTCTGTGCGGGTAGGCGAAGGCCTTTCCCTTATTCATACTAACCAGTCGTTTCTACAAATAAGCAATTTACAGATCAATGAGCCCAATTCGCTTGGGCTCATTGATCTGTAAATTGCTGGAATCTGCCATCTTCTTTGAATCGCCATCCAATCAGGGCCTAAGCGTTTATATCTCTTAGCCTGTCATCCAGAGTGAAGCGAAGGATCTTACTGATCTTCCCGTACCCTTCAGCCAGGAAAGATTTCATGACGCTTATGAACTGTATACAATCCACAATGAAGGTATCGTCAAAGACACCTATTAGACATCTTTAAGACGTCTAATAGGTGTCTTAAAGATGTCTATATATTAATGCAAAACATTGTAGATCAGGATACAAATTGATTTTATTTAAACTTAATTAGATGGATGTCAAAGTCATACTTGTGAAATTTTACTGGAAATTATGACTTATTACGCCTTCACCATTAAGAATAGGGAGGCCACTAAGCTCCATAATTTCACAATGGATGACAGCTAGAAATAGAGAAAGTATGCCCCATTTGTCATCTCGAATGTAGAAAGAGATCTTCCGTGGAATGGAGTTAGTAAATCTTTTCTTAAGCCAAGTGAATTTGATAAGTAAGAAAGAGCTTTGGATGACATCGGTAAAGAGATAGTTAGTAAAGTAAAGACAGATAATATTGTTCATTCTCTGTCAGGCTGCGTTGCCGAAGCATTCATCCAGCACCGCATACAATTGCGGACGAGCAACAGGGGGCCTATTTTAAAGATCTCTCCTCTCATGAAGAGGATTGGTGGAGAGTTATCTTATACCTCTAGCCTGTCATCCAGAGCGAAGCGAAGGACCTTACTTAGCTTAACAAATACAGTTGACTTCAGAGAAGATTTCGTGACGATTATCCATTCATTATTAAAGACATCCATGAGACACCTTTAAGACGTACCTAAGACGTCTTAAAGGTGTCTCATGGAAACTATAAATCCCTGTTAGTGAGACCAAAATCTATTTTTCTTTAACCGAATTAGAACCTATCTAAAATTTATAATTGTAGAAACCCACTAGGCATCATACCTTCTGAAATCTGTACAATTCGATTGAGAACAGGAGGGCATTCCTTCATTTAAGATGATAAGCTTGAGGGATAACGGCAGATAGAACCTGCCTTATCTTAGGAACGAGATGGCATCTCGCACCAGAGGGAAAAGGAACATACGTTATTTTTACCAGCGATGCTGGCTAGCTTTTTCGTTGGCTGCTCTTTGAAGTTCAACGGCTCCCTGCCGTCGCTCGGCTCTGGCGATGTTTTATCTAAAAAAGCATTTTTAGTGAGTATCCATTGGTTTGCATCCTATCGGCCAGAGGCCTACAGCTAAGTGGTCACTCGGCCAGAGCCGAGCGACTGCGAGAGCAGAGAACCACCCTATGACATAGGCCCTTCGCTTCGCTCTGGATGACTGTGGGAAGAAGATAGCAATAGGAGTAAGTACCCGTTCGTTCGCGACTGTGTCGCACACAAACAAGGGTAATAATAATGAGTAGATAAAAAATAAGGTACTTGCACAGCCTCCCTATTTCTCATTTCTAGACAGCATCGTAAAAACCAAAGATTAATTACTGAGTGAAAAGCGTTCGCTACTAGATTCAAAGCAATTTCTGAAATAACCCTATTGGATGTTGAATTGCTTCTTTGAACACCTTTCCAAAGAACTTAATTGAAAAATGATCATGACACCTCGCGTCCGTCACTAAGACGTCTTACGTATGTCTGTAAGACGTCTATTAGGCAACTTTTATCCATACTTCCTTTTTCAATATTACATAACCTATTTGCTAATAAAAGTGCGTCTATAAGGTGTCTTATAGACATACGTAAGACGTCTCTAGAATGCCTCAAAACCTACTATATCATTTAAACTACTTTTTTAAATCCCGATGTATGACTGATCAAAGTCAAAGAACAATAAACTGGATAAAGTGCTTGGAATCAATTAAATCATTTCCTTATTTTGGTGTCTTAAAGACGTCTTTAAGACATACACAAGACGTCTTCAATCTGTCTACAACTATCAATACCTATCATGGTCATTACAGTAGGAGGTACCAAAGGAGGCACAGGGAAAACTACCATCGCTACGAATGTAGCCATCTATCTTACCCAGCTCGGCAGGGACGTTTTACTCATCGATGCCGATGATCAGCAAACGGCCTGGGATTTCTCAACCTTCAGACATGAAACGCTGGAAGGAAATCTGGGATATAATCCGATCAAGATGAATGGAGAAACCATTCACACGCACATTCGCAACCAGTCTAAGCGATACACGGATGTGGTCATTGACACGGGTGGGAGGGACACTACTTCTCAACGTTCTGCTTTGGTAGCTTCCGACGTGTATCTAATTCCGTTAGTTCCGCATATGTTCGAAATGTGGAGTCTGGCTAAAGTCGATCACATGGTTCGTGAAATTCACACCTTTAATCCTGGTCTGAAAGCGATGGCGTTTTTGAATAAGGTAGAAGCCCGATCCATCTACATTGAGGACAGTGTGAACTTGTTGAAACAGGCTACTGACATTGAGTATCTGAATGCTCCACTAGGCAATCGAATTGTTTATGTGCATTCATCCGTGCAGGGGCTCGGCATTGGCGAATACAAGCCTGCCGATAAAGTAGCTACGAAAGAATTTGCCGATTTAATGACGCTGGTTCTGGAAAGGGCTGGCCAACCTACACCAAGCAATGGCTAAAAAGAAACCAGGACTCGCCATGCCGAAATCTACACTGATGTCGGCGGCTGAATTAGAGGAACAATTCATCCAGAAAGGAGGGACATCGCCGACGTTGAATGTGGAGCCTGCGACGCCCCTTGAAACTGCTGAGCAGGAAGATACGGACGCGATACACCGCTTTACCTTACGCCTTCCCAAAAACCAGAAGAAGGCTATCGACCAGGCCATCAGTAAAGACCCGATTTTAAAGCGATTAGGAGCTACGCATTACATTCTGACGGCCATTGAAGAGAAACTAGCCCGGGAATCAACATCCAAGCCGAAATAAAGATCATAAGGCTCGAATCATCGAGCCTTATTCATTAGTCCAGAGAAAATCCCAAGTTATCAGCCAGCGGCTGGAAAGTAGTCTGAATTTGTTTTATCTTCTCTGGGTGTTTCTGCTGGAAATAATAAAGCTTTAAACCCTGTATCATTCCCGAACCATCTTTCAGTTGTTCGGCCAGTGTGGCAGGCGTAATAGCTAGTTTATTAAAAATGGTAATAGCAATCTCTAAGTGAACGGGAATTCGCTCCTGCTGACTCAAGGCTTTTACAAACTCAATAAAGTTTTGCGATTCCTGAACATCCCTTAAGGCCGATACCATTACCTCATTGATGCGATTGGCATACAAGTCACGTAAGGTATTCCGAGCGATTTCTAACGAATCTTCCACCTTAGGTTTGGAAACCGTATGCACGACGGGCGAAGCTTCGCCTTTCGCTTTCTTCCGGGTAGCCGCTTCCTTGCTTGCAACTACTTTGGCCAGATAAGCAACCGGATTTTTGATATCGTTACGCTGTTCGAGATAATCAAATCCCAGTTCCAGGTTATTTTTTACCTGATCCGGGCCATACTTGTCAACCCAGCCCTGATAAGTCGCTTTAGAAACAAAATACGTTTTCAGGCGAGTAAACAGAGGGTCCTCAGGAACCAAATCATCGGGATCAGGAAGAAAATCCTCTGGCTCATCCGAACTTGTCAGCTCTAGTGTCGGCTTACCCTCCAGTACAAAACAAACGGTGTGTGTCACACGCTGCCGTTTCACATCCGTAATATCAAGGATCTGAATATCCGTTTCCCGATTTATTTCGTCCATACAACGCAGGAGAATCCTATGCTTGAAATCAGAATACTTCTTGTAGGAGTCTTTGGGAACCGAAAGCATGAACCGGAGCTCGTCAACGGAATACTTGGGATAAGTAGTTTGCTGGCGAAGCCGATGCTTTAAAATCATGTAAAGTTTTATTGCATACGGTGAAGATAGCAGATACAAATATTTAGTAGAAATATTCAGGTACTCACTTTTGAGTTGCAACAGGTAAGGTTTCAGATCAGGATGGAACCGAACCAGAATGTGTGTTTTATCATCTTCCAGTAAAGGCTCTGCCTTTTTGTCAAGCACAGGAATGGTAATCTTATACGGCTTTCCGTCGATATCTCCGATGCGGGAAAAAGTACGATGCGATAGATTGAACACTGCCTCCCTCAGGAGATCGTATTGAAGGCCTGACCCGTGTAAACCATTCTCCCGTATGATTTCAGTGATACTGATGCGTTGTAAAGCAAATTCATCATCATCCCGGTGGAGCATTGCCAGCAGGTGGAAGAAAACGCGATACTCGTTAATAGAGAAACTACTTTGAGCTTCGATCAAACCATCCTTGCCTGCTTTAATCTGCACATATTTCTTCGTAGGAGTAGTATCCCGAATTTCTTCAACAAAAAGAGGCTTTGAAATTTTTGCCATAATTTCGAAAAATATGTCGCCGAAAATAACAACAAGTATCTGATAATCAACGACTTAATATTGCCGTAATGTAAGTATCAATTAAGTACCAAAGATAAATGAAACGATCAAATGACCGAAAAATGTGTCGCCGAAATTTATAAACGACATATTTTTCGAAAAATATGTCGCCGAAAATGCCTTAGCTAAGACAACTCAAGTTAGGGATCTGTATGCCAATGAATTGCCTAAATGGAAAGTTATCCACAATAATATCTTTTGTTTCGAAAAATATGTCGCCGAATTCGAAAAATATGTCGCCGAATTCGAAAAATATGTCGCCGAATTCGAAAAATATGTCGCCGAATTCGAAAAATATGTCGCCGAATGCCTTGTAAGTTTCTGTATATCAATTAGTTACGAAGACCAAAATAGATATCAAAATATAAATCAAAATAAAGTCAAAATCTTTTGATTGATTTTGACTTTTTCGAAAAATATGTCGCTGAATGATTTAAAAATGGATAATGATTGAATATTATAGTAGTATTGAATCATTATTCGGCGACATATTTTTCGAAGAAAATAGATTTAATCAAATAGAAAGATTTCTAAAACGAGAGGATTCATTTATTTGATAATAATTATAACGTTTTAGTAACGTTATAATTATTATTATAATCTATTCATCAATGACAGCTTCTAAAACAGACTTTAAGATTCTCTTAAATCACTTGAGCTAAGGATCTCAAATGGAAGTTTCAAAGCCGTGTAACCGGCATGGTATAATTTTATAATAGCTGCCGAGATTTCTCTTTTGCAGGTGTAAAGCCCCTCCAGAACGCTTATCCTCTTCGCAAACGTCCATAATACTCAATCGGTAAGTTTTAACGCATTCCTGTCAACATTTCAGGCAATCTGGAACATCTGTTCCTAGGTTTCAAACTTCGCAGTATGGGTTGTCTAGCTTCAATCGATAATTCCTAGAACCTTACCATCGAATGTAAAAGCAAATTGTTAGGTCATTTTTCCTTTTCGTTGCTACTGTATTCCATCGTAAAGTATAGCCTTTAGAGCGTGTTCCCTGTCACTTCTCAAAAGTATCTGAAGAGAGTAGAGTGGTAAGTACCTCATATTTCACCTCTAAACTTACCGTCAAGCCCCGATCTACTCCAGGCTGGAGGATGTCATCAGTTTAACAGTTTCGAGTTTATATCACTAAAACTATAGCTAATAGGCACCGATATTGTCTCTTGGTATAATCTATCATGCTACATAATTTATGCGTACTGACTTTTCTCAAAGGTTTGTACAATCCCAGGGAATTGACTTAGTAGGTCTAATCCCAAAATTAGTTACCCTTCTGATTATACGCTTACCATCCATCGAATCAATGAAAAATAATTAAAGATTTTAACGACATATATTTTAATGACTATTACTACCTACTAGTGTTAATAATTTACATAAAAATAAAACTCATAAATAAACAAATGTTTAAAGAAAATCCATACAAATTATCAAATACAAAATTTATTCTATATTCATTTCAAATAAATTGTATTTACAATTTAAGGTGCCTGCCATTACATTTGCTAATGACAGATTATTCAAAATAAAGGGCAAACTATTTTGTTACTGTTATGAATTAACCCCATCTTTAACTTATACCGTTCTAAATAAGAACTATAAAATATAACAGGTAAATAAAAGCTATAGTAAAAGCTTTTATTTACCTGTTATTAGACTATATATGGTATGATCAATATGTTTGATAAAGAAAATAAACGCTTCTATTGTAAATCTATATCCATCATTATAATTCTTAGAACATTTCTAATTATGTGGCTACCAACTAATATATACAATGGCAACAACTACTTAAAGCTATTTGCAAGCAAAAAGCTATTAATCCACGTAGTATTAACTTACATATCTTAAGTAACTTCAAAATATATTTATTACTGTAATAGTATACGAACAAGCACTTCATTTTATAAAAAATATTGATTGTAAAATGAAGTGCTTATAGAAATAAAATTAAAATGCTTGATATCACCATTGCAATACCAGTTAAGAACGAAGAAGAAAATTTAAAAAAATGCCTAGATTGTATAGGTAGCGATTTTGCTAAAGAAATTATAGTGATTGACTCAAATAGTACGGATAAAACTCAGGCAATAGCTCAATCAGCAAACGTAACTTTATTAAACTTTGATTGGAATGGGTTATATCCTAAAAAAAGAAATTGGTTTCTACAGAACTATAATATACAAACAAAATGGGTAATGTTTCTAGATGCAGATGAAATGTTAACCAAAGAATTTAAAGTTGAGCTAGCAAAAACGCTGAAAGGGACGAATAAAAGAGGATTTCGTTTACAATATTCTGTATTCTTTCTTGGTAAAAAATTAAAAGGCGGTTACCCTTTGCGAAAGCTAGCGGTGTTTCAAACTGGATTAGGGTTATACGAAAAAATTGAAGAAAACTACTGGTCTAATTTAGACATGGAAATTCATGAACACCTTCTTGTCGAGGGAGAAATAGGCATAATAAAGAGTAAAATAGATCATTACTACGATAGAGGTATTTCTCACTTTTTACATAAACATAACGAATACAGTAATTGGGAAGCTTATTTATACTACAACAGTATAAACTCTAGAAATAACAGAGAAAAAATGACCATTTTTCAAAAAATAAAATACTTACTAATTGGAACTTCATTATTAAGTAATTTATACTTCTTAGGCAGTTTTTTTTTCATGAAGGGCTTCCTGGATGGAAAAAGGGGATATATTTTTGCTAAGCTTAAAGCTGGGTATTTCTTAAATATTTATTGCAAAATAAATGAATTAAGAATCAACAATGAAATTTTAAACGATCGCCAGTAAAATACTAATAAATTTACAATAGTATTTGTGTTTGAAAAAATTATATGAATACAAATAAAATATACTGGAGAATAAGAAAGTTAAAATCATACTTTTATCATCTTGGATATAAATTGATGGGTATGAAAATAGGTAGAAGAAATGTATTGCCAATAATTTATGCAAATCATTATAATCAAATATCGATAGGAGATACATGTAAGATTGAGCCTAATTGCGTCTTTAAATACGAAGGTGTATTAAGTAACGTTCCATCCATTAACATATTAAATGAAGTATTCATAGGAAGAAATTGTGAATTTAATATTACAGATGGCATTACGATAGGTAGTTATTCATTGATAGCTTCTGGTTGTAAATTTATCGATCATGACCATGGATTTGATCCAAACTCTTTAATCAAAAACCAGTCTTGCTATCAGGAAGCTATATTAATAGGAGAGGATGTATGGATAGGATGTAATGTTATCGTACTCAAAGGTGTCCATATAAATAACGGAGCTATTATAGGTGCCGGATCTGTAGTTACTCGTTCTGTACCAAGTTACGAGATTTGGGCAGGCGTACCAGCTAAAAAAATTGGCACTCGTCATTAACTAAGGAGACATAAAAGATAAAATGAACGTAATGCAGATTATAATACAATTAAGCTGATATACTTCTGAGGTAATTAACTATATCAGTCTCAATCTATTATCTTATGATTCTATAAAATATAGTAAGTTTTATTAATCCTAGTAACAAAAAACGATCTGATTGATTTTACTCAATTATTAAGTTAAAAACTAACTAATAACAGTAATATACTTACAATAATCGTTTTATACATAACCTATCTTTCAGATTGATTTTTAAAAATCAGCAGCTATCAGTCCTTAGTTATAAGATAGCTTCCGTAGGCAAACGTTAAGCATTTGTGGATCTACTGACCGCCTATATCAGTGTATTTATTCCTCTAAATATCACCTAATTTATCAGATAATAAAATCACTATTTAATCTCAAAAAGGGTTAAATATATATATATTTATAATATATATATTTAACATAAAAACCAGCTAGATGTAGCTCAATAATAAAACATTACTGTTAAAGCCGACGACTCTAAATAGTCTATCATACGTTATATTTGTAGTTTGGTTTATCTAATAAATAGATTATTCACTCTTTTTTTGAATCGTATTCGCATACTAAACTAATCTAATTTTGGTTATTAAATCAATACATTATTAATACCTGTTATAGCTATCTTTTAAACATATTTTATCAAAAGATAGTATCGTCAAAAATCGAGTAATCTTACTTGGATCCTAACCAATTCATCCTGCTATAGCAATATAGTTGTTTTTTACGATTATCACCCACAACTAATCTATAAAATTATCATTTAACGCTCATAATTGGTCTTTTTTAGTATTTTAATAACAAATACATGAGAGTTGTATATTTAATTTTTATTTGTTTTTTTTTTTTTAATGCTAGTGCTAAAATACAACAGACCGATCCATTTCAGCAAAATATAGTCAATTATACGGATAACAATGGGCTTCCGCAGAATAGTATCAAAAGCATAGGTACTGATGAAGATGGCTTTATATGGCTAGCCACAGAAAATGGAATAGTTAGATTCGATGGTCAAAAATTGAAGGTTTTTAATAGAGGGGCTACTAGTAAAACTGAAAATAGAATAAAATCCTTTTTTAAGTTAAAGAATAAAAACATATTATATGCCTACAATCAACAAAATAATTTTTTTTCAATTAAAAAATCTGAAGTAAAACCAATAAACATAAAAAAAAAAGAAAATATAAAACTTATTTCAGTAACCATACCTCATTCTTTAATAGCGTTCAATTATAATAATCACGATTATCTATACATTACTACTATAGGAGATAATATCTACTATAGAAAAGACGATGTAATATTTGTAAAAAAAAAATCAGAAAAATTAAAATATTTATTTAGTGTAAGCTTTAATATAAAAATTTTTTCAATTGGTCAAAAAATTTGCGGTCTTGATTGCTCAGGAAGTTTTTTCATATGGGATGATCTAAAGAAGCAAAAATATTTTGTAAAAAGCAAGTTCTTCCAAGAAATTGGCAAATCCTATCAATTACTATGGAATCCTGTTGAAAATCAAGTAGCAGTTTCAACGAAAGATAAAATATTTATACTTAATATTTCGCTTGATTATTCTCTAACTGTGCATTTAGTAACTAATACCTTTGATTGTAAAAAGAATAATATACATATTTTCTATTACGATGTTCTAACTCAAACTCTTTTACTAGGCAGTCAAACGAATGGCTTATATGTAATAACGAATAAATATTTCCGTACGTTAGAAGTGCCTACCGATGGAGCTGATAATGTTTATTACAGCCAAGTAGAAATTGATAAATTCAGTGTTCTAACTCCGCAGGGTAATCTGTTAGGAATTCGTCATAAATCAGTCAATCATTTATTAAAGAAGATTGCCACTGGAGATTCTAAAACACACTTTGTAAGAGATTTTAAGCAATACATATGGACTAAGAACAACAAAACTTTATACAGGCTCAATCCTTTAGGCGAAAATATAGTATTTCAACATACTTTTTCTGACGTAATTACTGCCTTTCATGAAGGTAGTGATGGGTGTCTGTGGGTAGCTGTTAAAGATGTAGGTATCTACATGATCCAATTAAATGCACAGCCTATTTCTTTAAAAATTCATACTCCTTTCAAAGGTCCAGACATTACTTTTCTACTCGAAGAATATGGAAATACCCTATGGCTTGGTACAAATTCAGGCTTATTCAAATTAGAATTAGCTACAAATGAGCTGTTTGCATTTAAACATTTTCATAACATACATATAAACAGTATATACATATCAAATCCTAGAGAAGTTTGGGTTTGTACTTATGGAGAGGGTATATTTTTAATCCAGAATAATCGTATTACTAGCTTTCCTAGAGATAGATATGATTACTTATTAAACGCTCATTGTATTGTCGAAGACGACCTGGGATTTTTTTGGATATCTACCAATAAAGGTCTATTCCAAACTCGTAAGCAGTATTTACTTGACTATGCTAATTATAATATTGATTCTCTAGAGTTCAAATATTATGATCGGAATAGCGGATTTTTGACCAATGAGTTTAATGGAGGTTGTCAGCCATGTGGGCTAAGGCTCTCTAGTGGATATATTACATTTCCATCCTTACAAGGAATTGTGTTCTTTAACCCTACTACGTTTAGAAACCCTATCCATATTTACCCTTTTCTTATAGAGGATGTGAAGGTAGATGAACAGAATGTAGCTATAAATGATACACTAATACTATACAAGGGAAAGCATCTAATCGAATTTAATCTAGTTACTCCATTATTTAGCAACGATTATAATGTAAGCTATCGTTATCAGGTACTAGATTTCAGTTGGCATATCAACGAATCAGGACTAGTAAAATTACTTAAAGATTTTCCTGTTGGCCATTTCCAGCTAGTTATACAGAAGTATAATGTTCTTGAGAAGGATTACATACAAAAAAAGATAACAATCATTGTAAAGCCTTACTGGTATCAAACTTCTTTATTTTACCTTTTTTGTGGTTTCATAGCCTTTGGTATCGTTTACTTATGTATTCAACTAAATTCAAGAATACTGCAAACTAAAAACACATTACTTCAAAAACGCATTGCTGAGAAGACGCATGAATTACAAACCGCTTTTGATCGTCTTAACCAACTTACCAGGAACCTTAACTACCAAATCTGGATCCAGCATCAATATATAAAGGTGATCAATCACGACATCCGTACACCACTGAAATACACCTATCAAGCTGCTAAAAGCTTGTTGCAGCAGTTAACTTCGAGCAAGGCCTCTTCTGAGTCTATCACTTACGGTGAGGCTATCGCAGAATCTACTCTTCATACTTATGAGTTAGTAAACAATTTACTTCTATCTATTCAAGCTCAGGTTAGTAATCCTCAGCAACAGGCTTTTGATTTATCTGAAGTATTAACAGCTAAAGTAAATTTTTTTAAACCTTTAGCTGGAGCCAATGAAACTCACATCGACTGGCTCCCCAGTAGTGATTTGATCGTAAAAACTAATCGCACTCAGTTAGAGATCATCATTCATAATATTATGGATAATGCGGTGAAGGCTACTTACTATGGAACTATTAGGGTAGTTACTGAAAAGAAAGAAGATAGTATTAAATTGTCCATTTCAGATTCCGGTGATGGTATACCTATTAAAATCGTTCAATGGTTTCATAGTTCTGCAAATAATTTTGATGACTTTTCTGGGTCGAATGAAATAGGATTCGGTTTTGTAATCATTAGGGAGCTGGTAAAGTTACTTGACTTAAAAGCCCAAATTATAGTTAATGATAGTGGTACTTGTTGGGAATTGGAAATTCCTACTTTGTAAGTCTATCATAAATTGTTGAAACTAAGGTCTCGACAGACTTAGGTCCCTACTGGCCAGCTTGATTTAGATCTAGCCTCCTGTAGGGACCTTGCCACTCCGCTTTCCTGCTCTAAAACTAATGTGAAGTTTATAGTAGTCGACTCGATGGGCCTTACCCTGTATAGAAAGAAGGGAAATCGCGGAGGCATACATGACGCCTGCGTCATAGCCAGCAGAAAGTGCATCTGGATTTGATGAAGCTGTTTACGATTTCTCCTGCATTACTCGCCCTCTAACGAGATCTGTGATACATCTATTCTCACACCCTTACTCAAATACATTGATTTGGTGAAGGAAGAAGCCTATTCTAAAAATCTATGTAATGTTCGGAAAGTAAAGCGATAGTGGCTAGAGAAAAGCCACCATCGCTGAGCGGAAATTACGAACGGAAAATTATAGATAGGGTATAATCAAAACAGTTATGTTCCAATTCAAAACACTATTCCGTAATTGATTATTTAAAAAATCAGGGTAGCTAACGACTCATTACTTCAATCAGATCTATCTTAAATTATGCAACAGCAGTGTCGCCTCAGTGTATTAGCTCAATTATTTAAATTTAAGCATATATATTAACATATATCAATGTATATTAATTGCTTAGCTGTATAAGCTTACTAAGCTGTAGCGTGTTCGTGACATTTAGTTTTTCAAATATTTTAGCTTTATGGGTACTTACAGTAGATATATGTATATTCAAAGTATTAGCTATCTCTGAAGTACTTTTGCCATCCACTAGTAATTGAACAATTTCTTTTTCTCGGTTAGACAATAACTCCAAGGAATTAGTATTAACAGTATTACCATTCAAAAGCCTGTTTATACCTTCATCTTTTACTTTATCGCTTAAATACTTCTTATTATTAATGATAGTCTTAACGGCAATCTCAAAATCTACATTAGAAGCTTCCTTCGACAAAAACCCATCTGCTCCTGCTTTTATGTAAGGAAGAGCGTACAATCTTTCATCATAACTTGAAAAGACCATGATTTTAAGTGATGGGTTTATTCTTTTCAGAATAGAAATCATACCGATACTATTACCTCCTGGAATATTAATATCTAAGACTACAAAATCGAATTTTTGATTTTTCAAAGTAGCTATTACCTGTTTGAAATTCTCGCACTCTACTATGATTGAATCTGATAGTATACTCTTAATTAGATGCTTTGTTCCTAATCTAACAATGGAGTGATCATCTACTATTAATATGCGTAACATACGTTTATGTTGTATATGAAAATTAGTAATTCGCAAATATAATCAAACCAGTAATAATTGAATAAGTATTTTATATCAAATAAGTTTGATAAATGATCTCATTTATTGTATAATAAAACCCAAATTTACCTGCTGCCGCTTAATAAAATACAATATTACTTTGTGCTAAAGTATTAGTTTTGATTGATATTAACAAACATCAATCATGTTTTTATTATATCCACTTATTTCATCCACCCACCTATGAAAGAATACATATCATACGAGTTTAATATACATAAGCTATATACGTCGTTATCGTAATTTATAAAGTTGATAAGATAATATTATTACAAGTGATGAATGTATTAATTTACGGTATTAACTATACGCCTGAGCTTACTGGAATAGGTAAATACACAGGTGATTTAGGAAGTTGGTTAGCTCAGCAAGGTCATCAAGTAACTGTTGTAACAGCTATGCCTTATTATCCGGAATGGAAAATTAATAAGCACTACAAAGGAAAGTTTTGGCACTCCGAAACTATCAATGGAGTTAAAGTTTTTAGAGTACCATTATATGTACCTAAAAAGATAACCTCCATTAAGCGTATTATCCATGAAGGGTCTTTTGCTTTATCATCAATACCTATACTGACTAAGCTTCTGTTTAAGCCAAGTTTTGATATTGTTATTCATGTATCTCCCCCATTCCACTTAGGCATACCAGCCTTCATTTTAGCTAAGATTAAAGGTTCTAAGTTTTTAACTCATGTGCAAGATCTACAAATAGATATGGCAAAAGATTTAAAACTTATTAAATCTGAGTTCTTATTAAATTCGATGTTTAAACTAGAAGGGTATATTTTAAGGAAGAGTAACGCAGTTTCCACGATTACGTCAGGAATGGCCTCGAAACTGTTAAACAAAGGTATTTCTTGTAATAAAATAATTTTATATCCTAATAGTGTAGATACACATGTAATAAAGCCGATATCTAAAGAACATTCTTTACGAAATTTTTTTGGAATAGATATCAATAATAAGGTTATTCTGTATTCAGGAAACATTGGAGAAAAGCAGAATTTGGACCATATCGTTAAGGTTGCACACAGCTTTATTAATCAACCTGAGGTTTTATTTGTAGTGGTAGGCTCTGGTGTTAGTAAAGATCACTTAACTAGCCTCGCAGCCAATGCACCTAACATCCGCTTTTTCCCTCTTCAGCCTTATGATAAACTAGCTCAATTATTGGCCATTGCTGACATTCATCTAGTATTACAAAAAGGCTCTACGTCAGATTTAATTATGCCTTCAAAACTAGGAAGTATTTTCGCAGCTGGAGGGTGTGCTATTGTAGCAGCAAATTCTTGTAGTTTTCTGTATCAAGTTGTTCATGAATTTAATATGGGGATCTTGATAGAACCTGATTCTATTGAAGCCTTATATGAAGGTATTGTATATGCACTTACAAATGATTTAAGTGTATTCAGTAGTAATGCCAGATCTTATGCTGAAGAACACCTTGATTCTGCTAAAGTATTAGGACAATTTGAAGAGCACTTATCTGAGCTAGTTTCTGGAAAATGCATTCCTTTATCCTTAGATGGGGTAGTTGAGGGATTCGATTCTCATTCACAACCTTATTAATACCCATGCATTTTTTTATAAGAAGGTATGTGTGGTATGGGTTCATATTATTAGCTGGAAAAATACAAGCTCAAGATTCATTGTTTGTATCCCTGGCTTCTGTTGGATCTTTAGCAAGTTGTTCGTATCAACCCTTATGGGCCATATCTAATCAATATGGAGTATTTAGTGATAACCAAGTGGACGTTTCATCTTATATAGATATTCGTTCTCAGCACTTACTAAAAACAAATAAGGATAAATCGAAAGCCTTCACTTTAAAATATGGGTTAAGAAGCTTTTTGAATGAGCATTTTAAACATGCATTTTTTGAAGAAGCATACGTAAAAGCCAGTTACAATCATTTGCAATTACGAGGCGGTTGGTATCAGGATTATTCGGGTGAGTTAACTCGGAACTTATCAAGCGGATCTTTAGGAATTAGTAGCAATGCTCGCCCTATGCCTAAGATAAGTATGGCCCTCACTGATTATGTTGAAGTGCCATTTACAAGAGGCTTACTGGAATTTAAGGGTCAAATAAGTCATGGTTGGTTTGGCAGCGATCAGTACATGAAACATTCATGGCTGCACGAGAAAATGCTATACGTTCGACTCAAATTGAAAAATATTAAATTCTACGGTGGCGTACAGCATTTTGCTCAATGGGGGGGAGAGCGTGGTTCTATTGCTCTAAAACGGTCTATGGGTGGATTTTGGGACGTTTTCTGGGTCCGTGAGGCCAATGATGGCAGCGTCAATCCTGGAATCTTACCTAATCGCCCTGGTGATCAGAGAGGGCTCTTGGAAGGAGGAATGGATTGGGAGATGGATCGGGTTTCTCTTCATGCCTATTATCAAGTTCCATTTGAAAGTGGAACGGGTATATCCATCAAAAATCGCGACAATTTATCAGGACTTCAGGTGTCTTTTAAAGATAAAGATTCCTTTTGGCAAATGTTAGTAGGTGAGTTTATTTATACCAGGCAAATGGAAAGCTTTGGTAAGGAACAACAAAGCTATTATGATAACGGCTACTACAAAACAGGATGGGAATATCTGAACCGAATCATTGGAACTCCTTTGTTTATTAATCGCCAAAGAGGAACCCACTACTTTAAAGAAATTGTTCCCTTTAATTGGGATGGGCCTGAGCAAACGATTTTCGGTAATAGTAATATGATCAATAATCGAATTATCGGATTCCATATAGCAGCCTTATCCAGAATCACTAAAAAAATTACATGCCGCACCAAACTAACCTACACTCAAAATTATGGCAGCTATGCTCATGCGTATTTGTTCAATCCTCCCAAGCTACAAGTATACGGATCACAGCAAGTTAATGTATTGAATGTTACCAAAAAATGGGACTTATTTGCAAGACTCAGTTTCGACTGGGGAGATTTAACGCGAAACATGGGTTTAATGGTAGGATTTGAAAAGGTATTAGTAGGGTCTCCTAAGCATTTTTTAATAAACCGATAAAAAGATTACAAATTATACCTTTTAATTCCCATGGCTGAGTCGATAAAAGAAACAGGTGATACTGACTATTTTGGAAATGAATTGGGTCCTAACGTTTTCAAAACATATCTCATTCGCTGTCTTCGCTATTGGTATTTGTTTGTATTTTTTATGGCTCTATGCTTAATAGGAGGATACTTTTTTCTATCAAAATCTCCAGAGGTATATCTCACTTCTGCTACTATTCTGGTAAAAGAATCCGAAAAAAACTTAAGCTCTGCCGAAAAAGATATTTTAGCTGAATTAAGTCAAGTTAATGGTAATAATCATGTAGAAAATGAAATCGTACAGTTAAAATCTAAGCCTTTGTTCAGAAAGGTTATTGAACAACTTAATTTAACTATTTCATATACTTCCAAGGATGGCTTAAAGCCTGTTGATTTATATAAAAAATCTCCTGTCAATGTAATTTTTAAAAATGTGCCGTATTTTAAAGACAATGTTTCTCTTATTGTACATATAAAAAATGATAAGTATTTCAGTATTAATGAAGATACAAGACTTTTTAAATGGGGGCAATCTATTCGAGGAACTTGGGGTATATGTAAAGTTGAGAAAGTAGGAGCGTCGCCTTATACAGATATCTATATCCAATTCCATAATATCGAAGAATTGATTGACTCTATGAAGGCCCGTTTTTCCGTTAAAAATTCATTTGAAAAGAGTACTGCTTTAGAACTTAATTTTGAAGATACTTCTCGCCAAAGGGGGGAAGATGTATTATCGAATTTATTTAATGCTCATGTAGAAGCCTTTATTTTTGATAAAAATCAGGAGGCAGACAATACGATTAAATTTATACAAGAACGACTACGCTTATTAACGGATGAATTAAAATTGGTTGAGAAGAATGTTGAAGACTATAAACGTTCAAATGGTATAACAGATATTAGCACAGAATCTGAATTATTTCTGGAACGAATAAAAGAGAATGATGCTCAGAGGAATGAAGTTCAGACGCAAATTAAAATACTTAATACGATAGCCAAATACATGAAAAATCCTGGAGAAGAGGATATGTCTTCAGCTACATATGTACTTGCTGACCCTCTTCTTCAATCCCTACTTGTCAAGTATGGCGAGCTGAACTTACAGCGAAAAAAAGCTCAGGTAACCATAAGTGATTCAAATCCTATCATTACAACTATAGATAGTCAGTTACAAACGACTCGGAAGTCCATCCTTCAGACTGTTCAAAGCATACAGAGTAGTTTAGCACTTACAAAAGAGAATCTAACGGCTACTAATGAGCAACTTATGGCAGGTATTCGTAGTATTCCCCAGAAGGAGCGACAATACGTGGAAATTAAGCGGCAGCAAATAATCAAAGAAAACCTGTATTTATATTTACTTCAGAAAAGGGAAGAAATGGCGTTAGCTTCCGCTTCTACCGTTAGCGACAATCGCTTAATTGATCCACCTTATAGTTCACCTATTCCTATTAGCCCCAAAAAGGCTTCCACATGGCTAGGGTCAATACTTGCAGGGTTTTTATTACCTTTTATTTTAGTAAACATTATTCTCTTTTTTAATGACAAGGTACAAAGCCGTAAGGAGGTAGAACAACTTGCTCAGGTCCCCATTATTGGAGAAATCGGCCATGTAAAAATGGAAAGGAGCGTACTAAGGGAAAAAGCTATTATTCCTACCCATAATAGTGTCGCCGAACAGATTAGAGCCTTACGAACCAATTTAAGTTATCTAGCTGACGGAAAAGCTCGTATAATCTTGATTACTTCATCGATGAGTAGAGAAGGGAAGAGTTTGGTTAGTATCAACTTGGCCAAAACCCTATCTGATGTCGGTAAAAAAGTAATTGTTGTTGGACTGGATTTACGCAAACCTACGCTTCATATCCTTTTAGGCTTGAATAATCAAAAAGGTGTTTCTGGTTACTTGATTGAGCAATTAGAAATTGAACAAATGATCCAATCGGCGGGAGAGCATAAAAACTTTGATATCATTACTTCAGGACCTTTAACGCCTAATCCTTCTGAACTTTTAAGTAATGGTCGCTTAAATCTGCTCTTCAATGATTTACGAAGGAAGTACGACTATATTCTATTAGATACTGCTCCTTATGGCTTGGTAACAGATACTTCCATCATAGCACCTTACTGTGATGCTACGCTGTTTTTAGTCCGGTTTAATTATACTACCCGGCAACAAGTTAGTCGTATAAGAGAACTTCACTACCAGCAGCGATTACCTAATATAGGCATTGTACTGAATGATGTACCGGTTCACAATTTCTATGAACCCTACGGTCAGTATGGTCAATACGGAGACTATGAAGCGAAGGAAAAGGGACATACCTTTTCTAAAAAATGGCTTCAGAAAATAAAGGATAGCGAATGGCCTCGAGCCTCCACTCCAAAAAAGCTATCCACTGCTACTAGTCTCGAAGCGAATAAAGAATCGGTTACGCTTATTACAAAAGACGTCATTCTAGCCGAAGGAATGATCGTCGAAGGAGTGGTAGAGCGTATTGTTCCTTTTGGAGCCTACGTCAAACTAGAAAATAATAAGAGTGGCCTTATTCACCTGGCTCATTTGGCAGATTACTATGTGAAGGATCCCCTGGAGATCGTGCAGATAGGGCAACAGGTTAGCGTACGTGTGTTGGAAATTGATGATAGTCGGAAGAAGATCGCCCTCTCCATGAAAGTATAAAAGAATTTTTTAGAAGCTGTACATCCATGCACTATTCCATACAACGATGGATAGAATTAGTTAGACTAGCTACGTATACGGGGCTAGCCCAAGGAAGTATTCAGGTATTGTCCTTACTGAGTGGTATTCTGGTTATCCGACTGCTTCCCACTCAGGAGTATGCCGTTTATACCTTAGCCAACACGATGTTAGGAACGATGACCGTATTAGCCGATGGGGGTATTTCAGCAGGAGTAATGGCTCAGGGAGCCGCTCACTGGAATAATCCCCGAAAGCTTGGACAGGTGATTCAAACAGGCGTGGGTTTGAAAAACAAATTAGCTTTTCTAAGTCTGATGGTTGCGGTCCCTGTATTGGTAGGCCTATTGAGGCATCACCAGGTAAGCTGGATCATCTCGGTTTTGATTGTTATTAGTCTCATTCCTGCGTTCATCGCAACGTTGACTAATAGTCTTTTACAAGTGGCACCCAAACTACACCAAGACGTAGTAATGTTGCAGAAAAATCAGGTCCAGGGGAACATTGCCCGTCTGGGCCTGACGGTAGTAGGTGTATACAGTTTTGCCTGGGCCTGGGTGGCTATTTTAGCAGCTGGAATTTCTCAACTCTGGGCTAATCGAGACTTAAAAAAACGAACATATGCGTATGTAGACTGGTCTCAAGATCAGGACGCTGATGTGAAGCGTTTCATTCTGTCTTTCATAGGACGTATTTTACCGGGGGCCTTATATTACTGCGTATCTGGACAACTCGTCGTCTGGCTGGCTTCCTTTTATAATACGACAGAGGCGGTTGCCCAAGTAGGAGCTTTAGGCCGATTAACAACGGTACTAGGGTTGTTTGTAATGGTGGCAAATACTTTACTTGTGCCGCGATTTGCTCGCCTACCCGCTCAGGCATCCCTGCTTTTGAAACGTTATTTACAAACACACGCTCTTTTCTTAGGGCTTGGGGTTATCGTATGTGTACTAGTAGGATTATTCCCTAACCAAGTACTTTACATTCTGGGGCGACAATATGCGGGTCTGGGGAATGAGCTTCTTTTAAATACAATAGGAACCTGTCTGGGAGTTCTGGCCGGGATCTCTTTCAGTTTATGTACGAGTCGAGGCTGGGCTCTGGCCGCTTACATCTCTATTCCCGTTAACGTCATTTCAATTCTGGCTGGTTTGCTTTTTATAAAGGTGGATTCGCTGGCTGGAAATTTAACTTTTTACCTGGCAATAACAGTAGTTCAGGTACTTATGAATGCAGGGTATGGGCTCTTTAAAATCATAAACATTCCTTCTGTTAAAGAAAAAAGCCCGTTAGTAGTTCTGTAGCTGCTACTGATGGGGTCTTATTAACCGAAATTATATGGCATCTATTGTATGCACACTTTTTGAAAACCATTACCACTACGGAGTAGCGGCGTTAATCAATTCTCTTTATACTAATAATTATAGAGGTGAGGTTTATGTAGGCTACAGAGGAAGTTTACCTAATTGGGCCGAGAAAGCCCCTTCTTTTCAAACAGGTGTAAAGACCCTTTCATGGGCTGAAGGGCTTGACGTTCATTTTCTTCTTATTCAGACCTCTTACCATTTCGCTAACTATAAACCCTATTTCATACGAGAACTCCTATTAGGACCGGCCGCTCAGGCCACCTCTATTTTCTATTTTGATCCAGACATTTTAGTGAATTGTCGCTGGGCGTTTTTTGAAGAATGGGCAAGTTGCGGAGTTGCTTTGGTTCATGAGATTATTCGACATGACATGGGGCCTCAACATCCATTTCGGGTAGCCTGGGAAAGAACTGCTGAGAAAATCAACCTCTTTCCACGCCGATTACTCCATTCCTACATCAATGCCGGATTCTGTGGGGTTAATCGCAATAATATCGAGTTCATTGATATATGGATTAAAGTCATTGAGGCCATTGTAAAACAGCACAATACGGACCCCACTTGCTTTACTTCCTTCGATCGATCTTATCCATTCAATTTTGTTGATCAGGATGCGATGAATATAGCGGCCATGTGTTGCGAGAGTCCTGTCAGTGAAATGGGACCAGAAGCCATGGATTTTGTGCCTGGCGGCTGGACCATGTCTCATGCAACGGGCTTTCCCAAGCCCTGGCGTAAGAACTTTTTATTATCGGCTTTCCAGGGTGTTCCGCCAACCCGTGCAGATAAAGCTTATTGGGCGTATGTAGAAGAGCCCGTTTGTTTGTATAAGTCCTATGACATTGTGCGGAAGCGAATAGCCCTGCGAATAGCTTCTTTTATAAGCCGATTTTACCGGCGTAACTAATGATCGAACCGCCCACACTTTAGAAATTTATGACACGCAGATCCCATTTGTTTGATTATAACCTAGAGTCGCTACGAGGCTTTGCCGCTTTGTTTGTAGTTGTTCACCACATGATCTACTACGAAGACAAGCTGATGCCGGGCTATATCCCCGTCCAGCTTAAATTGCTGGAGCCATCCGGTCATGTGAGTGTATTGATGTTTTTTGTGATTTCAGGGTATGTAATAGGCTTAACTACCCCTATTGAGTTTACGAAAAAAAATATTTACCCCTACCTCAAAAAACGATTTGTTCGCCTATACCCTATTTATTTCATTAGCATAGTCTTTACTCTGGCCGTTAGTAAAGAAACCTACTCATGGGAGGTCATTCTTGGAAACTTTACCTTTTTAAAAGTACTCTTAGTTCCCGTTTTATTAGAGAATAACCCAATCTGGTCACTGCACTATGAGGTAGTGTTTTACCTCCTCTTTATACCAATGGCCTATTTTCGCTGGAATGCGAAAGTAGTCATGTTAGGAGCTTTCCTTTGGGGGGTGTTGATTTACTATTGCCTGACAGATTACCCTCTGCTTACCTCCTATGGGTTTGGGTTTAGCTTCTGGTGTTCTGGAGTTGTCATTGCCCGATCTTTTACCGTTAAAGTCAAGCAAATCAATTATTCGCTTCTCATCAGTGCCGTTTTTTTATTGCTCTGCGTAGGAAATACAAACTTTCTGACCAAACTGCTCTATAATGTAACCAAGCAGGTTTTTCATCACTACTTCGATTACCCAGACAGTGTGGATTGGTATCATAGAGCTATTTCATTTCTAGATTTTTCCTATGCCCCCTACTGCATTATGGTTGTATTGCTTTTCACGGGAAAAGAGTTCAAATATCGAATGAGTATCTATTACCTGCTGCAAGGTCTTTCCATCCTAAGTCTACTATTCTTGTTTTGGCAGGGCAATCAGGATGTCTACATTTTTACCATTTATGCCCTCATAAGTTTATTATTTCTAGTGAATAGTTTTTCATGGGTGGAAGTCTTATCACAGAAGATCATTCATTACGGGAGCTGGATTGGAGGTATCTCTTATAGTCTCTACATCATTCATTTACCCTTACTACATTTATTCGAACGCCTAAACTGGATTGGTGATAACACCGAGCAATTTATGATACGGCTGGGTACTTACGGCGTACTGACTATACTGATCAGTTTCATTTTGGAAATTAAATTCCAACCCTGGATTAGCTCCTTTTTCTATAACCAGTCTAAGTAAGGTATCTATTCAAGCGTGGATTAATCTTAGTAAACTCTATGAAGATCGTGTTCATCTGTAGTAATCTGGAACCTGGCTACGATGGAGTAGGTGATTATACCCGAAGACTGGCTGGCCAGCTTGTTCGGTTAGGTCATCACGTCTCGATGGTAGCATGGATGGATACGCATATTAATGAAAGTAGAAACGGGTTACAAACGGATGAAATAGGCACGGTTATTCAGGTTTTACGAATCCCTGCCGGGGTTTCTAAACGAGTAAGAAGTAAGCAGGTTAATGAATGGATAGCCCTACAGAAACCCGACTGGGTGAGTCTGCAATACGTCCCCTTTGCTTATCAGAGAAAAGGGCTGCCGGTAGGTCTGGCTTCTCAATTGAGCCGTTTGAACCATAAAGGAAGCTGGGAGGTGATGTTTCACGAGTTATGGGTGGGTATGGAAAAGAACGTAAGCTGGAAGTTTCGCTTATGGGGAATGGCTCAAAGGATGCTTATCAAAAATCTTTTGATAAAGTTAGCTCCACGAGTTATTCATACTCAGACGCGACTGTACCAATGGCAGTTAAGTCGGCTGGGTTATCAGTCCGAGTATCTTCCTTTATTTACTAATGTTCCCATTGTTCCTGGAAAGAAAAAAGCCACTAGGAAGGGGCTGGAATTGATAGTTTTTGGTGGCATTCATGCCGGAACGGCCATTCTTGATTTCGCTCAGGAATTAGCCCAGTATGCAAGCCAACATTCGCAAACGGCACAGGTAACCTTTATAGGTAATAACGGTCAAGAGATAGACAACTGGATTAAGGCATGTGTCCAAAACGGCATCCCTACGCGAAATCTGGGATTTCAGCCACCTCAGGTCATCTCCCAAATGCTTCAACAAGCCACGCATGGCATCACATCAACGCCCTATCTGCTTTTGGAAAAAAGTGGAACCGTAATGGCCATGAGAGCTCATGGTTTACCCATCATCTGTTTGGCTAATCCCTGGCAGGTGCAAGGCTATAAAGAGCATCCTTCGGCAACAGATCTGCGAATCTATGAAAAAGGAAACCTGTCATTCTGTTTAAATGAACCCCGAGGGCCTATAACCCCCAATGAATTAGACAGCGTTGCTCCATACTTTATACATACACTCTATGGCTAGTATCTCATTTTTGTGGCAGAATAGAATGCGTTTCGAGCATATAGATAAGGCTTTTTTTAAAGCCTGGGCCAAACGTATCCTAACATTGAAAGAGCTTTTTGAACGCAACTATTTTCGCTGGCGATTAACCAGCAAAGGAGCCCGTATTCATTCCAAAGCTGAGATTGGTCCTTTAAAAGCTCAGGGAACGCTGAGTTACTTAACCATAGGAGAAGAAGCCTTTTTAGGACGTGTCCAGATTACCCTTCACGATCAGGTTTATATCGGTAAACGAGTTTGTATTAATGATGGGGTTGAAATTCTAACAGCCTCTCATGATGTAAGCGATTCGCAATGGCGGCAGACCACTAAACCCGTCATCATTGAAGATTATGCCTGGGTAGCGACGGGTGCTACGCTTTTGCCGGGTGTTCGCATTGGCCGGGGAGCTGTTGTAGGGGCAAAAGCCGTCGTACGTCAATCAGTAGCTCCCGGGCAAATTGTTATGGGTAATCCCGCTCTCCCATTAACGAAGCAACGCCCCCCACTCCTAACCTATAATCCTTGTGAATTTCTAGCAGCCAACCGCTCCTGGTTGCTGGGATAAATGTTTACGTATAATGAGATCCGTTATTTTGTTTCACTTATCTGGGAACGCAAATGTTAAGGCCGCTGCGACTGGTCTATTACAGGCTAATCTTCTGGCTGAGCTGGATGTAAGTCTCGCGTGTTTCCCGGGTAGTTTTCTGGATCGTTTGGCGAGCATTCCTGCTTTGTCTGAAATTCGTCGTCGTCAGTTTCCCTCTTCATTACAGCCTGTCACCCATATGCACCCCTGGCGGGAGCTGGGGCGATTATTCGCAACGAAGTTTAGTCTACATTCACTACTGGCTCCCCGGCAGATTTTTGCCATCGAACAAGTGGTGCAGCATATTGACCATTCCGTAGCTCGTCGCCTTAAAAAACTGAGTCAGGAGGGCGTTAGGGCCGTATACGGATTTGAAGATACGACGATGTGGACTTTTCGTCAGGCTCAGAAATATCAACTGAAGTGCTTATACGATCTGCCCATAGGGTACTGGCGGGTGGGGCAACGCTTAATGGAAACCGAGAGTGAGCGATGGCCCGAATGGGCTCAAACCATGCCCAGTTTAACCAGCACTACGTTTCAGTTACAAAAAAAAGACGAAGAACTGTGGATGGCTGATCACATCTTTGTTGCCAGCAGTTTTACCGCCCAAACCTTACAGTCTTTTCCGGGAAAACTGGCTCCCGTTCATGTGGTTCCTTACGGCTTTCCTCCGGCTTTTGAACAGAGAACCTATGAAAATAAGCGGAAAGGAGACAAACTAAAATTATTGTTCGTAGGGAGCCTTACCCAGCGAAAAGGACTAGCCAACCTGCTGGCAGCGGTTGATGCCTTGAAGTCACAGGTTGAATTAACACTGGTAGGGCAAAAAACTACCTTACACTGCAAGCCACTCAATCAGGCTCTGGCTCAACACCGCTGGTTTCCCTCTCTGGCTAACGACCAAATACTGAAGCTCATGCGGGAGCACGATGTACTGGTCTTTCCCTCTCTTTTTGAGGGTTTTGGCCTGGTAATTACGGAGGCCATGTCGCAGGGAATGCCCGTCATTACCACTGCTCATACCGCCGGCCCGGACATTATCAAACATGGAAACAGCGGCTGGATCATTAAAGCAGGCTCAACGGAAGCTCTGTGTGCCCAGCTAGAATCTATACTAGACCAACCAGATCAACTGGAAACGGTTGGTAAACAGGCTTTACTAATGGCCCGGCAACGCTCCTGGGAGCAATATGGATATGAGTTAGCCAGCGTTGTTGAGCATATCTTGAGACGCTAGTCTATCTCCGTAACCTAAGTTATTGTTACACACACGAGTTACCGCCAGATGAAAGAGCTTATTTTTATTAACTCACATCCTATTCAGTACTTTACCCCTATGTACCAACAGATGCAATCGGAAGGTATGCCGATTGAAGTTTGGTACTGTTCTGATGAATCTATTCGGGGAGCGGTAGATCTGGAGTTCAACACGCAGGTCAAATGGGATATTCCCTTGCTGGAAGGTTATCCCTATCAATTTTTCAAAAACTACGCCCGGAAGCCTTCTATCTATGGAGGTTTTACAGGACTGATAAATTGGGGTATAATCCGTAAACTGTCCAAGCATCCAAAGTCAGTTATTGTCGTGCATGGATGGCATTACTTGACGCACCTACTGGTTTTGCTGCTAGGAAAAGCAGTAGGCCATACCGTTTGCCTGCGGTGTGATGCTGCCGAAAATCAGGAAGCCTTAAAGAAAGGATGGTTGCAAGGCTTCAAATATTTGGGGTTCAAGTATCTGCTCTTTCCCTGCATTGATTATTTCCTCTACGTCGGTACGCAAAACAGGCGATTTTATGAGAAACACGGCATTGCAGGAAAACGCCTGATCAACAGTCCCTATGCGGTTGATAATCAGCGGTTCACTGAGCAATTTAAGAAGCTTAAAAAAGACCGGGATACCTTACGGCAGAACATGCATGTGCCCTTACAGGCCAAGATTATCTTATTCACCGCTAAATACATTGAAAAGAAAAGGCCGCTTGATTTAATCAAGGCTTTTCAACAACTGAATGACCCGGATTGCTGGCTGATTATGGTGGGTACGGGCCCTCTTCAGGAGTCGCTTCAAACGTACATTCACACCCAGAAGCTTAATAGAGTAATTCTTACGGGGTTTGTCAATCAAAACGCCATCTCAGACTACTACGCCATAAGTGACGTATTTGTCATGTGTTCTGGAGCCGGAGAAAACTGGGGCCTTTCAGTCAATGAAGCCATGAATTTCAATTTACCCATTATCGTCTCCGACCAAACGGGTTGTTCGATTGATCTGGTAGTTGAAGGAAGGAATGGATATGTTTTCCCTACAGGAGAGGTAGACGCCTTGGCTCAACGACTGAAGTGGGTGCTTACAGACAAACGGCTTACGCATATACCGGATTCAGCCGAAATTATTCAACCCTACAGTTATGACTCAACCATTGAATCCCTGCGATCGCTACTTTAATAACCTCCACTTATGTACACCGCAAACAGCACCTTACGAACCCTGGCCCCTCCAGCGAAACGTTCATGGGCTAGTTTGGGCCTGAGTCTTTATGTGGGCCTGCTATTGTTTGAAGGAGCCTTACGCAAGTGGATTTTGCCGGGGCTGGCTAGTCCTCTATTACTAATCCGTGACCCTTTGGCTCTGGTTTTAGTCGTAGCGTATTGGCCTCGTCAACTGCGTTCCGTTGTTTTTTATGTGATAGGCATGCTGCTAATTGGTTCGCTAGGCATCGTTACTGCCCTATTATTCGGGCACGGGAATCTGGCAGTAGCCCTTTTCGGAGCACGTGTCTGGCTCATTCATTTTCCACTGATGTTCATCTTTGGCCAAGAATGGAACCGTTCGGACATCCTGAAAATAGGCAGATGGTTACTCATTCTGTCCATACCCATGACACTGCTCATCGCCTGGCAATTTTACAGTCCTCAGACCGCGTGGGTAAATCGCGGGGTTGGCGGTGATATGAAAGGTTCTGGCTTTAGCGGGGCGTTAGGTTTTTTCCGGCCCTCAGCTACCTTTTCCTTTACGAATGGAACCACGCATTTTTATGGATTCATAGCCGGATTTATTTTTTACTTCTGGTTATCCATCCGGGAAATTAATCGCTGGTTATTGATTGCGGCTACATTAGCATTATTAGTAGCCATTCCGCTATCCATCAGCCGAGCTTTATTCTTTCAGGTACTTATTACGCTAGGCTTTACCGTTGTCATCGTTTTAAGATTACCACAAAAGGGAAAATACTTATTAGTAATCGCTGGAGTAATAGTAATACTTGGTTTAGCTCTAAGCTACTTACCCTTTTTTAATACGGCCATGGAAGCCTTCAACTCTCGCTTTGTTTCAGCTACCGAAAGCGAAGGAGGAATGAAAGGCGTACTTGGTGATCGCTATTTGGGAGGAATGTTTCATTCGTTACTAATGATGGAAAGTATTCCCTTCTGGGGATATGGACAGGGCATTGGTACGAGTGTGGGAGGTGTGCTATTGTCAGGTAAACAAACGATGCTCATTTATTCCGAAGACGAGTGGGCCCGTTTGATAGGCGAATTAGGCCCCCTGTTAGGATTAGCTGGCATTTTTATCCGACTCCTATTTAGCGTTAAACTAGCCCAAATGAGTTTTGTAAAACTTGGTCAGCAAGATCTGCTACCCTGGTCTTTACTCAGCTTTTTCTTATTGAATATACCCCAAGGCCAATGGGGGCAGCCTACTTCCCTTGGGTTTTCCGTGGTAAGCGGGGGTATGCTGTTAGCCTGTTTAAAAAAATCTCCGAATCGGGAACGTAACCGCACTGATCTTCCATAACCCATGCATTTAATCTTTTTCACTCACCCTTCTTTTTTTGAATCGGAAAGTATGCCTCGCTTTACTCATCAACTCATGGCTGGGATGAAAGAGCGGCATCATACCGTAGAGTTATGGACCGTTGAGCCCTTTTTTTATAAAATGCTTCCGGGATCATTCATTCGGAAATGGATGGGGTATCTCGATCAGTATGTACGGTTCCCCTGGCAAGTGAAAAAGCGACTCAAAACCCTGCCCAAAGACGCACTTTTGGTCATCACCGATCATGCGTTGGGGGCTTGGGTACCGCTGATGGCTCATCGGCCTCATGTGATTCATTGCCACGATTTTATAGCCCAGCAATCGGCTTTGCGTTTGTTACCGGTATATCAAATGAGCTGGACGGGAAAATTATATCAGGCATACATTAGAAGCGGTTTCCGCCACGGCAAACATTTTATTTCCGTTTCTAAGAAAACCAAGCAAGACTTAGAGAATTTATTAACCAGCCAGCCCATTACTTCAGAAGTAGTATATAACGGGTTAAATCCTTTGCATCATTCTTATGCCCCGGCAGATTGTCGGACCTGGATACGTCAAAAGTGGAAAATAGATTGTTCGCAGGGATACCTTCTGCACGTGGGCGGAAATCAGTGGTATAAAAATAGGCTCCGGGTTGTAGAGATCTATAATGCCTGGCGTGAAACTTCCGAACAGAGCTTACCGCTACTTCTGATAGGCAGTTCTCCAGATGAAGCCTTGCAAAAAGCTTGTGATGCTTCGCCTTATGAGGAGGATATTTATTTCCTGACCCAAATAAATGATGAAGAATTATCACGCATTTATTCAGGAGCTCGTCTGCTTATTTTCCCTTCCAAAGCAGAGGGATTTGGATTACCCATCGCCGAAGCCATGGCTTGCGGTTGTTTAGTATTGACCATCGACCAGGCTCCTATGACAGAAGTAGCCGGAGACGCGGCTTATCTGATTCAGCCCGAAATGGAGCTGCCACAAATAGCTTCCTTCATCGATAACATTCTTTCCCAGTCCTCTCAAGAGAGTGATCTGATGAGGCTTAAAGGCTTCCTTAATGTGAGAAGGTTCAGCCAGGCTTCCATGTTACTTCAAATGGAAAAAATTTACCACCGCATCTGTAACTCCTCCGCCTTATGAAACTATTACATGTTATTAACAGCTTAAATCCCAGTGATGGGGGAACCTGTCAAGCTTTGCGTCACCTAATCTCTAGTTTGAATACCATAAACGTGCACAGCGAGGTAGTCTGCTTAGACCCGGTAGATTCTACTTTCCTGGAAAACTATCCGTTCCTGATTCATGCACTAGGGCCAGTGAAGGGACCGTGGAGGTATACCCAACGACTCGAAAAGTGGCTATTAGCTCACCTGATGGAATACGATACCATTATCATTCATGGTCTTTGGTTATATAATGGCTACTGCACCCATAAAGTATGGAATCAATTTCAAAAGCTCTATCAATCTAATAAAGCAATCAGTCAGAAGATTCCTAAACTTTACATCATGCCCCACGGAATGCTTGACCCCTATTTTCAGCGAGTGGGTCAGCGTCGCTTTAAGGCGATCCGAAATACGGTATATTGGCAATTAATAGAAAGTCAGCTCATTAATGAATCTGACGGATTGTTATTCACCAGCCAAAGAGAATTAGAGTTAGCTCAACAGAGCTTTAATCCCTACCATCCGAAACAATCGTTTGAAGTGGGCTTAGGCATTGACGATCCTCCAGTGTTCGAGGCTAGGATGAAAAAGGCCTTTCTTGCGAATTGCCCGGAAGTGGGCGAGCAACCTTACTTACTATTTCTGAGCAGGCTGCACGAGAAAAAAGGCGTTGATCTTCTTCTGAACGCCTACGAGAAAGCTATTATTCAATGTAGACGATTACCTAAGTTAGTTATTGCCGGTCCCGGTATGAATACTACTTATGGTAAAAAAACGTATCAAATGGTGCAGTCTTCTGCGGCACTTAGGCAACAGGTGTACTTTTCCGGAATGCTCAGTGGCGATGCCAAATGGGGGGCTTTTTATGGATGTGAAGCTTTTATTCTCCCTAGTCACCAGGAGAATTTTGGGATTGCTGTGGTCGAAGCTCTGGCTTGCCAGAAGCCCGTTTTGATTTCTGATCAGATTAACATTGCCCCTAAAATTAAAAAAGCAGGAGCAGGTCTAGTTTCAGACGTTTCAACGGAAGGCACTTTGGAACTATTACGAACCTGGACCGGACTCAATTTTCAGCAACGTCTATCCATGGAAAAGCAGGCCCGCTCTTTATTTGAAGACACGTTTTCCATTTCTCCGGTGGCCTGGCGTCTCAAGGAATTGCTTTACGCTCACTAATCCAAATCTTTCCACTGATAGCCTGTTGTTCAAATGATACCTAACGTACAACACATCCTTCATAGGCGATCTGAAGCTGCATTCAAAGTAGGACAGGATATGCAGAGGCTTTCAGCCATGAGCCACTCCCTTTCCATTCTCGCTACCTATCAAAATAAAGAAACAACCTTTCCCATTGATGCCCGTCATTTATCCCACTTGCTGGCACTAATTGAACAAGAGCAAAAACAGTTGGCTCAGTTGAACGAGCGGTTTTCGCGGCAAACCATTAATATCGGCGTAGTGGGGCGTGCCCGGCAGGGGAAAAGCAGACTTCTACAGAGTATATCGGGTTTAGCTAATTCCTTTATTCCTGATGGTGATGGTTCGCACTGTACGGGTACGGTTAGCCGAATGGTAAATCGCCCTAATCAAACTACCGCAGATGTTCATTTTTACAGTCGTAAGGCATTTTTTGAAGAAGTCATTCTGCCTTATTACCAAGCCTTAGCTCTTGGCCCTATTCCTGCCAATCTGGCTGAATTTTCATCTCATCCCTTACCTGACCTTAGTGTAGAGACTGATTCGATTGCTATTGCTCGTTATAAAAAATTACAAACGTTACATCAGAACTTTTCCAGGTATAGCCAGCTCTTAACCGGCCTAACTCAGACGATTCCTCTAAAACAAATCAGACGATACGTAGCTCAGGTAACAGAGAATCGGGAACCTCTCTATGCCTATTTAGCCGTACAGGAAGTCATTATTGAAACAGCTTTCCCTGCTCAGGAAGTGGGAGCTATCCAGCTCATTGACATGCCTGGATTAGGCGATACAGGCCTGGTCAATGAAGAAGAGCTGTTGAAAAACTTGGTAACTCAGGTAGATTTTATCCTATATGTACGTAAACCTGATTCACTGGGAGCCGTTTGGGAACCGGCTGACTTGCATCTCTACCAACTTTGCCAGGAGGCCGTTAGCAACCGGACCAATGTTTCCATGGTAGAATGTTCCTATTTAATTCTCAATCATACACGTAGTCCGGCGTTAAAAGATAATTTGAAAAATTGCCAGGATCTCCTGATTTCTAGTACTAGGAATGGTCTTGAATTCGCCCAGAGCTTCGTTGTGGATTGCTCAGATCAACAGCAAGTACAGGGAAAAGTCATGGAAGAAATTCTGTTAGCGATGGGAGAGGAACTGGATACGTGGGATGAACAGGATCAGCAGGCCTACCAGCACCGCATCAATAGTCTGAGTCAACAAATTACGAAATTACTTGACGACTTTAATAGTATAATTCATACCCCTATGGATACCAGAGACTTTCCCATATTTAAAAAACTATTTAATGCGGTATGGCTGGAGTTAACCAATGCCTGTGAAGAAAATTTAAAACAGCTGGAAGCACTTCGAGAAATGCCTAACCAGCAAATCCAGGAACGCTTTCTTTCCATCAAAGAAGAATGCCTGGATCAGGTAGCTAAATTAACAGTCCGTGAGATTGAATTAACCCGTAATACATTAGGATCTTATAATAGAACTTACGAAGAATATCTTAATGAATATCGGACGTTCATTACACAATCTTTTTTAAAATTAGGAGAAACTTTAAATCAGGTATTACAACAGGTTAAGCAAGATGTATTTACGATTTTAAAAAATGAGGGAAAGCTAGCGGGATTACTTTCAATCCAAAATCCTGAAGAAATATTTGAACAAAAACTTCTTCAGGAAATAAACAATTTAGAATCCCTAGCAATACCGTTAAACTCATTCATTCATTTTGAACTCTCCTATTTAGGATTTCTACATTTCCGAATTCGTGAACACCTGGATACACTTACACCGGACTACATTTCCCTACGTTTATCTCGCGAAGATACCACCGAAGACATTCTAACCTACATTACCAGTTCGGTAGAAGCCTGCTTGTACAAAATCCAGCATGAATTCGATAACTGGGCTCAGGACTTAAATAAAATGGCTTTTGCTCTGGTTGAAGAATTAGTAGATCAGCTTTTACGGGCGAAGGATGCAAAAGATAACTGGGAAATTTTTTACCAGCAATACCGTAAGCAGCTATGGAAGGAAGTGTATAAGGAATTAGAGAATAATTAATGTACTTTAGAACAATAAGCCAGCGAGCTTACTAACAAAGTTGGTGTTTTATAAATCTAGCCTCATTTAAAGTAGAAACCCTCTCAATGCCAGCACATGTTAGGTAAAGATGTGTTGGCATTTTTGTTTTAAGCTACTGATTACCAACGATTACGTTCTTTAATAGGCTGACAGGGATGGCCTGCACATACCATCCATTCGGGCATTGAACGAGTTACGACTGATCTGGCTCCGATAACGCAGCCTTCTCCAATAGTTACGCCAGGGTGAATAAAGGCTTGTGCAGCTACCCACGCATGAGCACCCACATGAATAGGGTAAGCTCTCAAAGGAAAACCAGGCACCTGATAGTCATGAGTGCCCGAGCAAAGAAAGGCTTCTTGTGAAATCACAGCTCGACGTCCAATGTGAATAGGAGCCTGATTATAAAGAATTGCTCCTTTAGCAATACCACATTCAGAGTCAAGCGATAAATTCCAGGGAGCCCATATTTTAACGCCGGGATAAACGTGTACTCCGTTAGCAACTTTCGCTCCAAAACACCGAAGAACAAAACGTCTCCAGCCATGGAAAGGTATTGGTGAATAATAAAAAAAAAGCAGTGAACTACAATTCCATACGAACCGACATAAACGATTTTTAAGGGAAAAGCTAGGGCCAGTAATGGTATCCGTATTGATCATTATCAACTTATGTATTCTTATCTAACATGCAAAATACTACTATTTTTTATAACATCTTATAAAGGGATATATTTATCTTTTTAATATTAATTATTTGACGAATAATTAATAAAACAAAATCAACAATAAAAGCAATATACTTTCCTATTAATTTGTCTATACTACTTCATTTATGCTCTCATCATTTACTTTTTTAAACTTAAATATTCGTCATACCTAGTTATATAAATTCATAGTTAGTGTATTGATTTTTATCATATCACAACACACGAATTATATCCTAAATTATAAAGCGTAAATATAAAAAATCAATCCCTTATTTATTTGCCCTTGATATCTAGGATGTATATTATTAAAAAGCTTGACTGTGATTCTTTGATATCAAGAAAGTCAACTCTATTCTAGATTGTAAGAAAAGTTCTAAAGATGCTGCGTTCCGCTGGCGATTAATTGAGTCGTACCGAATCGGTTTAGTCAGCGAAAACCAGATTTTGCAGCATACTAAAAATTTGTCGAACTTGTCTTGGTGGCTAGAATCGAGACTACCAGTATTACCGGCGACGCTACTATTGTCAATCAATCATGAACAGGAAAAAGAGGAGATTGACCTACTTAATAGAAACTCAGAAGTTACCTGATTATGAAAGGCTTAAGTCTGAGACCTTGGAGACGATCATTACTGAAATCATAAAAGACGGGATCGCCCATGCGACTCAAAATTTCCATCCGAAATAAATTATGGTCCGCACGGCGTGCCGTCCAGACAGTAGATTATATGAGTTTGCATCACCTTTATTGAGGATGTGGGTACTTAACTCCTGCTCAAGCCCGCCAAATGAAAGAGGATCTACCTAAAAAATGGCGGGTTCGGAAACCATTTAAGCAAAAAAACAGTCAATATTCCAGAACGAGTTTACCTATTTAATTTGATTCTAAAACTGTCAATCTTTTTTAGTGCCATACAATAAAAAGAGAAAGTTTTGAGATCGAACATCTGTCGTATTTTTACATTCATATATCAATAGTCGTTATGGAAGATCGTATTCAATACAGAGTCGGAACGATGGTCAAACATCCTCGTTTGATGAACAGTCGGGAAAGAGCAGAATGGCGGCAGCAACGAATGGAAAAAACGAAAGAATACCTTTTTTCCATTAATCAGCCACTCGTCTACGTCCGGGAAGATGGGCATACGGTTGCTGAATACAAAAACGGAACCGTACTCATTGTTCGATGAATATTTATGTAATTGCGGGGCCTCCGGGCGTAGGCAAAAGTTCCAATGCGGTTAACTTCATTCCCGAATATGTGCCCATTGTTGATCAGGATCTGGCTGGCTACCAATATAAAAACAGGGATTTTCTGATTACAAAGACTTGGCTTCGGTCAGTACCAATCAGAAAATTAGAAATCATCTTTTCTCTGGAGAAGATTTTGCCTTGGAGTTAAACTTGGGGTTTCAGTCTCATTATGATTATCTAAATTCAATTGCCGCTTTTGATCGTTCAAATCTCATTCATCTACTTTTATTCTTTACAAATGATATCCAGTTATGCTTAGACAGAGCTAACCTGAGATTCTTAAGTGGTGGACATGAAGTAAAGCCCGACATTATTCAAGAAATGTATGCTGCCACCATTCCTCTCTTCCAGACCTACCAAGATATCTTTAGCAGCGTTCTATTCATTAATGTCAATAATTCGCAAATAGAGGAAGTCCTTTTCAGCGATGATCCGTTACCGGATTGGATAATACAGAACAACCTAACTCAGTATTTAGCTTAATAGATAACAAAAAGTCCTTCAGGTCTTTTTTGAAGAGATTTTTGCTTTCATAACATTTTACAAACGGTCATTTAAAGCATGTAAAATCACTATACTTCTAAAGATTTTTCATTAAACGTTCACAAAAAGTGAACATTTGTGCATTTTTGTGTTACCTATGAAAGTTCATCTAATCCGAAAGGAAACGATCCAGGCCTATGCCCTGAAGAATGCTCGAAGTCGAA
>NZ_JAUTAM010000003.1:0-7367 GCF_030818595.1 Siphonobacter sp. SORGH_AS_1065
CTCTCGAGAATGCTGGCTTTGGATAGATTCAGAGCAAAGGGAATGTATTGGGTTTTGATCTGAGTAGGTGTATCCGGCAGGGAGTAGTAGAGCTTGATGAGCAGACTTTCTTCCAGGTTTATTCGAATCTTGCCGCTTTTTAGGCTTTCTAAGAGCTTTTCGGGCTCTGGGTGGTGCGATGACACTATCGCTCCTATTTGAATCAAATTACGGGCCCTTTCCTTGCGTTTAGCGGCTTTCTCGGTAGTCTGGAGGGACTTGATTTTCTGCTGGAGTAGCTTAATCTTCTCTTCAGTAGTGTACTTGGCCATGGCTCAAAACAGGGTTATAGAAGGGTTGGAGCTGCTTTTTCAGCGGTCAAAACTAGCATTAAAAAAATAAAGAAAAAATGCGTATTTTAGGGCGATCAACTAATCATAATGCCCCACTATACATTGCTTCAAATTGCTGCCCGAAAAAGGGCGTCAATTCGATTCAATGTGTGGGTCTCTGCGAGGCGGGCTAAACCAGAAAAGCCATGGCGAAAGGATTTATTAATGTGTCGATTTCGGGCAGCGGGGACGTGAGCTATTACCTGCGGGAGAGCGAGTGCTTGCACGTGCAGAGCAGTGCGAACCTGAGCACCGAGCGGGCTGAGCTACTGGAAGAATGGAAGCAGCTGGAACGTCAGGAGAAGATGGGCAATAAAGATCTGGGCATCCGGGGCCGGCACGATGCCCAGGTGCGAAAGAACTACACCTTATCGCTGCCGAATGAGCTGAGTGCAAAGGAGGCGGCAAATCGGATTGAAGCAATGCTGAAGGAAACGCCCATTAAGGACTGTAGCTACTCGATCTGTATTCACCGGGGTGAAAAGGACGGAGTTCAGAATCTGCACGCTCACGTGCTAGTGAATGAGCGAAATTTGATTACCCGGAAGAAAGATCGGCAGATGATTAAGAAGGAGTTTTTAGAAAAGGAGTTTCGGCCCAAGTTTGAACAGGCCTTTGCGGCTGAACGGGCTTTAGGGAAGGATCTAGTGAGCCGGGAGCGGATTGAGCCGGCTTTATTTCAGAGTAGTCCTGAGGTAGCCCGGGAATTGCTGAGAATCTATCAAGAGCAGGCCGAAAAGCTTAAAAAGATAGCCAACACAAATTCAGAAAAGACTTCGATAACTAACAAACAGAAACTAGAAGTACCTGTCCAAAAACAGCCCGAATCTAACCATCAAACCCAGAAATTGAACCTACAATCTAAAAAAAGAGGTTATGTGCTAAAGGTGTAAATCAAAGAAGAATCGATTAATAAATAACCCAATAACTGTATCATGCATAATCTGAGATTTAGAGAAAGCAATGGTTTTACGGGCTAGTCTTTTTATTCGAGATCTTAAAGTGAGATGCTTTCGTTCAAGGGATTGCATAAGAGATTTATCTTGAATCCGTTTAGATTGATCCAAACAATCTAGGTAAGCCCACCAGGCATCGGTAACCCATTGATGGGTTCTTATTTTGGCTTGCTCTAGTAGAGCTAATAATCGTCTAAAGGTAGCATTTGTACGACGCCCGAATACGAACGCAACAATTTTACCTGTAATAGCATCTTCCACCCACCAAAGCCAACGTGGATTTTTCTTTTTTTCAACATAACTCCATTCCATGGCGGCCACCTCTCATCAACCTTAAGAATGAGGGATTTACGATAGGTGTCTTTATATTCTGGATTTACGGAAACTAAGTCATTACTTTTTTTTCAAATACTTAATGACTGTGGAAGTACTAATTTTTAACACACGAGCCGTCTCTCTGATTCCGTTGCCATTGAGAGCCATTTCAATGATTTGTTTCCTAATAGCAGGTTCATATCCTCGATTGACATATTGGTGAACAAATGTTTTACCGCAACTATAACATCGAAGTCTAGGTTTCCCTAATGGTGTTATACCATGACGCTTTACTGATGCTGGCGAACCACAATGTTTACATTTGACTGCTTCATATACCATGTGCAAATTTAATAATTTACACCTTTACAACATAACCAATTATATGAATAATTTATTAGCACTAATTAATATCCGTATCGTATATTTGTATACGATAAATTCAATCCTTCATAATAAAGCTATGAAAAATTTTCTTCTATTATTTTGTTGTACTTATTTTCTTATCAGTTGCCAAAAAGATGATTCCGTTATTCTCAATAATGATTATTTTGTTGGAACATGGCTATTAAGAAATGCCTCGAACATTAAGCAAGAAAATCCACTACCTTTAAAATTAACATTTTTAAAATCAGGGAAAGTCAAATTGAATATATCTTCTACGGATAATTCAATAGATTATTCAAATGTACACTGGGTTTATAGCCCTGAAAATAGAGAATTGACTATTTCAAATAGTAGTGTTGAAACATATACCCTAGTAAATTTTTCTAAATCTGACTTTATTCTTAAGAATAAAGAAACCTCTCATCATCTTTTATTTAATAAAGATTGATGTATGTTATTCTTTTTTAAAGAATAACATACATTCCCACCTTTTTTTGTTTAATTCTGATTAGAGTTATGTTATTTCATACTGAAATAACAAGGAGCTTTATTGGTTTATTCTTAAAAATCAACCTAATTTTTAATATATAACACCCAATATCATGCTAAAATCTACCTACCTATCATTCATTATCATTGGGATAATGATATTGTCTTCATGCCGAAAAACAGAAACCATTGAGCCTGATGTTCAATATTCTGATAAGTTGACGTATGATCAACTAGAAGAAAATCGCATCATCTTTTCTAAAACATTGGCTAAAGCCCTTGATAATGTAGAAGTTAGGTCTTTAATAAAAAATGAAGCCTTAAAGAAGTTTGACAAGGATACTGAGATATTGTATCAAATGATTAAGGATAATCGAATTGGTAATGAAACATTCGAAAGTTATCTAACTAAAATATATGGGTCTTCAGAGTTTATAAAAATCGTGAATTCATTACCTCTTTTGACAATTTCTATTCCTCATCTGAGTAAGTTTTCTGCTGAAAGTTGGAATATTGAGAGTGAAATACCATTAGTTAGCCCTAGGCCAAACAAGGTAAATGGAATAAAAAGAGCTAACACAGTGCAATCCTACAACGGGAAAGGGTTTGCTGGTATCTTGAAAACTTACGAACATCCAACAGTTCCTGTTATTGTGGTAAAGGATAATGAAAGGGTTATATTACAAAAGAACGCTGGAGGAAGAATGTCAGATAATCAAGCTAAAGCTTTCAGCAATGCCTCTCATGATTTTGTATTTTGGGATAAGGATTTTGATGGTAAAATACCGGATATAAGCTCTGGAGGAAGGGGAGGTGTGTATAGCTATTTTGATTCTCGTGCTAGATTCGCTTATGAAAATAATCTTGAATTCCACCGAGATTATATTTATTATGGAATAGCGCCAGAGCTTGGCATTAATACAGGAACACTTAATACGAATTATCAAGAACATATAACAAGTTTAAAATTTCATCTTGCTAGCACTGCAAGTACTATATTCGATGATCCAGTCAGTGACTGGGGTGATGGGAATTTTGAGTTTTCGGTTGGGATATACTTTATTAGTGATAAAACATCATTAAGTACTTTGCAAAAAGGATTTAACGCCGCTCTTGGGGATCTTTTCAAGTATACGGTAGATTCTAATGGGAATATTATCGTATCAGAAACCAAACAATATATAATACCTAATAAAGGAATTCCCATTGCAACTTGGGATATGGCTAGATTTGGTGATACTTGGAAAATTTCTCTACAAGAAATTGATGCACAAACAACACAGACATATAATCATACCTACACTATTACTTCTAATTTTGGAACAAATTTCACTTCAAATGTAAAGGAAGGGCCTAATTTTGGAAGCACTACAGCAAACGGAACGAGTTTTTCTCAAAGTTATACTCTTGCCATTACTGGTGGTTCAGATTTCCTATATGAAGGATTTTTGACTTGGAAAAACAAGGTCATTGTAAATAGATATGACGTTCCTATTTCTCTATTAGGAAATATTTATCACATTGATTACGGAAATACTCATGATATAGACACAGGAATGGCTTTAATTACTATAGAACCAAAGCCTATTTATTAATATGATAGTATTTAAATATCACCTACTACTCCTATCCAAACAGGAGTAGTAGGTGATATTTATTATAAATAAACATGTATATAACATTTTCTAAAGGGACGTTTGTAAAATGTTATAGAGCTACGTTCACGTAAAAGGGACGTATATTATTAGAAATCATATACTCTCTGGCGACCTTGAGTGATTTGAAAAGTAAAATGAGCATTAAGATAGGAGAAGACAATAACGTAATTGCCTGGATTTAGGTCTTCTACTATTACTTCGTATTTGTTTGGTTTCTGTGATAAGAGTTTTGAATACTTTCCACTAATAAGAGGACGCTTATCAAATCCAGCCTCTGTATATACCGAATACGGTAATGAAACCTGCTCCAAACTTGAAGTGAATGTAATCTTAGCACTCCCAACAGGAGAAACTTCATTTTTTTGGCAAGAAAATAGAGATAAAAGGCAAAAGGTAAGGAAAATCTTAAGTTTCATGCAAAGGTTGATTTAGTTTGCTTGAATGCAAGATACTATGCTTAGTAAGATATCCTGTCATCAAATGATAAGGGAAATCATATAATTACTTTTTATAAAGTGTTATATAAGTGATTTTATGTTGAAGATCTTTGAGGATTGGTTCTAATATGTGCTTATTTGTACACTATACAATAATTGTACATCGCATTGTACATGTCTAGACAGATGTATATGGTTTACCTTACTCTAAAAGAAGCGGCAGAAGCCACTGGTTTAAATGAAGCTACTATACGCAGGCTGTGCAAAAGATCTGATAGTAAGCCATTTATACAAATGAAAGAGAGTAAGAGAGGAGCACAGTATACTATACAGTCTAATTACCTCTTTAGTATATATTCCCCTGTTAGGTCAAACGATAAGCAACACTATACAAGGCTAGAGGATAATACTAACACAGTAGAAACGAAGCCTATACAAGACTATACATTGGTTATAACAGCTAAAGATGAGTTGATACAGTCACTTAAGAGTGAAAATTCTTACTTGAGAGAAGAAAACAAGAGCCTACGTGAGGAAAACAAGGAATTGAAGTTTCTTCCTCCTGCACCAATGCAGAGTCCTTCTCTGTCAGAACAGCCTACCCACAAGATTTACCTTATTCTTACTATTATACTTTTTATTAGTGTATTAGCCATTGGCTTATACGTGCTGTTCAAATTATGACCAGAGCTTAAGCCTTAAGACCAAGTCTAGTAAGAAGGTATCCTGCAATGTTTTTTTCAACCTTTACTTTCCCTGTTTGTAATTGGTGAGCGAATTTATTAACCTCCTGAATGTAAGCTTTAGAGCTCATGATCTGATTTACTAAATCGCTACGCTTTATATTCCACATATCTAACAATTGTCGGGCATTTTCATACTGAGCCTGCGTAATGTCTTTAGGGGTAGACTCCCCACTAAGGCTATTTGGGGCTGAGAGGGGTAGTAAGGCAGCTAGCTGTTGTTGTCTGACAGTAAACGTGATAAAATGATAGCTGCGTCCCAGTTTTTCTAGCTTATAATCTATATATAAATCCGTGTGTTTATTAATCTGTTTTTTTGCTTCATCTAATACAAAACGTTTAAAATCAGCTATTTTCTCGAACTTTTCGTTACCCTTATCGTCACGCAAAGAGAGCATTCTCTTTAACTCAGCGATAGTTGTTTTAGGTATTTCCCCCTTGTCTTTCCATTGGCTACATAGGGTGTATAACCTTTTTCCATACTTGCTTCCAAGTCTTAGAGCTGCGTAGAGTTCAAAAGAGGTGAAGTTATCTTTTAATTCAAACAAGTAAGGCTTGATAGGATTACTAAACTCAATCTCTATACGGCCTTCACCAAGCATGTACTCGACTCTTTGGAACATCCAGAGCTGCTTGTAACTCTTTGTAGTTGAAACTTCAAACATACGACTACCCATTTCTTCTGTTGCTTTTTTAAGGTAGTTATATTGATATTCTTTCCCTGTAAGTGCAGAGAGATCCTTTACTACAATTTCATAAACTCCACTAGGACTATCTTTTTTAAGCATCGATAGTAAGTAGAAAAAGATATCTAGTTGAAGCTCTGAATATTCATAACGAGCTGTAGTGATTGCATTATGGTGTCTAACTTCTACTTTTTCTTGCATGTAAAGAACTGATTTATAGGTATCTGGTTACAACATCCCTAAAGTACGAGTATTTTTTTAGATACTCGTTTTTTTTTATCGTCTTTCACTGATTAAAACTCGTCTTTTCACTGATTAAAACTCGTCTTTCACTGATTAAAACTCGTCTTTCACTGATTAAAACTCGTCTTTCACTGATTAAAACTCGTCTTTCCTATATATAAGGAAGACAAATAAACAAATATTACAAATAGCACAAATTTGTGTTTTGCGTGTATACGTGCGAGGCATCCAGCCGCACAAAAGGTGGCCTGCGTCGGCTCCGCCGCACGCTTCAAATTTTGAAAGCGGTATGATAAACCAAAAATTGAGAAAGGGCGAAAAAGAGCAAGCAAAGCCCAAAAAAGAAGCCCCCGGCAACTAAAAAATTAGTTTGTTCGGATCTTATTACTAATTTTTGTAGTTTTACGTACGTAAATGCGTACTTAACTAAGAATAGTAGCCATGCAGGTATTGAATTACAGTGATTTTCGCCGCAGCATGCGGGAGAAATTCGACCAAGTCACTGACGATGGAGAAATCGTCATTGTCAATCGCAATGAGAACAAGGCCGTTGTGGTCTTATCGCTCGCCGAATACAACTCAATTCTGGAAACCATGCACTTATTGCGTTCGGAAAAGAACCGAAACCGATTAGCCGAAGCCATGGCCCGCACGGAAAATGGTCAAGCCGAGCATCATGACCTAATTGAAGAATAAGATGACACTGAGTTGGGACGTGAATGCCTGGGAAGATTACCTGTACTGGCAGAAATACGATAAAGCCGTTCTCAAACGGATCAACGAGCTGATTAAAGACACTTTGAGGGATCCTTTTCACGGCATTGGCAAACCAGAACCCCTTAAGGAAAACTTGCGAGGCTACTGGTCCCGCCGGATTACCGATGAGCACCGACTAGTGTATACCGTACTTTCGGATCGTCTGCACATCATTCAATGCCGCTATCACTACTAGCGAGTAGGCTTATCAAACCTTTCTTTTCGAGATTCAGGGTAAGAGTTACTTTTTGGTGTCATCGGCCCACACTTCGACTTTCTCAATGCGATAGATATGGATTTTTTGCTGCCTGCTTTTAGTCTGTAAG
>NZ_JAUTAM010000004.1:0-970000 GCF_030818595.1 Siphonobacter sp. SORGH_AS_1065
CAACTTCATTGAAATGACCAAACCAGCCCAGAAAAGCTGGTTTTTTTTATGTCCCTACTGGTCTGATATTCAGATTTTAACCTGCTTACCGGACATTCTACTGGCACCCCGAAAGGCTCACTGGCACCCCCTTTGTGGTTTCACTGGCACCTTTTAAGTACTTTCTAATCCTTCTCTCTTATCAAACGTCATTACATTGTGAACGGCCTCGCCGGGCGTTCACAGGTATGAAGTATACACGCATGGAAATTTCCTTTTTCCGCCACACTTCAAAAACTCCCGGTTATTCAACCCTTTATTGCCAAATCTCTATGGATAACCACACCCTCGAAATCGGTACGACGGGCGTTAAAATTTTGTCTGAACATTGGAACGGCCATGCCGTCAGCAAACTAGACCCGCTGAGTCAATTTAAGAACGAAAAGCTACTGCTTCTGAGAACGAAGCTTACCGCCATCTTTAACGATTTATACCGGCAGGACAAGCCCTTTAATGTGCAGCACATTAAACACCTTTTCAAAAACCCTAAGAAGTCTTATACGTTCCTGTCTGCTTTTGACATCTGGCTAAAGGACGAAATGGGCCAAAATCCAAAGATTAAAAAGTCAACCCTTAAAACGTATGATAAGGTACGTAAGAAGCTAGTGGATTTTTTAATCAGTGAAAAGCAGTTACAGCTTCCTCTGGAGCTTTTCGACGTCCCCATGCTAAAGAAGTACCGGAGCTGGATGGAGCGGGTCAGAAAGCATAAGGATAGCTACGTACGAAAGCATTCCCAGGTCATTAAGCAGGTCAGCCGCTGGGCCGTTGGAGCTGGGCTTTCGGACGGTGATTTGCTGGCCGGTTTCCGGGTGAAAAATGAAGAAACAGAAGACCCGCTGCACCTTACGCCCGAACAATTTGAAGCCCTCAAAACCCACACGTTCCAAAATGAAGCACTCCAGCAGGTTGTCGATGTTTTTATAGTGTATTGCCGCACTGGTTTCCATTACCAGGATTTAAAAGATATGGCCCGCCTGGCTGAGTCCAGAGTGCATACGGGTATCGATAAAACGGACTGGATCACGCACCCACGTATTAAAACAGGATATAAGGCTAAACTGCCCGTATTCGAAGAAGTACGCCCGATCCTGGCGAAATATGGCGGCTGGGAGAACCTACCCATCAAATCTAATAAGACGATGAATGACTGGCTGAAAATTATGGCGGCAGAAATGAAGTTTCCAGAGCCGCTGGCCTCAAAAATCTCAGTTAAGATTGGAAGAAAAACGTTCACAGATTGGGCCATGAACGAGTTAGGGATGACTAAAGACGCCATTGCCGTCATGCTGGGCCGAAAAACAACGCGGGGACTGGAGGTATACGGAAAGCCAGACGAACGCCGCGTAGCTTTGGAATTAGGCCGTGTAAAACCTAAAGAATATCAGACTATTAAATAATAACTCACCACTATAAACAAGTCCCGGAAGGCCATTAAAAGGCGACCAAAAAGATTTAAATTTGTTGGTCGCCTTCCGGCTGGAGGTTGATACGTACTCTTATTACATTTTAGTAACTCTGAGAAAGTGCGAAAGGTTGGCAAACGCCAACCTTTCTTTTTATTTATCAGGTACTATATAAAAGTCAGCAAGAGGAACTGGTACATTCTTTAGGATTTTATATTTGTTAAGTAAATTAGTATCATTCAATTTCCACACATCATTAAAGATTGATATTGAGTTATAATATATAATTAAATGTTCATAAGCAGATAATTGAATATTTACAATATCTGCATAATTTTGTTTTTCAGTTATAATTTTTTCGTCTTGTTCATCTATATATTTAAATAAATAAGCAAGTTGTTTAGTATATAGTTCTAGAACTGAACTATATCCTTCAAATGGCAGGGAATCACAATGTAAAGCAATATTTGTATTTTCCTTAATTTTATAAAAAATAATATCTTCGCTAATATAGAAATCTTTTTTAATTGGTTTTTCACCAGCTAAAATAGGATAATATTCTTTTCTATTCCTCCAAGAACTTTTCATTGATTTTAATTCTTTTCTTAATATATCAGTAAAAGCATTTAGGTCTTTGTTTATATTGCTATCAACTAAAGAATCAGAATATATCCCAACTCCGTACATAAAAATACTATACACTACAGAATATAAATCTTCATTTTCAATTTCAATTAATTGGACTTGACGTATTCGATCAGCAATTTTATAAATAAATCTTAATTCTTTAAACATACTAGTAAAGACTTTTTTAGAAGCATTTTCTCTATTAAAACTTATTTCAGAAACATTTTCTCTATGGAATCTAAGTAGATCATAGAATCTATTCTCAAAATGATCTTTTTTAGTTAATACTTCTTGTTCATGTAATCTTTTTTCTTGCTGAACATTAAATGTATATTGTACCCAAAACGCACAAAATGTAAGTAATGCAACTGAGAGACCAATGAAAGGAGCTGTAGTTCCTCCAATTGTATCCCCTATTTGCCCCGTATTTGTAAAATCCATTCCTTTTATTATAGATTCATTTACAAGTACATAAGGCATAAAAAATGCACCTAACAAGAATACAGCCGATAAAATCAGAAATAGTTTAACCCACCAGTTCATATTTAGTTAATTATGCATATAAATTAAAGAGAGGTTAGTTTTAGCTAACCTCTCTTTAACTATTCAGGTAATATATTTTTCAAATCATCAACATTTGCAAAAATTTTCAATTCTTTGAACCCAGTAAAAGCCATCCTTGTACCTTTTACCATTGCTCCTGAATTTAATTCTTTTCGATTATTTTGTAAATTTTCCACAGTAGCTAATCCACAGATAGATACAACCCCAGTTTTCTTGTATATACAGAAAATTTCAGGAAATTCTATATTTTCATTTATTAGAACAGGGTATTCTCCAAAATTTATTGTGTTTATATTTACTAGCGTATTATCTATTTCAATTTTTGGAAGGTAATCTCGAATGGTCGCTTTTTTTTCCCAGTCAATAAACTCGATTTCTAATAACTTTTCTAAAGCAAGCTCGCAACTTAGTTGTTTTGCAAAACGTTCGTAAAAAAGAACACCTTCAAATCTGTCTCTCAACTGATTTAAATCTCTTAAATTCAAAAGCTTCAAAGCTGTTTGCTCTATCTTTTTCTTGTCAGAATATCCAATTTTTATAGTTTTAAATCTATCACTATAAACTTGAATTTCATCTAAAAACTGCTTCATTCTACTGAAAAATTCATGTAATAAGTTTCGTCGTCAATTTTATAGAAATCTACATCAGTACGACCATATCTAAGTAGATCTTGTCTCGTTACTAAAGCTCCATTTGGCAACCCAAGTCTATAACGAAAATACTCACCCATTAACGAATTATTAAGCGTAGTATGTATAGCTTTACCATTGTCTTGAGCCCTTACACATATTAACTCTTTTCCGTCATCTGTTAAGACCATGAACTGCTCAAATCTATCAGGAAAAAAACCTGAGTTTTGAACATCAACAGGAACTCTAATGTATGCCTGGTTTGGCTCTCTACCGTATTCTGGTCTTTGGCCCCAGTTTAAACCTGAACGTGTCGGCAAATTTCCGCTTCGGTCTAAAAAAGACAGAGTAATACTTTCTTTCTTATCTGAACCTGTATTAATCAAACTTCCTGGAGATACAGTACTTTTAATCGTCTGTATCTCATCAAAAATATTAATTACATTAGGGACCTCTCCAGACCTGCAATTAATTGTTTGTCCAATTAAAGAATTATAGTATTCTAAACAAGTACTAGCTCCTTCTTCGGATAATACTTCTCTTTGTGAAGTACTAAACGCATTTTGAGTATAATTGGCAGAGCCAACCCATCCTTGAATAGGAACACCATCTTTCAACCATGCATAAACCTTAGAATGTACGGCTGGACGATTAAAAATATAGTTGCATTCAAAATCATTATTAAATGCACCAGACTCTAATTTTTGAAAACCTAAATGTTGACTTTTTTGAATACCATCTTTAGGGCACATTCCAACAATGAGCTTTATAGCTATATCTTTTCTTAATGACGATCTAGTATACTCTAAATGTCTAGTCACCATTGTTGCCGTAGCGTAGCCACTGACTATATAAAGTTGATTAGCTCCTGCCCTAATGGGATCAATCAAAGCTCTTTCAAATAGGTTTTCAAAAATTAAACTCATACAAATTCTAATTCTTTATTGACAATTGGTGGACTAAATAAGTCTTTTTGGACAAACTGAATATTAGGTTTTACTGAATCATAAGAGATTCCAGCAAAGGTTTTTAATACTGCTTCAAAAATTACCTGCACGCCTTTAGCGGGAACCGCCATACCAATTTGTTTTCTCACGCTTTCTTTTGAACCACAAAAAAAGAAATCGTCTGGAAAAGTTTGTAAACGTGCTCTTTCTCTATTAGTTAAAGCTCTTGGCTCCTCCCAGTGATATATGTGAGTACCACCACCGCCACTACCTGTTACAGTGTACGCAGGTTTATTCGGATCAAGCCTTTTATAGATTTGAGAAATTTGTGCTCCTCGAACATTTAATTTTAGATGTTCAGGCAAATTAGCATTAAAAGCATTCTCACCAGCTTTAATGTGCTTCAATCTTTCTACAACAATACTTGATTGCTTTGTTAGTTCGTGATTATATGCATCAACTGAAATAGGTGGATTTTCAATTGCCTCACGAGATGTAACTATTTGACTGTTTTTTAAGACAGGAACCTTAAAATCAAATGGCAAATCGTTGCGAATTCCTATTATGATAACTCTATGCCGTGCTTGAGGAACACCATATTCCTCAAATTTATATAAATGAGGCGTTACTTTATATCCAACAGCGGTTAACTCTTCCAAAATAGTTTGAAAGGCATTTCCTTCGTTAGCACTCCTAATGCCACCAACGTTTTCAGCCAAAAACCATTTTGGTTTAAATCGTTGTAAGGTTTTCACTCCGTACGAATATAGGGGCCCATAAACTCCATCTATTCCTTTCTGCTCCCCTACTAAGCTAAAATCATTACAAGGAAACCCAAATGCTAATGCGTCAATATCAGACAACTTTGATATATCCAGCTTGCGAACATCTTTACAAATTACAGACTTTGAATCTTCAGGACAAATGTTTTTCGCGTAAGTCTCGCAAGTATCTTTATCATAATCATTTGCCCATGCATGGGAAATGTTAAATAACTCCCCATCAGATTCAATTTTTGCTTTTAAGGCACCTAACGCAATACCCCCTGGGCCACAGAACAATTCGCCGAGTCTAAAATTTGTCATCTGGTTATTTATTAATTTTAGACAAAAGTCGCCTTACAGTCTGTAAAATCCAAATAGTAAGCTATAACTTATTAAATAATAAATATAACTTTTAAACTAAAAGATTACTTTTTTTATTCATATCTGCTTTTAAGCTTTATTGCAGTAAGATTTCGAGTCAAAATATTACCTATTCTTTTACTTTATTAAAAATTTGCATTCATGATAGATAATTTCTTAATAAGATTCTGATTAACAATTAGTTACAAAAGTTGCACTGCTTTTTACTCAAAAAAAATATTATTGTGTTGATTATCAGCACATTAACTTAATAAAAATAAAAAAATAGTGAATTTTTCCCTCTTTTCCGCCCGCCCTATCACATTTTGGAAATTTCCATTTTTCATTTTCTCGAATAGCTGAAAATGGAAATGGCCCGGCGTCCCTCCCCCCTCGGTCGTCGCCGGATCGGGTCAGAGTCGCCGGGCCATCGGGTGGCCGGTCGTCGGTTCAGATTGGAAATTAAAAGAAATCTATTTCAAAGCCTGACTCACTGTAGGTAGCTCCTCCCATGCTGCACCATATCACATAGTAGTCTACCGTATCGCCCAGGTGCGTAGCGTTCTCCTGCTCCACGCTCAGCTTCTTCTCACTGCCTTTGTCCTTCGTGTAGTCGGCCTTGATCGGGGTGTAGGTCATGGAGACCAGGGCAGGCTTGAACTCGGTCGGGTGCATCCTTAGGTAGTACTCGTCTGCATCCTTCTCACTGAGTACCTTGTGCATGAGTAGGAACCGCTCGTAGTGTTCCATATTGTAAAGCAATGGGCAAAGGATAACCTCCCAGCCTTCACTCTCCAAAGCCTGAGCAAAGAGTTCATACATGGTCTTAGTTGCTCCGGGTGATTTGTTATTACCGTTACGGTCGCCGGTTACATAGATTTTCTTATTCCTATGCCCTTTATATACTTCAGCTACCTTATAGGCCAACGTCTCGACCATTGTCAGAGCTTCCCCTGTGTCTGGGTTATTCATAGGTTCCTTTACAAAGAGAGCTTTCTGACCTTTAATTAAACGTCCTTCTCGCTGGTAGATCGTCGATGAAGTAAATAAAACGTTGAAATCTCCGGAGGATTCCAAAGGTTTATCAGGATCGTACCAAAGTCCAGGCAGGCCGTCAATGTCAGAATGTTTGTCCCAGTCAAGAGCCGAATAATAGGATTTTGGAATGCTCGAAAGCCGCTTTCCTTCCACTTCCACCGAATACTCCAGAGCGGTGAGCTTGTCCTTTAAACTGGAAATAAACCCAGGCGGCAAAAACACTTCATTATCTTTCGTAATAACCTGGGTAAAGTGATACCGTTTAGGATCTTTTTTAGCCAGCTCTTCGTACTCATACATCCAGTCGCCCTGGCTACCGTACGGGGGCGAAGAAAAGAAAGCAAATAGCCAATGGAGATTGGATTGAAAGCGTCCCACATTCGCCCGGATACGGCCTAATAAGATTTTTAACCAGTCCTTTTTGAAACGTAGGGCTTCATCCATAACCACAAAATCATCATTGCGGCCCCGGTGGCTATCCGCGTCCATTTTATAGCCGCAAAGCTCGATAACAAAACCGTTCGCAAACGAAATGCAGTTGCTCCAGTCGTCCGGCTCTTCGTAGGGTAAATCAAAATCCTCTGGCGGTTTTTTCCAAAGCACATATTCTCCTTCGCCAGTCGCGGGTTTAAATTCGGTAATGTCCCACCGATCCCTCCAGCCAGCCCGCAGGCCCGGCGTTAAACTCCGCTTTGCCTGTGAAACGACTGGGCAGGCAAACTGCCCCTTTGCCCTGGGCAGCTCTTCTTTCATAGTCGCTAATAAATCGGACATAGCAATGGATTTTCCGGAACCGATCCCTCCCACCATTCCGGCCACTTTTCTGTCGTTTACATCCATTCCATACAAGACGGCCTCCAGAAAGTCGCCCTGTTTATCATTTACGGTTATTTCTAATTCTTCCATTTTACTTTTCCACGGTTACTTTAGCTTCCTGGGTAATTTCATCTTGAATTTGACCATTTACGATTTTGCTTTTTCGCTTAATGGTGACGGTGCTGGATTTCTTTTTCTGGCTTAAATCTTTGGTTTTTTCAACGTACGCCCCGTCGAGTTCGGCAGCTTCAGCCATTAAGGCCCGGTACGTTTTCATCAGCTCGGAGCCGCCCTTTCGGTCTTTTTCATCGAAAGCCGTTTTGGCTTCTTCGTAGGCCAGCCAGGCCGCCTCTCTAAAAATTTCAGCGTAGAGTAACTTGATACCGTCCGGATTGCGGGTTAATCGAATATCCGCGTACAAATCGTAAGCAATGGCTAAAACTTCCCTGGCTCGCCGCTCCTGAAGGCCGGTAGCGGGGTCTTTCCGGAGCAAGTCCAAAACCTGACTATCCGAATAGCCATTTTTGAGCCAACCCCTGGCAACGTTTACTTTGTCAAAGACAAGCTGCTGGGTTGGGGTTAGCTTTTCTTCGTAAAGCAAATGACGGCGGTAAACGTCGGTTTCCTCCGTGACTTTTTCTAAGTATTTATTATTTCCTCGCATATTTCGCGGCCACTATTTTTTCCTGTAATTCTCTTTTCAGAGCTTCCATTTTTTCAAGTTGAACTGTCCATTCCTGGGCCTTTTTGTGATTGGGGGTATCGTCTAGTTTCTTTCGGTATTTTGAAATATTGACGTTCAATTTTGAAAGGGTTACCTGCAACTCAGAAAGGCTTCCATCGGTAGAAACAGAGTCTGAAACGCTCGCCCTGGGAGCTTCTTCAGCGGGCAGCTCGCCGAATTTCTTCAGGTGCAGAATTTTCTTTTGTACTTCTTTCCAGTTATCCCTTTTTTCCAGAATTTTCTCAATAACTGGCTTTACTCCCTCCAGATCATCGGCCCGGAACGTGTGCAGCTCATTAGACAAAAGACCGGCCTCACGGTGCAGGAGTTTAGCCTGTTCCGTGAGCCGGTCTAGTAATTCAGGTTCAGAATTAGGCGTTACTTGGCTTTCTTCTTGCTTTTTTTTTCTTCGGTTTCCACTTCTTGCTCAACTTCAGGAACGGTAGGCTCTACCTGAGGCTTTTCACTATCTGGAGTAGTTTCTTCAGATTGAACAGGCTCCGTTTCTGAATTGTCGGTAGCTTTTACTGAAGTGTCTGCCAGAGCCTTTTCATACGCTTCTTTAGCGTTCTTGAGATTAAGCCCGGTTAACTCGGTACCGTGTGCATTATGGCACATTTCGGCAAATTGGTAATCAGATTTTAATTGCAGTAAATCCATAAAATTACTCAGGTTTGGGAGCTGTCACCTTTGCCGCTTTGGCAGTTACTTTTTCCTCGAAAAACAGGCCATAGCTGTCAGCATATTGTGCCATAATCAGCCGGGCTTCTTCGTCGGTTAACTGGTCAGCGGTCAAAGGTTTAGGTTCGCCTGAAATGAACAGGGTCACTTTTGCAGCCTCCGTTTTATTAATGATTTTGACGTTTTTAAGCATTTTGAAAAGGAAGGAAAACAGCTACGCCGCTTGGCAAAGGGGCGTAGCTGTAAGGGTTAAGCGGCAGGAGCCAGAGCTTCGACTGCAAACGTTGCCAGCGGCCCTAGGGGTACGGCGGGAACGGTAAAGCCTTCGTTTGATGCCTTGAAAGTAACTTTCTTTTGAGCGTTGCCTTTTACGGGGCTGGAGCCGGTCATTTCAAACATCATCGGTACGTACTTCTGACCCAGATACACCAGCGTATCATCATTACCCTGAATAATTACGTTCACCGGCGTTTCATAGAGTAAGGCCATGAGCTTTGCAATGTCCTTATCATAGCCTAATACGTCAAACTCCAGTGATTGCGTAAAACCTGCTCCGGGCTTCATTACGCTATCCCATTTGGTCGAATCGTACCAGGCTTCCAACTCAACGAATTTCTTACCGGCCAGCAAAGGAATAGGTGCGTTCCATTCGCCCGATTCCAGGATGTCAGCGTACTTTAAAAACTCTTTCTCCAGATACTCCGTAAGAACGATGTAGATACGCTTGTTACCTCCTAACTGTGGGTTTTGAGCCTTGCGTTTCAAACCCACAAGCGGCACGGTAAAAGCCATTCCGGAAAAGCCAGCCTCATAAAGAGAAACGCCGGTAATAAGCTGAAGGGCTACCGAACTGGCCGGCATAGCTAACGCACTGGCAAAAACGTTGCCCGTACCCACAAAGACCAGGGCGGCGGTCAAAAATGAGGCGATAACCAGACCTACTTTTTTAAGATTACTCATGTATGAAAAATTGAAAAATGGGGTAAAATCGTTTTAGAAAAGGGAGTGCAGGAAATCCCGCACTCCAGAGAATAAATAAGGGTAGATTAGTCTACGCGGTTATTTGAGAAAACGTACTTGCCGTAGCCGTAGTTAACGTCCGCTGAGAACATGATATTAACCTCGTAGCCCTTGATGCTTTCAATCATTTTCGCGTTAAAGTTCTTATAGTTCTCGTTGAACGTGAAGAACTTATTGCCGTCCAGCGTCAGCCAGATAAAGCGACTTACACCCAGACCAGGCTCAACTTTGATTTTGATATGGGGGTAGTTGTCGAGCGTTTTCGGTTGATCGTCCAGGGCAATCAGCATTTCCGATTTTTTACGACGTGACTCTTTGTAACTGTTGTACGTCGTAAGCGACATTTCGATGGTCATCGGGCGACCTACCAGTTCAGGGTATTGCTCAGTAAGCTTACCAATTTGGTTTACTTCATCATACGCATTTGTATCGAAGTCAGCCGCCGTACGGGTTGAATTAAAGACGTTACCAGTCTTGATGTCGCCGCCTGTAGCTCGGCCCTGGGCCAGCTTATAAACCAGGCCATTCATTACGAATAAAGCACCCTTTTTAGAGTTGTTACGGATAGCTCTATACGCAGAAGTTAACGCCAGGTCGTGACCTGCTTTTTCCAGAATTTTAGACAGGAAGAAAAGCGGCCAGGGGTTGGCTAATACTTCAGCCTGAGTTTTAAGCCCTTCGACGTATTTCAGATACGAACGGAAGAAACCTAAAATGTCCGAACGACGTAAAGACAAATCAATGTCGATGTCGTGGAATTCAGGCAGACGGGCTTTGAATTGAACGGCTCCTTCGGTGGGGTCGAATTCATCCTTTGCAGGCTGGAGAATATCCTGAATTTCCAGAGAAACCAGGGGCGTTTTCTCATCGCACTCGATCACATTAAAGTCCGTCCGGATTTTTTCAAAACCATCTATCAAAATGGTATTGAAAAGCATCGGATTCCGGCTGACCGTTTCTTTCAGTTCGGCAGGTAAGCCACTGAAATCTACCGAATTAATTAAAGGATTTGGAATTGAACTCATAAATTTAAAGTAATTGTATTAGGAAAAATGAGGGGAATTAAGAGCCTTACAGGTTCAGTTGCAGGCTCTTAAATTCATAGATTCTTGTATTAGGAAATTTACTTTTGAAAGCGAGACAAAGCGATGCCCATCGGACTGTCTGAAGCGAAAGCTGGAGCTTCCTGAGCATTACGTACAGAAGCATCTTCGTTAGGCAACGTGACCCCAGCGGCAACTTGGGCTTTGTGTTGACTTTTGAATTTGGTGTTTTCTGTCTTCAAGCTGGCATTCGTGTTCTGCAACTCTGTAACCTGAGCTCTCAGCTTGGTTAATTCGTCGTCTTCAGTAGCGTTTTCCGTATCCGGTTCGGCCAATGCTTCAGGGTTTTCCAGCCCTTGCTCCTTGCCTACGGCAACGGCTGCTTCAGCTTCATTTTCTAACTCAGCAATTTGTGCCTGGTCAATGTTGCTGTCATTCAGTACGCCGAAAAGTTTAGGGAAAAATTGAGCTAAATAGCTGCCTTTTTGTTTGGGTTTTGTACTCATAAATTAGTGCATAGGGGAATTTATTATTTAGCCAGCTCCAGCACTCGCTGGACTGCATTGCCTAGCGTACCCTTAGCATCAGCCAGCCCCAGGTTGATGCCTTCGGTTGCTGAATAAACATTCCCTGTTAAAGCCTCTTTAGAGACAATTTTGCCACCACGCCCCTTGCGAAGACTTGAAACGAACTCTTTTTGACTAGAGTCCAGCCGCTGCTGAATCTGAGCTTTAGTCTCTTCTTTTAAGGGTTCGTAAGGATTTTGAGATAATTTGTCAGGCGATCCTGTCGCCCGGAAGATGGTTACTTCCTCGCCTGTGAGTTCGGCCTTTTTCTGCAAGTTGGTGTGGTAGCACATCGTACCTACGGAACCAATCAACGTTGAAGATTGATCTTCAAGCCAGATTTCATTGCACCCTGATAACGCCCATAAACCTGCTGAAGCCACAAACGCGGAATGTCCAACGATTGGCTTTTTAAAGTTATAAATCGCGTCAAAAAGTGCTTTGGTTGAGTCAACGGTTCCCCCAGGCGTAAACGCATCAATTACGATACCTTTAATACTTGGCTCTCGGTCTGCTCTAGTGATTAGTGAAGTTAGGAAAGCATTACCGTAGGCGTTGTACCAAGATGAATAGCGAGACATCGGCCCTTTTAACGGTAGAATTACCACGCCTTGCTCATCGGGAACCCGGTAAAAATCCAGATAAGCCATTTGTAAGTCATAGGCAGCTTTTTCCTGTGAGAAAGTCGGTACCTCGTACGCTTTCGCCAGAGCTTGCCCTTGATGAAGTTGTGGTAAAAATACGGTGTTAAAATAGCTCTGTTCAATCGCCAGGATTTGCGTCAGGCCCGGAAAAGGTTAATAGGGACATATTTATTCGTGCTAGTCGTGAATTGACGATGACAAACATCGCCCCTTCTTTTCGGGCCTGATAGGACATAAAAAAGCCCCCAAACCTGCCGGAGATTTGGGGGCTTTTCTTCTTTTAATCGTACTAAACCAGAGCTGAAATAACCGCGTTTGCGATCACTCTATGCCCAGCGTCGTTCGGGTGCAAACCGTCCCCGCCGTTAGGATTAACCAGAGCCAGCCCGCCGTTTTGCTGCATGGCCGTATGCACATCCACAAACCGCAAATTATAGTCTGTACACATCTGTTTAATGTAGTTGTTAATGGTCGCCTGGCGAACGGGTAATTGCGGCTGATTCGTCGATGCCCCGGCGTAGTCCACGAGTCCCGTATTCAAAATCACGATTTTACGAGGGGGCCAGCCCAGGGCCAGGAGCTTTTCAATGAATGCCCTATACGTATTGTCAAAATCAGCCAGCGGGTTTTGAGCATTCGTATAGTTTTTGGCGTCATTGATCCCTAAGCCCACGTACATAAAGCGTACGGCGTCATTGTAAGGGATTAAACCGCCGTACTGATACTTATCAGGGTACCAGCGATCCTGGGCGGCGTTGGTGGCTCCGTTGATACTTTGCAGGGTAGCTCCCACACTAACAAAGGCAATATGCTCTAATCCCATTGCCTGGGCTACGAGTACCCGCCAGGGTTTCGTATTAATATCAGAAGCGTTATTTCCGTAGCTAATTGAATCCCCGTAGTTGATACTATCTATTTCCTGACGAATGCCCATTTCTAACGTATAGGTATTCAGGATTTTATAGAGAATTTCGACCTTCTTCGGCGATAAGTTACTCGTTACGCCTGCCAGAGAAATGTCTGTTAAACTCGTACCGGCCAGCGTGCCGTTTTGATTGAGTCCAGCCAGATATAGCGGTTGGGTTGACGTGATAGCCGCCGCCGTAGTGACCGCCTGGGTTTTCTTTGCCCCGCCAACGATATACGTCGCCAGCCCTTTACGGACGTTGGAAACGTAGGTGGCGTCAGTATAGGTAAACGGCGTCGGGTTTTCTGAGAACATACTCAGTGTCTGGGTTCCCATTTTGGCCTGAAAGCTTCGCCCGGTCTTTTGAATGGCAAAGGTTCCTTTCGTATCGCCCGCTCCTAAGATGGTGCCAGTGGCGTTAGCCTCCGTATTTGCCCGATTCTTTACGTAAGCAAATAGACAGTAATTGTTTGCATCTAAAGCATTTAAAGGTAAATGCGTATTGGCGTAGCGGTTCCCGCTGAAGTACATCGCATCATCGACGCCACTATTGCCGACCCCATTCGGAAAAGTCAAACGGTAAGCCGCGTCCGTATCCTGGGGATTTTTTACGTTGAATCGCCGCGTATATCCCGCTCCTACCCACAACGCTTTAAGATCATTCCAAAGGTTATTGATCTTTAGACGCTTAATGAGGTTATCCAGGCTTTCTTTGGTCTTGAGCGTCTGTACACCGTCCGCTTCAAAATATGCCAGGGCTTCAGGCTCGTATACCCGGCCAGGGCTAACCGGCAGCAACACTTCGTTTAGGGTAATGGAAACGGTAATAGAAACCGGCTCAGCGGGCAGAAAGTACAAACTGCCCACCTGGCGGGCCGTCAGTGTTATGGGGCCGTCCTCCAGGGGAATAATCGTGCTGCCTTCAATCCGGGCCATAGTGGTGTCGGAACTCTCATACACGACAGGTAGACCACTGGAGGCACGAGCGGCCAAAGCTCCAGCTCTTCCGACCTCCAAACCCACAACGGAGGGAAACGTAATAACCTGAGCCTGTTTAATAATCTTTTCGGTGAAAACGGTAATGGTTCCCGTATCTTCTTTGGGTATAATGAGTCTAGTCATGGGTAATGTCGGGGGTTACAATGAAAGTGCCTTCCATTCGGGTTTTTACCAGTGTGCCTTTGGTCTGCTCCAGATCAAAGCGGTATTCGCCCAGGGGCAAATCTTTCATTTTTGAGGCGGGGATTTCGATCTGAATCAAATTACCCTCGATGAGTAAATAGTTTTGATGGGTTAGCTCCAGTAATACTTCATCGGTAAAGTATTTTTTGATTTGCATTTTAAAGCTGGAGCCTTCGAGTGATTCATCGGCACCGGCTTTAGAAAAAGCCAAACGCCGGTAAAAGGTATCCCCGCGACGGGTCTCGAATTCCACGTATACAGCCGTATTGCTGCTGGAAAGGTTGGTCATTGAATCGTACGTTGAAAAACTGTGTAGAGCCGTTTCTCCCATCGCATCCACAAAGGGGGCTTGGATCGGGGAAAGTCCGGTAAGTGAAAAAGTAGTGGAATTTACCCCGCCGCCCATCTGAGCCGCCGCCCGCATGAGCAAGGGAAACTCCAGCGATCCGACCAGACGGCAATCGCCCGCGACGGTTTGAAAGATCACGACCCAGCCCTGGCGGATATGACGGGCGATGAATTGCAGGGTCTCGACTCGTACCCGCTTTAAAGAAAAGTTAAAGCCGTAGGAATAGGCCAGCCCGTTAGCGTCCGGCGTGCTGTCCTCTAAAAAGCTGGAGCTGGTGGTGGCAACGTCTACTTCAACGAGTCGCCCGCCTTCTTTTATTTCCATCCAGCCCTTTGCCTGGTCTCGCCAGGTGAGCATCGTTTTAGGCACGAGCTGGAGCCGGGCCAGCTTCAGACCTGCCGGGCCTTTGGAGCGTCCTAACGTGTAGGGTAAATCAAGTTCATTCATAGCTCAAAACTACCCTGGCAAAATCCCCTTAAAAGGACTTGATTTTTAGGGGGTCTCATTTTTGAAATAAATAAAAAACCGCCTTAGGGCAATACTAAGGCGGTTTTTGTAACTGATTGACCCGGACTTTTTGTGCGTAAGCCGGACTTTCTGTGTCAAATCCGGACGAACTATGCGTTTTTCCGGACTTTTTGTGCAGAACTTTTTTCAGAATTTTTTCTAATCATGGGCCGGTCTTCCGGTTTTGTCCGGCGAAGGGAGTTGCTTTTTTCGATTCGCTCCAGGTGGTCGCGGTAAATTTTGCGAAGTACTTCCCAGTCGCAATCGACATCAGGGATAATGTCGTAGAAATCTAAAAACTCCCGAATAAACTCAGCATAGCTGTCTGCTCCGGTTTTCATTTGACAAGCCCCTACGTAGGTGATTAATGAGCGTCTGAAAATCTCTTCAAGCTGACGGGTTAAGTCTGGGATTTTGTCGTAGGGAATTTCGTACGCCTTTTCGCGTAAATTATACGCAAAAGTGATTTTTGACCCCTCAATTACTCTCACCTTTTGAGTTACGGGAATAGTCCGCGATACCAGGTGTAAAAGCTTCCCTAATTCACTCCAGCGGGACACCTGAATGTGTTCTTTGGCATTGGCGGGGCCGTATTCTCCATTTTCATAAAACTTTTTAATGTGTTTGGGGACTTCGAGTGTAAGGGTTTTGAGCATTGGAGGGTTAATTTTCTAAAATGTGCAACAATTTAAGTAAATTATTCTACGATTTTACTCATTTGTGGCAAAATTTTCTCCGACTTGTAAAATCATACCAAACCGGAGAAAATTGCCGTTCGTTGTTACAAATGAAGGGTTAACTGCCCAGGCTAGATAGGGCCGCAATTATCTGGTTTCTGGCATCACCCATTGCCCCCCAAACCGCGTCACGTACCTGGTAGGTAGCTCCCGTATTTCCGTTCACAGCATCCTTAACGCCATTGACCGCTCCTATTAAAGCATCGAGCTTTTCGCCATTGCTGGCGGCAATAGTATTGCCCTTATCCAGAAGCTCCAGTTGGTACTCGCCCTGGGCGGCGGCTTCGGCGTAGGCGGCTTCCGCATCCGCGCCACCTTCTACGCTGCCGTACTGGACATAATCGCCAGCCGTTGCCATTGCCTGGGCTTCAGCATCCGCTGCCGCCTGCATGGCCTTTTCTTCAGCTTCTTTCGCCTGCTTTTCTGCCTTGCGTTTTTTAGAGCCGAATAGGTACATCCCTTTCTCAAAATACGGACTTTCAAAGAGCTGCCCACCGTCTTTAAAGGCCATTGGCCGGTTCGTTGAAACCCGTTTATTTCGGAGTCGTGGGTTGCGGGCGTTGGAAAACATCTGCTGAATTAAATCCTTATTGGCTTCCGTTTGATCGGCTGAAATAATGGCTTCGTCGCCTTCCATTTCGCCTACTTCCCGCCCGCTGGAGCGGTCAATTAAAGCAATCCCACCTTCCCCGTACCGGCTTCCGTGCTTGCCGCCTCTGGCAATAAATCCACCCTTAGCAAATGAGGGCTCAGGTTGATTCTGAATCTTAGCTACCTGTATGGCTGTCATCCCGGCAATGATCCCCGCAAAAACTAAGTTAACGGGAAAAAATCCGGAGGCTAACGCTTTCAGGGCTGCAATAGAGCCTTGAATGATAGCGGTCGCGGTATCCGCTTTTTTCTGCTGTTTCCACTGCTCCTTTTTCAGGTTCCGCTCTTGCACGGCAGCATCGTTTTGAATCTTACCAATGTCGTTGGCCGTTTCCTTCGTTTTCTTGGTAATCTCAGCGTTATACTTGGTATTAATCTCCGTCTTTTTTGTCGCCAGGTCAGCCTCCATTTTCTGGAGCTGGCCGGTGCTTACCTTATTGGCAATTATGGTTTCCTCCGTTTTCTTCAGCTCAGCGGCCAACTCAACCTCCAGACGGGCCAGTTCAGCGGCGTTATCGGCCTTTCGTGCTGCGTCCATCCAAACCTTATACCTGTCATTTACCGCCTGTTTCGCAGCCGTCAAATCGGTTTCCATCGCTTTGAGTTGGTCAGCATTCAAACGGTTTGCGGCCATGCTGGAATCCAGCTTTGAAAGTTCAGCGGCCAGCTCGGCCTCCAGGCGGGCGACTTCTTCCAATTTACCAGCTTCCCTGGCTGCACTAATCCAGGTATTATACTGGTCGTTGGTATTCTTCTTAGAAGTTGCTAAATCCTGCTCGTATGCCTTTAACTGGGCGTTGCCCAACTCATTAGCCAGCAAAGTATCTTCGACTTTCTTCAGCTCTTCCCGCCGCTCGGTATCAAGTCGTTCCAGTTCGGCCCGGTTCCCTGCTGCCCTGGCTGAATCCATCCACTCCTGATAGCGAGAATTAACCTCCTGCTTTGCGTTAGCCAGGTTGGTTTCAATGGCTTCGACGTCCGTAGCTGAGACCTGAGTAGCTAGGTATTCCCGCCGCAATCGGTCGAGTTCCGCCTGCTCTTCAGCCCGGATTGCTTCAATGGCCGCGTCTTTCTGAGCGTTCACAGCTTCTACTTTTGCAGCGGTTTCTTTCTTCAGGTTATCCATTTCAGCTTGCAGGCGTTGCTGGCTGAGCTGGTTTAAGAAATTGACCGCCTGGGTTGCCATTTGTGCAATGGCTTCGTATCCGGCCATGTGGGCTGAAAGCCGTTTCTGCCAGCCCTCCTGTTCGCCTTTAAAAATCTGGTTAGCATGATCGGCAAATGCTACCATATCCCCCTTCAGGAGTGCTTGAATGGCACTGGAGGCATGGCCCCACTGTTTGGCTCTGGAGTCGGCCAGGTCTTGGTCAATCTTCTTTTTCTTGTCGGTAGCTTCAGCTTCAGCCGCAATTTCCGCGTTTCGATAACGGTCGCTGATAATCTTCTGGGCGGTGGTCAAATCTTCGCCGTCTTTGAGCATGAGCGTAGCTTTGTGCATTTCTGCATCGCGTTCCGCCGTAAGCTTTTCCTTCGTCCAGTGCAGCTCTCTATCAACCCGGTCTTTGTGGATTTGGGCCAGTTTTCCCGCCTGGTTTTTCGCCTCAATCTCCTGCACATTAAACAGAGCCATTTCGGCCTGCTGTTGCTGGTTAATAATGTTTTTACGGTATTCAAGCTGTTTTTGAATGCTGGCCGCTTCTTTCTCTAGCTCTTTTTTTCGATGCTCTTCCCGCTTGCGTTCAATCTCAGCCAGGGCTTCGTCTTCGGCAGCTTTCCGGAGTTTATCTTTATGTTCTTCGTCGGCTAGGGTAGCATTAATGTCAGCGATTCGCTTGAGCTTTTTGGCCGTAATCTTAGCTTCCTCTCGCTTTAGTTCGTCAGAAATTCGGTTTATCTGTGCTTCAGCCTCTAATTCAGCAATTTGCTGGAGTGCCTTTTTATTGGCTTCGGCAACTTTCTGGAGGTGCTTATTATTAACTTCTTCTAACTCAGCGGTGTGTTGAATTTCTAGCTCCTTGAGTACCGTCTTTAACTCGCCCTTGTCTTTCTTCTCTCGCTCAGCCTGGCGTTTGAGTAGTTCGTATTTGAGTTCTACTTTTGCCTGTTCCCGCTTTAATTCATCACTAATATTAGCAATGAGGGCTTCCTGCTGCTGGCGGTAACTATCGTCCTGAGCCTTCAGCTCGGCCTTGCGTACCCGGTCGGCTTCTTTTTCCCGTTTCTCCAGCTCTTTTTTCTGGGTATCGGTCATTTCCGTGTGGGCCTTTTTATGGGAATCCACAACGGGCAACATTCCTTTGACGGCTTTTTCTGCCGGGTAATCGACCAGAGCGGATTTGATGCCGTTTTTAATGGAATCAAAGTTTGCAGTCAAGTGGTTTTTAGTGGCTGTAAACTGGCTTTTTACTCCGTCCCACACTTTGCCAATGTTCTTAAAATCACCCGTAAGAGCCAATTCTACGACATTACCAATCGCTTTGGCCGTCTGGCCGAGTAAGAAAAGAGAATCCACCACAAGCTGCACACCGCCCACGGCCAGCTTAAATACAGCAATGACGCCCGCCCATACCTGAGCAAAGCCCTGCATAAGCTTAGATGCGGATAAGGTTTGCGTTTGCAAGCCGGGAAACAGGGAATATACCAGGTCACCCAGTACGCTAAAGAGCTGCTTAACTGATCCCCATAAGTCCTCAAAAACCATAACGAGCGGCTTGCTGCTCTGAACGCATTCCATCAGGAACGTAACTAGGTTGCCAACGACCAGCAAAAAGGCACTAAAGATAGGCCGGAGCCGCTCGCCCAGGGCCGCGTAAACCTGCTCGAAAACGTCCTTAATGGAATCCATCCGGCCCGTTAGGGTACCGCTTTGTTTTTCCATCAAACCTATGGCGTCGGTCGTGCTACCGAACGCCACGGCCATTTCCATAGCCCCCTGCTCAGTGGCGGCAAAATAGCGGGTAGAGCCGCCGATTTGGGTTTTAATCTGGTCGCCTACTTTGTTAACCTTGATACCGATCTCGTTCCATCGCTCTGTATTGGAAACGTCCAGCACGGCCTCCATTAAGACGTCGAAGGGCTTGCCCATTTTGGCGGCAGCGTCACCCATCCGCGTAAGCTGCTCTTCGGTGGGCCTGAGTCCCCTAGCCGTCATTTTTATATAACTGTCGGTGAGCTGGTCAATACTGAAGGGCGTTTTGGCTGCAATATCCTTCAGGGCTTGCATAGCCGCTTTGGCCTTCTCCTGGCCTCCGAGCATGGAGGTAAGGGTGGTTTCGTACTTTTCAAACTTACCCGTCGTCTCAAAAATCGCTTTTCCAATGTCCCAGAAGAACTGGACAATTTGTAAAGCAAAAAAGCCCAGGAAAGCCGCCTTTACGCCGCCTACCCCGCCCGTTATTTTGCTCCATAAACCAGGCTCACCCAATCCCTGCCCCTCTTTCTTAATCTTCTCCATCTGCTCCTTGACATTGCCCAGCTCCTTTTCTGCCTTCCCTAATTCTTTGGTTTTGTCAATCCAGGCTTGCGTACCTGGCACGAGCTGAGACTGCTCTTTGCGTAGAGCATTTACCTGCTTGGTGAGCTGGGTATACGTCATCGCCTGGGTATCGGTAGCCTTGCGGGCGTTCTCAGCCTCGGTTTTGGCTTCCTTTGCCGCCAGCTTTGCCGCCTTCCAGGCTTCCGTTCCTTTCTGGCCGGATTTCTCCAGCTCAATCACGGCTTTGTCGGCGGCTTTCGCCGCTTTCTCGGCTTCTTTCCAGGAGTTATTTACGTCGTCAACGTCCTTTTTAATCCCGTTAATGGTCTTGTTTAATCCCCCAGCCTCGCCAGTAAAGACAACTTTGATAATGTCCTGGATCATTGCCGGAATTTGGGTAAGTTGAATTTGAGCTTGGAGGTATCAATTCGGCCTTCAGCGTAGCTATTGGTAGACGCCATGATTCTACTCCAGTTACGAGTATCTGGAGTAGCCAGGAATAATTCCTTACCGATAATGGCCTTTGCTTGTTGCTGGGAGAATTGGACAGCGGCAGCGTGCATTTCCTCGAAATACGTCGGCAGAATATCGTTTTTCAGCTCGTCGTTATAGATGCCTCGATACTTGCGTTTGACGTTAGGTACGCTCTTGAAATGAAACTGGATAGCTCTGGCTACTCGCAGAACAGAGGCGTGTTCGGTTCGGGGGGTGATGCCTACGCCGTAGCCTGGTACGTAGAAGTTTTTAATGCCGATTTTTTCGACAAAATCAATCATGGCTTTCAGCGGTGGTACGGTCGTGTACCGGAGCTGTTTCATGTCTTTGATCCGGAAAAGCTCGGAAAAGACCACGGAGGCCGAAATGGCTCCTTTGCCGTACTCCACGGCCTGGGAGCGAATGCTGTCGATCATCTCGCCGGTCAGCTCGACCTCTTGAGCTTTGGCGGCAGATTTAAGTTGATTTTCGACATACTTAACAAACCGCTCCAGCAAAAGAGCCAGAGCGGGGTTGTTTTCAAAATCCTGTATTTCCATTGTATCAGATTTGTTACAATGGCGAAGCTCGGAATGAGCTTAACGGTTAGAAAGGACTAATCAACTATTACAGATAATATGAATCATTCATTTCAGGATTAGAATAAAATTTACCAAATTCTATTCTAGTTATTCCATCGTCAGTCGATTCACCATCCAACTGTTCACTTAAACTATTAATTGTATTGCACTCATCTTCAGTTAAATAAAAACTATTTTCAAGAAAATAGTTCATTAACTTGTTGTATTCAAATCTTTTAGAACTGCTTAAAAATCCAATATTACTTAACTTATCGATAGCTTCTACTATATCTTGATGGTTGATTTTCGGACTTAGCCTTGGTATTAAATCTATCATTCCATCTTCTGATATGATTACAATAACAGTTGGAATTTGTACAGCTACGTAGTCATAGTATCTAATTGCTGAATTGTATCTAGCTCCTCTCGATGAATCACCTTTATCATTAGCTATACCATCCAGAATAACACCAATAGCATAACAAATAGAATCCCTATTTAATAACACAGCACCGTCAATAGAAGTAATTTGTTTCATCAATGAGGTTTCAAGCTTACGAGGCCCTATAGTAAAACATTGATTTCTTAACCGCTTTGATTCACTATCTGCTTGATCTGAAATAACCAACATAGTGCCATGCTTTTGCTCAGAAGAAACTAAACATATTTCCCATAATGAATTAATTTGTCCTTCAGAAATATCTTTTAATACTCTAGGTATCAAATTATAAAAATCTTCTCTATCAATTTTCTCTTTCGGAAGAATAGGTATTTGATATTCAACTCTAAGCATTACTTTATTATCATGTAAAACTTCCCACTTATAATGACTTTTAAAGTCTATAACAAATAGAGATTCTTGAGTAGCATTGTAATTACTATTCATTTTCCCTAAACCATATATCATTTGTGAATCAGAAACTATCAAAGTATCGTCATTACATAATTCTAGAAATTTTCTTACTTTCCTAAAGTCATGTATACTTATTGGATCTTTAAGTTCTAGTATTAAACTAATATTCATATGATGTCTTTTAGCTATAACCATTTTACCAATACCATCAGCACCTTCATATTTTAATGATGAAATAGAGTTACATACCTCATAAAGATCTATTATAACGTCATGATTATCAATCGCCATGACTATAGAATACATAAATTCCTTTGCGGCATTTATCATTAATTCTCCCTCTCTTCTATTAATTCCCCTTCCTTTATTATCGTTAAATGCTTGAGTACACTCTATTAGAAAATATTTTATAGTACTCTCAATATATGATCTAGATTTTTTAAACCAATCTAAGTATGTATTTTTCTTTAAAGAATAATATTTCTCAATTATTCCCTTATTTAATTCCAATAAAGTGTATATCAAATATCCACGATTAAACGAAGCTTCAGAAATAAAAAAATCAATTTCATCGTTATCTATTTCTTTTTTAAAAATCATACAAATAGCATCTCCAATAGCCCTAGTCTTAATTGAACTAATATGTGCATTATTGAAATTTTGATTAGAATAACGATAATTACTATCCCTATCAACTTTCTCTAATTCATTTGCTATCTTTCTTACATCCTTAAGCACTTCAACATCCATCCCTTTAAGAGAAGATACTGAAGATATAACAGCACTGTTTTCTAAACTTTCATCCCATGAAATACAAACGATAGAAACTTTAGGAAGAAGTTGAGTATCAAGATTATCAAATAATCTTTTAGCATAAGATTCAAAACTAATTTGATTCACTTTTTCAAATACATGCATAAATTCAATTTTTAGTTATTTAATTTCTTGTGAATATATTTAAAACTTAACAAGATACCAATAAAGCCGAAACTGGAGCTTTTATGGGCAAATTGGTCGAAAGGGATACTAGGTAATAATTCATCCCGTCCAGGTGGATTTTTCGGGAAAAGTCAAGCTGAGCCAGGTCAGTTTCGTTCAGGGCAAAATCTTTCTTCAGGTAAAACCAATTTCGCCGGAGGGCTTCGGTTTTACGCCAGCTCTTTTCCGCCAGCCCGTTCTCGCCCTGCCAGTACAGCGAAACATCGCCGTAGCTAGGCAGAGCCAGTGGGCGAGCATTCACCAGGCCATGCCAGAATAAAAGCCGGGGGCTAGTCTTTTCTGAACCCTGGCCGTACTGGCTCGTATTCCCCTTCTGGCGGGTGGTAGCCAGGCCGGTTTCAGCATCGACCAGGAGCGTAGAAAACTTACAGCTCAGCTTTGCCAGGCCGTTTCTGCCGTCGTCTGGCAAAAGGGGGCTAAAGTAGTCGGCCACGTCGGCGGGTTTATCCTTCTGAAGAGCGTCGTTACTATCCAGCTCAAAGGCTAAATGGAGCCGGGCGTTTCGCTCGGCAGTCTTGCTTTCTGCTTTCACGGCTTTACCACTCCAGTCTTTTTCGACGGGCAATGCCAGTTTTTTCTCCCAGAAATCAATTCTGAGCGACTTTTTAACAGAATTAAACACGTAGGCCAAATTAGGGATTTTTCGCAGCTCCAGAAAGAAACTCTCCACCGTCAGCTCCGGCAGGTGTCCCGAAATCAGAACGCCGGTCGCTTGGTCGGTCGCCCTGGCATTGTACAGCACTAAGCGGCTCCAAATGGGGTGGCTGAAAAATTCCCCCTCCAGGGTTACGCCGGTGAGTTGAGCGATTTTCTCTAGTACGTACGAAACCAGGAACATCGGCACGGCGGGCGACGTGGTGATATAGCCGCCGTTTTTGTACTCGTTCATTCGCCCCTCAAAGCCTGCCGGATTATTCCCGCCGTAGAAATCCGGGTTAATCACGGTCGGCAAAACGTAGGCAAGCTGGCCGTTATCTAAAACGCCGGTCGCCGATAGACTCAGCGGCAGCGTTCCCAGCTCTAGCTCCGAAAGAAGAACCTTTTGAAAGTCCCCGAAAAACTGGCCCAGTAGGTCAGAAAAAACGCCTTTAAAGCCCGTTACGGCGTCGGCTTCAGTTAACAGAAAATAGCCCTCTTTCATTAGCTCCCCGCCGTAGAACTGCTGGCATTCAAATTCTTTGATCCCCGCTCCCGCCTGGGGTTCGTGGAAGTAGTTAAAAATGCGTTTGTTTCGATCCGTAGGGGGAAAAGCGGGCAAACTGTCCTGACTGCCGGGAATGGTATCGTAAAGCCAAAAGGGGCTTTGATAATCTAATTTGACGGTCGCAGCCGGTGGAAGATCCACCGGCTCGCCGTTGATGCGAATTTCGTAATTCATTTAGCTGTCTAAGCGTTCGATATAAACCCGGTCTGTACTTTGGAGAGTGCCGGTAAAAACATACTGGGAATAGCTTTCTGGGTTGGGCGTTTGGGTCGTGGTAGAAACGAGCGTACCGTTCACGTAAATCTTAACCGTTATCGGTAACTCGTGATAAAAACCAAATCGCCAGCTTGTGCCGGTCGGGAAATTCAGATCATTTGACCAGGCCGGATACTTGTAAGGATTATTACCATTCAAAAACCAGGCGTTGCCCTGAACTGGATTAATCCCGTTATCGCAAATCAGTGTGACGCCTGGCCGGTTCGCTCGGTAGTGCCACAAGCCCGCTGGTACGTCGTAGGCATAATTCTGGGGGCTGTTGTCACAAACGCCGTACTGATCGGCGTACGCCTGGGTATTCCTGCTTTCAAAATCAGCTTCGGCCAGAGCATCGCCGTTCCCTTCCGTTTCGCCGCCGTAGGCTCCCGCCTCGATGACCACCAGGGCCGGGCCTCCATAGTAGCCGATTCCGCACGTCCGGTTACTAAACGACGTTTATGCGGCTAATGGCTTTGGAAGGATACGGCGTAAAACCAACCTGCACTTCAGGCGAAAAAATGGGCTTTTGATAGTCCGGATCTCCAGGCGTATTGGGTTTCAACGTCAGCGGCTTTACGTCGGTTGAGTCGTCGGCGTACACTTTCCGTAAACGGGTCGCCAGCATTAGCCCCGTACGTTTACCGAATTTGTCGAGTACGTGGGTGTAATTCTGACCTGCCCAGGCCGTGGCTCGTTTACTGGGAACGTTGGCGGGCAGACTGGAGAAATTGGAAACTTTCGCCTGCTTGGTAAACGTGAAATTCCGGGCCACCAGGTAGACATTATCCTGGTGGCTGGTCAGCTCAGAGGTAACCCGCTGGAGGGGTTCATGGCCCTGATCGCTGACCAGGTAGATTTCTTCCGAAAGCATCAGCTCGTCCAGGTAGGAAAGCCAATACTGAGAATCCCGCTGAAAATAGCCAGTCGAAAAGCTCAGTTCCCGCTCCCCTTCCGTGGAAACCACTAGCTGCTCCGGGCGGTCAATGGATTCAGAAGATTTTTTCGAGCGTTCCGCCGTGACCTGGCTCACCCGGAGCTTTTCGCTGGCTTCGCCGGTGAGCCGCAAAGTGTCCCAGCCGCCCAGGGAATTAGAGTACAAAATGTACCGCTCGTACGGTTGGTAGGCCGTATCCAGGGTATATGTTCTCACTTCAGAAATTCGCTCGTTCGCTTCATCTGAAAGCCAAACCTGGTAGCTGGCCCAATCTGTCGGTAAATCCAGCACGGCTGGCCCTACCGGGCAAATCGCTACGCCGTATTGATTCAGGCCCGAAAGCTCCGAAATGGTGGCTACAGGCAACGTATTCCCGTTGGATAGCACGCATTGGAGTCTGAGCTTCAGCGTAGCCGGTACCGGAAAAACGTTGAGCATAAACGAAAGGTAAATTTCTTCGCTGAGCCCTACAGTTTTAAACGTCGGTTGCCAGGTTAAAAACTGGCGTTTCTGGGTTTGAAAGCGGGAAAAGAATTCATCCTGATAGCCTGGGAAATGCTCCGGGGCCAGGCCGCTTTTAGCAATCCACTGCGTCGGCCCGGTTTTGTCGGTCTCGACGCCTCCAGTCACGATTTCCCGGAGCTTGAAAGGCATCGTTTGCGTCACGGACTGCCGCATGGTACGCTGCCGAAATTCGGGCTTAACCAGGCTTAACTTTCCGTCTAATTTGCCGCCTTTGTCGTTGTAGGAAAAATCGGCTCCCTCGTAGAGCGTCGAGCTGCCGGAAGTACCCACCGGACGCTCGCGGCCCTCGCTTCGGTGCAGGGCTACGAACGCCGGAGAAAGCGGGAACTCAGGCGTCAAAATTTCCAGAAAGTATTTTAAATCGACGCGGCTCGAAAGGCTAGGGTCTGCCGCGTCGATGGTATAAGTTAGCTCATTCCGGCTGAATTTTACCGGCAGAAACACAAGCTGTTCACTAAGTACATCCATATCAATAACTGTTTAGGACAAAAGTGAACCGTTTAGTGACAGCAAGAAAGGACGATAATAAAGCAAAAGCTCCGGCCAGTAGGTCGGAGCTTTTTAGCGTTTATTTAGGAAATACCTTACCGTACACATCCTGAAAAATCATTCGAGTTTTGAGAATACAGGTAGTTTTTTTCCGGAGCCGGTAAATGTCAGAGCCTACATAAAACATAAAGACAAAAGGCAGGTAAAAAAACGCCAGTATCCAGAATACAACTTTCTTTACTTTCATGGGTAGTATAGATCATTAACGGGTAGCCCGAATTTAAATTTAATTTCATACCCCCAGGCGGCATCTGTCGTAAGGTATTCCACCGGCTCAGCCGTATAGCTGTTAAAATCAAAATATACTTTGGACTCCAAAGAATCCTGAAAGATTTTATTTGACATTTTGGTGGCGATGACTTCAGCCTGAGCATAGGCTTCGTCCTGGTCTTCGTAACTGCTCAAACTGGCCTTGACCAGTACATAAGCGGTCGTATGGAATAGGTGCCAAAGGGTTCCCGAATTCTCGTTAATACCGCCGTATTTAGGCCGGATAACGAATACACCGGGGTAAACGTCCTGACTTTGGGAATCAGCCAGCAAACGGTCGATTCTATCGCCGTCGGAAAGCTGCACGTACACGACGTCCTCGATGCTTTTCAGCGTTGGCTCCAGATAGCCCCAAAAACGCTCTGTTGGTGTTTTCATTTAGGCGACCTCCTTTACTCGGTACCGAATCCGGACGTCTCCCGCCTGAAGCTTAATAATTCCGTTTTCGTTTTTCTTCTTAGCCCTCAAAAATGCCTTTACGGAGGCTTTAACGCCTTTTTTCTTGCATTCCTTCACGCAAAATTCAATAATTGCTCGAGTCAATTTCTGGCCGCTAACTTGCTGCATTAGCTGGGCCTGCTGAGCCGTAAATTCTAGGTCGTAACTATAAAGGGGTGCTTTCATCGTTTTGCGTGTTTTTCCGCCTCTAATCGGCATTTCTCTTGAAAATCTTCGTCTTTTTTAGATTCCTCCAGAAATAGCAAGACGTCGTGAGCGTTAGCCTGGCGGGTTTGCTTCATCGTTCCGAAAATTTGCTTTTCAGCCAGCAAATGCTGGTTTTTAATAAAGCCCTGGCCGGGGTACTCTTCTTCGCCCTCCGTTTCTGCTTCGGTGTCGTAAATTTGGTAGGTTTCCATCAGCTCTTTAAGGACTGAAACGAAGTACAGTAAAATGGGGATTTTCTTTTCAAAACTGACCGCTTCCCAGGCTTCGGCCCGTTTCTCAGCTATATGCTCGTTGTAGGGTTCCCGCTCGTCGCCGTTCCAGTCGAAACGCTCCTGGTAGGCGTAGTCTGTGGGTTTGGGCCTGCAAATCGTAGCCAGGAGTAAATTCAGCCGTTTGTCGCCTTTTTCGAGCTGCTTTACGTAGGCGACCATGTGAATGTAAGCGTCGGTTAATTCGCCGTAGGTAAGCGTTTTGAGTAACGGATCTGGCAGTAAATGGATCTCGCCATTAATCCGCACAAAATCAAAGGGTTTTACCTTCATGGGTTCCGACCACATCCAGGCAATCCTGCCCAGTAAAAACTGGAGAATTTCCGCGTTATGCTCGTGGGTTTCTTCGCTTAGCTTGTCCGAAAAATAGACTTTACAAAATCGTCTCCAGCGGCGGGATGAGTAGCCCAAACTGAGCCGGAGCAATTCGTGGTAGGTTTGCTGGGTTTCGGGTTCAACAAACAACTTTTTTAAGTAAACTGGCAGTAGGTGGGGCTTTACCTCCTGCCAGTTTTCCGGTAATTGTTTGGCTTCCCCTTCAAAGGAAAGTTCGATCATGGGAGCAATAAAAAAGGGATTTATTCAATCCAGGTTGCAAGGTAGCTTTTGGAGTAATAGCCGATTATTCGACGTACCGGCACGGGCTTTCCGTCCTGGTAATGGGCGTATAAATTATGCCTTACCTCGATGTCTTTCGGCCCTTCCGGGCAGGCTACCGTTAGTATAAATTTCTCAGAGTAGTGAACCGTATAAAACTCAACATGAGTTGATTTCCCATATTTGACTATCCGCGTTCTGGGTTCCGTTCGGCTCGGTACGTAGTGATGGTCAATGCACCGGCCTGAGAATTCGATGGTTTCCCCTTTCCAATAATCCAGTATTAGAAAGGTAATCAGCCCGGAGATAAGTATGGATACCAGACCAATACCCAGAAATACCAGGGTTTCCTGCCTGAAAAGTGCCTTTATCATTTGCTTTTGGTTTTGTCTGCTTCTTTCTTTTTGACCCAGGGGGTCACATGGTTAGCCACTAGCTTTACATCCCGCCAGCGGCGACGCATGGGATGATAAACCCCCTCTTTTACGTTGCTCCCTCTGGAATTAAAAGCCACGGTATTAATTACGTCGTCGTCCTCGATGTCGCGGGGAATGCTCTGGTCAGCGATGGCCTCGATGTGGCTCTGGTATAACCAAACCACATCCATACGCCGGGGGGTGGCTTGAAACCGCCCTGGCTGGCGATGATCGTAAATAACTTTACTCTTATCGGCAAACCAGGAGCGAACGGCAGCGGGGCTTTTAATCTCGAAGTCAAGCCCCGCCTTTCGGGCAGTAAAGTATAATCCGGAGGCACAATAAGGACTATTCAGGGGTACGTGTGCAAAGCGGTTATACTCGCGGATTCGGGGGTGGTCGTTTCGGTTGGTTTTCTCCTTTACCCAGGTTTCAGCATTTGCGGAATCAAACCAGACCTGACGCCATTTTTCCTCTAAATCTTCGGTTTTGGGCGGCTTGGCTGGCTTTACGCTTTGACTGAGTGCGATAAGCCCACAAGCAAGAATAAGCCCAGTACCAACAATACGCTTACTATAATTCGTTGCCACGGTGTCAGCTCGTTTTTGAATTCAGTTTGAAAATTGATTTTGGAGCCGAACGGTAAGAAGTACCAGAGCAACACTGGAGCAAAAACGCCCAGTAAAATGAAAACAGAAACGGCATCAATACCCAGCGTAAACTTTTCAAAGGTGAGTTTCTGGATAGAATCTAACCCATAGGGGCGTACCTGGCTAAAGGGGTCAACTTTCGTATTATTGAGGTCAATCGCATCTTTGAGGCCAAAGAATTTAACGTACAGATACGTTAACAGAGCCGCGATACTACCCAGCCAGATAAAAGGCTTCGCTTTTTCAGGAATCGAAAAACCGGGCTTTTCTTCCAGCTCGTCGGGCTTCATCAGACCCAGCTCGACAGCCAGCCGGTTAGCTTCAGCCTGAATGTCGGCAGCTTGGGTTAACAGTAGCAATTTTGTCTTTTCATCTGGAGCCTGGGCCGCTTCAGCTCGCAAATTCTGAGCGTCTTGTACCAGGTTGGCATGAACGCCTAATTGCTTGGTACGTTCGGCATCAGCCGCCCGCTGGCGTTCTTCGGCCAGCTCGGCCTTTCGAGCCTGAATTTTCTCCAGGTCTTGCTCCAGTTTCTGCTCTTCAGTTAGAATGTGGTCTTGCATGGGGGTTATAAAATTACGTGTGGACTATCGGTATAATCTTCGGGTTTTTCGGCGGGGGCTGCTTTCAAAAACGCCTCGTAATACCCTGGGAATAATTCGGGGCTGGCTATCTGGTGCAGCTTCTTTTTTAGCTTGGCCGTGTACAGCTCGCCGTCTTTAAAAAATTGACGTTTCAGCGTGTTTACGTCGTCGGGGTCGGGTTCCCGCTCTTCCACGGCTCCGTCTTTGGAGCGGGGGCTGGAAAAGCTTTTATAATCGACCTGGAGGGGTAGATACGGGAAGGCTTCAAAGTAGGCCATTGGGGCGACGACCTGCTGAATCAGCTCCAGAACCTTTTTTTCCTCCTTACTCCAGACGGCAGCGGGGTCTTGCCATTTATCCCGCAACTCTTCAAAATCGGATTCGGTCAGGATCGGCAGCACGTACAGCTCTTCTGCCCTCCGGATGTAGGGAACGAGCTGGTCGAAAAACCGATTATTGCGACCGCCGCCCAGGCTAACGTACTGGGCCATTTCGTCAGTAGATCGGATGAAGTGCCGCTGGCGGCGTTTGTAGGCCGTTGAAGCCGTCCAAACTGCCGGGCGTTGTACTTCCAGCTCCTGAAAGAAATCCTCTAACCAGTCGTTTGCTTCGCGTTCTGCCGCGTCGGTGGTGTCGATGTATTCCCACTTGGTTACGGCCAGGCTATTATTCGGGCTTCCTTTCATCATCCCTAAATCACCAATCCGGATTTTCAGGAACGGTAAAGCCTTGATAAGAGCCGACCAGGCCAAAGCTCCTTCGGCTAGTACCCGGAGCTGGTAAACTTCAGCATTGATGTCGTCTAGGGCTTCCAGGTAACGGAATAACTCTAAACCAATCCGATCCCGAAAACTTCGCTCAGCGGCCAGGCAGAAGGGTTCTACCGTGGCAAAGTCAAGTTTGGTCTGAACGCCACCAATCCGGGCTTTAAAAATGGGTTGCGTTAAGATCATGCTGCACCAGTGTTTAGAGTAGCCTGTTTACCGTTCGGGTTTGCATCCAGTGTAGTAATCTGAACATCCTTAAACATGGGAATGACATCGCGGTAACCCATTGCACGGACAGCGTGCCGGATCGGGGCAATAATCATTTCTCTGGGGACAGACGTACGAAAATGCTGCTGATAGTCGGCCATGACTCGAATCTGGCTACCCGAATCGTTTCCTTTACCTGGCGAAACACCGGCCAGCGTGGGCAGAATGCCCATACTGTTAGCGATGGATAAATTCGACATTTCCCAAACCTTAGAATAAGCGTCGTCGCTCATTTCATTCTTTAGGGGTATGACGTCGATATTATCGGCCATTTTACCGTCCTGGCCCCTGACGTACTTAATGATAAGCGACTTATTGACGTTGTTATGGCCGCTCATCCACTTGGAAAGGTTATCTCCCCACTGCTCCCAGCGTTGGCGTACCTGGCTTGGTTCCAGCGTCCGCTCCCCTTCCTTGTTAAAGTAGTCCTGAGGCATTTTAATGAGGTATTTGATATTATACCCGTTTTTAAGCCCGGACTTATGGAATAAGGGAATCAGGTTAGCCAGCTCAATCCAATCTTCAGTGGCCCACCAGCTAGGGCAGGAATAAAAGGGGTTACCTGGCTTCACGATACGACTGTGCAGCATGGTTACCGTGGGCTGCTCCAGAGCCGGAACCCGGTGGTCAAATGCTTTGAATTTTCGGGTTTCGGTTTTATCGTAAAAGGTACCTTCTCCGAAATAAGGGTTGATATGATACTCGTCGATACCGTTACGGCCAGGTCGAGCGATTCGCGTCGTAAAGCTGTCGGAAACCTTCAGCTCATGCCAATGCTCCAGAGGGTTATAGGCTAGCTGAGTAAAACAGTTTGCATTGTGGACAAACTGGGTAATACTAGCGATAGCAAAAGCGGGCAATTCGGTCGCTTCGGCCCAGTCTTCCAGTTTGGAGTCAAAAAAAGGAACGGTTTTGATTTTGCCATCTTCAACTTCACGTTTGAAAAAAGCGAGACCTGAGCCGTAAAATCATGTCCCGAACGGCTTCTAATTGCCCGCCTACCTGGTTATTTCGCTCAATTAATTTGCTGATCGTGTTCGGCTGATTGTCAGCCGCTCCCCAGCGTACGTGTGGTAAATAGTCGCTTTGTGCCTGAAAAGTCGAAGTAACCCCGTAGGAGGCGTCCCGTCTGCCGGTCATCTCTACGAAAGCCCCGCCCCCTTTGGCTTCGACCATGAACATATTACTGGATAAATGATACATACTTAAATCGTGTGGTCGATAATCATCCCGTTGTATTCTACCAGCAAATCAATGAGGACTTCAAAGGGGCTGTTCGTCTCGTGATCGTGTAACAAAAGGATATGGTTTAAACTTACATTTTGCCGGAATCCGGAGGCTCCAGGCAGTCGCTGAAGGCTTTTAGAAACCTTTGCTTTAAAGCCCAGCTCCCCCGTCTTTTTTTTCCGGTACTGAATTGAAAAGGTGTGGGGCTTGCCGCCTACGGTATCCTGATGAATTTCATTAAATACCGTTCGGCGTTTAATAACTTTTTTCGTCATTTCTTTTTGCCAAAGTTGGCGGGCCTGGCAGGCCATAGAAAGGACGGGTTTAATGCCTGGTTAGGGAATAGATCAGGCCCGCTGATAAAGCCCGCCAGAACCAATTTTCCCAGGCTTTCGCTCGCTTCTTTTTGATCTCTTCAATAAGCTGGGTTTCGGCTTTGGTCAAAGCTTTACTGAGCTGCTGATTCTGCCGTTCCAGCTCTTCAATGCGAACCAGCAATGTGAGCTGGGCCTGCTGGGCCTGGGCGTACTGATTCAAAAGGTTACTATACCGGGCTTTGGTAAACTCGTAACGGTTCAGGGAGTCCAGAATGGCGTTAGCGTTTCGGACGTATTCCCGTATTTCCTGACTGCTGTCCGGTGATGTAACGATTGATTGCCCGGACAGCCTCCAGCTCAGTAAGGTGCTGAATACTATCAGAAGCATTCTGCTGTTTCTGAAGTAGGTATTTTTCATTGGCTTCAGTGATTTTCGTTTGTAGCCCGGCAATAATTCCCGCGTATTTGACGGCCTCCTGAGCGGCTATTTTATCAGCGTTCTGCCGGAGTAGTTCCGTTCGTTCATCCTGGCAGGCTTGCAGGGTTGCCTGGTTGGTAAGTTGGTTGATCCCGTAGCCGACGCCGTAGGAAATAACAGCAACTACGACTTCAGCCACGAACCGCCATTTGTTCAAGTTGATGAACTGCCAGGCTATTTTTAAGAATTTTAACAAGGTGTGAGTGATGACGGCCATTACTAGCCAGTTGAGTAAAGTCGCAAACATTATCAGGGAATTAGCCCCTCCCCTATCGGGTGTTAAGGTGAGAAAACGCCCAGCTCCAGGGCCGGGCGTTGCCGGATTAGTTCATTCCTTCGATTAGCTCCAGCATCTTTCTGTTCGCGGCCTTATGTACTTCGTGAGTCGATACAGGGTGAGTATTGACAACCTTCTGGAGAACAGAAATCTTTTCAATAGTTTGCCGGTGGTGACGGTCGGAGACTGGATACCAGCCGAATGTGGAAAAAACCTTTTCTAAGAATTTTCTCATTTCTGACCGCTGTGTTTAATGAATTGATAAATAACAAAGAGGATGAAGCCAGCGGCTACCAGAGCGATTGGCCCCCAAAGTGGGGCTGTAATCCACCACCAGCTCCAGGTGATAACGCTGGTTAATTTCAGAACTAAAAAGACAATGAATACCAGTCCTAACAGGCCAATGCCTTCAGATTTTGAATTGCTTTCGTTTTGTGCCATTTGAAAAATTTGTGTTTTGATTTCGTTGCAAAACTCACCCCTTAAAAGGCTCCCCGATAGGACGCAAAAACGCCCAGCTTTGCGGGCTGGGCGTTAAACTTTCAATTTCGGGCCATGTGTCGTAATGCTCGGAAAATTATATATAATCCCCCTCCTATTATTACCAAATTGGTAAGCCCGGTAAATATGGAATCTATTTGTTCTACGGTCATTAGTGAGGGGTGTTTATAAAGTCGGTGTACATCCAGCTTTCTACACTGGCCGTTATGATTGATCCGTTTTGCGAGTGCCAAAATCCACCTCGATACTCGGCGACTTCAAAGCCGCTTTCCGTATAGCCTGGGACAAAGACGATACACCAAAGTTCCTCTTGAGGGGGTCGGCGGTCGGTGCTAATCATTTTCATTTTTGCCCTCCTTTCTGGCTAAAAATTTCCGAAAAGTCAACGAAATAGCTAGTTACCCAGAGTACGGTAACTACAGCTCCTGCTATAATAAGGATCATTTGATTAGTTAAAAATTGAAAGAGTGGATTCGTTTTTCCCGTATTCCTTTAGCCAGTTGTTATATGCCCGGTCGTAGTTTAAATGGCAGCACTGGCAAAGGCATTTGAAGTTAGTAAAGCGGTTGTTTTCGCGGTTTCTGTCCAGGTGAGCCACACTAAGGCTAATTCTGGTCAAACCCAGTTCTTTGAGGCTATCCCAGTACTTTTTGCCCTCCAGTCGCAAATTGTGATAGTTGATAATTTCGCAGCCAGTAGCATAGCGGAAAGTTCCTTTTTCTTTACCCTTCCCGCGTTCTACCAGCGTATCGTTTTTGACCCCGCAACCCTCGCAACTATTGCCTGCCCTAGCTCGGATCAACCGCGTAATTAATGACCATTTAGGATGGTACTGTTTCCGGTCGATTGGCATTATACGTTACGTTTCAGCGTCTCATCGTCCTGGACAACTAACACTTCTCCAACCAGGAGACTTTCGCAGTAGGAAACCGCCTGCTCCAGTGTGGCTACGTCCTTGCACCGAATCAACTTTAATACCAGTTTCTCCAGAATAGTACTGGTCAACTCAATCGGTCTTAATTCCTCTTTAGGCAACCCTTCCAGGGCTTTCTTTCTGGCTTTCTCTACCTCCAGCCCTAATGGGCCTCTCAGGTGAGATTTGACCAGAAGGCCATGAGCGATTTGCATATTCATCCACCGGACTAAAGCTTTTTCTTTGGAGTTCGGCGGGTGCTATTAATTCGTTCATTTTTAAGGCTTTTTTTGTTTCTCTCAAGGGTATGGTGAGCATGAGAAAATACGGTTCTTACAAGGTACCAGATTCCGCCGCCCTGGGCAACGGTTACCAGAGTTAAAACGGCTGCTTTCATTTATGGCTTGGTTCTGGGTTTATTGGCTCCGGGTGTACTTCAAAACCTACATCCGTTTCTCGAAATGGCCCGGCTTGCATAAACGGGAGCCAGTAATTACCCCAGTCGTCCCTGAAGCCAATTTTCCAAGTACCATACACTTTGATCCGGTACCAGCCTTCCACTTTATTTATTATCATATTCAAGTGCTTTATAATCTCCCTGAGCAAAGCCTGCACGGGTATGTGCCAGGTTCCATTGTTCCTCATGCCAATGCTCCGGGCTTCGGGTAATTTTTACGTTCAGAATATTTTGATCCTCTTGAATTTCCAGAACTTCAACTTCCAGACATTTAAACCATTTGGATAAGAATTTGAAACCTACGGATAAGCCAGGATTGTTCATTTTAGGGAGGGATTTAGCCCCACCGACTGGCGGGGCTAAGGTTGATTAAAAACTGGAAAGGTCTACGAACTTTTCTGACTCTTCATCCCAACGAATCCAATCCTCTGAAGGTGAAAATTCATCATGTACTTCCTGAAGGGAACACAAGCCAAAATAACCTTCAGGCGTCCCCATATACCGGCCTTTGTCGTAAGCGTCGTAGGCTTCAAAATCAGAAATCAGTGCAGAAAGTATTTCTCTGGATTCTGGGCAGTCCTTAACGTCCATAGAAAGGAACTCGCCACTGCCGTACATATCAAAGCTACCCTTGTCATAGTTCTCGGTTTCAATAAGGGTATTGAGAACCTTGATAGTTAAGTACGGATGACTGTAAAACATATCGGTAAAAAAGGCAGGCTTTACGTACTCGCCTATCTCATGGACTTCAGCAAATACGGTTTCTTTATCCCCTTCCTTGTATGAGAGTTCAGGAATAATACTTTGACAACCTTTTTTTAAACCGAAAGAGATACTGCCTTTTTGGGGATTAATCTTACTAAGAGCGAAAGCTATCGCGTACTCATCGTAAAACTTTTGAGGCGATCTAATTTCTAATATCCTAATAACATGAAGAGCCAAATTATAGGCAAGTTCACATTGATTATTAGGGAATTTTAACTGCGTTGTAATTACAGATAACTTACTGATTCTTTCCATTTTGATTTGAATTTAAAGGGTGAATTAATTAATTGTTTTATAGACTTGCTGGAGACGGCCTGCCACGATCAAACCCGCAACGTACTCGTATTGCCAGCAATGAATGGTTTCGCTTTCAATCCAGAGCATTTCTATTTTTTCGTGTAGCCCTTCTGGGTTTTGCCGCCAGGGAGAAATGACCAGCCAGTTTTGCCCGTTTTTCTCAATCCAGTGAGAATGTACAGGTATCTCTAATTCAAGTTTTTGAACCATTTAAACAAGCTTTTAAAATTTAGACGGCTGGTGACTCATCGGAGAAAAGCGGGTTAATTTTCCGTTTGCTACGTAATGAACAAAGCGGTCATACGGCATCGCATTCTCCATCTTTCGATTAGTGACATTATAGAGCGTGATCGTTGCCCAGCCTTTGGACTCCTTTCGCTGCTCATCGTATTCGGTGGTCTGCCCAATCACCAGGAAAACCCGACCTGTCTTGTCTTTGTACCTGGTGTATTTTCCTACTTCAAAGCCAGTATTTGTCATTTGTACTTTTCCGTTTCGCAAAAAAAAATCCAGTTGTAGAAAAAAAATTTCCTGAGTTTTTGCTCCCTGTAGTATTACTACACTACTACACTTTTGTAACTAATTGATTTCAAGACACTTACTCTAAATTTAGTGTAGTAAAAGTGTAGTAAGCTCTACTACAAAAACTACACTACTACACTTTTACTACACTTTTACTACACTTATAAGAGACTTAAATAATTAATAATCAGATAGTTATAGTAAAGTGTAGTGATGTAGTGAGTTTTTCAGAGGGGTTTCGATTTTTTTAACTCGTTTTTTTTACAACTCAATTCTTTTTTTTAGCTCTGTCTGCTTTCAAAATCTAAGCCGTATTTTACCTGTAAATCCTTGTAGCTCACCGCACAACAGTCTCTTCTGGGAGTAGTCTTTGAAATAGCATTACCTTCCCCATCATTACGGAATCGGATACTTTTACAGATGTCGGCCCACTCGTTCTTGCCTACTGCGGTTGCCAGTTCGGTTTGCAGGGTGTCCTTGTCTGCTGGTGCCTTCATATAGATTTGTCGATACCTCGGAGCATACAAATTGTACAATTGCGGGAACCATAGGGAAAGCTCACCCTGGTTGATCTTGAAATGAATCTCTTCCTGAATGGCTCCAGCGTCGTAGAGCGTCTGAATGATTTCCAGGAAAGCAGATAGCTCGGATTTTTCGGAACTAATCCGGTGCTGGCGTCGAATGCTGGCCGCTCCGATCTCCACGAATGCCTCCAGTACTTCGTTAACATTTCTCGTTTCTACTTCCAGAATTTGAATCAATCCGTGCGTTTGAAAGATTAACGGAGCCGCCATAATTTGGGCCATATTGGCGTACAAACGTTCCGGTAAATTCTCACCTTTAAAATGATTTTTAAACGAAGAATATAGTTCATTGTAAGCCGTCGCGTAATTATCATTTTCAACCAGGAATTTACGATAATTTAAAAGCTCAACGGACATACAAGCTAGCCCCTTCTCCTGCCATTCTTCGAGCTGATAGAATGCTTTACGCTGATCTTCGGTTTTCTCTTGTGAAGTAATCGGTTGAAAAATACAGCGGCTAAAAAAGATTGGATTATCCGGGCTGTAGTTAGAAGTTAATGCCAGGGCTGAATGGATTTCTACGGCGTTGGTTTCGTTGCTCGTATTATCGCTGGAGCGGTGATAACCGTCGTTATCGTATGCCGCCTGCAAAAGCCCTTCTATGCCGCCTAATTCATTATGAAACTCATCGAACCAGATCATCATATTAGACGTCTGAGACATCAATTTAATCAGGGCTACCTCAGTACTTTTACTCTTCAGGTTGACCCCTTCCTGTTTGCGGCCAAAGGCGGCAGTTAATACCCGAACCATTGACGACTTACCCGTTCCAGCACCGCCTTTCAAAAACAGGATCGGGCTAAAGTTCTTATTCTTTAAAGCCAAGTCACGAAACAGACTGAAGATATAGAAGCATATAGGTACGAAAGCGTTCTCAAAGCGGTGAGCTTCAGCGTATTTGACAAAGAACTGGTTAAAAGGTATAGTTAGCTTGGTCATCTCGTAGCGTTGTTGTTTGGCCTTTTGGCTTTGTGGAATAGATAGATACTCGTTGCCCGCTGGGACAATCCCGAATTCGTCCGGTTGTACGGGCTGGCCGCCTACGATAGCCACGTTTGAAAAGAAGTAGACGCCGCTCGGCACATGGTAGCCATACCGCAGCACTTTGGAGGCAGTCGAGAACTCCGTTTTGCGGAATAGATAGCTTCGCAGTTCGTCCAGGTGCGTATCCGTTATTTTCAAGCTCAGCCGCTTCGTGGCAACCAGGTTTTTGAGCCTCCGGGCTGAGCAAAAATCTTCGTGAACGACTTCAACGAAAATGCTTTCTTTGGCCGTCTTCAGCTCCAGAATCCACGTAATTTGCTCGTATTCGTCTTCCGTTTTGTACTTGATGTACAGCAGGAAATCTTCGGCCACTCGGTCAAAAGCTTTGCCTGCTCTTACCTCTATTTCGTAGCTGTGCGGGTGATAGATCACCGTAGCCCTCATTTCCTCCTGAAGAGCTTTAAAAGCATCTTCTTTCTCTTTGGTAATCCGGGCCTGCTCCTCTGGATCAAGAACAATTTCAGGCTTTGGCTCCGGTTTCTTCAGACTCACCCACTGGGCATCATCGCAGGCCAGCTTTAGCTCCGGGCGAATTCCAGCCACAATAGCGTCGGCAATGTCCCAGCCGTCGTTGCGGTCGGGAAAAAGATCTACCAGCTTGTGCTTGATCTGGTGTTTATACAGGTTTTTAAGGCTGCTATTGGTTTCCCGCCCCGCCTTGTCAGCATCGGCCAGCCAGTAGACCCGGCGACCCTCTAAAACCTTAATTTTTGCCTCGGTCAGACCATTACAGGAACCGCAGCCGATCCAGGTAAAGGCAGGGTAAAAGAATGAAGCGATAACCGCCGTTTTTTCACTTTCTACGACGATCACGGGAATACTTTTATCCTCCGGCAGTAAATGCTCACCATAGAGGCACTGAGCGTATTTAAAGCCAGAATCTACGGGTAATTGCTTCAGACTATACTCGTCGTTTTCATCGTGGCCGCGTTTGCCGTTTGGGTTATAGCGAATCCATTTGACGTTCATAATGTTGCCCTGGGCGTTCTTCATTATGAAACCCGTCATTCCCTTCTTATTGGTGCCTACCAGCCATTTTTGCAGGTGTTCGTCGGTAATGTGCAGCGTCTTTCTAGCGAACTCGTGAAAGTTAGATTTTAAATCTACTAAGCTTTTAGTTATAACTTCCAGCGTAGTGCCTTCTGGAAAGACCACAACCGGCTCCGGTGGTGGAATGTAGTTCGGGTCAGCTTCAAATACTACCCCGCTGGGAGTCGCCTGGTAACCGCACTTGCCTTCCCGGTCACATCTGCCCCAATCCTCATTTAATCGGTTGCCTTGTAAATCTTCATAATACCGAAATACGCCAGGTTTCCCGCAGGCGGGGCAGGTTCCCTTCTTCTTGTTCTTTTCGTAACGAAACTTATACTTACTCATAAATACGGATCGGTGCCACTATTGCAGAAAAGGTTTACGGCTGTCGAGTTCTTGCTGAACTGCACTGAGAACTCGTAGGAGAAAATCAAGCTCATTCGCTTGAAAATCCATTAAAGGCTTATTTCTGGTTTGCAGGAAAGTGACTTTGGTATTAATCATTTCTTTGCCTTCCATAAGCTTCGGAGTAGTCATAAGTGAAACGCCTCCGATTTGGACGAAGCTTGTTAATTCAGATAGTTGCATGGAGAAGTCGATGAAATTTTTGTAGTCCAATAATCATTTGAAGTTTACGGTCTGAAAGAATCAGCTCCATGACGGAGTATTTGACGTATAAAGCAGAGCCTCTTTCATGTTTAGTCTTTTCGAGCTGAACCTGCTTGATTCCGGTTACTACCTGGCGGTAAGTCAGTGAAGCCGATCCTCTGGCATCCAGGACTTTTTCGAGTTCTTCCAGGCTCAAAGGGGCTAAATTGATTTGGTGAACCATGCCCTTCATATCGGCGTAATGCACTGGTTTTCTTTTACGTGAGGCTTTCATAGTTGGGCTGAATTTGGTTTTCTGAAACTTCGATTTCATACCCGGAGACATTCACGATATAGCAGGTTTTGGCTCCGGTTCCGGTGATGTCAGTGGCTGATGCGTTTTTGACGTGGCCGGTATAATTCTGTTTTTCTAGGCAAATAGTTACCTGTTAGCCTGGTAGGGCGACAAAGAGGGGGAAAAGCATTTTTCTGATGGAATGGGGTTAAAACTTAATTCTTTCGGTACGTATCTGAATGTTTAGGCCGAAATACGTAGGGCAGGACAACCAGGATAAAAATAAAGCTGGTCAGGTAGAAGGCCGGACTCATTTAAGCGGGGCTTTTGAATCTCCTTTCAACGATATAAACCACATGGCGAGAAATACCAGAGTAATGTATTTTTCCATTAGTCATTTAGCAGGGTTTCAAGTACAGACGGCTCATTTTCAAGGGCTTTATTCTCCTTTATGACCGTCGAAAGTTCTTTTTCAAGAAATATTAATTCCTTGACGTCTACGGCAGTAGGGCTTCGTTTACCGTTGCCGTTTACAGTGTTATTTGCAGTGTGTCTGCTAATACCAAATTTGGCCCGGTATTTCTTCAGAATAGCGATTTTCTGCTTTTCTGAAATCCGGTTTCCTTTCCAGGCTTCAGCAATGGTGTTTAAACGTTGAATCATTTTTTCCATAATTTAAAGAATATAGTTCTTAACGGCTATAACTATACGTAACCGTTTTCAATGGGATATTTAAGGTTGGATGAAATTCTACTCAGTATAAACTCAAGGCAAACTTCATCTTTAATAAGAAACCTGCATAGGACGGCTTTAAAGGCATTTTTCTTGTCAGCTTCAGCGACCGGGCAAACGCAAATTTCGCCACTCACTTACTCTAAACTTGAATTTTCTACCTTCATTATGCTATATTTAAGCTATAAATCGGCTGTATTTCTGCTTGATTTCTACACGAAGGTAATTCTATAATTTCCTTTATAGCAAGTTTTAAGTATGATATTTTTTAAATTATGGCTATTTATTTTATAATATGCTGAATTTCAGTGATTTTAATTTAAAAAATTTCTACTTCATTTAGGCTACATTTTAAACAAAATACACTCATTTAAAAAAGTGAACTATGACAACAGTTAACCAAAGAATGCAGGAGCTTATCAAAACCTTAAAAATGAACCCTAGTTCATTTGCAAAAAGTATAGGCAAGCCGCATTCTACCATTGCAAATGTTACTGACGGAAGAAGTAAGCCAGGTTTTGACATTTTAGAATTAATTCTTGAAAAATACCCTGAAATAAACCCCCTTTGGTTTATCCGTGGTATAGGAGAAATGTTTCAACCAATGACAAATGTTTCTGCCGATGGCGGTGCCGACGTAGAGAATGAGCTTCGGGATAAAATCAAAATGCAAAATGACACAATCAATGATTTGCGGTACACCGTAGAACTGCAAAAGAGGCTCCTCAATGGGGGCGATCTGGGAAAGTTTGAGGGTGACCTGTTCGACCGCTTACCAGTAGGTTTTCCAAATTTTTTTGGCCTCTCTACTGGCATAGTTACAGGCACCCCCGTTAGGTATTAAACCTAACTTGGTCGTTTCCAATAAGTTACATATTACCCTCAGGGCTCCTCACCCTCTGCAAATTGAGCCTAATTATCTGAATATCAGATAATTAGGCTCAATTGCTTTTTACCCCGTGCCACTAATTTTTTCTATTTAGATTATAGGCATACTTTAATTAAAATATATATATAGATTTGGATAATTTACAGATTCATTCATCTTAATTTTCATTCCTATGACCCACTCTGCTATAGTAGATGAGATATTAAAAGAGCTTATAGATAATGGAATAACTAGTAGACAGGTATTAAGTGCACATTTAAGAGCAAAGTCAATAGTTCTGCCAAAAGAAGAAATTATTAATCTAATAGATGAAATAGAAGAAAGTGAATTATTTGAAATAAAATTAATTAATACAAAGGATGGTCAAGATTTAATTTTTTCAGTAAATAAATATGGAAGAAACATTTACAAAACTTATGGTTCATACTCAAAGTACAAATATTCTGAGAAGTTAAGCGATGAAGATATAGTAGATTTAATATTTGAAGAATTAAAAGTATCTAACTATGGTTTAGTATTAGACGAATTCTTAAGAAAAAACAACATTTTGCATTCTGATAAAGATCTTTTTAGAATTTATAGAACTATAAAAGCAACGGACTTTATTAAAGATAAAACTGTACTTACTCAAGGAGGTTCAGTTTACTTTTTCGAAATAAATGATTCAGGATTTAAAGCTTTATCTAAAATAAAGTACTCGGAATTTTATAATAAAACAAATAGCAACTCACAATCTCCCATAAATTACACTATAAATACTTTACAAAATAATATAAACCATGGAAATAATAATACGTTTAATAATTCAATAAATATAAAAGACACTAAATATTTAAGAAATGAATTAAGTAAGTTAGATATTTCAGATGGAGATATTAATGAATTAGTAGATATAATAGATGAAGATAATGATTCTAATACAACCCTACTCGGTCATAAAACCAACAAGTGGGTTCATAAGATGCTAGGAAAATCATTAGATGGTTCTTGGGATATAGCTATAAATGTTGCTGGGGGGTTATTAACTGAAATAATTAAGTCTTATCTAGGATACTCAAGTTGAATTTCAATTATTTTTTACGCATTTCTTATTATTGAGAATGTCAATAGCATTCTTAGTAATTACAATATTATTTCATATTAAATTAAATCATATCTGATACTTTCCTAAAATTTTATCAAAACATTATCTAATCTCTCTAAATTTTAAACCTATGCCTACCTCAATTCACCTTTTAGACCCGTTAAATAAAGATAGAGATAAACTTAATGATTTATTTGAAAAGTTATATAGTGGAAATACTATATTGTTCTTAGGGGCAGGGGCATCCATAACTGATAAAAAATATTTAAGCAAAGAGATAATAGAATATTATAAAAATATTTTAGGCATAGATAGTGACATCAACGATATAGTAAAATTTGTAGACACGCTTTCATCTAATCCAAATTTTGAAAGGCGTGACTTTGATCTGTTTGTTAAAGGGATTTTAGAAAAATTGCATTATAATGATATACATAAAACTATTCTATCAATTAACTGGAGATTAATTATTACTACAAATTATGATCTACTACTTGAAAAAGCTTATGACGATATAAAAAACACATCTGAGAAAGCTTTTGAGTTATTACCTGTTAGAAATTCCAGAGAATATGAAGGGCATGCGAACAGAAATGTAGTTAAATATGCAAAGCTCAATGGCTGTATGTCTGATATGGGAAAATACAAATTTGTATTTTCAAGCGATGATTTTAGAAAAGCAAATGGATTTTATAAAAAGGTTTTAAATGAGCTGAAAAGTTTATCGCCACAAATCAACTTTTTATCAGTAGGATATTCTTATAGTGATCCTTTAGCTGAAATTTTATTAGGTAAATTTGATAGCTATAACTATAGAAATAGAAAAATAATGTATAACATAGATCCTTCTATTCAAGAGGATGACTATCGACTTGGCTTTCTAGAAGAAAATAAAATATGCACTATTAAACTGACTGCTTTAGATTTTTTCAATTCATACAAAGAATGGGAATTAGAAAAATATGCAAGCAAACCTGCTAGTAGAAATTTAAAAATAAGTAATAAAAAAAATGAACCAATAAAACTAAATCCCAAACTAAGCAGCAACTTAAAGGGTATAATAACGCAGATTGGAAATGCTTATGAAGGAGAAAATATTGAAGAGAAAGAATTTTATTTAGGTGAAGAACCTAATTTCAATAACATCAGGAAAGGTCATGATATATTAAGGAAAGCTAAAGTAGAAGAAACTATTAATGAGATTTGGAAGAGTATTAATAATATAAATGTAATGATACCCTTTATATATCTGACTGGTAGTTTCGGCACCGGAAAGACTACTTTTATTTATAGAGTTATTAATGATCTAATCAATAACTCTGATAAGGATGTCATCGCTTTTGAAATTTCAGATATAGAAAACTTCAGAAAGGAGCTTGCTATAGATCTTATTAAGTCTTTACCAACTAAACATATTATATTCTATTGTTCTGATTTAGAAGTTGATTCTTACTACAAGAGTATACTAAATTTGAGGAATGAAATATCTTTCGAACAAATTCCAGATAAAAATATTTGCTTTTTATCATCAATTAGAGAAAATATTTTAAAAAAGCACAGATCAAGTATTAATGGAACTAACACCCCTGAAATCAATATTGATTCTCCGCTTGAAGAGAACGAAGTAAACCAGCTTTTAGAAAGATTAAAAGAAAATGAACTAATTTCATATAGAGACTTTAATGAAAAAGAATTACTAAAGGTTAAGGTTTTAAATGAATTTGATGGAGATACTTTTATTTCCTTATTAGATCTTATAACAAATGGGAAGCATAGTCAAGATTTAAGAAGTGCGTATAGTCAACTATCGCACAAAGGTAAAGAGGCCTTTATTTATACAGCATTACTTCATCGTTTTGGCTTATCTATGCCTTCAGGATTATTAAAAAACATTATTGCTGATGATTGGAGTGAGTTCACTGAAAAAGTACTTAAAGTAGAAGGTAAAGGTATTTTAATACATGAGAACGTTGATTCTATAGGAACTGAGCCAGACATATATTTTAGAACAAAACACAAAATCATTGCTGAGCAATTAACAAATTTAATCATTAAAGACAATTCTAAGCTCTTTAACTATTACTTGACAATTACAAGAAAATTAAATACAGGCTATAAGTCATGTAGATTGACGATAGATTTGATGAAATCATTAAGAGATAGCGGTGATTTTGATGATTTTCAAATAAATAAATTATATGATAGTGCTTATACGGTCTTACAAGATGACGCATTTTTTTTATTAAATTATTCAAATAATTTGCAACATAGAGATAATGTAAGAGACTTGGAACGTGGCATAGAACTTTTACAATATGCAGAAACAAAATTACCTATAAGAAAATCTAGAGACAGTAGGTTTATACATAAAAGAGGAGTTTTGAATTTTTATTTATCAAAAAATTATTATAAATCAGAAAAAGAATTAGACAGGACGTTAACATACCTAGATGAAGCTGAAGATCTTTTTTTGCTTAAATTACAATTAGATCCAAGTTCATCTTACAGCTATACGGATTACATCACACTGTTACTATGGAAATTGAAACATATTAATCTTAGCGATGTAGAAGAAATTAGAACTAAAGTTAAAATTGAAGAATTACTTAATACAGGTCTAACAACAGTTTCTGAAAATAGAGGAAGGATTGTTGACCTACAACTTTCTTACTCAAACGATCAACAAGGAAATGGTGATTCATTAACATATTTAAAAGATTTAGAAGAATTATATTATAATAAAACTAATCTAAGACCATATGTATGTGTATTATTATACAATTTTTATATGCAGAATGAAAATTTTACTAAGGCTGAAGCATATTTTAATGAGATAGAAAATTACAAAGATGAAGATGATATTGCTTCGTTTTTATTTAAAATATATGGCAAAAATTTACATAATGCCAATATTAGAACTAAATTTTATCAATTATCTAAAAGGTTTTTAAATTCTAATAAAATAAATAAACTTCGGTATAACTATTTAAATTACGTAGCAAATTATTACGATGGATATTTTTCAGAGGGAAACAAATATTTACAAGTTATTAGAAGTGATTTTCATTATCAAAACCCTGAGTTTAAACAAGTTTGGTTTGATTCTGACGGACAGGCAAAAATATATACAGGCTATATTATAAAAAACAAAAATTATTTCAACTTTAAAATCAGAGGCCAATCTGGCTCTTATAGAATAACTAAAACTTCATATAAAGACAGTTTTATTGAAGGAGAAGAATTTCTAGCGGAATTACATTTTTATTTATCCGGTGTTTTTGCACATGTATATAAGGAATAGGGATCTTTAATTCTCTCACTAGTAATATAAACATTGAGGATTAGTGTATAGCCTAATCCTCAATGTTTAACTATTTAAAATCTAAACTTTTTCTTAAGTATAGTCCATGTTGCAAATTCTTGCGGAGTTATACCTTTTCTAGTGCCTTCTAAGCTTGCAATTTTAGCTTCTAACATTGCTAATTGAGTTCTTTCATCTACTACATCTACAGCTTTTGATTCTGTAATGTTATTTTCCTGTTTTATACTGTTATGTTTATTTTTTGCTCTGATTTCTGTATATGCAATTAAGTCTTTAAAGTAATTGTGCTTGGTAATATTTATAATCCCTGTGCCTGGATTACCGTTTACTTCAGTCACATAGCTTTCTTTCTGCTTTGGATTTGAACGCATAATATCTACGCCAGCAAAATCTAGCATAAGAGCTTTGGAGGCAGCGATTGCCATTTCTATCTCATAATCGTATAATTTAACTCCTATACCTGATCCACCTCTAGAAAGATTAGCTCTAAAATCTCCTTGTGGAGCTGTTCTACGCATGGCTGATACCACTTTACCTCCTACTACAATGGCCCTGAAGTCTTCTATTTGTTGTCCTTGCGACTTAATGAATCGTTGAAGCTTGACGGGAACGCCTGCCCGGTGCAAGCTCTCTAAAGTGGTATTAGTACTAAGTGGAGTCTCTAGGATTGATACGCCTGTACCCTGTGAGCCCGTAAGTTGCTTAACAACGATGGGCAATCCCCCTAGCTTATCAACAAAGAAACTAACGTGATTCGGTCGGCAAGAAAAAACGGTCATAGGAGTCTTAACCCCTTCGTAGCTCAGCATTTGAGACGTAAATAGCTTGTCATGAGCAATTTGAATACCTAGTGAGGATTGTGGGCAATAGATGCCTAAGTTCATGGTTAGATGCCGTAAGATACTTACTGCTAAAGGCAGGTCTTTGCCGATCCGGGAAATGATAGCATCATAGTGCTTACCCATGATTCGCTTCGGCTCGTCCAGGCTCGGGTCACCGATGTACACCCGATCATAGCCCCGGTCAATCTCAGAGATGTATAGGTACATGTCGCGGGGGTCGTATGCATCGAAGGTATGACCAGCGGAAGTGATCGCGTCAGTTAAGAATTTAGAAACGGGGCCAGTACTTAAAATGAGAAATTTCATGTTTGAAAAAATGGTAAAATGGAATGTTTGAAAAAATTTGAGACAAATGAGACCCCGCCACCTCTTAGCAAATTGTTGAGCAAAAAGGCTAACAATAAAAGGCGATTCATATATTCGGCCAGCACGTTTTTGGAAATTTCCAATTCGTGATAGGGCGGGGTTCGAAGAGAGATTTTTACACTTTTTTTATATTTTCAAAAATGTAAAACATTGATTATTAGATACTTAAACAGTTTTCGTGCTGAAAAAGAGTGCAACTTTTATAACTAACTGATAGTCAGTAAATTACGCTTATTTTTCGTATTTAGTCAGTAAACTTTTTACCAGTAGCCTGCTTTTTTGAGCAATTCGAGCGAAGCGGCAATTTTTGGAAATTTCCATTTTAGCTCGTCTCGCTCCACATACTGATTTAGCTCTTTGGCGTACATCGAAGGCACTAACGCTCCTATGAATACGCTACCTGTGGCTACCTGGTAGGCTAATGTTTCTAAGACTCGCTTGGGCACTAATTCGCCCTCTAAAAGTTCGTCTTCAATGCGTTGAATGAGGTCGGGTTCTTTCATTGTTCATTGGGGATTTAAAGTGAGAAATTCATTGAAATCATTGTAGCCGTCATAAAGGCTAGATTGGTCTTGTACTGTCAACCCCTTCTCTTCAAGCTGGGTGACTGCTTTTCTTCCAGCGGCATCCCGATCTAAAAAGCAGTGAACCGAGCGGTAGGCTTTTAGGGCCGGAATAGCTTTCGAGAGTTGAGCCGTTGAATTCAAGATGATACAAGTAAAGCGGGGTGTTTTTTTTTGGTAATAGACTAGAGCTGATAGAAAGTCAAAGAAGCCCTCAAACAGACACACCGAGCTAGGATCTTGTCCCAGAATGGTAGAGATACCTGCGGGCATGGTTTGGCCTTTAAATCCGGCTCCATTGCGAAGAGCATAACCACCTGCATCGTTAGCAAACCCTAAAGCGAAATAGCTCTTACCGGATCGCTCGTAGTGAACCTGCTTTAGATACGTTTGGGCAACACTTAAAGGGATACCCCGGCTTTGCGTGTAGGCTAGTAGGGCTGCATGTGTTAAGGGTTTGATCGCTGTCAGATGCATCGAGCTTTGCTTTTCCTCTTTAACTAAAGAGCCGCTAAAAGAAAAGCAAGGGGCCTGATAGCTACCCGATAAAAGCCGGGTCACCGCATCCGCAAATGAGCAACCTTCGAGGAGCTGACAAAGCTTGATAACATCCCCCTTATGATTGTCTGAACCAAAGTCTTTAAATACGTTTCTGGTCAGGTGTACGTAAAACGAAGGGGTATTTTCTACGCGTAAGGGGCTTTTGTAGAGCAGCTCCGGGCCAACCTGTCTTTCTGGTAGATAGCCTTGCTCTTCGAGGTAGCTAGCAATAGGAACCGCTTTAGCCTGGCTGAGTTGTGGGTTTGAAATCATCTTTTTCTTTTTGCGGCATTAAGTCATTGATTAATAAACCATTAAGGCCAATTCAACGTGTTTGAAACTTTTTTACTTGATTTTCGCCTACCTAGCTTACCCTGGCTTTTAAATTGCTTAGCTTGAATGCTTTACCAGGTAAGTACCTACTTACCTTTTACTTACCCAGCTACTGTTTTGAAGGTAAGTTTGGGTAACTTCGGGTAACCACCTACTTACCCTATAATCTTCTTATTATCAATACTTTATAAGCTTAGGTAAGTTAGGTAAGTGTTTTAGAGGGTTGCTAGCCGCTTTAACCAGTAACCGTACACGCCAAAATCCTTAGATCGAGGGTAATGAAGAGCGGTCAACGCTCTACCTATCATTTCCGCTCGTAGGTTAAGTGTGGTCAGGCTATTGAGTTCGTTCATCAGTTTAGTGGTCTGCCAGAAAACGGCATTAGCTTCCCCTTTGACGGCGGGGACAAAGTGCGTTCGCACTAGTTCCATTTCGTGCGATACGCGTAAGAAATTAGCATTGCGACGTTCTAGCGTTTTTAGCTCGTCGGGGTCTAGCTGATCGGCAAAGCGATCTTTCCAAAGGGCGTAAGCTTGTGACCATACCAGGTCAATATCAACTAAGTACGAGTAACCGCGTTTGCCGCCCTGGTCGTGCCGGATGTTTTTGACTTGAAAGACCAGCCAGCGAACGTTCCCCGTTTCATCGGTTAAGAACTCGGTTTGGTTAGTAGAAGCAACGAACGAAGCCCGGCGAGTGTGAGGCCGTTCGTTCTTGTCGTATAAGGCCCGAAATTTGACCGCACTTTCTGAAAGCACCGTCTTAAACTCATTGTTCAGCTCTTTCTTGTCAAAAGAAGCCAATTCATCTAGGTTTATGAGAAAGTTTTGCACCAATGAAATAAGCCCGTCTTTCTTACCAAAATCAAGCCCTTTGCGTTTGTAGTTGAAAAGTGATGGCGGTACTAAAAAGTCAAAGAATGACGTTTTACCGTCATTTTGCCGCCCCACAAAGGTTAGGCAATGTTTGTTAAAGAATGAGCTTTCTTGAGCCAGTCCCTGGCGTACCATTCGAACCAGATGCTTCTTGAACATAGCTTGAAAGAAAGCGTTATCGTCCGTCTCTACGAAGCTGGATAAATAGTTGATGTGGTCGGTGAAGCCGTCCCAGGCGGGCAAATGCTCAAAGTAATGTTTGATCGGATCAAACTTGGGAACCTTCACGGCCATGATAGTATCCAGCTCAGAGCTAAATTTGGAAAATCCCGCTTCAAACAAGAGGTAGTTTAGCTCATTTTTGTCAATCATTTCAAAGCTGCCTTGACTGCCTTTGGGACGGCTCAAGAGTTCGTTAGCAATCACGTTATAGCGAAGGTCAAAACGATTGAAAATAAAGTGTTGAATGCGAGTTATTTTGGGGGCATTTTCAGAGGTAGAACGCTCTTTTGCCATATATTTGTCACGGTTTTAAAAGTCTTCAGGTAGGCTTTTGAATGAATGAATTATACACAAGCAGCACCATACAAAGCTCTTTCACTTGGAAAGAGCTTTTGTGTTAATTAGGTAGTAACAAAAGTTGCTTTAGGCGTTTGATCACACTCAAGTACTTGCCGATTAGGTTTTGCTGCGTTTCTACCTGTTGCCAAAGCCATTTATTCTCCTGAATTAGAGCTTGGCCCGCTTGAAGAGATTTAAGGTACTCTCCTGTCATTTCTGAGAGTTCTTCTTCTTGCTCTTGATGCTTCTTGGCGTATAGATTCACCTGCTCTTTGAGGCTTTCTAGTTCTTCGAATAGATTCATAACGCCTGAGAGGTAAGAGGTTTCTCATCATTGCGGTGAACCGTGAACTTACCTTGAAAAGCTTTATGCACATCGCTTAAAATCACGTCTTTACGTACACTTAAGTAATGCTTCTCCATCATTTGAAGCGAGAAACCCATTACTTGACAAGTAGTAGCCTGGGGGACACCATTGACAATAAATAGCGTGGTACAGGTCTTACGAGCTAAGTGCGTGTGAATCTTCTCTTTAATACCTAATAAGTCCTGAATGTCTTTCAGATACTGATTAAGCTTTTGATTGGAAGGAACGGGGAAAAGTAAGCCACGTTTACGACAGGGGTCATTTTGATACTTAGCAAGCATGGCTAAAGCGGGTTCCAGCAATGGAATGCATTGAACTACACTTGTCTTTTTGCGGGGCTTTTCAATGTAAAGTTGGCCGTCTGCGGTCGTAATCAAATTACCTATACTCAGCTCTCGTAAATCAGCGTAAGCAAGGCCCGTAAAGCACTGAAAAACAAACAGATCACGTGCTTTCTCTAAAGCTGTTGAAGCAAAATCAGCGTCGATGATCCGCTGAACCTGTGCTTCCGTTAAAGCAGAGATTTCTCTAAACTCTTTGCGTAACCGAGTAGCAGATAAGGGGTTACGGTCTGCCCATTCGTAGGCAATAGCATAGTTGATTGCTGAGCGAAGAAACTGTACGATCTTGATAGCATAATTATGACTGTACTGACGCTTCTTCTTTAAGTATAGAATCAGTTCTGCGGCCATTGCTGGCTTCACATCGTCAAAAGTCAAGCGGCTCCCATAACCCTGATACGCTAAAAATTCTTTAATGCGGTCAGCATACTGCACATAGGTTTGAAGCGTAGAAGAAGTAACGTCTATGTGTAAACGTTCCCGGTATTGATTAACCCATTTGTCTACACCTTCTAATACAGTAGGCACATTTTCATCATGCGTTCTTAATCCTGCTGCTACCTGAAGAATGATAAAAGGATCTAAGCTGCGATCTGTTACAAAGCGTTCCACATACACCGCTTCAATTTCTGTCTTCAGATGTCTAAGAAGTAGCGTTTTAGATTCATTTCCAGCGATACAAACTGTAGCACTATCCCAGTGTTTACGGTTCTCAACAAAGATACCAGTACTCATTTGGGCATCTTTGCCATTTATACCAACTTTCACATATACGGTGCCACAATAACCGCCTCTTTTAGAGGCATGGAAATAAAAGGAAACTCTGCACTTTGGCATTGAGGCCTGATTGGCCTGGCGAATAAATCGCTCTGAACGAGCTAAATTTCTTTTATTAATCATAATCTTTGCCTTCTCTTCCGAGATTATTTCGCCCCGGTTACTATTGCGAGTAGTGCCGGGGCTTTTTGTTAAATAAGTTCTTGTTCACTGATTTTGAGGAATTTTGCTAAACTTCTAACCTCACTAGTAACTGGTTCTTTCTCTCCTTTGACCAGTTTCCAAAATCTAATCCGATTAATTCCAATACTATCATAGAATGAAGGTTTGGGCTTAAATGCCAAATGACTTTCGCACTCATACCTTGCTATGATTCGAGCAAGAGGAGATACTGCTTGTATAGAGTCCATTTCTTGTTGTTATTAATTTGTGGATGCAATTATAATATCATAGAACACAATGTTCCAAATTATGATAACTATTTTTTCTAAATATTTACACTGTTTTGTAAAAGTGTTATCACTATTTGTAACAAATGGAGCTATCAGAACAGATAAGAAAGGCTAGAGAAGACAAAGGAATCAAGCAATCCGAAATGGCTAAAATGCTTGATATTGAGAGATCTAACTATCATAGATTCGAAAACAGAGGCACTAAGCTTACACTGGAACAATTAGAAAAAATTGCTTATGTCCTTGGAATGACCATCATAGAACTACTTCAGTATGGTAAAGAGGAAATAAAAAAAACCTCCAATGAGGATATAACTCTAAGTAACAAAAACTTAGAAAATGAGGTGAAAGAACTGGAAACCCTTCTTGACCTTTATAAAAGACAGAATAAGATATATTTTGAGAATCTTCAAGATACAGTCCAAGCTATTGATAAGGCATGTACTACTATAGCAGTGGAATTATGGGGAGATGATCTAAAGTATCACGTACCAGAATCAGAAAAAGATTACCACGAGTTAGAAGATTATTTACGTAATAGATATAAGCCTCTTTTTCTAATGATTTGTTATTTAAAGCAACTCAAAGCTATAGAGGTTGAAGATTTTCCATTCCTTAAAATAGTATCACTATTAAAAGGAGAAGATTTCGAGGATATTGTAACATTTCATAATATATAGTGAATGCATTTCTTGTTGGCAATAAGAAATACAATTACATCCTTAACATACTAATTATCAATCATTTAAAAATATTACTTTAAATAGTGACTGTACTTTAACTAAGTAATATGTAATCATATTCTAAAAAACACATGATAATATATTGATTATCAGTATATTATCAAATTATTTTTCCAGATCCTCACCCTCTGCTAAAAGCCTGATTATCAATTAGATAATCAGGCTTTTTTCATTTCTGGTCACGCTTTAGTCACTCTACTTTAATGATACATCGCGATTAATATAGCTCCTTACAACTATTTAAAATTGCGGAAGACTTAGCAAATTGTCTCTGCGAGTAGAGTCAGGTTTTGTCTTTATATATTCATTTCCATATGCACTTTTTTGATAAGTGACAATAGCTTTTTCACTTCCGGCTTGTACATAAAATTCGTAGCCTTGCTTTATGTAGTAGATAACTGTAGATACAGGATATTCAAAAACACCATTTGAATTAGTCCCTTTTACATGAGTTATGTGTTCTACGCTACTGTCTACGTTTGGCTTTCTGATATGAGTGATACGATTTGACATATGATGTTATAATTAGTTTACATTGATTAATTGCCTTTTCTTCAGAAGGTTATCAACTAAAATCAGTTTTTTTTGTACTCTTCCCATATAGATTTCCCGGTCGCGTAACCGAATCGTATCCTGCAATTCTTTTACTTTAAAAGTCACGTCCAAAGGTTTGGCATTTAGTACTGGATTTTGGCCAACGACGACCGTTCCATTCGCATTTCGGCAAACTCGTACAATCGGGTGACGATTCTGTTTAGCCGTTAGTGCATCATTATTCACCCACGTTTTCCCACCTTCCAGAGAGATTTCAGGTGTTAGAGATTCAGGTTTACCCGTCCGCACGTCGTTTGCTAAAGAAGCCCTGTAAAATCCACTCATTAACGCTTCATCTGGTGCTAGATTCAAACCATGCGTTGCCCCTTTCCAGTTAATTAGCTCCTTACCGCCCCTGAAAAGCAGAAAGATAGTCACCTCTACAGAAGCAAAACCACAGGAAGCTCCGCCAGTAACTTACTTCAGCGATAACGCACCCAAAGACAAAAACGCTTTGTATAATTCAGGCACTCAGGACGCTTATCAGTATTACAAAGGATACAAAGGAGCAGGAACTGGCACGTACCTGACCACGTTTCTACTATCTCCAGTGGGAGGTTTGATTACAGCCATTGCTACTTTATCCACTCCTCCTAAAAAACAAAATCTAATGTACTCCGATCATGAACTTTGGCAAACCGGAAGTTACCAGAGTGGGTACAAGTTAGCTAGCTAAGTTGGGTTCATTATGAAAACATCAATTTTGGTAAACCGTTAAACTACTAGCATAAGAATTACTTGGCTTTGCAAGCTGCTGATAAATTTATCAGGGTTTTATTATTAGTAATTTTTTTTGAAAACCTCCCTACTTTTTAAATATTTATATTGAATCAAAAATACTAATGGTCATTCGTTTAATCTTTTAATGTCTAACCAATTGCCTTTCATGTTTAACAGTACGTATAAAATCCGAGTAACTGATATTGATACACTTATCTTGATTATAACAATTTTACCTAATTATATCTACTTAAACACCTGCAATTCCTGAATACCCATTTGCGTACCTAGTTGTTTTTCGGCATTAGGTTTTAGTGCTTTAATGTAAATATACCGAGCATTGGTTTTCCCTAAATTAAAGGTAAATTTCTTGATATTTTCTTTACTATACACCTGCTTTTTTCTTACCATATCTATTCCATTAGATGATATATATATTTCAAATTCTGTTGCATAATAGTCTGGATGAAAATCTACTTTTAGCTGACTGATAGTTTGCTTTTTTTGCAAATCAAGTCGCAATGTGTAACTGTACTCACCACCAGCAATGGCCGCAGTAGCCCAATTACCATCTACTGCATTTTCAGCGTACCACCAACCAGTCGCTGGCCCTAATTCCCCAGATTTATTCGATAGAAAAGTTACTGGTTTCCCTAAAGCTAGATTGTTACTGGTTTCTGTAGTTAATAGTTTATATTTCAAATTAAGTAAGGCTCCATAATTATCAGTCATTATAGGCCCTCGATCTCCATTTTCATTCAAGATGTAGCGTTCTTGAATTCGTAAATCAGGGTTTACAGGCACTTTTTCAAATGTATTAGCCATGTATTTCCCAGTCTCCTTCATTGCAATAATATACGAATGACCAGCTTCAAGACGAGTTTCGGGAATCAAAACATACCTGGTTACTGAATCTTTTATCATTTGCTTCCCTTCATAAGACAGTACGGGAAAATCCGTTGCATATTCTTTAATCAGTATTTCTGATTTCGCAGATAAAGACGCCTGAGCAATGGCACCTAAAAGTATTGGCGTGTTGCCTACCGTAATACGCATCCCACGGTAATTCCCCTGAAAATCTGTCTGAATGGTATCTCCAATAGTATTTTTAAATAGTGTTTTATAAGCATTAAACCTATTTTTATCTATCGTATGTTGAGCTAATAATTTTGTATCAATTAATACATTGCGATTAGCAGTAATTCTGGCTGATCTGGCTCTTTTTTTATGGCCTTTAATAAAGGTTCCTATTTCCTCTAGAGTACTTTCATATTCAGGAGCAATAAATTTTCCGTCCGTTCTTACTGGCCAATTTAACATATAAGTAACTCCATTGTCCCAGTTTTTTTTTATATTTTCAATAATGACAGAGGCCGGCTTCGCTGTCTTGGGAACACCCTTAGATGGTTCCCAGGACCAAGCAACATCCAATAAGTTATCTACTTCAACTGCCATTTTTTTTTTCACGATAGGCGGATTAGCTATTTCTAATTCTAGTCGGGAGGTCCCCGCACCTCCTTCGTTGACTATAACATCCATATTGGGGTATTTTAAAATAGTACCTTTTCTACGTATACCTGGATTATTAGCAATGGTAACATAAGGATTTTGAGTCCTTATGATTGATATAATTTTATCCCAGTTAAACCATTTAGGATTTACCCCTACTTCCTTATAAAGTTCGGGAGTTCCTCCTACGTCTACCCAAATGCCATCAATTCCCATTGCCAGCAATTCACGAACGAGTCCGATATTCAACGTTCCCCACTCATTCCAGTCAGGATTATTAGGTTCTAGTACTGCATAATCTGTGTTTCCTGGATTCCAAAACATGTCAGGGGCGAAGTAAGCTACAAATTTTATATCTCTAGCATGACAGGCTTTAATTAACTCTCCAACAAAATTTCGACTGGTTTTCATGTTTGCCTGGCTAGGAGTAGTGGAGGGCCATAAACGAATAGCATCCCCTCCTTTTACAGTCATATTCATCACTTTTCCACCCATTTCTATCGTTTTCTCCGCCCATTCCTCGGCATTAAAAGCCTTCGCTCTGGCTTCGAAGTTAGGAATATGATGAGCATTTACTACCCGAGGCTCAGCAAAGGCTCCCCATTGTGGCATTACCCCAAATTTAGCCTCAGTCATCCAATAAGCTCGGTAAGGCTCTGCTACCAATGTTAAAGATTTTATCGCTGAAGATTTACCGGACGTTACTTGTACAGTAAATGTGTATTTACCTTCTTTCTCAGGAGTACCTATAATTTTTCCATCCTCCTTTAAGCTCAATCCAAGGGGAAGATTTCCCTTGATTAGTTTCCAATTATAAGACTGCCCCCCTTTAGCCTGAAGCTGGAAATAGCTTTTACTGCCGTTTTCCGTCCAACTCTGGTAAGGCAAATTATCTACAAAAGCTGGGTAAATGGAATTTTCACGATCATGCCTATACGCAGTACTCGAAGTAGTGGTAATAGTTAACTGTGCCCACAGTGCAAAGGGCATTAAAGAAATCAGTAAACTCAGCAAAGCCTTCATACGTATCGTCAATAATGGTTAATGATGAAATTAGCCAGAGACTTGGTAGTAAGCATAGATGATGAATATCGTCAGCTTAAAAGCACGTGATTCTCCTAATGAAATCAATAAATCGAAAATGGTATATTTTCTTAAATTCTTTCTCGTATCGCCAACGAATTTAATAATCATGTATCTATAAAATAAGTACATATACTCTAAATACAATTATTCATCGTGTTACTCCTATATCCTATCTGCCTGAAAGTCTGCGAGTTGACCAACCCAGCACCTACGTAAGAGTCCTCAGTTGCTAAGAGCTATTTCTTTGAAGTGAATCTCACAGAGATGCCTAGTATAAGTCTTATGGTACTGCCCGGTATTGTATCCAGTCATTCTTACCTAAGATTTAATAGAGCATTTTCATACGTAGTTTTAATTCCATGATTTATTCCTTTCTTGAAAAAATGTCATTTTATTCTCCATTCTCTGCTAATTAGCTATATGTTTGCTACTCAATTGTAAGCGAATGGATTCAACGCAACATCCAGATTGCCCCCGCTGCGATTCTTCGGACGTTACCAAATCGGGGGTTATTAAAGATCGGCAACGTTTTTTTTGTAAAGCTTGTCAGTATCACTTCACCGTAGACAAGTTAGGAAAAGGGATTAGTACGTATTACGTCATTAAGGCCTTGCAACTTTATATTGAAGGAGTTAGCTACCGAGAAATCGAGCGGCTACTCGGTGTCAGTCACGTTTCAGTGATGAACTGGGTAAAGAAGTACCAGATCAAAATCCCCAAGAATTCTGAGTATAAACCCACTTACAAAATCCTCAACCATAAGGAGCTGGCTGATTACTTTGCCAACCGCGAAAACCTGCGAAGCTCTGGCGTACTGGTTACCGAACTGGGCGATAAATTCATGCTCATTCGCTGGGAACGGTTCAAGGATTAACTTTATCAATCTTTCCCTTACCCTTCGTCGGCAATCTCTTACTGATCCTGGCGTACCTTTGCGGTTTAAATCGCAGCTCATGAACGAAAGATTGCGGGGTCAGTACCTGATTATCGTTAGTTTACTTTTTGCCCTCATTCTCAATTTCCCTTTATTATCGCTTTTTAACCGACCCATCCTCTGGCTCGGCATTCCCCTGCTCTACTGGTATCTGTTTATCGTATGGCTGGGGCTGGTGATTTTAATGTATTGGTACTGGACTCGCAGAAATCATGAATAGTGGCTGGGTAGTTATTGTCTCGGTCATGTATCTGGGACTTCTTTTCGGCATTGCTTACTGGGCTGAACGTTCTCAACCCGCCCGTCGCTGGGTTTCCAATCCCTGGATTTACTCGCTGTCGCTGAGCGTTTACTGTTCCGCCTGGGCCTATTATGGCTCCGTAGGACGAGTGATCACCAACGGCGTAGAATTCCTCTCCACTTATTTAGGACCTACTTTGACGGCTCCCCTGTGGTGGATTATTTTACGCAAAATCATCCGCATTTGTAAGGTACAACGCATCGCCACGCTGGCCGATTTTGTGGCTTCCAGGTATGGGAAATCCGCCAATTTGGGGGCTCTGGTCGCACTTTGTTGTCTGGTAGGGATCGTCCCTTACATTTCACTTCAGCTTAAAGCCATTTCTACGAGCTTTGCTGTACTAGCACAACTCCCTCAAAAAGAAGAACTTACCAGTAATTTAACCTTATATCTGGCCGTTGGATTAGGCTTGTTCGTGATCCTTTTCGGTACGCGAAAAATCGAAGCTACCGAACAACACGAAGGCATGGTAACGGCCATTGCTGCCGAGTCGCTGGTAAAGATGCTGGCCTTTTTACTCGTAGGCAGTTATGTTACCTTCGGCGTTTTTAATGGTTTTGGCGACATTTTCACGCAGGCTTCTCACAAACCCGAACTTCAAAAGCTCTTTACCATCGATCCCGAGGGCGGCTATGGTTCCTGGTTTTGGCATTTGTTGCTTTCTACCCTCAGCATTCTGTTGTTACCCCGCCAATTTCAGGTAGCCGTGGTTGAAAATACGGACGAGCGTCACCTCAACCGGGCGATCTGGTCGTTTCCGCTTTACATGCTGATTATTAACCTTTTCGTATTACCCATCGCTTTTGGCGGAGCGATCCTGTTTCAGAATCAGGCCGTCAATGCAGATAATTATGTCTTAGCTATTCCACTGTATTTTGATAAAGAATGGCTGGCTCTGATTACTTATCTGGGTGGTTTTTCGGCGGCTACGGGGATGGTCATTGTAGAAACCATTGCCTTAAGTACGATGCTCAGTAACAGCGTGTTGATGCCTTATGTCTTGACGCAACCTACCCTCCGCCGACGCATTGGGCCCAATCTGGGAAGCTTCCTGACCCGCTCCCGCCGGATTAGTATTCTGTTTTTGCTCGTCGCCGCTTATCTCTATTACTCCAAACTCGCCGGACGCTACCCCTTGGTGTCCATTGGCCAGGTGTCCTTTACCGCAGTAGCTCAGTTGGCTCCGGCTGTATTAGGTGGTATTTTCTGGAAACAGGGGAACCGATACGGAGCCACCGTTGGACTGATTCTGGGCTTTACCCTTTGGTTTTATACCCTCGTGATTCCCATGCTGGCGGAAGCGGGTTTCTTCCCTATTTCGTTGAACACGCACGGCCCCTGGGGTTTGGAATTGCTGAAGCCTTCAGCTCTGTTTGGGCTGGAGGGTTTCGACCGAATATCTCACGCCATTTTCTGGAGTTTACTGGTTAATGTGCTGGCATATGTATTGCTTTCGATTCGCTTTCCACAAACCTCTATGGAGCACAATCAGGCGATTTTATTCGTGGACATTTTTAAATATTCCGAAGTAATCGAAAGCTCTACCATCTGGCGAGGAACGGCTTATATTCCTGATTTACAAAGCTTGTTGAGTCAATTTTTTGGTAAAGAACGAACGGCTCAGTTACTCGAACGCTTTGCCAGTGAAAACGAAATTGACCTCAACTGGCAACGGGCTTCGCCCCAATTGGTGAACTACGCTGAAAACCTGCTGGCCGGAGTGGTGGGTTCGGCTTCGGCTCGGTTAATGGTTGCCTCGGTAACGCTGGAAGAGAAAATTTCGGTGGATGAGGTCGTAGAAATTCTGAAGGAGTCGCAGGAGTTAATCCTCACCAACCGCCAGCTTCGCCAGCATCAAACCGAGCTGGAACGAGCCACGACGCAACTTCGTGAAGCTAACGAACAGATGGTACGGACGGATCGTTTGAAAGATGATTTTCTCACCACCGTTACCCACGAATTACGGACACCTATTACGTCAATCAAGGCTCTAAGTGAAATTTTACAGGATAATCCTGAACTCGAAACCGACCAGCGGGATCATTTCCTGAACACCATTATTCGGGAGTCGGATCGATTAACCCGTCTCATTAGTCAGGTGCTGGATCTGGAAAAATACGAATCCGGAAAACAATCCCTTCGCACGGAAAGCGTTCAGATGCGAGAAGTGATTCGGGAAGCCATTGAGACGGTTGAACAACTGGCTCTGGATAAGTCGGTCAAACTGGAGGTGACGCTGGATGAAAACTTGCCCACTACGCAGGCAGATCGGGATAAAATCATGCAGGTACTCATTAACCTGCTTTCCAACGCTATCAAATATACGGAAGCCCACCGGGGAGTAATCCAACTCAGGGCCTACACTACTGATAAGAAGATTACTATTGAGGTACAGGATAACGGGCCCGGCATTGCTCTGGATTATCAGAAACTTATATTCGACAAGTTTTATCAGGCTGAAAATCAAACCATCCGCAAACCCAAAGGCAGCGGTTTGGGCTTAGCCATTACCAAAAAAATCATAGAATTGCATAGCGGAACGATTGCAGTACACAGCGAATCTGGTCACGGAGCCTTATTTATTGTGCAGTTACCCGTTCGCTTGGAGTGATCATTCTGAGTACTTACGCAAGGTTGCATTCAGGGATAAACGAATGAACCTTGTTGGGCTTTTCCTGTTTTCCCAACGTACACATGCGTGGTGAAGCCCCTCGTTAGTGAACAAACTTGCGTATATTTGAATTCAATCCGTAACTCCTTGACTCTATAAAACGAACCGAATCTCAACCCAACCATTGAGATTTTGTTGATGTGTGTTATGAAAATTCTGATTGTTGACGATGAACCGGGCATAGTCATGTCGCTGGAATTCCTGATGAAAAAGGAAGGTTACCAAGTGTACATTGCCCGTGACGGAGCCGAGGCTCTGGACATCATTCGCCAGGAAACGCCACACCTGGTTCTGCTGGACATCATGATGCCCAGCGTAGATGGCTATGAAGTATGCCGCCAGGTAAAAGAATCCCAATCCTTACAGGAAACCAAAATCATTTTTCTGAGTGCCAAGAGTAAAGAAAGCGACATTGAAAAGGGCCTATCCTTCGGAGCTGATCTTTACCTGACCAAACCCTTCTCTACTCGTAACTTAATGGCCAAAGTTCAGGAACTTACGGCCTGTTAATGGTATTTCTTCCCTTCGTTCCAGTCAAAAAAGCAATGGAATAGTACTCTTTTATCTATATTAAATTAGCTAGAAAAATCGCGTTTTTTTGATCACCTCCGCGATTGCTTGTACTTTAGCCGGACTAAGTACGTATTTTTCAAGTCCTCTAAAACGAGCTGTTAGCTATGAGTCACATCCCATTTCAACTGAAAAGCTTTGAAGACTATCAACGAACGTATAAGCAATCAGTTGAGGACCCTGAAGGTTTCTGGGCTGAAATTGCTTCCCATTTTTACTGGCGGAAACCCTGGGTTAAAACGCTTCAATGGAATTTTTCCGACCCGGATATTAAGTGGTTTACGGGTGGTAAATTAAATATTACTGAGAATGCTCTGGATCGTCACTTAATAGAACGCGGCGATCAGACGGCCATACTTTGGGAACCCAACGATCCTCAGGAAGAATCGGTTAAAATATCCTATAAACAATTGCATCAGCGGGTTTGCCGTTTTGCGAACGTCCTGAAAAAGCAGGGCGTGCAAAAAGGTGACCGCGTTTGTATTTACTTACCCATGGTGCCTGAGCTGGCCGTAGCCGTTCTGGCCTGTGCCCGTATCGGAGCCATCCATTCGGTCGTTTTTGGTGGTTTCTCGGCCCAATCCATTGCTGACCGTATTAATGATGCTCAGTGTAAGGTGGTCGTTACTTCGGATGGAGCCTACCGGGGTTCGAAGGAAATTGCCATGAAAGCTACCGTGGATGACGCTTTGGTAACCTGTCCTTCGGTAGAAACCGTATTGGTCATGACCCGTACCCGCACGCCAGTATTCATGCTGAAAGGCCGGGATCGCTGGTGGGAACAGGAAGAAAAATACGTTACCAACGAATGCCCCGCCGAAGAAATGAACGCTGAAGACACCCTGTTCATCCTTTACACTTCGGGGTCTACGGGTAAGCCCAAGGGCGTGGTGCATACCTGCGGTGGGTATATGGTGTACGCTTCGTACACTTTTGCCAACGTTTTCCAGTACCAACCCGGCGACATTCATTTCTGTACGGCAGACATCGGCTGGATTACCGGACATAGTTACATCGTTTACGGTCCGCTTTGCTGCGGGGCTACGAGCTTAATGTTCGAAGGGGTACCGACCTATCCCGATGCCGGACGTTTCTGGGATATCGTTGATAAGCATAAGGTTAACATTCTCTACACGGCTCCAACAGCCATTCGTTCGCTGATGGGCTTTGGCTTACAATACGTCGAAGACAAAGACCTTTCGAGCCTGACGAAGTTAGGTTCCGTGGGTGAGCCGATTAATGAAGAAGCCTGGCGTTGGTTCCACGATCATATTGGTAAGGGAAAAACGCCCATTGCCGATACCTGGTGGCAAACCGAAACGGGCGGAATCATGATTTCGCCACTGGCGGGTATTACCCCCGAAAAGCCAACTTATGCGACTTTGCCCTTACCTGGTGTGCAACCGATTCTGGTGGACGAAAACGGGAAGGAAATTGAAGGGAACGGCGTTTCGGGTAACCTTTGCATTAAATTCCCCTGGCCCGGTATTCTCCGAACCACTTACGGCGACCACGAACGTTGCAAGCAAACGTATTTCAGCACGTATCCCAATTTATACTTTACGGGCGACGGCTGTCTCCGCGATGAAGACGGTTATTACCGCATTACGGGTCGGGTTGATGACGTACTGAATGTATCGGGTCACCGAATTGGAACGGCTGAGGTAGAAAATGCCATTAACATGCACCTTGGCGTGGTGGAAAGTGCCGTGGTGGGTTATCCGCACGACATCAAAGGCCAGGGTATCTACGCTTATATCATTACGGAAGAACCGCTGGATAACGCCGACCTGACCCGTCGGGACATTCTGGCTACGGTTTCCCGCGTGATTGGGCCGATTGCGAAACCGGATAAAATTCAGTTCGTAACGGGCTTACCTAAAACTCGCTCGGGTAAAATTATGCGTCGAATTCTGCGGAAGATTGCCGAAGGAGATACCTCTAATTTAGGTGATACCTCTACGCTGCTCGATCCCGCAGTAGTCGATGAGATTAAAAACGGAGCTTTATAATACATGACAACTTCCCGAAAGTGTAAGAACTTTCGGGAAGTTCTTTTTTAAAGGCATACTATGTTTCGAAAGCTAAGTTCACAGGCCCTGGAGCGAATGGCCTATCTGGAGAAACTTGACCAGCAGGATCGTACGGATGGCACGCCCCGTTCTAAACGCCTGCGGCAGATTAATCGGGCAACGGGCGAGTTTTTATCCATTCTGGCGGTAAACGCTCCGGCAGGAGAACTCATTGAAATAGGCACCAGTGCGGGCTATTCTACGCTTTGGCTGGCCTTGGCTGCCCGCGAACGCCAACAGAAAGTAAAAACCTTCGAGATTGATCCCGAAAAGATAGCTCTGGCTCAGGAAACCTTCCACCTCGCGGGACTAGAAGAATATATTGAGATTATTCCCGGCGACTTTCTCCAAAGTGGGTTAGAGGTATCCTCGGTCTCGTTCTGTTTTTTAGATGCCGAAAAGGAGTTATACAAACCCTGTTTCCAGCTCATCACTCCCAAATTAGTCACCAACGGCTTACTGGTAGCCGACAACGCCATTGATCAATACGACGGCATTAAACCCATGATTGACGCGGCTTTGGCCGATGAACGTTTCGATTGCATAACCGTTCCGATTGGTAATGGCGAATTTATTTGCCGCAGAACCTAACTTTCACTCACCTCATTTCTTTGCCTGGCTTAACGTCCATTCTTCGCTCCGTCTCTACCTTACCCAAAGAAAGTTTAGCGTTAATCAAGCATTTGGTCACTCAGCACCTGTATTGGCCCGTACGCATTTAAAATCAGGTTTTTTTTCTGGGAAAAGGGGTGGTTCGGGCCAATCAGGGCAAAAACCAGTTAACCTTCTGTTTTTGCATGGAAGGAGAAATCATTCTTCCCTTTAACCGTTACACTTGTCGCAAACTGACTTAGTACACAAGATTATTACCATCCCATGTACCTCAAAAAAGTCAGATACTAGTAGCTTTGCTACTCATCCTCACCTTTTTACGCTATACATGAAAAAAACCATCTACAATCCGGCTTTAAAAGAGACAATCGTTTTCAATAAAACATCGATTGAAACCGACGGTGCGTACTCTGAGTTGGAAATCTCACTGGAACCTGGTGGGGGTAATCCTATGCACTATCATAAAGCTTATAGTGAATTATTTACGGCAGTGGACGGTGAACTGGGCCTGGAACTTAAGGGTGGTAAGAAAGTAATGCTAAAGCCCGGCGAATCTTATTTAGTTAAAATGGGCGAAAACCATCGCTTTTTTAATCAGAATGACCAGCGAATTACCTTTACCAATAAGGTCGTCCCAGGTTCTACAGGTTTGGAGAATACGTTAAGGATTCTGTGTGGCCTAGCTGAAGACGGATTATACACCAAAGCCAATATTCCCAGTAATATTTACCATATGGGAATATGTGCCGTGATGAGTGACATGCGACTAACTGGTATAGCCGGTATAGTAACCACACCACTAGTTAAAATACTGGCAAGACTCGGACGAAAAAAGGGATTAGAAGCTGATTTAGTTAGAAAATACTGTATCTAACCGACTCACTTCTGGCGACTGTTTTTCATTGCCACGCTGGTAAATGTCGATTGTGGGGCTGAAACCCGTTTCTCATGAATACTCGATGCTCTGGTCTGATAAGCCAGAGCATTTTTATTATTCGTTCGTTTCCGCTCATCACGGCTAAAATTGCCACACATCTATTCCTGTTACCTCTGTTCCGATTTTCGAAGTTAGCACCTTCAATAGCCCCTTAATTTTGAGGCATCAGTAAGGCACACCTGCCGGCTGTCTCCAACCCACGTACACTTAATCAACACGAGCTACTGAACACCCTTCTTTATGAAAAAATTACTACTCCTTTTTAGTTGTTGTCTGCTTATACAAACGGCTCAGGCTCAGTTTCCTATGGGCGGAGCTACTCCTCAGCGGAAAGCCCTTCCCGGAACAGCCGACGATAATACACCCAAAGGCAATTCGAAAATCACTGGTTTTGTGGTGGATTCTTCGGTCACGAAAGCCGTAGAGTTTGCGAACATTGCCTTGTATAACAAAGCTACCAACAAGCCCGTTGATGGTACCGTTGCAGATGATAAAGGCAAATTTACCCTTAGTCGCGTGGCCGTGGGCGAATATAAAATCCTGGTCACTTTCATTGGGTATGAAAACAAAACCATTGATAACATTAAAGTCGAAAAAGGTCAGGACATTGATCTGGGCGTAATTAAGGTTAATTCAAAAACCAAAACGCTGGACGAAGTAACCGTAACCGGACAGAAGGATTTAATCGAAGAGAAGGTGGATCGTCTGGTTTACAATGCTGAAAAAGACATCATGGCTAAAGGAGGCGATGCTTCTGACGTGCTGCGTAAAGTTCCGATGCTATCCGTCGATTTGCAGGGGAACCTTTCCTTACGTGGGAATCAGAATGTGCGGGTTTTAATTAATAATAAACCCAGTACAATCGTAGCCAGCAGCGTTGCGGATGCTTTGAAACAAATTCCAGCCGATATGATTAAAACGGTTGAAGTGATTACCTCTCCCTCCGCCAAATACGATGCCGAAGGTTCCGGCGGGATTATCAACATCATCACCAAGAAGAACAGCCTTCAGGGCTTAAACCTGACAATAGATTCAGGCGTAGGAAACCGGGGTTCGAACTTGTCACTGAACGGAAATTATCGCAAAGGTAAAATGGGTATTACCCTCGGCGGTTTCGGTCGGGCCAACTACAATGTAAAGCTAAAAGGCTTCACCGATCAGACTAATTTTGAATCAAACGGCTCAACTACTCGTACCTATCAGGATTTTTCAGGTGTAAACTCGGGCCTTTTCGGGAATTATAACCTGGGTTTTGATTATGATCTTGCTCAGAATCAGTCGATCACTGCCGGGGTTCGGTACGGTGCCCGGAACATGCTCAATGCTCTGGATTACAAAACGGATTCGTATATCAATAATCTTATTAATTCAACGGTTTATCGGGATGTTGATACTAAAAACCTTTCTGGAACGGTTGACGTAAACGTAGATTACCTTCATACGTACAAAAAACCACAGCAGGAATGGAGCGTTTCCACACAATACAGCCGGAATGATTTAACCAACGATTTCATCTCTAATGATCGTACTGGCACAAATGAGCTCTTGTTTCGGCAGAAAAATATTAACCACAACCTGAATCAGGAATTTACCATTCAGACGGATTACCAGACACCAATCAAGAAAAATCAGATGATTGAATTTGGTGGCAAAGGCATCATGCGGACGGTAAACAGTGATTATCAATATTTATTTGGTAATGGGAATAATCCCCTTACTCAGAGCCCTAAGCAACCTTCTGGAGCCCTGGATTACAACCAGAACGTAGTCGGAGCCTATACCTCTTACACACTTACCACCAAAAACAAGTACACCATCAAAGCCGGTACTCGTTACGAATACACCACTATTGAAGCCAGCACGCGTGAAGGAGGTAACATTGAGATTCCTAATTACGGAAACCTGGTTCCCAGTGTAAACATCTCGAAAAACATCAAGGGAGCTACCTGGAAAGTGGGATATAACCGTCGTCTGCAACGTCCCGGAATTCAGCAATTAAACCCCAACATTAACGCGGCTAACCCCCAGAACATCATGATCGGGGATCCTTCGCTTCGTCCTGAACTGACGGATAACGCAGAGTTAGGTTATAGCAAGAACTTCAAGAAGTTTTATCTGAATGCAGCCTTCTTTGGACGGATTACCAATGGAACCATCACTCAGGTAGTCCAAGCGAATGATACGCTGGCCGGTGGCGTGCTGACCACCTACCAGAACATTGGTAGCGAGCGGGCCGTGGGTACGAACCTCTTCGGTAATCTTGCCATTACCTCTAAATGGAACATTGGTATTTTCTCAAATATCATTTACAATAACCTGCGTGGGATGGCTCCTATTAGCGGCGGTAAATCTGAATTCGTTGAGAATTCCGGTCTTAAACATTGGGGGTGGATTTAATTCCCAGATTCAGTTTAAAAACGGCTGGGGAGCTCAGGGTTTTGCCTTCATTCAGGGTTCTCAGGTACAGTTACAAGGTCGCCGGGGCGGATTTGCCTTCTACTCGGCGGGTGTGAAGAAAGACTTTAAAAATAAGAAAGGGAGCATTGGTCTGGCTGGAGAAAACTTCCTTACCAAAAGCTTTAACATTCATACCAACCTTTCCAATTCCCAGTTTACCCAGGTGTCTGACATCCACCTCTTTATGCGGGGTGTTCGCCTAACGTTCTCCTATAAAATTGGCAAAATGACGGCTCAGGCTCCGCGTAAGAAAGGTAAATCGGTTAACAACGATGACGTGAAGAGCGGTGGTGACGGCATGCAGGGCGGTGCTCCAGCAGGAGGTAGCACAGCCCCCGGCGGGCGACCCCGGTAGGAATTGAATCTCCAGTGAAGCGGGACTGTTTACGTAGATAAACAGTCCCGCTTGGGTTATTATCTAATGGATCTGGTTCGAAGTACTGCATTAAAAAGCATTTAAAAAGCACTTGCAATTATTAAAAACTGTTTAATAATCTTAAATCAGTGAAAATATTACCTGAAAAACTACTAATTTTTTGCCGCAGGCTATATTTTACACATTTTTTTTTCGATATACGTACTTTGTATTGAAAAACTCTAAAGAATCCGATTACCTTTGTTGACTCCTGACGTACAGGAGATTTTTGTTTTATTTATTTTTTTGTTCACAATGCAAACAGGCACTGTAAAATTTTTCAACGAAACGAAAGGTTTTGGCTTTATTCTTGATGACGCTTCCGGGCAAGATATTTTCGTGCACGCGACGGGTCTGAGTTCAGCTACCATTCGTCAGGATGACCGTGTGTCTTTCGATACAATCGAAGGCAAACGTGGCTTGAACGCCGTTAACGTTAAGAAAATCTAATTTTTCTGAGCGTGCTCAGGAAAAGCCCTGCTTCCGTACGGAAGCAGGGCTTTTCTTTTGTCGCATATGGCACCGTTTTTTAAAGATTATAGCTACACTATGCTATAAACCATGAAAACTCCATTAATAAATCTCTTCGCACTAGTCAGCCTGATCTGGATTGGATCAGCCTGTTCTTCGGTCAACGTTGATAAAAGTAGAAAAGCGGACTTTAGTCGTTACAGAACCTTTGCCTGGATGGACTCTGACGTACAGGCAGGAAAAAACCCCGCTTATTACAATGAAATTGCCACTCAGAATCTGGAAGCCGCAGTCGTTAATACGCTTAATGAAAAAGGGTATAAAGAAAATACCAGTAACCCGGATATGCTGATTGGCTATCACTTTTTCGTTGAACAGCGGGAACGCACCGTCTCAGATCCCAGTCCGATGTACGGCCCTTACATGGGTTGGGGACGTTGGGGCTGGCAAGGTTGGGGCCCTGCCTGGTATGGCTGGGGCGGCGGTCCCCGCTACCGTCAGGAAAAATACGACGCAGGAACGGTAGTGGTGGATATTGTAGATGCCAAAACTCAAAAATTAGTCTGGCGGGGTTCCGTTGAAAAAGCTGTTGATAACCCTACTCAAATCTCCCGGCAGTTGGAGCGGGAAGTGAGCAGAATTATTGATAAGGTGCCTGAAGAAAAATCAGGAGAATAGAATGCAATAATGAATCAGGTGGCGGATTATAAACCGCCACCTGATTTGTTAATATACCTTAAGTCATTAATTGCTGTACAATTTTCTCGGAAAACCTTAGTTTTACGAAAGAATTGTTTTTCCAATGATCTATAAACTCACTGCATTTATACTGATTTTTTTCGGGCTTAGTCCAAATTTTAAAGGTTTAGCCCAGGATCGCTACATTACGGGTATTGCCCTAAGCGATTCGACCAATAAGCCTATCAACCTGGCTTCGGTACGGAACATGCGGACGCAGGATGTAACCCGCACGAATAAATCAGGTACGTTCCTGGTTATGGCCCGGCCCGGTGATAACCTTCGCATTACCTGTAATGGCTGTGACGATGCTACGATTACCGTTGATTCTACGCACGATGATTTTACGGTTCGGGTAAAGCAATATGTCTTTCAGGGTGATGGTACTACGCTGAATGAAGTGCGGGTAACGGCTAAGTCGGAGGCTGAAATTAAATACGAGATCGAAAAAGCTCTGAAAGAACCCCTTGCCAAAAAGAACATGAGTACGGATCAGATGTTGGGTATGGCCACCTCCCCCATTTCTCTGCTCTATGAATTATTCAGCAAAGAAGCCAAAACTAAACGCAAACTAGCCGTTTACCAGCAACAGGACCGTAAACACAAACTGGCTGAATTCAAATATAACGAACAGGTAGTAAATCAGATTACTAAACTGGAAGGCGAAGATCTGAAGGAATTCATGCGTTTATTTCCCATTGACGACGACTTTGTATTGCAGTCTTCTGAATACGACATTATTCAGGTAATCAAGGCCAATTTTTCCAAGTACAAAGCCCGCCTGGGGCAAAAGTAGCCATTCCCACCTTCTCTCATTTCGATTCAGGCATTCTGCGTGTACCTTTGCAAGATGAGGTACATGATTTCGTTTGCGTATAATGGGTCTACGTTCAATGGCTGGCAAAAACAGCCTAATGCTGTTTCTGTACAGGAAGCCCTTGAAAAATCGCTCTCCATTTTACTAAAAAGTCCGGTAAATCTAATCGGTTCTGGCCGCACGGATACGGGAGTTCACGCCGAACAACAATACGCTCATTTTGACTGGCCAGAACCCATTACGGAAGATCTGGAATTCATTGCCTTTAAGTCTAACCGCATGACACCCGCCGGCATTGTCATCTACCGCATCTTCCCGATTCGGCAGGATGTTCATGCCCGGTTTACTGCAACTTCCCGCAAATACGAGTATCGAATTTCGAGAGTAAAAAACCCCTTCCGCCCTTTTATGGTTTATCCCTTTAGCTTTCCGTTAGATGTGGAAGCCATGAATCAGGCCGCTCAGTTTTTATTGAATCACAGCGATTTTCAGAGTTTTAGTTTGGTTAATACCCAGGTAAAAACCTTTCGCTGCGACATTACTGAAGCCCGCTGGGAAGAACGTGGTCACGAGTTAATCTTTCACGTGCGAGCAGATCGTTTTCTTCGGGGCATGGTAAGAGCTCTGGTGGGAACGCTCATGGATGTAGGCCGAGGACGGATTTCCGTTGAAGATGTAAATGAAATTATACTAGCCAAAGATCGTAAACGAGCCGGGCGGGCCGTTCCGCCGGATGGATTATTTCTGGTTGAAGTCACCTACCCTATTAATGCCTTCGATCCACCCACAGAAACCGTAGCCATTGAGCTATAAACGATGAAAATCCAGGTAGCTATTCTTGCAGCAGGAAATTCAAGCCGGCTTGGACGACCCAAACAATTGGTACAATGGCAGGGAAAACCTCTGATCCGGTACGTCGCGGAAGAAGCCTTAGCCATTTCTGATCCGAACGTTACCCTTGAGCATTGCGTTGTCGTTGGAGCGTATGCTGAAGCAGTTGCTGAAGTCCTCCATTCCCTCCCTTTGCAGATCCTGATTAATCCTGACTGGTCGGAAGGAATGGCTTCTTCCGTATGTGTAGCCACCCAATATGCCATTCAACACCAGGCCGATGCTATTCTTTTTGCCTTAACGGATCAGCCTTTTGTGAATACCTCGTTACTAGAGCAATTTATTCTAACTTACTTAGAAGTAAATGATTCCGGCTGCGTAGTAGTTTCTGACTATGGTTCCGACTGGGGCGTTCCGTTACTCATTGGTGCTGCTTACTTTGAGTCATTACTACAGTTAAAAGGTGATTCGGGAGTTAAACGATATGTAAAACAAAGGCAGTTGGCAGTAAAAAAAGTAACTTTTTTAAGAGGACTTATTGATATTGATACCGAACATGACCTGATGCATTTGCAAGAAAGGCAATGAGTTTGTAAATTTGTGAATTCACTGGAAATGAGCTCTATTTATTAGATTAGTTATTGGGAGTTAACACTCCGTTTAAAATTGAGTACTTATACCTGCACATCTAGATTTATTAAGATATCCTACCCCAAGTATAACTTGCCTTTTTAAAGGAATTATTTCTATTGAATAAACTATAAGTAACTATAAAACATAATTTATCAAATGGCCAACGATCCATTAGCTCTTACAAGAATTGGAGTTTTTTATGACGGAAACTACTTTTTACACGTCAGCAATTATTACAACTATTTTCATACCCGTAAAAGTCGCATAAGCGTTTCAGGCTTACATAATTTTATAAGAAATCAGGTTGCGGACGAATTAAGCTCTGATATACGTTTTTGTCAGATTGTTGACTCTCATTATTTCCGGGGCCGTTTGAATGCACAGGAAGCCAGTCAGCGGGGAAATATGCTTTTCTACGACCGGGTTTTTGACGATTTACTAATGGCTGAAGGCGTTACGACGCATTACCTTCCCATCCGTAGCTCCTTTGGCAATCGTTACGAAAAAGGAATTGACGTCTGGTTGGCTCTGGAAGCTTACGAGAAAGCCTTATCCAAACGATTCGATGTTATTGTCCTGATTGCTTCAGATGGCGATTACGTGCCTCTGGTTCGCAAATTAAACTCGCTGGCAACCAAAGTAATGGTTTTAAGCTGGGACTTCGAATACACTACGGAAGATGGCCAGAAAATGGTAACGCGTACGTCTCAGGACTTACTGGACGAGGTTACTTTCCACGCCGATATGGAGAAAATCATTGAAGATCGCGTTCGTCGCAATGATCCATTGATTAACAATATGTTCGTAGTGCCTCCAACGCCTCCCCAGAACAACTCTTCACGTCCAGAACGTACCAATACGGAAGCGGAAGGTGCTGAAGATAGTCTGGCTGAGCATACGGGCGAGTTAATGACCAGCACGATCTACTCGCTTAAAAATGGATACGGCTTTATTAAATATCCACCCAATAACCTGTTCTTCCATTACACCAGCCTGGTGGATACTGATTTCAATGAGCTTCAGGAAGGAGATGAGGTAGAATTCGTTCTGTCCTTAAATGACCGTGGCGATTATATTGCCAAGAACGTTCGTTTGTTATGGGATGAAGAGAGTGCTTCCACTGAAGTGGTTGCAACTCCTGAAACGGTAACCGAAGGCGAAGAAGATTCCCTGAAACTGGAATTTTAATAGCTTGTAACATACGTATAAAGAAGCCCGGTTCATCAGTGATGAACCGGGCTTTTCTTTATACGTATGTATTGGATCGTTTTTAGCGGCTGCAGTTGTCAGTTGATAGAGTACTAGTCAACGTTTTACAACCGTAAAAATATACTATCAAATAACTATGAGGGTTTAAACAATTCGTTTGACAATATCTTCAACCGAAATGCCTTCAGCTTCAGCCTTGAAATTTCGGACGATCCGGTGGCGTAATACGGCCAGGGCAACGGCTCTTACGTCTTCAATATCCGGTGAAAACTTTCCGCTGAATAAGGCATTACACTTGGCCGCCAAGATCAGGTTCTGCGAGGCTCTGGGCCCTGCTCCCCATTCCAGAAACTCATTGGCTTCTTTGGAGGCCAGCTCCGTGCGGGGACGCGTTTTGTGAACCAGACGAACGGCGTAATCTACCACATTGTCCGCGATGGGTACGCGACGAACCAATTGCTGGAAGTACAGAATTTCTTCCCCCGTTACCTGATGCTTCACTTCGTAACGTATATCTGAGGTCGTCGCTTTTACAATCGCTAGTTCAGCTTCAAATTTGGGATAATCCAACTGAATCATAAACATGAAACGATCAAGCTGGGCTTCGGGTAAGGGATAGGTCCCTTCCTGTTCAATTGGGTTTTGGGTAGCCAGTACAAAGAAAGGCTTGCTTAGGCCATACTTCTGCCCTGCAATGGTAACCGCATACTCCTGCATGGATTCCAGCAGAGCCGACTGCGTTTTAGGAGGCGTCCGGTTGATCTCATCCGCCAGAATAATGTTTGAGAAAATGGGACCTTTGATGAATCGGAAGTTGCGGTCATTATCCAACGTTTCTGATCCCGTAATATCCGAAGGCATTAAGTCCGGCGTAAACTGAATCCGGTTAAAATCCAGATCCAGAGCGTTCGCCATGGTTTGAATCAGTAAGGTTTTAGCCAGTCCGGGAACGCCCACTAATAAGCAATGTCCCTGACAGAAAATTGCCGTTAGTAACAACTTTACTACATCGTCCTGCCCTATGACTACTTTGGTAATTTCAGCATGTAATCTCTGGTAAGCTTCATTCAGGGCTTTTACACCCTCTACATCGGAAGAATACGCCATAAATAAAATAGGGTTAGGGACCAGTTATTTGATTTTAATAAACGAAAAAGGGTTTGAATCTATTTGAAAAGATAAGTAATGCAAGATTTTCATCATTACAAACTTTTACCTCTTCAAATGCATTCAAACCCTTTCCTCCGGCTTATTCCGAACAGATGCTGTTATTGTTGCCCGTAGGCCGCCACGACATCGCTACATTCGGTTTTCAGCTCTTCATCACGTACCTGGATGAACACTTCAGCTTTTGTCTTTTTAAACCACTTTTCAACGGCATTGTTTCGTTTCCGGCTCAAGGCAATTTTTTGCAGCTTCTGGTAGTCTTCCTCCAGGTTCGCGTAATGGGGCGGATATTTTGCTTTGTAATAAATAATCCGAACGCCTACTTTACCATCACCGGAACGGTAAGGCAAAATTGTTGAATACGTACCTACCTGCATTGAATCCAGCGTAAAGTAAAGGCTGTGGTCCATCGTTTCATCCAAAGCCAAACGCGTACTCCGCGTTTCCGGATCCTGAATCCAGCCTCCTACATCGGCAGTAGCTTTATCTTCGGAAAACTCTTTAGCAGCTTTCTCAAACGTAATTTTATTATCTACTAAAAGCGTACGAACCGAATCCAAGTATTTCGTTGCTTTCGTTACATCCAGACGGTTATAATCAGGACGCAGCAGAATGTGACGAGCCGTATAGACTTCGCCTTTCATGTCTTCCAGTTTGATTAAGTGAACCCCGTATTCCGTTTCAACGGGATCAGAATATTCTCCGGGTTTGAGGCGATAAACGGCTCCTTCAAATTCTGATACCATGGTACCACGTTTTACGTTCAAATACAATCCGCCGTTCTGAGCACTACCTAAATCCTCAGAATACGTTGTAGCTAACTGAGCAAAATCCTCGCCTGCTAAAGCCCGCTTTTTATAGTCCAGCAAGCGTTGCTTCAGAGCATCGGTTTCTTGCTTGGTTACTTCCGCCAAACGAATAATGTGACCTACCTGCACTTCCGAAGGAAAATAAGGAAGACTGTCTTTGGGAATGGAATTAAAGAACTTCCGTACTTCATTAGGCGTAATCTTTACGTCACTCGTGATTTTCCGCTGCATTTCCTGCACCAGCAGATTATTTCTCACGTCCGAGCGAAGTTCCGCTTTCAGTTGCTCTATGCTTTTGCCAAATTGTTCGACAATGTTTTTCTGCGAACCGTACATCTGAATCATCTGATCCATCCGGCCTTCGAGTTCGCCGTCCACCTGACGATCCTCTACCGTTACGGAGTCAATCTCTGCTTTTGCTAACATTACCTTATTGATAATCAAGCTATTCAGACATTGACACTTCGAAGGAGGATTTTTCTGATTTTCGTTCTGGTACTGGTAATACATCTGATCTAAATCAGAGCGGAGAATATAGTGGTTATCCACTTTGCTGATCACACCGTCAATGACCTTACCCTTCGTGGCCTGAGCAAAGCCCAGCACTGGCAAGAACAGGAGTAACAGCCCGAATAATTTCTTCATTTTTAATTAAGTAGGTAATATAGTTAGAAAACGGGTGTCTATTGGATTGATGCTAAATACTAACGTTACGTTGCATGCTTTCCTAACGTTGCAGTTTCTTTTTAATTACTTAAGCTTTTTCAGCTCGTTTTCATTCACCTGAACCGGAAATTGTTTTCTCAGAGACTCTACCCAGTTTTTTTCCAGGTATTGCTGGTAATCATTAATTACCTGCCCACGGGCTTCTCCCAGAGTTTTGGTTCGGGCCATGTCCACGTTCGTTACATCAATGACTACAAAACGTCCGCTTTTTTCAAGGGTTTGCTTACCCGTTTTCCAGGTAATCCCATCAATGAATTTATTATCTCCTTTCTGGAAATACCCTTCTTCCAGCGTTAAAGTATTGGCTTTCACTACGTTGAACTGACGAACCACATCCTGTTTCGAAGTAGTCGTTAAACTAAAGCTTACCCGACGATTTTTGTCGCGATTGGTGGTTGAAACAGGCTTAAATTTACTTTCATCAACTTCAACAATGCGGGTAGCTGAAATATTGCCGCGTTTGGTCAACTCGTTCACCACGCTTCGTAAACGACCGGCTGAGCAGGAATCAGCCTCCCCAGCATCCGCATGTCCACTAATGGCAATTTGATACGCTGGGTTTTTACTTAAAATCACGATCAGGTCGAAAAGCTTCTCCCGCTGGGCCTCCGTTAATTTGGTCTGTCCTTTAGGAAACGTCAGGTCTTCAATTTTCCGGTTAATGACATAAGGACTTTTAGCCAGAGCCTTTAACGCCTGATCCAGCACCGGACGTGTGGAAGCACTTAATACCGAAGCCCGGACGCGAGGACTTAACTGATATTTATTCCGATTTTGTTCAAAAAACTGACGCTGTCCGGTTGTATCCGTCAGGGATTTCCCCTGCACGTTTTCTTCCAGCATCTGAAACAACAACATGCCGTCGTGGTATTCCTGAACCAGATCTTTAAAATCTTGATTTTTAGCTTCCAGATGATCTTCTTCGTAGGTCAGATTTTTCTCTTCTACGTAAGCATTATAAAGCGTTTTCAGCAGGGCCTGAGGGTTCGCTCCGGGTTGAGGTTTCTGATTTCGCTGAGCATAATCAAAGAAATCACTTACCCGATACATGTCAGATCCAATGCGGAAAAGTAACTGCCCGTTGAGATTCTGATCATTCGTGGGCCTGCCATTTTCCGTCTGCCAGCAAAGGCGTAGCTTTTTCCAGAGCGGCAGCTAATGCCGTTTTATTCTCCTCAAATTTATTCTCCTGCTTAATTCGGCGAATTACTGCTGACTTGCTCACATTCGAACGCTCGTCTGACTGCACTTTCGTCCGTAAGTACCCTACCATTTCTTCGTAATCAAGTAGCGGAATCCGCTTTACCAGCTTTAATATATGCCAGCCATAAGGCGTCTGAAATGGGGCCGAATACGCTCCTTCTTTCTTTAAAGCAAACGCGGCTTCTTCAAATGGAGGTAACATTTTACCCGTTCCAAAGGGCTGCATTACTCCTCCAGCATTTTTCGTGCTGGCATCTTCCGAAAACTGTTTCACTACGGCATCAAACGGAACGCCGCGTTGCAGTTCGCCGTAAGCTTCCTCAATTTTTGTCTTGGCCGTCATTTTATCCGCATCCGTAGCATGCCCCGGTACGCGAACAAACAGATGAGCTACCTGAATATTTCCCTGACTACTCCGACGGTCATTCACCCGAATCAGATGGTAACCGAACTTGGTGCGGACGGGCATCGAGATTTCACCTTTCTTGGTAGTATAAGCAGCCGTTTCAAAGGGATAAACCATTTGTAAACCCGTAAACCAGCCTAAGGTTCCACCATTTTTAGCGGCGTAAGGATCTTTGGAAAACTGTTTGGCTAATTCTTCGAAAGGTTCTCCCTTGTTGATCCGATCACGGATAGAAAGAGCCTGGTTGTAAATGCGTAAGGTGTCTTCGGGTGAAGCATTAGGGGCTACTTCCAGCAGGATATGCGACGCATTGACTTCTTCTTTCAGCCTTTCGTACGCTTCTCTTACCAACGCCTCCGTTACTTTTTTATCCGTAATAAAGGACTGAGCCGACACTTTGCGATAGCCAGCTAATTCTTCTTTAAAGTCAGCGGTGGTATCAATTCCCCGACTTTCGCCCGCCAGTACTTTGAGTTTATAATTAATAAAAAGGGGAAGATATTCTCGAATTCCGGCGGATTCGGTTAGGCTGTCAGCTCCGACCGGGTTTTTCTTGTAATGATACATGAATTCACTCACCGTAACCTTTTTAGGGCCGATGGTAATCAAAACTGGATCATTGGATTGTTGAGCGAAAGCAGTAAAATCCTGAAAGCAAAAAACCAAAGCGATCCACCGAAGTGATTTATACATACCTGAGCAATTGGGGTTCATCCGAGCATAACCGAAATTCGGGCCAAATTATTGCTCAAAGATAGCGAAACTCCGCGTAGTGACCTATTTTTCTAAGTTAGGGAGGGGCCAGCCCCATCGGTAAAACTCTAGCGTGATTGCCGGGAAATCTGAAAATTCAACTGATATTCATAGCTGTCAAAGCGAGTATCAGCACTGAATTTCAGCGGAATAGTTTGCGTAACTGTCATTTTCGCTACCTCTTCGTAGGTATACGTTCGGCTGAAAGACCCTAACAAATCGTCGGGATCAATTCGGTTGGAATTATTTAATACCAATCCCGCCGCCTGAAGCGATAACAGAAAATAACCCACCGGATTGGTCAGTTCGGTTACCTGTAATAAACTCGCTGCCGCTCCGGCGTAACCCGTATATTTTCGAATATCGGTAACCAGTTTCTGAGCTTTGCTGTAATCGTCAATTTCCATTAATACGACAGTGGCTACTACCCGACTCTTCGGCGGCACTTCAATGCTTAAACCCGGAAAAGCCGTAAACTGATCGCCTTTTTTAGTTCGCTGTACACCCCAGGCACCATTTTGGGTATTGATGAGATGGTTATTTTCATCGAGTACGCTCAGGGTATACGCCAACATGAGTTCATCCTGACGGGTAATTTTCTCCTGAATGGTGACTGCTTTCAAGGAAGTCGGCTGAAACTTCACCGCAACTGATGAGCGTCGGCTCTGGTTTTTGCAGGCCGTCAGGCTTATCAGGAAAAACAGGAAATAAATAGGTCGGGACAACACAGGGTAAGTAGCTATTAGTTTTTAGAATGATAGTTAACGTTTTAAAAACTAACTATGTATGCTTAAATACTGATAAGAACTTTATTAAATCTCTTCAATGATAGACTGACCCGAGGAAGCATCGCCGGAAGTCCACTGCCAGGTTTCGTGCAAACGGATTTTTCCATTGTTCATAACTTCAGGCACGGAGTGACACTTTCCGGCTCGCAATTCACCCGTTTCGCTCAGATGATGATACACCATGTCAATGGCTCCTTCTTCAGTTACCTTCCCAATAATCGAACCACGAATGACGGAACCACCCGCATAATCGGCCCATACCTCTCCATTTTGCTGGTAATAGTTAAAAATGGTTTCATTATTTACTTCCCCATTTTCAGTATTAACGGCTGTTCGGAAACGCCGCCCGTTGTAGTTAATCATAGGTTTTTAAAGTTTTGGTAATAAGTTAGGCTGGCATTTTTTCCTTATAACAAGGCTTTCCATGACAGAAACGAGAGATGCAAGGCTTTTCGCTGGACTGGCATTTTTTCAGTATCCTCTACTCATAAGGCAATGCTTTCCATGGCAGAGGCAAGAGATGCCAGCGAAAAAGCTGGCATCGGCATAGTAGCTTTTTCGCTGACATTCACTCAATATCGTCTAAACCCAGAGTAAGGCTTTCAATAATACAGGACAGAGTGCCAGCGGAAAAAGCTAGCATCGGTGTACTAGCTTTTTCGCTGGCGTTTATTCGGTATCGTCTAAACCAAAGGTTCCTGCTGGCTTAGACAGTGGAAGCTTCCCTGCCCCCAAATGATTTCATTAGCCAACAAAGGAATCACTTTCTGCGTCGGAAATGCCTTTTCCAGAATATCAATCGCCATTTGATCATTAGGGTTATCAAACACCGGAACGATCACCCCTGCATTACAAATCAGGAAGTTGGCGTAACTGCCGGGCGTACGAAAATCATTGATATAAACGGGCTTGGGCATCGGTAACTCAATGATATTTAATTGTTTACCATTCAACAGACGCATTTCTTTAAGCATTTGAAGGTTCGTATTTAACACTTCAAAGTTCTCATCATTCCGATCTGTTTCCACGCAAGCCACAACGGTATCTTCATTTACGAAACGAGTAGTATCATCAATGTGTCCGTCCGTATCATCACCGACGATGCCATCTTCTACCCATAATACCTGCTCCATGCCATAATAATCGCACAGGTATTGCTCGATCTGGCCCTGAGTTAAATGGGGATTACGGTTAGGATTGAGTAAACAGGATTTGGAAGTTAATACCGTTCCCGCTCCGTTGAATTCAACCGATCCCCCCTCCATAATCACTCCTGGTGATACGTAAGGCAAATCCAGATAGGCCGCAATTTTAACAGGCAGAGCATCATCATCCGAATACGGTGGATACTTACCACCCCAGGCGTTATAGCCCCAGTTTACAATCTGGCGTTGTTTAGTTTCGGAGTTAATCAGAAAAGCTGGACCGTGGTCGCGGCACCAGGCATCGTTGGTAGGGTTAATCAAAAATTCAATCTGATTAAGATCAACGCCTGCCTCGGTTAACCAGCCGATAATTTGCGTTTTAAGGGCTTCGCTATTGGCATTAATGCAAACTTTTTCGCCCTGAGAAATAGCTTTAATAAATTGAATATACTGCGGACGCATACCGGCAAGTTTGTCTCCCTGCCAGGAGTGGTCGTTATGCGGGAAAGTCAGCCAGGTAGCCCGGTGTGGGTGCCACTCAGCAGGAAAGAAAAAACCTTGTTCTTTGGGTGTCATCAGTGTTACGATTGCTGTGGGAAGTTTGGTTGCAGCCCGGTATCAGAATCAGGCGGCAAAGATACGGGAGTTTTCGGTTTAGCGTTTTGAGTTAACCTCACTCCAAATTCAATTTTCAGGCTTAAACCTGGTTTCAATGAAAGCTTCTTGCCAATCTCTCCGTATTTTTGCGGCATGATGAACGGTTCGGGTGATACGGCTTTTTTACAGCAACTCTTTTCGCAGGAGCAGCTTTTTCTGATTTCTTCAGATATTTCAGTTCAGGAAACTACGCAGGAAGAAGTTAGTTCGGTAGAAGAGGTGACACCTACGGTACCTTTTGTTGAGGAAATCATTGAAAAACCGGTAGAAGCCGAAACTCCGGCAGCGGCAGTAGTAACGCCCCCTGTGGTTACGCCACCTGAACCAGTTACCCCACCTGTCAAACCTGCTGAACCTAAGCCGATTCAACTTAGCCATCAGGTTTTACTATTGACAGAGAACCCTTCCTTGCAGGATTTAGACTTGCTCCAGAATATCCTTAAATCGGTCAATCTTTCACTGGATACCATTGACTTACTGGATCTTGCTCAGGTTTCCGTTTCAGAACATCAGAATCTTTTAAGTGGGAAAATGGTGCACCATGTATTAACCTTTGGCGTTCCCCTGAAGAAGATTGGTTTGCAGATTTTCCTGATGCCCTATCAGGTTCGAAATGTACAGGATATCAATTTCGTGATGGTCGATCACCTGAAAGACTTCCATGAAGATAAAGCCAAGAAAAAGGCTTTGTGGATGGTTCTGAAACAGTTATTTGGCGTTTAAGTCTGCCTTCTGCTCTTTTGCATTTCTAAGTTTTTTCGAACCTTACTCAACGGGAAAGGCGTTTTTTTCGTTTATATATCTAGTGTCACCGCTGTTCCATTAATCCTGCTTCATTTTCTACGAAACAATTCTACATTCTTCTGTGCTAATCATTGCCTTTTCCCTACCCCGTAACCGGATTGGATGGAAGAATCGATTGACCCATTTAAAACGTAGAAATCATGACACAACCACCCCTGAACAACCCCGATGATTCGCAAAATCAGGATTTTCATCGTGGCTATAGCAGTGGCTTAGAGCAAGTAAACCCGGATGCTTATGCAGATTTTGTAACCAATACCGTGAATGCGGATCGGTTACAAAACCAGATTGTTTCTTACCAACAGGAACTACGCGAAGTTGACAGCGAAATCCGGCAAACGCGTCAGGATCAACAGCAAGCTTTTGCTTCCCTCCAGCAGCATCTGGTAAAAATTGACGGAATTAACAAAGAAGTTGAAAGGCAAAGTAAACGTATTGCGGAAACCGAGCAGGACATTACTTCACTGGAAGAACGCTATCAGAAAGCCGCTCCCAAGTATTCGCTATTTGCGGGGATTCTGTATTTTGTCGCTGGTGTTTCATTCGTGGCGGGGGATTTAATTATCTCGCACGAAATTGTTGCCTACGCCCTCAACATTCGTAACCAGACCGAAGCCTGGTTTTTTGCCGTTGGTCTGGCGATGGTCTCGGTCTTATTAAAGCCCGTTTACGACCGTCTGATTGAGGGGCCTTATTTACAGAATCAGGAGAAAAGTCAGAAGTTGTACGCAGCTTTCAAAATTACATTGGCTGTCTTTTCTGTGCTTACCTTATTCATTCTGGGTTGGTTCCGTTACGAAGCGTACCGAACCGACAAAATGAAACAAGCTATTACTCAGAACATCAAGAACCTTCAGATTCAGCAGGCCGACCCTAACTCTGCTTCTGCCATTTTACAGGTAGAAAAACAGATGCAGCAGGTCGATGTACTGAATCAGGGCTTAGTCACGAGTCCGTTTGCATTGGCATCGTTCGTACTTTCGGGGGTGCTATTTGCGGTGGCAGGGGCCGTTTGCCTCGGGGTTTCTTTTCCCATCCTTCAAGGATTCTGGTTCCGATGGTTACAGGCCGGACCGCGACTGAAGCGGTTACGCAAACTTCGTCTCCAAAAATTAGGGGAATTAGCCACTATTGAAAACGGTCTTGCGGAGCATTTAATTCAGAAAGGAACCCTGGAAAACAAACTCCATTACCTCACTCCCATTACTGAACTAAACGACCGCCGCCAGGAATTGCGAGATCACATTCGTAGGTTGGAAGAAGATCAGAAAAATGCGGAAATCGGTCGCCGGGTGGCTTCGTTTAAAGATGGACTGGCGAAAGGCACTTCTAGTCGGGAGCATACGGAACCTGAAAAAGTTGAGCCTAAATTTATAGAACAGGGGCACGTATTACCCTCTTCCATTGACCGCCAAACCAGTGTAAATGGCGGTGGAATGAACGGTCATCATTAACTTGATTACTCATTCGTTCAATACAGGAAAAGGCCAGCGATTGCTGGCCTTTTCCTGTATCAATACTAGGTACTGTTATTTGCTAATCGTGTGGCTGCCTTGTTCGTAAGGGGTACCGAAACGATAGTTTGCTGCCTTGTACAATTCCTCTTCGGGCAGGGTCTTGAAGTATTCGTAGGTGCGTTTCAGCCCTTCTTCGCGACTGATCTGAGGCTCCCAACCCAAAATCTGCTGAGCACGGGTAATGTCCGGACGACGCTGCTTGGGATCATCCTGCGGCAGAGGCTTGAGAATCAACTGTTGTTTCGTTCCGGTTAGTTTGATGATTTCTTCACCGAATTGCTTGATCGTGATTTCGCCGGGGTTACCAATGTTCACGGGTTCAGCATAATCGCTCATGAGCAATCGGTAAATGCCTTCGATGAGGTCATCTACGTAACAGAAAGAACGCGTTTGCGAACCATCACCGAATACCGTTAAATCTTCGCCACGTAGAGCCTGACCAATGAAAGCGGGTAATACGCGACCGTCGTTTAGACGCATCCGGGGACCGTAGGTATTAAAGATGCGAACAATGCGAGTCTCTATGCCGTGGTAACGGTGGTAGGCCATCGTGATCGCTTCCTGAAAACGTTTTGCTTCATCATACACCCCACGAGGACCAATCGGGTTTACGTGACCCCAGTAATCTTCCGTTTGCGGGTGTACCAGCGGATCGCCGTACACTTCCGAAGTGGATGCCACCAGAATCCGGGCTCCTTTGGCTTTAGCCAAACCCAGACAGTTGTGCGTGCCGAGTGATCCTACTTTCAAGGTCTGGATCGGAATCTTGAGGTAGTCAATTGGACTAGCTGGACTGGCAAAGTGCAGGATGTAATCCAGTTCACCCGAAACATCAATGTGGTTGGATACATCGTGGTGAATAAATTCGAATTGGGGCAACGAACGGAGGTGTTCAATATTTTTGAGATCACCCGTGACCAGATTGTCCATCCCGATAACGTAGTACCCTTCTTTAATGAAGCGATCACTTAAGTGAGAGCCCAAAAAACCGGCGGCTCCGGTGATTAACACACGTTTCATAAGTTTCTAAAAGAAAAGAATTGAAGCGGAAAGATACTGGGTTCTTTCCGCTTCTAGGTAGGTATTAATTAATTTTCTGACGACCAATGGAGAAGTAAGTATAGCCTCTCTCTTTCATGTCTTCGAGTTCATAGACGTTACGGCCATCGAAGATCACCTTGTTTTTCAACCGGGCTTCGAGCTTCTCAAAATCCGGCGTTCTAAACTGAGGCCACTCCGTCATAATCATCAACGCATCGGCATCCACTAACGCCGAATAGGCATCTTTGGTGAAGGTCACCTTCGAGCCCAGATCCGCTAGATTCGCTACGTTCTCCATCGCCTCGGGATCATACGCCTTCACGTGAGCCCCCGCCGCCAGCAGTTCTCGCATGTTATACAAGGCCGGAGCTTCCCGGATGTCGTCGGTGTAGGGTTTGAAGGCCAAGCCCCATACGGCAATCGTCTTGCCCTTGACGTCTCCGCCAAAGTACTCCAGTACCGAGGGCAACAACCGCGTCTTCTGCTCTTCGTTGACTTTCATCACCGAATCCAGAATCTGGAAATCGTAGTCGTGCTCGCTACTCGTCTTGGAAAGAGCCTGCACGTCTTTGGGGAAGCACGAGCCTCCGTAACCAATCCCGGCAAACAAAAAGCGTTTGCCAATCCGGCTGTCGGTACCAATGCCCCGGCGAATGTCATCGACATTGGCTCCCACTTTCTCGCAGAGGTTGGCAATCTCGTTCATAAAGGTAATCTTGACCGCTAAAAAGGCATTGGCGGCGTACTTGGTCATCTCGGCTGAACGCTCGTCCATGAAGATGATGGGGTTGCCCTGACGCACCAGCGGGGCATACAGCCGGTTCATAGACGCTTTAGCTTTCTCCGAAGTCGTTCCAATCACCACGCGGTCGGGCTTCATGAAGTCTTCCACGGCTACGCCTTCGCGAAGGAATTCAGGGTTAGAGATCACATCGAACTCCACGCTAGCGTTTGCAGCAATGGCGGCTCTTACTTTCTCCGCCGTTCCCACGGGAACGGTCGATTTGTCGATGATGACGGTATATTGTTTGAGCAAAGGGCCCAGGTCTTTGGCTACACCCAGGATGTACTTAAGATCGGCCGAGCCGTCTTCGCCGGGAGGCGTGGGTAGAGCCAGAAAGATCACTTCGGCTCCTTCAATGCCTTCGGCTAACGAAGTCGTGAAGGAGAGGCGGCCTTCAGCGGTGTTACGTAAGAATAACTCTTCCAGACCGGGCTCGTAGATGGGGATGATCCCACTTTTCATCTTCTCGACTTTGCGGGCATCGATGTCCACGCAAACCACCTGGTTTCCTGTTTCGGCAAAGCACGTGCCCGTGACTAATCCCACGTATCCGGTCCCTACTACGGCTAATTTCATACTATTGACAGTGTGTTGAAATAGTTATAATGATATTGACTTGGCGGAATAATATCTATAAAAAATAAGACTCACAAAAATATATTTTTTCAGATAAAGCCTAAGATTACACTGGAAAATTGACTATATGGTTGCTAGAATATTTATTTTTTTATATTCATTATGCAAATTATTAAAAATCAATCTTACATCTATTTGCTCATGTATACGTCATTTTCACTAAACTGACATAAATCAAGAATTGTTTAGGGGTTTATCCCTGTGAATTACTGATTTTCAGTAACGTCATTTCTGTTGTCTGCATGTTTTATTTTCTGTTCCTGCAACCTAAACTTAACTAGCTCATTTCTAGTTATTAACCCGTAAAATCATTCCACAAAACAGGAAAAACAGCTTTAGGGTTTTATCTTGCTCAAAAAATTGCCTGTCTCGTGACGAACGAAGAAATAGTTGAAATTTTCGAACTGACTACCAAGCTGCTGGAGCTTCATGGTGAAAACGAGTTTAAAATTCGTAACTACCAGAATGCCGCTTTTAATCTCGATAAAACTAACGTTGACCTGCTTACTGCCCCCATCGAAGAGCTTTCGATGATTCCCGGGGTAGTGAAAAGTATGGCTGCGAAAATCGATGAAATCCGTACGACGGGTTCTTTAAAAGATCTCAATGATTTATTAGCTAACACGCCCGAAGGTATTCTGGACATGTTCAGAATCAAGGGAATTGGACCGAAGAAAATTCGTACCATCTGGAAAGAGCTGGGCATTACTGATACGCAGCAGCTATTATTGGCTTGTGAGAACGGAGATATTGCCAAACTGAAGGGTTTCGGCGAAAAGACGCAGGAAACGATTCATACGAATCTGCTTTTCCTGCAATCCAATTCCTCTAAACTTCGCATGGACGCGGCTCTGGTTTTAGCTGAAGTATTGTTTGATGCTTTAGAGAAAAAGTATAAAGTTGAAATTACCGGAGAGGTCCGCCGCAAGCTGGAAATTGTTGAGCTGATTCAACTGGTGGTTTCCGCAGAAAAACCAGCAGAAGTGCAGTCGTTTCTGAATACGCTGGAGTTTCTTACGCCCGATGAAAAGGCCTCTACCCCGTTCATCTGGCGAGGCCGTTTTCTGGACCGGACGATTCCGGTAGAAGTGCGAATCGTTAAACCGCAGCAATTTGTTAATCAGGTTTTTGTGCATTCCTCGGATGAAAAACATTTGATTCAACCCGTTGGCACGACTACACTTCTAAAAACGGCCTTACTGGAACCTCACGATTCCGAAGAAGCGATTTATACGAAACTGGGCATGCCCTATCTATCGCCGGAGTTACGCAATGGCGAGCTGGAATTTGACCCTGCTTTTCAAAGCAAAAACCTCATCACCTGGGATGCCCTGAAAGGTACCGTTCACAACCACTCAACCTGGTCGGATGGAAAACATACCTTAGAGCAAATGGCTCGGGCGGCGGCGAAGTTAGGCTTGCAGTACTTAGGCATTGCCGATCACTCCAAGTCGGCAACGTATGCCAATGGGTTGAACGAGGAGCGGGTTTATCAGCAACATCAGCAGGTAGATGATCTGAACGCCCAGTTCCAGAAAGAGGGACTGAATTTCATCATTTTTAAAGGCATTGAATCCGATATTCTGGGAGATGGTTCGCTGGATTACTCGTCGGAAGTGCTCAAGACCTTTGATTTTGTGGTGGCATCGGTTCACTCCAATCTGAAAATGACGGAAGAACGGGCCATGCAGCGGCTCATTACCGCCATCGAAAATCCGTACACTACTATTATTGGACACCCGACGGGTCGGTTGTTACTTTCTCGCCCCGGGTACCCCGTTGATCACAAAAAGTTAATAGACGCATGTGCGGCGAATGGTGTTATTTTGGAACTTAATGCGAGTCCTTACCGACTGGACGTGGATTGGCGATGGATTCCTTATGCTCTTGAAAAAGGCGTGTTAGTATCCATTAACCCTGATGCTCACCACATTGACGGCTATATGGACATGCATTATGGCGTGGCCGTAGCCCGTAAAGGTGGACTAACGCAGGAAATGACATTTAATGCTTTAGGAAGAGAAGAGGTGCAGACGTATTTCACGAAACGCAAAATCGGATAAATCCGCACGGAAAACCGGAACCAAAATCAGTACTATACGTTATTTCTGAAGCGGTCGTACAGGGCAAACCAGATCGTCCAACCCAGCTATAACGATTGAATCTGTTCAAGAAAAATGAATAAAAAAGTAAATGTAGGCCTGGTGCAGATGACTAACTCTGCCGATGTGGAGGCCAATATTCAGAAGGCCGAAGCTGGCATTCGCGAAGCTGCTTCCAAAGGTGCTCAGATCGTATGTTTGCAGGAGCTTTTTACTTCGCTGTATTTTTGTGACGTTGAAGATCACCACAATTTCTCGCTGGCAGAAGCCATTCCCGGTCCAACCACTGACCGTATGAGCAAGCTGGCGGCTGAATTGGGCGTAGTTATTGTCGCTTCTCTGTTTGAAAAACGGGCCGCTGGTTTATACCATAACACAACCGCTGTTTTAGATGCGGATGGTACCTATCTGGGCAAATACCGTAAAATGCATATTCCCGATGATCCGGGTTATTACGAGAAGTTTTACTTCACCCCCGGCGATTTAGGTTATAAAGTTTTTGATACCAAATTTGCTAAAATCGGCGTGCTCATCTGCTGGGATCAGTGGTATCCTGAAGCATCCCGCATTACGGCTCTGATGGGTGCAGATATCCTGTTTTACCCCACCGCTATTGGCTGGGATATAAACGAAACCGACCCTCAGGTTAATAAAGAGCAATACGAAGCCTGGCAAACCATTCAGCGGAGTCACGCGGTGGCGAACGGTGTTTACGTAGTCGCAGTGAACCGCGTAGGTCGCGAAGCGGATCAGGAATTCTGGGGCGGTAGCTTTGTTGCCAAACCCCACGGAGGTTTATTATACCTCGCTCCACACGATCAGGAAACCGTTCACGTACAGGAACTTGACCTGGAAGTGGCTGATCGGATTCGAACGACGTGGCCCTATTTCCGCGACCGGCGAATTGATTCGTATCAGCCCATTACCAAACGATTCATCGACGAATAACTTGTTAGAGGCGGAATGATGGATTCCGCCTCTTTTTTTATACTTTCTTTCCTCCTATCGTGAAAAATTCATTTGTCGCCACAGGCTTATTGTTTGCAGCTTTGTGGTCATCGGCCTCCGTAGCGGCCAAGTTTGGGCTGCAATCGGCAGAACCCATGGTTCTGTTTGATATCCGTTATTTCGGGGCTGGATTTTTCTTGTTGATTTACGCATTAGCCTTTGAAAAACAGCGAATGCCTCAGGGTAAGGAATGGCTACAGTTGCTCCTATTTGCCGTTCTTAATACCGTTATTTATCTGGGTTTATTCGTATTTGCCATGAAACAGGTGGCCGCTGGCATTGGCAGCTTGGCTATTGCCATTAACCCTTTGCTAATCAGTATTATATCTGCATTTTATACGGGTAAAAGCGTTCGCTCAAAAGCATGGATTGCTATTGTTTTGGGCATGGCTGGCGTTGCAATAGCGACGTATCCTTTACTTCAAAATAGCTTTGCTACACCACAAGGGTTATTACTGCTTTTTCTGAGTATGCTCTCCTATTCAGTAGCTACGATTTACTTTTCTGAAATCGACTGGAAGTTATCCCGAAGTAGCATCAACGGCTGGCAGGCCCTAATTTCAGGGGTGATTTGTCTTCCTTTGATTTATTTTTTTCACGAAAAGGAAAGCCATTACGATAACCGCTTTTGGGCTACCGAAGTGTGGTTAATTATTTTCGTTTCCGTTGCGGCGGTTCAGCTTTGGCTGAAGTTGCTGAAAGATGATGCCGTTCGGGCTTCCCTATTTCTTTTCCTCTGTCCCGTTTTTGGTTTTGCTTACGCCACGTTTTTACTCGGCGAACCTTTTACCCTGTATACTGCCGCCGGAACGGTTCTGGTTTTGATTGGTCTCTGGATTGGGCAACGATCGGGTAAGTAATCTTTTGCTTAGGGTTGAATATAGGTTAGTCGTAGGCTAACCCTATATGAAATGCGGGTAATACCAGGCTAGGGCCTTCCTTTCGAATTTTTCCCGGATTATGATCCGGGTCCATCCAGACCGAAGCTATTCATATTTAACCCCTCCGGGGTTTTGTCGGTCAATTTTCTTACTTCTTCTTTATCCTCACTCTCTTGGATTTTTAGTCTAAAATAAAATTTTGAGATAAGATGAAGTAGAACTCACGTTGGTCTTTCCTTGGATTCAAGCAGGCTATTGACGCATTTATGCTGATACCTAAATCTGCCATCCAGAGCAAAGCGAAGGAACTTACGAAGGCTACGAACTTGACTAGGCTTGTCAATCGCCCTAACGCCAGGAAAGGTCTCTCTCTTCGTTCGAGATGACAGTCTTTACGGATAATGGGGAGGCAAGTAATCTTTTCTTCATAACCCCGCTGAGGTTTTATTTTGTTGATTTCGTTAACTCTTTGCTTTTTCGGATTTGCCAGCCGAAAGGAATCTGTCAAAGGATTTATCATCGACCCTAACTCATCCACCAAAAATAAATTTTCCCTTTTCTATTGACTTATTGAATCAGGTTTTATTTACTTTGCAATACAAAGTACTTCGATTTATGACCCAAGAAGAAGGACCCTTACGCGACTTGTCTGAAATCCGTCAAATGATGGAGCGTTCCTCCCGGTTTTTATCCCTAAGCGGATTATCTGGAGTTTTTGCTGGAACTGTAGCTCTACTAGGAGCCGCCGCCGCCTGGAAATTCCTGGAAGGTACCGATTCTATCGTTGGTCAGGCTTTTGTATCCAAGCCTTATGGATTTTATCAGTTCTTCGTGGTCAACTTTGGTGGGGTCATGTTACTTTCCATTGTCGGCGGACTTTACTTTACCAACCGTCGGGCCCGCCAGCGGGGTTGGAAACTCTGGGATGCCACTTCCAAACGATTACTGATTAATATGGCCATTCCTCTGGGTACAGGTGCCTTTTTCTGCTATTTTTTACTGTTCCGTGCACCGGAATTAATAGCCGCTTGTACACTTATTTTTTATGGAATGGCACTCATTAATGCCAGCAAATACACCCATAGCGACGTAAGAAATTTAGGATTATGTGAATTAATCCTGGGAATTTGCTGCGGTTGGTTTGCCTCGACGGGCACTAGCCTGTTATTTTGGGCCCTGGGTTTTGGCGTCCTCCACATCCTGTACGGTATTATCATGTATCGTAAATACGGGGCATAAGCAGACTTTTGGGGTCTGATTTCTATGAAAAGTTTTATTGATCAGTTAAATAAAGCATTTGAGAATCGGGTACGGCTGGGCATTATGTCCGTGCTGATGGTGAACGATTGGGTAGAATTTAATACGCTGAAAGAAACACTTCAGCAAACCGATGGTAACCTCGCCAGCCACCTGATGGCTCTGGAAAAAGTACAATACGTTGCTATTCGAAAAGGATTTATCGGTCGTAAACCCAATACATCCTATCAGGCTACCGAAACGGGCCGCCAGGCCTTTCAGGAACACCTCAACGCCCTGGAATCACTTTTAAAATCAGTGCCGACCAAGTCTTAATTTTTTTTAGCCTTTAACTTTGTAATTCAAAGTACTTTTTAATATGAAATACGGATTCTTTCTTTTGATCGCCGCTATTATTTTACAGAACTATCTGTTCTACAACCAGAATTTTGGAATTAATTTTCTGGCACTTAACGTCCTGGTGTTGACCCTTTTACTCGTTCGGAACCGTGATTATTTAAAGCAAAGAAATACCCAGTTAGCCAGTCTGGGATCTGTTCTTTGTGGAATGACTATAGCTTTCTACGGCGGCGATACTTCCATTTTTCTCTATATTTTTTCAATTCTGTTATTGATTGGCTACAATTCTATTGCTCAGTTATCCCCTTACGTTTCTGCGTTCAATGGTTTCGTTAGCTTCATTGGGATAGCCTCGTTTAATGCCGGGGCAAACTGGTTAACCAAGGCCGATACGCCAACGAATCAACGACGCTTTTCCAAACAAATTCAACTATTACTTCCTCCACTCGCCATTACCCTGTGTTTTTATGGACTCTATTATTGGGCTAATCCTAATTTTTCTTTTCTCTCAACCACTTACACCCTGGACGCAGGTTACCTCTTTTTATTTCTCGTAGGATTAACCTGGATACCAGCCTTAATCTTCCCTTACTCTCCTAACGCTTTTACTGAAAGTGATTTAAGTAGACCTAATACATTAAAACGAATTCGTACCCGATTCAAAGGCCATTTATTGCAATTAAAATGGGAGTATCGTCAGGGAGTTATTATGCTGGTTATGTTGAATAGTTTGCTGGCTATCTTTTTAGTGGTCGAACTTCAATCTCTTTATTCAGGCTCCAAAGCTCAATCGGCATACGAGTTGTCCCAATCCGTTCATGACGGGATCAATGTCCTAATTATCAGTATCTTATTAGCTATTACTCTGATTTTGTTCTATTTCCGTAAAAACCTGAATTTCTTTCCCAATAATCAAACCTTAGTAAAACAGGCTTATACGTGGATTGGACTAAACATTTTATTACTTGCAGTTACTACCCATACCAATTCGTTATATGTTCAAAATTATGGGCTAACCTATAAGCGAATAGGCGTTTACATCTGGCTGCTTTTAACAGGATTGGGATTATTCACTACGCTTTTAAAAATTCACCAAAAGAAGACCAATGCCTATCTATTTCGTGTGAATAGCTGGATTACTTACTTTGTTTTTATTCTCATGGTAGCGATGCCCTGGGCTAAGATTATTACTCACTATAATTTAAACTACTCCCGTAGTCTTGACCTAAGCTACTTATTCAGTCTTCACCCCTCTAATCTTCCTCAATTACAGGCCTACAGCGAAACGCATCCAGGTCTTGAGGATAAATTAAGTTTCGCTGTTGAATCTTTTCAAAAGCGGTATGAACGATACCCAGATGCCTGGCAATCTTGGAATTATAGTGACTGGAAACTCTATCAACACCTCACCTCCCACCCTTTAAAAAAATAATTCAACCTTCAACCTTTCGCTTATGCAACTCATTCACACCCGCACTTTACAGATTGGCAGCCTCTCGGCTTTATCTGTTCTTTCGGCTACGTTTCTAGCCATTCGGTTTGGCATTACCCACGGCGGCTGGTATGTCATGATTAACTGGAATCTGTTCCTGGCCTGGATGCCACTTTTTCTTTCGCTCTGGTTTGAACGCATTACCCTGAACGAACCCGGCTCAAAACTTAAACTGGCCTCTGTAGGCATACTTTGGCTGCTATTTTTTCCGAATGCTCCTTACGTTATTACGGATTTTATTCACATTCAGCATTCCAGCGGCATTCCAGCCTGGCACGATGCCTTGATGATTTTTAGTTACGCTATGACTAGCCTGATCTGCGGATTATTATCCTTCCACTGGATGCGGCAAAATCTGATGCGAATTATCCCGAAATGGTCTGAATACGTGATGCTTGCCGTATTGCCTTTAAGTGGCTTCGGCATTTACCTTGGTCGGGTCAAACGGCTCAATAGCTGGCACCCGTTTACGAAACCGGGCTTACTCATCCAACAGATTCTGGAGAGTCTGGTCAACAAACAGGCGATCCTGATGACGCTTGAATTTTCGGTAATGATTGGCATTTCTTACCTCGTCCTCCTAAGTTTGATGCAAAAAGAAAGCGTTTGATTGCGTTTAAGGTTGTTTGAGAGTATGCATAATAAAACCTTTTCTGACTTCATCAAACCGCGTCAAGCTATTTTTAAACCATTTGCAAACCCAGCGTCATGCCCATTGACATTCCCAAGTTTTTTCGAAGTGTTCGCTATGCCCTCAAGGGTTTGAAAGTCATGGTTTATTCGGAAAACAACGCCCGGATTCACCTGCTGGCTACACTGGTTGTGGTGTGTATGGGTTTTTATCTGAACATTACCAAAAAAGACTGGGTAAACCTGCTGATCTGCATTGTACTGGTTTGGGTAACAGAGGCGATCAATACGGCTTTTGAAAAAACCGTGGATATGGTTTCGCCTGAATACCGAAAGATTGCCGGCGAAATCAAGGATCTGGCTGCAGGAGCGGTACTAATTACGGCCATTTTCTCCGTCATTGTAGGGATTATGATTTTTAAGGAATACGTTCCCTGGGAGGACTGGGCCTATCAGTTAGGCATTCCCCTGCCCCAGGACGACGAACCTGCCTATTAACTAACAGATCATTACATTCCACCTACCTAACTATCCCTTATTTCACTCTTAAGTACTGATTTTCAGAATCCCCTTCCCCCATTATTTCATGCAAAGGAATGAGCATAACCCTTGTTCACTCCGTTCCTTTCCAGTAAATTCGCTCATACCTCGGTCTGCCCTACGACCGGGGTATGAATGCTTTGTAATGACCCTAATTTTCGCCGCTATGAAACGTCTTTTATTGGTTATTTTTTGCCTGTACGCCAGTTCGGTCTGGGCTCAGATGCTTCCTTCTAAACGGCTGGAAATTCTGAGGGATGATAAACTTACGGACGATTTTGAAGTGCTGCCCCTGGGAAGTCAGGGCGTTTTGGTTACTAAAATTCTTGATAACCCCTCTCGGGGCATCAACCATACCTATCAGTTTAGTCGCTACGATTCGACACTGGCTTTACGCTGGGAAAGCGAGTTTAAACTGAAGCCACCGTACAAAGCCTTACTTTCTTACCACACACCCGAACATTTATTCTGGCTCTGTGGCGACCCGGATTCTGATAAAATCCAAATCTGGAAAACCAGCCTTGACACGGGCGAAATGGAAGTAATTGAAGGGGAAGTACCGGCCATTGACATTGTTTCGAAATTTAAAATTCTGGGTAATAAAGCCTTTTTGGGAGGTACTTATAATGACCGTCCGGTAGTAGTTTCTTTCAGTTTTTTTGATAAAACCTCACAGGCTCTCCCCGAATTATTTGACTTTCATTTAACCATCAATGACCTGGACGTGGATGAAAAAGGAAATAAAATTCACGTTTTCAGTAAGTACAATCGTCGCGGAAAATGCCTGCTTCAGATGTACACGTATGCTTATGACGGGCATTTGTTGAGCAAAACTACCCTTAATGACGAGTCCGACCGAAGTCTGATTACGGCTAAAATTGTTCATCTGGAAAATGGGGAGTCCTTGCTGGTAGGCAACTATTCACTCAACTGCTCGGATTATTCGCAGGGCTTATACCTCACCAAAGTAACCGATCAGCCACAGAACAAGATTCAGTACGTTCCCTTTTCGGATTTACAGAATTTCTTCAATTACCTGAAACCCAGTCGACAGGAACGGATGCGAAATAAAATTGCAGCCCAAAAGAAACTGGGCAAGGACCTGAAATTTCATTACCTGCTTCATATTCAGGATCTGATTCCCACGGAGGAGGGTTATCTGATGGTGGCGGAAGCCTACTTTCCCCAAACCAAAACCAGCAGTTCTTTTACCCCAACGGCTGTTACCAATCGCCGCCTTCAAAATAGTTATGAATCCTTCCGTTATACCCACGCTTTGGTTTGCGGCCTGAATCGTTCGGGCGAACTCGTATGGGATAACTCGATGGAATTAAAGGATTTGACCTCCGATTTGTTGAGTCCACAAGTGCAACTTAGTACGCTCAGTTCCAACACACTTTGCTTGAGTTATACGTATGAATCCAAAGTCAGGGCTCTTCAGATTCAGAAAGATAAAACGCTAGGCAAGATTGAAGAATACGAGTTATTACCCGCTGAACTTAACAAATCAATCGATCGTGACCCGTACCCTTCCCTGATTTCCTGGTATGGTCCATATTACCTGAGTTGGGGTTTTCGGAAGTACCCTCCCGCCGCTAATCAATCTTCGAAAGAAGCCTTTTTTCTCTATAAACTGGAGCATCCGGTTCATTAGTACCGTTTTCCATTAGCTGTTTTTCGTTTTCAAGCAAGACCGCTACATTTAACCCCTCCGGGGTTATTGTTTTCTTTTCAAACTACGCTCTTTCGGATTTGTAATCCGAAAGCCGTCTGTAAGGGATTTATAATCCCTAAAGCAACGCTAACCGTCTCTTACCCAGATGCGACCATAGAATGATCGCGTGTTGTTGGGGATTGTAAACTCCAAAACTCCGTCATGGTTGGTGTCTTCACCAACTACCAGGCTTTTAGTAATGGCTGGTGAGGACACCAGCCAAGGCGGAAGACTAGCGTATGGGCCCGTCCAACGTTTACCCCGGGTTTTACCCGGGGCTACCCATATTGAACCCCTACGGGGTTAAGGTCTTCATTTCCAACTCTCTTCCCATCCACCATGGTTGGTGTCCTCACCAACCACTAGCCTTCCTATTAATGGCTGGTGAAGACACCAGTCAAGGCGGGAGATTGGCGTATGGGTCCCTCCAACGTTTATCCCGGGTCCATCCATTAAGTAATCTCATAAGAAACCCGGATTGTCATCCGGGGCTATCAATATTGAACCCCTACGGGGTTAGGGTCTCGATATCCAAACGTCTTGCTTACCTTTACGAGTTTTCTCTTCCCAAACTCCAAACTCCAAACTCCAAACTCCAAACTCCAAACTCCAAACTCCAAACTCCAAACTCCAAACTCAAAACCGTAGCGACGGCCGCTCAAAACTCAAAAAGAGAGGTTACTTTTGTACTATGAATATCAAAATGCCCTTGCAGGCTTTGCGAAACGGAAGCTTGGTGCTTCATCCTACCGATACCGTATGGGGACTGAGCGGAGATGCCACTCGACCGGAAACGGTGGAGTTACTTCGCAAAACCTGTCAAATTCCCCCTCAGCAGGGACTGATCATCTTGCTGTGGGATACCTCCATGCTGGATCGTTACGTCGCGAAAGTGCCCGATCTGGCTTTTGACCTGATCGAATACGCCGAAGATCCGTTAACTGTAGTCTTTCCTCAGGGAAAAAATGTGGCCGAAAATCTGCTGGCTCCCGACAGAAGCATTGCCATTCGCGTTGTGAAATCAGGCCCTTGCCTTGATCTGGTAAAAAGTTTCGGCAAACCTCTCGTTTCTACAATTGCCGCAATTTCAGGTCAGCCCATTCCTAAGAAAAGTGAAGATATTACTCCTGACATCCGCCAGGCGGCTCAGGAAATAATTCCAGCTCCGGCAGGCTGGACTTCCGGCAAACCTTCCCGCATCGTTCGACTGGGCGTGGGTGGTGAATTTGAATTTATCCGTAAATAATACAGTATCAGGTTCTCGCATAGATCTTTTGCGAGCCCAATGATCACCGATCCGGCTTTTCGCCATGAATGAATTAATTAAAAATCATCCTGTATTTCAGATCATTGCCCGCTCTGCGGAGCAACTGAACCTGCCAACCTATGTCATTGGCGGCTACGTACGGGATTTGTTACTGAATCGACCTTCCAAGGATATTGATATTGTTTGCGTAGGAAGTGGCATCGCTCTAGCTGAGCAAGTGGCCAGAAACTCGGGCGATAAACAGGCTTCTCTGGCCGTTTTCAAAAATTTCGGCACGGCCCAGGTAAAGTTTGATGGCTGGGAAGTAGAATTTGTCGGAGCTCGTAAAGAATCCTATCGCTCCGACTCCCGCAAACCCATTGTAGAAGACGGATCGCTGGAAGATGACCAGAATCGTCGTGATTTCACCATCAATGCATTAGCCATTTCTCTGAATAAAGCAGACTTTGGCACCCTGATTGATCCTTTTGACGGCCAGGCCGATTTACGCCGGAAAGTCATTCGGACACCACTTAATCCAGATATTACTTTTTCCGATGACCCCCTTCGCATGCTGCGGGCCATTCGGTTTGCTACCCAGCTCGGTTTTGATATTGACCCGGATTCGTTTGATGGATTAATTCGGACGAAAGACCGTATTGAAATCATTTCTCAGGAACGCATTACGGACGAACTCAACAAGATTATCCGAACACAAACGCCTTCGTATGGATTTAAGTTACTGGAAATCTCGGGTTTACTCGAAATCATTTTCCCTGATTTTGTGGCCCTGAAAGGTGCTGAACAAATTGATGGTAAAGGACATAAAGACAATTTTTACCACACACTTCAGGTATTAGATAACGTCTGCCGAATGAGTGACGACCTGTGGTTACGCTGGGCGGCCATCCTGCACGACATTGCCAAACCCGCAACCAAGCGTTTTCATCCCAAAATTGGCTGGACTTTCCACGGTCACGAAGAGATGGGTGCCCGCATGGTTCCTACCATTTTCCGTAAGTTCCGGTTGCCCTTGGGTGAAGAAATGAGGAAAGTGAAAAAACTGGTTCGCCTGCACTTACGCCCCATTGCTCTGGCCAAAGATGATATCACAGATTCGGCATTGAGGAGAGTTATGGTGGAAGCTGGCGAGGATTTGGACGATCTGATGAAGCTTTGCCGGGCTGATATTACTTCTAAAGACGGAAACCGGGTGAAACGTTATCTCGCCAATTTTGATAAGGTGGAAGCCCTGATGAAAGAAGTTGAAGAACGCGATCAGCTCCGTAATTTTCAGCCCATCGTTACCGGAGAAATGATTATGGAAGTCTTCGGGCTGCAACCTTCCAGAGAAGTAGGTACGCTGAAAACCATCATTCGTGAAGCCATTCTGGAGGGAACTCTACCGAACAAATGGGAATACGCCTATCCGTTTTTACTGAAAGCCGGAGCTGACATGGGATTATCCCCGGTTAAAGAATTAACCCCTCCCCTCCAAGACCAAGTACCTTGATTATGCGTTAGTTTTATAAATGAGTTTAGAGTTTGGGGTTATTACGTTTAGAGTTTAACGTGAAAATCAATAGCGTTTCCTCTTCGTTACTAATACTTAGTAAATGTTGAAAGCCTTGCGAAAGGTAGAGGCTTTCAACCCAAAACTCTAAACACAAAACTCAAAACTTTCTTCCTTTAGAATGCTGCGTTGGCTGGTGATTTTTTTCTTCTGTGCATCCACTCTGGTTACGGCTCAAACCCGGACGGATTCGTTGCGTAAGATGAATAATCTGGCTGCTGAGCTTGCCAAACGTGGTCGTTATGACCGGGCCTGGCCTTTGCTCAATGGGGCACTGAAGGTAGAAAACCGCGATACGCTTCGCTATAATCTGGCTCTGGTGGAATTAGCTCAGGGACATTCCGCCCAGGCACTTCAGTTACTTAATCAACCGTTGCCTTTTCCCAATGCGGGTTTACAGAAGGGTCTGGCAGCCAGTCAGATGGGTAAATACTCGGAGGCTTTGAATTATTTTCGAACGACTCCTTCCACTCCTGAAAATTCAGACGTTCTCTTTTACAACCAGGCGATTGCTCTCTGGAAATCCGCTCCTACGAATACCAATACGTATCCGCACATTGAGCGTTACCTGGAACAATCGGTTAATACCAATCCGCAATCCCGAATTGCGATGGGGCAGCTCATGGCGGCTCAAAATCGCTGGGACGAAGCCGTGCGGAATTTTCAGCAAGCTCGTCAGGAAGGAGCTGATTTACAGGTATTATTACGTTTGGGGCACGCTCATCTGGCCCTGAAACAATCCGACGAAGCCATTAAAGCTTTTCAGGAATACCTCGATGCCGGTGGCCGCGAAGGGTATCTGGCTCACCTTGGCATGGCTTACACTCATTACCGAATGGGCGATTATACGCTGGCCGGAGAAGCCTTTCATCGAGTCTTACGCATTCGTCCCACCTCCCCAGAAGCTGCCACCGGAATTGGGAATATTCTCATCGGCCAGCATCAGGATAAGCAGGCCCTGGCTCAATACCAGCGAGCCGTTTCACTGGATTCTACGTACATGCCCGCTCGCCTAGGTCGAGCTATGGCCTATTATCGGTTAGGTCGATACACTGAAGCCTGGAAAGATTTCACGGCCAGCGTTCATATCATTAATCCCGACAATCCTGATTACGCTGATTTTTATATATGTCGCGGATTTACGCTAGTTCGGTTAAAACGCTATAGACAGGCCATTCCCGAATTTGAAAATGCCTTAAAAAACAAGCCTAATGCCACCGCCGTGTATGCGGGTTTAAGCGAAGCCTACCGAGGCGTGGGTGACTTTCAGTTGGCTCATCGCAACGTAAACGAAGCCCTGAAACGCGAGCCTAATCACGCAGGGTTATTAACCAATCGGGGAAATTTTCAGATGAACATCGAACAGTTTGACGATGCTTCAAAAGATTACCAGCAAGCCATCAAACTTGAACCCAATAACCTTAATGCCCATAACGGCGTGGCTATTACGGATTTGCAAAGCGACCGAATTCCTGAAGCTTTGGTACGTTACGATAGTTTAGTACTGAAGCATTCCCGCGAACCGATGTTATTAAACAACCGCGGTATTACCCTGTCGTATCGGGGTTTGCAACTGGAACAGGAAAAGAAAGATAATGAGGCCAAAGGCTCCTATAAAAAATCACTGGCTGATTTTCAACGGGCCATGTCAATTGATACGGCGGGCGGTTACTACCGAAACAACGCCGGGAATGTGTATAAAATCCTGAACGAAAAGGAAAAGGCCATTGAGAATTATAACGGGTATCTGAGTAAAACCGCGATTAATAACCTCGGTGTTTTATACGCCGGAACCAAACAGAAAAAGTATTCGCATTATTACATCACGACGGCGTTACAACTGGATTCCACTAACTTTTCATTTCTCTATAATCGGGCTAAATTATACCGTTCCGAGTTCCCGGACTCGTTGCGGACGCGTGGAAAATATTTACGGGCTGAATCCTTTATTTCTCCCAATGCCATCGCCCGAAAATATAGCAAAGACGGTTACATTACGGTTTATCTCTTTGACTATCAATACGAAACATACGAGTACAAAGGACAACCGACCTTTCCTATTAAAGCCGATGCCGGAAAACCCACAGAATTTCAGAGTTACTTCGATTTTCAGTCCATCCCAGAACCACCCAAACCCGAGCCCGTTCCCCGACAGCCACGTGTGTACAACTATCCCAAAGGCAAGTCTTTAAAATCACCCAAAAGGGCAAAAAATCGGGGGAGTACAGAATGTCCGGTTTAGCAACGTTTATCCTTTCTACAGAACATAGCCGCTCAGACAAACGTTGTTATCTTAAGTTCAATAGCTAAAGTATTCGGGAACGAATTCGGGGCTGGAAGGCTTACACAAAAAACCACATCCTAGTTATGCAAGTTGAATTAGTTCGCGTTGATGACGCTTTTCATTTTCAGGCTTCTGGTTCATCCGAGGCCAAAGTTTCTATTGATGCAGCCGAGGCCATTGGTGGCAAGAATGCGGGCGTTCGCCCCATGGAGCTTTTGCTAATGGGATTGGGTGGCTGCTCGGCCATTGACGTGATCCTGATTCTGAAAAAACAGCGGCTGCAAATCGAAGATGTCAAAGTGAGTGTATCAGGTGAACGGGTGAAGATTGAAGGCACTGAAATGAGTCCGTTTCGCAAAATCAATGTGCATTTTGACATCAAGGGTAATGTGAGTGAAGAAAAAGCAGAGCGAGCCATCAAACTTTCGATGGAAAAATACTGTTCGGCAACGGCCCAGTTTGCTCAGTCAGCGGAGATTACCCATTCAGTGAGCATCGAAGGACTAAGCCCCCAGGAAATTCAGGCCGATAGTCTCGCCGAATAGCCTTACCTTTGTCCCCGCTCTCAGCTTTTAAGTATCGATGAAACAATACCAGGATCTCCTCCAGCATATTCTTGACCACGGCACCCGAAAAACCGATCGTACCGGTACGGGTACTATTTCAGTTTTCGGTTACCAGATGCGTTTTAATCTAGCCGAAGGTTTCCCTTTAGTGACTACCAAAAAGGTACACACGAAATCCATTATTCACGAGTTACTCTGGTTTCTTCAGGGCGATACCAATATTAAATACCTGAAAGACAACGGTGTTAGTATTTGGGATGAATGGGCGGATGCGGAAGGCAACCTTGGTCCCGTATACGGTAAACAGTGGAGAAGTTGGGAAGCCCCCGACGGACGGGTAATCGATCAGATTACACAGGCCGTTAACCTTCTGAAAAAATCGCCGGACTCCCGTCGAATCATTGTATCCGCCTGGAATCCAGCCGATCTGGATGGTATGGCTCTGCAACCCTGCCATGCGTTGTTTCAGTTTTACGTAGCCGACAACAAGCTTTCCTGCCAGTTATACCAACGCAGTGCGGACGTATTCCTGGGCGTACCCTTTAACATTGCCAGCTATGCGTTACTGACGATGATGATTGCTCAGGTAACGAATCTGGAACTCGGTGATTTTATCTGGACGGGTGGCGATACGCACCTGTACCTGAACCATTTAGAACAGGTAGAGTTACAGTTAAGTCGCGAACCGCGAGCCTTACCCACGCTGCGAATCAATCCCGAAGTTCAAGATTTATTTGCCTTTACTTACGAAGATTTTAAACTCGAAAATTATGACCCCTGGCCTGCGATTAAAGCTCCGGTTGCGGTCTAATTTTTCCGACTATTGATACCAACTCAAGCCACGAAGGAATCCCTTGCCTTCGTGGCTTTCTCATTACGGATGAACACACTTGTACTCAAGTTAATTTTAATGCCCTCATTGATTGCCGGTGTTACGCTGGCGGCCCGACGGTGGGGTAATGTTATTGGCGGATGGCTTGGTGGGTTTCCCTGGGTGGCAGGGCCTATTTCTATTTTTCTGGCCCTTGAGCAGAGTAAGGATTTCGCGGCAAAATCGGCTATGGGCTCGCTGGTAGGTTGTTTCTCTACCTATGCCTTCGCCTGGTTATATGCGAAACTGGCTCCCCGCTTGCACTGGTTTCCCTTACTGATGCTCTGCTACGCCATGATTTTTGGAAGTTTATACATCGGACAATTTTATTCGGGAAGTATTCATCTCCTTTTCATAACCTTGTTACTGTTCATTTTACTGGTTTACAAGCTATTTCCCCGACCCGAAGTTCCGGCTCACATTGCAGCCCCACCCCGCTTTGACCTCCCTTTACGGATGATCGTGGCAACAACTTTTGTAGCAGTCATTACGCAAGTGGCTTCCTGGACGGGACCGGTTTGGAGTGGTTTATTAACACCCTTCCCCATTATGACTACCTGCCTCGCTGTCTTTACGCACATTCAGCAGGGGCCCGCCCAGTGTGCCCGGATTTTGCGAGGGATGGTGAACTCTGGCATGGGCTATGCTACTTTCCTGTATATCGTGGGATTATTATTACCTCATACGTCAATGCTGGTAGCTTATGGTGCGGCGATGGCTTGCTCTTCAATAGCTAATATTTTGACGTTAAAATACCTCAAGTAAGTTTTCTAAGATTCAGTACATCAGCAATAATCCTTTTGCCAAAATATAGTTAATAGTATAGTAATCAGATGGTAATAAAAGAGATAACCTACGGCGGCTTATCCAGGGAACATCTGTTTGATCGCCTCAAGGGTTACCCTATTTTCCTCAATGAATTTGCGGAGATGCTTTTGTTTAGCCCACATTTTTGCCCCTCTCCCCAACAGCAGTCTCTATCGGTCGCAGAAATTACTGTTGGAGAGTTGGGCCTTCAACAGGGTGGAACATTAGAGGAAATCCGAAATCAGGCCCGTCTATTAGGTTTGGTAGCATGCCCTCTGGAAGCCGCATTTTACAGTAGATTTTATTTTACCGATCAGGAAGAAGTAAGCAAAGAGGTAGTAAATCAAAACCCACCCGGAGCCCTCGTCATTTATTCCAAACCGCTTTCAGCGGATCGTAGCTTTCCGAGAGGTCTTTACTTGAGGAAAATAAAGGGAGATTTATGGTTAAGAGGGTACCGTTGTTCCGACGACTATGTCTGGTCACCTCTGGATACTTTTCTTTTTCAAGTCAACGCCAGTTCCCGTACTCTGGAATAAGGCCTTATTCTTTATTTTACAACTATACTCCTACGCTCTTTCGGATTTGCAATCCGAAAGCCCATCTGTTAGGGATTTACAATCCCTAAAGTAGCACTAGCCGCCTTTTACCCTCCGCCGTGGTTGGTGTCCTCACCAACCATTATGCTTTTAGTAAGGGCTGGTGAGGACACCAGCCACGGCGGGAGATTAGCGTATGGGCCCTCCAACGTTTATCCCGGGCATAGGGAACCCCGGATTGTCATCCGGGTCCATCCAGACCGGGACTATTCATGTTAAACCCCTCCGGAGTTATGATTCCCTTTTCCAAACCTCTTCCCATCCGCCATGGTTGGTGTCCTCACCAACCACTAGGCTTCCTACTTAATGGCTGGTGAGGATACACAGCCAAGGCGGGAGATTGGCGTATGGGCCCCTCCAACGTTTATCCCGGGCATAGGGAACCCCGGATTGTCATCCGGGTCCATCCAGACCGGGACTATTCATGTTAAACCCCTCCGGAGTTATGATTCCCTTTTCCAAACCTCTTCCCATCCGCCATGGTTGGTGTCCTCACCAACCACTAGGCTTCCTACTTAATGGCTGGTGAGGATACACAGCCAAGGCGGGAGATTGGCGTATGGGCCCCTCCAACGTTTATCCCGGACATAGGGAACCCCGGATTGTCATCCGGGTCCATCCAGACCGGGACTATTCATGTTAAACCCCTCCGGAGTTATGATTCCCTTTTCCAAACCTCTTCCCATCCGCCATGGTTGGTGTCCTCACCAACCACTAGGCTTCCTACTTAATGGCTGGTGAGGATACACAGCCAAGGCGGGAGATTGGCGTATGGGCCCCTCCAACGTTTATCCCGGACATAGGGAACCCCGGATTGTCATCCGGGGCTATTGATATTGAACCCCTCCGGGGTTATGATTCCTTTTCCAAACCTTTCCCCTACCTTTACCGGTTTTTCCTTCCCAAACCCCAAACCCCAAACCCCAAACCCCAAACCCCAAACCCCAAACCCCAAACCCCAAACCCCAAACCCCAAACCCCAAACCCCAAACCCCAAACCCCAAACCCCAAACCCCAAACCGTAGCCAAGCTGGAATAGGATTTTCGACGAATGCGTAGAAGTATATCAGGGAGAAATGATCATTTTTGAATCAGGGCAATGGTCCTGGTCATTTGCTAGTTCTACCTCAAACCCAATTCTATAATATGCAATCACGTCGCGACTTTCTACAGAAACTGACGGCCTCCGCCGCTGCCTTGTCCTTTACATCTTACGCCGCTGCCGCCGCTCCCTCTGTTTTGCGTGAATCACAACCCTATGATGGACCTGTGTTACGGGTTGCCATTATGGGTCTGGGTGGTTATGGCAGCCGTGTAGCCGAAGCCATGCAATCAAGTAAAATGGCGAAGCTGGTGGGAGTCATCAGCGGTACTCCTTCGAAGATCAAAGACTGGCAGGCTAAGTACAATATTCCCGAAAAGAACTGCTATAACTACGACAATTTCGATCAGATCAAGAATAATGCTGACATCGACGCGGTGTATGTAATTACCCCAAACGCCCTGCACCGGGACCAGGTTATTCGGGTAGCGAAAGCGGGGAAACATGCAATTACTGAAAAACCCATGGGCCTCAACGCTAAGGAATGTCAGGATATGATCGATGCCTGTAAAAAGGCGAACGTGAAGTTACTAGTAGGCTATCGCCTGCATTTTGAACCCTTTACCCTAGAAGTCGTTCGTATGCGAAAAGACGGAGAACTGGGTAAGGTTAATTTCTTTCAGGGCTTATCGGGTTTCAAAATCGGCGATCCGAGCCAATGGCGTTTGAATAAGCAACTCGCGGGGGGCGGTTCGATGATGGACATTGGTATTTATGCCATCAATGGTTCACGATACATGCTGGGCGAAGATCCCATTTGGGTAACGGCTCAGGAAACGAAGACGGATCCGCAGAAATTTAAAGAAGGGGTTGACGAGACCATTACTTTCCAGTTAGGTTTTCCCAGCGGAGCCGTTGCTTCCTGTCTTTCCAGTTATAATATTAATTTTCTCGATCGTTTCTTTTTATCGGGGGATAAAGGCTTCGCTGAATTAAGTCCTGCCACGGGTTATGGTCCCCTGAAAGGGCGAACCAATAAAGGCGAGATCAATCAGCCCGTCGTAACCCATCAAACGGTACAGATGGATGAAATGGCAGCGATTATCCTTCAGAATAAAAAACCAGTGATTCCGGTAGACGGCGAAGAAGGGATGAAAGATTTAAAAATCATTGATGCGATTTATGAATCGATAAAAACCGGGAAACAGATCGCCCTGAAATTGTAATTCGTTCCTTTATCAAATAAAAAACGTAGAGACGCGACTTTATCGCGTCTGGCTGGGAAATGGAAATAATTTCGGCATAACAAAACTGCCTCTTACCCAGACGCGATAAAGTCGCGTCTCTACATTATGCTACGAAAAATGCCCGGTTTGTGCCGGGCATTTTTCGTAAACTGAAAACGGTCAACCGAAAACTACTTGATTTGTCCAACCATATCCAGTATGGGCTTGCCCACACAACCGCTTGGTTCCAAAATATCAAGTAAATACGAAACTGTTGCCGCAATATCAGCTACGTAGGTAGAAGCCCCCGTGCGTCCGTGAGGGATTTTCCAACCGTAAAACAGACAAGGCACGTGTGAATCGTAGTTATAAAGCGTTCCGTGACCCGTTCCGGCCTTGGTGTAGCCATCCTGCCAGCCGGGTTCTGAGACTAACATAAAGTCCCCACCGCGACGGGGATGGTAGCCATTTTTAACGAAATAGGCCTGATTATCATTCATGGAAACAGCCTCTAGTGAATGAAGATTCACAAAGTTGGCTACTCCTTTCATCTGTACAATGGAATCGCGTAACACTGGGTACACGTCTGAGTACGTCAGTTTTTTAGCCTTCATTACTTCAGGATTCAGGTATAACTGATAGTTACCGTAATACTGAATCCAGTCTGCCTCACCATATGCCTGGTTCAGCACGTTTCTGGCTTTCAACGTTACTTTATCCAATGAACCTGCTGCAATGTGGTGTTCGTTCGAGAAGCCCCAAACGTCTGCAACACCGTGGTCAGCGGAAAGGAAAACGAGTACGTTTTCTTTCCCTACCCAGCTATCGAGGAAGGTTAAAAGTTCTTCAATGTCTTTATCCAGACGCAAGTAAGTGTCTTCCGTTTCGATGGAGTTAGGGCCGAAACTGTGACCGACGTAATCCGTTGAAGAGAAACTAACCGCCAGGAAATCCGTTACATTGCCTTTGCCTAATTTCTCGTTTTTCAGAGCTTCCAGAGCAAAATCTTTCGTAATGCTGTTACCGAAGGGCGTTTTACGGAAGTTCTCATAGAATCCCTGGAAGGTTCCGCCTACTTCGTGGGGAAACACGGGTTTCTTTTCGCCGGGAATAGGCTGCTCGTAAGGCATATCATCGGCAGTACTTTCCGTGTATTGCTCAATGGGTAATAAGGTTGTCCAGGGCTTTTCCAGGTACTTGTTCGCCAGTTTTTTAGCGTTGAAGTCCTTCACCCATTTCGGTACATCTTTCATGTAAAAGGTACTGGTAATGAAGCTTCCATCGCGGGAATCGAACCAATACGCTCCATCTGCCGTGTGACCCGCCGGAATGATTGCCCCCCGGTCTTTCTGAGAAACACCGATGACTTTGGATTTAAAATTCGTCGCGATCTTCAACTGATCGGTAATGGTGCTGGCTAATACATTCCGGGGAGACATCCGCCCCGCAGGCGATGGGTTATTACCCGCTGTTACTACCGTCGTATCTTCCGTACAATAAATATCGCGGCCCAGGCTCCGGTCAAACCATTCATTGCCCACAATCCCGTGAATGGCCGGAACCGAACCCGTATAAATGGAGGTGTGACCGGGGGCCGTGATCGTCGGCATGTAGTTGTAATGCGTATAGGCACAGTTGAAACCTTCGCCTAATAATCGCTTGAAACCGCCTTTTCCGTATTTTTCTGAATAGCGAAACAGGAAATCATAACGCATCTGATCGACTACGATCCCTACCACCAGCTTGGGGCGGTCGGGCATGGTTCGCTGGACGCTCTTCTTGGTTTGTGCCACTAACAAGAGGGGACTTAGCAGCAACAGAAAACTAAGTTTGAAAGAATGCATGTGGAAATCGTTTGGGACAAAAATAAAAGGTAACGTTTAGTCTTCCCAGTTTTTGCGACTACGGGATGCTTTTCGCTCGGAAGCTACTCGCTTGGTTTGTAATCTTTCCAGGGTTGAAGCCTTGGTAGGTTTGGTTGCTTTCCGAACGCGGGGTTCTTCAAAAGCCTTGGTTAATACTGCATATAACTTCTTCACTGCCAATTCTTTATTCTTCATCTGGCTCCTCGACTCTTGTGAAGTAACTACCAGATCACCTTCGGTGGTTAGCTGACTTTTCAGGCGTTGCTGAATCTTCTGCTTCTGCTCTTCGTTAAGAATTTGTGAAGCTGGAATATTGAGACGAACTTCCACTTTACTTTCAACCTTATTGACATTCTGACCACCCGGCCCCGAGGATCGGCTCGTCTGGAATTGTAGCTCAGAGGATAAATCAAACATATAGTGTTGTGAGTTTGGGGTTCAGAGTTTAGGGTTAAAGTTCAATTGAATAAGCTTTACTCTCATCACCTGTTATAATAAATAGGTAATGTCTCGCATTTTTAACTCAAAACACAAAACTCTAAACCCAAAACTCCAACTCCAAAGTTACACACTGAATTTTGGCAACATTTAGGAAAATCATACATATTGATATGGACGCCTTCTATGCCAGCGTCGAACAGCGGGATAATCCAGACCTTCAGGGGAAACCGCTAGCCGTAGGTGGGAGTCGCGAACGGGGCGTGGTGGCAGCCGCCAGCTACGAAGCCCGGAAATTCGGGGTTCGTTCGGCGATGGCTTCGGTAACGGCCATTCGGAAATGTCCGCAGCTCATTTTCGTCCGTCCCCGGTTTGAGGTCTATAAAGCCGTTTCCCGGGAAATTCGGGATATTTTCGCCCAATATACTCCCTTAATTGAGCCGCTTTCCCTGGACGAAGCGTATCTGGATGTCACTGAAAATCTGAAAGGTATTGAAACCGCTACGCAGGTTGCGGAAGAAATCAAGGCTCAGATCAAGGCAGAAACCGGACTGACAGCCTCGGCGGGCGTTTCTTTCAATAAGTTTCTGGCCAAAATTGCCTCGGATTACCGCAAACCTGACGGGCTCTTCATTATTAAACCCAGTCAGGCTGAAAAGTTTGTGGAAACGCTGGAGGTAAAGGACTTCCACGGCATTGGTAAAGTAACTGCCGAGAAGATGCACAAAATGGGCATTTTTACCGGAGGTGATTTAAAACTTCAGTCGCAGGAATTTCTGGTGAAACATTTCGGGAAAGCGGGACGCTGGTATTACCAGATTGCCCGTGGACAGGATGATCGCCCGGTAAATCCGGATCGCATTCGTAAATCCATTGGAGCCGAAGAAACCTTTTCGAGCGATCTGGAAGATCTGGAATTATTACTGAACGAACTCTGGCCGATTACGGAGGAAGTCTGGCGACGGGCCGAACGGGCTCATGCGTACGGAAAGACGGTCACATTGAAAGTGAAATTCGGCGATTTTGAGCAGATTACCCGCAGCCGAACGAGCCTCCAGCCCATTACTGAGCAATCGTTTTACGAACGAATTGTCAAGGATTTATTCGACAGCATTTTTCCTTTACGCATGGGGATTCGCCTCATGGGGGTTACACTTTCTAATCTGGAAGGGGCTGACGAATGGGAAGGACGGCAGTTGACGTTCAATTTCTAGAATGGCTGAATTACTACGTAGAGACGTCCATTTATGGCGTCTGGGTAGAGGCAGTTAGGGTTACTTTAGGGATTATAAATCCCTAACAGAGGGCTTTCGGATTACAAATCCGAAAGAGCGTAGGAACTTGGGGTAAATGTTGGGTTACACCAATCTCCTGCCCTGGCTGGTGTCTCCACCAGCCCTTACTAAAAGCCTAGTGGTTGGTGAGGGCACCAACCAGGGCGGAATCTGGAAGGGGCTGACGAATGGGAAGGACGACAGTTGACGTTCAATTTCTAGAATGGCTGAATTACTGCGTAGAGACGTCCATTTATGGCGTCTGGGTAGAGGCAGTTTTCGGTTCCCTTTTGTATAATTTTCGTTCCCCGGCAGAGACGGTTTCGGGTTACCTTTCACATGATTTTCATTCTCCGGCTGAGACGCGATAAATCGACGTCTCTACGTTTGAAAGAAAAATCACTGTAGAAACTTCGATTCATAACATCTAGGTAAAGGCGATTTTGGGTTACCATCCCTGTGATTTTCATTCCCCGGCTGAGACGCGATCAATCGACGTCTCTACGATAAAAATAAAAGGGTGCCTTTCTTACGAAAGACACCCTTCGTTTTCAGGGCTTATACGGGAACGGACTCTACTTCTATTACTGCTTTCTTCTTCTTCTTACTTCCCCACTTTTCCTGCACCCGATCTACCAGATAATAAATCATGGGAACCAGGAAAACGGTAAGGATCATGGAACTGGTTAATCCACCAATTAATACCCAGGCCAGGGAGTTTTTCCATTCTGAACCGGCACCGGCAGCCAGAGCGATGGGTAACATCCCAATGACCATGGCGATGGTGGTCATTAAAATGGGTCGCAGCCGTTCCTCTCCTGCGTGAATAATGGCCTCTTTATAAGACATCCCCTGAGCTTTAAGCTGGTTGGCGAAATCGACAATCAAAATGGCATTTTTCATGACCAGACCCATCAGCATTAACATCCCTAACATAGCGAAGATACTCATGTTGGAAGAGGACAAAGCCAGAGCGATTAAGGCTCCGATAATGGCCACGGGAATGGAGAATAATACAACCAGCGGGTAAATGAAACTGTCGTACAGTAATACCATGATGAAGTACACCAGAATCAACGCGGCACCCATCGCCAGACCCAGCGAACCGAACCCTTCGCTCTGGTTTTTGGCGTCGCCGCCCCAGGTTAAGGTTACGTTGGCAGGTAATGGATTTTTCGCCAGATCTTCATTAATGGTGTTAATCAGCGTTCCAGAACCGACGCCCAGGGTATTACCCGTTACCGTTACCGACGTCCGACGGTTTTTACGTTCGAGCAACGAAGGGCCATTTCCCAAACGAACATCCGCAAACTCAGCCAGCCGCACCGGACGATTCGCGATAGGGCTAAAGAACGTAATGTTTTTCACGGCTTCGGGATTCTTCCGATCAAAGGCATCGAGCATAATCCGAATGTCATAATCTTCGGAACCGTCCCGGTATTTGGAATCATCATTACCCGCAAAGGCATTTTGCAACAGTCCGCCTACGGTTTGAATATTCAGCCCCAGCTTCGCCATTTTCTCACGATCAATCTGCACCTGAACTTCGGGGTTACCCGCCTCTACCGACACTTTTACGTCGTTCGATCCAGGAATTTTCTTCAGACGATCCGCCAAACCCTGAGCCGTTTTCATCAGCTCATCCAGATTATCCCCACTCAGAATCATCATAATGGGCGATTCGCCCGTAGCTACCATTCCGATGACCGATGAGGTAAACTCCAACCCGGGGAATTTTTTCATTAACTCTTTTCGAACCGCAATCATGTAATTTTCGGTCGATAAATGATCGGGACGATCCTCTACGGGTCCCAGTTCAATCGTCAACTCCGTCCGGTTACTTTCGCCTTGCCCGGTACTGGCCATGCCCGTACTCGCACCCGCTACGTTCGCGAAAATCGTCTCTACTTCGGGCTTCTTCCGCAGGTAATCTTCAATGCTGCGAGCCGTCAGGTTATTCTGCTCCAGCGAAGCACTTTTATCGAGCTTCATGGTTAACAAAAATTTACCCTGATCGCCCTGAGCCACAAATTCCTGACCTATGATACCCAGTCCCATTACCCAGCCCGTAGCCACGAAAAGGGCAATCAGAATTCCGGTAAAAGCAATTTTATGTCCAATCACCCAAACCAGAGCATTATGGTACCAGTTGGACAGACCCGTTAGTCCCCGTTCAAACCATAACAGAAAGGCGTGAAAAGGATTTTTCGGATTCAGATGTTCCAGTTTTGATATCCGTGAAGTCAGGTAAGGCGTCAGGGTAAAACTCACCAGCAAACTGATCAGCGTAGAGAAGGCTACCGTTAAGGAGAATTGGCGTAGTAAGTCGGCAATGACGGAGTTAACCATCGTAATCGGTACGAATACCACCACAATTACCAGTGTCAAAGCCACAGCGGCGAAGCCAATTTCTTTTACCCCGTCGAGGGTAGCCTGCCAGCGGTTTTTACCCATTTCCAAATGTCGCTGAATGTTTTCCAGCACAACAATCGAGTCATCGACGAGGATACCGATTACCAGCGAAAGAGCCAGCAGCGTCATCAGGTTCAGGGAATAACCCATTACACCCATGAACAGGAAGGCAGACACCAGCGAAGCCGGAACCGATACCATCACGATAATGGCATTTCGGAAACTATGCAGGAACAATAGCATTACCGCCGCCACCAGCACAACGGCCAGAATCAAGTCGTGCGTTACGGCTTCAACCGATTCGAGTGTGAAAATGCTGCTGTCATAGGCAATCGTAAAATGGACTTTATCTTTCTCATTTTCTTTTTCAATGGTCGCTAAACGTTCCTGGATCAGTTGGCTGATTTCTACGGCATTCGCATCCGATTGTTTTTTAATGAACAAGCCAATTCCGTTCTGACCGTTAAAGCGGCTGATGCTTTCGGTATCGGCTAATCCATCTTCTACCGTCGCCACGTCACGCACCCGGATGGGGCTACCCGTTTGTGAAGTCGAAATCACCAGATCACGGATGTCGTCAAGTGAGGAGAATTTACCGGCCAGTTTCAGCGTAATCTGCTCCGAAGAGCTTTTTACCTTACCCGTCGGAAATTCCATGTTCGCCTGATTAATGGCCTGTGTTACCTGCAAGAGCGACAATCCGTAATAATTCAGTTTGTCGTCATTCACGTTTACCCGTACTTCCCGTTTGTCACCCCCAACCATGGTAATTTCAGCCACGCCGGGCACCTGTTGCATAATGGGCAAATACCGATCTTCAACCTGCTGATAAAACACTTCGTTGGGCAGATTCGAGGTTGCCAGTAACTGCATAATGGGCTGATCGCTCGGGGAAATTTTGGATAAGGAAGGCGTTTCCACGTCGTCGGGAAGGTCGCTCACCATGTTATTAATCTTCCGCTGCGTTTCGTCAAGGGCATTGTCAATGTCCGTTCCGGCTTTAAATTCCACGATAACCAGCGAGGCATTTTCAAGTGACTTCGTGGTAATGTTATCGATGTTGTCCAGTCCGGATACGGCATCTTCAATCTTCTTACTTACCTCCGACTCCACCTCCGAAGGAGCCGCACCGGGGTAAATCGTCGTGATGGTTACGACCGGCACCGAAAACTCGGGCATCAGCTCGTAACTCAGCAGCCGATAAGAGGCGATCCCTCCCAGCGTGAGTATCGCAAAAAGTACGATAATCATCGAGGGCCGCTTAATGATGGTCTCTATGAAATTCATTGCTATGCTGTTTATTAGGAAGTTACTCTGGTCGTTTGAGACATTAGATTCCGTTTGATCAGGTTTGAGTCACAGGAGAGGCCCTTAAAAACAGATCGGTTGAAGGGAACGGACGATCTCACCAAACTAACGCTGAAAACTGTCTAGATATTAATGCTCAAACCAAAGCTTCTTCTGCTTTATTGGGCCACCACGGGGGTTCCATTCTGAAGGTTGATTTGTCCACTCACCACGACTTGTTCACCCGCCTGGATGCCGCTGGTAATCTCGTAGTAATCGTTTGTGGTCGCTCCGATTTTCACGTCGCGTAACACAGCTTTACCATCCTCTACCACGTAAACCTGAGCCTGTTTCGTCGAACCGACAATGGCCTGACGAGGCACGGACAGAGTCTGTCCTTTTAATTCACTCGTATTGGCAATGCTGCCGTACATGCCCGCCCGTAACTGGTGAGCAGCCGTGTTTAATACGGTAATTTCGACAGGGTAGTTATGAGCGGCATCGCCCTGGGCACCGATTAACGATACCCGCCCCTTGAAATCAATGTCGGGATAAACCTCGGTTTTTACCGAAATCATTTGGCCCATTTTGAACTGATTCACAGCTTTTTCAGGCACCTGAACGACCAGTTTCAGCGAAGAAATGTCGGTTACTTTGGCCAGCGGCGTTCCGGGAGAAACCACCGAACCCTTTTCTACCATTTTAGTAGTAACGATTCCTGAGAAAGGAGCCGTAATGGTGGTTTGGGAAAGCTGTTTCTGTAATTGCTTGATCTGAGCCTGCGTCGAACGAATGTTGAGCTGCGTTTTCTCGATATTCACAGCGGGCGTGGCATCTCCTTTAACCAGAGCTTCGTACCGTTTCAGGTCATTCTGGTAACCCTCGATGCTGATCTGCAAGGCTTCAATCTGGAAACGTAACTGATCGTCGTCGATCTTGGCTACCAGTTTTCCAGCTCCTACCATCTGCCCTTCAACGATGGGTAACTGAACGATTTCACCCCCCGCCTGCGGACGAATTTCGATTTCGCGATTGGCCGCAAACGAACCTAAAAACTGAGATTCCTGCGAAAGATCACGAACTTCAGCCTTAGCCGTCCGAACGCCTACTTTCAGGTTTACTTCGGGTTTATATACTTTAGCGGCAACTTTTTCCTTGTTGTCGAGCAACTTATAGCCCGTCAGACCAATAGTGGCTGCCAGACCGATAGCTACGAAAATGCGTTTCATATAAAAGTGGATCTATTGGGTGATGAGATTACCAGTGGCTTTTTTCCAGTCGAGTTCAGCCGTCCGGAGTTTTACTAATGAGGTAAGGAAATTATTCTGAGCTTCGCGGAGGGCATTTTCCGTTTGAATGAGGTTACTGATGTCAATCGTTCCTTCCTTGAACTGAAGCTGCGTTTGTTCGTATACTTTCTGAGCCAGTTTGACCTGTTCTTCGGACGTTTTCAGGTTCTGGTTCTGCACCGACATTTGGGTTCGGGCATTGGTAATATCCATCGAAATGGATTCTTTCGTTTTTTGAAGGTTGAGCGACAATTGTTGTCCTTCGAGCTGCTTCTGGGAAAGCTTGTGACGACGAGTATACCCATCGAAAATATTCCAGTTGATTTGCAGACCCAGCCAGTACGCCGGAATGCCCTTCAGATACGACTGGTCACCGCCAATGGCAAAAACGCTGTGATTGGCTACCCCATAGGCCGAAACCGTAGGTAAGAATCCGGCTTTAATGTTCTTCTGTTCCAGCGTATTCGCAAATTGCTGGCGATCCAGCAGTAATAATTCCGTCCGGTTCAGGCCACTTTCCTGCGAGGTAGGCACTACCACGGTTGATTCCTGAATGGTATTATTAATGGTCAGTTCGTCCTGTTGAGGAATACCCGCCAGAAACTTCAGCAGGCTTACCAATTTTATGTAATCAGCCTTTAAAGACTCGATTTGCGTTTGCATGGACACTTTATTTAACCGCAGACGATCTACGTCAATGCCCTTTCCTAACTGATTCTGAAACTGTAAGTCGGTAATGCGAATGGAGCGATCGAGGGCTTCGATGTTCCCTTCTAGAAACTTCACCTGCTGGGCCAGCGTCTGGGCATTGTAATAGGAAACAGCCACGTTATAGGCAATGTCTTCCTTGGTGCGACGAATCTGCAACTCGGATACTTCGCGACCCACTTTCGCCGCTTTCAGTCCAATCATAATTCCGGGATTATAAATCACCTGATTGGCCTGAACGGTGCTCCCGAGGTTCCAGGGTAAGCCAAAAGCTGCCGCCGAATAAGCACCTTCCGGGCCACCAAAGGCGGATAAGGGGATGACCTGAGCGGGAATCTTGATATAGTATTTATAGTCTCCGGCAAAGTTCACCTGCGGCAAAGCCGATGATTTCACTTCTTTGATTCGGGACTCCGTGATCTGTTGTTCAAGCTGACTTGAGCGAACATCCAGATTATGCGTAAGTGCTTTTTCGGTAAGTTCTTCCAGCGATAATTGCTGGGCAAAAACCCCGCTTGTCAGCAAACTCAGGCAAAGCAACAGGGGAAGGCGTAACATTGGATTATTTGATTAAAATAGATAATTTAAACGTTTGTTTAAATCAAGAGTAAAAGAAAAGCCCATTGTTTCCAAAGGGCTCATTCGGTTGAATAAGAGGCCTTTATTCGATGAATAAATACTTTAACAACATTTCTTTAATAATTTTCTTTTGCTCCAGTGCGTGCTTGTTAAATTCTGCTTCATTCATCTGGAATAAATGCATGGTAAGCTCACGCCCGGCGAAAATCTGTTGAATTAGTCCAAAAATCAGAGGGAATATCGTATCGGGAGAAATGTCGATGATTAATCCTTTCTTTACTTCCTCTTCAAATTGCAGGATAAACCCCTGCTCCATAGCTCCACAGTTAATACCAATTTTATCAGCAAATCCCTGCGGATTCCGTCGGCATTCGTTCATGAGGAAGATGGCCTGATTTGGATTTTGGCCGTGTACTTCAAACATGTGGTCAAGCAATTCTACCAGTTTTTCCTTTACACCAATAGGCTTGTCCAGAATAGCCTGCACGCTTTTGAGGGCTTCCTTGAGCAACGACTCATAGACCAGCCAGAATAACTTTTCCTTACTTCTGAAGTAATAGTTTGTTAAAGCCGTATTGATCTGAGCAGCTTCGGCTATATCTCGAATCGTCGTACCGTCAAACCCCTTTTCAAGAAAGATTCGCTGAGCAGCTTCCTTGATCTTCTCTTCCGTATCAACTGGGTGGCTTGTCATATGCTGATGCAAATAAATAATACTTGTGTAGAATTAACAAAGAATTTTAAACACATGTTTAAAATACATATTTAAATAAAACTTTATGCTTGAATACTGCAATTCACGAGGTATAAATTCAAGCCATAACCCATTATCTGTAATCGAATTTCATCGCTGAATTAAATCACCCACGATCCGCAGGCCGTTGAGGGTGAGATTAATATCTACTTCTTCAAAAAGTTCGTGCAAGGGTTTTAATACAGAAGAGAGCCCTCCTGTAGCTAATACTTTACAAGGCCCTACTTCTTTCTGAATTTGCAATAACTGCTCTTTCACCAAACCCACATACCCCCAGAGAATCCCGGCCTGAATGGCGTGAACGGTATTTTTACCAATCGCTGACGCTGGCATTTCCAGCGGCACTTCGGGTAACTGAGCCGTATTTGAAAATAACGAACGAAGAGCCGTTTTAATACCGGGCACAATGTTAACGCCCACAATTCGGGCATTGGAAACCACGGTAAACGTGAGAGCGGTTCCAAAATCAACCACAATGCAATTCTGCTGATACGTATACCAGGCATACACGGCATTGGCCACCAGATCCGTCCCAATTTCACGGGGGCTGGCCAGTTCTATTCCCAAATGAGGGTAAATTTCAGGCCCCAGTACGTAAGGCTCTAAGACAAAAAGTTCTTTTACCAGCGAACGAATCAAAGCCGTTTCTCCCGGAACAACACTGCTAATACCGACTCGATTTATATCACTGATTTTCAGATCATTCTCCAGAAAAAGCATCCGTAATCGGGCTTCATAATCTGCGGGCCGCGTACTGTAATGAGTCGGAATCCGGAACTGATGAAGCCAGTTCTGGTTTGTATAAATTCCAAAAACGATGTCAGTATTACCGACGTCAATGGCAAGAAACATGAGAAGTAAATAAGTGGAAACTAGCAAAAAAAGAATTGCTGTTCATTTTCGTCAATCAAAGCTACTACCCTTTCCCGAAAATACCGCTTTATCCCACTCCCAACCCGTAACTTGCCATCAGAACCGTCCTTTAAATCTATTATGAAGCGTCTATTTTTTCTTTTCGTATTCTTCTGTAGTTACTCAGGTTTTGCCCAGTCTGCCTCAGAATCCATCCAACTGAATCAGGTCGGATTTTATCCTAATGCCCTAAAGAGAGCCGTCATCATGAAAGGTTCTTCTTTTGTCATTGTGTCAGGAAAGGATACGGTGTTTCGGGGAAAAACGGAAGCTGCCCGCATTAATCCTTACTCTAAAAAAGAAAGTCATCTTGCGGACTTCTCGGCTTTCAAAAAACCGGGTACTTATCAGCTCGTTGTACCCGAAATTGGAGCTTCCTATCCTTTCAAAATTCAGCCGAATGTTCATCTCCCCATCGCTAAGGCTGGTATAAAAATGTTCTATTACAACCGAGTATCAACGGCATTAAGTAAGCCTTTTGCGGGAAAATGGGCTCGCCCAGCGGGACATTCGGATGCAAAAGTGATCGTTCATCCATCAGCAGCTTCGAAAGAACGCCCGGCAGGAACGGTCATTTCCTCCCCCGGCGGCTGGTATGATGCCGGAGATTATAACAAGTATATCGTTAACTCCGGTATTACCGTCGGAACGCTGCTTTCACTCTACGAAGATTACCCCGCTTACGTAAGAAAGTTAGTGATTGATATTCCCGAAAAAACGAATGCTATTCCTGATTTGCTGGATGAAGTTTTAGTTAACCTTCGCTGGATGTTAACCATGCAGGATCCTCACGACGGTGGCGTGTATCATAAACTAACCAATGCCAAATTCGACGGCATGATCATGCCGCACGAAGCCAAAACCGTTCGTTATGTTGTGCAGAAAAGTACGGCAGCTACATTGGACTTTGCAGCAGTTATGGCTCAGGCCGCCCGGGTTTTCAAGCCTTTTTCAAGGGAGTTACCGGGCCTTACAGATTCGTGTCGGGTCAGGGCTGTGCAGGCCTGGATTTGGGCGAAGGAACATCCGAAAGTGTTATACGAGCAGGAAGAGATTAATAGGAATTTTGACCCGGATGTTAGTACGGGTACCTATGGCGACCGTCAGGTTAGCGATGAATGGATCTGGGCTTCCGCAGAATTATACGCCCTAACGAAAGACAAACAATATCGCCTGGCCTGGATTCCAGAGCCAAACGCTCCCCTGCCTTCCTGGAATCAGGTTCGAACATTAGGGTATTATACGTTAACCCGCCTGCAAACTCAGTTACCCGAAGCTGCTCAAACTGAAGTTAACGGGATTCGAAACTTATTACTCAAAGCCGCTGACGATCTGATTGCAAACTATTCATCGGGGGATTACGCAACGGTGATGGGACAAACGGCGAAGGATTTTAGCTGGGGAAGTAGTTCAGTGGCCGCTAACCAGGGCATTGCCTTACTACACGCCTACCGCCTGCGTCCGAAAAAAGAATACCTGGAAGGGGCTTTATCGAATCTGGATTATCTACTAGGCCGAAACGCGACGGGTTATTGCTTCCTGACCGGAGCTGGGTCCAAATCCCCCCTCCATCCCCACCATCGGCTTTCTGAAGCGGATGGCGTACCGGAACCCGTTCCGGGAATGCTCTCGGGTGGGCCTAATCCGGGGCAGCAGGATAAGTGCCCCACCTATCCCAACCAACTTCCGAATGAGTCTTTTACCGATGAGGTCTGCTCTTATGCTTCCAATGAAATTGCCATTAACTGGAACGCTCCATTTGTGTATCTCGCCGTAGCAATGGAGGCATTGCAGGGGAAATCCCACTAATTTTCGACCCTAGCGGGGTTTTATATTTGAAATAAACATCTTTAAAGACAACGAGCCCCGGTTTAAACCGGGGCTCGTTGTCTTTAAAGATGTTGAATAATCAGGGAAACGATTAGTTACCAAATCCAATCCTTCGGCGACCCGCAGGAGCATTGGCTTCTTCTCGCAATTCAGCCAGTTCTTTTTCAAACCCGCCCGATAAGATCGGAAAGCGTAACCAGGTTCTGGGGTCCAGATTTCGGTCATCAATGTGGAAACTCGGAGCATACCGTTCGCGTTTCCATTGATTTCGGCTCCATAACCGGAAAAAGCGTTCGGTCCAGCCTGCTAGCTCTTCACGGGTATAAACGCCTTCAAAATCCAGCTCCAGTTTTTTCAATACTTCTTTGGGTGCCTGTTTGTCGCGGAAGCCGTAGGTTTCAATCGCATTCAATACTTCATAGGGCATCAAATCGGCTTCATCGGTTTGCTTGCGATCAGCGGGGCGGAGTTCAGCCGTAGGTTGAAGGTTATTCATAGCATTCAACCCTAGTACTCTCAGCGTTCCGCCCAAGCCCACCTTTTCAAGCCATAGTAACCATTTCCGCAAATAGGTTTTATCGATTCCGGCCAGTGGAGAGATACTACCTGCCGTGTCTCCATCCATCGTAGCATAGCCTACCGAAGCTTCCGAACGATTGGACGTGGAAAGTAACAGACAGTTATAAACGTTGGTTAACAACCAGGCACTTGGAGCCCTCACCCGAGCCTGAATGTTTTGCAGAGCGATGTCGTCCGTGTCCCAGCTTAACTTCCGTTCAAGTCCTTCTTCGATCAGACCTTTGTAGGTTTCCACCAGCCCGTTAATATTTACATCGAAAAACCGGGCATTGATATCTTCGGCCAGTGAGGTCGCGGAATGTTTCGTTTCCTTCGACGAGTTTTCCGTTCCCTGCCAGATGCAGTATAATAATTCGTGAACGATCTCTTTGGTCGTGGTTGCGTCCTGAATTTTAGTGATGTATCCCAGCCGCTCTTTGAATTTATCCAGCCCAATGCTTTCAATCCCCAGCTCCACCATCAGATAGACCAGAGCGGCACAGGCCGAAGAATCGGCTCCCCCCGACAGCGAAACGACGAAGCCCTGCGAGCGGCTCTTCCGCAGGTAATCAAACAAAGCCAGTGAAACAGCCCGGGCAAATTCTTCTTCTTTCTGATAGCCCTTGGCCTCCCAGTCCTCCAGCAAATACTGGTTACGAGCCGGACGAATATCAGGCCACTGGAAAGGAACGGAAACGGTTAAAGCATCGCCCGCTTTACTGAAAATCGCCCGATTCTGCGTTTGTTCCAGCCGACCTTTCTCCAGATCAACCGTGGCCGTTACCATGTAATGATCCGTATAGCTAAAGCGGGTTCCCGAAGCCAGCATTTCGCCCGACTGGGCAATCATCGCATCGCCGTCGTAAATGGCCCGGCCCGCTTCGTTACCTAACAGGTTCGTATACACATACACGCACCCAAAAGAACGACTGCCATCCTGCACGAAGCGTTCCCGCGTTTGGCTTTTGAAGAAGCTGAAATGACTAGCCGAAGGATTCAGAATGATATCCACGCCGCGAGCGTACAATTCCCGACCGGGACGATTGGCGATCCAGGCATCTTCACAGATTTCAAAACCAATTTTAACACCCGCCACTTCGAAAAGTAAATCACCAACGGGATAATCGATTCCATTGATTTTTACGTTCGTTCGTTCGCCCGAAGCCCAGGCATGAAACCACCGGGTTTCGTAATGAATGCCATTATTAGCCAGATTTTTCTTCAGAGCAAAACCCCGAATCTGCCGATTCACAATGAAACAGGAAGCGTTATAAACTTTATTGTTCAGCATGAGCGGCATACCTACGGAAACGGCCAGATCCGATGTATAAGGCACAATTTCATCGAGCATGCTAAGGGCTGTTTCCGCAACGTAGGGAGCGTAAAACATATCCTCACAGCCGTAGCCACTCAGACACAATTCAGGTAAGCAAAGAAGAGTAACATCCTGATTCCTAGCCTCGTCGATGCAAGTCAGAATGTTGGCAAGATTTCCTTTCCAATCGAGAGGAGTGGTATTAACAACGCCAGCGGCCAGTTTTATTAGCTTCATACCCAATGTTTTAAGAAAATGGCATCCCCTCGAAAGGGATGCCACTTATGTCACCATATTCGAGTTCCTAAAAAGTTAAACCAGGAAAGCGAATATACGGGTGTCTGCTAAAAAACGGTGGTTAATTCAAAATCTCCGCCAATTTGTCCAGATCATCCGAACCGATGTAGTCCAGACCGAGGCGTTGGAGCGTCTGATAGGCCAGAACCGTATTGGGTGTTCCCCAAATCCGGGTTTTCTGATTGTTCTGGTGAGCTTGCGTGACGAAGGTTTTGATTTTATTTTCCACTTCCGTGGATAAGGGCGTAGTACCGTCCCAACCGGATGAGCTAAATTCCTTGAAATCAGCACTAATTAATGGAACGCGAGCTCGGTTTTCAGCCGAATAGGTAATATTCCGACGACCATCGAAACACAGGATTTTATCGTATGTATTAAAATCCTCGGGCTTAGGCATATTTCCACTCAGCACGAAGTCCACTTTCTGCAACTCCATTTTGTGGTCCTTGAGCATTTTCTGCAACAAATCAATGGCCTCCGCATCTTTCAGATCAATCAGTACCTGAACTTTATGATGACCAGGATACGGATACCCTTCATGCTGACGCAGATTAACCAGCAAAGGCAGCAGATACATTTTCCGGAATGTCCGTTCAGGCTTGATGTCTTCCCGGTTATGAGCCACCATTAACTCGCCATTCTGTACGTAAACATCGGCTTCGATGGAGCCAAAGCCCAGCGAATAAGCTTTTTCAAAGGGTTTTTGCTGTTCGTAGTCGTTGTGCGAATGGGCTGCGGGACGGAATTTGAAATTGGTTTGAGCAAAAACCAGGTTGCTTCCCAGAGCAAAAAGAAAAGTAATCCAGTGGCGTTTCATAATTGGGCAATAGTTGACGGATTACAAAGGAAAGGGTTTCTGCGTATTCCTTATCTTTTATCTATTATCATATTATAAAATCTTGAGAAAAAGGGTCGGTATACCGTTTGACGTTCAAGAAGAGTGAGGATATCTAAAGCGTTCGTCCGTGACGCCTAACGTTGGAAATGCGAACGAACGGGGCTAATGGGATCTAATGACAGGTAGGAACCGGTCCTTTTGAAGAAATGGAATCTCGCACCAGCGTTATTAAGGGCTTACCCTGTTCTTGTTTGATCTCCCCTGATTAATGATGCCAGCGGAAAAGCTGGCATCGGAAACAGGAATGACTCGTTTGTTCTTTCGTTTTACTCGCTTATTGCTACCCTTACTCCGCATAGATGATATCCGCTTTCTCGCGGGCAGCAGAGTTTTTTCTATTTAGCTTCAAATTCCTTCCATTTATCATTTTGCCCGTTAAGCCAGTCATAATAATATTCAAGTATTATTGACGACATTGAATCGGGATGATCAATTCCTTTCTTTATTAGATATTGTTGAAGTCTAGAACCTCCCCAAAGTCCCCAATTATTCCTTAGCCAAGTCCCAAACCCATGATGGTATAAAATCGTCTCACTTCGGTCTTTTAGATTTTTAATTGCTTCTATATCTTTTGGTTTTAAAATTTTATTAAGCTCTAAAAAGCATTCTTCAATATTTTTAGGAATATAACGTCCATTAATAGAATCAGTAATAATTCGTTTTTTGTATACTTCCTTCTCTTTGACAATTTCTTGTCTCTTTTCTTTTTTTGCTTCTTTTTTATTTTTATTCATTAAAGCAATCCAGCCCTCAAATCTCCATTTTCCAACCTCTTGAGGTATTGAATTTATTGCAAATTTTTGGGATTCAATGAATGTTTTGATTTTGTCTTCGGGAAGTGCGTTATAGTTTTCAATTTTATCGAGAGCAGCATTACCATACTTATCAACAATAATTTGAACTTTAATAGAATATTTTTTCAATTCATATGAATCTTTTTTTTCTTCGGGAAAGACTACCATTCCCAGATTTCTAGCTAGACCCTTCTCGAATGTCAAGCCGCTTGAAAGATCTGGCAGACCATACAATGAAGATGTTTTAAACTTCTTTATATGCGATTGAGTAGGCCTTATTTCCTTAAACTTTTCTGGATCAATTTTTGTAAGTAACATTGAACTTAAATTTATTGTATTCAAGTCAATAGCAATTAGCTTAGATGTTTTGGTAAAAATATATAGCGTGTCATTATTTAAATATGTTGCCTTTTCAGTTAATTTCTTTTCGAAGTCAGATACATCTTCTTTAAATGTTATTTTTCTTTTGCCATTCTCCCAAAAAACTGTATCAATCGATTCTTTGTAAAACAAATAACAATCTTCGTTTTCAGAATTACAATCAATTAGGTCAGTCAACTGGAATTGTTTTACAGAGTGGCCATTTTTGTATATCTCAATACTTTTATTTTGGAATCCATCCCATTTAAATTCTCTATCTATTACGTAAGCAATGGTTTTCCCATTATTACTCAAGAATATTTCTCTTCTATTGTCTGATAGCTCAAAATGTCTATCAACTTCGTAAATTTTGGTTGAATCATAACTAAAAACAGATGTTATTCCTGTTGATGTTTGCTCAATATTATCAAAAGGAATAGTTTCTAAAAAGAATTTATTATTCTGTGATTTTATAGTGTGAATGTAACATATGGAATAAGTTGTCTGGGCAGTAACTTGTTTAAAAGTTATAAGCCACAAAAAAAGTGTTAATATTTTGTAAGGTGTTACCATTCTTAATACGGATGCTAACAAACAGGGATTAGTGAAGGCGGGACTTTGAAAACCGTCAGATAAAGTTAAGCCCAATTGTTGATAGAAGTATAAAGCTCCAAGTTTACACGTCACCCTACCTGGCGTAAAACCTGTGTTATAGGCATATTTTATTTCTTGCTTCATTCGTCCGTCCCCATAGCTTTTACATATTATATTCAACTCGTTAATTATCATTTTTTTTATTTTGGTCGAACACTTTTATTATCTTATTGTCAATTTTCCACTAAAATAATCAAATTTTGTATCGTGTTGATTGTAAGCAATTATCACTTTTCCTTCTTCGATATCAGCCGAGAGTATTTCAAGTCCCGCTTTAATAAATGTCGGCTAGTTCTGTAAATGTCTGTGCAGGTAAATCAAATAAACTTGGCCATGTCGATAAAAACAATTCGTCAATTTGAGTAAATTCAACAAAAAACTTATCGAAAGACTTGTTAATTTGTTCGGCTAAATACTTACAGTAAATAATCAAAGTCAGCAATTCCTTATCACAAGTCAATCCTGAAATTATCCCATCATGTGTAATTTAAAAAATATATCTTATGTCTTCGGTTTTTCTTCACAAATAGATTTTTTAGTTTAAAAATTTAGATTCCCGTGATTTGAAAGACTTAAATTTTTACAGCACTACCTAAATTATGTTACTTAGCTAAACTCAATACCTTTGAAGATCGTATCTAAACAAAAAACGACTCAGTTTCCTGAGTCGTTTTTTATTTATTCGTAAGCCTTACCTGCTAGTTCTATTTCGGTTCCGACCGAGGACAGAAACGCCTGATGCGTCATGGGTTGACTGAACATCGGGAAGTCTTTCGCCAGGGCATTATCGTACTCTTCCTGACTTAGCGTCGCACAACAATCGGTTAGCGTAATGACATTGTATCCTTTTTCATAAGCCGTCCGCATGGATGATTCTACGCAGCAGTTTGTCAAAAATCCGGCGAGTGCAATATTCTGAAAACCCCGGCTCCGCAGAATAAAATCAAGATTCGTGCTGGCAAAACCGCATAATCCCCGTTTGCCTTCAATCACGATATCTTCGGGATGTGGATGCAAATCTGAAACGATCTCCGCTCCCCAAGTACCTTTCTTGAATGCTCCGGCGTCTTTCACTCCCTTCAGAATTCCGTACGGATTCGGCGTTAATTCGTGGTAATCATCCGTAAAAGCAATGGGTACGTGTACGATCTGAATACCTGCTTCGCGAGCCTGCTTCACCAATTCAATCGTATTGGGTAACATCTGCGTTGAGTCCATTACGGCCTTTACGCCTCCGTGAAATACGCCACCTTCGGTTGTAAAATCGTTCTGAAATTCAATGAGGACGAGTGCCGTCCGTTCTGCTGAAAGTTGCATGGCTGTATTGGTTTAAAGATTCTATTGCTAGTTTCGTACGTAACCTTACCCTGTTAAAACTTTCCGATCCGGCGAATGGTTTCTGAAATTATAACAACGCAGCTCCAAACACACCCGCACTGTCTCCTAGCTCATTTTTCACGATTAGTAAGTCAGGTTTAGGCGTAAACACGTGCTTTCTGGCCCGCTCGACACCTTCGGTGTAAAGTAGATCAATGTTAGAAACCCCGCCACCAATCACAATGACATCAGGATCGAGCAGATTGGTAATGATTGAAATTGCTTTGCCAAACATGTTCAGCATTCGTTCTACCGTTGCCGTCGCTATAGGGTCCGAACCATCCTGGTAACGAGCCAGAATGTCGGGCATACTTAGAGACGAACCACTTTCTTCTTTATAAAAACGTTGCAGTGAAGGACCGGACAATACGGTTTCTACGCAACCATGATTACCACAGTAACAGGGACCACCGGAGTTATCCAGAAAGATATGCCCCCATTCGCCACCAATGCCCTGACGACCACCCCATACTTTGCCATTGATAACCACGCCTCCGCCGACGCCAGTACCTATGATAATTCCAAAAACCACCTGTGGATTCTCATGCACTTTCGGAGCAGCTCCTAAAACGGCTTCTGCCAGAGCAAAACAGTTCGCATCGTTGGCAATCATGCAGGGAATACCCAGAAGAGCTTCCAGGTCTTTTTGCATGGGCTGGTCATTCATTACCACGGTATTACACCCACGCATGGTTTGTGTAACCGGATCAAGCGTTCCGGGGGTAGCGAAACCAATCTTTTGCGGACCTTCACCCAGCTCTTCCGTAACCATTTTCACCAGTTTTTCAATCTGGCTGAGAATATGTTTATAGCCTTTATCTGCTTCGGTAGGAACGCGGCGGCGAACCCGCACATTAGTAATATTGTTGGCGTCTAATACAGCACACTCAATTTTCGTCCCGCCTAAGTCAATGCCCCAAAGATTATTCACTTGTAATGTAAAGTTTAGTTATGCTGCCACGAATAAAATGGCTTTTCGCTGGGCTAGCAAGTTTAAAAGAGTAAAGTAGTCATTACCCCTAAAAATAAATCGGCAGAGCCTGCCTGAAGCAGGTTCTGCCGATGCATACTATTTCTAAATAGGAAATTTTCTAAAGAAATGCCGAACGAGTATCAGTGAATCTGGCTAAAAGAGAACACCGTGAATAACAAGCCAATAATCAAAATAACAGCGATCAAATAATCCGTTGGGGCTAATGATTTAGACTGTACTGGAGTTTTCATAATCTTGGGTTATGTTTTTTGTGAAGGCTGAAATACTAACGTTTCATTTGGGCTGTATGATATTGCAAAAGTACAATTTTACTACCACCTTGTCAATTCCGGTTAATAAGTTACTGATCGCTTGTATAAACGAATTTTAGGTAGTTAGGGTTTTGTAAAAATTGATTTTTATTTCATCATACATCAATAATACAGTCAAATATTGATAAAAAATACCATATATCAATATGTATAATGAAATTATACCTACTTATTCTTTAGATATTTATATTATTTTTTCTAGGGAGTCATAGAGATAATTCGATGATCTACTTTAAAATAGCGGCTGAGTTTTAAGAGGGAAAGTGAATAAAATGCTAAAACCAGAACGAATTAATAACAAAAAATAACGGCACCGAAGTGCCGTGTATTCAAATAGGTTATGATTCTTCTTTTGTGAGGCAAGTAGGACAAGTAATAATTATGCAATTTTACCTTCTTTTTATACCAAAATGTAATTATTTTTTACCTCAACTTCCTGCAATATTAACTATAAGTTGATAAAAACCTCCACTCTACCGAAACTAAGCCTTTTCTGTGTCATTTATGCTTGTCGGCTACTCAAACTGTCATTATGACACCTTTATACTTTTGGAACAGCCTTTGCCTTTCTTCGGGCATCTATTCATATATTATTTAATCTTATTTACAACTCAATGGAAACGACAACTTTTCACGAAAAGGGAAACATTTCGATTCATACCGAGAATATCTTTCCAATTATTAAGAAATTTCTGTATTCCGACCACGAGATTTTTCTTCGCGAATTGGTTTCTAATGCCGTTGATGCTACTCAGAAAATCAAACGCCTGGCTTCGATGGGCGAATACGGTGGAGAGTTAGGTGATCTAACGATCAAAGTTTCCATCGACCCAGAGGCAAAAACATTGACCATCAGCGACAAAGGTTTAGGGATGACGGCTGATGAAATCAAGAAATACATCAATCAGATTGCCTTTTCAGGGGCTCTTGAATTCGTAGAGAAGTATAAAGATCAGGGGGTTGAGCGTGGAGCTATCATCGGACAGTTTGGTCTGGGCTTCTACTCGGCATTCATGGTAGCTTCTCAGGTGGAGATTATTACCAAGTCTTATCAGGATGCTCCCGCCGCTCGCTGGATCTGTGATGGTTCAACGGAATTTGAGATTACCGCTGCCGATAAAGCTGACCGTGGAACGGACATTATTCTTCATATTACCGAGGATTCTCAGGAGTTTTTAGAGCCTGCCCGCATCCGTACGATTTTAGAGAAATACGGTAAATTCCTGCCCATTCCTGTTTCTTTTGAGGATAAAGTAATCAACGAAACCGAACCCATCTGGACGAAAAATCCGAATGAGCTGGTGGATGAAGATTACCTGAAATTCTACGAAACGCTGTATCCTTTCTCAGAAAAACCCCTCTTCTGGATTCACCTGAATGTAGATTATCCCTTCAATCTGACGGGTATTCTCTACTTCCCCAAAATCAAGAATGAGCTGCAACTGAGTCGGGAAAAAATTCAGCTTTACAGCCGTCAGGTGTTTATTACGGATGAAGTAAAAGACGTAGTGCCCGATTTCCTGATGTTACTGCACGGCGTGATTGACTCTCCCGATATTCCGCTGAACGTAAGCCGTAGCTTCCTTCAGGCCGATTCGAACGTGAAGAAAATCAACGGCTATATTACTCGTAAGGTAGCCGACAAATTGTCCGAGCTATTCAACAATGACCGCCACGGGTACGAAGAGAAATTCGGCGACATTGGTGTGTTCGTGAAGTACGGGATGATCTCGGAAGATAAATTCTACGATAAAGCGAAAGATTTCGTTCTGCTGGAAAGCACTGGAGATACGTTCTACACGCTCGAAGAATACAAAGAGAAAACGGAAGAAACCCAGAAAGATAAAGACGACAATCTGGTTTGGTTATACACCACCGATACTGGCAAACAGGATTCTTACATCCAGACAGCAATGGCTCGTGGGTACAATGTCCTGAAGCTGGATGGTGTAATTGATCCGCACTTCATTGGTAAACTGGAGCAGAAGCTGGAAAAAACTACCTTCAAGCGAGTGGATGCCGATAGTCTTGACAAGTTGATTGACAAGGGTGTAACCATTGAAAGCATTCTGACAGAAGAAGAGAAAGAGACTTTAAAGGCCACCTTTGAGGGAGTAGCCGGTGCCGGTTACAGCGTAGAGATTCAGCCTCTAAGCACCGATGAGTTACCCGTGGTAATTACACAAAATGAGTTCATGCGTCGCATGAACGACATGTCGAAAGCGGGAGGCCAACCCTCCTTCTTTGGGTCAATGCCGGTGACTTATAACCTACTAATTAATGCGAATCACCCCGCGATTTCCCGCGTGAAAGATTCAAACGATCAGGCTTTGGCGAAACAATTGGTTGATTTAGCTCTGTTATCTCAAGGTCTGTTAAGCGGCCCTGCTTTAACGGAATTTATCAAACGGACGGTGAATGGCTTGTAAATATTAGCGGTTTGGTTCAATTAAAAAACCTCGCTAAAGACTCAGCGAGGTTTTTTAATTGACTCATATACCACTTATTAAGCTAACTTCATTCACTATCATTTTGATATTCCTTCAGTGGGCTGGTGAATACTTTAATTGTAGCCACTCCATTACTACAGCCGATTTGTTGCATTTTGAAAATTCTCTGTCGTCCAATGGCATTCATTTCCTGTTCTGTATGTTTGACACCATCCAGGTAAAACTCCACTTTTTCACCCGGATTCAATGATACAAATGCCGTTGAACCAATCTTTGACATATAGTAAACATCTTCATACGCATTTCCTGCGTAGGTTGTTTGCGGAACATGTACAACTGCTTTCGAAGCAGGTAAGGTTGTTAACGCTTTATAGGTTATTTGTGCATTCCTAATAGCAATCGTACGTTTCCGGTTGTCGGTAAATCTAAAATTGCCTTTCGCTTGCATTACTATTTTTCCATCATTTTTGGTTCCTTCACGAATAAATAGAGTCATGTTGATTTTTAGAGGATCTATTTGTTCCAGAATTGAGGGATTATAGCGTATCCCATTGATTATTACCACCGGATTTTTTCCTAGGAGATAAGCACGATCTAGCGTCCTGACAGAATTTTTTTCGTTGGGCTTATAGCGTGTACCCTCCAATATCACCATTGACGCTCTTCCTGGCATATAGAGATCTGGTTTTTCGTTTGACGTTACTTTGTGTTGAGCAAACAAAACCAGGCTGAGTGCAATCAACGGCAATAGCAGTAAAAACAGGGCCTTTTTCATGGTGCTCGAGGATTTTGTGAAAAGCATTTCGATACGATTTTTGATCGGATGACGAGCGAAGGAATGTGTGAGCATCCCTTGTTGGGATACGGCAAACGTAAGCAACACCTGAGCATACGGCTTGGCTCCGTACTGTTGAGCCAACGACGTGTCTACTTCGTATTCATGAATTTGTACCAATGATTTTTTAAGCCAATACGCAACCGGATGAAACCAAAAGAAGCACTGAAAGAGTTCGACCATTAGAATATCCAGTGAATGTAGACGACGATAGTGTCCGTATTCATGCATAAGTACCATTTCTCTTTCCGAGGGCGTTATATGAGATTCGTTCAGAAATACCCATTTGAGAAAAGAAGCCGTAGGTTTTTTAGTTGTTATAACCCGTAAGCGATTCCAGGACGTATGAGGCTGTCGCCTAATCTGATACATAATCGTTAGCAGCTTCGTTAGGAGCCATAAAACTAGTCCGGCAACTACGCTTCCATATAACCAAAATCCAACCTGTAGCCAATCTATATGGGATGGCTCCATTTGCGGTAACATTCGTATTGGCAATTTCTGTAAATCAGGTTGGTACGCTACGTTTTCCGAAACGGGTGTTTCCGATACGGTTTGGGTTGACCATACGGGCAACACAGGTATGAGTAGACTGCAACTTATTGTTAGCAATAAGTAAAATCGGTTCAGTGTGTGGAATGTCAGATTACGGAATAAAGCCCAGTAACCGGCATAAAAAATGGTCAGGATAAGGGAGGCAGCCAGCAGATAGTTCATTTTCTCATGGGTTAACGAGTTTATACGAAGGCGTTATTAATTAAGGAAATCTTACCCGAAAAATACACACCAGAAACCTTTCGTCTGTTTCACAATAGGATTCGAGAATAGTTGAAGCCACTCCTTCTCCGTTGGTAATCGAAACGTTGTCTTGGTTTGCTCCGATTTCCACTCGCAAAAACGTTCGGCCTGCAACCAGCTTACACCCGTTATTCCTGCAATTTGGGAGCTTCTGTATGTCTTCAGATTAGTATAAAAATTGTCCGGAATCATGTCCTTTTTTTCCGTAGAAGATTTCTCCGAGCGGGTCCGTGTGGCTTTTAGAAAAGATTCAAACTCCGCATAAGTCACCTCATGAATCGACAGTTTTTTATTCGGATTTACCCCGTGACTTTCACTACCTGATTTACTTGAAATTTTCTTCCAACTTTTCTTTCGTGGCGGAGGAGGAGGTGGTAGTGGTGCAACTACTGCCGATTTTGGTGGCGGCGGTGGCGGTGGTGCAACTACTGCCGATTTTGGTGGCGGCGGTGGTGGTGGTGCAACTACTGCCGATTTTGGTGGCGACGGCTTCGGAACCTCTTGAGCAAATAAAGCCATACTAATGGCCGTAAGCGGCAATGTGAGCAGAAACAGCGTTTTTTTCATAGATGTACTTGGAGTTTGGAAAAGCGTTTCGATACGATTTTTAATGGGATGGCGGGCGAAAGAATGCGTGAGCGTTCCTTGTTGTGATACGGCGAGGGTGAGCAAAACCTGAGCATACGGTTTGGCTCCGTATTGATGAGCCAGCGACGCGTCTACTTCGTATTCATGAATCTGGATCAACGAACGACGTAACCAGTATACGACCGGGTGAAACCACAAGAAGCAGCGAACGATTTCCACCAACAGCAAATCCAGCGAATGCTGGCGACGGAAATGTTCGTATTCATGCGTAAGTACGATTTCCTTTTCTTTAGGTGATACGATAGAGTCATCCACAAACACCCAATGAAAGAAAGAAGCCGTCGTATACCCGGTCGGCAATACGTGTAGTTGCTTCCATCGGATGGCCGTTGCGTTGCGTATTCGCAGGGATACGCGGATGATTCCCCCCAGCAACTGCAACAGAAACAACCCCACTCCTATTCCGTATGCATAACCCACCGTTTTGAGCCAGTTGGTTGTAGTGAATCCCAGAAAGGTTTCAGGTTCAACTTGTTCTATTGGCAAAAGGAACGAATCGTTGATTACGCTGGCAACCGGAATTCCGGGCATAACCGGAATCACGATACTGGCGATCAGGGCAAATAGCAGATAAAATCGATTGTACGTATGAAACGTGAGTGTTCGCAAACAGAACCAGTACACGGCATAAAAACTAATCAGCATGACGGAGGAATACAGCAAATGAGTCATGGCCTGAGTGATTAGTTTTCGTCAATTAGTTTCCGTAATTGCTCGATTTGTTCGGGCGTAATCTGCTCCTCTTTCGCCATAAATGACAATAATCCCATAGCCGAGCCATCGAAATAGTCGCTCAGCAATTTCTGAAATCCGCTTTTTCGATAGTCAGCTTTCGCGATTTTCGGGAAATATTCATACGTCCGTCCGTATGCCTTGTATCCCAGAAATCCTTTCGATTCCAGAATACGCACCACTGACGCAATGGTATTATACGGCGGTTTTTCGGGCATCCGCTCCACCAGATCTTTCACAAAAAAAGGCTCCTTCAACTCCCAAATCGCCTTCATCACACGTTCTTCCGTTCGGGTTAATTCTTCCATCGGTTTCGTATTAATATTTTCATTTCCCTGACTTCCCAACAAAGATTAAACGTATTTTTCAATTATACAACTGATAAATACGTTTTATAACTAATTTTTTAATTTTAAATAATAAGGGTCAAGTAATAGGAAACAAGAATTCCGTTGTTAGTTGAAAGAAAAATGCTCGTCTGCGACGCAGACGAGCACTTTTCTTTCTTTATCGTTCCTAAACGAAAAGAGGAATTTCCTTTCGGTTGGAGCGGAGTCTGCATTTGCAGGCGAGATTCCTCTCTGCGTTAGGAATGGACATAGGAAGTGGGTGTGTTACTCCCCTATGAACCAGTAACTAAAAACTGCCAACCAAAAGAAATCCCCGACTGGAAAATTCCAGTCGGGGATTTCTCATAATAAGCAATAGTATTACTTTCCAGCTTCCCAAACGTTATCCTTGCGGTTTACGTCAGGAATCATCAAGCCGCTCAGGGTAATTTTCTGAATGGGCTTGCTGAATTTCTTTTCTACCTCAAAAGTCTTCGCTCCGTTCTTCCAGTAACGTGCCGTTTCGTTGATTTCCTCCGTAGAGTTATCCGTAAACAGTACAATCAGGCGAATCGGAATGGGTAATGAGCCCTTTTGCGTAACTACGATTTTGGCCTTGCCTTTTTTGTCAATCGCTACTTCTGAAAGAGCCAGATCAGGATACCCCTTTTCGAAGAACCAGGGCTTCCAATACCAGGACAAATCTTCTTTCAACGCATCATTGAAAGAAAAGAAGAAATCATAAGGCATGGGGTGTTTGCCATTCCAGCGAGCCATATACTCCTGTAACGTTGCTTTGAACTTCTCCTGCCCTAGCATATCCCGCAAAAAGGTATACGCCTGCGAAGGACGCATGTAGGTGGCAAACGTGTAAGCCGTTCCCGTTAACAGGTTTGTGGGAACCATCATGGGTTGCTCCTGCTCTTTTCCGGCAAACTGATCAAAATACGCGGCATTGGTTTGCTGAGGCATAAACTTCTTCGGCATCCCGTCAATCTGAAATTCCATCCAGTTTGGTAAGGTCTGAGCCCAGCCTTCATCCATCCAGGCGTATTTACGCTCATTGATTCCCATGTAAAACGGGAAATACGTGTGAGCAATCTCATGAGCCGTTACTTCAGCCGCAAAGGCTGGAGGATACGAGCCATCATTCACGAACATTGGGAACTCCATTCCACCCGATCCATTAAATACGGTTTCGTTGGGGTAAGGAAAAGGCACACCGGGCAGGTACGTAGAGAAGTATTCAACGCACTGTTTGGCATAACGGCATACGTCGTAAAAATCTTTGCTGCTCGGGTGATACACCGCAGCTACTGCCGTGCGACGGCCCGTTTTACTGTCAGCAACCGCACTGGAACCATCCCAGAGATAGGTATCCGAAGAAGCAAACACGAAATCAGGCACGTGTTCGGCTTTGAAGTGATAGGTATGTTTACCCGATTTTGCAACAGTAATTCCACCCTTTTCGCGGTCCTCAGCGGTGACAATTCTCACCACCTGATCAGAAGTACGAGAGCCCTTGTAACGATCCAGAATTTCAGGAGAAAGAATTTTCTCAGGGTTCTGCCATTCGCCCGTAGCCCACACCAGATGACTGGCCGGAACGGTAATGTCCACGTCGTAATTATTGAAATCGTTATAAAACTCTTTCTGTCCGGTATAATCCTGTCTATCCCAGCCGTCGATATCATCATACACGGCAATTTGGGGATACCAGTACGCCACCATGTAAGAAGACTTAAAGTATAAGCCTTCCCGGATGTGCGTTTTGGCTGGAATCAGGTAACTCCATTTCACGTCCAGCGTTAACTTCTGCCCCGTTTCCAAACCACTTTTCAACGTTACGAACATATTCGTTCCGTTGCGTTGGGTCTTTACTTCATTTCCATTAACGGTTACGCTTTCAATCGTTACACCTTCATCGTTCAGATCGGAAGGATCAATTTCCCGCTCATCCCGGTTAGCATCTTTCTTGAAAATGTCAGGATATAACCGGATTACCAGACTTGACAAACGGTTGGGGCTGTTGTTGGTGTAAACGACCTGTTCCGTGCCGCTCAACTGACGCGTGGCCGGGTTGAGTTCGACCTGAATTTTATAATCGGAATGGTTCTGCCAGTATTTCGCACCGGGTTTGCCATTGGTCGCCCGGGTTTCATTGGAATACGCTTTCTGAATTTCCAGAGGTACGGGTAAGTTTTGGATATTCTGACTCATTCCCGCAAAAGAAGCCAGCAATGCCGCCGTCAGTAAGCCGGATTTTTTACTCAATAAACGCATGATGAAGGATTTAATGTGAAAATCTGATCCTAATGTACACAAGTAAGTTAATAGTTTACAAGTTTTCAGTTTTCCGTTTTTCGTTTTCAATTGTTGTTACAAAAGCTCTCGGTTTTAGCTGATCTTTTGTTCTTTCTTTTGCACAAAGACTCTATGCTACCAAGGCTCACAACGGAAAAAGAAAAGGCTCCTGGTTTCCCAAGAGCCTTTCTAATACCTAACAACCAGTAACTAGAACTTATACGTTACACCGATCCGCGAATTGCGGCCAGGCTCTGCCTGCCAGTAATAATAAGTTCCATAAGCCGCACCCGTATACAAGTACGTATTCAGAACGTTGAAGACGTTAGCGGTTACGTTAAAGCGATCATTTTCCCAATAGATACCACCGTCAAGCTTGAAATAATTAGGTAATTCTCCATAACTCGTAGCTGACCAGTTCCAGGTAGTACGATCTCCCTGATAATTGAAGCCCGCGGAGAAACCCGTGCCCTTCAGTACACCTTTCTGAATTTTGTAGGTTACCCACGCATTGGCGTTGTGTTTGGCATACCCTGGAATCTTATCACCCACTTTCGCGTCCGACGTTTCTTTCGTCACTTTTGAATCCGTTAAAGCATAGTTGGCAATCAGGCTTAAACCGGGAGCAATCTCACCACGTAAGTCAAACTCAATGCCTTGAGTCTGTGTTTGTCCTAACTGTAACACAAAACTTTCATTGGCCTTATTACTAGGATCGGGCGAAAGCTGGTTGTTTTTCAGGATGCGATAAATCGCCAGCGTTGTATTCCACTTACCACCAAACCAGTCACGTTTAAAACCTACTTCAAGGTTATTACCTGAAATGGGTTTGATGCGGCCTCCACTACGGAGAATACCCGTTTGAGGAAGGAATGTCTGATCATACAATGCGTAAACGCTTGTATTCTTATCAATAGATCCACTCAGACCAAACCGGGGTGTTACTTTCTTATCAGACGTGATGGTATTGTACTGGTTGTCTTTCGCATAAGTAAAGCGACCCGCAATGGTCAGGCGTAAACGATTTTCGAAGAATCCTAACTCGTCCTGTAAGTACACACCTGTATAGGTCTGAGCAAGTGTTCCGTAAATTCCCGCCCGTTCAGCCAGAGGTTTTGAACGATCAAAATTTGGATAGCCATTCGCAGGCGAACCGTAAGTAGGATGATAGATATTGAAAGATTTCGATGTATCGAGATTATGAGACTGATTCCAGTCGGCCAGGTATTTTTTGTTACCCAAGTCCAAACCAGCCAGAATGCGGTGGTGAACTTTTCCGGTTTGTTCTTCACCGTTCAGAAATAACTGACCGAATTTGGAAACGTTAGAAGCATCCCAAAGACTAACGCTACGGATAATATTACCAGCGGCATCAGGTGCAGCAGCAGGCCACATTGAGCTACCTCTCTGCATGTAATTAAAGTAGGCCGCCTGAGCAGTTAATTTCCACCGCTTATTTAATTGATGCTGAAAATTTAAAGTCAGGTTATGATCGTCAATGTTGGTAGGTTCCAACCCAGGATCAGATAGTGTAAAGTTGCGGGGTAATACCGCATAGCCGTCTTTCGCAAATACATAATAACTACCTACGTTTGACATTTTGGCGTGCTGATACACGTACTCTGTAGTCAAAGTAGTTTTATCATCAAGTTTATACGTGATAACGGGGGCAATGCTGAAACGGTTGTTATACTCGTAAGGACGGAAGGAGTTTTTAGTCTGACCCATGACGTTAAAACGGTACAGCACTTTATCCGAGAATTTTCCATCCAGATCCAGCGAGGTCCGGTAAAAATCATAACTGCCCAAGAGCAGGCTCGCTTCGCCTTTAGTTACCCCGGTGGGACGTTTGGTTACCACGTTGTACATACCGGCAGGCTCGCCGTTTGACATCATAAATCCCGCAGGACCTTTCACAAATTCAATGTGATCCACGAAGCTCATGTCTTCGGTTAAGGGTCCCCAGGTAGACGTAATGTTCATGCCATTCCGAAATGCCGAAGCCCGTGAGCCACGCATGTTTACCCGAGCGTAGGTATCTCCCCAGTGTTCCAGACGAGTGGCCCCGCTGACGTTACGGATCAAACCGTCACTTAGGCTCGTAATTTGCTGAATACCTAATACTTTACCCGTAATCACCTGAATGTTCTGAGGAGCTTCCAGAATAGGTTCACTGATGCGTAAGGTCGAAGAAACCTGATTGCTATGGTAAGGATTCTGAGCCGAACGGACCACTACTTCCTGAAGTTCATTAGATGATTCATGAAGCATGAAAGAAACAGTAGTCGTTTCATTTTCAAACACTTCAATAGCCTGTTCCTGGGATTTCAACCCAACGAAACTAGCCACAAGCGTATACTTCCCAGCCCGTACTTTGGGAATAGTGAAATTACCCTGCTCATCCGTCATGGCACCAATGGCCCGACCTTTCAGGCTTACGGTAACACTAAAAGCGGGTTTGTTATCGGAGGTAAGTACCTGTCCGGTAATTTTGCCATTCTGAGCGAAGGCACAGATGCTCAATAGAAGAAGAAAGCTAGTGTGTAGAAACCTCACGGCCATATTTTTAAATATTGGGAAACAAACATAGAATGGCCGCAAATCTAAGTCTATTTAGATTAATTAAAAATAAATTATTTCTTTTTTTAATCTCATCTTAAGGATTGGTTCTCCTGACCTTCTTGACCACATTATCCACGATTCCATTAATCTCTGGAGAAATACGTAAGCCCACTACTAGAGAAGCAAAAACGACGGTGGTCACCGTTCCGCGAAGAGCGATGTTAATTACCTGGGTAAGAAAAGATTCACCAAAATCAGGAATGGCCCAGGTAATGAGATAGGTTACCAAACCAATGCCAAACGCTCCCAATGTTTGCTGCGTGAAGGGTAATATTTTAAATTTCCAATAAACAAAAGCTGCCCGCATGGTACTGTAAATCAAAATAGTAATGGTAGTAGCCATCGCAGAGCCGTTGATACCGAAGCGAGGGATTAGCAGATGGTTCGTCCAGATGGTTAAGCCCCCTAAAATCAGCACGAAAACCGTTGAAACGCGGTAATACTGGGAATAACCCATAATCTCGCTACTCATCCCTCCCGCCATGTCCAGCAGGCGAGTAATCAGGAATAGAAAAACGACCGTTGTCCCCGAAGCAAATTCGGCTCCTTTGGGTAAAATCTTGAAGAGATCATCAATGTTTGACCAGATACCAATGAATAGAAAAAGTCCCGCAAGTAACTGGTGCAGAGCCACTTTCTGGTGCATTTGCTGAACGGTTTCATACTTCTTCTCCCGCAGCGACTGAGCTACTAATGGAATCGCAATCTGCGTTAATGATTTTTTGGGAATCTCAATGAGCGAGGCAATGAGGGTGGCCGTAGCAAAAATTCCGGCCCAACTCTGGCCTTTATAGGAACCAATTAATAGAATATCCAGGTAGGTACAAAGGGTCGTTCCGATGGCTCCTATTGAGGCAACAAAGCCGAATCTCATCATCTCACCGATCACCGGGTTTACCAGTTTCCAGGAAATGGGGGCGAGATAGAGCTTGCCCATGTATCGCAGGTAAATCAGCAAACCAATGCCTACAAAAGCATTGGAAAATACAAACAACTGCACGAACTGATTGAGCGTCACAAGCTTGAATCCATACAGCAGAATCACCGCCATATTGGCCAGTTTCAGTCCTACTTCGCGTAAAAAAGCAGGGATGGCAATGCGTTGCAAATTGCGACAGTACGCCTCCAGAATGCCCTGTAACAGGTTAAAGCCCGTCAGCCAAATCAACAGGTAATAGTACCTCACTAACTCCGGCGATTGGTCTTCGTAGAAATCAGTAAACCAGGGCTTGGCAGCCAGGAATACCGCGATAAAGACCACGAAATAAAAGGCGGCATACCCCAGCAGAAAAGTTAGGAAACCGTTATGCTTTAATTCTTCATTGCGGAAATGACTGAAGAATCGATCGGCGATGGCTGGGCCGCCGAAGGTGAAAATGCCGTAAAGTAATAAACTGAAACTCAATAATGAACGAGTCAATCCGATTTCCTGGGTTTCCAGAAAATACAGGGCAACGACCATCTGATTGAGCGTGCCGATCACAACGCCCAGATAGGTTACCCCCGTGGCTTTCAAACTCTGCCGAATAACTATTCCCAAGGTATAATGCTGTTTATTTTTTTATTTGATTATAGGGTGTTTGAGTTTTGTCTGATGTATGAGAGTTTGAATGTTTGATTAGCCATCTGCGGGGAATGTATAAAATTTCGGATTTGTAATCCGAAAGCCATCTGTAAGGGATTTATAATTCCCAATCCACCCTTTCCCCCGGATTTCATCCGGGGCTATCCAGCCCGGGGGTATTCATATTCAACCCCTCCGGGGTTGATTTCTTCCTCAAACTTTTCAAATCCTAATCAAACATTCAAACTCTCCATCTACTTCAAACCATCTTTCCCATGCTGAATGCTTTCATCCGAAAAGCCTTTCAGGTACGCCAGCGTTTGTCGGTATTTAATCCATTCCGTTTTTCTGGGGTTTTTACTGGAAATCAAGGCCTGCATGAAGCGAAACGTTGATTTCACTCCGAAAGCCATCACCCGCCAATATCCCACAGAAAAAGGTTTTACTCCCATCATCCAGGCCCTGGCAGCTCCGCTGGCGTGACTGCGTTGCATTCGGTACGGCACCTGCCAGTTTCGGGCGGGTGTCCAGTGTTGAATGCGGGCCGCTGGTTCAAACCAGAAAATTCGGTCGGCCTCGGCCTGATGATCTTTATAAATTCGGAAAAACAAATCGGTTTCTTCTCCCATACGGGGCATGTGATCGCCCCCACCCCCTAGTTCTTCCTGAAAACCTCTGTATTTTTCAAGTAAGCTTCTGGCAATTCCCATGTTACCCCCGGCAAAACCAAACGGAGCTCGATGAGCCGGAATGTAACCCGCTTTTTCTCCCCAACTCCGTAACTCAAATTCGGGAATGAACCATTTGGGAGGCGTTTCGGCGTACCAGGGTTCTACTAGTCCCCCCACGGCCAGGGGCTGTGGCTGTTGTCGCAAAGCTCCTAACATGGCCATTGCCCATTGGGGATCTACCCGAATATCATCATCCAGATAAGCCACAAAGGTGCCTTTGGCTTCCCGCCAACCCCGGTTTCGGGCAATGCTACGACCGGGTTTACCTTCAAAAAAATAATGAATATGCGGATACTTTTCCGTAAAGATTCGAACGACTTCGGAGGTATTATCTTTTGAGTTATTATCAATGACTATAATCTCAAACTGACTGGTTTCCAGGGTCTGTTTTGTTAAATCTTCCAAAGCCAGGCCAATCAGGTCGGCCCGGTTATAGGTACAGATGACGACCGAAAGGGGTAACTCATTCATGTAAATCCTTTCGTTTGAGTTTCAGGATACGATACTTCACGAACATGACCAGTTTGATATAGCGATGACGCATGCCGTACTTCCAGGAACTTCGGATAACCGCTTCGGTGCCCTTCGGTAATGGACCCGCATAACCCGCTTTTCTAATTTCATCCACTGATTTGACCTTCAGTCGCCAGCACCAGTAACCGTACGCTCCGGCATAGGGTTCTCGACGGAGGTCAATACCAAATTTTTCGGCTACCGTAAAGTATTCAAACAGTAATAAGTTCTTGTTTTTGGTAACCGAAGCGGTGACCTGCTTTTCATGAATGGCGACTCCCACTAACGCTTCAGGGATGTAAGCCGCCACCGGACGGTATCGCAGACAACGCACGTAAAAGTCTACATCAACGAGCCATTTCAGTTGAGAATCAAAGAAAATCCCCGTTGATTTTCGGAACATAACGGTACTGGGCACCCCAACAAAATCTGCCGTAATTAATACTTCCGGCTCGGTTTTAAGTTGCTCTAACTGCTTTTCTGAAGGTCGATTGAGGCGAATGCGTTCATCGGTTTCCAACCGGCGAATATCCGTATTAGCGAAAGCAAAAACGGCTTCCGGCTGATCGTCGAGGGCTTTTACGAATAAAGCCAGACTATCGGGACGTAGTAACCAGTCGTCGTGATGATGAACGAGGACATACTCACCCTGAGCTAGCCGCAGCCCCGCATTCCAGTTTTCGGGCGTTCCCAGCGAAGGTCGGTGCGACTGGTAGGTAATGGGTAATCGATCCTGCCAGCGTTCCGCCAGTTTCCGAACGGAATCATCGGGGGTATCGTCCGTCAGGATTAGTTCAAAATCGCGAAACGTTTGTGTTTCCAGTGCCCGCAGTGCTTTTTCCAGCAAGTCAGGTTCTTTATACGCAGGAATACAAACCGAAAGTTTCGGCATAAATCAGGGACTTTTTTGACCACGAAGGTAAGGCCACTTCGGTAGTTTTCTGTTTCCGGTTTTCAGTTTTCAATGGAGCGATTGTGGTTTAGAGGGTTACGTTTTGAGTTTTGAGTTTCGGGTTTTGAGTTTTTGACCTATTTCGTCTTGCTGTTATTTACTAGTAATCAGTCAGTTATCCACTTCATTTACCCTTCTTTTTTCGTTGAGTATTCATTAACCCTCCATCATTTTCAAGAACGAAATCGAAAGTAATCCTGATGAAGTGGTTATTTTACATGAATTTTGCAGTCAAAAGTCAGTTTGGATTTTCGGTAATAAACTGAAAACTACCCACTGTCAACAGTCAACTCAAAAAATGGCATTAACCTTTCTATCAAAAGTTGTCCCCGAATCCTGGATTCCTTACCTGAAGTTTGTTCGGGCTCCGTGGAATTTTCACCTGCTCCAGAAAGACAAGTTTCATTACGCCACGGACAAGCTTTATACCGAAGTCAATACAGAATTTAAGCAAGACCCTCGTTTCTCCAGAGCTTACCAGTGGGTTACCAAACTCGGCGGTTCGCTGGTGCCTAAAAACGGCATGGAGTGGCGAATTTATATGCTTTGCTGGGCGGCAGATCAGGTTAAAAACCTCCCCGGCGACTTTGTGGCCTGTGGCGTATTCAGCGGTTTCTGCGACCGGGCCATTATGGAATACATCGACTTCCAGAAAACAGATAAGCGGTATTACCTGATGGATACCTTTCAGGGCCTAGACCCACGGTATAGTTCTGATTACGAAATCAAGCGAAACCATACGATGGGTTACGAGAAAAGTCAGAATTTATACGAGCAGGTCAAGCAGACTTTTCAGGGTTTCAACGTTCGTATTATCAAAGGAGCTATTCCAGATACCTTACCCCAGGCCGACACCGAGCAGATCTGCTTTCTATCCATTGATATGAATGCTGTCGTTCCCGAAGTCGCGGCACTGGAATATTTCTGGCCCAAACTGGTCAAAGGAGCCGTGGTTATTTTCGACGATTACGGATTCCCCACCTGCGAAGCCCAGAAACACGGCCACGACGCTTTCGCCCAAAAGGTAGGTCACACCATTTTCACCTCCCCCACGGGACAGGGTATTTTGATTAAACAATTTTAGAAGAGTTTGGAGTTCTGTGTTTTGAGTTTAGGGTTTGTAATCTGCTTCAATAACTCAAAACCTGAAACCCAAAACTCAAAATGCTGCCATGTTTGCACCGATTGCTTTGTTTTGTTACAATCGTCCGGAACACCTCCGACAAACGGTTCGAAGTTTGCTTCGCTGTCCTGAATCGGAGTTTAGTCCTCTGTATATTTTTTCGGACGGCCCTCGAACGGCGGAAGATGAGGAAAAGGTAAAGGCCGTTCGGGAATTTGCCCAAAGCATTCGAGGGTTTGGAAGTATTGAACTGGATTTCAGTGAAAATAATCGAGGGCTGGCCGCTTCGATCATTCGGGGCGTTACGCAGGTCTTGACCATGCATGATAAAATCATCGTGATGGAAGACGATCTGCTCTGCACCCGGGACTACCTACGATTCATGAATGAATCGCTGCAATATTACCGGAATGACGTAAGAGTCTTTTCTGTTTCGGGTTACCTCTATCCCATTACCATTCCCGACGAATATCCGCACGAGGTGTTATTACTCGCACGGGGCTGTTCATACGGCTGGGGGACCTGGCCCGATCGCTGGCAAAAGGTAGACTGGGAGGTAAAGGACTTCCCGGAATTCATGAAGAACAAACCCGCTCAACGGGAATTCATGCGGGGCGGCGAAGATTTGTTACCTATGCTAAAGAAGCAGCAAGTGGGCGATCTGAATTCCTGGGCCATCCGCTGGACCTACGCTCATTACAAACATCAGGCGTATAACCTGCACCCGCGATTTTCAAAACTGGAGAGTACAGGTATGGACGGCTCAGGCACCAATTTTGGGAAAGGAACGCACCGCTGGGATGTGCAACGCGTAGAACGATTAACCCGCCTGACCAAGGCCGTTTCTCCCGACGAAGCCATTCATAAAAACCTTCGCCGGCACTTCCGCCTCAGCCTGATTCGAAAGCTTATTAATCGATTTAAATACGGAATTTGATTAGTTTTCAGTTTCCTGTTTACCGTTTTCAGTTACTCTTTCATTAGATATGAGCGTTTGTCCAATTTGAAAACTACCCACTGAAAACTACGAGAGTTATGCCTACATCCGTTACGCTTTTTAGTACTTCTGATAACATGGGCGGAGCTTCTATGGGAGCTCTCCGTCTGCAGCAGGCCTTGAGTCGGTATACTCCTTTATTTTCCCAGATTCTAGTCCAGCAAAAACAGACTTCCAGCGAAGCAGTAGTAGCGTATGATGACTCCTGGTGGGGAAAGAAAAAGGCCCTGACCCGCTTTGCGGGCGAGCGATTATATCTGAAAGCATACGAAAAATCTAAAGAGCAGCACTGGGCTTTCGACCCGGCCTTATTCGGAGAAGATGTAACCGATCATCCATTTGTGCAAAAAGCTCATATTCTGCATTTACACTGGATTAATCACGGTTTTCTTTCTACCAAATCATTTCAGAAACTAGCTGATTTAAAGAAACCTATCGTCTGGACGATGCATGACATGTGGCCCTTCACGGGCGGTTGTCATCACAGCGGCGACTGTGATCATTACCAGGTAGCGTGTGGCAATTGTAAATTTTTACGGTATCCTTCCGAAATCGACTTATCCCATGAAATTTGGGAACGTAAGAAGAAAGTGATGGACCCGGCTGCGTTAACGATGGTAGCCTGTAGCGACTGGCTCGCTAATCGGGCTCGTCAAAGCAGTTTACTGAAAGACCATACCGTAGTCAGCATTCCGAACCCCATTGATACGGACGTTTTCAAACCGATTGACAAAAAAGAAGCTCGCTGGAAATTGAACGTCCCGCAACATAAACATTTGATTCTCTTCGCAGCCATGCGGGTGGATGCTCCGATGAAGGGCTTTTCTTACTTTAAGGAAGCTCTGGAAAAAATGGCGGCACTGTACCCGGAAACGAAAGACCAGGTTGAGTTATTAATCTTTGGACAAACGCAGGGATTACCTGCTCTGCCCTATCGGTCGCATCATCTCGGTCGCCTGTCCGATCCTGAACGTATTGCCCGGGCCTATTCGGCAGCTTCCGTTTTCGTGATTCCTTCGCTGGAAGAAAACCTGCCTTATACCATCATGGAGGCCATGTCTTGCGGCACCCCTTCGGTAGGTTTTCGCATTGGTGGCATTCCAGAGTTAATTGATGATGGCATTAACGGAGCTCTGGCTGACTATCGTTCTTCCGATGATCTCATGCGGGCGATGCATCAGACCCTTTACGCCCCCAACGCGAAACAACTTCAGCAAAACGCCCGAACCAAGGTACTGGGAAATTACGCGGAACCTGTCATTGCCCGGCGTTATGAAGACTTATATAAACATCTAAAAATGTAGAGACGCGACTTCATCGCGTCTGGCTGGGGAATGGAGATCATTGGAATGGGGACCCAAACAGTCTCTACCCAGACGCGATTAATCGCGTCTCTACTTTATTTCGTCCAGCCGTTGATTACTGAGATAACGGCCAACTGAAAATTACCATGTCCTTTTATAATCAACGTTTAGTTCATTTTCAGGAAGAATTAACGAATCTGAATCGTCGTTATAACCTCGTTGGAACCTTTCGATTTTTAACAGTTCTATTAGCAGGATTCATCATTTACCTGACGCAAACATCCACCGAAGGCTGGATCTGGTTTTTACTCATTATTCCCCTAGGGCTGTTTCGTTACTTGATGAGTCTGCATGAAAAACTGTCCAGTCAAATGGCCATTACCCAAAGACTCATCCAGATTAATCAAAATGAAATTGATTATTTAACTGGAGGGAAACTTCCCTTCGCAAACGGCATTCAACACCAGCAAGTCTCCCATCCCTACGCTTTTGACCTGGATTTATTCGGAGAAAAATCGCTCTATCAACACCTGAACCGAACCGCCACTTCCATTGGACAGGAAGCTTTAGCTCAACAATTATTAAACCGACTACCAGACCATAAAATTAACGCCCGGCAAAGGGCTATTCAGGAGTTGGCAGGCTGTGGGGAGTGGCGACAGGAGTTTTACGCTCTGGCTCAAATTGGTCAGGATACTTCGGAAGAATACCGGGCTATTCTGGACTGGGCTGAGCGGAAAAGTCCGCCCGTCAAACCCATTTTTAGAGTTTTGGCTTTTGCGGTTCCTGCCTTATTAGTCATTTGCCTGCTCTTTTTCGTATTAACCTGGGACACTGATTTATTAACCCTCGCCGGAATTGTAGGAGTTATTAACCTATTCCTGGTTTCCAGAAACTTAAAACAGATTCAATCGGAAACCGTTGATTCGGAACGCATTGGCATTATTATAAAAAAATACAGTACGCTCATTCAATCCATTGAAAAACAGTATTTTAAAAGCGAAGAATTACAAGCCTTAAAACAGATTTACCAGTTCCAAAATCAGGCGGCCAGTTTCAGCGTTCGACAACTTTCTTCGTTATTAGCGGCCATGAATGGGATTAATCATGCCTTAGCTGCAATTATTACTAATGGTTTCTACCAATCGCACGTTCATACCCTGCATCAGTTATTAAACTGGAAAGCCAAACACGCCGCTTCGATTAAAGACTGGCTAGCTACTTTAGGTACTTTCGAAACCCTGAACAGCTTTGCCAATTTCGCCTATAATAATCCCGATTTTGCCTACCCGACCCTAAGCCAATCCGGCGAAGTTTCATTCAAAAGCCTGGCTCACCCTTTGTTACGTCGGGAGAAACGGGTGGCTAATGACGTAACTTTTCATCCGCAATTCATTATCCTTACGGGTTCGAATATGTCAGGGAAAAGTACGTTTTTACGGACGCTCGGAATCAATCTTTTGTTAACCAATGTAGGCTCCTGCGTATGTGCAACGGCAGCTACCGTTCAGCCCATGGATATTCTGGTTTCCATGCGATTAAGTGATTCGCTGGCGGATAGTGAATCTTATTTTTTCGCCGAAGTAAAGCGTTTGAAAGAGATCATCACTACTCTGAATGAAAAGGTATGTTTTGTCTTACTGGACGAAATTTTCCGGGGAACGAATTCCGACGACAAACGCAGCGGAACGATTGAAGTAATTAAAAAACTGATCGAAAAACGAGCGATTGGCGTCATTGCTACGCACGATCTGGAAGTCTGTGATATTACTGCCGATTATCCCGAAATGCTGAGTAACAAGTGCTTCGAAGCCGAGATTATTAACGATGAACTTTTCTTCAGTTATCAATTACTAGAAGGCATCTGCCAAAACCGAAGTGCGACGTTCCTGATGCGAAAGATGGGCGTTATTTAGTGCCGTTTGTAAACGTTTGATTTCTTGTTTGAGTAGGTTTTCTACTATCTGTTATACGGTAGAGACGCGACTTCATCGCGTCTGGGTAGAGGCTGCTTTCCCTACCATGGCTGGTGTCTCACCAGCCATTTGTACGCAAACAGTGGTTGGTGAGACACCAACCACGGCATAAGAGGCTGCTTTGGTTACGATTCAAATGACCTTCATTCCCCTGCCAGACGCGATAAAGTCGCGTTTCTACAGTTGGGGGCAGTCGCCAAACCCTGGTTGGTGAGACATCAACCACGGCGTAAGAACCGCTCTTTCGGATTTGCAATCCGAAAGCCCCCTGTCAGGGATTTGTAATCCCAATCAGCAACGATTCTACCTTTTCAAACCCTGATAAACTATTTCAGAAATCGTTGCCATCGTTTGAATGGCATTTTCGCGGGTATCCCAATCCCGGGAGAGTAAGACAATTACATACGAACGACCGTCGGGGAGATAGACAATGCCCGAGTCGTGGTAAATGTTGGTGATAGAGCCGGTTTTGTGAGCAACCTTCGTTCCAGCAGGGAGTTTAGCAGGAATAATATCGTTGAATTTCTGATCCAGTAGAATCTGAATCATGGCTTTTGAAGACTTTTTATTAACTGCTTTTCCTTTGGCTATCTTCTCGAATAACTCCGCTAAATCATAAGCCGTTACTTCATTATTCAGTCCTTTCTGATACGCCTTCTGATCTTCCACTCCACGTCTGATCTGACTATTCTTTGCTCCTAATTGATGAAAGGTTTTGGTAACCTTTTCCGCTCCAACCAGATCAATAATAATATTCGTAGCCAGGTTACTACTTATGATAATCATCTGATACATCAGATCATAAATCGACTTTTTCTGACCCACTTCGGTATATAACTTCTGTTCGCTATCCGTTTCGGGAGTTAAGCGGTACGTACTTCCATCTACGATACTCTTAAATTCATTCTTTACCAGAATGGAATCCCTCACAGCAAACTTCCCGGCTGCTGCCTGTTTGTACACTTCCACCATCACTGGCGTTTTCATGGTACTGGCCGCGTGGAACAACTCGTGTTCATTGATATACACGGTCTGCTTCGATTGCAGATTTTTAAAAGCAACCGCATAAGTTCCTTTTTTATCAGCGAGGTACTGCGTAATCTGATCTTTTAAGGTCATTTGCTGGGCGGAACTGATCAGCGGAAAAAGAAGGCAAAAGAACCATTTCATAGCGTTTGGGAAAGAAGCATGTTTTTGCCAAGTTACGCTTGGATACGTTAGGAATCAATAGCGTTACTTGATTCGGTCCATTAGTTCAGGCGTAATTCCAACAGCGGAAAAACCACCGTCGTGGTACAGATTCTGCATGGTAACTGAACGCGTCAAATCCGAGAAAAGCGTAACGATATAATCGGCACAGGCTTCTGCGGAAGCGTTACCTAACGGTGACAGGTGTTCAGCGTATGCAAAGAACGCATCGAAGTCTCCTACACCCGTTCCCGCAGTAGTTTTGGTCGGCGATTGCGAAACCGTATTCACCCGAACTTTTCTAAGTTTCCCGTATCGGTAGCCATAACTTCGGGCGATGCTTTCGAGCATGGCCTTGGCCTGCGACATGTCCGTGTATTCAGGAAAAGATCGCTGGGCAGCGATGTAACTCAGGGCTACAACCGAGCCGTATTCGGCAATAGCATTCTGTTTTTCAGCCGTTTGAAGGAGTTTATGAAAAGATAATGCCGAAATATCCAGCGTCTTCAGAAACCAGTCGTAATTCAAATCTCCGTAAGGACGGCCTTTGCGAATATTGGGACTCATCCCGATGGAATGAAGCACAAAATCGACCTTCCCTCCCAACACCCTTTGCGATTCGCTCCAGAGGTTTTCCAGATCGTTTACGTTGGTAGCATCTGCAGCGATAATCGGAGCCTGGCAAGCCTCCGATAACCTTGGCATGTCGCCTACTCGCAGAGCAAAGGGAGCATTAGTCAACACCAATGTGGCCCCTTCTTCGTAACATTTCAACGCTACTTTCCAGGCGATAGAATATTCATCTAAGGCTCCAGAAATAATTCCTCGTTTTCCTTTTAATAAACCGTAAGCCATTCGTTTTTTGTGACGGAGTGAAGGGCCAAAGTAACTGAAAGATTAGCGGTCTTTGCTAAGTGATGGCTGCTTTTCCCATTCGTTCCAGTAAATACTCATTCATTTACCAGAATCTAATCCTCATGAAACGTATGCACACCTTATTACCCGAGATCAGACCAGCCGTATCGAATGACCTTTTTTCGATTTTATTACTGTATAAAGATGCCTTGCAGGACGATAAAATCTTGTCGGAAGCAGAGGCTATGCACATTTTCAAAACCATGCAGAGCTACCCTTCTTATACTATATACGTGGCCTTGGTACAGGGGAGAATCATCGGCACGTTTGCCTTACTCATCATGGACAATCTGGGTCATAACGGAGCCAAATCAGCCGTTATAGAAGATGTGGCCGTAGGTTCAGAATTTCAGGGACAGGGCATTGGCAAACGCATGATGCAGTTTGCCATGGAGAAATGTCGGGAAGAAAAGTGCTATAAAGTGAGTCTTTCCAGCAACCTTATTCGCGAAAAAACCCATGCTTTTTACGAATCGCTGGGATTTCGAAAGCATGGATTTAGTTTCTGGGTTGACCTCTAATGATCAGTGAAATACCTCTTTTCCCATCGGTGATTTTTCACCGATTTGCCGAAGCTGATTTGAGGTTAACGTACTGCCATCATGCGACCAGCCGGGTGGAGCAAAGATGTAGTTGAATTTATCCTTCCAGTCCAATCCGGGTTTGCTCAGGTCTTCGGCGAGGTGTCGCCATTCATCAAAAGCAACGTCCGTAAATTTCTGGCTGGGCAGGGGTTTGGTTAATCCAAAATACGTTGGATCGTTAGGATCTTCTTCGGCATACGTTCCGAAGATTTTATCCCAGATAATGAGCACCTGACCCATGTTTTTGTCGAGGTAATTCACATTGGAGGCGTGATGTACGCGGTGATGCGATGGGGTTACCATGAATTTTTCCAGGAAGCCAAGCCTCCCTACCGTTTCGGTATGCAGAAAAAACTGATAGGTCTGATTTACTGCATAGATGAACATGATATGCAGGGCATCAAAACCCAGCAAAGCCGCCGGAACATAAAACAAGTACCGATAAAGGGGTTGAAACATTGACGAACGCAGGGCTACCGTCAGGTTATACCGTTCGGCGGAATGGTGCGTAGAATGCACCGCCCACAAGACGCGGCAGTAATGTTCGGCCCGGTGTAACCAGTAAAAGCAAAAGTCCTGAGCAAAGAAAACGCCTGCCCAGGCCGCCAGGGGATGTTGCTGCCAGAAATCCCAAAGTGGAGAAAACCGGGCCAGCCCATCAAGCACAAAAAAGGTAAGCCCTTTCATGAGCACGTCCATGAGCAAACCGCCCAGGCCCAGCAGCAGACTATTACGGGTTTCCTTGAAATTATACAATCCAAGGCGTTCGCGATGCGAGATGTAAAGCTCCAGTACAATAAAAATAATGTACACTGGAGTAGTGATGAAGGTAAATATACGTTCCATGGCAATCAAGGTGTTACTCTAAGCACCTTGCAAAAATGCAACAAATCGTTTTTATTTTTCCTTCAAAATATTAAAACGGAATTAGAATTAAGAACGACGCCCGCTTTCTATTTCCGTTTTAATGCAACTTGGCTATATCCTGAATCCTTACTTGCGTTTAGCTTTCGCAGGAGTTAAATCCATGATTTCTACCTTCCTGAAGTCAATGGGCTGCCCTTCGCTTTGAAGAGCGATAAAACCCGAACTCAAGATTTTACCATCTATTTTCTGCTTGGGATCATATCGATTAGCTACGTCGCCGCCAATCTGGGGCTTGGAATACTCCAAAACGACTTTCCCATTGATGATGTGCTGAATCAGCGAGTCTCCAAGTACAATCAACTCCGCCCGAACCCACTCATCTTTACCATAGGTCTTAGAGTCAGAATCGATGCAGTGGCGGGTATCCAGCTTGCCTTTGTAGACAATGTTAGTTCCGGGCGAACACATATTACCCGTAGGACGGGCTTTGCCGTCACCTAAGCCTGCAAGAAATTGCATTTCAATGGAAATGGGCCAGTCCTGCTCTTTGGGCATGGTTCGGGGGTCTTGCGAATGGAACATCACTCCACTGTTTAATTCCGTATACGAGGGAGCATCCTTCCGCCAGGGATCAACAAAACGGTACTCAACCACCAGATGGTAATGCGAGAATGGCGTCTTGTAATACAGGTGACCATACTGTTCGTTGAATTTGTCGTACTGATCGTAACGAACTTTGATCACCCCATCTTCCACCCGAAAGGTATTCCCGTAATTCACCCCCACATCGTGATGGTGAATCTTTACGATCCAGTCCTTAATGTCTTTGCCATTGAACAGAGGAACCCATTTTTTCTGCTGAGCCTGCGTGGGCTGTAGGGCAAGCAGAAGGAATAAACCAACTAGAAAACGCTTCATTTACTGGGGATTAAGAGGTAAAAAGGAGTATTTAAAACAGAAAAGTCGTTAGATTTTAATCGCTTTCAGAGCATAGACCAGCGGAATTTTTCCTTCATAAGGCTGAATCTGAAACTTTCCGGGTTCTACTTCAACGGTTTCAGAGAAGCAGTTATAAGGGGAATAATCAAACTCTTCAAAAGACTGAATTTGCAGCCCATGCTTCAGCAGGTTTCCCATCACTTCCGATAAGGAATGATTCCAGCCCACAGTTTCGGTGGTAATGGGAGCTTCGGGATCGGCATAAGTGCCGGAAATGACTTCCTCGATAGCTTCTTTATTGAAGTAAGAATATTGCAGGTAACGAAAGTTCTCATTGAACATCCAGACAACGGGATGAAATTCAACAAAAACGAGCTTGCCGCCGGGTTTTAAATGTCGGGCAATGACCTCGGCCCAACGATCCATATCGGGTAACCAGCCAATGACACCATAACTGGTAAAAACTACATCAAATTGCTGATTAAGCCGCAAATCGTACACATCAGAACAGATGAATTCGGCATTGAGCAGGTTCATTTGAACAGCCAGCGACTGAGCCGAATATATGGCTATATCTGATAAATCTACGCCCGTAACCCAGGCTCCCATGCGGGCTAAGGAGAGCGAATCCTGTCCGAAATGGCACTGTAGATGCAAAATACTCTGGTCCTGAACGTCGCCTAAAAGATCAAGTTCAATGGATTTTAGCGAGGAGGCTCCCTTCAAAAAACCTTCTAAATCGTAAAAATCAGACTTCAGATGATACAGGGTTCGCTGGTTCCAGCTATTTCGGTTTTTCTCCAGATAATCCATTGGAATCGGTCATTTGAAAAATCAAGTTAGGAAAAAACTGGATAAAGCAGTTCTTCAGATGTATTAAGTAGTTAATAGTTTAGGGTGGTCCATTGATCGACTGATGTTCAGTATTTTTCAACTGAACCATCTATTATTAACTAATGACAAGTACTTACCCCTTTTTTTTAGCGGTCCGTGTACTCATAAAAAATTCCCGAAAGCCTTGAGCCTTCGGGAACTAAAGCGTAAGTATTATTCTGATAATCAAGCAAAAAGAGGCACCCGAACTTTATACCTTTTAGCGGTTAACGTACCGCTGGCTCTTTCATAATCCCGTTGTACAACGATTCCGGCGGATTGAGCACCCGAGAAATCGTATCCCGTTTTAGACTCCAGTAAGGTCGCATCCAGCGTCTTGCTGGTTTCACGCAGCACTCCTTCCGAAGTTAGTTTTTGCTGGAACTGTTGGTTCAGTAAGGCTTCGTCAGACCATAAGGCAGAAGCAGCGTTTTTAGGAATCCCGGGCATCAAACACGGCACGGAAGACGTTCCTTCCACCACTCGGGTGGAGTTATGCAGGTGCGTCACCGTTCCGTCATTATCAACGGTCACCATCACAAGTCCATGATTCGCATTTACGCTATCCAGACCATTGGCTGTCTGACGAAAAACCACCGTTGTATCCGAGACAAAGGGCTCTTCCAGCCGACCACTTCCTTCCCGCGTACCGGCCTGCATCATCGTAGGTCGAAGACTGTCAAATTTCAGCGTAATCCCCTCCCGCTCAAAGTTTAAGTCCTTGATCCATTTTTGGGCAATCGTTATGGCCCTGTCTTTTGCTATGGCTCTGGTATTTCCCAGATTTGCGGTGGCTAGGGTCGCCTGAAAACGGCCATCCTCGTCCACCAGCAATCGGCCTTTCCCATTCAGAACGGCTAAACTACCATCCTTGAGAAAACCCATATTTTCTACTTCTTTTCGGGAAAAGCCTAGTTCCGAAGCCAGTGCTGCGACTCTTTTTTCATCAAACTGACGGGCTCCCAACAGTAATACCTCCAGTTGCGTGGGCTTCTGTAACTCAGCCATCATCGGAAAGGGCTGGGTAAAGCCTCCGGTCCAACTCCAGGCCCACCAGTTTCGGGCCACAGCCGACCATTGAAACAAACGTTCCGTGTTCAGACGCTGGAGGGCTTCCTGCTGATTACTGCCCGAAGTGGCAACCGTTGCAATCTGGTTATGAGCGATGGCCCAGGAAGCATTAATCCAGGCATTTCGGAAGGTTTGTCCTGCATTGTAATTTTTACCAAAGTTTTTCCCGTAATCTGCGTGATCGTAACTGTTGGTATGAAACCCAAAAATCATCCGCAACCCCTGATTGGTGGGACTATCCCAGGTACTCCAGGGAGCCAGGTGATTCGGATTGTCGGGAACTACATCGGGCACCTTCAGGGACTGGCAGGTAGACCAGAATAAATATTTAGCCGTTTCATTCCCCACCCGCATCCGGGTAGAGGCCGCCTCATTCCGATTGTCCCACGTGCCACCCATCGGCACAAAGTAGTTACCATTGCTGAAATCCATCCCGCCATGTCCCGAATGATAGAAGATCAATACCGCATCCTGACCATACGTATCCTGCCAGTTATCAAAGGTTTCCTCGTAGGCCCAAACGTTGACACCCCCATCTTGATACCAGAAATTTCCCCGATTCCAGGTGCCTAACCAGTCCAGAAAACCTCTGGCGTCGGCGTGGGTGTGAGTAAGATTGGCATTTTGAACGCCGCTGGCATCCACATATTGCGGAAAAATCTGGATGCTGTTCGCTCCATATACATCATCAGAACCGCCCAGGTTGAGGCTCTGGAAATGCTCGGCCAAGGGGGTCGGTAATTGCATTCTAACTAATTTCATTGAAGTCGGTCTTAAAGGTTGAATCTTTGATTAAACCCCATGCTTTTGTTTCTGCATCAAGGGTCAGTCAAAGTTCGCTGCCCTCCTCCGACTGATCAATCCCTTATTTAGGTGATCACCGAGCCGTGGTCTAGTCTTTTTCGGGCCTTCATACGTTCACTTCGTTACCGCTCCGGCAAAAGCCCGAAGGTTTGCCGGAGTAATATGCTTTCTACATTGTTCTCTTTTGAGAAAATACTACTTTTGACATTATGACCTGGCGTATACCCCACGGCAGGCCCATCCAATCAATTTCGACCACAGTATGCAAAGAGTTTATTTAAGTGATTCTGGCCCGAAGGTTTCCGAAGCGATTTACGGATTCTGGCGTTGGGAAGACCAGGGAAATGAAACCCTCAAAACGATGGAGCAGGTCGTAAACCTGTGTCTGGAGTTAGGTATCAATACATTCGATCACGCGGACCGCTACGGTAACTATACCAGCGAGGAATACTTCGGTAAGATTATTCAGCAAAAATCGGTTAAACGCGAAGACCTCGTTTTGTTTAGTAAATGTGGCATTCGCCGTTCCAATCGTGGTTTTTCATATTTCGATAACTCTCGGGATTACATCATAGAAAGCGTAGAGAATTCGCTTCGCCGCCTGAAAACAGATTACCTCGATATTTTCCTGCTGGATCAGTTGGATCGCTTAGGCCATCCTGAAGAAACCGCCCGTTTATTAATGGAACTGGCGAAATCTGGCAAAATCAAGCATATTGGGGTGAGTAACTTCACGGTTTTTCAGCATCAGTTACTGGAATCAAACCTGAAACGTCCCATTGTGACGAATCACATTGAACTCAGTCTCTCGAACACTTCGGCCATCGAAGACGGACGGCTGGATTTCATTAAACAGCGTTTCAGTAAACCACTGGTTTGGGCTCCGCTGGCGGGTGGGGAAATCCTGAACGGAACGGATCATAAATCGGCAGTATTACGGGCGAAACTGGAAGAAATTGGTCGGAAATACGACGCCAACATCGAGCAAATAGCCGTAGCCTGGTTGTATCAACTGGGAACGCTGCCCATTATTGGCTCACTATCCGAAGCCCGGATTCGTAATGCCGTAAGTGCCTCGGCTATCAAGCTTTCGCACGAAGACTGGTATGAGCTTTACAACACTACGCTGTTGAAATAACTATTCCGGTGGCTCAGGGTAACCTGGCCACCTTTTTTGTGCCCATTGCTTTTAAAAATCATTTATACCACCGACATTTTAATCTCTAGATTCTATGGTTTCTATCCCTAAACCTTTCTTCTCTTTCCCTTACTATGAAACCCTATTCCCTCATTTTATTTGATTATGACGGTACCCTTTGCGACTCACGTGAGGCTATTTTAGCGACGTTTGAGCGTACATTCCAATACTACCAGGAGCCTACTCCCCCGCTGGAAAAATTACATCAGGTCGTAAGTCATGGACTCATTATGCCCGAAGCTTTTAAAGTTTTAAAGCCAGAATTAACCCCTGAGGGCATTACGGAGTGGGTCAAATCTTACCGGGATCTTTACGATCAGAATGCGTATCATTTAGTGAAGCCTTTTCCGGGAGCCAAAGCGTTATTAATGAACTTAAAAGCACGCGGAAAAACTTTATTGGTGATGAGTAATAAGGGCATTCGTTCCATCGAAATGTCGCTGGATTATCTGGGCTTTACGCCATACATTACCCTTTCGCTGGGAGATGGTAGTCCTTTGTTGGCCGGACTGGATAAAAAGCCTAATCCCATTAGTTATACGAAGGTCATTCAGCCTGCTTTTGCCCATACTACCTCCGCTCAGACGTTGATGGTGGGCGATACGACGATGGACATTCAATACGCTCATAACTGCGAAATTGATTCCTGCTGGGCTGCTTACGGATTTGGTTCTGCCGAGGCCATTCGCCCGCTAAAACCCACGTACGAAGTAAATGCATTGAGTGAACTGGAGAAGATTATTGAGTAATTCAAAAGCGTCGATCGGTTCATTACCTGCGTCATGTAATGACTAAAACAGTCCAAATGGTCTTCTAAACGCTGATTTCCAGCCTTAAAGACAGTCGTCGATCGCCTAGCAAAATCTTATCATTACAGATCGACGATTTTTAAAGCTTATTTCTGAGAGAACAACCTCTTTGATTTAGCTGGGAAGGCTGTTTTTTGAGTAGCTTACGGATGGGTTGTAATCGTACCTGACTGGAATTGAAATATACCACATCACCTAAGATTCCGGCTTTTTTCAGCCGTTGTAATCGTACCTGACTGGAATTGAAATAGAGCTGAATTTTGTATTTGAACTAAATCGGTTTGGTTGTAATCGTACCTGACTGGAATTGAAATGGGGCAAAGCATCTTTCGTGTTCGTCCAGAGCTTTGGTTGTAATCGTACCTGACTGGAATTGAAATGACGAAGCTGATAAACGAAGGCTTTATAATGCGTTGTTGTAATCGTACCTGACTGGAATTGAAATCGTTCTCATAACAAACATTAGAATCATACCCGTACCGTTGTAATCGTACCTGACTGGAATTGAAATGAGGCGGCTAAGGTAATTATTCCTACCCAAACGGGAGTTGTAATCGTACCTGACTGGAATTGAAATTCAGCTCTACTCAGATTTACGCCAAAATCGTCGATGGTTGTAATCGTACCTGACTGGAATTGAAATATCCTAATCTTGGCGTCAGCGTGAAAGCGGCCTATCGTTGTAATCGTACCTGACTGGAATTGAAATATAGACACGTAAGAGTAAAAGCCAAGAGGCTGAAATGTTGTAATCGTACCTGACTGGAATTGAAATAAATATGACCCCGGCTAACTTGGATAGCCTGAGAACGTTGTAATCGTACCTGACTGGAATTGAAATGTACTTGCTTAAATTGCTCCTCGAACTACTCTGCAGTTGTAATCGTACCTGACTGGAATTGAAATCCTACTGGAGAAGGCTCATCAGAAATGACAGGATCGTTGTAATCGTACCTGACTGGAATTGAAATTTTGCAATGTCCGCGTATGTGATACCGGCCCCTGCCAGTTGTAATCGTACCTGACTGGAATTGAAATTTAAGCATTAATTGAAAAGCATCCTTCAGTCGTTCTGTTGTAATCGTACCTGACTGGAATTGAAATGATGTAGCCATATACCATTGCCTACCTCCGTCCCATGTTGTAATCGTACCTGACTGGAATTGAAATTTCTCTACTACGGTAAAATCTAGGATCAATTTAGGTTGTAATCGTACCTGACTGGAATTGAAATAAATATTCATCCGGTTACATTTTTCATTTGTAGGAGTTGTAATCGTACCTAGTTGGAATTGAAATTACAAGATCGCTCCCGCAGTTCCAGCTACTATTTTGTTGTAATCGTACCTAGTTGGAATTGAAATTTTGAGACAATAGCGGAAAAGAAAACTTAGCCGATGTTGTAATCGTACCTAGTTGGAATTGAAATTGAATAAGCAAACCCGTAAACGCATTGGAGAATTAATTTATAATCGCACCTAGTTGGAATTGAAATGAGGCGGTTGAATTTCGTATTGAAGGCTTTCTGAAAGTTATAATCGCACCTAGTTGGAATTGAAATCGGACGAGCTGAAGGTAATCTATAATGCCCAGGGCGGTCTTAATCGTACCTAGTTGGAATTGAAATTTGCGGCTCTCTTGAAAGGCAAAGCACAGGCTCGGGACGCTTATCGGTTATTAGAGGAGTTATAAGATTAAAAGCTACGATATGAGCGGAAGCGGATTTATAATAGCACCGGGCAGGGAATTAAAATAATAACCAAGTCAAAGCCCCTAGTTTTCACTACACCCCATCTCTATTCACCCCTACCTCTCTAATTAACCTCATTTTTCTTCACCTCAAACGTATACGTCTGACTACCGCTTAGGCCAGACTGGCTGATGCCCTGTACGACCACGCGGTAATGCCCCGACAGATCGGAAGTAAAGAACTGTAACTTTTGCTGACCGTGGGCCTGCGGTTCCCAGAAGAGTAAGGAACGAAAATCGGCGATGCGGCTCTCTCGTTGGGCGGGTGTGTCGTAACGGGGTGAGTAAAAATCTCTTCCGGCCTGAACCCCTTCGTAAGAAGTGACCAGTCCTTCGGGCTGATAGCCAGCAATGTCGCCTTTGTAGCTCATGAAACTAACGATTCCACTAAACACCGCAGAACCTAATACATACCGCTTGTTGACAATGTCCAGCCGCTTGATTTTCAGTGGGTCGATAGCCAATAACTTGTTCAGCTCGAACATGGGTACGCCGTCGAGCAGTACCATCGGCGGCGTGGTAAAGTTATATTCCGTACGTCCCACCATCAGGAAACGGAAACGTCCCTGCGAGCGTCGCACGTCCACTTCGGGTACGTATTCCCGCATGACTTCTTCCAGCACCGGAAACCGCGTGTAGGCATCGAGGTAATAGGTACGATCCGCTTTGCCATAAAAATAAGCGGTATCGGAAGCAACGGCATTGGTATAAAGCGGCATATAGGCATTGCGAACCTGCATGTCGATACTACGATTCAGTAAGGATTCCTGCTCTTTAGGGTTGAAGGCAAAGCCGGGTAAGCTCCGGGAAGAATACTGATCCGAAAACGAACTTTCCAGTTCCACCTGATGCAGACTATCCGCTGGTTGAACAACGACTTCGTTCAGGCCCGAAAAATGACGCATTTCAAAAAATACCCGCCCTGCGGAGTCACTAATGGCGGGATAAAGCCACAAATCCCGACCCGGAGCATTCATAAACACCGCCGCTCCCTTCACGGGGTTTCGGTTCATATCCGTTACTTTTCCAAAAACAATATGTTCCTCATGCTCAGGAACGTACTTCATCTGCGGCCCCTGAACAATAGTTTCCCAGCGGAATCGGCTCCAGCCATGCGTCAACATCACCAGATCAGTCTCGGCGGCGGGATTATTTACGTAATAGGCCGGAGATTCAACCGTTCCTTTCAAATCCGAACTGAGCCAGAGGTAACTATACACGTCTTCGGATTCGCCCTGATCCAATGAATCCAGTCGATATACTGATACCGATAAATCACTGGAATCAGCGGCTTGCAAAGCCAATGAAACTGCCTGACGAGTGGCATACACGGGCTTATCCGTCTGCACCTGAATGGCTAGTTTCTGCTTCGGACGTTTGAAGTAAAGTCGCTCGCAAACGGGCTGCTGCTGGGCGTTAAATAGGGTAATGTGCGAAATGCCTTCGTCTAACTGAGCCAGCGGCACCTGAAAACGAGCTTTCCCATTTTGTAACCGCTGACGTTCGCTGAATTTCACGGATTGCCGCGTATGAACCAATGCATACACGGACTCTTCCATTCCTGAAGACTCCACCTCAAGGGTTAAGTCCTGATTTTGAGAATGCTGAACGTGGAGAACGTATCCTTTTTCCTGAACCGCAGGGAGGGAAACGGACTGCTCATTTTTTCCGGCATACGTCAACACGGCGTGGTAACTCTCTCCCGCTTTCGGGGTAAACTCAAACGTTCCCATTCCCATTTGTCGCGGCTGAAAGCGAACAATCGTGTCATTACGCTCATTCACAAGGGCTCCCGAAAAATGCACGCCCTTCCCCGACTCATTAATCCCCCGAAAGGCAACGGTACTTTTCAGATTCTGAACCAGATGCCCGCCTTCTGGAAAAAACTGAAGATCCAGCTCGGACGTACCCGCTTCAGCAGGAATTTTAGTGAAGGTATTAACAATACTAATCGTCTTCTCGAAGTAAAGTTCCGGGCTGAAATTCTTCATCCAGTGGGTATAAGCCCGCAGGGTATAATGCCCCGACTGAATGGTGGCTGGTAATACCAGCATGCCATTACCCGATCCTTTTTTCAGCGAAACTTTGCTTTGCAGAACAACGCCGTGACTTAAATCCAGCAGCTCCACGTAGGCCACTTTACTTAAATCCATTGACTGATGCGTTTGCCCATTCAGGGCGTACACTTTAAACCATACACTTTCGCCCACGACGTAATATGAACGGTCGGTATGAACGTATAATTTTTCCTGAACGGCCTGACGGTTGTACGCATCGAAAGCCTGACGTACAGATTCCTGAGCCAGAAGCTGTGGAGCCCAAAGCCCCATACCAAGCAAAATAAATAATCGTAGCTTCATCGAATAAGGATATTAAAACCAGACAGGCTTTTTCAGTCCGCCACCCAGAAACCGACAATCCGCACAGGTAGCAGGAGCCATAATATAGGATAAAGGCGTACCGGGTTCGTCAATGATTTGAATCAGTTTCTGGCTTAAATCAGAAGTCATCATGACCTCCGTGGCATCCAGCGTATCGAAAGGAGCACTACAGCTAGGGTACGTTCCGGGATACCAGCCACCCAACTGATAAGGAGTAACCGTGAGCCGTTTTTGCTGCTCGGTACCGGCACTAAAGAAACCGAACACCAACTCGCTGGCATCGTTAGTGCAATGAATATTGCCCGTTAACACCGAAGGTTGCGGGTCGAAGAGGCCCCCTGTCGTCTCGGTTGTTCGGGCCAGCATATCCCAATATTCATAAGCCTCCTGCGATAAGGCATATTGTTTCACCAACAAACTATACTTGATTAACAACTTGTCACTAGCGTTATCAACCAAAACCAAATTCTGATTCATGATCCGATCCTGAGCCAGCTTCGCCGAGGTTCCAATGAAAATCTTCGACGAAAGATCCGTTCGCCAGCAACGGTAAGGGATCAGTACCCGGGGATTGATTTTCTTTAATCCCCCCGCAACTGAATCCTTACTGTACAAAGCACTCGTGTACTCCCAGGTTTCCTCCGTCTTCCAGCGGTAGAACCAGGTATTGTTATTCGGGTCATGCGTATTCACTCGAAAACGCATGATTCTATTGGCCCGATCGGCCTGAAAGGTAATACTGTCAATGGCCGGAGCCTGCTTCACCTGTACCAAATCCGAGGCGTATTCCTTCCCATCGCGGGTATTAATCTGAAGACTAAATTTCTCGGAAGTAAGGTAATTCCGTGGGGCCAGGGTATAACGTCCCGGCTTAACTTCATTCAATTGTAGCGTTGTTCCCTTGTCACCCACGATGCGAACCCTTGCTCCCGTTTCGTTCGTAGAAGATTCCAAACTATTCAGCGACTGGGTGCGTGACAACAGAATCGTAGTCGTGTCGCTACCCACATTGAGGAAGCCGCTAACGACCAGATAACGGCCATCGGCGAAATCCTGAGATGGCTTGAACGGATCAATACACCCGGCCACTAGCAATCCCAGAAAAAAGAGTAAAAGCCCGTATTTCATTTGAATATCGTCAAGATTTACAACCTGCTAACCAGCGTAAAATCTGTGTTTTAGAATTTAAAATTGTAAGTAATGCTCGGAATCGGCTGGCCAAAAATGGAAAGCTTATAGCCTTTTATCTGCCTGCCTTCGGTTAAGAAAAACACCGAATACGGATTCTTGCGACCCAGCAGGTTATACACCGAGAACGTCCAGGAACTGTGAGCCAGCTTTCTGACCTTATGATTGCCTTCAATGTTAATACCTACGTCCGCCCGAATGTAATCTGGAATGCGAGCCTGATTTCGTTCGGCGTAGTAAATCCGTAGCACGCCATCCATGTAATACTGCCCGCGAGGCGGCGTGTAGGGTCGGCCCGTGCTATAGGTGAAGTTCATGGAAAAGCTCAGCCGACGATTGACCCGGTAGTTACTGATCAAGGAAAAATCGTGCGGTTTATCGTAGTTGGCAGGATAATAATTACCATGGTTCGGAGCATCCGCAAGCGTCGGATCGCTGGCTTTCAGTAAGGTTCGGGAATAGGTATAACTGGCCCAGCCATTGAGTTTCCCGGTTAACTTTTTCAGTAATACTTCCACGCCGTAAGCCTTACCAATGGCAGAAATAACAGCCGTTTCAATCTGCTTATTCAGGATTAATGAATCTCCACTTTTATAATCCAGCACGTTACGTAAGTGCTTGTAATAACCTTCCACCGAAAGTTCAATTGAACCCGAACGCAGGTTTTTATACAAGCCTAAAGAAAACTGCTGTCCTACTTGCGGTTTCAGGTAAGGATCACTCAATTTCCAAACGTCCGTGGGCGAAATAGCCGCGGTATTGGAAAGCATCTGAATGTATTGGCGAGTGGTATTAAATCCAGCCTTGACCGATAACGTAGACGAAGCCATATACCGGAGCGATAAACGATATTCCGGTCCCATGTAATTCTGAATAACATTACCCGAACCATAGGAGCGGAAACCAGTCGTATATAACTTATCAATAGGTAATCCTTCGGCGTATTGAGCTACATTTCTAGGACCTAAATATTGAAACATGGAAAGGCGAATACCACCGGTAATAGCGAGGGCTCGATTGACATCATACCGCTCCGAAAAGTACACCGCACTTTCTACGCCTTGCTCCGGTTCCATCAATTCTGGTTTTACAAGAGATCCCTCGCCTCGGGGGTAAAAAGAACCCGGCTGAACCTTGTAGTGAATCGAACTAATCCCAAAATCCATGGTATGTTTTGTATTCGGGATGTAACTAAAATCAGCCTTTATATTTGCCTGATTAATACCAAACTTCAGGTTATACGCATTAATCGGGAATTGCTCTCCCTGAATGTCATACCGATAACGGGTATAAGCTCCGGTAAAGGTTCCGAATAATTTAGGATTAAAGATTCGCTTCCATTTAATCGAGGCTAACTGGCTTTCGTACCGGTAGGTAGTATCTGAATTAAACTTGAAGTGATCATTACTGATATATCCCATAATCATCAGACTACTTTTCTGATTGATTTCGTGATTCACCTGAACATTCACGTCATAAAAAGAGGCCCGGCTTTTGTTATAGCGTTCGTCGGTTACTTGCTTTAAAATCCAGTTGGAGTAAGACGAGCGGCCACTCACCATAATCGACGTCCGGTCTTTGATAATCGGTCCTTCAAGCGTTAATCGCCCGGTTAATAATCCGATGCCACCCGACCCCGAAAATTTCTTTTTATTCCCTTCCCGAGTTGTTATATCCAGCACCGACGATAAGCGACCGCCCAGTCGAGCCGGAATATCGCTTTTGTATAATTCAATTTCCTTTAGAATATCAGGATTAAAAGCTGAGAAAAAGCCGAATAAGTGCGAAGGATTATAGACGGTCGCATCGTTAAATAAAATCAGGTTCTGATCGGTAGAGCCACCCCGTACGTTCAGCCCCGTGCTGCTCTCCCCTACTGATTTCACGCCGGGCAGAGTTAATACTACCCGCAAGGCATCCGTTTCGCCAAAGGCCGTCGGTACCTGCTTCATCGTCTTAATGGTCAGTTTTGACACGCCCATCTGGTTACTCGAAACGCTGGCATCCAAGTCTGATTTGACCAGAATTTCCTTCAAAGCGGTAATACTTTCAACCATTTCGATATTTAGCGTACCGTTAGAATACAACACAATCTGCCGTTGCGATTCCCGCATTCCAATGCTTCGCACCCTGAGCGTATGACGACCTCGCGGCAGGGTTAGACTGTAATTGCCAAAGGCATCCGTAGAGGTTCCGGCTGTAGATTTTTCTACCGTAATGTAAGCCCCAATCACGGGTTCACCCGTAACAATATTTCGGACAGAACCGCTAACGGTCGCGTTGCCGGGTTTGATTCGGTACGTTTTTATGCCAATATCATACACCTTGCTTTCAGCCGTTGAAAGCAGTCGGGCGGTTAATTCTTTATCGTGAAAATCGTAGGAAATGGTAGTATCTAATTCTCGATTGGCATCAAAAACGCCCTTGGGTAAGGTCGTGATAATGGGTCGATCTTTGGTAATAAAAATATGATGCTGAGCATCAATCGCATATTTCAAATCGGTATCCTGAAAAACCTGATTCAAAAAAGCGGGTAAAGACTTTTGGGTGACGGATGCGGTCACAAATACACTATCCGTATCGGTCTGATTATAATAGAAGTAGTAGTCAGAGTTACTTTCAATCACTTTTACGAAGTTCCGAAAGCTTAATCCGGTTACGCTTCCGCTCACGGTTTTTCCATCAAAAGAAAGTTGAGCCGAAACCTGAAAACTAAATAAACCTGACAAAAAGAAAAGAAGGAGAAGTTTTTTCATCTGATTTGATCGTAGTATGCCGCCATTTCACCGATAGACTTTTCCCGGTTTTCTTTGTATAATTTGCCTCGCATAAATCGCCTGACTTCCCGTTTTTTATCACCCAATAGTTGAAGTACCGATTTTTTACTTTTGACCTGATGGTATTTCTGATCTTTAAGAATGTAATACCGATCATCAATATTGTAGATAATCTGAACGGTCCTGTCCGAAAGGTCTTCCGTACGGGTTTTGAATCGCTTGCAGTATACTTTCGTTTTTCCGTCGTAAATAACTTCGTAATAACCCGGATTGATTCCTTTGCTAAGTCTGGTAAAACGATGCCCATGAATGGTGAAACCCGATAAGTCTTCTGGACTTAACATGATTCGATTTAGCCCGTCATGATTCTGAATGACATAAATATCCCGATGAATATCATAGACTGCATGTACGCCATCGTAAGAATATCCATTGTAAACAATAGAGGTAGTATCCCAGTCTAATGATTCAAAAAACTGGTGGCCTATAGGACGGAATTCCTGAATCGTATATTCTCTACCGTTAAAGTAACGGGCGTTCAGGAACGTAGCTTTGTGGTATTGTTGAATGGCAGATTCTTGAGCTGTTAATACGGCTAGCGAATCCGTCTTTTGTGCAAATGCTAAAGTAATGCCCCCGAACAAATAAATGAAGTACAGAAACCTGAATAGGCTTTTTCGGAGGGGTACGAGCGACATAATTTTCAGATAGGCTTTAAATAGATGGAAGTATATTCAGAATTCGAAGGTATAAAAATAAAAGTCAATTCAATGGGTTTACTACTTCTTTGAGATATAGATTTCTTTTTTAGCGACCAGCTTCAACGTTAAGCCTACTGATTTTTGAGAGACATACCCTTTTTTCTAAATCAAGTCCATGCTTGGCAGGGGTTCGTGGTTTTCCTGCGGCTAAAACAAATCTGCCTTCCTGATGGTCTATTCGAAATATTCGGTTCATTTTTATAGTCCAGAACCAGCTTAAATTGTCAACTATACACTTAAAACTCCTTATCTTTGAGTACGATCTCTAAACTATTAATTCTTATGCGTCTCTCCGCGTGGCAACGAGCCCTCTGGCTTTGCCTCTTGCTATTGCCAGCTCTGGTTAAAGCTCAGGTTACCGAAAATCCCCTAAAGGGTAAAAAGGTATTAGTCTTTTCAAAAACGGTTAAGTTCCGACACAGCTCCATTCCGCAGGGTATTCGCTGCATTGAAGCCTTAGGTCGCAAGCACGATTTTACGGTAGATGCCACCGAAAATTCCGCAGCCTTTACCGAGGACAACCTCAAAAAATACAAGGCAGTCATTTTCCTCAGCACGACGGGAGATGTTCTGAACGACAGCCAGCAGGCAGCCTTCGAACGTTACATTCAGGCTGGTGGGGGCTATGTAGGCATCCACGCCGCCGCCGATACCGAATACGACTGGCCCTGGTACGGGAAGCTGGTGGGTGGCTGGTTTCTCTCCCACCCCGGTAATCCCAACGTTCGGACGGGAGACATGACTGTTCGCGACAAGAACCATCCCGCAACGGCAGAATTACCCACGACTTTCAAGCGTACCGACGAATTCTACGACTATAAGAATGTAAATCCTGACATTAAGGTGCTCATTACCGTCGATGAAAAGTCATACGGCGATTCAAAAATGAACGCTGGCGAAAACCACCCGATGGTCTGGTATCATGAATTTGATGGCGGTCGGATGTTCTACACGGCTTATGGTCACACCGATGAGACGTTCATGGAACCGCTTTTCCTGCAACACCTTTGGGGAGGTTTACGCTGGGCCTCAGCCGGAGCATCGCTCGACTACAAAAAAGCTAAAACGCAACGGGCACCCGAAGAGAACCGTTTTTCTCGTCAAACCATCGACGAAAAATTATACGAACCTACGGAGTTAGCCGTTCGGGACGGAAAGGTTTTTTATACCCAGCGTCGCGGTGAAATTCGGTATTACGATCCAAAGAAAAGCTCGAAAGTAAAGTCGCTGGATACGGTTAAGGTTTACAAGGAATTTGAATATGGTTTGATGGGCATTAACCTGGATCCGAAATTTGAAGATAACCACTGGATGTATTTGTATTATTCTCCTTCCGCGGCGAAATACGGAGCAGACACGGCCAACCGACTGGTGCGGGTGAAGTTTGATCCAGCGAACGAAAAGATTAACTGGAACACCGAACAGGTTTTACTCCGTGTACCTGTCAAACGCGACGGCTGCTGCCATACCGGCGGTTCGATTGAGTTCGACAAAGTGGGTAACTTATACCTTTCTACGGGTGACGACACCAATCCTTTCGACTCGGAAGGCTTCTCGCCAAGCGATGGCCGGGAAGGCCGCCGGGGGTATGATGCCCGGGCTACTTCCTCAAACACCAATGATTATCGGGGTAAAATTTTAAGAATTAAACCTAACGACGACGGAACGGCGGGTTACAGCATTCCCGAGGGGAACCTCTTCAAAAAAGGAACGGCTAAGGCCTTGCCCGAAATTTACGTGATGGGTAACCGCAACCCTTACCGCATTTCGGTCGATCAGCACAACGGTTACCTGTACTGGGGCGAAGTAGGCCCGGATGCCGGTAATGACATTGAAGGTCGCGGGCCACGCGGACACGATGAGGTAAACCAGGCCCGGCAGGCGGGTTACTTTGGCTGGCCCTTGTTTGTAGCGGATAACCGGGCGTATAACAGATACGATTTCGAAAAGAAGAAATCAGGTGAAAAATACGATCCGTCGAAGCCCATTAACGACTCGCCCCATAACACGGGTTTGAAGGAGTTACCCCCGGCTCAGAAACCAATGATTTATTACCCCTACGCCGATTCGCCAGAGTTTGGGGAAATCGTGGGTAAAGGTGGACGTAATGCCATGGCAGGGCCCGTTTATTACTGGGAAGATTATGACGCCGATTCGAAGGTGAAATTTCCGGAATTCTATCAGGGTAAATTTTTCAGTTACGACTGGATTCGGGATTACATCAATATCGTAACGATGAAGCCTAACGGCGATTTACAGAGTATTGAACGCTTCCTGCCCGATTGGAAATTCTCGCACCCCATTGATATGCAATTTGATCGGGATGGGTCGCTGTACATGCTTGAATACGGACCGAACTGGTTCGCTCAAAACGACGAGGCCCGCCTGACTCGCATTACGTATAATGCCGGAAATCGTCCGCCGGTAGCGGTAGCCCAGGCAAACAAAGAAGCCGGAGCGGTTCCTCTACAGGTAACGTTTTCTTCCAAAGGTTCGATGGATTATGAAGGTGATGCCTTGAGTTATGAATGGACCATTGCGGGTAAAAAATTCAAAACGCCAACGGCAACTTATACCTTCACCAAGCCCGGTACCTATAAGGCGACCCTGAAAGTTACGGACGCGGCAGGCCATACTAGCCAGCAAGCCTTGGAAGTAACGGCAGGCAATGAGTTACCCAAAGTGGAACTGGCCGTTAAAGGCAATCAGACTTTCTACTTTAATAACCAGCCCGTTACTTACGAAGTGAAGGTTTCGGATAAAGAAGACGGTTCGCTGGCTACGAAGAAAATCCCCGAAGAAGATGTAATGGTAAATATCAACTTCCTGGAAGGTTTCGATAAAACCATTATCGCTCAGGGGCACCAGATGAATACGAGCTTCTCGACGGGCAAACGCCTCATGGAACTTTCGGATTGTAAAGCCTGCCACTCCATCGATAAGAAATCCATTGGGCCTTCTTACCGCGACGTCGCGAAAAAGTACAAAGGCCAGGATGTACAGAACCGGCTGATTACAAAGGTCATCAACGGCGGAGCGGGCGTTTGGGGTGAACAGCCCATGAGTGCTCACCCCCAACTCAGCAGAGCTGACGTCGGCGAAATGGTGAAGTACATTCTAAGCCTGAGCGACCAGAAGAAAATGAGCCAGCCCGTGAAAGGTAATTACGTTCCGCAGGATAATGGCAAGAATGGAACGTACATTTTTGCGGCCAGCTATACCGACCGGGGAAAAGGTGCCATTGCTCCTCAAACGGTTCAGAAGACGGCTACGTTGCGTAGCTCTAAGGTTCCGGCGTTGAGTAACGATGTGTCGAAATACATTCAGACGATGAACTCCCGGGAACTGAAGAAAAACCTGGCAGTAGCTACTACTACTGGCAGTTACATCGGCTTTAAAGCAATTGACCTGACCAATATTGGGGCATTAGTTTTCAACGCCGTAACGGTTCCTGGCAAAGCCGCAGGGGGCACAGTGGAAGTTCGTTTGGGCTCTCCGACCGGAAAAGTCATTGGTCAGGCGACCATTCGTGAAACGGGTGAAACAAAGGCTACCCTTGCTAGTATACCAGTCACTCGTTCCAGCGATCTTTATCTGGTATTCATCAATCCAGAGGTTAAGGATAATCAGGATTTATTTGCACTGGATACCATCGAATTCCAGAAAAAATAAATTCAAATCTGTATTTCATTACTCAAAAATCCGGGCCTTTACAGACCCGGATTTTTATTTGGGTTACGGGTCTGATTTTTCCTAATCAGGCTTGCTCTTTTTAAACGCGAACGCATTTCCAGGCCATACGCGATGAATCGCATCTCCACATGGAAAATTTGAAAGTCTATTTAACCCTGGTATGACCGTTATTCTTCCGTCGAAATAATCATAAGTACTTACCATCACAAAATACTTATTTATCAAACCTTTTGGCATTATTTTTTAAGTACAATGAGTTTTAAAACAACTCACGTATGAAACGCTTATCCATTGTACTTGCCCTTTTACTGGGAATTGTCGCTACAAGTCAGGCTCAGTATCGTTACTATCGCTATCCTAGCTCGTCCAAAAAATCTACTCATCGATATAATCATCGCGATGAGTTCAAACGTCAAAGCTATTTGGGTTTTAAAGTTGGCGGCACGCACACGGCATTAATTAACAACAACCGTCCGATTGAACTGGGACTCGCTCCCGACTTTCAGGGAGGTTTGGCCGCTAAACTAGCCTTAGGTGGTTTTTTAGCCTTACAACCTGAGATTCTTTATACCCAAAGTACAACCAAGTATTTCGGGCAAAATCAGAATTCCAGAATAACCCGTTCCAGTGTAGATGTACCGATTCTTTTTCGTTTTTCATTCGGTAACACGACGCAGTTTTTTATCAATGCCGGTGCCCAGGCGAGTTATGCCCTAGATACCAAAACCAAATATCCTGGACAGCCCGAAGAAACGCTGGAATATGAAAAAGACGACTTCAACCATCGTACGGGTTATGGAGCTGCGGGAGGCATGGGCGTGGCCATTAACAGTCATTATGGTCAATTCTTGATTGAAGCCCGGGGATATTACCCCATGGGTGACTTCGCCAACGGCTGGTTAAATCAACCTGAAAATCGAATGCTAAATGTAGGTTTATCGATTGGGTACTTGGGAAGATTGGGACGGTAACTCACTTACCTGTTAAAAAAGCTTCTGGGTAGTCCAGAAGCTTTTTTATTGACCTATCATTCCGCGGCATGGTAAAGGAAAGTACTCCTAAGCCTAGGCAAGGTCCTTCGCTTCGCTCTGGATGACAGAAGAGGAGAACAAAAGCCTATTCTAGAAGTAAAAAAAGACCTCGCCTCTGTCATTTCGAACGCAGTGAGAAACCTTACTAGGTAATGCGTACTAGTTTGAAGTAAGCAGTTATTTTTTGATTGAGAAAGTTTTCTTGAAGTCAAGCAAGTTTCTTCGCTCTCGATAGAATAAGGAAAAGAACTAAATTAATAATGATCCTAGAAAGAATGCTGCTAAAGCCCTAATGCAAAAAGCCTGATAACTTGCGTTACCAGGCTTTTGCGGTCCGGACGGGGCTCGAACCCGCGACCCCCTGCGTGACAGGCAGGTATTCTAACCAACTGAACTACCGGACCTTTGAGGCACTGTACTGTAATCTTTTTGTCACTAAACTTGCGGTCCGGACGGGGCTCGAACCCGCGACCCCCTGCGTGACAGGCAGGTATTCTAACCAACTGAACTACCGGACCATTCTCTTTGTTCTGACGACTTATCCGTCGAACTGGGTTGCAAATATAGGGGTTTAAAAACGCCTTTGGCAAGTCCCAGAGCAAAGAAAATTCATTTTTTACGATATTTTTTTTCACCAGGATTGATTACCAATCACTTACCAGCGAAAAATTTTTTAACTATTTTTCGTCACCAGGATACACAACTCCAATTTGTCTCCGAATGTCAACCAGACTCTCCATTAATTCAATACTAAACGAATGCGGTAATAAGGGACTTTCGGTTAATCCTTCGCTGATGCAATTTTGCACGTGCTCGGCTTCATACGCATAACCCCAGCCTATACGTTCCGTTGAGATACTTTGTGGCATGGCATCTTCAGGGTATAACGTCAGCCCGGTCGTTTCGTGAAAACGGCTTTGAATGAATAACTGACCTTTAGTCCCGTAGATCGTACAGGTCGTGTCCGTCTTTGCGGCAAACGTAGAGAACAGGCTGGCGGTAGCTCCTGAGTCGTAACGCAGGGCCATCGAGCAGTTCATATCTACCCCTGTTTCGGTGATTGTGCCTAAGGCTTTGATCTCGGCGGGAACGCCCAGTAATAACTTGCTAATGAAAAGTGGATACAAACCGATGTCATACAACGAACCACCCGCCAGGTCGCGGTTAAATAAGCGTTTGGTAACGTCATATTCCGCTTTAAAGCCAAAATCTGCCTGCACGTGGACAATCTCTCCTATTTGTCCCGACTGAACGATTTCCAGCGTTTGCAGAATGGCTGGGTGAAACCGGGACCAGATCGCCTCCATCAGAAAAAGCTCCTTCTCTTTGGCCAGTGCCGTCATTTCCCGCACCTGCTCGGTGTTCAAAGCAAAGGCTTTCTCACAAAGCACGTGTTTTCCAGCATTCAGACACAACAGCGTATGCTCATAGTGTTCAGAGTGTGGCGAGGCCACATACACCACCTGCACATCGGGGTCATTGACCAGTTCCTGATACGAACCATAGGCTTTGGCTACGCCGAATTCTTCAGCAAAGCCAATGGCCCGATCCAGGCTACGCGAGCCTACGGCAACCATTTTTGATCCAGCAACGTACTGTAAGTCCTCGGCAAATTTGCGGGCGATGTGTCCGGGTGCAAGAATTCCCCAATTCATGGATTAAATAGATTTAGGATATACGTTGATAAGTGTAAAACTTCAGGCATGAAGAAGGCTGGTGCAAAGCCAGCCTTCTTCATCATCTTTCAAAACTACAAGTTAAATTATTATAGTTATTTAGCCATACAGGGTTCGGTTGTCAAACGTTGACTATCAACTAACAACCCAAAACGATCAACTACTTATACGGGCTTCATCGCCTGTAAAAGTCGTTCTACCTGTTCCATCGAAACAGCCGGAAAATTAGCAATTCGAATTTGGCTATCTTTCGCTTTTCCGTATCCACTTCCCACAACCATTCCTTCTTTCTTGATACGTTCAATCAGTTCTTTCGAAGATTCGATGGTGTTCGCTACGGCCACAGTTGGGCTGCGATGATCCGGGTTTTTAACGTAGGGCTCATACCCTTCCGTTTTTTCCAGAAAATCATAAATCTTCTTGGCTTTCGCATCCGTTTCTCTTCGAATGGTTTCGATACCGACGCGATTCATGTCTTCGGCCACTTTTCCTAACAGGTAAATATTCCAGACGTTAGGTGTTTCCGGCGTTTCAAAGTTTTTGTAATTTTTCCAGAGACTGGGTAAGCTGTGATACGAGCCAATTACGTTGTCCTTGGCTTTGAGCGATTCTGCCTTCGCCAGGCATTTTTCGTTCACAATCCATACCCCTAAACCGGCGGGTAACCCAAATGACTTTTGCACGGAGAAAAAGGCAGAGTCAACCTCCTCAAAATCAAGCGAGTGATAGGGAGCTGACGACACCATATCAACACAGAATAGTTTAGAACGGTAACTCCGCTTTAACTTGTTGATATCTACGCCACGCATCTGAACGCCCGTTGAGGTTTCATTGGCAGTTAAACCAACCAGTTCGACGTAATCAGGAATTTTCACTTTTCCGCTAGTATCCTCCGTCGTGCCGTCAGTTACTTTCACGAAATCATCATAATCAAAACCCTGTCCCAGTGGCTTTTCAAACAAATGGGTGAACTTCTTCAGATCATTGGCTGTATCATAGAATTTTTGCGAGAAAGACCCATTGACACAGTGAAAACTTTCAAATTCTACGCAGTTCTGAATGACTCGTTCCCAGATTTCCGTTGCCGAGCCAGTAAATAAAATCGCGTGCGAAGAAGGGATATTCAGTAATGCCCGCAATTGTTCATCCGTATGCTGATAAATTTTGCGAAAAGCAGCCGAACGGTGCGAAATTGAACCCACCTGTTCAGCAAGAGCCGTTTGAATATGTTGAGCAACCGTAGGATATAATTCCGCCGGACCAGGGGTAAAGTACAATTGAGACATGGCTATAAACAGCAAGATAAGAAAGCCAGTAAGCTCTGGTACAACCTAAAGCTTACTGGCTTTCATTCATTAATATAACATCCGGAATTTGATGGTTTCTTCAATTTCCTTCAATTCCTGCACAATTTCCTTGGAGTAATTTTTAGCCACGTCGGTAATTACGTAACCAATTTTTTCGGACGTTTTCAGATACTGCCCTACAATGTTAACCCCGTATTTCGCGAAAATTCCATTCACTTTGGACATCACACCGGGTACGTTCTGGTGAATGTGCAACAACCGATGGGCATCGTGTAAAGGCGGCAGGGTTACTTCGGGGAAGTTTACCACGCCATACGTACTACCCGTATTTACATACCCCAGCAATTTATTGGGCACGAATTCGCCGATACTGGCCTGAGCTTCCTCGGTACTTCCTCCGATGTGTGGAGTCAGAATTACGTTGGGTAATCCTCTCAGTTCGCTTTCGAAAATTTCGTCGTTGGTTTTGGGTTCCTGAGGGAATACATCTACTCCGGCTCCACGAATTTTACCCGATTTGACGGCATTTGCCATGGCCTTTACATCGACCACGTGCCCACGCGACAGGTTCAGGAAAACCACGCCATCTTTCATTTGGTTGAACTCCTTCTCTCCAATGAGCATCGAGTTGGTTTTACGGCCATCCACGTGCAACGTTACCACGTCTGACTGGTTGAGTAATTCCTCCAGCGTGTGGCACTGACGAGCGTTCGAAAGCGGTAATTTTTCAACCAGATCGAAGAATAATACTTCCATCCCCAGAGCTTCAGCCACCACGGAAAGCTGGATACCGATGTTACCGTAGCCAATCATCCCAATTTTCTTCCCGCGTACTTCGTTCGAGTTTTTCGCTGACTTGTCCCAAATGCCTTCGTGCATTTTCACGGACTTGTCATAAATACCCCGCATGAGCAGAATCATCTCGCCCACGGCCATTTCTACGACAGAACGGGTGTTCGAGTAAGGAGCATTAAAGACAGCCACACCCCGCTCTTCAGCGGTAGTGAGGTCAATCTGGTTCGTACCGATGCAGAACGCACCGATTACCATCAGACGGGGAGCATTTTCGAGCACTCGTTTGGTAACCATTGTTTTCGAACGGATTCCAAGAATGCTGATATCTTTAATTTTTTCGATCAGTTCGTCTTCGTCCAGAGCTCCTTTCAATAACTCTACCTGAAACCCTTCACGGCTGAACATTTCCACGGCACGGGCGTGCACGTTTTCCAGCAATAATACTTTCAGTTTACTTTTAGGATACGACTGACTCCGGCTTAACTGATTGATATATAAGAATTCGTCGAGCGAGTTTACAATATGGTCGGCTTTCTCGACTACTTTCTGACGTTCAATATTTTCGGTAAAGGCAAAGAATTTATTGGCTAAACCAGATTCGCGAAGTTCATAATCGGTATATCCATCGCCAATCACGTAGACATCGCCGGGTAGACTTAATTGTCTGAGCAGACTTACCTTACCCCCATTTTTTGATAACACGTTTGTGCCGTCATACCCTACAATCGTTCCGGCTTCGTCGAAGCGGAAGGTATTGGCAAACACGTGATCTTCGCGAACGCCCATTTCCGTTACGATGGGTTCGATAAACTCCCGAAAACCGCTGGAGACAATGTAAATCTGATCGCGATATTCGCTGATAAATTCCTTGTTACGGAGGAACGAATCGGATACTTTACCGCGTAGAAATTCTACCAGCAGTTCCACGTGTTCGCGACTGGCACTCAGCAATTCAATTCGCTGCTGCAAGGCTTGCTCGAACGACAATTCGCCAGCCATTCCACGATCCGTTAACTCCTTAATTTTACCCACGACTTCATCGCGGTTTTTCTGGCTGGCCAGGCTAATGGCTGCCAATTCATCGAGTCCTTCAACCTTCGTAAACGTCGAATCGAAATCGATCACGAAGTAGGTTTGTTCCAGGGTTTTTGTCAACATATTCAGATTGACCGCTACTTATTACGGATTATTAACAATGGTCGCACTTACTTCATTGGAAGCAAATTACGAGTAGGTTTCGTTCAAATACGTTTATGATGGTTCGAGGAGGTACCTTAACGCCAATTCCTCCGACCACAACACCCCCTTGTATCCGGCCTGATAAAAACCACAATGCCCGCCTTGCGGTGGCGTTTGTAACCAGACGTATTTCAGTGGTTTGCAGCGGTCGTACGGGTAACAGTCGCTGGACAGGAACGGATCGTTCTGTGCATTGACAATTCTGGTAGGAAGGCGGATTTTATCGATGAAGTACAACGAAGAATTTGCTTCGTAGTACGTTTCCGCATCCGGATACCCGTGTAGTTGTGAAGTGTAGTAATTATCAAAATCCCGGATGGTACGCACCTGATCAATGTGGCTGGCATCAATTAAATCGGGTAATAGGGCCGCTTTCTGCCGAATTTTATTCTTCAGCGAACGATTAAAACGATCCGAATACACCCAGGCCTGCCAGCGTTCGAGGTGCGTGCTTCCGCTTGATAGATGCAAAGGTACGGAGAAGACTAACGCTTTTCGGAGTTCGGGGTAAGCATTTTCAGCCAATTCTCCTAAATATTTGAGCGTCAGGTTACCGCCGAGGCTAAAACCCATCAAATATACCTCTTTATAACCCTTCGTCAGGGCGTGTTTTACCACAAAATCCAGATCGTCGGTTGCTCCACTGTGATAAAAACGCGGCAGGCGGTTCATTTCTCCCGAGCAACTTCTGAAATTCCAGGCCAGGGTATCGTAGCCATGAGCATTAAGGTGTTTCACCATTCCCAATATATACTGACTCGAAGAATTCCCTTCCAGGCCATGACTCAGAATAACCAAAGGACGCAAACCGCTCTTGCTCAGATCGGTATTCATTCGCCAGTCTAAATCCAGGAAATCGTCATCGGGGGTAGAAATGCGTTCGCGTTCGTACACAACACCCGTCACTTTTCGGAACAAAGCGGGGAAGATACTTTGGGCATGCCCGTCAGGCAGCCAAAACGGGGGACGGTAATCGGATTGCTCAAGTAATGGCATGGGAAACGCCGACCAAATCATTCAATATTCTACAAAGGTAGTAGCTTATTCCAAATCAACCCTACTGAACTTACCTGGCATGCCCTTTTCTGACTTATCTACCTTACAACCAATTTGTTACTATCTTGAAAAAATTACTGTCACTTCTGGTTCTGTGCCTCGGCACTCCTCGTCAGGGCTTAGCTCAAACCTCCAACGAGTTCGATCAAAACCGTATCGCCCTCACTAGAAAGGGTTTGTACGTCTTAGGTGGCTGGGCCGTGGGTAATCTGGCCTACAGTGGGTCGAAACTAGCCCAAAGCTCTGGCGAGGCGAAAGCTTTCCACCAAATGAATATGGGCTGGGGAGCCGTCAATCTTTTACTAGCGGGTATTGGTACCTTAACCAGCTCACCTCGACCTCGCACGCCTTACGAAGTCTTGCAGCAACAGGAAAAATTCGAAAAAATATTTCTGGTCAATACCGCTCTCGATGTAGCTTACGTAGCGGGGGGAGCCTACCTCAATGAAAAAGGAAAGAACCAGGAAAATGCTAGAAATCAGGGTTTTGGCAAATCCGTTATGCTACAGGGGGCTTTTTTATTTGCTTTTGATGGCCTAATGTATCTCGTTCATCGACAACATTTTCGAAAGCATGAACACCTCTGGAAAACGTTGAGACCGGCTGATGAAGGAGTTGGAGTGAACATGAGCTTCTGAAATCCCTACTTTTGCCCCAATCTATTGAATATGTATGCTGGAATATAGCTGGCTTTTGGATTGGGGCGGAACCATTTCCTTCGCCGTTTCCGGGGCCTTTGCGGCCATGCAACGCCGTTTGGATCCTTTTGGAGTGTTAATCATTGCCTTCGTCACTGCCGTAGGCGGCGGAACCGTTCGGGATGTGTTATTAGGGAATACGCCCGTGTCCTGGATGCGAACGACTACCACTCCCCTCTTAATTCTCGGTGCCGCTGTGGTATCCATGTTTCTTCGTCGCGGAACGGAACGTTTACAGAAACCTCTTTTGCTTTTTGACTCCCTGGGTTTGGGCTTCTTTACCATTGTAGGTATTGAACAAGCAAGCCGTTATGGATTACCTCCAGGCATCTGTATTGCTTTGGGCGTGATTACGGGCTGTTTTGGTGGTGTCATTCGGGATATTCTTTTGAATGATATTCCCATCGTTTTCCACAAGGAAATCTACGCGACGGCCAGTATCATCGGTGGCGGATTGTATTACCTGATGCTGGAACTTCCCGTGGCAGCTCCCTGGGCGAAAGCAGTAGCCATTGGATTCATTTTTGTTTTTCGGTTACTCGTAGTAAGATACCAATGGGCCTTGCCCCGGTTTTATGAGTAATCTTTAATTTCCTAGAAACTTTTCCCATAACTTCTTGAAAATTCTGGGATGTATTAAAAGCTGTCTAAAATTTATAATCGAAGACTTTAATACCATCAGGGCTTTTGCAATCTTCTGCGATTGTGAATCGGAATGCGTTTCTTCGCTTTACTTTGGAGGAAAGAGTCTGAAGATAAAGTAATGATGCATGCTTTAGGCATGAAATAAATTATCATTACCAACCTTATCTCCCCGGATTTCATCCGAGGCTACTCATATTGAACCCCTCCGGGGTTATTTTTCGTAAACCTATTTAACAATTTTAACAACAACCCCAGCGGGGTTAAACACGAATAGCCCCACCCCAGATGTAATCAGAGGACGCAACGTTCACGCCAGTTACATTCCCCAGGCCAAGTAAAATTCTGATATGTATTAAAACCGTAACGTAAACACCGTCTTTACCCCCGGTTCAGATTCTACTCTTAGGATGCCCCGATGCTGAAGCATAATCTGTCGGGAAAGGCTTAGGCCAATACCTGAACCACCCTGCTTTGTTGAGAAAAACGGAACGAAAATCTTATCCATGGCTTCGGGAATAATACCTTTTCCATTATCAACCACATGAATGGAAACCCGCTGACTTTTGTCCAGTTCTCCAATTAACTCCAGACGGGCATCGGGCACACCTTCCATTGCCTGAATGGCATTTTTGACGAGATTGATCAATACAAATTCAATTAACTGAGGATCAGCGGTTACTTCGAGCGTTTCTGGTTCCACCCTGACGCTTAGCTCAATTCCTTTTTCGGCTACTTCACCCCGATATAAGCTGACGAGATTCTGGAGAACCGTACTGATGGAGACCATCTTAAAGTCAGGTTTCGGTAGTCTTGAAAAGCGTCGATACGCGTCGATTAACTGCATTAAGCTCTGGCTTCGTCGCTCCATAACGGCTAGCGAATCCATCAAATCGCCGTACGTTTCTTCAGTTAATCGCTGGTCATTTTCCCACTCCGCTTCGAGCAATCCCTTCAATGAACCAGAGAGCGAATGAATCGGCGTGATGGAATTCACAATTTCATGCGTCAATACCCGCGTCAGGTTTCGCCAGGAATCAAATTCCTGATTTTGTAACTCCGACTGTATGTCTTTCAGCGAAACCAGTTTCAGCTTCTGGTCTTTACGGATGAACTCCGTTACCGCATAGGCCACGGTGCGTTCCTCGCCGGTTAAGTCAATTCTTAACAAACCCGTATCGCCGGAAGAAGCCGTTTCCAAGGCTTCTACCAACGCCGGAATGTCTGCTTTCAAATCCTGAATGTTTCGAATAACCACCTGGTTTACTAACCGTTTGGTCGCGGTATTCACCGTCTCAACGTGCCCGTCTTTTCCAAAAACAATCAGTCCGACACTCAGGTGCTGCACGATGGTTTCGAGGTAACGAACGAGTTCTTCTTTTTCCGTCCGGTTTTTCCGGTAGGAATCGATCACCTCCTTCACCAGAAAATCATACTCCGGCGAGCCGCCCAGGTAACGGGTAGTATAGGAACGGGTAAAGTCAGCATAACGAATGGCTTCGAATAAATCCATAACCCGGCGATTGGCCTTTTTTACGTAGGAAACCAGATCAAAGCTCAGATAGCACAGGACAAGGATTAAAACGCCTTTGGTAACAATCAGGCGGGAGTTAAACCAGAGGTAGGCCAGTAATAAACTGACCAGCACTAAAATGAGAATACGTATGTAAATCTGAGCCGAAAAATTCCTCATGCCATTTGCTAAAGCGTCGCTTATTTAAAGGGGACAATACCGACCCATGTATTTTTTAATGATAGAAACTCGATCCTGTAAATACCTGGAACTAAAGAAAGTATTCGACCAGTCGTCAAAATTTTCGCACTGAAAACCTAGGTAAAATAACCAGAATCCAAAGCCTAAATACGGCATTAACTCCAACTCCTGATCTGAGATAGCTTTTACTTTTCGATAGGATTCAATAAAAAGAGTAAAGTGCCGATCTCCTTCTTCATAACTAATGCGATTGAGCGTAGTATGAAAGAAATAATGCATCATAAAAGTCATGATGTCATTCATCAAAAGCCCTTTTCCCGCGAAATCGTAATCAAAAACGGTGATTGTATTATGCTCGTCGAAATGAAAATTTTTAGGTAAATAGTCGTAGTGACAATAGCCATAACTAAACGACTGAAGATCATAACTATTGATCTTTTGTTTTACCCGTTTCGCCGTCTCTTCCAGATATTGATACTCTTCCTGAAAATCCAGTAAAAAGGGTCTAATTACTTCTAGAGGCTTGTCAATCGTGGTTTCAATAGTATATTCCTGACGAGGGTAATGCAATTGAGTCTGGCTGGTAATCTTATGATTAAAAGCCATTTCGCGGCCGAGCACCTCCAGTTGTTCATCTGTGAAGTCATAGACGTTCTTTCCCAAGGCATACCTGAATACGATGCCATTACGGATTCCTTCCGCTGCCTGAAAGGATTGAACGGTATTACCTTCCAAGTCGATCAGGGCTTCCGCCACTTTTCCACCTCCTGATTTTAAAATAGCTAATAATTCTACCTCTCCTTTTATTTCATCTAGGCTTCGATGGGCCTCCCGGTAGATTTTTAAAATTGCGTTTCCTTCCGCATGTTCAATAACGTACGTATCGCTCACACCCCGTAGCAAAAAGCGGCATGAGACCTTCAAAAACCCGTATTTTTCTCCGATATACGTTCCTAGATGTTTAGAAGATAAGGTAGAGTACTGGGTTGGAAAAAGAGTTAACATAAGTAAAGGGTAAGAAGGAAATTAACAGTTTTACAGCCCGTATTTTTCAAGTCTTCGGTATAAAGAAGCACGGGTTAATCCTAACTCCGTCGCGGCCTTAGAAATATTACCACTATGCTTGTTCAATACTTTTCGAATGATGGCTTTTTCCAGTTCATCCAGATTAAACTGATCGAGCGATAAGGTTTCTGCCGAAGCTTGCTTTTCGGGCGTTTTCTGAGCCGTTGAGATGAATAAATCTTCGGGTTGCAGCATATCTTTTTCGCACATAATCACGGCCCGTTCGATGGCGTGCTGTAACTCCCGCACATTTCCCGGCCAACCGTATTTTGTCATCCGTTGAATAGCCGGTGGACTTACGTCCCGAATGCGTTTGCGGTACTTCTGCGTGTAGACCCGCAGGTAATGATGAGCCAGTAACTCAATGTCTTCGGGCCGCTCCCGCAGAGCCGGAATCCGTATTTCAATGGTGTTAATGCGGTATAATAAATCCTGCCGAAACTCACCTTTGGTGATCATTTCGGCCAAAGGCATATTGGTCGCACAAATCAATCGAATATCAATGGATTTGGGCCGATTGGACCCTACCCGTGTGACCTGACGGCTTTGCAGAACGGTCAGTAACTTGGCCTGCATTGGCAGAGAAAGATTCCCGATTTCATCCAGAAAAATGGTTCCTCCATCGGCGGCTTCAAAGCGTCCGGCCCGGTCTTCGCGGGCGTCGGTAAAGGCTCCTTTGACGTGACCAAATAACTCACTTTCAAAAAGATTCTCGCTAATTGCTCCTAAATCAACGCTAATAAATGCCTGACGAGCTCGGTTCGAATTCTGATGCAATGATCTGGCAATCAATTCTTTACCCGTTCCATTTTCACCCAAAATCAAGACATTGGCATCAGTAGCGGCTACTTTCTGAATGGTGCCGAAAACCTCGTGCATGGCCGGACTGACGCCCACCATTTCGCCGAAACGAGCGTGCTGGTCTCTTGAAATAATGGCATTTTGAGACTTGAGCTTTTCAATTTCCAGTTTGGATTTCCGAAGAGACAGGGCCGAGAACAGCGTTGCCAGTAATTTCTCATTACTCCAGGGCTTCAGGATAAAATCAGTCGCCCCGGATTTCACGGCCCGTACGGCCATTTCCACGTCGCCGTAAGCGGTAATTAGTAAGACAATGGCTGCCGGGTCGATTTTCAGAATTTTATCCAGCCAGAAAAATCCTTCCGTCCCCGAAGTCACGTCCTGGGTGAAATTCATGTCCAGCATAATCACGTCATATCCTTCCTGACGTAATAAAGTCGGTAGATTTTCGGGATTTTTCTCAGTATCAACGCGGGTAAAATGTTGCTTTAACAACAACCGAGCCGCTTTTAGCAGGTCTTCGTTATCATCAACGACCAGAATACGGGCAGAGGTTAATGGCATTGGGTTGTATTTTCTAAAATTTCAGGTTCTGAAAAATGATTTCAGAGTTACCTGGTACTGATCAAAACTGTACCATTCACAGATAACACCAGAAAGCTACTAAAAAGTGTTCGATTCCGTACAGTAGCTGTACGCCAGCGAACACTATTTTATTAAAAAATGCCCTTTTTGAGCTCCTGAGGGCCTTTTTCAAACTTTGGCACAGCTTTGGAAAGTTAAGGCATCAGGGTTTAGTTTCGATTACCGTCGGACGGCCTCATTAACGCCGTTCGACGGCCTTTTAACAACTGAGATTATGGAAACGCTTTGTAAAACTGATCGTACTGCTCTGGTAGAAGCTTGTCGCCGCGGTGACCGCTCTGCCCAGTACGAACTGTATCGGCTGTATTCCAAATCAATGTATAACGTTTGTTACCGAATCCTGAATCACACCGCCGAAGCCGAAGATGTGTTACAGGACGCTTTCGTCAAGTTCTTTCAGCGAATTAATGATTTTCGTCAGGAAAGTACCGTCGGAGCGTATCTAAAACAAATCGTTGTGAACGAAGCTCTCAATCGGCTTCGCCAGCGGCGGGTACAGTTGGTAGAGGTGGAAGAAGGCATAGAAGCAGCCTTTGTACAGGCCACAGAACCCGACGATTGGGAAGTTTCGGAAGTTAGAACGGCCCTGATGAAGTTACCCGATGGCTTCCGTACCGTATTAACCCTGCATTTGCTGGAGGATTACAGCCATGAAGAAATTGCCGAATTATTAAATATCTCTCCCTCTACTTCCCGCTCCCAGTTCATGCGGGCGAAGTTGAAGCTGAAGGAATTACTCATGAATTAGTTGATGGTTGTTCGTCACTAGCGGCTAGTTTAAGTCTACCACGAACTACCTTCCATCAACCGACAACCATTAACTAACAACTTAAAACCATATTTTCCCCGTGGATAAGAAAATTGAAAAAAAATTCTGGAACTCGAAGCGTGTGTTTTTCATCATTGGTGGCTTGCTCCTGGTCTCACTCACACTATGGGCGGTGGTCTTTCGGGACAAACGCAGTCAGCTTCGGGTAGAGTCCGAAAAACAGACCATTTCAACGGTTTCGCAGGGGGCTTTTAACGAGTTCATCCCCGTAAACGGAACGGTTATTCCGATTCAAAGTGTACAGTTAGATGCGGTAGAGGGAGGGTCCATTGAGAAGATTTTCAAGCAGTCGGGTGATATGGTAAAAGCGGGTGACGTCATTCTTCAACTTTCCAATACGGAATTAAAACTGAATGTATTAACGCGTGAAACGGCTCTGTACGATCAGTTAAATAACGCCCGGACTTCGCGTCTGCAACTGCAACAAAACACCTTAGCCTTACAAAATACGCTGGCTGAAATTGATTATCAGGTAAAAATTAAGGAGCAGCAATTGAATCGTAACGATCGGGCATCCAAGTATTTGTCTGAAAAAGAACAACAGGATGTACGGGAAGAAGTATCCTATCAGAAACGCCGCCGGAACGTTACCCAGCGTTCGTACATGCAGGATTCGCTTATTCGTATTCAACAAAATGCTCAGCTAACGCAATCTGAAAAACGGATTTGGGAAAGCATTCAGAATGTCGGTCAAATGCTGGATAACCTGTTGGTACGTGCTCCCATTTCAGGACAACTCTCAACCGCTACTGACTTACAGATTGGTCAGTTAATCAGTAAAGGAACCAAGATTGGACAGGTCGATATTCTGGATAAATTTAAGGTTCGCGTACCCATTGACGAATTATACCTGCCTCGCATTGTGAAAGGGCTGGAAGGTTACGCAGATCTAGACGGTAAAGAGTATAAACTGATCGTCGATAAGGTTTTCCCGACAGTAACCAACGGTCGTTTTGAAGTGGATATGTTGTTTGCTCAAACGGCTCCAACGGATATTCGTCGCGGTCAGACCCTCCGCATTCGTCTGGAACTGGGTAAACCTGAGCAGGCAGTTCTGCTGCCTACGGGTGGTTTCTATCAGCAAACGGGCGGTAACTGGGTATTCGTAGTTGAAGCCAATGGCGAACGGGCGGTGAAACGTCAGATTCAGTTAGGCCGTAAAAACCCAACGTATTACGAAGTATTGGATGGCCTGAAACCCGGTGAAAAAGTAATTACATCCAGTTATGAAACCTTCGGTGATAACGAAGTGCTCAACCTGAAGGAAAATAAGCAACCCCAGTAAATATTAACCACAGAGTTACGCTGAGTTTTGCACAGAGTAACCCATGAGTAAAGGACTGCGAACACCAAATCTTTTGCCACAAAGGCTCAAAGGCACTAGGTTTCACCACGCTTTAATCCTTTTTAACCCTCGTGCGTTTGTGGACAGAAAATCAAGTACTCGTATTTAAAAGCTTAATCTGATAAAAAGTACCCTGAGAACTCTGTGCCGAAACCCTGAGTAACTCTGTGGTTAAAACAACCTGAAGCTCCAAACCATGATTCAAATCAAAAACCTCCGCAAAGTTTACCGTACTGAAGAAATTGAAACAACGGCTCTGGATCACGTCAATGTAGAAATTGCTGACGGCGAATTTGTTGCCATCATGGGACCTTCGGGTTGCGGCAAATCAACTTTACTGAACGTATTAGGAATGCTCGATAACCCTTCCACGGGCGAGTATAACTTCTGGGGTGAAGAAATCTCGAAATATTCGGAACGTCAGCGGGCTAAACTTCGCAAGGGAAACATCGGATTCGTATTCCAGAGCTTTAACCTGATTGACGAACTGACGGTGTATGAGAACGTAGAGTTACCCCTGCTTTACCTCGGCAAGTCAGCTTCCGAACGCAAGGAACTCGTGGAAACGGTATTAACCCGCATGAACATCATGCACCGGAAAGACCACTTCCCGCAACAACTTTCGGGTGGTCAGCAGCAACGGGTAGCCATTGCCCGGGCGGTTGTTGCCAAGCCGAAGCTAATCCTCGCCGATGAGCCGACGGGTAACCTTGATTCGACTAACGGGGAAGAGGTCATGAAACTTTTACAGCAGCTCAACGAAGAAGGGACGACGATCATCATGGTAACCCACTCCCCTTACGACGCCAACTACAGCCACCGGATCATTAACCTCTTCGATGGCCACGTCGTTACGGAAAACGTAAATACGAAATTTCACATCTAAAGTTTAGTGTTTGGGGTTGAGCGTTTGGAGTTGATTGGTTCAGAGGTATAGTCTTCGGGATGAGCCGAAGCGGCATCCATCCCTAGCCTCCAAACTTTTAAACCCAAAACTCTCAACTCAAAACTCAAGACTACCCATGTTCACCAACTATCTTAAAATTGCTTTTCGTAATTTGATACGGAATGGTGTGTTTTCGCTCATTAATATTGTTGGGCTAGCCTTGGGCGTCTCCTGTAGTTTGCTGATTGGGCTCTGGGTGCAGGATGAGCTGGCAATGGATAGTTTCCACGAAAAAAGCCCGGTGTTGTATCGGGTCATGCAGCGACAGACTTTTAACGGAGAAACCAATGCCGGATCTCATACACCCGGGATGCTCAGTTATGAGTTGAAAAAGAAATTTCCAGAGATTGTACACGCTTCTGGTTTTACCTGGGAAGATCAGTTGAATTTTACCGTTGGTGAGAAATTCAATAAACAGAAGGTTCGCTGGGCGGGTGAAGACTGGTTTAAAATGCTTTCCATACCGTTACTGGCAGGCACCAAAGCTACCGCACTAAAAACACCAGAAAGCGTAGCTATTTCCCGAAAACTGGCGGATAATTACTTTGGCAGCCCCGAAAAAGCCCTCGGAAAAACGGTGGAGGTAGCTGGTAGTACCACTCCGTATAAAGTTACCGCCGTATTCGAAAATCTTCCTCCCCAGGCTTCTGAGAAATATGATTTCCTGTTAACATGGGAGGACTTCCGTAAACGGAATTCATGGATTGAAAACTGGGGCAACAACGGCCCACGGCTCATTTTTGAAGTTCGCCCGGATGCGAATCTGGCTAACGTGGAAAAACGCCTTAAAAAATTTCTGAATAGTTACCGGAAAGAAGAATACCCCAACGATCTTTTCATGCAGAAACTAAGCGAGTCATATCTGTATAATGACTGGCGGGGTGGATTTCAGAATGGCGGTCGTATCGAATACGTCCGGCTGTTTAGTATTGTTGCCATTTTTATATTACTGATTGCCTGTATCAACTTCATGAATTTAAGTACGGCCCGTTCGGAGCGTCGGAGTCGCGAAGTGGGCGTTCGGAAAGTGATGGGAGCCGTTCGTGAATCACTCATTGGGCAGTTTCTTTCAGAATCCTTATTGATTTCTTTTCTAGCCGTATTACTGGCCATTGGGGTGATTGAACTGGTGTTACCCAGTTTCAACGAACTTACCGAAAAACAACTGGATTTACAGTATACCCGTGCGTCTACGTATGTGCTTCTGCTCGGCGTTACGCTACTAACTGGTGTCATTGCAGGAAGTTACCCGGCGTTTTATCTGTCTGGATTTAATCCTGCCCGCGTATTGAAAGGCCGACTGAAATTTTCCAGAGGCAGCAAACTGTTCCGTCAGGGATTGGTCGTCTTTCAGTTTACCCTTTCCATTTTATTGATCATCGGAACGATTATTATTTATCGGCAGGTGCATTTCATCCAGAACAAAAACCTGGGATACAATCGCGAAAACCTGATTTACGTCCCCCTGGAAGGCGAGTTATCAACCAAATTTCCCGTGGCTCAGCAGCAGTTGTTACGCAAGCCGGGCATCCTGGCCGTGAGTTCCATTAATCAGGCACTAGGCGAATTTGGGAGCAATACCACGGGCGTATCCTGGCCCGGTAAAGACCCTGAAAGTCGTCCACTTTTTGAGGCATCGGCTATTGGATACGACGGACTGAAAACACTGGGCATTAAACTACTAGCCGGACGGGAATTTTCTCCCAAATACGCCACCGATTCGGGGGCCGTATTAGTAAATCGGGCCGCTGCCCAACTGATGGGATACAAAGATCCGGTGGGTAAACCCATCACTTTTTGGGATCGTCCCGGCACCATTGTTGGACTGGTCGATGATTTCCATTTTCATTCCCTTCATGAACAAATCAGACCGCTAATTCTGCGATTGAACGTCGGTTGGTCTCCCACCTACTACGGCCAGATGATGGTGCGTACGCAGCCGGGCCAGACCCAACAGGCCCTTGCCAGTTTGGAATCCGTATGCAAAGAGGTAAATCCCCGATTCCCTTTCACGTACAATTTCGCCGATGTGGAATACGGAAAACTCTACCGTACGGAACAAGTCGCAGGTGCACTAGCCCGCATCTTCGCCGGGCTGGGCATTTTCATTTCCTGTTTAGGACTCTTAGGGCTGGCGGCCTTTACAGCTGAACAACGTACGAAAGAAATAGGCATACGAAAAGTACTGGGAGCCAGTATAATCAGCGTCATTACGCTTTTATCTAAAGATTTTGTGAAGCTAGTCGGTATTGCCTTTGTACTAGCCTCACCAATTGCGTGGTGGGCCTTGAATGGTTATCTCGAAAAATTCTACTACCACGTTTCGCTCAGTTGGTGGGTGTTTGTTGGAGCGGGCTTGCTGGCTCTTATCGTTGCTGTATTTACGGTGAGTTCACAGGCATTCCGGGCAGCAACCGCCAATCCTGTGAAAAGTCTGAAAAGTGAGTAACGGGTAGTTGATGGTTGGTCCTTGTTTTGAAGGGTATTTTCAGAAAATACTTCAAAATCGACGCTGATTAAACGTATTCTCCTCAACAACCGTCAACGAACAACTAATAACCATCAAAGCCTAAGACCCTAGCAGTCATGTTACAGAACTATCTGAAAATTGCCTGGCGAAGTCTGTGGAAGAACAGACTGTTTTCCACAGTGAATCTAACCGGTCTGGCATTGGGGTTAACGGCCTCCCTTCTCATTCTGGAGTACGTTAGTTTTGAGCGGAGTTTTAATACCTTCCACCCTAAGCTGGCTCGTCTGTACCGGGTCCTAATGCAACCGCAGTCGGGCTCAACGCAGTCTTCTTCAGCTCCCGGGGTAATACTCCGGGCTAATTTCCCGGAACTAGAATCCTACTGCCGGATTGCCGAAGGCCTGGGAAATGGCATGGTCAGGGTTGCGGAAAAAACCATTCGGGAAGATAAGACCATTTATGCCGACGCTTCACTGTTTCATCTCTTTCAGTTTCCGGTTCAATCGGGGTCTGTTTCTGAGCTGAACAAGCCCAGAACCGTCGGCCTTTCCCTACGCGAAGCCGAAAAATTATTTGGTAATGCAGCGGCGGTAGGTCAACCGATTACGGTTGATAATCAGTTTGGAAAAACGGAATACACCGTAGCTTTGGTTTATGAGAATATGCCGGAAAATTCTGATATCCAGGCAGATATTATCTTTTCAATGGCTACGCTGGCGAATCCTTCGGTCATTAAAGACAATAGCTGGGTAGACCCCGCTGGCGTTGGAGCTCAGTTTGTAACCACCTATGTGTTACTCACCCCTCAGGCCGAAGCATTAAGGGCAGAACAGAAATTCAATCAGTTACTCAAGACGTTGCCTACCGGAAGCACGGATCAAATCCGGTTACAAGCCGTTCAATTTCAACACCTGGGAGCTTCGCTAACCGATTCGTTCACCACCTTCGGAAATTTGGGCTTTGTGTACCTGATGAGCGGCATTGCCTCGCTCATCTTACTCATTGCCTGGTTCAATTACGTCAACCTAAGTACGGCTCTGGTTTCCAAAAGATCCAAAGAAGTGGGGGTAAGAAAAGTAATCGGAGCCCATCGCTTTCAAATCATTGGTCAATTTCTGGGCGAATCTATCATACTGAATATCATCGCTTTACTAATCGCTTTTGTAGTAGTCGATGTACTTCAGTCTCCTTTCAACGCACTGATCCAGAAGAACCTTTCCCTGTCCGTTTTATTCGACTCTCATTACTGGCTCTACGCTTTCATTTTCTTTCTGGCCGGCATCGGTGTCTCTGGTTTTTATACGGCTTTTGCCCTGAGTGGTATTAACCCCCTGCTTAGCTTAAAAGGCGGCTGGCTCAAGTCCGGCAAAAGCTGGTTACGCCAGTCACTGGTTCTTTTTCAGTTTAGTATCTCCATCACCCTGATTGCGGCGACTTTTATTGTCTACCAGCAATTGCATTACATGCAACGGAAGAATCTGGGAGTTACCCTGCAGCAACGGCTGGTCATGCAGGGACCAGAAGTGGGTCGCGACAGCACGTTCCTGACCCGTACGGCTGGCTTCAGAAATGCCCTGAGTCAGCTTCCCTTTGTAACGGCCTTTAGTTCCTCTGGCAATGTACCGGGAAGTGGTTTTAATTTTTCCACGGAAAACGTCCTGCGAACGGATCAGTCTTCACCCGACCAGAAAACGAGCTTTGCCGTCTTAATCTGTGATGATCAGTTCTTCAAGACTTACGGAATCTCTCTGGCCAGTGGCCGTAGTTTCACAAAAAGCGAAACCGAAAAATCCTGGGGCGACGTTCATGCCTTTATGGTCAACGAAGCAACGGCGGATAAGTTAGGCTATTCTCCCTCAGCCATTCTCGGCAAAACGGTTTTATTCAACGGACAGGCTGTTGAAGTGGTTGGCGTTGTAAAAAACTATCACCACCTGGGTCTGAAAGAGGCTATTCAGCCCATTGTTTACTGGCCCCAACAGAACACCACGTATCTGACCGCCGAAATTTCAACGGATCACGTTCATGAACATATTCAGCAGTTAAAAGCTGCTTACGAACGTTACTTTCCGGGCAACCTCTTTAGTTTTTACTTCGCCGACGAGCATTACAACCGACAGTACCAGACCGAGCAGCAATACAGTTCACTCTTTACGCTGGCTTCGGGCTTGTCCATTTTCATTGCCTGCCTGGGTCTGCTGGGGCTGGCCGCCTTCAGTGCCGAACAGCGAACCAAGGAAATCGGTATTCGTAAAGTATTGGGAGCCAGTGTCCTTCAAATTTCAACGCTCCTCACCAGAGACTATATCAAACTGGTGGCGATAGCTCTGCTTATCTCGATTCCACTGGTCTGGGTAACGATGGATCGCTGGCTGGAGCAATTTGCCTATCACGTTTCCGTACAATGGTGGGTATTTGCGGAAGCGGGGTTGTTAACCTTGCTGATTGCTCTGGGGACGGTAAGTTACCAGTCCATTCGGGCCGCTTTGACTAATCCGGTCAGGAGTTTAAAGAGTGAGTAAAGGGTGAGTGTTAGTTCTTAGTTGATGATTGTCTGTAAAGGGCGGTTGCTTGTAAAATGGCCATCAGCCTCTTCGGAAAGTCTCGTTTCCTAACAACCAAAAACGATCAATCAGCAATCGATATGCTATCTAATTATTTCAAAATCGCCCTCCGTAACCTCTGGCGAAACAAGACCTATTCGGCCATTAACCTTTTCGGTCTGGCCTTTGGTATTGCGACCTGTCTGCTCATCAGCTTCTACATTCTGGATGAGTTGAGTTATGATCGTTTCCTGAATCATGCCGACCGGGTTTATCGCATTAACTCAGACATTCGATTTGGGGGCTCAGATACGCATACGTCCAATAGTTCGGCACCGATGGCTGCGGCTTTGGTTCAGAATTACCCTGAAATCGAAGCGGCTGCCCGCATTCTCAATCAGGCTCCCGGCATGATCTGGAAAGGCACAGAAAAGATTCAGGAAAAAGAAGTTTATGCCGATTCAGGAATTTTCGAAGTACTGGGTATCCCGATGCTTTCCGGTAATCCGAAGACGGCTCTCAATCAGCCGCACACGGTGGTTATTACCCGTAAAATGGCTCTAAAATATTTTGATACCGTTGAAGCACTGGGAAAGACCTTACGCGTCAATGGTTCCGACGATTATAAAGTGACCGGAGTTATCGAAGACCTTCCCACTACTTCTCACCTAAAGACTGATTTGTTTTTTACAATGCTGGATAACGCCAGAAGCAAGGAAGACTACTGGTTGAGTCATAATATGTGTACCTACCTGTTGCTCAAACCCGGCGTTTCCCCGAAAAAAGTAGAACGACAGATGCAGGAACTTTTCACGCGTCGGGCGGGGCCGTTTATTCAACAAACGCTGGGTAAAAGCATGGCTGAGCTGGAAGCTGCCGGCAGTTACATTCGTTACTCACTTATACCCGTTACTGCTATTCATCTGTATTCGGATCGGGTAGATGAGATGAACCCGCAGAGCAACATTCAGTACGTGTATATTTTTTCAGCCATTGCTATTTTCATTCTCCTGATCGCCTGTATCAATTTCATGAATCTGGCTACGGCCCGTTCGGCTCACCGGGCGAAGGAAGTTGGCGTTCGGAAAGTACTGGGTTCGGGTAATGGAAATCTGATTGGTCAATTTCTTACCGAATCAGTTTTGCTAAGCCTGATGGCCTTTGCCATTGCTCTGGTTATGGCCGAGTTAGCGTTGCCCGCTTTCAATACCCTTGCGGATAAACAGTTATCACTCAGCTTTTTCAAAGACTGGTATCTCCTTCCCGTATTACTGCTTTTTGCCTTACTAGTGGGCATATTGGCGGGCAGCTATCCGGCTTTTTACTTATCTGCCTTTGAGCCTGCCAAAGTGCTGAAAGGAACGTTAACAACGGGTATGCGGAGCGGCTGGTTGCGAAGTTCGCTGGTCGTTTTCCAGTTTTTTTCTTCGGTATTTCTCATCATCTGCACCCTGGCCATTTATTACCAGCTAACATTCATTCAGAAGGAAAAAGTAGGCTTCAACCGGGATCAGGTTTTGATGCTGAATGGCGTGTATGGTCCTCAGGTACAAACCCTGAAAAACGAAATCCTGCGAATTCCCGGCGTTCAGAATGGTACCGTAACGGGGTATTTACCCATTCCATCCTGGCGGGGCGATAACTCGTTTTTTCCAGAAGGAGAAGTAGTGCAGGAACGGGCCGTCCAAATGCAGGAGTGGTACGTTGACCCAGATTATACGAAAACACTGGGATTGAAAATTATTGCCGGGCGTAACTTTTCGCCTCACATGGCTACCGATTCTTCCGGCATTATTCTCAACGAAACAGCCGTCAAACTTTTCGGATATAAAGATCCAATTGGTAAAAAGATTTCGGTCCTTGAAGATATGCGAACGGGCCAAACCCGAGAATTAACGGTCATTGGCGTCGTTAAAAACTTTAATTACGAATCCTTGCGGGAAAACGTTGGGGCCTTATCCCTGCAACTGAGTTCAAAACCAGCAGGATGGGCCAATTTCAGACTCAAGACGCAAAACCTATCCGAAACCGTCGGTCAGATTGAACAGGTTTGGAATAAAGTGATGCCGGGTCAGCCGTTTCAGTCTCAGTTTATGGATGAAGCCTTCGACAGTATTTATCGAAGTGAACAACGCATCGGGAAAGTGTTCATGGCCTTCGCCATTACGGCCATCGTAATTGCCTGTCTGGGTTTATTTGGTCTGGCGGCTTACTCAGCCGAACGCCGCACCAAAGAAATTGGCGTTCGAAAAGTGCTGGGAGCATCAGAAATTCAATTGATTACGCTATTATCCAGCGATTTTATCCGTTTGATTGGCATTGCCTTTCTCATTGCCTCTCCCCTGGCCTGGTACGTAATGAATCGGTGGCTGGAAGGCTTTGCCTACCGCATTACGTTGAATGTCTGGTTATTTCTGCTGGCGGGCGGATTAGCCTTGCTGGTCGCTCTGCTAACCGTGAGTAGCCAGGCCATCCGGGCTTCGCTCACCAATCCGGTCAAAAGTCTGAAAACGGAATAATTTCCTAACCCTACGGCAGAGGCTCTGCCGTAGGGTTTCCTTCGTCTTTGACTTGTTGTTAACTCCTTTGCATCCGCACTTATGTTTCAGAACTATTTCAAAATTGCCCTCCGCAACCTCTGGAAGAGTCGCTTATTTACCGGCCTGAATATGCTGGGCCTTTCTCTGGGCCTTACGATTTCGTTACTCCTGTTTTTATACATCAAGGATGAGTTGGTCTTCGATCAGTATCATAAGCAGGCAGAACAGATTTACCGGGTGAATCTAGCGGTCTCTTTTGACGGAAAGCAGGAGAAATGGGCAACGGCTCCGAACATCATCGGTCCCACCATGCTGGAGAAAATTCCCGGGGTGAAGCAGCAGGTTCGGTTTCTGAAACACAACTTCGGCGAATCAGCTTTTATTACAACGGGCGAAAAAAAATTCGTGGAAAAAAACCTGTACTGGGCCGATTCCACACTTTTTCGGGTATTCGATATTCCGCTTATTCAGGGTAATCCCCAAACGGCATTGGACAAACCAAATCAGGTGCTGATCAGTCAGGGTACGGCTGAACGCTATTTCGGAGACGAAAATCCGGTTGGGAAAGTCCTAAAAGTCGATAACCGGACCACCCTTGAGGTTACGGGGGTTTACGCCGATTTTCCGGATCATTCCTCCTTCGATGCCAACCTGATTGGTTCTTTCGCCACGGAAACCTGGGCGTATAAAAACCTTTCCTGGAGCAATGCCAGTTTTGAAACGTACGTAGTGTTGAATCCTCAAACCCAACCCGCTTCGGTAGAACGGCAGCTGGATAAGCTGATTAAACAAAATGTTTCCGCCGAGAACCGTTATTATACCGCTTACCTGCAACCGTTAACGGACATTCATCTGCACTCCGAAGACGTCGCCCATGTCTACACTAGCAAAATCGGCGATCCGCAGCAGGTACGCATTCTGGTTATCCTTGCATTGGTGGTACTGGTGATTGCCTGTATCAATTACATGAATCTGAGTACGGCCCGCTCCCAGCAACGTTTTCGGGAGGTAGGTATCAATAAAGCATTGGGAGCCTCCCGAAATCTGATGGCCCGTCGATTTTATATAGAAACGGCGATTCTGGTCTTGCTGTCCATTCTTCTTAGTGTGGCTCTGCTGGAAGCCTTTTTACCGATATTCAATCGCCTTGCCTCTCGGCACCTGACGGCCTATGCCCTGCTGTCGCCGGAGGTTCTGGCCGGATTACTGCTGACGGGAACCCTCGTTACCCTGATTGCTGGTTCGTACCCCGCTTTGTACCTGTCATCGTACTCCCCTAAAAACCTGCTGCAAACCAATTTCCGGTCCAGCACGGGAGCCGGCCTGTTTCGTCGCATTCTGGTTGTCATTCAGTTTACGGCTTCCATTGTGCTCATCATCAGCAGCATCATTTTTTACCAGCAGCTCCGGTTTGTGCAGCATCAGAAACTGGGCTATCAGCCCGAACAGGTGGTAGCGATTACGACGGTGGCGGCGGAGTCCAAACCGCAGATTGACGGACTGATGAACCGCGTCCGTTCTCTGCCCGACGTGGTGGAGGTATGCCGGAGCCAGACGTTTCCGGCCAACGGTGGCAGTGGGCGTTCCCTACGAAAGAATCTACAGTCTTCGGAAGAATTCAAAATGACGACCAATCATGCCACGCCGGATTTTGTACAGGTGCTAGGACTGAAACTGATCGCTGGGAAAACCCTTCCCTCCGTGGCCAAAGACGCCAAAGACACGACGGTTCAGGTAGTGTTGAACCGCAATGCCGTAACTTTTCTTGGCTATACTCCCGAAAATGCCATTGGCCGGAAAGCTTACGGGCTTTTTGGTGATAATAACTCGGAAATCGTTGGCGTAGTGGAAGACTTTCATTTTGAAAATTTCCATCAACCCATCGGCGGTTATGCTTTTCATAACGCCAATACCGAATCGTATCGCTACCTGCTGGTGAAACTTCGGACCCAGCGACTGACGCAGACCATGTCACAACTCGAAAACGTTTTTTCGGAAAGCCTGCCGCAGTCGGCTTTTGAATACACTTTTCTGGACCAGCACCTGAACAACCTTTACCAGACTGAACAGCGGACGGCCCAGGTTGTACTGGTTTTCTCCATCCTGACCATCCTCGTTGCCTGCCTCGGTTTGTTCGGACTAGCTGCGTATGCGGCAGAGCAACGGACGAAAGAAATCGGCGTACGTAAAGTACTGGGAGCCAATGAATTTCAATTAATCACCTTGTTATCTCGCGATTTCCTCAAACTCGTGGGACTGGCCTTCCTGATGGCCTCGCCGCTGGCGTGGTGGATGATGAACGAGTGGCTAAACAGCTTTGCGTATCGCATCCAGATTAGCGGGTGGATATTCTTGGCTGCCGGGCTGCTGGCCCTGCTGATTGCTCTGCTGACGGTGAGCAGTCAGGCACTGCGGGCGGCCTTAATGAATCCCGTTCGAAGCCTGAAAAGTGAATAACTATACCCGCAAACGCTGAAGCCATGCTCCGCAATTATATTCAAATCGCCCTGCGAACCCTTTGGAAAAACAAGGTTTTTTCCCTCATTAACATCATTGGCCTAGCCGTAGGAATGGCCTGCTGTTTACTCATTCTGCTTTACGTTCAGCATGAATTAAGTTACGATACACACAATGATCGTTCGAAAGACCTCTACCGTTTGGTTACCGAATTCGTTACGGAGGCTAAAACTGAAAAAGCTCCTACCTGTGCAGCACCGGTGGCAGCGGCCGTGAAGAATGAATTTCCAGAGGTAGAAGAAGTGACCCGAGTATTTATTCCTTTCTCGGAAGATAAAGCCATTTTCAAACGCATGGCTCATGGAAAAGCCCTGCAAAGCTTTTATGAATCCAAAGGTGTCTTTGCCGATCCCACTTTTTTTGATCTGTTCGCATACGAATTTCTCGAAGGTTCTCCCAAACATGCACTGGATCTACCGAATTCCGTGGTGATTTCCGAAGAGATTGCCCAAAAGCTGTATGGCACCAACTCCGCTCTCAATCAGGTTATTCGCATTAGCAGTTCCAATGGCGATCTGGATTTTAAAATCACGGGTGTGTTTCGATCTGTTGGTCCTTCCCATATCGACAGTCACTACTTTATGTCGTTAAGCAGTGGAGATATTGGCGACTTTGTTCGCAATACGCAGGATTTTGCCAGTAACAACATGTTCTTTACTTACCTCAAACTCCGTCCCGGATCAGAGGCCAAAAGTCTGGAAGCCAAGTTTCCGGCTTTCATCGAAAAGTACATGGGTAAAGATTTGAAACGGGTGGCATTCAAGAAAAACCAATATCTGGAGTCTGTTCCCAGCATCCATTTATACACCGATGCCGAAACGATTTTTAATAAAAAAGGAAACATTCAGTTTGTCTATATCCTGATTACCGTTGCCTTGTTCACCCTGGTTATTGCCTGCATTAACTTCATGAATCTTAGTACGGCCCGTTCCGGTAAACGGGCGGCTGAAGTGGGGATTCGTAAAGTCATGGGAGCCGAAAAAGAAACCCTGATCGGTCAGTTTCTCGGCGAATCCATGATCATCAGTTTGCTGGCTCTGGTCATCGCTATTTTTCTGGTTGAAGTAAGTTTACCGCTTTTCAACGGCATTGCCGGAACTGATTTAAGTATCTCATTTACCAAAGATTATACCAAACTTTTCCTCTTTTTAGGGCTGGCTTTAATTACGGGAATACTGGCGGGTAGTTACCCAGCCTTTTACCTTTCTTCCTTTAATCCGGCTCAGGTTCTGAAAAACAAAGCTAGCAATAGTCTGGCAGCTATTAATCTTCGTAAAGCTCTGGTGGTGTTTCAGTTTGCCTTGTCCATTATACTAATTCTGGGCTCACTTGTAATCTGGCGTCAAATGGATTTTCTGCAACACCAGGACTTAGGTTTTGTGAAAGACCAGCAATTGGTTATTCCCCTTCGCACCAATCTCGCCAAAGATCATTATGAGACCTTTAAACAGGCCATTGAGAAGAATTCGGAGGTAGTTTCGGCCGCCGCCGCCACGAGTTATCCCGGCATTTTCGTAGCGGGCGATCAGACCTTTTACCGGGAAGGAAAAACGGTAGAAAACGGGGTTACCCTCCGCATGAATCACGTTAATTATGACTTCATGGAAACCATGGGGTTTCATAAAATCAGTGGTCGTTTCTTTTCGCCTCAATTTCCAGCCGACACGGCCCAGCGAATCATCATTAACGAACACGCCGTAGCAAAACTGGGCTATACGCCCCAAAGTATCCTTGGCAAGACGCTGCACTGGAATGGTTCGGAAGGACGGCTTGATTATCAGGTAGTGGGTGTGGTGAAAGATTTTAATTTTGCCGGGTTACAGCAACCCATTGACAATTTTGGCTTCATTCTGGCTCCCTGGGGCTTGAACTACATGATCGTTCGAACGAATACCACCAAGGTAAGCCGCTTACTGACTTCCCTGGAAAATACCTGGAAAACATTCAACCCAGAGGAGCCTTTCGAGTATAGTTTTCTGGATCAGGATTTCCAGCGAAATTACGAAACGGAGCAGAAAATGGGTACCCTGATCAGTTACTTTACCACCATTGCCATTCTTATTGCGTGCCTGGGGTTATATGGTTTGGCGGCTTTCACTGCTGAACAGAAAATCAAAGAAATCGGGGTGCGTAAAGTTCTCGGAGCCAGCATCACCAGCATCGTGGGCTTACTTTCGCGTGATTTTATAAAACTCGTCATGATTGCCTATTTCATTGCCGTGCCTACAAGCTGGTTTCTGATGAATAAATGGCTCGAAGAATTTGCCTATCGTACCGAGTTAAGCTGGTGGCTTTTTGCGGGAGCCGGATTAATCGCCTTTCTGATTGCCCTGGTTACCGTGAGTAGCCAAACTATTCGGGCGGCGATGGTAAATCCTGTCAAGAGCCTAAAAAGCGAATAACTGGTAAAGGCTATTCCCAACCGCAGAGACGCCGATGGATGGCGTCTCTGCTTCCCCCACCAACCATTTCATTACAGGCAAAAAGCATTAACACCCAACCGTATTATAATGAATTCCCTGCTGACAAACGATTCGGTATGAGAAACAGAGACGCCATAAATGGACGTCTCTACAGTATGTCCGAAACTGTACATGAACCGTTCAGTTTCGGACATTTATTTTTTCATACCATACTGCCAATCAGACAACTATCAACCTACTAATAAGGCTGGCATACTTTTAAAATGTAGAGCTTACCCTGATACAGTTACTTCATAACCAGCCAGAACTATGTCATACATTGCAATACCTCTGCCTTCGTTACCGGGAAAACATGAAATTGAAATTTCGGTGGTTATTAATGGTCAAAAACAGGATTTGCATTACCGGGTCGAGCTGTTTCGCTGGGACGACTGCTCTACGCCCTCTTTCAATCGGGTGGAATGCCTGCGGGAAATGCTGACGACTTACGATCAGGAATGGTCGCTGTATTACATCGGTGCCCCCACGGACGATTTTGTTCCGATTACTTTCGTTAAAAAAGAAGATTTAAGCCAAATGCGGGCCGTTACCCAACTCGCCTAATGCTCTCCATCGTATGCTAAAAAATTATTTCAAGATAGCCCTTCGTAGCCTGCTGAAACATCGGCTCTTCACTATCATTAACCTCGCCGGATTATCCGTTGGGTTAGTGGCATGTCTGCTTATTAGCCTCTACGTTCGACATGAATTGAGTTACGATACTTTTCATGAAAAAGGCAATCAGATTTACCGACTGGTCACTGACATCAAAACGCCCACCGAAACCATCCGTTCCAATGTTACTTCTGCTCCAATGGCCCCGCAATTGGGCGAACGACTACCAGAAATAGAGGCGTATACACGTCTTTGGAAGCGAAATGCGGTTGTTGCGTATAAGGATCAGAAATTTCAGGAGAATGATCTTTACCTGGCCGATTCCACCGTTTTTAATGTCTTCACATTTCCGCTTCTGAAGGGCGATGCCCGCACTGCGTTGAAAGCTCCTTTTAGCGTAGTATTAACTCAGAAAACGGCAAAAAAATACTTCGGCGAACAGGACCCGATGGGCCAGACACTACGGATGGAAGGGCAATTTCCAGTAAAAGTAACGGGTGTATTGAAAGACATTCCTGAAGCTAGCCATATTCCTTTTGACCTGCTCCTATCCATGTCCACGCTGACTAAACATATGCAGCCGGGTCTGGACGAACAATGGGGTAATTTTGGGTTTTATTCTTATTTTTTACTCAAAGAAAATACTAATCCTCAGGCCCTGGAAACCAAAATCCGAGGCGAAATAGATCGCTTGATTGGCAAGGCCATGTCGAAAGATCAGATGTGGTATATCTTGCACCTGGAACCTTTGCAGGACCTTTACCTGAAATCGGATCGCGGGGCACCCCAACAGGGAAGTTTGAAAAACGTCTATATTTTTTCGGTAATCGCCGGGTTTATCCTGATTCTGGCCTGCATCAATTTCATTAACCTGACCATCGCCCGAGCCAGCGAGCGGGCCAAAGAAGTCGGCGTAAGAAAAGTGGTAGGAGCCGGTCGGCAACAGCTTACCTTCCAGTTTCTGAGTGAATACGTATTACTAAGTACGTTCGCGTTCGGGCTTGCTGTATTACTCTGCGAGTTACTTCTTCCTTCCTTCAATGCGTTTTCCGGAAAAACGGTCCTTGACAGCACATTTAGTAACCCAACCTTCTGGCTGATCCTGCTCGGTCTGGCCTTGCTGGTGGGAGTTATGGCAGGTCTATACCCTGCCCTGGTTTTATCGGGAATGAAGAGCGATAACCGTTTTAAAAGGACGTTTTGCGACCAGCCGACAGGGCCTGATTCTCCGAAAATCGCTGGTGGTTTTTCAGTTTGTTATTTCGGTAAGTCTGATGGTCTGCACCTTTGTAGTGTATCATCAGCTGACCTATATGCGTCAGCAGTCCCTGGGCTTTTCGAAAGATCAGATGCTCATTTTAAACCTGAACGATCCGCAATACATGGCTCGGCACGGAGCTACGCTTAAAGCTCAGTTTTCTAAAATTCCGGGCGTGGAATCCGTAACTGAATCTTCTACCGTTCCCGGTAGCGGATCCATGGGAGCTTATACTCATTTGGAAAACCAGAAGGGTGAGTTACAGGCCTCCAACATTAGTCTCTACTCGATTGATTATAACTTCTTCGATCAGTATCAGATTCCGATCATCGCTGGAAGAAGCTTTTCTACAAAATTTTCCACCGATTCTACGCAGGCTTTATTGGTTAATGAAGCCGCAGTTCGTAGTTTGGGTTATACTTCGCCCGAACAAATTATTGGTAAAAAGTTTGATCAGTGGGACCGTAAAGGGATGATTATTGGCGTAGTGAAAAACTTCCATGATGCCTCCCTTCGGGATGAAATCAGCCCGGCTACCTTCCGAATCAATCCGAAAGAATTCCAACAGATTTCGATAAAAATTAAAGCTCAGCACATTCCCGAAACGCTGGCGGCGGTTGAGCAGCTCTGGAAGCAGGCCGTTCCCGAACGACCTTTCGACTACTTTTTCATCGACCAGTCTTTCAATGATAAATACAAAGGCGAAGAGCAATTTGGAAAGCTGTTCATTTACTTCGCCAGCATCGCCATTTTCATTGCCTGTCTGGGGCTGATCGGCTTAACGTCTTATGCTACCTTTCAGCGAACCAAAGAAATTGGCGTTCGCAAAGTACTGGGAGCGAGTGCCTGGCAGGTTACTACCTTACTTTCCAAAGATTTCCTGAAACTGGTTTTCATTGCTGTTTTAATTGCCAGTCCCATTGCCTGGTACGCCATGACACGTTGGCTCGAAGACTTTCATTACCGAGCGGCCATGCCCATCTGGGTATTCCCGCTGGCGGGTTTGCTTGCCCTAGGAATAGCCTTAGTAACGGTGAGTTCCCTCACGATCAAAGCCGCCACGGCGAATCCCGTCAAGAGTTTAAAAACAGAGTAATCTTAAAACGCTGACCATTCATTCTGGTCAGCGTTTTTGTTATAGTTCTCAAAGGGTTAGGAAAAGATACCGTTGCATTTCCGTCTTCGCTTAAAAATTGGCATCTTTCGAACGCACTCGTAACGCTCGCTTCACCGAGCCTTTAAGCCCAATGGATCAGCGAATTATTAACCTCTTTGACGAATACACCCACAAGCCTCTTACCCGTCAAGATTTTCTGGGAAAACTGGCTAAACTAACGGGCAGTATGACGGCAGCCATGGCGGTATTACCCCTGCTGGAAGTGAATTACGCTCATGCTACCACCATCGCCGAAGATGATCCAGATTTACTGCTTGAAGACGTAACCTACCCCGGCGACGGACTGGACATGAAGGCTTATCTCGCTCAACCCCAAGCGACAGGCAAGCGAGGGGTCGTGCTCATTATACACGAAAACCGGGGACTGAATCCACACATTCGTGACGTAGCCCGCCGGGTAGCGAAGGCAGGTTATATTGCCCTTGCTCCCGATGCTTTATCACCTTTCGGCGGGACTCCAGCCAACGAAGACGAAGCCCGTGGGCTTTTCGCTAAACTGGATAAACAGCAGAATCTCCATAACTTCCTGAAAGGCTTTGTTTATGGGAAAACCCTGAAGAACAGTAATGGCAAAACGGGTTGTGTAGGTTTTTGCTGGGGCGGTGCTCTGGCGAATCAGTTGGCAATACATGATCCTGACCTGAAAGCAGCCGTGGCTTTTTATGGTCGCCAGCCCGAAACTGCTGAAGTTCCCCAAATTAAAGCGGCTGTTCAGCTGCATTACGGCGGTCTGGACGAGGGGGTGAATAAGGGCATTCCCGCTTACGAAGAAGCTCTGAAAACCCATAAGATCAAGTATGAACTGTACGTGTATGAAGGTGCTCAGCACGCTTTTAATAACGACACGGCTCCTACGCGTTACAACGAAGCGGCAGCAAAACTAGCCTGGGAACGCACGCTGGCATTTTTTAAAGAGAATTTATCCTGATCTTTAACTTCCCCAAAATTTATTACATCCTAACTATGAAACAAGGGTTACTATTTCTTCCGCTACTGGCCTTTTTGTTAACGGCCTCTAAACCCGAAAAAACGTATCCGATTGGGCAGATCAAGACGGATAAAGGCGAAATTCTTTTCTGGTTGTACGATGAAACGCCTAATCACAAAGCCAGCTTTCTGAAACTGGCCAAACAAGGCTATTGGGATTCGTATACTTTCAATCGGGTGATCCCCAATTTCGTGGCTCAGGGCGGTTGCCCCGATACTCCCGAAGGTTTTTCGGATTCCCCTTACCTACTCAAACCGGAATTTGTGAAAAGTATTCGCCACGTGTACGGAGCCGTGGGAGCCGGACGGGACGATAACCCTGAAATGCTCTCAGCAGGTTGCCAGCTTTACATCGTTCAAAACAAAAATGGTCTTGCTCGTTTAGACGATAAATACACCATTTACGGTCAGGTCTTTAAAGGCATGGATGTGGTAGACGCCATCGTAAACGTCAAAAGAGACAGCACCGACACGCCCTTAACGCCCATTAAAATCGACGTCAACGTGATTAACCTGAGTGCTTCGGAGTTGAAGAAGCTGGGGTATGAGGTGAAGTAATAATAGTAGGGAGTTCTGAACTTTAACAGCATCAGAACTCCCTACTACTTTAGTTACCTTTTCTCGCTATAGCTTTAGCAATTAATTCTGGATATTTTTCTTCGAGTTCCTCCCCATAAGCAGGTTCGTCTTCCATTTCATTATCCATAGAATCAAAGTGTATTACGTCGGGATAAAGTTCTTCTACAGCATCCTGAATTACATTCAGATCCTCATTATCATGATGAAGTGCATAAGCTTTATCACTAATGTATAATAAACCTTCGGCCCAAATTTCTTCAATGGGAAATGGGTATCGCTCACTTATGGCCAGATTTATATCTTTTGTTATTTCTTCGAAGAAATCTTTCCCTTTTAATAGTAGCCAACACCGAAAGTAAATAAAACCATCTTCGGAAAGGTATCCGTCAAAATTTATTGTATTTCTGATTCCATCTAGAATAAAATACAACTCGGCAATTTCTTTGGTATAGAGAACATTTAACTTCTCCTGTAAGGTTTTCTCAAATTGAATTAGTAATTCTTTATCACTCGTAGACAATACATTCGTTAAACTTTTGATATGCTCATCAGGGTCATATTCTTTCCAATTTTCGCCCGTCCATTGATTTGATTTTTCAATGCTTTCCCAGAAAAAATTTTCCATTGTTTTAATGTTAGGTAGATTTAGGCCAAAGATGTAAACTTTATTCGATTTAGCTGTAAAATCAACCCACACAACATTTAAATAGCTGGGTAGAAAATGAACTCTACCCAGTTATTCAAATAATTGCTGTATGCGTAAAAGCGTTGTTTTTCTCTAATATCAGCGACAATCTCATCTACAGTTGGTTGCACTTCGGGAGTTATGCATAGCATAAAAGCTTATATTTCTCTCGTAACAATTGCCCTTCGCTTGCAGATAGTATTCTTAAGCCACCTATGTCTTCGATAATTTGGGGACGAGGATAGTAATTGTCGCCAGTAGCCGTATTGCCTATGATGATCTTCAGATTTTGCCGAGCTGTATTCTTTTTAACAATATTTTTATTGCCATGCTATTTTGACAACAAAATAGTTGTCAAATATGTAGAGATAATGGATTCTACAAGCCATAATCAAGAATAACCCCTCCTTCGTCCCGCTGAGATTCATAAATCTTTCTCTTACCTTACACATCAGTTCCCATAAAAGCCGCTTACTTTTGCATCCCTTCTTGTAAAAGTCTTATTTATAGATCTATGAATCCAATTCTTGATCCACATACTCAGAAAATAAAATTTGCTTTCGCCGATATCGATGGTATCATGCGGGGAAAAATCATTAGTCGCGAAAAATTTGAAAAGGGCTGGGAAGAAGGATACGGTTTCTGTAACGTCGTTTTTGGCTGGGATAGCAACGATACGGCTTACGATAATGCAACTTTAACTGGCTGGCATTCAGGTTATCCTGACACGCCCGTTCGCATTGATACAGACACGCTTCGTACCATTCCCTGGGAGGACAATATGCCTTTTTTTCTGGCAGATTTTAGTAACCCCAACGGCGAAGACTTGCCCGCTTGTCCGCGAAGTTTGTTGCGACGCATTAAACGCCAATGCGAGGCAATGGGCTTTCACGCGGAATTTGCTCAGGAGTTCGAATGGTTCAATTTTCGGGAAACGCCCCAAAGTCTGCAACAGAAGGGGTTCCGCAATCTGGAACCGCTTACGCCCCGGCATGTTTGGGTATTCCATCCTGCGGCCTTCGCTTGAAAGCTCGTTTAATAATGATCTCTTCGATTTGCTGACGGCCTTTGATATTCCGCTGGAGGGTCTGCACACTGAAACCGGACCGGGCGTTTATGAAGCAGCCATCAAGCACGACGAAGTACTACGGGCCGCCGACAAAGCCGCTTTGTTTAAAACAGCCGTTAAGGAAATTGGGTACCGTCACGGCATTATCGCGACGTTCATGGCGAAATGGAATGCTGAGTTACCCGGCTGTAGTGGACATATTCACCAGAGTTTGTGGAATCCTGAACAGACGAAAAATCTGTTTTATGACGAGTCGTCGGCAGATCGCATGAGTCCGCTCATGAAGCACTACCTGGCCGGGCAACTGCACTGCCTGCCGCACGTGTTACCCATGTACGCCCCGACGATCAACAGCTATAAACGACTCGTGGAAGGAGCCTGGGCCCCCACTACCCTCACCTGGGCCATTGATAACCGAACCACGGCCCTTCGGGTACTTAACAACGGAGAAGCCTACACACGCTTGGAAAACCGGGTTCCGGGTTCGGACTCTAATCCCTACCTGGCCATTGCCGCTTCGCTGGCTTCGGGTTTGTACGGCATTAAACATCAGCTTTCGCTCGACGTTCCGCCTACGGTTGGCAACGGTTATACCAATCAAACAAACGGCATTATACCCGCCAATTTGCGTCAGGCTACTGAGGTTATGAAACATTCTTCGCTTGCAAAAGAATTATTTGGGGAAGGCTTCGTTGAGCATTTCACTCAAACGCGTGACTGGGAATGGCGGCAATATGCCCGGCAGGTCAGCGAATGGGAATTAAAACGTTACTTCGAAATCATTTAATTTTAGTTGTTGGTTGATAGTTATTGGTTGCTAGTAAAACAATAACTATCAACCAACAACCATCAACTAAAAGGTTACCATGAAAATAGTAGATTATCCAGCTATTATTAAACAGGCTCTGGCTGGATTTGATGATTCAAAAATCATTGCCAAAGTTGAGGACATCAGTGCCCGGGTATCGACTAATCACGTCTTTCGGGTTACTTTCGACGATGATGATATCATCATCGCCAAGTTATCTTACTTTGGTTCGTACGAACAGTTTAAAGAAGACCATAAAATCATTCATACGCTTTCGAATAATTTACTTTATCCTTTTGAAAACGTGCTGGCTCGTTCCTTAGTTAAAGACAACGAAGTCTACACGTATCGCTACAGTGACGGTTTTATTGATGCCTGGGTCGTTCTTTATAATCCCATTCGGGCGATGCATAAAATGCCACGTCGGCTGGATGAGGAACACATTCGCAAGTTAGGTCGGGAAATTGCCCGTTTTCATAAAGCCTGTGCGAAGGTTAGTCCGGTATTACCTAAATCTTCCAAAACGCTACGTTCGGATGTCAATGATTTACTACGAATTCTGGAAACAGAAACGGGTAAATTTGAACATCGTATGCACATTAATGACCTGCGAAAACAATGTGAGATTTTCCTGGAAAATCGGCAGCAACTAGTGGAGCAATCCGTAGAAACCATGCCCGTTTTCGTAGACTGGAATATTGGTAATTTCTCAGTCAATGACCATCTCGAATTATTCTCCCGCTGGGATTACGACTGGTTCCGAGTCAGTTATCGGGTTATGGATTTTTACTTCTTCAGTCGCGTCGTTTCTGACATTGGTGATCGCACCGTGTTCAGTTACGTCATTGGACCGTTAATGGAAGACCGCTTTATTTTATTTCTTCAGGAATATCATAAAGTATATCCCTTAACTGAGCCTGAAGTTCGGTTCATGAAAGAAGCGTATCGTTTCTTTATTCTGACGTATGTAATTAAATATGGTCGGTATTTCTTCCACCGTACCTATGCTACAAAATTGCAGAAAGAGGCTTACGAAACGTATTTCCCATCGATTGACAAGCAATTTGATGCGGATAAAATTCTTCGGGCTTTGAATTTATAACGCATGCTGAGACGGAAGAATGACATTCTGCTGAAAAGTGCCTTCGAAGAAGCCTTTCCTGATTTATTACGTTTCTTTTTCAAAGATGCCGATCAGCTTTTTGACATGCAACGCGGTTTTGAGTTCATGGACAAAGAGTTAATGGAGCTTTTCCCGGAACTTGAAAAGAAAGGCGGTAATCGATTGGTCGATATGCTGGTGAAAGTCTATTCCAGCGAAGGTCAGGAAGAATGGTTACTGATTCATCTGGAGATTCAGGCTCAGCACGACCGCCAGTTTTCCCGACGAATGTTTCAGTATTTCTACCGAATTTATGATCGATATGATGTACCGATTACGGCTATTGCTGTTTTCACGGGTCATCAGAAACCAGTGAAGAGTGATGGCTTCCACTATCACTTTTTAGGTACCGAAATTCAGTATACATACAACGCTTATCACATTCTGGAGCATACGGAAGAACAGTTACTGAGCATGAATAACCCCTTTGCACTGATCGTTCTGGCAGCTCAAAAGGCTTTACTCATGAATAGAATTCCTGAACACGAGCTAGCCAAACACCGCTTAACCATTGCTCGGGCTCTGATTGCTAGTAAACGATATGATAATGAACGAATTAAACGATTTTTGTATTTCTTAAAGACGTTTATTTACATTGGTAATTCTGAAATAAACGATACCTTTGATTACGAAATCGATTTATTAACAGGTAACACTTCTGCCATGGGAATCATCGAAACTATCCAAATGCTGACTCAAGAAGAGTGGCGAGAAAAAGGCCTTGAAGAAGGTATAGAAAAAGGTCTTGAAAAAGCAAAGAGCACCGTTGTAAAAAACCTTTTGCAAAACACCGACTTTACTTTTTCTAAAATTGCTGCTCTTGCGGATGTGCCTCTTTCATTTGTAGAAAAAATCCAGCAAGAAATCAATCGTTAATTCATACGTGACTCCGGTCATTTTTTCCTGCTCATGGGTTCGGTTCGCTAATCGGCACATGAGCAGGACTTTTATAAGCCCATGTATCGCCTGATTTTTCAGGAAATCTTTAATCTCCCATGAACCTCGACGAATTTCGCACTATCATTTCTACGTATAAAGTCATTTTTTTTGATGCTTATGGTGTACTTAAAAACCATAAAGGCCTGATTCCTGGCATTGAGAATACATTTCAATACCTGAAAGAACAGCATATTGATTACTATATTTTAACCAACGACGCCTCCAGAAGCCCGTTTCAGCTTGCCGAATCTTACCACCGACTTGGGGTCTCGGAGATCAAAGCTGAACATATCATTTCTTCCGGTTTGCTGGCTCAGGAGTTTCTAACCCAGAAAGTTCGTCGTGGTACCGTTGCCTATCTGGGCACACCCGATTCGGCTTCTTACATTGATACAGGAACCTTAACCCCCCTCCCCATCAGCGAACTTGATATTGACGACTGCGACCATGTGGAGGCTCTTGTTTTCCTGGACGACGAAGGTTTTGACTGGAAAACGGACTTGAATAAAACCATTAATTTACTTCGCAAACGCAATATCCCAGTAATCGTTTCTAATACCGACGCCACCTATCCGGTTTCTAAAAATCAGGTGGCCATGGCGATTGGAGGCATTGCCAAGATGATTGAAAATTCGGTTGGCAAGCAATTCATTCGTTTCGGAAAACCTGAAACGCAGCTTTTTATTTATGCCTACGATTACATCCGAAGTATTCAACCCGTTATGAAACATGAAATTCTTATGGTGGGCGATACCCTTCATACGGATATTCTGGGTGGTAATAAATTCGGACTGGACACGGCTCTTGTGCTTACGGGTAATACCCAGGCTGAAGATGCCGCTGCCCGCATTTCTTCTTCGGGGATTATTCCAACGTATATCTGCGAATCTGCAGTTGTAACTTATTAATTTCATGAGGTTATGACAGCAAATTTACTGTCATAACCTCAATTTTAATTCCTGAATTGTGTTCTAGTTCTTTATTGAATAAGTAACAATTATCAACTATATATTATCTAGACAATGCTATTCATATACCCGTTGTGCGTATAACCATTCCCTAGCGGTGAAGGCACGAAAAAGACAAAATTCCAACATGTCCCCTCGCAAAACTTTCGAATAGGTTCATCATTTTGATCTAAAATACAGCCATTAGCGGTTCAAACTCCCGCCACTCATCTCCCATTTGTTTATACGCACAACGGGTTATAAGAACGTTTCATTAAGTAACCGACCCGACTTCATTACGTTTGGCTTTCCCTGCCATGGCTGGTGTCTCACCAGCCATTTGTACGCAAACTGTGGTTGGTGAGACACCAACCACAGTTTGCGTAGCAATTCATTAATTATCATAACAAAAAATCACTAAATCTTTTGGAACATACTCTAGCTTTTTAATACGTCAACGGGTTTATTTAATAAATTTGATAGAAAGATTTCAAACAAAACAAAAACCTTCTAATCTCATTTTTTTTCTTATAAGCCGTAATATCCTCCCAGTGTTTTAGAAATACAGATATTCTCTTACAATTATTAACAAAAGAAAAACTCATATAACTTTCATGTAATTTATTAAAAGATCGCTTTGTATCTTTTAATTTTTCTGGGCATTTACTAGCCAATAATTGCATTTTTTTAAGTTTTAATTCATTTTTATCTGATTTAGAAAGTATATTTCTTTTTGCCTTTACCTTACCTGCATTAACTCCTACTGTATTATTAGCATGCTGCCTGTATTTTACTAATGCGTGAGCATAAAATTTTAATGAGCCTGAAAATGTAGCTACAAAACCAAGCCAATAATCATGTGGGATAGATTCAGGAAAGGGAAAGCAGTCTACAACGGTTTCTCGTCGAATCAACATAGCATGGCCCGCAACAGAACCTCCTATTGCATAATTCAATGGGCTATCTAAATCTTTAAGCCTTTTAATATCAGACAATTTTAGATTCATGCTCATTCCATCGGAATGAATAAGTTCAGAGTCACAGTAAATAAGTGGATGATTACCAATATTTTTTAGCAGTTCTTCAATCTTATTTGGCAACCATATATCATCTTGGTCGCATGGAGCTATAAAGTCACCCTTGCACAATTCGAATCCACGTTCAAACGTTTTTACATGACCTTTATTAGTTTTTGATAAATCGAGATGAATATTAGTATATCTTAAAGCATATTCTTCTAGAACAATACGCGTATGATCTGTAGAATAATCGTCTACAACAATAATTTCTATATTTTGATAGGTTTGATTTATAATACTATCAATTTGCTCTTTTAAATACAATTCACCATTATAAGTAGCCATTACTACAGATACTAATGGTTTTAAATGAGTTACTGAATCCATCGTATGTAAAGTCACACTAACTAAAAGAGTAATTTATTTCAAAAATAATTAAATCTTATTTCCTAAAAAGAATTAATCAAAAATAGGTTATTCGGTAACTTATTCAAGCATACAAAAATGTTTTTTAATATCATTCAAGAAGTTCTTTGGAATAAAGGCTAAAATCTGAGAAGTGGTGTTTTACGCTTACTGATAGCTTTTTCCTTGTAAATTAATCCTAATGTCCGTAATTGAACAGAATCTGTCCGATTACGGACATTTACATTTATACAAAACGCTAACAATCAATAACTTACCTAATAACCTTCCGTTTGGCATAACTTTCTAAAGCTCAGCAACGGCCACTTTCCCTGTTTTATCATGCTTCAGAATTACCTAAAAATCGCCTTGCGGAATTTGATTAAAAATCCGGTGTACAGCTTCATTAATATCATGGGTTTGGCCGTAGGCATGGCCGCCAGTATCATGATTATGCTGTGGGTACTGGATGAATTCAGTTATGATACCTTCCACGAAAAGAAAGACCAGGTATACCGGGTGATGCGGAATTTCAAAGAATCCGAAACCAAAATCTGGACTTCTTCTTCGCAGGGCGGTTTATTGGGTGATTATCTCCGAAAAAATATTCCCGAAATCAAACGCGTCACCCTGACCGATTGGGAGAACCCTATTGCTCTGGCTTATCAGGATAAAGCTCTGAAAAAGACGGTGATGGGTGTAGAACCCGATTTTCTGGATATTTTTTCTTTCGAAGCAGTGAAAGGTTCCTTTAAAACGGCTTTTAAAGATCCTAAATCTATCATTCTTACTGAGTCAACAGCCAAAGCTTTATTCGGAGATGAAGAGCCCATTAATAAAATCGTTCGGTATTACGGCAAGTACGATTTAAAGGTATCGGCGGTTCTAAAAGATTACCCTAAACACTCCCGTTTTGCATTTGAAGCTCTGGTTCCGATGAAATTTCTCGACAGCATCGGCTGGACTTTTTATGGCTGGAGTTCGAACAATTATCAGATTTACGTAGAACTAGACCCCAAAGCCAATTTAGCGGCAGTCAATGCCAAGATCAAGAACATTTACACCGCTCAGGAAAAGAAAGATAGTAATGGAGATATTTTCCTGTACCCTCTCACCAAATCACGTCTGTATGGTCGCTTTGAAAATGGCGTTCCCGTGGGTGGTCGTATCGAAAATGTCCAGTTATTCAGCATCATTGCCAGTTTTGTACTACTGATTGCCTGTATCAACTTCATGAATTTAAGTACGGCTCGCAGTGAAAAACGAGCCCGCGAAGTGGGCATTCGTAAGACTTCAGGAGCCATGCGAAGCGGCCTGATTAGCCAATTTCTCGGCGAATCTTTAATACTCGCTTTCTTAGGCCTTTTGGTAGCCATTGGTCTGGTGGAGTTAAGCTTACCCTGGTTTAATAATCTGGTAGAAAAGCAGTTGGACCTCGAACTAGCCCAACCCATTTACTGGGCCGCGGCCCTAGGTATCGTGATCATTACGGGTGTGTTAGCAGGAAGTTACCCTGCCTTTTACCTTTCCGCTTTCAATCCAGTAACCGTATTAAAAGGCACCATGCGGGTGGGACGCTCGGCTTCTATTCCCCGGAAAGTGCTGGTAATTCTTCAGTTTTCATTCTCCATTGCTCTGATTATTTCTACCCTACTGGTCTATCAGCAGGTTCAGTTTGCGAAAAACCAGCCGCTGGGTTATAACCAGGAAAACCTGATGTATTTCTCAATGGAGGGCGATGCTGCTAATCACTGGCAGACGCTTCGGAATGAAATCATGGCCACCGGAGTCGCTGAAAATGTCTATTGTACCAGCTCCGTTCCCGGTTCTTCGGGCGGTAGCAATGGTTGGGGTTTTAACTGGCGGGGTCGCCGCCCGGAACAAGCCAATCAGGTCTTTGAATTCATGCGGGTGAGTTACGACTTTTTAAAAACAACGGGCGTACAACTGGTGGCCGGTCGGGATTTCTCCCCGGCCTTTCCCGGAGATACTTCGCGAGCAGTCATCATCAACGAATCTGCCGTTAAAACGCTGGGATTCAAAAATCCAATTGGAGAAACCATTACTCGTGGTGATGCCGATAATCCTTACTATGAACGCTATACCGTCGTGGGAGTTGTGAAAAACTTCTCTTACGGTTCACCTTACGAGGTGACCGATCCGATGTTTATTAACCTGACCGTTCAGGGTGGCAATATGTCTACGATGGTGGTTCGCCTCAAAGGCAATCAGGCGGCCTCAGCGAGTCTTGAAAAAATCCAGCATATCTACCAGAAATATGGTCGTGATGTACCCTTTGATCATCATTTCATGGATACGGATTTTGAGCGACGTTTTCAGGCCGAACAACAGTTAGGGGCCCTTGCCTTTACCTTCGGCGGACTGGCCATTTTTATTTCCTGTCTGGGTCTTTTTGGACTGGCCTCTTTTATGGCCGAACAGCGTCGCAAAGAAATTGGCGTTCGTAAAGTACTGGGAGCCACCGTTACTAATCTCTGGGGCTTACTATCGAAAGACTTTGTTGTGCTGGTTGTCATTTCTTTTCTGATTGCCTCACCGCTGGCTTATTACTACATGAATCAGTGGCTTCAGAAATACACCATTCGCATCGAAATTGGATGGGTTGTTTTTGCTGCCGCTGGCACCATTGCCCTGGGGGTAACCCTTATTACGGTAAGTTATCAGGCCATTCGTGCGGCACAGGCCGATCCGGTGCGGAGTCTCAAAAGCGAGTAGAACGTAACTATCTATAACATGCTCTTTAATTACCTCAAAATCGCCCTGCGAAATCTCCTTCGGAGTAAGGTATTTTCGATTATTAATATCGCTGGTCTGAGCATTGGTTTAGCTTGTTGCATGCTCATTATCCTTTACACGAAAGATGAGGTATCTTTCGATGCCTTTCAGGCAAAAAAAGACCAGCTTTATCGCGTTACCTGCACCATTCAGCAAACGGATGGAACGCGTAATAAACTCGGTATTGCGGCTATGGTGCAAGGGCCAGTCTTTAAGGCTAACATTCCTGAAGTTCAGGATTTTTCAAGAGTTCAGGAGCGTAACTTTATTGTACGATCAGGCAGTGAAACTTTTCATGAAAAAGCTTCCTGGGCAGATAAAAACTTCTTTACGCTCTTTTCTTTTCCCTTACTGCAAGGTAATCCCAAAACTGTTCTTTCTGATCTGCATTCGCTGGTATTAACTGAAGAGATGGCCGAGAAATACTTCGGTACGACGCAGGCTTTAGGAAAGAAACTGGAGTTCGAAATCAACCATACATTTGAAACTTTTGTGGTTACGGGCGTCGCTAAAAATGCCCCACAAAACTCGACGATTCAGTTCAAAATGCTACTGCCTTTTCTCTATCAGGAAGTTCACGAGAAAGACGCGAGCTGGCTCTGGTTGTCGTATCCTACGTATATTTTATTGCATCCCTCGGCTAACCTTCAGGCGGTAGAAAAAAAGCTGAATCAGGCCTATCTGCGTTTTTCGCAAAAAGAACGCAACGAAGCCCGCAAACACGGTTTCAAAGATCACTTTCACTGGGGTTTGCAGCCGTTTATGGCCATGCATCTGGATACCGGAACGGAATATACGCCTCGGGCGGGTAACCCCATGTATTCCTACATTTTGCTGGGGATTGCAGCTTTCGTTCTCATCATTGCCTGTATTAATTTCGTGAATTTGACGGTAGCACAATCGCTGCGTCGTCGTAAGGAGATTGGCATCCGAAAAGTAGTGGGTGGCCAACGTTCTCAACTCATGCGGCAATTTCTAGGGGAATCATTTCTGCTGTGTTTTGTTGCCTTTGTTTTAGCCATTATTTTGGCCAAAGCCAGTCTGCCTTTCTTCAACGAATTAGCCAATAAACAGCTAAGCCTGAGTTACCTCTTTGACTATAAGCTAGTTCTCGGAATTATCGCTTTGTTTCTTATCACTGGTTTTGCCGCGGGCTTTTATCCAGCCCTGGTTTTATCCGGCTTCGATCCGCTCAAAACGCTGAATAATCGCTTTCGGTTTTCGGGTAAAAACTCCATGGCGAAGGGGTTGGTGGTGTTACAGTTTTCACTGGCTACTTTCCTTATCATCACTACCTTATTCATTTACTCCCAATTCGATTACCTAACGCACAAAGACCTCGGGTACAATGATAAAAACCTGTTGTCGCTTACCGTCGGCTGGAGTTCCCAAGAAGACAGCCCTACGTCCCTGCGGCAACAAACGTTCACGAATGAATTTCGTCACGCTCCCGGAGTCACGCACGTCGCCCCGATTATGGACGGCGATTGGTTAACGATTTCGAAAGCCAACGGGGTTGATCTGGATGTGGCTTATAAGCACATTGACGAGCATTTTTTGTCGACCATGCAAATTCCTTTGGTGGAAGGAAGAAACTTTTCACCCGCCTACCCTGCCGATTCTACACAGTCGGTCATCGTGAACGAAGCTTTTGTAAAGAAAGTGGGCTGGAAAGGATCAGCCATTGGTCGAACCATAGATTTTCTGAATGGAAATGATACCAAACTTGCCATCGTTGGAGTGGTGAAAGATTACCATTATGGTTCGCTGAAAGAAAAAATTGGCCCCGTGTTATTCAGCCCCAATCCTAGTTTACCCTTTGGTAGATTTCTCATCCGCATTCAGCCGGACCAACTGCCCCAGGCATTGGCTTCTATTGAAAGGACCTATCGGAAACTAAATCCGTATCGACCGTTCCAATACGATTTCATGGAACAGCTGAATTACAAAAATTACAAAGAAGAGGCTCAATGGAAGCAGATTATTACCCTCGGAGCGGTGCTAACCATTTTTATTTCCTGCATCGGTCTGTTTGGTCTGGCCAGTCTTTCCATGCAGCAACGAACCAAGGAAATTGGTATTCGGAAAGTGATGGGAGCTTCCGTTCTCCAGCTTTCTCAGTTACTGAGTCAAAACTTCCTGACGCTCGTGCTAATTGCCTTTATCATTGCCATTCCGGCGGCCTGGTATGCTACCCATCGCTGGCTCGAAAACTTTGCATATCGAATCGAAATCAGTTGGCAGATCTTTGCAGTAGCGGCATTATTAACCACCCTCATTGCTTTAGTAACAATCAGTTTCAACACCATCCGAACGGCACTAGCTAACCCCGTTAACTCGCTCCGTTCTGAATAGGTACTTCAAACCCAATGCTTTGTTACTCCATGAAAAAAATTATTCTATTGGCAAGTTTACTGAGCTTTCCCGCTCTGGCTCAGCAACGTATTCATTCGTCCATTCACGATGACGGGAAGAAACTGAGTATTGATATTCAGGGAAAAGTAGACGGCAAAGCGGTTGAATTTCAGCACACGTATGAAGTCTCCAACCTCAGTAAAGCGGAGCGTGATCGGTTAGTGGCTGATGCTTACCGTTCTATTGGTCTGGACGCTCCTGAAGCTCCAGTACCTCCTACCCCTCCCTCCCCTCCGTCGTCACCCTCAGCTCCCCCGCCGACGCCACCATCACCGCCGAACAGTCCGAATTATAAGATTCCTACGAATGCCTCCCTCACCGTTGATGAAGATGACAAGCATATGACGGTTAAGGTAGAACGCATGGAAAATGGGAAACGAAAAACCGTTCAGAAATCCATGAACACGGAAGGCAAGAGCGAATCTGAAAAGCGTAAAATGGTGAATCAGGTTATTAAGGAGTTTGAACAATCTCACTAGTATATTACCTCTTTTTGACTTCCCGAAAGCTCTAAGTTTTCGGGATTTTTTTATACCGTTAAAGTAAAAACGAACGTAGCCCGTCTTCCAGATCAGAAACGCGAAGCCCAGGATCGACTTCGTTTATTGATCATTAGTAACGCCATTGAAGACGATGTCAAACGTACTTTTTTAGGAATGCCTTCTCATGGGCATATCAACCCTACGCTGGGTTTGGTACATGAGCTAATCAAACACGGGGAGGAGGTGACTTACTTCGCCTCGGAAGAGTTCCGGGAGAAAATCGAAGCGACCGGAGCAACCTTCAAAAGCTACGCCGCCGATTTAAATATTTTTAAAGCCCAACCTTCTTCGGACGAGTCTCCCTTCTTGAGCATTTTCCGTTCTGCTGAAACGGTCATCGACCCTATTTTATCTGAAAACCAGCGTATCCCCTTTGATTATATGATTCACTCCGCCGCCTTCCCCTTTACCCGCATTATCTCTCAGATTCTCCGAATTCCTGCTATTTCTTCGCTTGCCGTTTTTGCGGGATTGAATAAATTTTTCAAAAAGAAACAACAGGTTCTGCAAAGCAAACAGGAAGCATACGCAGAGGTAATGAAATCTATTCAGAAAAAATACGGCGTATCTTTACCCGACCAGCCACTTCAGTTATTGCTGAATAAAAGTGACCTTAACCTGATTTATACCTCTCGATATTTCATTGCACCGGAAGATTTAGCTCAGTATGACGAGACCTACCGTTTCGTGGGACCGCCCGTGTATGATCGTAAAGAAGACTTGAACTTTCCCTTTGAACGCCTGCGTAACAAACTGGTGATCTACATCTCTCTGGGAACCGTCTTTGGCAGTTTCAACACAGATCTATACCCCATTTTCTTCCAGGCTTTTGCCCATACGGATGCCGTAGTAGTAATGGCTGCTCATCAGGTAGATCTCTCGGGATTCACGATTCCTGAAAATTTCATTATCCGGGATTACGTGCCACAGAATGCCCTTTTGAATTATACCGATGTGGCGATTACCCATGCCGGAATGAACAGCATTAGCGATTTGGTTTCGCACATGGTCCCTTTCGTGGCTATTCCGCTTGGGGCTGACCAGCCTTTATTAGCTCAGCGGGCCGCAGCATTAGGGGCGACCATCTCGCTAGAGGCTCAAACCTTAACTGCGGAGAGCTTACGGGCAGCAGTTAATCGGGTAAAAGACGATCCATCTTACCTGGAAAATATGCAGAAAATCAATCAGTCGTTTAAAGAAGCAGGGGGTTACCCTAAAGCCGTTGAAGCAATTTTTGAACTGAAAGCAATGAAAAGTATTTCGGGTTAGCTTTCATGGAACAGATGCTTTGATTAGTAGGTTGGAACTACCCGAAAATTCTAAACTTTCGGGTAGTTCATCACCGTCGCAACGAAACTTAAACGGCCTGTTTCTTAGCAATTTCCTTCCGCACGACCGGAGCCACTTCCGTACCGAATAACTCAATGGCCCGCAGTACTTTGGTGTGGGGAATCATGTGTCCACCGACGAGTTGAGCCAGGTAACGCGTTTGCTGGAATAACTCGTAGAAGTACATGATCTTATCAATAATCTGCTGAGGGCTTCCTACCATCAGCGGACCGCTTTTCTGCATGAACTCCACGTAGTCCCGGCCAATGGGCGACCAGCCCCGTTCTTTCCCTACCCGATTCATGGTTAATTCATAAGGCGGGAAAAATTCGTCCATTGCCTTTTCGTAGGTGTCGGACGTATAGAAGTGAGAGTTAATCGCCAAGGGTAACTTCGATACGTCATGCCCGGCTTTCTCGGCTGACTGACGAAAAAGTTGGATAAAGGGAACAAACCGCTCGGGCGTTCCGCCAATGATTGCAACCGTCATCGGGATATTTAACGCTCCGGCCCGAGCCGCTGAAGCAGGCGTACCGCCCACAGCCAACCAGATGGGTAGTTTCTCCTGCAAGGGTCGTGGATAAACGCCACGATTATCAATCGAAGGTCGGAAATGGCCCTGCCAGTTTATCTTCTCGCTCTCATTTAGTTTCAAAAGCAGCTCCAGTTTTTCTGAAAACAGAGCGTCATAATCGTTAAGGTCATAACCAAAAAGCGGGAATGATTCGATGAACGAACCACGTCCAGCCATGATTTCCGCCCGACCGTTCGAGACCAAATCCAGCGAAGAAAAATTTTGAAACACCCGCACCGGATCAGCCGAACTGAGTACAGTAACTGCACTCGAAAGTTTAATATTTTTGGTAGTTGCCGCCGCTGCCGACAGAATGATCTCAGGAGCCGAAACCACATAATCCGGGCGGTGATGCTCGCCCAAAGCGAAGACATCCAGTCCAACTTCATCAGCCAGTTTTATCTCTTCCAGAAGTTGTTGCACCCGCAGGTGAGCATTCTTCGCACCCCCAGATACATGATCCGGGTTTACTTCGCCAAAACTGGAAATTCCAAGTTCCATAGGTCTATGCATTTAGTAATATATGTCGATACATATAATTTTAATAGAGAATGAAAATCGGATAGAAATAATTCATTCTGGGTCAATAATTTAGCAGGTATGAGCATTTTATCTGAATAAACCGCTTCTGCTTCGCCTTTTGATTGTGCCCATTTCAAGGCTAATTTTAAAGGCATTACTAACTACACCTATCCTCCATGCATTCTACTACGAGTACCTCTTTCACTAATCCTTCTCCTGTAGAAGATCAATACACGATTAGCGTAGGAAAGTTTGTCTTCTTATGCTTTATCACTGCCGGCCTTTATCAGCTTTGGTGGTCCTACAAGGCCTGGCGTTTCTTCAAACAAAAACAGGATCTAGCTATTACACCCGCTTTAAGAGCTCTTTTTGGTCTGTTTTTCTTTGGCCTTTATTCAGTAGAATTAAAGATTTTTCAAAAAAAGAAGGGTATCATCCCAGATTCAATCCTTTTCTATTATTTATTGGATCATTGTTTTTTGAACTATTTTCTGCTTTACCTGAGCCTTATTTTATTCTATCATTCCTGAGTATTTTTTTCTTTATTCCCCCTTTTGAAGCTTTGAATTACGCCAAAATTCAGTGCAATGAATTTGTAACTATTGAACAGGAATCTTTCAATACCCGACAAATTGTTCTCATCGTTATAGGCTCTATTTTATGGCTTTTGGTAATCCTGGAGATGTTTATGTAATCACTACTAACCTATAACCATTTGAGTCCATTTCTTCAGGTAATGGACTTCTTTTTACCCAGACCTAATTTTATTATTTCTTACTTGTAGCAACTTACCTATTTAAGTAAATAACCATTCAATAACTAAATTTAATTTACAATTAATTGAATAGTCTAACTAATATTTAAAACCACGAAACTGGTACATAAGCAATATTGAAGTTAGACGTAGTTGTTCTTTCTGTCAATGAGTAGCTGATATATCTTTTTTTATCAAGTAAGAAGAATCCTATTGTATCAGAATTAATCCATTTTGTGTTTTTAGCCAAAACATAAATAGAATCACAACAGCCTCCATTTAGTTTGCTAACTATCTTATCTATCACTGTTCCATTGGCTGTTTGAACTTCTAATTTCAATACAGACTCAGTGATATTTTTCTCTACCACAACAGTCAAATTTACCTTTCTGTCTCTGGATTTTTTAGGCGGGTATCGAATAATAAAATTATAGTTATCATTCAAGATTGATTGATAAGCATTCTGAAATGGCCTCTTATCCCAGCCAAACTGATCAGACAAGAGTAGACAAGACCTATGAACAGTATCAAGTACCATATCTAATTGCTCCTGCGTATTTCTATTAAAAAAATCTTGTCCATTTATTCTAATGCTCATCGAATGAATACTTCCAAAAGAGAATCCAACATCCGGTAAATCTTCTTCTACTGTAAGGCATATCCGACTCGTTTTAGGGGGTTTATACCCGTTCAATCTATAGTGATAAAGATCACATACAAAAACACTTATTTCCCTAAATCGGTCACGTAATGCTTCTTTTTCACGTTTTATTAATCCTTCGTAAATAGTTATATCTGTTAAAGGTGCTCCCATTAGCTGTATGTTACCTTTTGGTTTTGTTATAAATTATTTTGTTAGTAAAGGTAATAGCACCGATATATTCCTACTATTAAAATACAAGAAAAGTCTGCGGCTGTTCTCTATATTTGTCTGAACTCTGATGAGCCCAGACAATTGATAACCCTTACCATGACAGCTATTGTAATAACTCCCGTAACACTTGACGATCTAAGTAAACTTCAACAAATTGAAAAAGAAACGTTTTACGAAACGTTCGCAGAGACGAATACAGCAGAAGACATGCAGGATTACCTGGCTAAAAGTTTCAGTGATGAAAAAGTAACCAGTGAGTTAACCAATCCCGAATCTGCATTTTATTTTGCTCTTGAGGAAAATCGAGTAATTGGGTATTTAAAAATTAATTCTGGTCAGGCTCAGACAGAAATCAAAGATTTAAACTCGCTCGAAATTGAACGGATTTACGTCTTACAGGAATTTCAGGGCAGGAAAGTAGGTCAGCTTTTATACAACAAAGCTCTTTCTGTTGCTCGCGAACGTAACTTCGAATACCTCTGGCTGGGGGTTTGGGAGAAGAATGAAAAGGCCATTCACTTTTATAAGAAAAATGGCTTCGAAACCTTTGATCAACACGTCTTCGTTCTTGGAACCGACGAGCAGGTTGATCTGATGATGCGATTGAAGCTTTGATCTTTCTGTTTGGGAGCATTTCTACGTACTCCATAACACTTTAACTGCTCGGCCCTTAATTAATCACCGCTTCAGATAGGAACGCGATGAATCGCGGCTGGGTAAGAGGCGATTTTTACCTTTACGCCGTGGTTGGAGTCTCACCAATCACCGTTTGCATAAAATGGCTGGTGAGACACCAGCCATGGCAGGGATAATAAAATCGCCTCTACCAGACGCGATCAATCGCGTCTCTACGGACTCTGTCCGAAAGCGAACGAAACACTGTTCGTTTTCGGACAATTTATTTTATTACATTAACTGATAATCAATAACTTACCCATTACCCCTTTACAACGGCATAACTTTGGAATTGGCTTTTGTAACAGATCGCTTCACTTATGCTACGTAACTACTTCCTCGTTGCTTACCGCACCTTATTGCGTTATAAAGGTTATACCCTGCTCAATGTCATTGGTCTTACGTTGGGACTTACCTGCGGTATTCTGATCTTTCAGACCCTTAAATTCCAGACCAGTTTTGATGCATATCACGCCCAGAAAGACCGCATTTACCGAGTAATGACTGAATTTCACGGCGATCAAGTCTTTCATACACCCGGCGTGCCCATGCCTATGAGCAAAGCCCTGCGGTCTGATTTTTCTTTTCTTGAAAAGGCAGCCCTAATTCACGACCAAAACAGCCAGCTCGTGACCATCCCCCAGTCGAAAGGGCTTCCGCAGAAAAAGTTCAGTGAAGAAAGCACCGTTGCTTACGTTGAACCCGACCTTTTTGACATTCTTGATTATCAGTGGGTAACGGGCAATCCGAAACTATCGCTTACCCAACCCAATAATGTGGTATTGACCCGCAAAATGGCGGAGAAATTCTTTGGTTCTGAAGATCCTATCGGCAAACGACTCCGCATTAATAATGAGCTGGATGTAAAAGTCACAGGAATACTGGCCGACTTACCCGAAAACACGAGGGTTCGGCAGGAAATCCTTATTTCATGGTCTACGCTTAAAAATTACCAAAACGGTCCGGGGAAAAACCTTGAGGATTGGGGCAGCATCAATTCCAGCACCCATTGTTTCATTCTGCTGAGAGAAGGAACGAAGCAATCAACTGTTGAGCAGGCCCTGAAGGGATTTCTGAAGAAATATAAGCCTGATGATTATAAAGAGATGGCTCACCCTATTCTTTCTCTGCGTGAGGTTAGCTTTAATACCGATTATGATGCTGAAATTGGTTATTCCCAACTCTATGCTCTGGGAGTGATTGGCTTATTCCTCGTGGTCACAGCCTGTATTAATTTCATCAACCTGGCCACGGCACAGGCCCTGAAACGTTCCAAAGAAGTAGGCGTAAGAAAGGTCATTGGTGGAACGAAACCACAGCTTTTCTGGCAGTTTATCTCTGAAACAGGCCTGATTACGCTCATTTCCATTCTCCTGGCCGTCCTGCTGGTCGAGCTGATTATGCCCACAGTCAACCACTGGGTTCATGAGTCAACGGGACTCAACCTGTTTGGTAGTCTGAGTCTCTTTACTGATGCCCCCATGCTGCTGTTTCTGGCTTTTCTTCTGGTAACGGTTACTCTGTTGTCGGGCTCTTATCCGGGAATCGTGCTGGCTGGTTTTCAGCCCGTAGCAGCCCTGAAAGGGAAAATAAACACCCAACAAGTGGGTGGATTATCCGTTCGGCGTAGTCTGGTTATTGTACAGTTCGTACTCACGCAGCTACTCATCATTGGAGCTATCGTGGTTACCCAGCAAATGGATTTTTTCCGGGGAAAAGACATTGGTTATAACCCCTCAGCTATCGTTCTGATTGATATTCCTTTACCAGAAAAAGCAACCGAAGCATTTCGGACCCAATTACAGCGGGTTCCCGGAGTCAGCCAGGTTACCTTTCAGTCGCATGCCCCCAGTAGTCAGTCGAACAATGAAACCAGCCACCGTTTCGATACCCGTCAGGAAAATGAAAAATGGTCCGTTAATACCAAGCTCGCCGATACCCATTACCTTGAAACGTACGGCCTGAAGCTGGTAGCCGGTAAAAATCTGCCCGAAACCGACAGTACTCGCGGTTACCTGGTCAATGAAACCTATGTCAAACGATTGGGGAAAAACATCAAGCCTGCCGATGTTATTGGCAGAAACTTAAAGCTCTGGAATATCAGTGCTCCCATTTATGGCGTGATTAAAGACTGGAATAATCTTTCTTTACACAGTCAGATTCAGCCCATAGCTATTTTCTCTGATCAAAAACGCTATTACAGTGCTGGCTTGAAAGTTAACACGGCCCATTTGCCTCAAACCCTGGCTGGCATTGAGCAGGTCTGGAACGAAACCTTCCCGGATTTCCTCTATTCTCAATACTTTCTGGACGAACGAATCGCTAAGTTTTATCAAACGGAAAATCTTATTCTGCAATTCGTTCGTGTCTTTTCTTGCATTGCCATCATTATTGGTTGCCTGGGCCTGTACGGACTCGTCAGCTTCATGGCTGCCCAGAAAACCAAAGAAATTGGGGTTCGAAAAGTACTTGGAGCCAGCGTGAGTCAGATTCTGGGTCTTTTCGGGATGGAATTTGGCAAGCTGGTCTTAATTGCCTTCGTCGTAGCCGCTCCGTTAAGCTGGTGGGTCATGACCAAATGGCTGGAAGATTACAGTTACCGCATCAGCATCGGCTGGACGGTCTTTGTACTTGCTATCGTTATTACAGCCTTCATCGCCATTCTTACGGTTGGTTACCAATCTTTCCGGGCCGCTACGGCTAACCCAGCCAAGAGTCTGAAAAGTGAGTAGTTTTTAGTTGCTGATTGTTAGAATCTTCTAACAATCAGCAATCCATTAACCGCAGTAGTAGTCACTAAGCACCCCAAACGCTATGCTTAAAAGTTATTTCACCATTGCTTTTCGAAATCTCTGGAAAAACCGTACCTCCTCTTTCATCAACATCTTCGGACTGATGATTGGTTTAAGCGGCTGTCTTCTGATTGGTCTTTACATTCAGAACGAAGTGAGCTTTGACCGTTTTCAGCCCAAGGGCGATCAGATTGCACGGGTTATTATGGAGTATAGCTTTGGCAGCAACGACAAGGCTCAGAAGGGTAATTTTACCAGTACAAAAGTCGCTCCTGTTTTTCAGCGAACCTTTCCAGAAGTAGAGTCTGCGGTTCGGCTCTCGGGTTCTACGGCCACTCTCAGGTTAAACAATACCTTGGTTTCAGAACAGAAATTTGTCTACGCCGACTCCAGCTTTTTCAAAGTGTTTCAGGCGGACTTTATTCACGGAAGTTCAGCCCATGCCCTGGATGGCCCCTTCAAGGTGGTACTTACGGAATCTTCGGCCAAAAAATACTTTGGCTCGGCCAATCCGGTTGGGAAATTGCTGTTAACCGCCGCTGATACCATATCCTATCAGGTAACCGGGGTTATTAAAGATTACCCTGCCAACTCCCAGTTGAAGTTCGATTTTCTGGCCTCATTCTCTTCATTAGGAGCCAATCAGGAAACTTCGTATTTCAACGCTAACTACACCACCTACCTATTACTGAGAAAACCAGAAGACCTGGCTTCCCTTCAGGCCAAGATTTCGCCTTTCATGAAAAAAGAAATGGCAGGCTCTGGAGCGACCATTGATTATTACCTGGAACGGTTTTCAGAGATCCATTTGCATTCTCCCTATGGTGGCCTGGTGGCGAATACCCCAGTAACCTATCTGTATATTCTGGCTGCTATCGCAGGATTGATTCTGATGATTGTTTGCTTTACGTATATTAATCTAAGTACCGCACGCTCCGTCGAAAGGGCTAAAGAAGTAGGCATTCGAAAAGTAATTGGAGCGGATAATTCACAACTCTTCTGGCAGTTTATCGGGGAATCTTTTATTGTTTGCGTGGTTGCTGTATTACTTAGCCTTGACGTAGTGGTGCTTTTGCTTCCCTATTTCAATGAAGTAGCGGCCACTTCCCTGCACTACAGTGCCCTTTTCACCGCTCCCTTTATAGCCTTTACGTTAGGCATTACCATTGCCATTAGTTTGTTGGCAGGAACTTATCCAGCCCTGATTATTTCCGGTTTTCAGCCCATTAAAGTACTCAAAGGAGCATTCAAACATACCAGTTCCGGGAAGCGGGTACAGCAGTCACTCATCGTTTTCCAGTTTACCATTTCTATTTTTCTGATTGCGGCAACGTTAATTATTCAAAATCAGCTTCATTACATTCAGAATAAGAATCTGGGCTTTGATCGTCACCAGTTGGTGCAACTCTTTCTTAATAGAGAAGCTCAGCATAAGATCCTTACGATCAAGGATGAATTAAAAAAGAATCCTGATATTTTATATGCGTCCCGCAGTGCAAACAACCCGGCTAATATTGTCAGTGGGTATAGTATGCGGTCGGCAGATATGCCTGAATCCAATCAGATTTCAGTCAATGCCAACCCTATTGATGAAGATTATTTAAAAACCATTGGCGTTCAGTTGATTGCGGGTCAGGATTTAACTCAACAGGATATTACGAATACCGACCTTCCCGATGCCAATCAGTCTGTTTATCAGTTTATTCTGAATGAAAGTGCCGCCCGCCAGCTCGGATGGACACCTAAGGAAGCGATTGGCAAACGCATGTTTCTGGACGCTTCCCGTCCAGGTTATGTCAAAGCCGTCATCAAAGACTTTCACTTTGCCAGTTTACACGAAAAGATTAAACCCCTGGTTCTTTTCCCGGAAAAACAGGGGCATCGTTTGTTCATTAAACTTAGTGGTCACAACGTGCCTCAAACGCTGGCTTTTCTGGAAGCTACCTGGAAAAAACTGGTTCCTTCTCAGCCCTTTGAATATACGTTTCTGGATGATACCTACAAGCTCCTCTACGACTCTGAAATTCGGCTGGGTAGACTCATGAATATTTTCACTACACTATCCATCATTCTGGCCTGTCTGGGTTTATTCGGACTGACTTCCTACGTTGTACAACAGCGAATTAAAGAAATTGGTATTCGAAAAGTGCTGGGGGCTTCCGTTGGTAACATTTTTCTTTTGCTCTCCAAAGGGTTCGTTCAACTGGTGCTGGTTGCGGCCCTGATTGCCTTCCCACTGGCCTGGTTCGCCATGAGTAAGTGGCTGGAAGAATACGCTTACCGCGTTTCATTGTCCTGGTGGGTTTTTGCTCTGGCAGGTCTGTCTACGTTAGTGGTAACGTTGCTGACGGTTAGTTATCAGGCCGTAAAAGCGGCCTTAATGAATCCGATCAGAAGTTTGAAATCAGAGTAGGAAGATGAGTTGTTAGTTGAAGTCGTTACAAAAACTAACAACCCGTAACTAACAACCAGCAACCTAAAAAGCTATGCTGAAAAATCATTTGAAAGTTGCTTTACGTAATCTCCTGAAAAACCGGATGTTTTCAGTGATTAATCTGCTCGGCCTGGCGGTAGGTTTGGCAGCGTTCTGGATGATTGGACTATTTATTCTTGATGAACTCACCTACGACCGCTTCCACGAAAAATCGGATCGCATTTATCGGGTCGTACATTCGGCTAATTGGGATAATGGGCATTTTGATCTGGCCATCACTTCCGCACCTTTTGCTCCCACCTTAAAAAAAGATTACCCCGAAATTCAGGAAACCGTTCGGTTTTCTCCGGAAGGCGGCGGCCCAATTCGGGTCGGTGACAAGCAGTATACAGAAAAAGCAATCTGTTTTACCGATGCTAACGTTTTTGAGGTTTTCGATTTCCCTTTCTTGTACGGCAATCCTAAAACTGCCCTATCCAAACCCAAGTCCATCGTACTGACCGAAGGTATGGCTAAGAAGCTCTTTGGCGATGCGAAACGTGCTCTGAATCAAACGGTTTATCTGGAAAATAATTATGAGAATCTGGTTACCGGAGTTATCAAAGACGCTCCTACCCACTCTCACCTTCACTTTAAAGCTCTGCGTTCGTTACCAGCAGATTATACGGACGGTTGGCAGAATTTCTCGATTTACACCTATCTATTACTCAAGCCTCATACGCATGTAGCTTCGCTGGAAAAGAAGTTAACCCGCTTTTTCCCCGATCATTTACAGAAGGAAATGGGTAATGTCGATTACAAACTTCATCTTCAGCCACTCACAGACATTCACCTTTACTCCCATCTGGATTATGAGATTAGTGCGAATGGCGATGTGAAATACATCATAGTCTTCAGCATTATAGCGGTATTGATTCTACTCATTGCGGCGATCAACTACATGAATCTTTCCACGGCCCATTCCGCTTTACGAGTGCGGGAAGTGGGCGTCCGAAAAGCCATTGGATCAGACCGCAATCAATTGGTCAGCCTGTTTCTGGCCGAATCAATCATTTTAACCCTGGCCGCTTCTCTGTTAGGCATTTTAATAGTTGAACTGAGTCTTCCTTTCTTTAATGATTTTTCAGGAAAAGAGCTATCACTCTGGCAGCTAGGCGTTCTTCCCACGCTGGCTTTATTACTCGTTTTCTGTCTGATTATGGGGGGGTTAAGTGGCAGTTATCCCGCCTTTTTTCTCTCCGGTTTCCGTACTATTCCGGCTTTAAAAGGACAATTAGGTAATACCGCTACCAACAAACGTTTTCGTCAATCGCTGGTGGTTTTCCAGTTTATGGTTACCATCAGTATGCTTATTGGCTCGGCGGTTATTTACCAGCAAATGCATTATACCTCCTCAAAAGACCTGGGTTTCAACCGCAATCAGGTATTAACTTTTCATGTCCATAAAACGGAGGTTCGCAAACAGATTCCACAGCTTAAAGATGAGTTACTAAAAAATCCATTGATCGAAGGGGTTTCGGCGGCGGGTAACCCGATTGGAAATAACGACCTGGGGGGTAAAGGTTTCTACTTCGAGAATAATGGAGAAATTTCCGAATCCAGCGTGATTACCAAGCGAATTGATGTGGATGAAGATTTTCTCAACACACTGGAAATGAAACTCGTAGCCGGACGGAATTTTGACAAAAGTCGCAAAACAGACCTTTACGAATCTGTTCTGGTGAATGAAACACTGGTAAAAAAACTTGGCTGGAAAAACCCCATCGGAAAACGGGTAGAATTCAACGCGGGGCAGAATAATGAAATTCGTGGTCATTCGCAGGTCGTTGGTGTGGTGAAAGATTTCCATGTCTATTCACTCCAGCATACAATTGAACCGCTGGTCATGCAAATGCCGCTCGATTTTCAACAGGATAATCTTTACGTACGAATTCGACCCGAAAACACCCAGGCGACGCTGGCGTATATTGAAAAGGTTTATCAAAAATTCGACCCCGACCATGCGTTTGAATACAGCTTTTTGGATCAGAATTTCGCTCATCAGTACGAAGCAGAAATCAAACAGGGCCGTTTGCTGGTAACGTTTACCCTCCTGACGATCTTCATTGCCTGCCTCGGTCTGTTTGGACTGGTAACTTTCACAGCCGAACAACGCACCAAAGAAATTGGCATCCGCAAAGTATTGGGAGCCAGCGTTACCAGTATCGTCGGAATGATCTCAAAGGATTTCATGATCCTGATCGGCATTGCCTCACTGATTGCCTTTCCCATGGCCTGGTACACCATGCATCGCTGGCTCGAAGACTTTGCCTATCGCATTGAGTTGCAGGGATGGGTATTCCTGGCGGCGGCTGGCGTGGCCTTACTGATTGCTTTGATTACCATCAGTACCCAGGCCATCCGGGCAGCTCTGGCCAACCCGGTGAAGAGTTTGAAGTCGGAGTAAATGATATCACTAATGCGATACTTCTCTTAGCTGACTTCCAGAAAGTTTAGAACTTTCTGGAAGTTTAGTTTTGACAAACATTTTCAAAAACGATGCAACGAAAATTTCGGCTTTTTCATCTTTGAATTATACGCTATTAAACCTTTACCTCATGATACGTAATTACTTCAAAGTAGCCATTCGGGCCTTACTTAAAAACAAGGTTTATTCCCTCATTAATATCGTTGGGCTGGCTTTAGGGATGGCTGTAACCATGCTGATTGGTCTCTGGATTTGGGATGAGTTGACCTACGACCGCTATCATCAAAACCATGATCGCATTGCTCAGGTCATGATGCACCAAAGCTGGGACGGTCGTAAAGGCACGCAGACCGCAGTGCCGGTTCCGTTACATCATGAGTTAAAAGAAAAATATTCAGATTTTAAATACGTCGTTCCCAGCTCCTGGACGTTCGGGCATATTCTGGCTTACAAAGGCACGAAGCTTAATAAAACCGGCAACTACATGGGTGCAGACGGCCCCCATATGCTCTCGCTTGAAATGCTGAAAGGCACCAGAATGGGCCTGAAAGATCCGCATTCCATAATTATTGATGAGTCACTAGCCAAGGCTCTTTTTCGGGATGAAGACCCCATCAATAAGATCGTTAAGATCGATAACAAATCGGAAGTAAAAGTAACAGGCGTTTATAAAGACCTCCCCAACAACACTGAACTCAATGAAGTGCATTACCTCTTACCCTGGGAGTTATATCTGATTGCAGAAACCTGGGTGAAGGAAAGCCGCGAGAGTTGGGGAAATAACTCCTTTCAGACTTACGTTCAGCTCCAGCCAACCGCCGACTTTGAAAAGGTTTCCGCCAAAATCAAGAATACCATTCTTAATCATAACCCCAAGGATGCAGCCAAACCAGAGGTCTTCCTGCATCCCATGTCGAAGTGGCATTTGTATTCTGAGTTTAAAAACGGAGTCATTGCCGGCGGACGGATTGAATTTGTCTGGTTATTTGGCTGCATTGGAGCTTTTGTATTGCTACTGGCCTGTATTAACTTCATGAATCTCAGCACGGCCCGCAGCGAAAAACGAGCCAAAGAAGTAGGCATTCGAAAAGCCATTGGCTCCGTTCGGACCCAGTTGGTCGGTCAATTTTTGAGTGAATCGTTACTGGTTTCGTTTCTGGCTCTGGCCCTGAGTATTTTATTGGTTGAAGCGTCTTTACCCTTCTTCAACGATCTCTCCAGCAAGCATTTAGCCTTACCCTGGCAAAGTCCGGTTTTCTGGTTAATGGCCGTTGGCTTTACCCTGTTTACGGGTTTGATTTCAGGCAGTTACCCCGCTTTTTACCTCTCTTCTTTTCAACCCGTGAAGGTATTAAAAGGCACCTTCCGCGTGGGGCGTTACGCTTCCTTACCCCGAAAGGTGCTGGTTGTTCTGCAATTTACCGTTTCCGTAACGCTGATTATCGGCACTATTGCGGTATTCCGTCAGGTACAGTTTGCCAAAGATCGGCCCGTAGGTTTTAACCGCGAAGGACTTATCTACCTGAATATGAACACGGAGGAAAGTTACAAAAACTACCAGGCCTTCCGAACGGAGTTACTTTCCAGCGGTGTGGTAGCGAATGTCACTAAATCTTCAAGCCCGATTACCCAGCTCTATTCCAATCAGGTTGGTTTCGACTGGAAGGGCAAAGATCCCAATAAACAAGCCCTGTTTGGTACGGTTGCCGTGAGTGAAGATTTCGGAAAAACGGTAGGATTACAATTCGTCAGTGGACGTGACTTTTCAACCAAATTTGCTACCGATTCCAGTGCATTGATTCTGAATGAATCGGCGGCCAAGTACACCGGCATGAAGAATGTGGTTGGGGAAACGATCAAATGGAACGATAAGGCTTATACGGTCATTGGTGTGGTGAAAGATGTCATTATGGATTCTCCCTATCGACCCGCCATGTCCACTATTTTCACCTATAATCCCGGCTGGTCAGGCATCATTACCATCAAAATTGCTCCGCAAACGGGCGTGAGCCGGGCGTTAAGTCGCATTGAAGAAATTTACCGGAAGCACGACCCTGGTGCCCCATTCGACTATAAATTCTCCAGCGAAGAATACGCTCGGAAGTTTGCTTCGGAGGTTCGTGTGGGTAAACTCGCTACGTTCTTTGCCTGTCTCGCCATCTTTATTTCCTGTCTGGGCCTGTTTGGCTTGGCTTCCTTCGTGGCCGAGCAACGCATCAAGGAGATTGGTGTTCGGAAAGTGCTGGGAGCCTCGGTTTTCAACCTTTGGGGCCTTCTCTCCAAGGATTTTGTCGGGCTGGTGATTATCTCATTCTGCATTTCCGTTCCCATTGCCTATTATTTAATGAATAACTGGCTCTCTCGTTATGAATACCATTCAGACCTTAGCTGGTGGATTTTCGCCAGTGCGGGTATCGGAGCCCTGATTGTTACCCTGGCCACAGTAAGTTACCAGGCCATTTCGGCAGCATTAATGAACCCGGTGAAGAGTTTAAAAACCGAGTAATGTGCTATTTGCTATGAACCCGCTTCCGGGCGGGTTCATAGCAAATCACCGATGCTTAACCGAAAACCATGCTTACCCAAGAAACAAACCCTACCCTGTTACAAACCAGGCAACACTTTGAAGTGCTGGATGGCCTGCGTGGAGTGGCTGCCGTTGCGGTAGTCATTTTTCATTTTATGGAACTCATCAAGCCCGATTACCATGACAATTTCATTGCTCACGCCTACTTTGCCGTTGACTTTTTCTTCTGTTTATCGGGTTTTGTGATTGCCTATGCCTATGATCAGCGAGTCCAGCAAATGGGTATTAGTACCTTTTTGAAACTACGACTCATTCGTTTACATCCGCTCGTCGTCATCGGTTCGGTCATTGGATTACTCGCTTTCGTTTTTGATCCTTTTAGTACTCTTTACCAGAAGTACGCCGACCGAATCATTCCCATGTTTATTACCTCCTGCCTGATGATTCCGTACCCACTGGTCAAAGAGCGTTACTTTAATCTTTTTCATTTAAATCCACCCACCTGGTCTTTATTCTGGGAATATATAGCCAACCTTATTTACGTTTTATTTCTGGTTAAAATCAATCATAAAATTCTCTGGTTATTAACCATTGCTGCCGCTGTTGCCCTGGCTTTTGAAGCCCATCGTTCGAACTTTTTAGGCGTAGGTTTTGGGGGAGATAACGTGATGGGTGGTGGGTATCGAATGTTATATTCCTTCCTGGCCGGAATCCTTGTGTACCGTTCCCAGTGGATCATTCCATCGAAACTCGGATTAGTTTCATTGAGTATCCTGTTATTACTCAGCTTTCTGATCCCTTTCTCGAAGCACACCAGTGGGCTGGTAGATCCTCTGGTGCTTATCTTTTACCTGCCTTTTCTGGTAGCTCTTGGGGCTGGGGCTACGCATCATTTAGTGTATCAGAAAATCTGTAAGTTCCTGGGCGATATTTCTTACCCTTTATACATGACGCACTACCCTTTCATCTGGCTGGTGTTGAGTTATATGGAAGTGAAAAAACCGTCCGTTCAAGAGATGGTTGTCGTCATGATTGCTGGCGTTATTTTGTTAATCCTCTTTGCCTACGCAGTCATGGTTCTACTGGATATTCCGTTAAGAAAATACTTTACCCATCGCCTCAAAAGAGGTTGGACAAAGTCGTAAGCAAAAAATTGACAGCCATAAGCTCATTCTTTAAAGAAGGGCTAAAAATAAGATTTTAGTAAGTCCCGGGATTTCATCTGGAAACACGGTTGGTATTTAGGGCTATTTCATACCTGAAGGAGACATCATTACTTGATCATCAGCGTCTGTCATTCAGAGCAAAGCGAAGAAGCGTATGACTTTTTTCAAGCTTATTGGGCCAGGCAGTAACTTAATGAAACCAGCCCCGCCCCATTCCTGAGAAGGTCTCTCGCTACGTTCTAGAGGACAGGCAGGAAAAATTGGCTCCCCCCGTCGCTCGGCTCTGGCCTAGTGACGGTGGCATCAACAATTGGATGTTAGCCGAATGATGCCAGCTTTTTCGCTGGCATCATTCGGCCTGAAGTCTATGGATTTGTCCCTTTCATTTTCTCGCAGTTACGCCGTGGTTTGTGTCCAACCAACCACTGTTTGCGTACAGATGACTGATGAGACACCAGCCATCACGGGAAAGGCAAATGCGATGAAGTCGCGTCTATACCCTTTCATAACCAAAATTTTGAGTTAAACTACGAACGTGTGATGCAGGCCGCTTTACTCAAAGATTTTGGTTTAACTAACTAAAACCCACTGCTGCGAGATTCCCTCTCGCTCCTACAAAGAGGCAGGTTCTACCTGCCGTTATCCCAAACCTATTAGCCCTAACAAAACAAAGGATCGCATTCTGATTTGCATGAAGGGCTTCGATTATAACTTTCAGACAGCTTTTAATAGACGGGCTAACATTTATAATTTCCAGTGCGAATCATGGCTTCTGATTGAGAATCGAAAAGCAAGTTTCGCTGCGGATAACCAGCTTCGGGTTGATTAGGGAGAGTTGATTTAAATAGGTACTTATGTCCATTTACGTACAGTGAACTGTACGTAAATGGACATAAGCTTTTATTCAATTCCCTATAAATCAGATACTTTTTATTTTTCAAGCGATAGGGCACGACTTTCTAAGCACCGCCTCAACATCCTGGATCCCTGAACGTATGCTGAAGAACTACCTGCAAATAGCCTTGCGTAACCTCCGACGGAATCCCCTGTACAGCCTGCTCAACATTGGCGGGTTAGCCGCTGGATTGGCCGTCAGTATTCTGATTTTGCTGTACGTTGTCCACGAATACAGTTACGATACGTTTCATCAGAAAGGCAGTCGGATTTTTCAAACGATGGACCGGATGCCTTACGGCGACACGCACATCCAGACGCAGTCCATGTCGCCACAACTGGGACCGCGTACACAAGACGCCCGCCCGGATCTGGTGGAAGCGACGGTTCGTACGCGACCTTCCGTGCGAACGGTGTTGAAAACGGTCACTAACTTCCACTCCTTTGAGGATGAGCTTCTCTTTGCCGACCCTTCCTTTTTGAGCGTCTTTACGTATCCCCTTCAGAAGGGAAACGCAGCTACTGCCTTAACCCGTCCCAATACGATTGTACTTTCCCCAGAATTAGCCCAGAAATATTTCGGAGCGGCCAATCCGCTGGGGAAAACCCTGGTCTACGACAATAAAGTACCGCTGGAAGTAACCGGCGTGCTGGAAAGCCTGCCTTCCCACAGTACGATTTCCTTCTCCGCACTTATTTCCTTTGCTACGCAGAAAAATCTGGCTCCCTACGACGATGGCTTACGACAGCAATTGGAATACAGCCACGTTGGCGGCGGGGGTTTTTATACGTATTTTCTGCTGACAAAAGCCGAACACCGACCCAAGGTGGAACGGTTAATCAGTCAACTGCACCTGAAGGATCAACCCGTCAAAAAAGGTGAGAAACCCGAGGAGTTCATTTTAGAGCCCTTCACTGATCTTCACCTGCACGGCATCCTGGTGGATCATTCCCAGCAATACCATGGCTTGTTCACGGGTATTGCCTTGGGTATTTTGCTGCTAGCCCTGATCAACTACATGAACCTGACCACGGCCCGGGCTACGCAACGGGCCAAAGAGGTAGGCGTGCGGAAAGTACTCGGTGGCTTACGCAGTAACCTAGCCGCTCAGTTTTACACCGAATCCGTACTGATTACCCTGATTTCCTTTGGGCTAAGTCTACTGCTGGTTGAAGCTTTACGGCCCTTTTTCTTTCAGTGGCTGGATCTTCACATTAGCGATACCTTCCTGAGTACACCACTCTTCATCGGGTTACTGGCTGGTCTGCTTCTGATTTGTACACTGTTGGCGGGCAGTTATCCGGCCCTGCTCCTCTCCCAATTTGCTCCGGCCGAAGTTCTGAAAGGACGGTTTTCCAAGGCAAACGGTATTAACATTCGCCGTATCCTGACCATTTTTCAATTTTCCGTTTCCATTGGTTTGATTGTGTGCAGTCTGATTGTCAAAAATCAGCTTGACTTTCTCCGTCAGCAGAATATCGGACTGGATCGTGAAGGCATTGTTGTAATTACCGTTCCACAAACGATGGTTGCTCACTACGCCGCATTCAAGCAGGAACTCCGGCAACAGGCTGGTATTCAAAACGTAGCGGCGGCGAGCTGGCCACTGTTCAAGGGTGGTGTGAGTATGTTCTTTACGCAGTCGCCGGTTACTAAAAAGGATATTTCTCTTCAGATTACGGCTGTAGACAATTCCTTTTTCCAGACTATGAATGTACCCTGGAAAATCAAGCCTACCCGACCCTACTCTTCCAATCCACCGTCATTGATTCTGAATGAATCGGCTTTAAAAGATTTTGGATTTACGGAAAGACCGATTGGCGAAAAAATTCAGTTGGGCAACCAGGCTTCTGAAGTGGTGGGAGTCGTGAAAAATTTCAACCTCTTTTCCAGCAAGCACCCACAAGGCGGACTGGGTATCTCTGTAGTAGCCGATACGACGCGGGAACTGATGACTTACGGAGGCTGTCTGTACCTGAAGCTGGCCGCTGGTGGTAACGTGACTTCCCGACTGGCAACGATAGAATCGGTATTCAAAAAATACGAGACGGAGTATCCTTTCGAGTATTACTTCCTCGACGAAGCCTACGATGCTCTGTACAAAGCCGAAAGTAAACTGGGCACCATGCTGGCAGCCTTTACCGGTCTGGCTATTCTGATTGCCTGCCTTGGACTGTTCGGACTGGCTACGTTTGCCGTTGAAACCCGTCGTAAAGAAATTGGCATACGTAAAGTACTGGGGGCCAGCTTATCCAGCATTACGCTACTTTTATCCAAAGAATTTTTAAAACTGGTACTGATTGCTAACGCCATCGCGTTTCCGCTGGCCTGGTATTTCATGCAAGACTGGCTACAAGCCTACACCACCCGTATTCAGATGGGCTGGGTAGCCTTCGCCCTATCGGGTTTCATCGCTCTGTTGATTGCGTTTATCACGGTAAGTAGTCAGGCCATTCGGGCAGCCAATGCCGATCCGGTGAAGAGTTTGAAAAGTGAGTAAAGATTACCTATTCCCACCTGGTTTTCCTAATACCTTACCCCTATGCTGAAAAACCACATCAAAATTACCTTCCGCAATTTATGGCGAAACAAAATGTATTCGGGACTCAATATCGGGGGCCTGGCCCTTGGTATGACGGCCTCGATTCTGCTTTTGTTATGGGTGCAGAATGAACTGCGTTTCGATGCCTATCACCAACGGGCAGATCGGATTTATCGGGTGACCAATACGCTCCAAATCAGTCCGCAGGATTCGTGGGTATGGTCTAATTCGCCACTCGTCCTGGGAGATTTTGCCCAAAAGCAAATTCCAGAAGTTGAAAAAGTAGCTCGTTTTCAGAAGCCCTGGAGTCCACTCGTTGTTCGGATAAACCATGAGCTTTTCAAGGAACCAAACGCTGCGTATGTCGACTCCACCTGGTTTGAATTCTTTGATTACCAGTTTGTCATGGGCAGTCCCAAAGTCGTTTTCAAGGACTACAATAGCATCGTTTTAACCCAGTCAAAAGCAAAAACGTTTTTCGGCGATGCCGCTTCGGCTATCGGTCAGACCATTCGACTCGATTCCACAGACTACGTCGTCAAAGGCATCGTCAGGGATAATCCGGCCCAGTCCAGCTTTCAGTTCGATCTGATGTTGCCCATTGCGGCCCTGTTGAAAAATCCGGGAAACGCCGCCAACGATCGCCAGTGGGGAAACTTTAATTATCAACTGTTCCTACAACTGGTGCCTGGCTCCAGTACCAAGGCCGTCGGAGCTAAATTGACGAAGCTCTTTCGTACCTACAAAAAAGACACGCATACCATTGCCAGCCTGCTCCCCCTTACTGACATCCACTTTGCCAAAGGATTTCAGCGGGATGAGTTAGCCAGCGGAAATGAACGTACTACGCAGATTTTGGGTATCGTCGGCTTACTGATTCTCATCATTGCCTGCATCAACTACGTAAACCTGTCCACTGCCCGAGCAAGTACGCGGTCCAAGGAGGTAGGTGTTAAAAAGTTGATCGGGGCCGAACGGGGCCGATTATTTGGGCAGTTTCTGACGGAATCACTGGTCTTTACGTTACTAGCTCTTGGCCTGACGCTCGCGTTAGTAGAGCTGCTGTTACCCTTTTTTAATGACTTCACGAAAAAACACTTTGTGTTCACCCTCAGCGACCCCGGCGTAGCCGGCATACTGCTGGGAACAATGCTGGTGACCATTTTCCTGTCGGGTATTTATCCGGCCCTGCTGCTTTCTTCCTTTCAGCCCATTCAGGTTCTGAAAGGCAATCAGCTGCTAGGAACGAAAACAACGCACTTCCGAAAAGCACTGGTGGTTCTTCAGTTTACCATTTCCATTACCCTAATCATTGGCACGCTGGGGATTTTCAAACAACTTCATTTCATTCAGACACACGATCCGGGGTATTCCCGGGAAGGTGTTTTCAGCCTGGAACTTCCTTCCGACGAGTTCAGAAACCGCAAGGATCGGGAAGCGTTCAAAACTCAGCTTCGTACTCTGACTTCTATTGATGGCGTAACTGCCACCAGTCTTCCGCTCGAAAATAACCCCAACAGTATGTCGGGTAGTCTGCAATGGAAAGGCAAGGCAGAAGACTTCAATCCTACTGTTTCGGCGTTGTCAGTTGAACCTGAGTTCCAGCCTATATTCAACCTTAAACTACTGGAAGGCCGTTGGTTCAGTCATGCCGTACGAATGGATACGGCTAACGTGATTCTTAACGAAAAAGCCGTAAAAACCCTGGGATTGAAACCGCCCTATGTCGGACAATCCATCACGTTTAACGGTAGAGACGGACAAATCATTGGGATTGTCAAAGATTTTCATTTCCGCAATTTTCACGAAGCCATTGCTCCGGCCGTTTTATTCTATGATCTTTCCTGGCAGCGTACGTTTTACGTAAAAGCCTCGCTGACCAATACCTCGCGGGCTCTGGCAGAAACGGAGAAAATCTGGAAACGCTTGTATCCAGACCAGCCCTTTGGGTATCATTTTATGGAAGAAAGCTTTCAGCGGCTACACGAGCAAGAACAACAGACCGGAATACTTTTCAACCTGTTCGCTACGATCGCTATTCTTATTTCCTGTTTAGGTCTTTTTGGATTGGCTACGTATACCGTAGAAGTTCGAACCAAAGAAATCGGTATTCGAAAGGTATTAGGAGCCAGTGTTTTTCATATTTCAAGCCTCATTTCCAAAGACTTCGTTGTCTTGGTACTCATCGCTTTTGCCATGGCCTCGCCCCTGGCCTGGTATGCCCTTGATCGCTGGCTGGAGGGCTTTGCCTACAGGGCCAGCCTGGGCGGGCTTACGTTTGGCATAGGTGGATTGATTGCTCTGGTGATTGCCCTTGTGACCGTTTCTACGCAGGCCATTCGGGCAGCCAATGCCGATCCGGTGAAGAGTCTCAAAAGTGAGTAACGAGTTTACATCTTTTCATCAGAAAGCCCCCTTCCCAACCTTACTATCATGTTCAAGAATTATCTTAAAATCGCTCTTCGCACGCTTTGGCGAAATCGCCTGACGACTAGCATTAATGTCCTGGGTTTGGCGGTAGGGCTTTCGGCCTGTATCGTTATTTTTTTACTGGTTAATTATGAATTTAGCTTTGACCGACATCCACCCGACGCCGATCGGATTTATCGGCTCGTGACGGAGTTCAAATTTGGCGACGATCCGGGACACAACGCCGGCGTTTCTGCTCCCATTCCCGAAAGTATTCGGCGGGAAGTAACGGGTTTGGAGACCGTCGCTGCTTTTCACCAGGAAAGTTTTGAGCAAATTGAAGTGCCTCGCTTGGGGCAAGCACCCATCCTTTTTCCGGCAGCGAAGGAATCCTCTTCTCACATGATCTTTACGGATGCTCAATTCTTTAAGATCTTGCCAGCGGAGTGGATCGCAGGCTCGCCTCAGACGTCGCTCGCCAAACCCAATCAGATCGTCCTGACGCAACGTCTGGCTGAACGTTATTTTGGCGAAGCCTCGTCCAAGGTACTGGGTCGAACGTTACGGGCCGTTTCCTACCAGGATACCCTGGAATTAACGGTATCGGGCCTTGTAAAAAATGCCGTTGAGCGAAGTGACTTTTCGTATCCGGCCTACCTATCCTTGGCTACCCTGACAAGCAGTAAAAAACGTCGCGAAAACTACGGTTTTGACGCCTGGACGAACACCAATGGAGCGTCCCAATGCCTGATAAAAATCGAGCCCGGTGCCAATCCTGATCAACTGGCCCAGAAGGTTACAAAACTGATTGATAGTCATTCCGGGGATTCTTCCATCGAGTGGAAACGCTGGTTTAGTTTTCAGCCTTTATCTGACGTTCATTTCAATCAAACCTACGCCAATGGCTTGCGAATAGCCCACAAGCCTACCCTGTATGGGCTGGCCGCAGTGGGTGTATTTTTACTGCTGCTGGCCTCCATCAATTTTGTGAATCTGTCTACGGCTCACGCCAGTCAGCGAGGCAAGGAAATCGGTATTCGTAAAACCCTAGGCAGTCGCCGCAGTCACCTCATCTCGCAGTTGCTCGGCGAAACGCTGCTGGTAACCGTCGTAGCCGTTTTGTTCTCCATTGCTCTGGCCGAACTGGGTCTGATCTACCTGAGTGAACTGATACCGTCGGGCGTGGAACTGGACTTAAGCCAGCCTACCTTCTGGCTATTCCTGCTGGCCATGGCACTGCTTACGGCTTTGCTAGCCGGTATCTACCCCGGTTTACTGATCTCGCGTTTTATGCCCATTCTTACCCTTCGTGGTACCAACCTTTTTGTTCAGCCGGGAAAAATCGGTCTTCGTCGGGTACTCATCATTTCGCAGTTTGTGATTGCCCAAATGTTCATTATTGGAGCCTTATTCGTTAGTCGGCAATTGCAGTACATGATTCAGAAAGACCTGGGTTTTAACCGGGAAGCTATCGTTACTTTTCGCGTACCGACTAAATACTTCTGGATCAGTGATCAGAACCAACGCATTACGCTGGCCGACCGTATCCGAAAACTTTCGGGCGTCAAACAGGTGAGTTTGGCGAATCAGTCGCCTATTTCTTCGGGCTACAGTTCATCCATGATGAATGCCGTTCGCAACAAACAGAAAGTAGCGATCAATGTGTACCGCAAAGATGGCGATACGCAGTACTTAAGTCTCTTCGGGTTTCATCTGCTGGCGGGGAGAAATTTCGCCGAAAGCGATACCACGAGCGAACTGGTTATCAACGAAACCCTGGCCCGACAGATGGGTTTCCGCCAACCCACGGAGGCCATTGGTCAATTCCTGCAATACGGGAATGGGGCCCAGATTCCGGTGGTGGGGGTTGTACAAGATTTTCATGGTCGTTCATTGCACGAATCCATCCAGCCTACGGCCTTGATGAACAATAGCCCTAGTAGTCTATCCCAATTTAACGTGCGGTTACAAACGGGCAGTGCTCAGGCGTTCGATGCTACACTGGCTCAGATCAAACAACTCTGGAATGAAACGTACCACGGGGAGGATTTTTCGTACACCTTCTTCGACGATGAAATTGCCAAGCTCTACAATAAAGAACGAAATCTGGTAAAGCTCACCAACCTAGCCACGGGAATCGCCATTTTTATCAGTTGTCTGGGCTTATTTGGATTGGTAACTTTTACCGCTGAACGGCGTACCAAAGAAATTGGTATCCGGAAAGTGCTGGGAGCATCAGTTACTCAGCTGGTGGCTTTACTCTCCAAAGAATTTCTGATTCTGGTCGGACTAGCCTTCCTGCTGGCAGCCCCGGCGGCCTGGTATTTACTCCGGGAATGGCTCAATGGTTTTGCCTACCGCACGGAGCTAAGCTGGTGGCTGTTTGCGGCGGCGGGTACGTTAGCGTTGCTGGTTGCCCTGCTGACGGTGAGTACCCAAGCAATCCGGGCGGCGAATGCAAATCCGGTAAAATCATTAAAGGTGGAATAGTATTTCCATTAGCAAGACTCAAAAACTCACAATTGCTTGTGAGTTTTTTTGTATATACGTAACTACAATTAGTACACAAGTCTCTGATCGATCAAACGTCTAATTTTCCAGGCAGACAGTTAATTATTTATCTTAGTATTCTCTTGTCTCGTGAATTCACTTATTCAGCTATTGAAAAAGCAACGTTCACAATTTCCCACGTACCATTCATTTTCACTAACGTCCAATATTCTTTTTCCCAATTAGTAATTTTACCGTTATTCCAATATTAATAGTCGAAGGTAACGCTACCGATAACGTCATCATTAGTGATTATAATATTTTCGCAATCACTCGGTTAGAGCCGAGCAACTTGTTGCGGGAACGGGATAGTTCTGAATGGCAAATCGCGGTGTAGACTTTTTCTGCTATTACTTCTCGAACGCAGGGAAAGGTCTATTTACTTTGTATTTAAATCTCAGTTTTAAACAGCCGCTTAGCTTATCCCGAAAAAATCGATTTTTCGGGATATTTTGTTTGTATTCCTGAGCCGTATACTAAGCATCATAATGCTGATTTAGCTACATTAGTGACATCCATATCAAACCATTGATTTTACTACATGAAACGACTCCTTTGGGGGGCATTCCTATTGTTTGCCCTCGTGCCTTCCACCTCTCAAGCTCAGAAAAAACACGCCTGGGAAACAGCCTCCAGCGGAGGTTATACCTACCGTTACGTCGCGAATGACCCCATGAAAACCCGTTTTTATACTCTCAAAAACGGACTGACGGTTATTTTGACGGTTAATAAAAAAGAACCCCGCATTTTCTCTTTCATGCCCACACGGGCAGGTTCCAACACCGATCCCCGCACCAATACGGGTTTGGCTCACTACCTGGAACACATGCTTTTTAAAGGCACTGATCAATATGGAACGCTAAACTGGGCCAAGGAAAAACCGTTGCTGGATGAGATTAATGCTCTTTACGAAAAGTATCACAGCACCACTGATACGGCTCAACGGAAGGCCATTTACCGCCAGATTGACCAGAAATCGGGCGAAGCGGCCAAGTTTGCCATTGCAAACGAATACGATAAAATGATTGCCAGCATGGGCGGTCAGAATTCCAACGCATTTACGAGTTATGAGGTAACGGCCTACATGGAAGACATTCCTTCCAATGCTCTGGATCGGTATTTGAGCTTGCAGGCCGAGCGTTTCCGCAAACCCGTTTTCCGCATTTTCCACACGGAGTTAGAGGCCGTTTACGAAGAAAAAAACCGTAGCCTGGATAACGACCCCTGGAAGGTGGAAGAGGTAATGATGGCCGCTTTGTTTCCTATACACAACTATGGACAGCAGACCACCATTGGAACCGTTGAGCACCTGAAAAATCCTTCACTGATTGAAATTCGGAAGTATTTCGATAAGTATTATGTGCCGAATAACATGGCTGTCATCATGGCCGGAGATTTCAACCCGGATGAACTGGTTAAGATGATTGATCAGAAATTCAGCTTCTGGAAACCGAAACCCGTTAGCCTGTATAACCCGCCCAAAGAGGCTCCGCTAACGAGTATCCAAACCAAAGAAGTGTATGGCCCCACGCCCGAATCGGTGAGAATTGGATTTCGGTTACCCGGCGTTCTCGATGCCAAAGCATCCATTCTGGAAACGCTGATGGATGAGGTTATGTCCAACTCAGCGGCTGGTCTGATTGACTTGAATCTGAACAAAGGCCAGAAAATTCTGGGTGGCGGCTCGACTATTGAAAAACTGAAAGATTACTCGGTTTGGTCCATGTCGGGTCGTCCGAAAAAAGGACAATCGCTGGAAGAAGTGAAAGATTTATTGATGGGTCAGGTAGCGAAATTGAAGAAAGGTGAGTTTGACGAAAAAATCCTGCGTTCCATCGTCAATAATTATAAACTCAACGCCATTCGCGAACTAGAAAACAACTACAGCCGCGTGTATCCTTTGCTGGAATCATTCACGAATGACAAAGGCGAAAGCTGGCTGGCCTATACCGATCGGCTGGACGCAATGTCGAAGGTTACAAAAGCGGAAGTAGTAGCTTTTGCGAATGAATGGCTGAAGGATAACTATGTGATTGTCTACAAACGCAAGGGCGAAGACAAGAGCATTCAGAAAGTAGATAAGCCCACGATCACGCCCGTGGCTACCAATACCGACAAAGAATCACCCTTCCTGAAAAAGATTGATAACATGCCCATGACGGCGATCAAACCCGTTTGGCTGGATTATCAAAAAGACGTAAAACAGGGTAAAGCGGGAATCGCCGAGGTACTGTACGCCGCAAATACCGAAAACGAAATTTTCCGTCTGGGCTACCGCCTGAAACTCGGTACCTACCACAGCAAATTATTAGGACTGGCCACGCAGTATATCGGTTTGTTAAGCACCGACCAAATGACCGCCGACCAGATCAGCACGGAGTTTTATAATCTGGCCTGTAGTTACACGATTCAGCCGGGGAATGAGTACACTACCATCCGTCTGACGGGCTTGCAGGGGAACTTCACCCCTGCCACCAAACTGCTTGAACAATTGCTCCGCACCTGTAAACCCGATGAGAAAGCTCTGGAAGAACTGAAAGGTCGCCTGCTGAAACAACGGGCAGATAATAAACTCAACAAGGGTAGTATCATGCAGGGTTTGATGCAGTACGCCGAATACGGTGCTAAAAATCCGTTTAATAATCAGTTGAGTAATGAAGAACTGGAAAAGGTAACTGCTACTGAACTCGTGAATTTCATTCATTCATTGGTAACGATGCCTCATCAAATCATCTATTACGGTCCGCTGACGTTACCTCAGTTTGAACAACAAATCGTAGCTCTGCACGCATTACCAGCCTCATTTGCGGCGGTTCCGGCCAAGCAGGAATTCAAACAATTGAAACAGTCAGCAAACGAGGTATTATTCGCCGATTATGACATGGTTCAGTCGGAAATTTCCTGGATTCGGAACACGGAGACGTATAATCCCGCCGAGACGCCAACGATTGAGTTTTTCAATAACTATTTTGGTGGAGGAATGGCTTCGGTGGTGTTCCAGACACTTCGGGAATCGAAGGCTCTGGCCTACTCTACGTATGCGTATTACAATACGCCAGCCAAGAAAAATGATGACTATACACTCATTGCCTACATCGGTTGTCAGGCTGATAAATTACCCGAAGCCGTTGCGGGCATGAATGAATTACTGAATAAACTTCCTGAATCTCCCGTAGCCCTGGAATCGGCGAAAAAAGGGATGAAGAAGTCACTGGAAACGGAACGCGTTCTTCAGGACGGAGTGATTTACAATTACCTGGCCGCTCAGGAAAAAGGGCTGAATTACGACGAACGGGAAAAGATATACGCTGCTTTGGATCAACTCACTTTTGCCGATCTGAAGAAGTTTAGCGAGAAAGAATTAGCGAACAAACCCTACACCTACTGTATTGTAGCCTCGGAAAATAAAGTACCGCTGGCTTCTCTAAATAAATACGGAACGGTGAAGAAGGTAACTCTGGAAGAGATTTTCGGGTATTAATGAAAAGCAGGCCGGATGTAAAACCCGGCCTGCTTTTTCAATTCTAAAAGATTTCCTTCTCCGTAGAGACGCAATAAAATCGCGTCTGGGTAGGAGGCTGTTTCTGTCTTCGCTATGCCCAATGGTCCCAGCCAAATTCTCCATAAAGCTGCTGTTTCAGATTGGTATTCTGTAAGGGATTTACAATCCCAATGATGGATCACAGATCCTCCACAGACAGATTTTGGATTACAAACCCGAAACAGCTTATGGTATTGTCCTTACGCATTTACCAACGTTTCAATCTCCATTTTCTTCATTTTCATAAAGGCGGCTCCAACCCTGGGAGCCTTTTCCGGATTGGACATCAGTTGCCCTAGCATGGATGGAATCACCTGCCACGAGACACCAAACGGATCCTTACACCAGCCGCATATGCCTTCCTGACCTTTCTCGGTGAAATGATTCCAGTAATGATCAATTTCTTCCTGCGTGTCACAACTAATGACCATCGAAATACCTTCATTGAAAGTAAACGGCTGCGGAACCGCACTATCCATGGCCATAAATAACTGATCGTTCAGTTTAAAACGGGCGTGAACTACGCTAGCATACAGCTTTACCTGACCGGGTTCATAACGAGCAATGAATACTTCTTCAGTACCGTTAAAGACATCCCTATAAAACGAGATAGCCTCTTCGGCTTTGCCCTGCTGATCGCCGCAAAACATGAATAAAGGCACGATACTTTGTCCCACTTCTGCTACTTTACCCAGTGATAATTGCCAGGTAACTCCGTACCGATCCTGCACCCAGCCGTATACTTCACTCCAGTCGTAACTCCCCAGAGGAATAAACGCTTCGCCTTCCACCATCAATTCATTCCAGATGTTTTCAAGCTCCTCGGGATCTTCGAGCGTTACGTAAAACGAAATTGAGGCATTGGGCTGGTATTCAGGCCCTCCATTCAAAGCCATGAAAGGATTCCCGTCCAGCTCAAAATAACTAACCATAGGGTTACTACTTTTTATGGAAGAATTCCTGAACAGAGACACATATAACTTGGCGGCTTCCTGGGCCTTTCCATCAAACCAAAGACAGGGATACAGGGCTGGTTTCATACGTTTCTAGCTAGAGGCTTCGCAAATGTCCTTTAATTTTTTCAGAGCTCGCGGCCAGGTTTCATTGAAGTAATCGATGTGTTTTTCGGTTGTATCCACATCGACGGTAAGGGTAGTTACTCCATCTTTTTCGTCAAAGGTATAATTCTCCAGCGATCCAGCCCATTCTTCTACCGCTGGGCCTTCGGTGACTTCCTCTCCTTCTGAAAGAACCCCATAATGCTCAATGGAAACAAAGGTAGCAGGAATGTTTTCCCGGATTTTAGCGACCATTCCTTGTTTTTTTCCATCTTCACCTATGGCCGTAAAAATGATCTTTGCTCCTTTCGCCCAACTACCATCAAAGTCTGAGGTAGGGCCAAATTCCGCCGTCCAGAGTTTATAGGATTCCTGATTGAGCATCAAATCATAAACCCGACTGTCACTGGCGTTAATATCTATTTTATACTGCTGAGTTTTCATAGCCATGACTGTTTGAGATTAAGAAAAGCGTTTCGTAGCTTATTCCATACACATTACGAAACCTCAAAGTAGATTTACTGCATCGAAAAAAAGCCAAACGGATTTCCTTCTGTATCGGTACAGATGGAGCAAAAGCCAAATTCTCCAATCGAAAACTTTGATCGAATGACCTGACCACCCGCTTGTTCCACCCGGCTTTCTTCTTCCGTACAATTCTGCGTTGGGAAGTATACCATCGTATTCACGCAATGGCCATCGCCTTCCTTGGTTCCCGGCATTTCGATCAGGGCACCGCTGACCCCCTGATTTTCCATGGGCGAAAAGAAAGCCATTTTCATTTCTCCTGCGTCGCCCGGAGCCGGAGCATCCGTAAATTTTGTACCTATTACTTCACTGTAAAATTTCTTGGCCCGCTCGATGTCTGTTGTGTAGATTTCAAACCAGCAGATGATGTTTTCGTTCATAGGAATTGAGGTAGTTAGGCTGTAGCCTGCTTCGTTTGGTGTATTTTTCAGAATTTCAATGCATAATTAATCATCCAGCATACCCCGTATTGGTCTTTGAAGCTGCCAAAATAATCACCCCAAAACATATCAGCCAGAGGCATTTCTACCTCTCCACCCTCAGAAAGAGCAGCAAACAGACGATCGGCTTCTGCTCTACTCTCGGCGTGCAGTGAAATGTAATGGTTTGTTCCCTGCGTGAATGAATGCCCGTAGGATTTGATAATATCTGACCCCATCAAAACTTGACCGTTACTTAAAAGAATACTGGCATGCATGATCAGGTTTTTCTCTTCTTCCGTAAAATTTTCTACCCCCGGAGCCTCACGCATTTTTTGAATAACTAATTCACCGCCAAACACAGATTGATAAAACTGGAACGCTTTTTCCGTCTGGCCATCGAAGTTGAGATAAGGATTCAGTTGTAACATGGTTGATTCATTTAGGATTGATTTGCCGGACTGCCTGTTGCGTAGGAAGCAGATTTTCTGCGTGTTAAAGAGCCTTGGCCTTTGTTATTAGCCCTGGCAAACTTACTTTGGTGGAAGAAAAGAGAAGGGGGTACAAAGTGCCAATTAGCAGGGGTATTTGTGACATTTATCCGTTCAACCCAAAGGTTTTCATGCAATTATCCATTCTACTTACCCAGAACCACCGCCTGCTCAGTGTAGCAGCCATCATTGATGTATTCGAAACGACCAATCGTTTTCTGGAAGAAGAAAAGCTGGATCGTCAGTTTGACATTCAGTTCATTGGACTTAATCCTGAATTGCCTTCTAGTTTCAGCCAATACCCCTATCGTGTCCTTTCGGAAGTCAGTGAAAAGAGCGATCTGATCTTTATTCCAGCTTTCAGATCGGATGATATGGCCCAAACCATTCAGGAAAACGCTGAATTTATTGGCTTTCTGCATCGCCAGTTTCAGATGGGAGCCAACCTCATCAGTCTTTGCACGGGCTCCTTTCTCTTGGCCGCGGGAGGCTTACTCAACGGTCGTCAGGCCACGACGCACCTTGAAGCCGTTGATGCCTTTGCTCAGTTATTTCCGTCGGTACAGCTTCAACCGCACGCGATCATTACTCAAAGCGAGAATATTTATACCAGTGGCGGAGCAACGAGCAGTTTTCACATGAAGCTGTTACTCATTCAGCAACATTGCGGACGGGAAATGGCGGTACGAATTGCCAAGACATTCGCCATTGATATGGATCGAAACAACCAGTTATATTTTGAGCATTTCAAACCCTCGATTACCAATGATGATGCTCTTGTTCGAACGGTTCAACTGACCATTAATAAACGTTTCGGTGAAATCAAAAATGTAGAAGAAGCCCTGGACGAAGTACCTTCGAGTCGTCGAAATATCATCCGCCGATTCAAGCAGGCCACGGGCATGACGCCCATTCGTTATTTGCAAAAAACAAAAATTGAAGCGGCGAAAGGTATGCTCGAAACAACCCATAAAGATATGGTTGAAGTAATGGTCGCGTCGGGTTATAACGATATGAAGAATTTTCGATTACTGTTTAAAAACCTGACCGGGTTAACCCCGAAGGAATACCGCGATAAATTTGGTATCGGCTCCATGATGACCGCCCGACCCGCGTCAGTAGCTCATGAGTAACCTTGTAGAGACGCGACTTCATCGCGTCTGGCAGGGAAATGAGTGCAATACAGAGGTTAATAAAACTACCTCTTCCCCAATACAAATAAGGTTCACGTAACGAATAATCGCGTCTGGCAGGAAAATGAAAGCCATACAGAGGTTAATAAAACCACCTCTTCCCCAATGCAAATAAGGTTCACGTAATAAAATCGCGTCTCTACGTTAAAAATCGGGTTATTACTCTGATTTCAGACTCTTCACCGGATCGGCATTGGCTGCCCGGATGGCCTGACTGCTCACGGTTAATAAAGCTATGCACACAGCCATTACGCCTGCTCCAGCGAATATCCACCAGCTTAGTTCCGTTCGGTAAGCGAAGCTCGTTAACCATTCGTGCAGAAAATACCAGGCAGCCGGAACAGACAGAACAAAGGCCAGCCCTAACAAGAGCAGAAACTCTTTAGATAATAAAGTAACAATTTGAAGAACCGAGGCTCCCAACACTTTTCGAATCCCTATTTCTTTGGTCCGACGCTCGGCTGAAAAAGTAATCAACCCGAACAATCCCAGACAACTGATCAGAATAGCAATTCCGGTGAAGAGATTGACTAACTTACTAAGGTTCTGTTCTTTCTCGTAAAGCTTCGCGATAGATTCATCAAAAAACTTATAATCAAAACTATAAGCTGGGTACGTTTCCAACCACAATTGTTTGATCTGAGCGAGGGTTGCTGCTGCGGTTTGCAGGTTGCTTAGCTTGATATGAAAATCTCTTTGAGCACTTTTATCATTCATTAACGCTACAGATCCTATTTCTTTGTGTAAGGTCTCAAAGTGAAAATCCTGAATGACTCCCACAATGGGAATAGGCTTATTATCAAGTGTCACAAATTTCCCAATCGCCTCCTGCGGGTGCTTGAAGCCCAGGTTTCTGGACATGGTTTTGTTAATTACAAACTCATTGATAGTATCACTTTTCACAAAATTACGCCCTGCCAAAAACTTAAAACCGTAAACAGAGATGTAATGAATATCCCCTGGCTTCAACCCAACAGTGAGTGACTTTTTCTCTTTTCCAGTTACAAAATCCAGGAACATAAACGACTTGCCATCTTGCAGAGGTGACTCGTTTGACAGGCTAACGCCTTCAACTCCGGCAAGCTTTCGAATACGGTCCGCTAAAGTATATCGCTGCCCTTTTTCCTGCTTATACCTGAAGGCTTCATCCGGTAAGTTTACCCGAATGATTGCATCCTTACTAAATCCGAGATCCGAATAAATCATAAAATGCAATTGCCTTCCCATGAATAAAGCGGCAATGATGAATGCCTGAGCTATTGTAAATTGTCCGACAATGAGTCCCCGCCGAAGGCCCATTCTCTGCGACGAAGCCAAGGCCCATTGATTTTTTAAAGCTATTACTGGAGAAAAACCGGAAATAACCAAACCGGGATAAAAACCCGCTAAAAGTGAGGTAAGAAGAGTAATACCTATCAGGAACAGCCAGAATTTCAGTTCACCTAAGGGTAATTGTAACCCTTCGGGTAACAGATCGCTCAGATAAATCAAACCCACTTCGGCCCCAAAGACCGATAACCCTACTCCTATGAGCGTCACTAGCAGCGTCTCGCCTAAGGATTGGAAAATCAGATTCCTTCGACGACTTCCCAGCGTTTTACGAATGCCTATTTCTTTGGCACGCTGGCTAGCGTGAGCAGTATTGAGATTGACAAAATTGATACAGGCTAAAAGTAATAAAGCTACACCAACCATACTCAACCCCACGAGTGTAGGCCGGTGAGCAATCCGGTGTCCAGAGGGATAATTCTGATTAAAATGGACATCGCTTAGTGATTGAAGCCGATAGAAAATATCAAAACTAACAGCATTTTTTGGGGTGTGAGCGGCCACAAAAGTGTTCATGTTTTTAGTTATCCGATCCAGGTTGGCCTCAGGTTGAACTTTAACCAGACACTGAGAAGAAGAATTTACCCCACTCCAGAGTGTTAATCCTAAAACGTCCCGCGAAGGAGCCACATTCCTGTAGGTAGCTAAAGAGATATAGGAAGGAAATTGGAAATCGCTATGTACTACCGGATCCTTGATCAGGCCTGAAACCTGAAGTTGAAGCGTATCAGAATAGATTACCATCTGTAATTCCTGACCAATAACCCATGGTGAAGCCAATCCATACAAACGTTTGGCTTCACTTTCGGTCAACACAATCTGATTCGGTTTCGTCAAAGCAGTCTCGGGTGATCCAATAAGCCACTGAGCAGGCATTATTTTGAAAAAATTTTCATCTACAACTACAGAAAATTCTCCAGAATCAAAGGGATTTTTAAAGTTGATAGTAGCCTGTTTTCCGTGCTTGACAGTAGTCATGGCAGGAATTACCTTATGAAAAGCAGAAACCACTTCAATACCCGGAATTGCTTTTTTAATAATCTCAGGAACGGGTGCTGGTAAGCCACTACTGTGTCCTTCCTCACCACCAAATTTCAAATCGGTTACCAATCGATACATACGTTCATGATCGAGATGGTGGCGATCATAGCTGAATTCTAAATCAACCAATAGAAAAATAACGATACAAGCCGATATGCCAATGGATAATCCCAAGACATTAATGCTACTCGTCAATCGATTTCGCCAGAAGTTTCGAAAGGCAATTTTGATATAGTTCCTGATCATATGGTTAAGGGGAATTAACAAATTAAACGGGACAAAAAGTCACGGAGTAACCCAGCGGAACTCTGTCCAACGCTGGGTTACTCCGTGACTTTATAAGCTTTACTCTGACTTCAGACTTTTCACCGGATTCATCAGAGCGGCAGTAATGGCCTGGTAACTCACTGTGATTAGGGTAATAATCAAGGCTCCCATACCTGCGACGATAAAAACCCACCAGTGAATGGTCGTACGATACTCATATTTTTCGAGCCAGTCGGCCATGAAGTAATAGGCCATCGGAATGGCAATTCCGCAGGAAAGTAACACCAGCACTATAAAATCTTTTGACAATAGTTGCCACAGACTCAGCACCGAAGCTCCCAATACTTTCCGAACGCCGATTTCTTTGGTTCGCTGTTCGGCAACGAAGGATGCTAACCCGAACAAACCTAAACAGGAAATCAGAATCGCCAAGATGGCAAACAAACCCGCCAGTGTTCCGACTTGCTCCTCGGCAGCAAATTTTTGACCATAACTCGCATCCGCAAATTGATAATCAAAGGGAGCCGCTGGAATGATTCGTTTGAAAACGGCTTCCAGCTTCGCAAGGGATTCATGGGTACTTTTTTTCGAATTAAGTCTGAAAATCATCCAGTTGAAATTATCGATGTGTGGGAAATAGATGGCTGGCTTCACAGGAGCATAGGGTGAGCTAACTACCATATCTTTCACGACACCAATAATCGTATAGTCCTTCGCCTCTCCTTTACTACCCCAGGTTATTACTTTACCGAGCGGATCTTTGATTTGGGTAAATTGGGCAGCGGATTCATTAAGGATAATGGCAGAAGAATCCGTAGCGTGAGCGGTAGACAAGTCCCGACCTTCAAGAAACTGCCAGCCTACTGTTTTTCCATAGTCATGGGTGATGAAAATTGTGGCGAATTCTACATCCCTATTGGGATCTTTTCCCTGCCAGGAGAAGGCTGAACTGTTCGACCAAACATCGGTTAAAGGGCTGGAAGATTCCGTCATTTCCTCAATCGCTCCTATCCTTTTGAGCTCGTTTCGCAGCACATCATATTTACCGAAAAAGTCAGGCGATTTCATCTGAATCATCACTAACCCTTCCCGCTTAAAGCCCGCCGGACGGCTCTTGGAATACTGAACTTGCTGATAAACAATGACGGTTCCGATCATTAGTGTAATGGAAACCGTAAACTGCAATACCACCAGCACCTTACGCGGTAAAGCAGCCATCTGCCCCACCCGAAAGGTACCCTTTAATACTTTCACGGGCTGGAAGGAGGATAGATATAAGGCCGGGTAACTCCCCGCGAGTAAGCTGGTGAGGAGCATAAATCCAATACTAAAGAGCCAGAAATAGGGATTTTTCCAAAGAAAGGTAATTTCCTTATTAGCGACCTGATTGAACCAGGGCAGCGAAATTTCCACTATCAAAATGGCTAAGGCAAAAGCCAACAGAACCACCAGCAGGGATTCCGTGAAAAACTGAGTAATTAGCTGCTGACGAATCGATCCAATGGCTTTGCGAATGCCTACTTCTTTGGCTCGTTTTTCGCTCCGGGCCGTGCTCAGGTTCATAAAATTAATGCAAGCCAGTAGTAATACGAAAACACCAATGATGGCAAATAACCAGACGTATTCGATAGCTCCGCCCGTTTGGTATCCTTTCTTATCCCAATTCGAGTACAAGTGCCATTGGGTCATAGGATGCACAAAAATGGCGGCTTTGTACCTTTGATCCTCCTTACTTACTTTATTGAATTTAACATTGACAATAGCCCGGCTCACGGTTTCAAAATCGGCATGATCAGCGATTTGGACGAAGAGTTGAAAGGAATTATTACCCCATTGCGTTTTTGCCCGTTCCAGCCAGTGTTCGCTTGTTACATACAAATCCCAGGGAGCTATGAAGTTTACTTCCCGAAACCGGGAATGGTTAGGTACGTTTTCGTAAACGCCCGTTACTTTAACTTCCAACTTATTATCGATTCTTAAAACCTTATTTATAGGATCCATATTCCCAAATAAGGATTGAGCCGTTGATTCTGAGAGGAGAATGGAATGCGGGTCTTTTAATCCCTCCAGCGTACCACGCTTCATTCGTAGCGACAAGATCTTGGGAGCATCAATCCCCATGTACAAGCCCGAAGGCGACAGTTTTTTATCGCCATACGTCAGAATATGACTGCCTTCCCAGGAAGCTGAAGCGAGATACTTGAAATACCCCCCGTAAGTATCCCGTAGTTCTTTCTCTAAAGGAAAAGGAATAGCCATTTGCGTACCTACTTCACCGTTAAGCGTTTGCTGCTGCATGACTTGCCCTACCCGATCATAATTCTGTTGATGGGTATCATACGAAAGCTCATCGTGAATCCACAAGCCGATCAGCAAAGCAACGGACATTCCCACGGCTAATCCACCGACGTTAATAAAGGAATATACCTTATTTTTTAACAGGTTACGAATGGCGATGAGGAAGTAGTTACGTAGCATAGTATTGATTTTTAACCCCAGCGTTACCAGGAGTGGTTAGACTGTTTCAATCAGGTATCTATCGACGATTACTTGCAGCGAATCTGAGTAACGCTACGTTTACTTACGTTTATTCCGATTTCAGACTTTTCACCGGATTAACCAAAGCCGCCTTGACGCTCTGAAAACTTACTGTAATGAGAGCAATGGCAATGGCCAGCAAACCTGCCACCGCAAACACCCACCATTCCAGCGAAATGCGGTAGGCAAAATCCTGAAGCCATTCGTTCATGGCGTACCAGGCCAGCGGAATAGCCATCAGAAAGGCAATACCTACCAGTTTAAGAAAATCGCGGGAGAGCAGGGCCAGAATACTCCCCGTTGAAGCCCCTAATACTTTACGAACGCCAATCTCTTTCGTCCGTTGCTGGGCGGTGAACGTGGCTAAGCCAAAGAGTCCCAGGCAAGCTACGAAGATGGTTAAACCCGCAAAAATGCTCAGGATCGTTCCCGTTTTCTGTTCCTCCTGATACGTATTCGAAAAACGATCATTCAGGAAAGAATAACTGAAGGGAACCTCCGAGGGGTAACGGTTCCATTCCCGTTGCATGGTTTGCAGTAAGCCCGCCAGATCTCTGGTTTTCGTTTTGATAATCAGGTTCCCGGCCTGGCTATTCTGAATCATAACCAGCGGAGTAATAAGCTCGTGTAAGGACCGAAAATGAAAGTCTTTCACCACACCAATAACCCGATAGGTGGTAGCTATTCCATTATTTTCCCGGCTCGTTACCGTACGACCAAGCACATTACCTTTCCAGCCCAGCGAGCGAACGGCCGCTTCGTTAAGAATAATACCCGATGAATCGGTAGCGAACTTTTCGGAAAAATTCCGCCCTTCTACGACCTGAATACCCAACGTTGGAATGTACTGTGGATCAACATCGTACCGCAGGGTTTTAACGAGCAAGTCGGGGTTACGATCGGGAGCTACAAAGAAGTTATTATTACTGCTGGGTCCTGCCGGAATAAATTCGGAAGAGCTAATGGACTGTATGCGTGAATCGCCTGATAATCGCTGACGAAACGCCGCCTGGTTCTGATGTAAAGCCCAGGTTTCGGGCAGAATAATTACCTCTTCTTTCTGATAGCCCAGTTCCTTATGTTCAATAAACGAGAGCTGACGATAGACCACCGTTGTGCAAATCATCAGGGCAATGGATATGAAGAACTGAAACACGACAAGTCCATTTCTAAAACTCAGACTTCCCTGCCCCATTTTAATCGTATTCCCTCCACCTTTCAAAACGGATAAAGGTTTAAAGGAAGAAAGGAAAAACGCGGGGTAACTGCCCGCCAGTAAGCCCACAACTACTACCAGCAAGACCAAGCCCAGTAACACAAGTGGGTTAATTAGAAGTGGGATTCCTAAATGCTTCCCTGACAGTTGGTTAAAGGCGGGTAGAGCCAAATCGACCATCCATAACGCCAGAAATAAGGCAATACCCGTCAGTAAAATGGATTCAAACAAAAACTGACGCATTAACTCCGACTGAGCCGAGCCTAATACCTTGCGAATGCCTACTTCGCGAGCTCGTTTGGAGGCCCCTGCCGAAGACAAATTCATAAAGTTGATGCAGGCAACGAGTAACATCAACAGAGCGATGGCCCCGGCGATGTACACCGTCTGGGCATTTCCGGGAGCAGAAAGATCGTAGGGAAAATCAGAATGCAGGTGAATGTCGGTGATGGGTTGCAGAAACAGCCCCACTGAGTTACCCTTTTTCCAGAAATCTGCATAGCTCATGCCAAAGGCTTTTTCCAGTTGCGGCCCGAGTTTTGAAGCGACGACCTTGGGTAATTTGGCTTCCAGCTTTTTGTAATCCGATCCTTCCCGGAGGACGAGATAGGTAAAAAACTCGGAGGTCATCCAGGAGTTAGACTGAGCTTCGGCCAAACCTGCCATTGAAGCTAGCATATCGAAATGAACGTGTGAATTTTCGGGAATGTCCTGCATGACACCCGTCACCTGAAAAGAGCTTTTCCAGTCTTTTATTTCCAGCACTTTTCCAACGGGGTCGGCCTCACCGAAATATTTTCGAGCCACCGTTTCCGAGATTACTATCGACGAAGGTTTAATCAGAGCCGTCTTCGGATTACCTTTTAAAAGAGGCAAAGTAAAGACCTGAAAAATGTTTGAATCGGCATAAACCAGTACACTTTCCCGCAGACTCTTGTTCCCATAACTTACGAAAGGCTTTCCGGCCATGCGGAAGCGGGTGGCCTGTTCCACCTCAGGAAAGGTACTTCTCAGCGTACGAGCCGTTGGAGGCATGACGTGAGCGTCTTTGATGGCTCCGCCCTGGGTATTTCCCCTAAATACCACCCGAACGATGCGATCTGCTTTTTCGTGAAAGCGATCATAACTTAGCTCATCCGTTACGAAAAGCATAATCAACAGACAGGTGGCCAGCCCTAAAGCCAACCCCGTAATATTAATCAGCGTGAAGGCCCGATTCCGAACCAAATTCCGCCAGGCAACGATGAAGTAGTTTCTAAGCATAACTCGCGATTCTTTTGCCAGGGGTGTTCAATTTTTATGCCGCAATCCCATATTTATATACAATGATTTGATTATCAGTAATTTAATATTTAAAAAAGGATTTTGTTGTTCGATAATGAACAGTCAGTAGTTCGATACCGGACAGCACATTACTTCTACCCAGATGCGACTGCATCGTCCGCAGTCGCTCGGCTCTGCCGAGTGACAACCTGGCTGTAGACCTCTGGCCGTCTGATGCTAAGAAATCACTAGTGTAGCTGAACGTTTGTTGGGGGGATAAACCATTTCATTACCTATTTCTCGCCATGGCTGGTGTCTCCACCAGACATTCATAAAAGCATAATGGTTGCGTGGGGATACCAACTTGGGCAGTAGAAATCTGACGGATAACAAAAACCGCCTCTACCCAGACGCGATTAATCGCGTCTCTACTACTTGGCTCGTTGAAGTGAGAGACTATTTTATGACCTATTTATTTGATTCCATTTCTCACCAATAATCACCCCCTACTCATACCAATTGGCATATATTTTTCGCTAATTTTATAAATACTACACCTGTCTATTTGACACTTTGTCATTACAGCAGTCGTGTATTCAACCGAAAGAAAAAAGTATATGGCCTTCATTGATTATTATCAGATTTTGGGTCTGGATAAATCTGCTTCCGACGACGCCATTAAGAAAGCGTATCGGAAACTGGCCCGAAAATACCATCCTGACGTTAACCCTAACGACGCCGAAGCTACGCTTAAATTTCAGCAGGTAAATGAAGCGAATGAGGTTTTGAGCGATCCTGAGAAAAGAAAAAAATACGACAAGTACGGGGAGAACTGGCAGCAAGCCGAGCAATACGAAGCCTACGAACAGGCCCGACGAGCTCAGGGAGCCAACGCCGGAGCTAGTGGTGGTTCTGGAGGGGGCGGCGGTAGTTGGTTTGGCGGTGACGCTGGTGACTATTCCGAATTTACGGGAGATAATTTCTCTGACTTCTTCCAGTCGATGTTTGGTAATCAGGGTGGAAGTAGCCGCCGGACGCAGTCGCGTTTCCGTGGACAGGATTATAACGCCGAACTCCAGTTAAATCTCCGGGACGTTTATGAAACGCACAAGCAAACCCTTACCGTCAATGGCAAGAACATTCGCATTACCATTCCGGCGGGCGTTGCTCATGAACAGGTCATTAAGCTTAAGGGGTACGGTGCTCCAGGACAAAATGGCGGGCCGGACGGCGATCTGTACATTACTTTTAAAATTGCCGAAGACCCCGTTTTCAAACGTCAGGGTAATGACTTACAAGCCACTTTTGACCTGGACTTATACACGGCTATTCTGGGCGGTGATGTAACGATTGAGACGCTCAATGGCAAGGTTAAAATTCCCATCAAGCCAGAAACGCAGAACGGAACGAAAGTCCGGTTGCGGGGCAAGGGCTTTCCCGTGTACAAAAAAGAAGGTGAGTTTGGTGATTTGATTATTACCTGGAATATCAAAATACCTACGAACCTGACGGACCGACAAAAGGAATTGTTTAAGGAAATAGCTCAATTGTAAGATGGCAACAACAGAATGGATTACCCTCCGCGACTGCTGCTCGCATTACGATATCGAAATCACTTTTGTGGAATCGTTACAGGATTACGGCTTACTAGAATTAACGAATATTCAGGAAGTTACTTACATCCATGAAGATACTATTCCCCGGCTGGAGAAGTTCATCCGGCTGCACTACGACCTGAACATTAACCTCGAAGGGCTGGACGTCATCGCCAATCTGATTGAGAAGGTGGAATCGCTTCAGCGGGAAATTTCTTTGTTAAGGAATAACATTTACGGCACTACTCGGGTTTAATTACTGTTCAGTATATAAGTACACTTATTAAGTGTTCGTTTATTTACCTTAAGTACTTGATACCATGAAAACATTAGAAAATAAAGTTCCTTTAGTAACGGGTGCTGGTTCGGGCATTGGTCGTGCCATTGCTCTTTCCTATGCTAAAGAAGGAGCCAAAGTAGTCGTTTCAGATATTAATGAAAACGGCGGGAATGAAACCGTTTCACTCATCCAGCAGGCGGGCGGCGATGCTTTTTTCGTGAAAGCCGATACGTCCAAGCCCGAAGAGAACGAAGCCCTGGTCAAACAAACGCTGGATACATACGGTGCCTTACACATCAGTTGTAATAACGCCGGAGTAGGCGGACCTTCGGCTCCCGTGGGCGAATATGATATTGCAGCCTGGGATAAGGTCATCAGCATTAACCTTTCGGGTGTTTTTTATGGCATGCGTTACCAGATTCCGGCCATTCTGCAATCAGGTGGTGGTTCGGTTGTAAACATTGCCTCGATTTTAGGACAGGTGGGTTTTGCAAATTCTTCCGCCTATGTAGCGGCCAAACACGGCGTGGTAGGTCTGACCAAAAATGCGGGTCTGGAGTACGGTACGAAAGGGGTTCGGGTGAATGCCGTAGGTCCTGCCTTTATTAATACTCCGCTGATTTCCCAGAATATGAATCAGGAAGCCATTGATGCTTTATCGGCCAAACACGCCATGAATCGCTTGGGTACGCCCGAAGAAGTAGCAGAAATTGTCCTCTGGTTAAGTTCAGATAAAGCATCATTTGTAACAGGTGCTTATTATCCAGTAGACGGTGGTTATCTGGCTCAGTAAGGTTTGAATAACCCAAAATAAGTTTCAGAGAAGTTTAAGAAGCGGTTAGTAAGCAAATCAAGCTTACTAACCGCTTTCTGATTTTTATACGGCTACCTCCACCGCTGCCATCGTAGCCCAGCCAGCCTTTCTGCTGGCAGTAACCACCTGGGGCCCTACTAGTTCTATAATCCCTAGCTCCCGCTGCCAGCTTTTCTGCTGGCAGCAACCACTTATGGCTCTGTTAATTCCATAATCCCTAATTTCTGCTGCCAGCAGAAAAGCTGGCAGCGGCCACGATGAATGTAACTTGAATAGAGAGATTTCTGTTTTAAAAGCTAACCTTGTCGCTGCCAGCCTTTTCGCTGGCAGCAACCACCTGGGGCCTTACTAGTTCTATAATCCCTAACTCCCGCTACCAGCGAAAAGGCTGGCCGGGCCATGATGGCGATGACTGAACTAGAATCATTTTTGTCTTAAAACCGACCTGCCTTTAGATACCTTTTCAAAATCCCAATCAGTGGTTTTAGCGATTCGGGTAAAGTTTGATCGGTGTATTCAGCGGTATACGTTTGCTGCTGGTCTTCCACTAGCAAATAATAATGATAGCCGTCCCGATGCTTTCCAGAATCCTGATCCGCCTGATTCCAGTCCGTTCTTTGGACAGAATCCCGAATGGTATCCGCCTCTTCGGGTTCGAGTGCGTGCGTGTCCAGCGTGCATTCTTTCAATGCCCCCATAAAGCCGCCAGACTGTTTGAGCTGAACTTTCATGCTTCTATACCGTCAATCCTACCGTTTTCCAGGCATTCTGAACTACTTTTTGCTCAGCTTCGCCAAAAAGACTCCCTGCATTCTGAATCGTTAGTCGGGCACAGTCTTTAAACTGACTGGAGCTGGTTAATTGCAGCAGGGTATCATACCAGATGCGGCCCGCTACTTCCCAGGCGTTACCTCCCAACTCAGTAGCTACCAACGCAAAAACCCGGTTTGGAATACCCGAGTTGATATGAACGCCATTGTTATCGTAAGGTCCAGTATATAAGTTATTCATGTGCCCAGGCTGTGGATCGGTGCCTAAATCGGGGTCATCTACGTAAGCTTTGCCCGGATTTAGCATATCACGGATGCCGCGACGTGTTTCTGCTGGAACTAATACTTCTGAGCCAATCGTCCAGTTGGCAGTCGCGGCACTTTCCTGCTTTTTCCATTGACGAATCAGAATACCAAAAACGTCCGAGAAGTGCTCGTTCAAGGCTCCCGGCTGACCGTAATAATTCAGGTTGCTGGTAAACGACTGAACGCCATGCGTTAACTCATGCCCTACCACGTCCAGGGATTGCGTAAATCGGTTAAAGATAATTCCATCTCCATCACCGTAGGCCATCAACTCCCCGTTCCAGAAAGCATTACTCATGGATACGTAACCGCCTCGATAGTCCGATTCAGCGACGTGAACGGTAGAAATCAGCGTCATACCTTTGTCATCGAGTGAATTGCGTTGAAACAGCTTTTCAAAGAAGTCATACGTGTCCCCCGAGTAATCGTAAGCCTCATTTACCGCCACATCTTCTCCAGCGGGCTCGCCTTCTTTTCGCACAATGGTATTCATCAGATTATCCGTCTGACGGGCATCATAAATCAAACGATTTTTGCCCTGCTCGGCGGATAAGGCATAAACCATTAAACTAGGAAAAGACTGAGCAAATTTACGCTCCGCCCGAAAAGCCGCCGAAATTTTGAGCGTAGCCAGAGCCCGGTCCCGTATTTCAGGATTTGATGACCGAACCAGTTGATCCGTCATGTAAGGCGGCACAATACAATGAATGGAGTGACGATGAGGTTGGTTACACATACAAGCCAGGTTCAAAGATTGGTAAAATTTTAGGTAGACATTAGCTTCCCTCAATTTATGAAAAAAACCGGCCCAAGATAAATTTTAACACGGCTGCCCCAACTCAGCAGCGGTCATCGTGGCCCGGCCAGCTTTTTCCGCTGACAGCAACCACCTAACCATACTAACTCTATAATCCCTAACTCCTGCTGCCAGCAGAAAAGCTGGCAGCGGCTACGATGACAGTGACTTGAGTAGAGAGATTTCTATTTTAAAAAGTGAACTTAACCACTGCCAGTCTTTTCGCTGGCAGCAACCACTTGGGGCTCTGCTAACTCTATAATCCCTAGCTCTTGCTGCCAGCAAAAAGCTAGCCGGGCCACGATGGCAGCGGTCAGGTAAGTCACCCATTACCTAAAAAGTAGACATTCACTCCTATTGCTCTATCCAGTTTTAGACATAAAAAATCTGGGTGTTAGACTAGTCCATCCACCCAGATTTAAAAGGCACTCTTATTGGTTTTTACTCATCAGCGATCCCGCGTTTTCGCAGTCCGGGTCGGTAGGCTAAATAGAATACCTGCGGCAATACAATCAGCGAAAGAATCATACAGATGATCAATCCCCCTACGATCATAATGGCCAGCGGTTTCTGAATTTCGGAGCCCATACCGGTGGACATGGCTGCTGGTAATAGCCCCGCCGAACCCATTACGGCAATCATAAATACTGGACGAATCCGCGAAAAAACGCCTTCTTTAATGGCTTTTTTCAGTGTATATCCCCTTCGTAATAGGTCTTTCATGACCCCGATGAGAATAATTCCGTCGATGGTTCCTACCCCAAAAAGAATGATGAAACCGATTCCTGCCGAAATTCCAAAAATGGTGTTTGTCAAATAAAGCGAAAGGAATCCGCCGACAAAGGCAAACGGAATGGTTACCAGCGAAATCATTGTGTCTTTGAGATTTCCGAAGTTGATGTACAACAGAAAGAAAATCATTAACAACGAAATGGGAACGATGACTGCTAAACGACCCGTGGCCCGCTGCTGACTTTCAAATTCCCCCGCCCAACTCATCTGATACGAATCGGGTAAGGTTACCTTTTCGTTTACCTTCTGCTGAGCCTCTTGGATGGTGCTTCCCAAATCGCGGCCCCGAACGGAGAAACCAATGGCGATGTATCGACTACTGCCTTCTCGGTAAATAAAGGCGGGTCCCGTATGGAAAGAAATATCCGCAATTTCGTACAGCGGCACCTTCGACGTTCCATTCGCTGGCACCAGAATGTTAGCAATCTCTTTTTCCGACTGCCGGAACGATTCTGCATAGCGAATCCGAATGTCGAACAGGCGTTCATTTTCGTAAAAATGGGAGGCCCCTTTTCCGCCAATGGCCATTTCGATCACAGACTGGGCATCGGCCATGCTTACCCCGTAACGGCCCATGCGTTTTTCATCGAACTTGACGCGTAATTCGGGCGATCCAATGTTTCGAAATACGTTCAAGTCCTGCACGCCGGGCACATCTTTAATCGCTGCCGCAATCTGGTCAGCCGTTTTTTCGAGCTGGAATAAATCGTCTCCAAACACTTTCACCACCAGTGAACTTTTCACACCTGCCACGTATTCCTCGACGTTATCCATAATCGGCTGACTAAAACTGAAAATGGTTCCGGGATAGATACTGAGTGATTTTTCCATTTCTTCTAATAACTCTTCCTTGGAAATTTTCCGTTTCCAGTGATCCTTCGGGTGCAACTGCACGTGAAATTCTACGTTGAAAAATCCGGTTGGATCAGTTCCGTCATTGGGGCGGCCCGTCTGCGTTAATACGAAGCGAACCTCTTCAAACGAGCGAAATTTCGCCTTCATTTCTTTGGTTAGCTTTACTGATTCCTGAAGGCTGACGCTATTGGGTAAAGTGGCTCGAATGTACAAAGCTCCTTCATTGAGCTTGGGAATGAATTCAGAGCCCAACCGACCAAAGCTTAATACACAGATGGCAAATGCTCCAATAAAAATGGCGATGGTTGTTTTAGGCATTTTGAATGCCCCCGCAAAGAGTTTATAAATGCCATTGCGGAAGAAATCGGTAATCGGGTTTTCGGGGTCTTTGATGTTTTTCGTTAACAATACCTTACACATGGCAGGCACGTAAGTCAAACTCAACAGGGCCGAACCAATCAGGGCATAACCCAGCGTGAAAGCCAGTGGTGTAAACATCTTGCCTTCTACTTTCTGAAACGTGAAAATGGGTAACAGGGCCACAATCAGGATAATCTGAGCGAAGAAGATGGACTTGGCTACCGTACGGGCACTTTGCTTGATAATTCCTAGTTTGGAGATTTTATTAAATCGTTCCATGCCCAATTCGTGAGCCCGCCTGTCCAGCCCCACAAAGACTGTTTCCACGATCACCATCGTCCCTTCCAACAGCAAGCCAAAATCGACGGCCCCAATGGAAATCAGGTTGGCTGGAATGCCCTGGATTCGTAACATAATGATGGCGAAGAGGAAAGCCAGCGGAATGACCGAAGCGACGATTACTGTGGTTCGCCAGTTGACCAGAAAGATGAAAACGAACACCGAAACCAGCACGATTCCTTCAACGAGGTTATGCGTCACGGTATCCACCGTTGTACTTACCAATTCAGAACGATCGTGGAAAGGCTCAATTTTTACGCCTTTGGGTAAAATCCGATGGTTGAGATCTTCAATTTTCAACTTCAGATTTTCAATCACCTTGCTTGGATTTTCGCCGCGTAACATAATCACTACGCCCTCCACCAAATCATCTTCATCCTGTAAACCCACCTGCCCCAAACGCGGCTTGGCCGTAATGGATACTTTCGCCACATTACCAACGGTTACGGGGGTGCCGTTTACGTTTTCGATAAGGATGTTCTCAATATCCGCCGTACTTTCCAGCAAACCTACGCCCCGAACGGCATAAGCCTGATTGCCTTTGGTGATGACATCGCCCCCAACGTTGATATTACTCTTGGAGACGGCTTCGAAAACATCTAGCGAAGTCAGGTTATAGTTGGCTAATTCGACGGGATCTACCTGAATTTCATAGATCTTTTCTTCACCGCCAAAACTCACAACCTGAGCCACACCGGGCACGCCTACTAATTCGCGTTCAACGACCCATTCCTGCAAAGCAGACAGCTCCCGAATGGGTAAATCACCTTTCAGCACGTAACGAAAAATCTCACCCGTAGCTCCGGCGGGAGGTTCAATTCCGGCATCGGCTCCTTCAGGTAAATTGACGTTATTAATCCGGTTGGAAGCATATTGCTGAGCGTAAAAATCATCGACGCGTTCATCAAACAGTACCGTTACTACTGATAACCCGAATAGTGAAACGGAACGTACTTCAGTCTTTTTCGGAATCGTATTCATTTCCCGGGTAATGGGCAATGTTACGAATTTTTCTACCTCCTCCGCACTGCGTCCGGGCCACTGAGTAATGATCCGTACCCGTGTATTGGTTACGTCGGGGAAGGCTTCAATGGGAGTATTTATGTAGCTAATGACCCCTGCTCCTACCAGCAAAAAGGTCATAAAAAAGACCAGAATGTGGTTTTTGAGGGAAAAGGCTACAATCTTTTCGACAAATTTGGACATAACGCTACGAGCCTCAATTTGCGGCTTTAATTTGCTTCAGTTGGTTATACACCAGCAGTTGATTCTTCACTAGGATTTTTTCTCCAACCTGAATACCACCGTGGAAATAGGTAGAATCAGCGTTTTGAAAAAGTGGCGTCAGATGGACAAGTTTGAGGTGGCATTCATCCTCATACTGAACCACGAAGTAGCGATCGTCATCAAATACTACGGCTTTGGTCGGCACTGCCAGGGTCGTTTCTTTGCCCGTTTTCTGAACCCGAATAATCACAAACATTTCAGGTTTGAGTAATAGGCCGGGATTATCCAGAAAAATCTGGGCTTTCAGCACGCGTTCATTCGGATCGAAGACATTCGCAAAACGACTGATTTTTCCGTGAAAAACGGTGTTCGGATACGCCGTCGTCGTAATTTCTACGGGCATTCCTTCTTTTACCTGATCCAGTTGCCCGGCGTATATATTGGCCGTCACCCATACCTGTTTCAGGTCAGAAATGGTGAATAAGGCTTCCGTTCCGGCTTCTACCTGTTGCCCGACCACGATGTTTTTTTCAACGATATATCCATTGCTGGCGGCCCGAACTACTAATACGCCCTTTTCCAGACTTCCACCGTAAAGATTCAGGGTTTCCTGGGCTTTAATGATGCTTTGCTTGGCTACGTCTACTTCACTTTCCGCCTGCACGAGTTCTTTCTCAGTGGCCAGTTTGTCCTCATACATATCCTTCACGGAGGATAGATTTCGCTCTGCCGTTCGCAGCGTAGCCTGAGCCGTTTTTAACTCCGAACTCAGATTCGTTAATTCCGAACTCCGCAGTTCCAGTAATACCTGGCCTTGTTTCACATAGTCGCCCAGAGCAAAGTTTACCTTACTGGCTACGCCATCCAGCAAAGGCACGAACTTCACCACTCTGTCGGGGTTATAGTTGACTTTACCCGTCAGTGAGATTTTCTGAATTGGCGTCGAAGCATGAACTTCCGTAGTTTGTGCCGTTACTTCTTTGGCGAAACAATTCGTAGAGTCTGCCTTTGGAGCAGCCGTTTGGGTCTGTGGTTCTGGTTTTTGGTTGCAACTCAGAACCAGCCCGCCTAACAGAGCTACTATCAGGCCATTGAGTGTAGAATACATTAGCTTCATGGTAGGTCTGTTCCAGCTAAATAATTAAGTTCTTCCAATGAGTTTCGTAGATTTTTATTGGCCTTCAGCAGCGTTTCGCGGTTGGCCCGGAAGGCTTCGAAGTAGTTGAGGAACTCCAGCAGACTAATGTTTTTCTTCTGAAAATTCCGACTGACGGATTCGCTCAAATCGTTGAGTTCGGTAGCGTAACGGGCATCCAGCCGTTCGTAGAAATCACTCGATGCTACGAAATTGGCGTAGGCTTTAAAGAGTTGATTTTGCCACTCATTCCGAGCCTCCTGTAACTGGTGACTGGTCTTTTCGATTTCAATTTTGCTGGAAAGAATATTGCCTTTGTTCCGGTCAAAAACGGGTATATCTGCTGAAACGCCAAAGCCGAGAAAATCCAGCATGGTATTGCCGTTGCGGTCATACCCTGCCTTTAGCATTAAGTCTGGTGTCTTCCTGGCTTGTTCGTAGTAATGTTGAGCTTTCGCGTAGTCCACCTCGCTTTGAGCCGCCCGCAAGCGTGGGGGATCTTCACTTACCCGCTGTTTGAAAAACTGAAAACCGCCCTGCTTCAATACGGCATAGGCCGGTAGAGCAGACCCATCATTAATAATCAGATACGTTTCTGCGGGCAAGGCCATTAGCGTTTTGAGCTGCTGCTGGGATTGCTGTATTTCGTTTTCCCGCTCCCGCACATCATCCATTAGCTCCAGCTCCAGAGACTTAATTCTGAAGTATTCAGCCTTGGACAAGTTACCGTTCTGGTATTGCCGTTCCTGAGCCCGAAGCACCTCGGAAAGAATCGTTAACTGGTTGTTCAATAACTGTTTTTCCTGCTGATCGTAGGTTAATTCGGTCAGCAGATTACGGAATTCTGCTTTGAGCGAAACCAGTAAATCAAGGAAATACTGCTCCGAACGATCGCGGTTCACTTTTTCAATGGCTACCATCTTGCGACGTTTGCCCGCCGTCAGGATGAGTTGCTCCAGATCAAAAGCGAACTGCTGATTCCGACCAAAGTTTTTCCCTAGGGGCGGCACGACTTCTTCGCCCCGCGTTTGTCGCTGAGTAGCCCAAAGATTGACCTGATCAATAGAAAAGTTAGGATTGGGCCAGGCTTTCGCCTGTAGTATCTGAGCTTCCGCCTGTGAAATCGTTAGCTTTTCGGCGATGAGACGCAGGTTTTTAGTCAGAAAAAGCTGTTCAGCCTGGCTCCGGGACACACGCATGGTATCTACTGGAACCGTCTGAGCCCAACTGTTGCCTATCGTGAGTAGAAAAAAGAAAAAAAAGAGGAAACGCATGGTGTACCGATTACAATATCAGTACAAAACAGCATCGGCAACATTAAGGCGAAATTAACGGGAGTATTAGAAGTGGATTGGAAGTAGATTAGAGTTCTTTAATCTAGCCTGGTCTGTAGCGTTTGAGAGTATTTAATACGTACCCTATTACGCCCCGTCTGTCAACCCTAATGCTTGGTTATGGTTACTCTTTGCAAAGAAACGTTTCCCATTCTTGCAGGGGGTCCTTCGCTTCACTCTGGATGCCAGGTTTATATTATGAAAGTGGCCATTAACGGTAGCTCCAGAAAATTTAAAACTTCTGAGAAGTTATTTCATTAGAAATTCTTTGTACTCAAAACGTTAGTTCACTAAATAAACTAGCTAAAATCAATTACAAAAGTAGACCCCTGATTTATTACGGATTGATAGCTTAAATGAAAACCGTGTAAATCCAGAATTCGTTTGGTTAAATGAAGACCCATGCCATGACCCGTCACTGCATTCACATTAGTACCCCGGTAAAATAAATCAAAAATCCGATCCTTATCCTCGTGGATAATTCCTATTCCCTGATCTTTAATGCTAATCTGTAGATGACGCGTGTAATTTAAGGCAATAACGATCGGTTCATTTTTAGAAAATTTAATCGCATTTTCAATGAGGTTGGTTAATACCATCGAAAGTAAAACTTCATTTCCTTCGACGATTAACCAATTCGTATCTTCCTGTTCGGCTATTACTTCAACGGTAATAATAGAATGAGGATGCGTGATTTTTATTTTACCTAACACATCCCACAATACATCATCCATCTGAATTTTATGGATAGGGAATGTACGATTTGATTCCAGTCCAGATAAGGTTAATAACCCTTCCATAATGGCTTTCAAGTGCTGGGCATCGTCCAGCAGGTTAACCAGCAGATGTTGGTATTCCTCTTCTGTTCTTTTTTCCTGAAGGTTCACTTGCAACTCTCCAATCAGGGCTGCCAAGGGAGTTTTTAATTCGTGAGAAGCGTGTTTCAAAAAATGTTTCTGACTCTTTACACTCACTTCCAATCGCTCCAGAAAGTAATTAAAAGTCGCGATTACCTTTTGTAACTCATCCTCCTTCGATCCGTTTTGCTGGGGTAATCTCAAGTGCAGGTTTTCCGCCGTAATACTATTAACCTGATCGATGACTTCCGTGAAAGGCCGAAACGTTCGCTTGGATAGCCAGGCATTTAAAAGAAAATTAATAGCGATTCCTCCAAAGAAAAAGCAGATCATGGTAATACCCAGATTCCGCAGCCGTTCCTGCCCGGTGACGTTTATACCAGAACTGATGATAACGAAATCCCCCTGATTATCCTGATAATAAATCCCGGCACACTGTCGGCCATCCTGATAAAAATCAACCTCTTTTTTATGAAATATTTCATTCACTCGCTGTTCACTAACAGCTAAGGCCGGACCATGATCGACGAAGATTAATTTCCCTGTGGTATCATACACCTGTACAATTTCATCCACTAAAGGAACCCGGTAAATAGACTCCTGTTTGCTATAATTCAACTTGGTTGCTTCGTCTTTTTCAAAGTAAACAAATCCCGCAATTAAAGCCCGATCTGTAAGTTTATTAAAGAAGATATGAGTCGTATGTTGTTTAAAAATGACATATGTCCCCACAAAGACAATCGCCAGGGTTAAAGCGAATATTAAGGTAGATTGTAAAGTAAGTTTAAATCGAAGTCTCATTTTCTGATTACAATACTATAACAACAAATATTATACTTCTTTTAGGGTTCTATTACAATTAACTTTCTTAGCATGTGGCAGAAAAAAATTAGCAATTAAAAAGTCATAACAACTTCAAACTCACAACTAACTTTCCTCATATTTCTCAAACAAATAGCCTCTCCCTTTAATCGTTTGAATAAACTTGGCATCGTATCCTTTATCGAGTTTATTTCTCAAATAATTAATATATACATCGACAACGTTAGTATTGGTATCAAAGTTTAAGTCCCAGGCTGCTTCGGCAATTTCTGCCCGCGTCACCACGCGTTCTTTATTTTGCATAAAGAACAAAAGTAACTTAAACTCACGGGGCGATAAGGTAATTTCCGTATCACCTCGTTTTACGATATGCCGATCCAGATTAATCGTTAAATCATGATATACGTACTGATCGAAATTTCCCTTTTCGAATGATTTTCGACGCAACTGAGCATTAATCCGGGCGATTAACTCCAGAAAATTGAAGGGCTTACCCAGGTAATCATCCGCTCCGGCTTCCAGCCCCTGAATTTTTTCTTCGGGTGTATTCAGAGCACTCAGCATAATGACGGGCACATTGATTTCCCGGCGGCGAATGGTCCGACACACATCAAACCCGTCCAGATCAGGCAGCATAATATCCAGAATGATTGCATCATATTCCTGATGCAGGCATTCTTCAACGGCCTCATAACCTTTCTCCACGTGCTTCACCTGAAATAACTTTTCCCGAAGGCCTTTTTCCACAAAAGAAGCCACCCGACTATCATCCTCTACCAACAATATTTTAGGCATATGCATTAACTAGTTTCGTCCAACGACCACTGCTGAAAAGACAAATGTAGGTTTCTATTGTTCAAGTAAGCTTGTAAAACTTTCCTAGTGCACTCAAGGCCACTTTCTCTTTGCAGGCAAATCCTCATCAATGCAACGTTTGAGGCTCTGTTTACGTCTTTACCCCAAACGTAAAAAACTTTACTATGAAACGTCATTTACTTTTTTCTGTACTTCTGCTGGCTACTGGCTCGCTGGCAGCTCAGTCTAATCAGGACGAACCTTATCAAACCAAAACTTTCACGGGTAACCTTTCCGAGGTTCGGGTGGATATCTCCGGCGGAAGTATTCAAGTGCATGGCGGTACGGATAAGGACGTAAAAGTGGAAATGTATGTAACGCTTAATAACTGGCCTGCCAATAAACTGGATAAAGCAGAAATAGAAAAACGCCTGTCTGACTATGATTTGGTGATGAAAACGGAAGGCTCTTCTGTCGTTCTTTCTTCCCGTCGCAAATCAGACGTAGAATGGGATTCAAAGCGTTCGATTAGTATTTCCTTCAAAGTCTTCACGCCACAAAATTTCACTACCGATCTGAGAACCAGTGGAGGAAGTATTCGACTATCGCACCTGAAAGGTTCCCAGCAATTTCAAACTAGCGGCGGGAGTCTGCACATGACAGACGTTGCCGGCAAAATCCACGGACGTACCAGCGGCGGAAGCATTCACTTGGAAAAATGCAGCGACGAAATGGATCTGCAAACCTCAGGCGGAAGCATTCATGCCGAAGACCTGACCGGAAAAATCAATCTCAGAACATCCGGCGGCAGTCTCCGTATGAATCACCTCGATGGCATGATTGACGCTATCACTAGCGGGGGAAGCATTAACGGTGAAGCCATTGCGGGCGAGTTGCATACCCGAACTTCAGGAGGCAGCATTCGTCTATCCGAAATGACAGCCGCTCTCGACGCGGAAAGCAGTGCCGGAAGCGTAGACGTAGACGTAAAACAGCTTAACAAGTATCTGAGACTGCGGTCATCCGCAGGTAGTGTGAGGGTTCGCCTGCCCGAAAACCCTAGCGTAGATTTGACCATTCGGGGTAACCGCGTGAAATTTCCCTTGGCTGGTTTTCGGGGTGAAGCCGATGAATATCACGTGAATGGCAAACTGAACGGTGGCGGAATTCCGGTCACTATTAGTGCTACTAACCACGTTTCGATTCAGTAAGAAATCTGCTTAATTTGATGTCCGAAAGCGTACACCCGGTTGTTCGTTTTCGGACATATTTATTTTATAACTATCTGATTATTAAGCAATTTTTCAATATTTTAAAGTTTGGCACACCTTTAGAAATTAAAGATACCAAACAGTTTTACCATGATTGTACTGAACGACATTGAACGATATTTCCAGAACGGTTTCACCAAAACCTATATTCTTCGCCACGTTTCTACTGAAATCAAAGAAGGCGAATTTGTAAGCATCATGGGGCCTTCGGGAGCCGGGAAATCGACCTTACTGAATATCATTGGCTTGCTGGACCAGCCTACTTCCGGCGAGTATTTATTTCTGGATCAACCCGTCCAGAAACTGAGCGAAAAGAAACGTTCGGAGTTATACAAAACTTACATTGGTTTCGTATTTCAGGCCTATCATTTAATTGATGAATTAACCGTTTACGAAAACCTGGAAACGCCACTTTTATACAAGAACGTGCCCAGCTCCGAACGCAAAAGTCGTATCGCTGATATTCTGGATCGGTTTAATATGGTCGCCAAAAAAGACCTTTTCCCAAATCAGCTTTCCGGCGGACAGCAGCAACTGGTAGGCATTGCCCGGGCACTGATTGGTCAGCCCAAAATCATTCTTGCCGATGAACCGACGGGTAATCTTCAATCGGCTCAGGCGGAAGAAATCATGCAGATTTTCAAGCAATTGAATCAGGAAGGTATCACGATCATTCAGGTAACTCACTCTGAAAAGAATGCTTCATACGGCAATCGAATTCTTCACCTGAACGATGGTAAAATCGTTGAAGACATTCGGGTCGAATCTATGATCTAACCTAACCTTCCCCCATTCTTCAAAGAAAGCCAGTCAAGCGTATGAAAAAACTTATTCTCGGAGGTTTCCTGCTCCTTAGCGGTATGCTACAGGCTCAGACACCTATGACCCTCAAAGAGGCCGTTAGCATTGCCATTCGCAATAACCTCAACGTACGGCAAAACGAACTAACCGTAGAAACAAGTCGTAACAACCTGCTACAGTCGAAGTTAGCGTTGTTACCTTCGGCTCAGGCCAATGCTTCGCAATCACTCAACTACGGTCGCAGCATTGACCCTTATACAAACGGATATGTCAATCAGCAACTTAATGCTTCTAACTTCAGTCTGTCGGCAAGCCTGATTTTATACAACGGTCTGTATTATCGAAACATGATTCGTCAGAATGATTTATTGGTAAAAGCAACCGAACAGGACGTACAACAGGCTAAAGACGTCATTACCATCAATACCATTCTGGCTTATTTACAGGTATTAAGCAGTGAAGATCAGGTAAATCTGGCTACGCAACAACTGGAAGCTTCTAAAATGCAGCTTGAACGTACCGCAGAGTTAGTAAAAGCTGGAAATTTAGCCCCATCCGATGAGTATACGCTGGGATCTCAGGTTGCTAACGATCAGTTAAGTCTGGTTAACGCACAGGGTCAGTTAAAATTGAATCGATTAACTTTCTGGCAAACGCTAAACAGCCCCCAAACACCACTGGATTTTACGCTGGAACGTCTGGCTCCCGAAGGAGAGATGGGTTACGAAACATCCGCTACCAAGATTTACGAATCGGCTGATCAGAATCTGGCGGTTATTAAAGCGGCCAAGTATCGGGTTTTAAGCATGGAGCAACTGGTTCGAGCCCAAAAAGGACTGCTTACGCCGCAGCTTTCTCTGAATTCATTCATCAGTACCCGGTATTCTTCTACCGCCAGTATCAATTACGCCGACCAGCTTGGTAATAACTTCAACCGGAATTTCTCGCTGGATTTGTCTATTCCTATTTTCAGAAGCTGGCTTTACAAAAACCGGATTCAGAATGCCATTGTGGATAAGAAAAAAGCGGAAGTACAGGTTTATAATGCCCAAGTGCAGGTGAAACAGGGTATTGAACAGGCCTATGCAAATCTGGAAGTTGCTAAAATGCGTTACGAAGCCCTGGAAAATCAGGTAGTGAGTTTCACAGAAACACTGAATGCAGCCGAGAGCCGTTTTCAGGCCGGAACGCTAAATGTGGTGGAATATAACATTGCCAAAACGAACCTGGATCGGGCTAAACTCAATCAGGTACAGGCTCGGTACGATTACTTATTTCGCGTGAAAATTCTGGATTATTATCAGGGTAAAAACCTGTTCGTTGACTAATCTCTGACCTATAATTCCCAAACGGTTGGGTTCTGGTGGCGACGAAGGTGTTTACTGAAATTCATCCAAAAGGCCATAATCAGGTAAAGGACCAGCGGCGAGCCCATGGTAAGACAGGAAGTATAGATAAAATAAATTCGAATGCTGCTCGCGGATATGCCCAAACGCTCTCCGATCACTGAACAAACACCAAATGCTTGATTTTCAATAATATATCGAAAGCGGTTCATGGTTGGACGGTTGTTTTATGTTCGAAATTAGCAATCTAAAATGATAGTGAAAAATTCATTCCAGCTTTTAACAAAAAATTTTTTTTAGCTAAACTGTATTATCCTATAAAAATTATCTTTTATTTCGGGTAAATCTTCCGTTTCAATATTTAATTTGTTATGAACACAGGTACAGTTAAGTTTTACAACGAAAGCAAAGGCTTCGGTTTTATTGTTGACGACGCCACGGGACAGGACATCTTCGTTCACGTCACTGGATTAAATGGTCTGCAAATCAGTCAGGATGATCGCGTTTCTTACGAAACGATCAGCGGTAAAAAAGGCGTGAACGCAGTGAACGTTCAGAAGTTAGCTTAATTCATAAGTAATTTCTCAACTCCGGTCCCGGACTCTTCTGAGTTCGGGATTTCCTTTTTATAATTACCTAATCTCCTAACGAGGTTAGAGAAAGCAAAGATTATCATTTAAAAAATTCAGCCCTCACCTTTTCTATTAAGTAATTGTGAAGGCTAATGCTCCACCTAATAACTTTTATGTTCTGCTCTCTATGACACAACTCTTTTACTCACCTTTTGAAACGGTTGAACAATCGCTTGCCTCTAAATGGGCCCGCTTCTGGAACTTCATCATTGACAGCCTTTTTTTCCTAATTTTCTACTTTGTAATAGTCGTTATCTTCTCTATTGTATTAAGTTTCACGGATGAACAAACCGCTGACACCTTTGCGAACTCCTTCGAAGGCAAATATGAGTTTTTGCACAGATTAATAGCAACGCTGGTGTATGCCTTATTCATGACTTTTCAGGAAACACTTACGAAAGGCCGTTCACTGGGCAAATGGATTACCAAAACGAAAGTGCTCACGGAAGACGGTGAAACGCCATCTACCCTTAGTTTTTTGAAACGAAACTTCAGCCGTTGCGTTCCCTTTGAACTATTCTCCGCTGTGTTTGATCTTATTCCCTGGCATGACCAATGGACCAATACCAGAGTAATTAAGTTATAAAAGAAACGGAGACCTGAAATCAGGTCTCCGTTTCTTTTAGTAAGGTTGCACTGAAAACGGTGAACAACCCATTTATCTAAACCCAGGTTTTTACTTCATCCAGGCTTGGCATTTTCGCTTCGATTTTCAATTTTTTACGTAATCCACCTAAATCGTTGAATACTTTATTAGCATTAGCTCCTTTCAAAGCCTCAACGGTAACAAAGCCCATTTTCTGGATGGCGGGTACCCACTCTGCGGGAATACCAGCCGCTACGTAATCAGCTTCGGTAGATACTTCCACTTTTTTCTCAGGACGCATTTGGGGGAAGAATAATACTTCCTGAATGCTGGCATTATTGGTCATCATCATGGTCAGACGATCAATACCAAAGCCAATACCGGCGGTTGGTGGCATTCCGTATTCCAGCGAGCGAATGAAATCCTCATCCAGAGCCATCGCCTCTTCGTCCCCACGTTCCGCCAGACGCAACTGATCTTCAAAACGCTCCCGCTGATCAATCGGATCGTTTAGCTCCGAATAAGCGTTAGCAATTTCTTTTCCATTTACGTAGATTTCAAAACGTTCCACCAACCCGGATTTCGAACGGTGTTTCTTGGTTAAGGGAGACATTTCCAGCGGGTAATCCGTAATGAACGTCGGCTGAATGAGGTTACTTTCCACGGTTTCACCGAAGATTTCATCAATCAGTTTACCCTTACCCATCGTAGCATCTACTTCGATACCCAGCTTCTTTGCTTCTTCCAGCAGTTCTGTTTCGCTCAAGGTATCTACGTTAATACCTGTTTGCTTCAGAATCGCTTCCGAAATCGTCATGCGAGTATAAGGGCCCTGGAAATCAACAAGATTATCACCAATCTGAACTTTCGTTTGACCATTCGTGGCAACCGCTACTTTCTCCAGAATTTCCTCAGTAATATCCATCATCCAGTTGTAGTCTTTATAAGCTACATAGAATTCCAGAGAAGTAAATTCCGGGTTATGCGTGCGGTCCATCCCTTCATTACGGAACATTTTGCCGAACTCGTATACGCCTTCAAAACCACCCACAATGAGGCGTTTCAGGTATAATTCATTCGCAATCCGCAGATACAAAGGCATATCCAGCGTATTATGGTGTGTCTTGAATGGGCGAGCGGCAGCACCACCGTGAATGGGTTGCAACACAGGTGTTTCCACTTCCAGCCAGCCACGATCATCAAAAATCCGACGCATGGTCGAAATGATTTTTGCCCGCTTTACGAAAATGTCTTTTACTTCCGGGTTAACGATCAAATCTACGTACCGCTGACGGTAACGTAATTCAGGATCGGTAAAACCATCGTACGTATTTCCTTCGTCATCCCGTTTAACAATGGGCAATGGACGCAGTGATTTAGTAAGAATCTTAAACTCCTGAACATGAATCGAGATTTCACCCGTCTGAGTCGTAAAGACATATCCCTTCACACCGATGATATCACCAATATCCAGTAACTTCTTGAATACCGTATTATAAAGGGTCTTATCTTCGTCTGGGCATAAATCATCCCGACGGAAGTATAACTGAATGCGTCCCGTAGAATCCTGAAGTTCCGCAAAACTGGCCGAACCCATGATACGGAAGCTCATCAGACGTCCCGCAATTGATATAGTTTTGTAATCGGTTTTATTCCGTTCGTAATTCTGATGGATATCGGCTGCCGTTGCATTAACCTCAAAACTCTCAGCTGGATAAGGGTCAATACCTAATCGGTATAATTCTTCCCGTTTCTGCCGACGGAGTAATTCTTGTTCAGAAAGTTGCATGTTCTCTAATTGGCCCCCCAATGGAGCCGTTAACAATGAGCTCATCTCTTGGATGAAATGCAAAAATAACACTTGACTGCTAGTCTGTCGACATAACCTTTAGGCCAATTTTAAGGTTTTATTGTTTCTATTACTTTTAACTAGCATTAGATTTGTAAAAAGCACTACTTAAGCCGTCATTTTGACGTAACTGGTATTCTTTTATATTAGGAAGAGATATGCAGCGACTGACCCAAACGCAACGCCAGACTCTGAAGTTTTCTCCTTTGCAAATTCAGATGCTGAATTTACTGGGACTAAATACACTGGAACTGGAACAACGAATCAAAGATGAACTGGAAGAAAATCCGGTTCTCGAAGAAGGTGTGGAAACTCCAGAGAATACCGAGGACGGGGTTGATAACTCAGATGAATTTCAAACAGATTCGAGCGACTTGCCCACCGACGATTTTCGAGACTGGGATGAGTTTGCCGATGATGATATTCCAGAATATAAAACTCGTTCAGATAATTTTGCCGCAGACGAAGATTTTTATACCTCTCCCATGGTTCAGCAAAACACCTGGCGAGATGAGTTAAAAGAACAAGTCAGTACCATTGATCTGAACGAACGCCAAAGGCTGATTGCTGAATTCATTATTGATTCGCTCGATGACGACGGTTTTCTCAAGTACGACGCTTACAATCTGGCCGATGATATCAGTTTTACCAATAATATATGGGTAGAAGAGTCAGAAATTGAGGAAATTATTCCCCTGATCAGGGCTTTGGAGCCAGCGGGTATCGCTGCCCGTGACTTACAGGACTGCCTGTTATTACAACTGGAACGCAAGCCTCATACGCCCGAAAATCAACTGAGCCTTGATGTAGTGAGGAAACACATGCATGAACTGGCGGGGCGTAATTATGAGAAGATCATGCGGGTGATGGATCTCGATAATGAACAGCTCAAGGAAGTGCTGTCCATTATTGCTCATCTCAATCCGAAACCCATCGTTGGCGGGCAGAATAGCTCTCTACAGGTGAATGAAAACATTCTCCCGGAATATTTTGTAACGAATGATGGCGGTCATTTTGAAGTCAATCTGAACGGTAGGGATTTACCCAGTATCCGTCTAAGTAAATCGGTGATTGAAATGGCTGAGTCCCGGAATAAAAACGACCGGGCTACTTCGCAGTTTGTAAAAAGTAAATTAGCCTCCGCCCGCTGGTTCATTGATGCGTTAAAACAACGCGAACAGACCATGCTTAATACCATGCGGGCCATCATCGAATTTCAAAAAGATTATTTCCTTACCGGGGACGTTCGTCAGCTTAAACCCATGATTCTCAAAGACATTGCGGATCGAATCGGAATGGACATTTCCACTATTTCCCGGGTTACCTCAGGAAAATATGCTCAAACGCCTTTCGGGATTATCCACCTGAAGGACTTATTTACCGAAGGTGTCAAAAACGACGAAGGGGAAGAAGTCTCTAACCGGGAAATTCAACAGGCCATCGTTGAAATCATTGAAAAGGAAGATAAACAATCCCCCTATACCGATCAGCAAATTCAGGAGGTGTTGGCTGAAAAAGGTTATCCCGTTGCCAGACGTACAGTTGCCAAGTACCGGGAACAAATGAATATTCCTATTGCTAAAATTCGAAGAGAGCTGTAGGGAATTTTGAATGAGTGAAGGATAGAATGAGTGAATCGAGCTAAGAATTAGGTCTCTGATTACCTAAGCTATTTCAAGGATGACGTAATTTCTGTTATAGTGTGGTAATTTCTTTTCAGCGATTGTAATCTATTATAAAAAAGCGAGGAATTGATTACAAATCAATTCCTCGCTTTTTTATTCACTCATTCTATCCTTCACTCATTCAAAACTAAAAAAGGCTCTGCTATTGCTAGCAGAGCCTTTTTACTTATCAAATAAGACTAGTTACTATCTTCTTCTAGGCTTACCTTTTTTCGCTTTACGGCCTTCTTGTTCGATGATACGTTGTTTCTCTTCTTCAGTAATCTGACGAATGCTGGTTTTAGAGATGATGTATTTGCCTTTCGAACGGGTGATGTTTACTTGGTAATCACCTAAGTGACGAACCACTTCACCTTTAGAGTTAACCTCATCGATTTCGTAGATAGCTTTGAAGTATTTAGGACGCTTCATTTCGGCTACCAGAGCATCGAATTGAGATGGCACTGCGATTTCGATATCGTCTTTCAGTTCTTCGAAAGCGTTCAGTTTCGCTTGCTCAAGCTCAGCAGTGTAAGTTCCGTAGAGCGTACGTTTGCGGTACGTTCCGCTTGGCTGACGAGTTCCGTCGCAGTAGCAATAGCACTGAACTGAATCACGACCTACCACTGTCGAGTAATAAGCAGAAACTTCAACTAAACGGTGACGGAAACGAGTTTTCTCAGCAACTTCAACAACGGCTGGTTTCTCGAAACCGAAGCTAGCAGTAGCTACTTCTGAGATACAACGTCCGCATTTGTTATCACGCTCTGAGTGAACTGTTACGTAATACAGCGTAGTTTCAGATAAGCTGTCACCAGGCCATTTCAATTCTTCAGGCCATTCGAAGCTTCTTTCTGACGTGTTTTTCAGTGAGTAAACAATCTCGTCAGAAACGGCTGACTTCTTGTGAACATTTACCGTGTAAGTTTCGCCAGGCTGTGAGCTTCCGCTTTCCCAAGAAATTTTAGGATAAACGCCAGCTGTTCTGTTAGAATCTACGATGGTCAAACCGTTGATTTTCTGATCGCCTAACATTACGCTAGGAGTCGTTGGAGCAACGCAGGTAGGACATTCCGCAGGAGCCACTTTAACCAGTTCGGTACGGTTGAAAGATTTCTTCAGCGATAATTGAAGAGCCCAGCCACCATGCTTACGCTGGAATTCATAAATACGAGCTACGTTTCCGCTGTAGTCACCACGAGTGAAGTAGTCTACCTTCGTATAGAAACCGCTGATTTGACCACCGCCATACCAGTTGTTACCTAAGGGGAAGTACGCACCTATGTGACCTCTGATACCAGGGTGAACCAGGTTATCAGTTGGATGGAACATCGTTAAAAGAGTGTTAGATCTTGTATCGATTGCACCAATAACCGCAGACTCTGTACGGAACACACCTACACGAGCAGCAGCCTCGATGAAGCTACTTTGTGGCTTTTTAGTCAGATCGTAAGAAATAACAGGCCCTACTACTAAGAAATAATCTTCTGAACGACGTTTTCTCAAATCCATCGATTCACGGGGAACCGTTGGGTGAGCGTTGTAAAGAAAATCTTTGTAAGAACCACGAACGAAGAAGGTTTGCCATCCTAGTTCAGCTCCTAAACCGAATTTGAAACGGTTTTCGGGTTTGAAGAAGTAATCTGCTCCAACGGCTACGTTTAAACCAAATCCATTAAAAAGTGATTTGTCACGGGGATCAACAAACGTTCCGTCCCAAGTTCCGCAATAGGCAATACCAGGTCCGAACGGAAGCGATATACGCCAAGGAGATTTACTTAATACAGGAAAGTAAGTAACGGTATCGCAAGCACTTAACGTGTCTGCATTTACCATCGTGATAGATGATTGATTTTTTAAAGCCTGTTTTCTCCACTCACGTAAGCTGATACGATCATTTTTAGGAGTAGGATTGGTCTGAGCTGTGGCTTTGAATTGGGTTGAACAAAATAAGATTGCTAAAATCCCCCACCCCATGCACAACGAGCGGTAGATACTTCTCATAGTTTGTGTGTTTTTGTTTGATAAGTCGCTAAACAACAGCAATGAAGTACTTTCTCAAATATACGGAGAAATTTCACATTCAGTTCTCACTGTAAACTACAGTAAAGCTTCACAAAGTAAACTAAGGAAAAGGTACAATGTTCAACCGAACGCAATATTTCTTCAAGAAAAATCTTCAGGCTATTTTCTATAATAAGCGTGCCAGTATTATAAGTTATTCAGGATGAGCTACTTTTCTATATAGAACTTCTTATAAATATATTGAATTAAAAACCAGTACCTAAGCAGGTTAATGCTCAAGTACTGGTTTATTATTTTTTAAATTATTCTTTTGTACCCATCTCAGCTACAAAATATTCCCGGTTCATACGGGCAATATTTTCCATACTGATTCCTTTAGGACACTCAGCGGCACAGGCTCCTGTGTTGGTACAGGCTCCAAAACCTTCTTCATCCATCTGGGCAATCATTTTCTTGGCACGGGTAGCACTTTCCGCTTCTCCCTGTGGTAATAAAGCCAACTGAGAAATTTTAGCCGAAGTGAACAACATAGCCGAAGCATTCTTACAAGCCGCTACGCAGGCCCCACAACCGATACAGGCCGCTGCCATGAAGGAAGCATCTGCATTCTCTTTTGGAATGGGGATGGAGTTAGCATCCTGAGCATTACCAGTATTCACCGAAATGAACCCACCCGCAGAAATAATGCGATCAAAAGAACTACGGTCGGTTACTAAGTCCTTGATAACAGGGAAAGCCTGTGCACGCCAGGGTTCCACTACGATGGTATCGCCATCCTTGAAGCTACGCATGTGTAGCTGACAAGTGGTTACTCCCTGTAATGGTCCGTGAGGGCGACCGTTAATGTACATAGAACAAGCTCCGCAAATACCTTCGCGGCAATCGTGATCAAAAGCTACAGGCTCTTTTCCTTCTACGATCAGTTGTTCATTCAATACGTCGAACATTTCCAGGAACGACATATCTTCGGAAATGCCAGAAAGCTTGTATGATTCCATACGGCCTTCTGTTCTGCTATTTTTTTGACGCCACACCTGGAGCGTCAGATTCATGTTACCTTCCATTGTTTCGTTAACTTTTTCTGTTAACCAGATTATTTGTAGGAACGCTGAGCAATCTTAATGTTCTCGTAGTTGAGTTCTTCTTTGTGAAGTTCCCAAGCCGAATCTCCCTGGTATTCCCAGGCTGATACGTACATGTATCCTTCGTCATCACGTCTGGCTTCGCCTTCTTCCGTCTGGTATTCTTCGCGGAAGTGACCTCCACAAGATTCATTACGGTTCAGAGCATCCAGACACATCAGCTCTCCTAACTCAATAAAATCAGCAACGCGGTTTGCTTTGTCCAGTTCAGGATTGAACTCATCCGCGTCACCCATTACTTTTACATTCGACCAGAATTCTTTTTTCAGAGCTCTGATTTCCTGAATAGCTTCCTTCAGTCCTTGCTCGTTACGAGCCATACCACACTTATCCCACATGATCTTACCTAACTCTTTGTGGTAAGCTTCTGGAGACTTGGTTCCTTTGATAGCCAGCAGTTTCGTGATACGATCTTTAACCTCTTTCTCAGCTTCTACGAAAGCTGGGTGATCTACTGAGATCGCCTTTGTACGGATTTCGTTAGCCAAGTAAGCACCAATGGTGTAAGGAATAACGAAGTATCCATCAGCCAGACCCTGCATCAAAGCAGAGGCTCCCAGACGGTTGGCACCGTGATCCGAGAAGTTGGCTTCACCTAAGGCGTAAAGACCAGGAACGGTAGTCATGAGGTTATAATCAACCCATAAACCACCCATGGTATAGTGAACGGCAGGATAGATACGCATAGGCACCACGTAGGGATCTTCACCCGTGATCTGCTTATACATATCAAAAAGGTTACCGTATTTTTCTTTGACAACGGCTTTACCCAATTCCAGAATCTGGTCATGGGAAGCATTGTGAATACCTCTTTTATTAACCTCTCCTTTACCATAACGCTCGTAAGCAGCATAGTAATCCAGGTAAACGGCCATTTTAGAAGTACCTACGCCATAACCCGCATCGCAACGCTCTTTGGCAGCCCGGCTCGCAATGTCACGAGGCACGAGGTTACCAAACGCTGGGTAACGACGCTCTAGGTAATAATCACGCTCGTCTTCAGGAATCTGATCGGCGGGGCGATTATCATTCTGTTTTTTAGGAACCCAGATCCGACCATCGTTACGCAACGACTCTGACATCAGCGTCAGTTTCGACTGGTGGTCTCCTGAAACGGGAATACAGGTAGGGTGAATTTGGGTAAAGCAAGGGTTACCGAAGAATGCACCTTTACGGTGAGCTTTCCAGGCAGCCGTTACGTTAGAGCCCATGGCATTCGTTGACAGATAGAATACGTTACCGTATCCACCTGTACAAAGTAATACCGCGTGACCGAAGTGACGCTCTAATTCACCTGTTACCAGGTTACGGGCAATGATACCACGACATTTACCATCGATCATGACGATGTCCAGCATCTCATGACGGGTATACATTTCAACCGTACCCGCTCCTACCTGACGTTGTAAGCCAGAGTAAGCACCAAGTAACAACTGCTGACCTGTCTGACCTGCTGCGTAGAACGTCCGCTGTACCTGGGTACCCCCGAACGAACGGTTGGATAACAACCCGCCGTATTCACGAGCAAAAGGCACACCAGCCGCTACACATTGGTCAATGATGTTACCGGAAACTTCAGCTAAACGGTATACGTTTGCTTCACGAGCCCGATAATCACCACCTTTAATGGTATCGTAGAATAAACGGTAAACAGAGTCACCGTCATTTTGATAGTTTTTTGCCGCATTGATACCACCCTGAGCCGCAATAGAGTGAGCCCGGCGAGCAGAATCCTGGAAGCAAAAAGCTTTTACTTTGTAACCTAATTCGGCTAGTGTTGAAGCAGCCGAAGCACCAGCTAAACCCGTACCAATGATGATTACTTCAATGCTACGTTTGTTAGCGGGGTTAACGAGCGGTACAGTCGAGCGGTATTTCGTCCACTTCGATTCCAACGGCCCGTCGGGTATTTTGGCATCCAATTTAGGTGATGTTGCCATGGAATTAGTTCAGTTTATATACTCCGGAAAAACGCTCCGGTCTGAGTTCTAAAGGAATCGGAGTTCAGAAGCGAGAACTTATGCTCCCAAACTTTTAATGTAGAAATAAACAGGCATTGCGGCAAACGCCAGGGGAATACCAATACCAAATACCCACACCCCCACGAAACGGATCAGGGGATTGTATTTGGGGTGATTCCAGCCTAAGGTTTGGAAGGCACTCTGGAAACCGTGTACCAAGTGATACGCCAATGCCCACATTCCTAACAGGTAAAAGGCTACCAGCAAAGGATTGGCGAAAGCAGCTTTGGTTTCTGCGTACAGGTCTTTAACAATCGTTACCCGTGTTTGCGTATCCTCGCGTACGAATTCTTCCATTTTACCCTTGATGGCGGGGCCATTGTAGGCAGATGACGTTACTTCACCCGTAGTCATACTTTGCTCGTACTGACGGTAAGGCACCTCGCCAAACTTGTACTGCCACCAGAAATCGTGCATGTGAACCACAATGTAAAGCAGCAGGATCGTTCCGAGGATAGCCATGTTACGGCTAGCCCAGGAGCTCTGGTTGTGTACCACCACGTAACGCTGAGGTCCACGGGCTTTGCGGTTTTTAGCCGCCAGCATCAGACCATCAATGGCGTGGAGAAGAATGAACGCGTACAAGCCGTAGGATACTACTTTAATCGGAGGAAATGTCGTCATGAAAACGGCATACTTGTTAAAGCCTAATCCTTCATCGCTATGGAACAATTGAAAGTTACCGCTCACGTGTACAATGAGGAAGACGCTTAAGAAAAGCCCCGTCAAAGACATGATAAGCTTGCGGCCCAGCGTACTAGAAAAAGTTTGTGTGACCCAGGACATCGTTTTTTGACTCGAAGAACAGTTAAAAATAGAGGGAACTATCCCTAATTAGCCCTCAAAACTACGGCACAAACGGTAGGCCGCCAAAGTGGATTCTTGATTTTTTGCTAATTAAAAATACCTTTTGCTCGTGAAAAGCGTTCAGATGTTGAAATTGGCATCGTATCCAACTCGAGGCGGGCTCCGTTTAGAGGACTGATATCGGGAACTATTTGCTCTTAAGTTAAACCTATACGGTGTTGAAAAAGTTGTTAGGACGAGGAGTATTTTGCAAAATATCTACTCCTTAAAATAGACCTTTACAACCTCGTTGGAAGCTTTACCTTTGTTCACTTGTTGTGTTGTATTCTATTGTTTGTACCCCTTTATCCTAAGTATCCGTATCGATCTTGATTATACCTGCGTAGCATGAGAACCCTTTACCGTTATTTTGTATTACTGGCCATTACTATCTGTGGACTAGCTCACTCAGCCTGGGCTACTCACGTTCGGGCCGGTGAGATTACCTCCCGCCGTATTTCATCTACAGCCCTTACCTATGAACTTACCCTAACGATTTATTGCGACTGGGCTAACGGAGCAGATGCCACGCGAAATACTGCCGGTTCGGGTGTTAATTTCTGTTTTGGTGATGGTACTCCGGTGCAGAATACGCCTTTGTTTACTCAGGGCTTACCCAATGGTGGTATCGTAGATGTAGGGAATGACACCCGACGACTGATTTTCAAGGTCATTCATACGTTCAATGCTCCCAATACCTATACTATATCTGTTGGTATTGATAACCGAAATAGGGGCACCATCAATATTACGAATGGAAACTCTGAGCAGTACCCTTTCTACGTTGAATCTACTCTGGCTATTAACTCATTTCTGGGCTTAAACAGCACGCCTGTCATGTTAAACCCACCCGTAGATTTCAATGCCTGCGTGGGTCAGCGTTACATTCACAACCCCAATGCAGTAGATGCGGACGGAGATAGTTTAGCGTACAGAATTACTCAGAATAAAACTACTAACGTAGGTGAATCCTGTCGCGGTTTCCTGGTTCCCAGTATTGTTTATCCTAATCAGGTGCCTGGTTGTAATGCCCAAAACGAAGCTGGAACCGGAGCCGCTACTTATAGCATCAATCCTGTGACGGGTGATCTGGTTTGGGATGCCCCCCGCTGCGTCGGTCAGTATAACCTGGCTTTTGTCATTGAAGAGTGGCGAAACGGTATTAAAATCGGTGAAATAACCCGTGACATGCAGATTACCGTGCGAGATTGTCAGAACAAACGTCCTACCATTGAAGTACCCGGAGACATCTGTATTGAAGCAGGAAAAGTGGTAAACTTTACCGTTCGCGGAACCGATCCTGACAATAACCGCGTCATCATTTCCTCTACCGGAGCCGTTTATCAACAAAATCCAGCTCTCATTACAGCTCCTTTTGCTACGTTTACCGTTCCTTCTACCATTCAGAGTTCACCCGGAACGGGATCATTCAGTTGGCAAACCAGTTGCGATCACATCCGGGCCTTGCCGTATGAAGTCTTGTTTAAAGTAGCCGATCAGCCCGGTTCGGTGCAACCCTATCTGGTAGATAGCAAAACGGTTAACATTCGCGTAGTAGCCCCCGCTCCAACAAACTTACAGGCAGTAGCCAACGGAACAGCGTATAACTTAACCTGGGCAGCCTATCCCTGTCAGGTAGCTGGTGCAGAAATTGTTATTTATCGAAAAGTGGGATGTACTGCCCTTACGCCCAACCTCTGTAGCCCTGGACCACCTCCGGGTTATACCGAAGTAGCTCGCGTACCTGCTACACAGACCTCGTATACGGATAACTCAACCAGTTTACGTCCTAATACAGTCTATAGTTATCGGATCGCTGTTTCATTCCCTGGCCCCAACAACCTAACCCGTTTCAGTAGTACTTACTCGAATGAGTCTTGTCAGGCTTTACCTAAACAGGCAATTTACATCACGAACGTTACCGTTGATGAAACCAGTACTACTGCCGGACAGATCACAGTAAAATGGACTCGCCCAGAAGTGACAGGTACGCGTGAGTATCGTATTTTCCGGGCTACGGGTTTAAATGGTACGGGTTATACCAGAGTAGGCACGATTACGACTAATTTATCAGCTCCTAAAACAGCAGACACCGTTTTCGTAGATCAGGGTTTGAATACGGAAGCGAATGCCTACCGGTATCGGGTGGATTTATATACAACAGCAGGGGTACGTTCAGATTCTTCGCAGGCGGCCAGTAGCGTTCGTTTGAGTGGAACGCCTCAATCGCGGTCCGTTCAATTGAGCTGGCAGGCTAATGTTCCCTGGAGTAACGACAACCAGACGCACCGTGTCTACCGTCAGGTAAGACCCGGCGTGTTTAACCTGATTCAGCAGGTAGCAGTCACCGGCTCTGGTTCTTATACCTATACTGATAATGGCCGCGACAATGTTACTTCTGATGGCGACATCAGTACTACGCTTTCACCGGATTCGACGTATTGTTACCGCGTTGAAACGGTAGGCTCTTACAACGATAATAGCATTCATCCAGGCTTGTTGTATAACTTCTCACAACGTCTGTGTCTGACACCAACGGATACTACTCGTCCTTGCCCGCCGGTGCTTTCGCTGAATCTGCTCGATTGTGCCAGCTATGTTCAGGGCACTTGTGAGGAAGCTCCTTTCCGCAATACGCTAAATTGGACTGATGCCACAACAGGGCCCAACGGAGCAGCTTGTGATCCCAACATCGTACATTACAACGTTTATTACAAACGCTACGAAGACACGGGTGATTTTGCTAAAATTGGAGAAGTGCCTTTCCCAAGCCGCATCTATCTGCACGAAAACCTGAGCAGCTACGCGGGTTGCTATTACGTGACAACCGTGAACCGGTTTGGCGTGGAATCATTACCCAGTAACACGGTTTGTAAAGACAACTGTCCTGACTTTACCTTACCGAATGTAATCACGCCTAATAATGACGGCAAAAACGATACCTTTGCACCCATCCGTTGTCCTCGCTTCGTGAAAGAAGTTCGCTTCCGGGTGTTTAATCGCTGGGGTGTGAAAGTCTATGAAAGCAACGATAATCCTCTGATCCAGTGGGATGGCCGTACGGATAGCGGTAAAGAACTAGCCGCTGGAACGTATTACTTCGAGGCTCAGGTTCGGTACGAACGCCTGAATAAAGCCGAAGAAGATCGCCCCGTAACGTTGAAGAGCTGGGTGCAAATCATTCGCTAATCTGATTCATAATTTAGTAACGAAAAAAGGAACTGCTGGGCGGTTCCTTTTTTCGTTAGCGAACGATTCTTTTGCCGAAATTGTCCCTGAAGAAATGATGCATTCCTTATGGCGGTAATTCTTTTTGATGGCGTTTGTAACTTTTGTAATTCCACCATTAATTACATCATTGACCACGATGAGGGTCGGCATCGGTTTGCTTCCTTACAGTCGGAATTTGGGCAGGAGTTACTGAAAAAGAACAAGCGTTCCATCATCAATTTTGACAGTGTTATTCTTTGGGAAGACGGCTGTTTATACGAAAAATCAGAAGCGGCCTTACGCATTGCTAAACATGTAAAAGGCTGGAAATGGCTCTGGGCATTCCGGTTTTTACCCCTTTTTCTCCGGGATAGGGTTTATAATTTAATAGCCCGAAATCGTTACACCTGGTTCGGAAAACGCGAAGCCTGCCGACTTCCCAGTCTCGAAGAACGGGCCCGTTTTGTTGGATAAGCCCAGTTCATCCTATTTTTGCGGTCAGAACAAACTTATCAGCATGAAAGCTTATGTTTTCCCGGGTCAGGGATCGCAATTTTCGGGAATGGGGAAAGACCTCTATGAATCTTCAGAAGAAGCCCGTATTCTTTTCGAAAAAGCCAACGATATTTTAGGTTTCCGCATTACAGATATCATGTTCAATGGTACCGATGAGGAACTGAAGCAAACGAAAGTAACACAACCGGCTATTTTCCTTCATTCCGTTATTCTGGCAGCCATCACGCCCGACCTGAAGCCTGATATGGTGGCAGGTCACTCTCTGGGTGAGTTCTCTGCTCTGGTAACGGCGGGTGTTTTATCATTTGAAGACGGCGTATCACTGGTTTCGAAACGGGCTTTAGCCATGCAGAGAGCCTGTGAAATCACGGCATCTTCAACGATGGCAGCCGTATTAAGTTCGCTTCCTGATGAACAGATAGCGAGTATTTGTGAGCAGGTGATGCAGGAAACGGGTGAAGTAGTGGTTGCCGCTAACTATAACTGTCCCGGCCAGTTGGTTATTTCCGGCTCGCAGGAAGGCGTTCGTATCGCCGGTGAAAAACTGAAGGAAGCCGGAGCTAAACGCGTGTTGCCCCTGCCCGTTGGCGGAGCCTTCCACTCACCCATCATGGAACCCGCCCGTGAGGAACTAGCAGCCGCCATTGAAGTGACGCCTTTCCACACCGCAAAATTCCCCATTTACCAGAACGTAAATGCCCTGCCTGCAACTCAAATCGACGCTATTAAAGCCAACCTCATTGCCCAATTAACGGCCCCCGTACGCTGGACCCAGTCCATTCAGGCCATGCGTGCCGACGGAGCAACGCTGTTCGTAGAATGCGGCCCAGGCAAAGTATTGCAGGGTTTAGTCAAAAAAATTGACGCTTCTGCGGAAACGGCTGGCGTGTAAAAAAAATTCAGACTAAAAAACATTCGTATTCAGTGAGTTAACCAAAAATGATCATTTGAATGTGAAATTATTTTTAGTGAGGACTTGACAAGGGTGAAAAAATGCCCTTATCTTTGCACCACCAAAACGGAAATGACCGATGGTGTAATGGTAACACAGGAGATTTTGGTTCTCTTATTCAGGGTTCGAATCCTTGTCGGTCAACAAGTCCAATGGACAACCCAGCTACGAAACTAGCTGGGTTTTTTCTTGCCTATACTTCAATAGTCTCCGCGTTTTGTCCCCCTTTTCATTCTTCGTATTTTATTTCTTTTGGCACCTCAGAGGCACGCTCTTTCCTCTCTAGTCATACCCTTTTTCGCCTTGATTAAGCTTTGGATATTTCTAGTCAGGCTCAATTAGAAGCAGCCTTAGCCACGGTGGATGAATTAATGCGGAAAGGAGAAAAGAATGTCACTTCTGAAGAAGCTTCAACTATCCGAGAGCTAGGTCAGGCCATTCAGTCTTACGAACGTCAGATTTACACAATACCTGCTCCAACTACGCTTTTGGGAATGATAGAATACAAAATGTATGAAATGAAACTCAAACAAAAAGATCTGGCTCAAACCTTAGGCATGAGTCAGGCTAAACTCTCTTTGATTATCAACGGACGACAAAAGCCTGATGTAGAATTTTTAAAAGCTTTACATGAGAAACTAGCTATTTCAGGGGACTTTCTCTTAGAACATGCTTAATAGAATATAGCCCTATTAAAGTCTAATCCCTTGAATGAGCTTCTTTCTAAATTAAACACCCTTGATTGGAGTGTATAATCTCTTGTCGGTCAACAATAGAAAAACCCCTCAGAACTTAATCTGAGGGGTTTTTCTATTGTTTAAAATTCTCAGGCATTCACCTGAGTTTTCCTATGGTCTTTCGGTACTTAATGCCGTTTCTCTTGATATGGGTTGCAGACGTTGGCTGGGACGCTGTCTCAGGTACTTGTTCCAGGTGTAAATCAGGGCTCCGGAAAGGGCTACTACAACCCCTGCGGTTACGGGTAAGATTTTCATAAAAATCGTTTTAAAGGGTGACACAATAGTTAGAAGGCATTGCCTAACACAGGGCTTTCTCAAAATTAACGTGCCAAAAGCCCTTTAAAACGATTCTTTTTGCTCAAACCTACCCAAACCATTGCTGATTGATTTTGCCCAGATAAGGCGAGGTTCTAAGGCCACTGACCAGTTCCAGCAGTTCGGTTCCTACGTTGGGATATAGATTTAACGCGGCGATTTCCCTCAAAGGCTTCCAGACCACTTCCTGAGCTGTGGTTTCAGCAGGATTAATGATTGGGATTCCACCTACGAGTGTTCCGGCGAAAACGCAATGCAGAACGCCCTGTTTCAACTGGGGTACTAATACTTCACCCATCACTAATAGCCCCTGCACTTCAATCTCAATGCCTAATTCCTCGCTCAGTTCCCGAATGAGCGTTTCAGGCATCGTCTCGCCGGGATCTGGATTTCCGCCGGGCAACTGAAATACATCTTCCGCTCCGTAACGATAGCGGGTTAATAACACGTGTTCATTTTCTACAATAACAATCGCAGGACGTACTTTCATTTTACCATTCTAAAGTTTGATCGTTTCAGGTTTGATGGCTTGAAAAGTAATAGATATTCCCTCAAACCTTACCCAAATTTCAGACCTGAAATTAATTTTATCCCCCTAAACTACCTAAACCTTTTGGGTTAAAATCTGATTTTCATAACAGGAAGTCCGACGGTAAATGAGATTAATCAAAAAATCCTGCGATTTTCCGTAAACTTGTATCCCAATAGAAGCTCCTTTTTTCGTTACTAGTCCGTTCGGCTGTCCGAGTGATGCTTCAACACGCTTTATATTTTCTATGGCCATTTACATTAATACCCGATCCCGAAAAGACCTGATTATACACATCTTACTGGTGATTGGTATTGTCCTGACTTTATTTCTTGGATTCTTTTTTCTGTATCTGCCTTGGTCCACCAATCACGGCCAGAGTATTACCGTACCCGATTTGCGGAAGTCGAATCTGGAAGATGTAAAAAACACGCTCAGCGAGCGGAAGCTGGAGTATATCGTCTCCGATTGCACTTTCGTTCCCGGAGTTCCACCTTTTACGGTTCTCTCGCAGTATCCTTTTCCTAACTCACTGGTTAAAGAAGGCCGTAACATTTACCTCACGGTGACGATGGCCACGGCTCCCATGATTCGAATGCCGGATCTGGTTTCAACCAACACGAGTCTGCGAAGTGCCTTGTCTCTTCTGAGAAGTGAAGGTTTACAGGAAGGTAATATTCGTTACATCCCTGATATTGCCGAAAACGCCGTACTGGAACAGCGATATAATGGGCAGAAAATTGAACCCGGCACCCTTATTCCTAAAGGCTCTAAAATTGAACTTGTAGTGGGTAATGGCATTGGCAATACCGAACTTGACGTACCTAACCTCATCGGTGTTTCCCTCGATGAAGCGGAGTTAATCATTAAAGGCTCTGATTTACGGGTGGGAACTGTCCTGTATAAAGACGTTCCCGGAGCCGTTCGCGGAACCGTAGTTGAGCAACGCCCCGCCCCTGGTATTGGTGGCAAAATTCACGTGGGCGAAATCATTGACCTCTGGATTGCGGGCAAACCTGACATGGACACTGGTGAAGGAGCAACCACCCCTGAAAATCCTTAAGTTATCTTTTGCCCTCAACCCGGCAGTACGTTTCAGCTATGAATTTATTTTTAAAAATAGGCCGTGTCCTGCTGCTTATCATACCTCTTTTATCCGGGATCAGGAGCCTTGCCCAGGCTCCTTTTCAGGTTTTCCCCCTCACGCAGGCTCAGGAAAATGGCAGCCTACGGGGAGCTCGCACACAGGCCGTAAGCTTACCTTTTTTTGATGATTTTTCGATTACTCGAACGGGCATTCCAGACCCGGCTTTATGGGCATCGGGTGGTGGTACGGTGGTGAATAATACCATGGCCACAACCCATCCTTCTTTAAACATGGTGACCTTCGACGGCCTGAGACGCGACGGTACTCCTTACGATTTTAGTAACCAGTACGCTCAAGGATTGAGTGATTCACTTACCTCCCTGCCCATCGACCTTTCCTCGTACTCCATCAGAGACTCGCTTTACCTGAGTTTTCATTGGTTGAGTAAAGGGCTGGGCGATCAGCCAGACTCGGATGATTCCCTGCGGGTGCAATTCCTAACCAACGGTAACTTATGGCAAACGGTCTGGGTTACGAAGGGCGGACAGGTCATGAACGAGTTTGCCATAGCCATGATTCCGGTGAAAGCCGCTCTTTATCTGCACGCTGGATTTCAGTTCAGAATCGAAGCCTTTGGTCGGAAATCCGGGCCATTCGATGCCTGGCACGTAGATTACGTTTATCTGAATCGGGGTAGAAATAGTAATGACCGTTACATTAAAGACGTCTCCATTCGCCGCTCCATTAGCTCGTATCTGAAACATTACCGGACGATGCCGCTGGCTCATTACCTGATCAATCCGGCAGCTGAAACGGCAGACACCATTTCAACAGACATCACGAATCTTTTTAATAACAATAACTTTACGACCTTACGTTTTCGGGCTCAGGAAATGACCACAAATCAGCAGATTCAGAATTTCACGCAGACCATTTCCGAAAATATTCCCCAATTACGTTCGCAGGAAAAATTCGTTCGTCCCACCCCCTTACCTGCTTTTGGCGGAACCCGGGCCGTTATTCGTACTACGTTTGACATTCTTACCACTGACGACCAGAATCCCAGCATTCCCGGAGTCGATTTACGGAGAAACGATACGTTATCTTCCACCACCGAACTTTCCAATTACTTTGCCTACGACGACGGCACTGCTGAATATGCCGCTGGTATTAATCAGAAATACGGTTACGTGGCGGTGCGGTTTATTCTTCGCAAAGAAGACGTAGTTTCGGGCATTCGCTTTCAGCCCATTCGCTACAAAACCGATATTACCAATCAGTCGATAGCCGTTTATGTCCTTCAAAATCAAGGCAATAAACCCGGACAAACGATGACTCGACAGTCTTTTGCTATTCGGTATCCATCTGATCCACGAGGGTTTGTGGAAATGAAATTTCAATACCCTCCTGCCGTAAAGGACACGTTCTGGCTGGCTTATCAACAGCTATCGGATGATGTAGTAGCCATTGGACTGGACAAAAATACCCCTCAGTTTGCCAATCAGATTTATTACAACCTGGGCAATGAATGGGTCGGTAATACCACGCTGGCAGGAACCCTACTGCTTCGACCGGTAATGGGAGGGCAATCCAGTGAACTGATAACGGGGGTGGAAGACATTTCGGAAGACCAGCTCATGATTCATCCCAATCCTTCGGCTGGACCCATTCGCTGGAATTTAAGTGCATTTCGGTCCATCGAAGTTTTTGACGTTTCTGGACGTCGATTGTACGCCAACTCTAACGCTACGGATTCCACGGCGGATCTTTCCGGTTTACGAAGAGGACTCTACCTGATTCGTTTATCCAATGGTCGGCAATCATTTGTGAAGAAACTCGTGATAGAGAATTAATCGTCTTTCATCCAAAGCCGTTTTTTCGCTGGCAGTCCATCCTAAGGGTAATCGCTTTAGAGAACGAAAACCGGAGCGTTCATTACCTTTACTTGTCCCAAAGCATTACCCAACTTACTTTCATTCATCGCTCTCACATAAGCCAAAATAAGTTCTAAACCTTTCCTTATCTTATTTCTGGTTTTTGAAACATTTTGCTTGCTTTGCACTTTATACCTCTCACAGCTGTTTTGAATCTGAACAGGCTTAAAACCCCTTTTCTCATTCAACAATTAACTGACGAACACATGGATATTTCAGTGCAGGAGCTCAAGGAGCGTCTCGACAAAGGAGAAAAAATCAACCTGATCGACGTTCGTAATCCCGATGAATACGAAGAGCAAAACTTAGGCGGCAGACTAATTACTTTAGGCGATCTACCCGATCATCTGGACGAGCTAGAGCCTTTAAAAAACGAAGAAATCATTATTCATTGTCGTTCAGGGGCACGTTCAGGACGGGCTCAGCAGTTTCTCGAAAGCCAGGGTTTCACGAATGTTCGTAACGTTCTAGGTGGAATCTTAGCTTATAATGAGCTGGAATCTAAATAATTATGATTAATAATTTGATACCTCTTTAGACGACTCTAGAGAGGTATTTTTCTTTACGCACATAAGGATGGAACCTATCAATGCCTCTACCTTGAAAAGCCGGCTTCAGGCAGGCGATCCCCTTCAGATTCTGGACATTCGCACGCCTTACGAACGGGAGAATTTTTCCATCGGCGGTCTACACATTCCGCTGGATGAGTTACTCTTACGCGTGCATGATATTCCCGATTCCTGGAAGAATGAAGAAATCGTAGTGGTTTGCGGAACGGGGCTACAAAGTGCCATCGCCGCTCGGGTATTAGCCAAACAGGGTTTTACGAATATCCATAACCTGGAAGGGGGCTTACAGGCGTATGCCGTTGTGTAAGGGTTAATGAACGGCTACCGCAATTTTCGAGTCAGCCGTCCCATAATATAGAAACCACTTCTTTTTGAAGTACACCAATCCTTCCAGAAACACGACGTTATTTACCTGCCCAGTTAACTCGTAAGGTTTATCAGGAACGAAAAAGGGTTCGTCCATTCGGGCCAGAATCTGCGTCGGATCCTGTCCGTTCATTAAGATCTGACCTGCCTTATATACCAATGCATTTTTCTTTTCAGGCATGGGTCGGGCGGCGTTGTAGATCAGTAGAATGCCCTTGTCAGTTATTAACCCATAAGGACCGGGTTCTACTAACTGACCATCAAACTTATCAGGACGGGGCCGTACAATGGGCTTCAACGTTCCATCCGCTTCGGTTAGAGGTTCCCAGTGAATCAGATCATCGGATTGAGCCAGAAACAGGTTGGTGTCGCCAAAGTACATCCAGAACTTTCCATTTATTTTTTCAGCAATCACCTGATCTCCTTTTTGCCGGGCGACAATGGCTCCCGATTTTGACCATGTGTTCAGATGCTTTCCTTCGCCCAGAACCGGGCCGTGTTTAGTCCAGTTTCGCAAATCTTTGGACGTAGCCAGCATCATCCGGGCTGTTTTACCATCGTAAGCCGTGTAGGTCATTATATAACCACCCTGCGGGCTTTCAACAATGCGGGGGTCTTCCGTACCGCCTTCCCATTCGTATTTTTTCTGAGCGTCATTGCTGGGATAAAAAATGGGGTGTTTTTCTTTTTTAAAGTGTAGCCCATCTTCACTAATGGCTAATCCCAGTCGTGAAACCCCGGCATATTTCCCCAGTTTATCCTCAGCCCGATAGATCAAATGCACTTTTCCCTCCCGCACGACTGCCGCCGGATTAAACACGTCTTTTTCTTCCCACTTCACTTCTTTCTTCCAGATGGGATCAAAGAACGTTTCATTGGGCGTTGGAACCAGCACCGGATTGAGACTATCTACTTTTTCGAAGGGCAGTAAGGCCCAGTCCGAAACGGTTAATGAATCGGTAGCAGTTGATTCTGTTTTTTGAGTAGCATTTCGGCAGGCTCCCAGTGAAATCCCAACCAATAAAATAATATACAGACGTTTATTCATAGTTGTAGTAGGTAATAATTATGTCTGCAATAACACTAATAAACACAATTATCTACTACATAAATACTATAAAATTCGTCCTACCCATTGGTCAAGAGCAGGATTCGGGTGTAGGATAAACTGGTCAACCTGACCGTAATCAACCTTAATTTTAAAAATATTAGGGAGTGGAACGCCAATCAGATTGGCCCAGATGCAGCGTAATACCCCCGCATGCGTAACGATTGCTACGCGTTCGTAAGATTGTTGGCGTAATTCTTCCAGAAAGGCCTGAACCCGGTTACAGACCATTTCCAGGCTTTCTCCTCCGGGCGGTTGAACCCGAACAAAATCATTCATCCAGTCGGTTACTTCCTTTCCCTGCAAATCATTCCATAACTGCCCTTCCCAATCGCCGAAATTGATTTCCATTAATCGCTTCTCTTCAAGTAATAAAGAACCGGGAATCTGCTCAGCGAGCGTTACACAACGCTTTAACGGACTAGTATAAACGACATCAAATGGCTTTGTGAACTGCCTGGTAATCTGCTGAATTTCCTGATAATAATTTTCCGATAAATCCACCTCCCGTTGACCGTAACACATTCCTTTGGTATTATGCACGGAAGTGTGCCGTATTACAAACAAATCCATATGGCGTAGATACCCAGATAAAAAACTACTTCGCTAACCTGCTGAATCGCCCCGAGGCAATCGCCCGTGTAACCGCCAATCCATTTCTTAAAAAACCAGCTCAGCATTACTTTCGAGCCATAAGCCCCTAAAACAGCCAGAGCAAGCCAATAACTAGGCAGTAAAAAGAAGGTCAGGCCCGTAAATAAAACGCCTGGGAACAAGCCCTTCCAGCCTATACGACTCGATGTTGCGGCCCCTGATTTACTACTGGCTTCATCACGAACGTATTCGTGCGTTTCAGCGGCTATAGAGGCTATTAATCGGCTACTAATTTGCCCACAAAAGATGGTACTCCAGATGAGAGGCTCGGAAAGGGTAGCAATTTCTACCAGGATCAGGTATTTGAGACTCAATAACAGCCCAATACCCACGACACCGAATGTCCCCACCCGGCTGTCTTTCATGATTTGAAGAATCTGCTCTTTACTCCAGCCGCCGCCAAAGCCATCGCACACGTCAGCAAAGCCATCTTCATGGAAAGCTCCGGTCGTTAGTACACCCGCACCCATGCTTAAGAGAAGGCTGATGTTTTTGGGAAAGATAAGCGTACTACTGAAGTAAACGGCCAGCATAATGGCTCCAACGATTCCCCCAATCATTGGAAAATATTTACGAGACTGCCGCATTTGTTCGGGTCCATGCCCCACCCAGGCGGGGCATGGAATCCGGGTATAAAAAAGTACCGCCGTTAATAGGATTCGTAACTCATGTATCATTCTTGTGCGAAGAAATGCCTGCTTCGTTAAAGGTGGACATCTGATTCAGGAAAGCTACTGCACTTTTCAATAAAGGATATGCCAACGCACAGCCCGTGCCTTCTCCCAACCGTAAGTTCATACGAAGAAGCGGCTCCGCTCGCAAAAAATCAAGCAGAAGGCGATGTCCCTGTTCAGCCGACTGATGACAATAAATCGCATTTTCCAGTACATCAGGCTGCATTTGGCTGGCAATCAGCAGAGCAACGGTAGAAATAAATCCGTCGACTAAGATTATCATTTTTCTCGAACGGGCCGCCCGAATGGCTCCCACCATTTGAGCAATTTCAAACCCACCATACGTTTGAAGCATTTGGTAAGGGTCACTGCAACTCCCATTTACCCGGATGGCTTCCTTCAGAACCGTTACTTTTCGTTGTAATTGTTCTGGATTAACGCCAGTCCCTTTCCCTACGCAACTTTCAATGGGAAGGCCAGTAGCCATGCTCATCAATACACTCGATGAAGACGTATTACCGATTCCCATTTCCCCAAAACCAATCACATTGGAACCTTTATCGTGCAGTTCATTCACAATCATGGCTCCTTTCTCCAGACAAAACCGAAGCTGTTCTGAACTCATCGCTGGCCCTTTCAGGTAACTATTTGTACCGTAACCAGCTTTGGCGTGAATCAATTGCGTTTCTTCTGAGAATTCGGCATTCACACCCGCATCAACCACGTATAACTCCAGCTCATTCTGGCGGCAGAATACGTTAATAGCCGCTCCTCCTGCCAGAAAATTGAGCACCATCTGATAAGTTACTTCTGCGGGATACGCACTTACCCCTTCCTGAGCAATGCCATGATCTGCCGCGAAGACTACCAGAGCGGCTTTTCGTAACTCTGGCGTTTCGGTTTGCTGTATACAGGCCATGCGGAACGCCAGAGTTTCCAGCTGGCCTAAAGCTCCTAAAGGCTTGGTCTTATGGTCAATTTTATATTGTACTCTTTCTTCGAAGGACATAGGATCGATTATCTAATCTGCTAAAAATCAAACTTTAAGCCTATGTTGAAATTACGCCGACGGGTGTTATACCCGTAAACCTCAAAATACTGCTTATCCGTAAGGTTACGAACGTCACCGTATAGTTTGACGAAAGCATTGAACTGATATTCGGCATATACATCCAGTGTGGTGTAAGCGGCTAAGTCTACTATTCCAAGTCCGTAAACCTGCTCCTGACGTTTGCCCACACTTCGCACTGCTAAGGAACTGAAGAAGTGTTTTGTGAACTGATAGCCAACGGTTGCATTGCCCATCACCTTCGGAATTCGGAAAAGATTAAATGAGCTGGAGTCTCGACCATTAACCGTTTGAGTCACCCGACCCGTTACATACGTTAAATTACCCGAAACCACTAAATTTTTAAAGCGACTCGATACTTCAAATTCCAGCCCATGATCATTCTGGCGACTATAATTCACGTACTTACCGTAGGGTTCAACGCTTAATGACTGAAAAGCAATCACGTCTTTAATAGCCCGGTCGAAATAAAGAGCTCGTATAAATGATCGTTTATCCGTAGCAAATAACTGAACACCAGCCTCCAGCGAACGACTCATTTCGGGCTTCAAATCTTTGTTACCATACGGCGAATACAACTGATACAAGCTTGGGGCCCGGAATCCACTGGAAAGGTTAGCAAAGAATTTTACCTGATTGCTTAAAAGATAAGAAGGATTGATGGAATAAGTTGCGTTACTACCGTATAAGGAATGATGGTTATAGCGTCCGCCCAGTTCCAGAGCAAAGCTGGAATCGGTTCGAATCAAAGCCGTGGCATACGCACTGAATAAAGTTGTTTTCGCTAGATTTTTCTCTAAAGATGGAGCATAAGGATTGGTTTGAGCTGTATTCTGAGTCCGCAGATCAACCCCGGTAACGAGAGTTAACCAGCTAGTAGTCCGCCAACTGTTATAGATTTCTGCAAAATGACTATTTCCCTCAAACGTGGACTTGTCCTGAACAGAATTACGTTGGAAAGCCGAGAACGCATAATTTGCCGTCAGTTTTCCAGAAGCATAACTATAATCTATCCCTGTTCCGGCCAGTTTAAAGGTGTTACGGTAATTATAGCTGGGATCATCGGTTAGGGCTCCGGCGTCAATTTCATTTTTATACCCCGAATACAGGCCCCGTACCTTCCAGATTAGATTGGGAGAAAGATTAATACCGCCGTTTAAGAGAACGTTATCCTGCCAGAAACCATCGTTATCAAAGTTCTGATTTCCTTTCGCATCATATGCCGCCGAAAATCCATCGGAACGCAATCGGGTATATTGAGCATTGAAGTAACCTACTTTTGAAGCTCCATTCACACCGACGGTTCCCCGGAAAATACCATAACTTCCGGCCTGAACGGTGGCATGGCCTCCGATGGGTCGATACCCTTCTTTTTTAGTAAAAATGTTAATTACCCCAGCTACCGCATCCGAACCGTACAGGGTAGACTGAGCTCCCCGAATGATCTCAATTCGTTCGCATTCCCCAACCGAAAGCAGATTGAGATCAAACGTGTTATTAATCTGAGAGGGATCATAGATGGGTAAGCCATCGAGTAAAATCAGGGTGTTCCCTCCACCGGCTCCGCGTAATGAGACGGTCTGATTGGTTCCCAGCGGCCCCTGAGCCCCAACGATCATAACCCCGGCCTGACGGGTTAATAACTCCCCAAGCGATTGAGTAGCGTATTTTTGTAAAGTTGAATCGGTAAGAACGGTAACTACTTTACCCGTTTGGGATAATTTTTGTCCGGTACGATTGGCGGTGATGGTTACTTCTTCCAGTTGGGTATCCGGTTTTTGAGCCCAGACCTGCAAAGTTGTAATCAGGAGAAGAAAGGTAATTCTGGTAAATGTGTTCATGACTCCACTAATGATTAAGTAAGGAGTCTTTCGTAGAAAAGTGAATAGAAATCCGGCTGGGTGTTACCATCCAGTGCGTTGAAATTCATTCACGGCTTTTCACCCGAAAGCTCGAAAAGTATACCATTTCAGGCAGGTCTTCTGGCTCGTTTCATCTCAACCCCCACCTTCCCATACGTATGTACAGTGGCTTTTGGAAGTTGTGTTTGAGTTTGGAGTTTGGAGTTTAGTGTTTTGAGTTATGAAGGCTGTCAACTTTACAATCTTAACCCTAAACTCAAAACTTACCACTCTAAACTCATTAAAACTTACAGCTACGGGGATAGCCCCGGATTTACACCGGTGTTCCCTTTTCATTCAACAGAGTTTCTGCTGAAACCTAAAACGTGGGCAAAAGTATAAAAAATACTTAATGCTGACCCGGTCTTTTACCGAATCAGCATTAAGTATACCTTTCGTTCTACTACGTTTGAGAGATTTAATTTAGTTAGAAGAGGTTAGAGTTAGGTGTGAGGAGTTTGATGAAAACCTCTCATTTATCTTACTTTTTCAAACTAAATCAAACTTCTCAAACTACTGCTAACCTTCTCAAACCCCATTACTCATAACTCAGTCCGTATTGCTTCAGTACCTCTTCGGGCACTCCTTCCCAGTTGTTGGGAGTATTTCCTACGTAACCCAAATCGTTGAAGCCTATGCGGGTAGTATAAAAACCGGTTAAGGTCATGTCCCGCATTTTGTTAAAGAACGCAACGCCTTGAGAGAACTGAGGTTTCGCTTGTTCAGGATAGGCAATGTCATCCACGATTTCTATCTGCTGAGCTTTTGTAAGCTCCACAAATTTCTTGCTGAAGCGTTTTCGGCTTTCATTATCTAACCAGGCCAGCCCTCCACGAAGAGGAATTTGGTGTACGGGTTGATCTTTCACCATAAATTCAATGAAAGCCGGTACACCCGCTTGCGAGGCACTGCCCGACTTCTCGTCCGCCGGAAGAATAATGTCGCACAAAACGGTGAGGGTTTTCATTTCCTGAGGTGTAAAGAACTTATCAGCCATGAGTTTGGCATCCCGGATGGCTTCCGATTTCTGCCGTCCGCCGGGCACCACCAACGGTTTTTCGGGCGGAGCCGCTACCAGATCCGTAGAAGGAACCGTAGCCATGCCCAACGACCCCAAGGCAATCGACTTAAGTGTATCGCGACGTTTCATTTTGTTAACGTTTGGGGTTTTGTGTTTAGGGTTTTGAGTTAATATTCGCCTACTTCTACTAGTTACTCATAGTTAACCAAATCTTCTTCTAAAGTCGGTGGATGACTAGGTGACTGGTATCGACTTCCTTTTATCTTAGACTGATTCAGATACTGCATAAGCTTTCTAATCATCCCTCCAATTTCTTCGGCCCTTTGGTATTGCTCATCGAATAATTCCTGCTCAACATAGTCACGATCCAAGGCCCGATAGAGTTGTGATTTGGACTCCTCCAGAGACCCTTTCGCTATAGCTAAGAAATGGACAAACTCATTTCGATTTCCCCTCCCAAACCCTTCGGCAATATTGTCCATAATCGAGTCTGCTGACCTTCGTAACTGACGTCTGTGATCGAAATCATTCGCAAATGGCCCCTCTTTAGTCAATTCAAAAATCTGCCGAGAAAAGAGACGGGCTTTTTTCCATACCTGTAAATCTTCAAACCGCTGAATGGTCGCCATTAATTAAACCTATTAACTCAAAACACTAAACCCAAAACTCTTTTACAGATTCTTCTTCTTCACTTCATCAATGATGTAATCACTGGTTCGCATGGACATGGCTAGGATGGTCCAGGTTACGTTTTTGTCGCCTTGCGTTACGAAAGGAGCGGCGTCTACTACGAACAGGTTTTTGACATCGTGGCCCTGCATGAAAGAATTCAGAGCTGATTTTTTGGGATCGCTGCCCATGCGTACCGTTCCGATTTCGTGAATGATCTTTCCGGGAGCCTCTAATCCGTAGTTTTGCTCTTTACCCGGTTTGGAGCCCAGAGCAATACCGCCCATTTCGTGGATTATTTCTTCGAAGGTATCCTGCATGTGTTTCGCCTGCTTAACCTCGTTTTCAGACCATTTGTAGTGAAAACGAAGCGTCGGAATACCGTATTTATCGACATTATTAGGGTCGATTTCGCAATAGTTACTTTCCAAAGGTATAGGTTCTCCACGACCCGCCATGCCCACGTAAGCTCCGTAGAAGCGACGTACATCTTCTTTCAGACGTGATCCATATCCACCTGCGGGTTGTGTTTTTCCATCGCCATAGGCATACTTACCGTTCATGCCCTGAATGCCCATGCCAAACCCGTAGCTGGGCATGCCCATGCCCCCGCCGTATTCAATGTGATACCCCCGAGGGAAGTCCAGTTTTTTGTTATCCAGCCACCAGGGCGTGTATACGTGCATTCCACCTACCCCGTCTTCGTTGTAACGTTTCCGGTTCATCAAAGCCGGAACGAAGGCCGAGCGGCTGGCTCCGGTGGAGTCGTTCAGGTATTTACCAATCACTCCACTGGAGTTAGCCAGCCCATTTGGGAACCGGGCCGACTTGGAGTTCAGTAACAGACGGGCCGATTCACAGGCACTAGCCGCCACCACCACAATTTTAGCCCGAACCGTTTTTTCCTGTAAAGTTGCGGTATCGACGTACGAAACGCCCGTGCAAAGTCCGGTTTTCTGGTCGGTTAATACTTCGCGAACCATCGCTCCGTTGATCAGCCTTGTGTTACCCGTTTTAACGGCGGGTTTACAAAGACAGGAAGACGAAGAAAAATCCGCGTAAACCTGACAGGCCCGACCGCACTGCGAGCAGTAAAAACACTGCCCACGTTCGTTATTAATCGCTTTTGTCAGAATCGCCAGACGGGAAGGAATAACCGGAATACCCAGATTCTTACCCGCTTTTTTTAGCATTAACTCGTGCAAACGGGGTTTTGGTGGGGGTAAGAAATGGCCGTCGGGTTCGTTGCGAAGCCCTTCTTTTGAGCCAAAAATTCCCAGGAGTTTATCTACCTTATCGTAATAGGGCGATACGTCGTCGTAAGTAATTGGCCAGTCATCCCCGATACCCGTCATGCTGCCGCGACGGAAATCGTCGGGACCAAAACGAAGGGAAATACGGCCCCAGTGGTTGGTACGCCCACCCAGCATCCGGCTTCTGAACCAGTGAAATTCTGTTCCGGGAGCAGCAGAGTAAGGCTCACCTTCGAGCTGCCAGCCTCCCCAGGCGGCGTCAAAATCACCGAAAGGACGCGTAGTGCTGGCCCCACGACGAGGAGACTCCCAGGGATTCTTTAGTTGAGTGATATACTTGGGATCAGCCGGGTCATAGTAACCTCCAGCTTCCAGTAAGCAAACTTTGGCACCCGCTTTGGATAGCTGATAAGCCGCCATACCGCCGCCTGCTCCAGACCCAACGATAACCACGTCAAAGACTTCAGGGGTCTCCTGGATTTGATAACTGTTCATACTTTAGGAAAATAGGTAAAGACTCGTTGTTATGTTTATGGTCACTCCAATCGTTAATACAAATGAATAATTTTCATTAATTATATAACTTTTTAATTAAAAACTTACGCTTTTTTAGTAACTGCTATGAATATAGATCAACGCTTTAATTAATTAAAAATTTTACGAATTAACTAAAGCTCCTCCGTTTAAGCAACTGGTAATCGAATTCCAGAGGTAAATTCTTTGGCGGATCGACTCCTCTGCCGTAGAAATGGTCTCTTCCCATTTTTGAGCGTCATTGCCACACAATTCACGAACCATTTCTTCCGCCAAATGGCCATGATGCCCACCGTCTACTTCGATGTGACGCTCCAGGTAATAGTGAAATGTATCGAGTTGATTAGGGAATCGAGCGTTCAGGTTACGAACCAGTTCAATGAATAACTCGGGAATCAAGTCTTCGCGACCATAGGTAAAGGCCGCCGCAATTTCATGCGGACGATTTCGCTCAATCACTGAAAACGTATAACTTACAAAAGCCTTCGCTCCGGCGGGAATATCAGCATTTTCCAAAGCTTCCCTCACCGATTGGCCCGCTCGCAGGTCTGCAACAAATTGCTCAATGACCGACGTATCCGCCCGTAGCTCTTTCATCGCCCGGAGGTATAACTCGTAATGGCTCATCCGAACGCCATGCTGATCTACATCGCTTTCTTCACCAGTAACGATTTCATTAATTAGATACGCCGTCGACCCGGATGCAGCGGGTAACCAGGGCACTTGTACGCAGGTAAGCTGCCGTTGCAGAGCCTTTAGCAGAGACATGAAGTCCCAGACAGCAAAAACGTGGCTTTGGGTAAAAAGCTGTAAAGCCTCCAGCGAGTTGATGTGATTGTAAACGGAATGGTCGATTAATTCCTGACGCAGCGGGTTCAGACGAGCTTCGAGTACTTCCAAAGGATTATTAGTCACTGTTGATCAAGTTATTGAGGTACTTATTAGTAAAAACGCAAAAAGGTCGGTAGCAACCCACCGACCTCAAATTAAATTTTTGTACTAACCCTATTACTCACTTCAGCAATTCTTTGCGAGTGAGGATAGTCTCGAACATTTTAATGTCATGTTCTGAATTAAAAATGTCGAATGGCAGATAGAGATACTGATACTTGCCCAGATTGAACAAATACGCGTCTTTCTCTTTCTGAACCGACTGAATCATATTCCAGGGTAACTGGCCGCCTTCTTTTTTCTCGCGATTTTTCCAGACAAAAATCTGACGGTTATCAAATTCATACACGAATTTTTCGAACATCTGCTTATTCTGTTCTACCTGCGTCGTAGCCGTAAACTGCATACCGCGGAAAAGAGCGAAACCTACCCCACCGAGTACGGCTACGAGGTAAATCCACCAGTTTGGATAGACTTTCGTTACGTTCAGAACGACGTTCAGAACGATCACCCCTACGGGAATCAAAAACCAGAACCATTCCTGTTTGATCCAGTCCCGTAAGGCCAGGTTAATGTACTTTTTGGGGTCCAGGCCGTATTTTTTCGTGCGAACGCCCTGGGGCATTCCCGCCTGACCACTGTTAATGTAGGGCTGCTGGTAGCGATTTACCGGAACTTTTGCCATTTTATGTTAATAGAGTGACTTCTGAGCGAAAAACAACGCGTGTTTTTCTAGATGGAGTACAAAAATACGAAAACGACGTAGTACTGTAAAATCCCGCTCCGATATTCTCGCATTGCTCTGATTATTTATTAATTAAATCTCGTTTTCCTCGGTCGATTCGGGCACTTTTCGGAATTTTACGATTCAGAATCATTTTCAAAAGCTATTGTCGCTGTACATTCGTCCATGATTTCAACTGAAAAAACGCTGCTTCTGAACCCCGAACAGCTCAAACAAAAGATTCGCCGGATTGCCTTTGAGGTTTACGAAACCAATTTCGAAGAAAAAGAAATTGTACTGGCGGGAATCGTTGGTCAGGGAGTGATTATGGCTTCGTTGCTGAAAGAGCAACTGGAAGCCATCTCTCCGCTGAAAGTACAACAGATTGACATTCAAATTCAGAAAACCGATCCATCGCCCAGTTCAATCAAATTGAATACTGATTCCGAGATGTTAATGGGCAAATGTGTCATCGTTTGTGATGATGTGTTATACACGGGCCGGACACTGGCGTATAGTCTTCTTCCTTTTTTTCAGACAAAAGTCAAACGCCTTCAGGTATCGGTTCTGGTAGATCGTAATTACCGTCGTTACCCCGTCTCAGCCGACTTTGTAGGGTATGCCCTGATGACTACGCTCAATGATCACATTGATGTGATTCTGGAAGGGCCAGAAATGGGTGTTTATCTGCAATAATACTCTCGATTTACTATTGATTTAATTCAGCATTCTTTTGAAACGTATTGCTCTTTTTGCCTCGGGCTCGGGTACGAACGTCGAGAATATCGCCAAGTATTTTAAAAATCACGAAACGATTTCCGTGGAAATGGTTCTTTGCAATAACCCTGCTGCGGGTGTTATTGAACGAGCCCATCGCCTCGGTATTCCTTTGAAACTGTTTAATCGCGAACAATTTCGTTCGGGCGAAGTATTAAGCTGGCTTCAGGAAGCTCAGATCGACTGGGTAATATTGGCGGGTTTTCTCTGGCTCATTCCTAAAAATCTGGTGGCAGCCTATCCTAACCGGATTTTGAACATTCACCCTGCTTTATTACCCAAATACGGCGGCAAAGGAATGTACGGCAGTTTTGTACACGAAGCCGTGGTAGACGCTAAAGAGACCGAGTCGGGTATTACCATTCATTACGTGGACGAGCATTACGACGAAGGAAACATTCTTTTCCAGAAGTCTTTCGTTGTAGAGCCTACGGATACGCCAGAAGACGTTGCTAAAAAATGTCATGCTCTCGAATATGAATATTTTCCCGTGGTGATTGAGCGGGCTATTAATAGTTGATGGTTGTTGGTTATTAGTAGAGACGCGATTTCATCGCGTCTTTTTATATTTCAAGTCGGATTATCTTGCTCTACCCAGACGCGATTAATCCCGTCTCTACCTAGCAGAAATGGGCTGGTTAATAACCAACTCATTCGCAAGAACTGAAAACTGTAAACAGACAACTGTCAACTAATAGGTTTCTTGCTCTACCCAGAAGCAATCAATCGCGTCTTTACCTAAAAGAAACGGGCTGGTTAATAACCAGCCCGTTCACTTCACTGAAAACTGTAAACAGACAACTGCCAACTAATAAGAAGAAGATCGGTTTTGGGCCTGATACGTCAGGGAGAAGGTATGGTAACCCAGAAGCACATTTCGGGCAGCCGTTCGAACCGCTTTCTTATCAAAAAATCCTTCTGGCGAAACCCGGGCCGCATACCCCTGCCAGACGGTTTTGTTCATGAATGTGTCCTGAAATTGAATCAGCAAAGTGCCCTTCCGCAAAAACGTTTTATCCACCACATAATCCACTTCAGGAGAACGATAACTTTTTACGTAAGTATTCAATTTAATTTTATCAGGGTGCAGGGAATAAAAAACCAATACATCAGGATTTTGAGTAGTATACTGAAAACCTCTTAATTGCATCTGGCGATTAATTTCAGCAGTAATCACATCGTGTTGAAGCGTGGTATCTTCTGCAGTAATGGGATCAAAGGCAATGCAATACGTATTATACAAGTGCGTATAATTCGGAGCATACCCGGAATGAATAACGAGATTTTTAGGGTTACAGGCCGAGCATAGCACGACCATAACAGCAAAAACGAGTAAAGACTGTTTCATAAACGTGAAAGGCCGCTAAGCCAAATTAAAATGAAATAAATGGTATTGTAAGACTTGTAAGAATGGCACCCTCTAGGGCTAAAAAATAATGCCAGATTATAACACTTTGGAGGCTTTTACCTGTTTCAGTGTTAAGAGGTTACGAATTATCTAGCTCTAGTTCAACTAAACTATAAAATTAATATAATTACGAATAATTCAAAATTAGACAAAGGTTTCCTTGCAATTATCTTCATGAGGTGAGACTACAGGAAATTTTTGCCCAAATGGCTACTCTTAAGAAGTTTTAACACTGTTTTTTAGAGCATTTTATATAGGTTGCTATTAAAATCAACCGATATATGAAAATTGTATCCATTTTTATCCTCGCCTTTTTATTGTATGCCTGCTCGCCCAAAGTCCAGGTGGTGACTTTGCAAAGCGATAACGTAACCCTGCAAGATAATAAGTTCGTTTACGATACGGACACCCTACGGATCACGTATAACTTTCAGGGAGAAAACGGAGTTATCCGAATGAATATTTATAACAAACTGGGAGTACCGCTTTATGTGGACTGGAAACGGTCGGCTTTTATAAAAGGAACCGAAAAGTTTGATTATTGGGTAGATGAGGCCTATTTTCAGGGACGATACAATGGTACAACAGGCACGGACCTTAGGCCTTCCCTTAACCGTTACAATCAATTTCTTTACGGCTATACTTGGGGTTCTTTTCAGGGAATCATTCGAAAAGAAGAGCAGGTGTCATTTATTCCACCTAAAACAGAGATTAACCAGTCCCGCTTCATGGTAGCCCCAGGCAAAGGCTGGCAATTACCCACATTTGAAAGTACCATTGAGGAAGTGGAACTACCCTCTTCGGAATCCAACCATAAAAAGAAGACAGCACTGGTTCGTTATGAGTTCTCGAACAAGAATACCCCTCTGAGTTTCCGTAATTACCTAACGCTTTCCACTGACGCTCAATTTCGGACGGAATTCCATATTGATACGCCTTTTTACGCTTCTCAGGTTGAAAATATGGATGGCCGTTACCTCTTTGGGCCTATGTATAGTGAAACTGACCTGAATACCCCCAGCAGTATACATCACATTCGGGAAGGGTATCGTTCAGAAAATAGATTTTTGCTGAAACTGCCTACTCAGTAAAAAACGCTGACTTAACAGAAAAGCCCTCGCGTCTTCATTGAGATGCGAGGGCTTTCCTAATCTATCTATGCTGATTAATAACCAGGGTTTTGTTTCAGATTTTTATTCAGTTGTAACTGGTCATTTGGAATTGGGAACAGCGTTCTGAATGACTGAGAAGCGGCTTTAAAACGCCAGGCTTTCGTAAACTGTCCAAAGCGAATCAGATCCTGACGACGGTGGTATTCCCAGGCCATCTCGCGACCGCGTTCAGCTAATAGCTCATCCATTGTCAACTGAGCCGCCGTATACGCAGGAACACCTGCCCGAGTCCGGATTACGTTAACGTCTTTCAGAGCCTCTGCCGTTTTACCTAAACGCAGATAGGCTTCGCCCCGCATCAGGTACACATCACCCAAACGATAAATCACGAAATCATTATCCTGGCGATCAAAGGGGTTATTCCGCTGGATTTCATACTTCTGACTTCTAGCTCCTACAACCCGTCCGGCTGCTCCCGCAGGCATTTCAAAGGCCGGAATAACCGGATCCAGAATCAAAGGAATATTATCATCCATCAGAGGGGCACCTTTTGTATCATAACGCTGACCCACCATCCACATCTTTTTACGAATATCCTGATCAGTAAATGAGTTGTAGAACTCCGTCACCGCACAGGGGCCGTTCCAGGGCTGAGGACCAATATTGAATTCCAACTGCTGTTTGTAGTGCAGCGTACGCATCTGAATATTGAAACCCGTACGTTTCGACTTATCAAATGCCGTTGCCAGAATGATCTCAGGAGAGGACTCATTTTTAACACTGAAGTTACTGAAGAAGTCAGACACCAGCGTAAACTTACCCGAGTTAATGATATTATCGCAACGGGTAATCGCATCCTGCCAGCGAGGCGTTCCGGTGTAGACCTGAGCATTCAGATACATTTTCGCCAGAATCATATCTACTACAGGCTTATTGAAGCGAGTGTAATACGCTCCCCCTACTTCAGTACTCAACTTTGGATATACTTCGAGTAATTCTTTTTCTACCCACGTGAATACTTCGGCCCGAGTACTTTGCTTGGGAATTTCGGAAGTTACTCCATTGGCAATAATCACGTTGCCAAACAAATCCATCGCCTGATAGTGGAAGAAAGCCCGCAGGGCTCTCAGTTCTGCAATATCTGTTTCACTAGTCAGGGTGGTTAATTGCTGGTTAATGGACGTAATAGCTCCATAACACCAGTTCCAGGGACCATTAAAACGACCATTATCTATAATTGGATCCCAAGTGTGCATATACATCCGACGCCATTGGTCCCCATCTTTCCAGTCACCACCACGAGTAGGAATGATTTGTTCATCCGTCGAGGTGTTTAACCAGGAAAGGTTTTCGAAGTAATCACCAAGCGAGTTATAAAGCGGGCCTTTCAGAGCGGCCAACTGCTCAGGTGTATTGCCAAATTGTGAGGTAGGAATAACGTCGTACGTTTTTTCCGTTAAATCCGTACATGACTGGCTGGCTAATAAAAGCAGACCGAAGGCAAATACAGTTTTTCTATTTAAAGTATTCATTGTCAATGTCTTTTAAAGTAATTCTCAGAAACTCTGGCTTAATTAGAAAGTCAGGTTAACCCCTAACTGGAACGTGCGGGTTTTAGGATAAATGTTGCTATTATCCAGACCCACTGAATTAGGAGCTTGAGGGTTATCTGTCTGTAAATCGCCTTTGGTCTGTAACTCAGGGTCAATGCCTTTGTATTTAGTCAACACAAAGAGGTTATTACCTCCCAGGTAAATCCGAGCATTGCTAAGTACTTTACTAGTTACGGGGATGTTGTAACCAATTTGCCAGTTATCAAAACGAACAAATGTGCCGCTTTCAATCCAGTAGCTAGTCAATACGTTTGTGCCGTAATTGGTAGGTAAGGTATTCACATCACGTAACATATTCGTTTCCAGAATCGAACCAGGTAACATCAGGTTATTACGAACGTTGTTCAGAATTTTGTTACCAAAGGTGCCCCGTAACTGGAAATTAAGATCGAAATTTTTGTAACGGAACGTATTCGAGAAAGCACCCGTCAGGAAGGGCTGTGGATTCCCCTGATTCAGAGGCTGACCATCCGCAACGGCCTTAGCAGCGTCAGATTTTGAAACTTCTGTTACAGGTTCGTTCCCATCGCCAGGTTTCATTAATACGTTACCGTTGGCATCAAAACCTACGAATGTAGGCACGTTATTAAACTCGCCCAAAGGACGGCCAGGTGTTAAATAAGAAGCGTATACGTCTGAAAGACCACGACCACCAAAAGCATTAAAACGAACCTGACCCGTGCTGAATTGATCATTAGAAAGAGATACGATTTTGTTCTTGTTATAAGAAACCACCAGGTTTGAATTCCAGGAGAAATCGCTCTTGTCGACAATAGCACCGCCGAAGCTGAATTCCAGACCGGAGTTACGCATACTTCCTACGTTAGCCAAAATGATGGGAACGAAGTAACGAACACCATCCGCTGGAACATTATAAGAGTACAACATGTCTTTAGTCAGCTTATTGTAATACTCAATCGTACCCGAGAAACGCCCTTTCAGTAACTGGAAATCTAAACCAACGTTAGTGGTTTGCAGGACTTCCCAACGTAAATCAGGGTTAGCGTTTTGCGTAATACCGTAACCGGGCAGGAAGTCTCCCTGTGTTCCATCGTAATATGTTCCTTTTTGACCATATAGCTGAATTGAGTTGTAGGGGTTGATACCTTCAGAGTTACCCGTTTGTCCCCAACCTGCCCGTAATTTCAGGTAATTCAGGGTGGTATTACCCGCCAGGAAAGACTCTTCCGAGATCGTCCAGCCTGCACCTAAGGATGGGAAAACACCCCATTTGTGGTTAGCCCCAAATTTCGAACTACCATCCTGACGAACCGTTGCCGTTAAGTTATACCGGTCACTCAGGTTAACCATTGCCCGACCAAAGAACGAAATCAACTTGGTCTGGTTACGGTAGGAAGTCGTGTTGGTATTCGTAGGGTTTAAGAGGTTACCTGCACCTAAACCTAAGTTATCAATGGTTACATAACTAGTCACAAACTGACTGTTCGCTGCCTGAAAACCGTCTTTGTTCGTTTCCTGATAAGAATAACCACCTAAAACCGAGAAGTTATTTTTTTCGCCGAAATTACGGGTATAATTAAGCGTAGTTTCGAACAGTTTGCTGTTTACGTTATCCAGTAAACGATTGGCACGACCATTGTTACTAGCGTAAGCTTTCACGGTAGGGTTCGTGTAGAATTCTTTTACCTCCGCACTCCGCTGTAACTGACCATTTACTGAAACGGTAAATCCGTCGAATAACTCGTAACGCAGGTTCATACCGCCTTGTAAATAGCGAAGGTTACCCTTATTAGTCGTATTTTCAAGCATGGCAACGGGGTTATTCAACCCGAAACTTCCGCCAACCTCATAATAGGTACCGTCTGCATTCCGAATGGGCAGTGTAGGTAAAAAAGTTAAAGCGTTGGCGACAATGTTACCATCTACATATTTGGAGTTCGTTTCTGTATAAGCCAGGTTATACTGAATATTCAGGCGATTATTGAGAGCCTTCTGATCCAGATTAAAACGACCCGTCAGACGATCCAGCCCCGAAGTTTTCACGATACCCTGCTGATTGATGTAGTTAAGTGACCCCCGGTAACTCAACTCCGGTGTACCTCCAGCAATGGCAATATCATGGTTGTTCACGAAGGCTGAACGCGTAATCTCTTTCGTCCAGTCGGTACTGTACCCTTTACCACTGGCGTCGGTTGGAAAACGCTGACTGTCATTTAAAGACGAAGCTCCCTTGATAGTAGAAACTGCATCCCGATACCCTTGACTATCCAGCATATCCATCCTTCTGGATATTGTGGCAACGCCAACGTAGTTATTAAAAGAAACGGTGGTTTTGCCCGCTTTTCCGCGTTTGGTCGTAATCAAAATAACCCCATTAGCAGCCCGTGAACCATAAATAGCCGCTGCTGAAGCGTCTTTTAATACGTCCATTGATTCAATATCCTGAGGAGATACCGTGTTAATAGGCACACCAATCATTCCATCAACCACGTAAAGCGGATCACTGCCACCTGCCAATGAGGTGTATCCCCGTAGACGTACGGTTGGTGTTTGGGTAGGGTCACCGGAAGGCTGTGAAATTACCAAACCAGCCACTTTCCCCTGAATTGATTGTAGAGGGTTAGGGTTAACACCAGCGTTAAAATCCTTAGAGGTTACCTGCACTACCGAACCTGTCAGATCTTTACGTTTAGCAGTTCCATAACCAACGACTACTACTTCTGATAAAGCCTGTGAGTTGGGTTGTAGAACCACGTTCAGTGTGGTTTGGCTACCTACTTCAAGCTCCTGAGTTACCATTCCGACGGAAGTAAATCGCAATTTTGATCCTGTTGGAACCGAAATGGTATAGTTACCCTCCGTATTCGTTTGAGTACCGCGAGTGGTTCCCACTACTTGTACGTTTACGCCAGGAACGGCCTGGCCATCTTCGGCTGAAGTAACTTTTCCGGTAACGGAAACATCTTGTGCCCAACCACTTAAGGAAGCAAAAATCATTAACAGGCACATATACCACTTCAGTAGAATCGTGGGTCTACTTAAATGACCTGACGAGCTACTCTGCACGTAAGTCTGTTTCATCTTTAGTAAGGGTTATTGATTGAATTAGTAAATAAGTATTGAACTAATTAATCAGAACTTGACTAGACTTCAGAAGCATCCAATTCCCCTTAGATACATCTATAATAATCTTAGATAAGTGCATTAAATCGCTCAATCGTGCCGCAAACTACAATTATTTATTTATATAATTCAATATACTTCGGCAAGAATAACATTTTTTTATTGTAGGGATATTTACTCTAATCAAGAATAAGTTATAAAAAACCAGTTTAATAATCATTAATACTTATAAATAATTATTATTTAAGTAAAAAATACTCATTTTTATTAAAAAATGCATTTGTTTAAACGTTTTTACGTTTTCAACGCATAAGTTTTAGTTATGAAGAAGAGAGGTTTACCGCAGCCTCAATTTTTGTATTTACAGAGAATACGATAATTTTAAATTTAAACGAGCAAGGCTATGAGCATCATCAAACACTATACAAAAGACAACCTAACCGTACAGTGGGAACCTGAAAAATGTACGCACTCGACGAATTGCTGGAAGCAGTTAATCACGGTATTTAATCCCCGCAATCATCCCTGGGTGAATATGGAAGGAGCCAGCAACGAACGTATCAAGACACAGATTGATCGCTGCCCATCTAGGGCTCTGAGTTATGCAGAAGAGAAGTAAACCCACGGTTTTGCACCTAAGTACCCTCCACCGGGGCGATGATTCCCGAATGATTCTAAAAATGGCTTTTACTACCGCTCTTCGGTATCGAACGCTGGCTTTGGTTACCCAGCAGTGCTTGCCAAACGCGGACCTTGAGTATCATTTCTTACCTTATCATTCTTCGCTGATTAAACGTTTAGGGCTGGTTCATCCGCTGGCTTTATGGAAGAGTCTTCGTTTAAGACCGGACATCGTTCATGTGCACGCTCCAGAGGCTCTGCCCATTGCTTTAGTGCATCACTGGCTGGGAGCTACCGTCATTTTTGACGTGTATGAGAATATGGGGAAGCAATTGAAAGGTAAGCAAGTAAACAATAATCTACTGTTTCGGAGTTTTTTCAAGCTTTTCGACCACATCGCTCGTAAGAAATTCCACTTTATTTTTGCCGAAGATTCGTATCGGGAATCGTATTCAGATTTGGCAAAATCAAGCATTGTTATTCATAATTTCCCTGACTTAACCTCAATTCCCGTAAGACAGGCTCATCCTGAAGAACCTGCTTTTTTTTACCTGGGGCAATTGAGTAAAGCCCGTTGCCTGGATGTGATGATTGAAGCGGCAGGTTTGCTTCGTAAAGATTATCCTACTTTTCGCTGGCATATTTTCGGGAAAGTCGATTTTGACTTAAGCTCGATGGAAGAGATAGAACAGATGCCGGGTTATGCTGAGGTGAAAGAGAATCTGATTTTTTATGGGTATACACCCGCCAGGGAAGCGTATCAGAAAGGAGCGGAATGCCTGGCTGGAATTGCTTTACTCAAACCCATCGGTGACTTTGAGGGTTCCTACCCGACTAAAATTTTTGAATATATGGCGTTAGGCTTACCCGTGATAACGTCAAATTTCCCTTTGTATCAGTCTGTCGTAGAGCACCATAGCTGTGGGCATTGCGTGAATCCAACGGATGCCGGGGCTCTGTACGAAAGCCTGAAGTTTTTCATTGAAAACCCGAACGAAAGAACACAGATGGGTGAAAGGGGTAAAACAGCCGTGCAAAAGCATTACAACTGGGCCGGGGAACAACAAAAGCTCTTAGCTTTTTACGAAAAAGTAATCAAAGAAGGGTAAGGTTCTGAACAGAGCTTTACCACCAGTCAAAACCTTACCCTCCTCTAACAATTCAAACGCTCAAACATAAGTTCTTATCATTATTTAATAGTCTACTTTGACGACTAGTAAGCATTAGACTATCAATTAAAAACTTTCAATCCTTATTTTAACTACTTTTTGGGTACCCAAACGGCCATTTTACCCACACCGCGATGACTCCACAAGTGGTAAGGAATGGCTGTAAACTTCTTGCCATCTGCGTTTTCGCCTTTAATTAATACACTCGTGGTGATAAAATCCGGGTCATTCACAAACTTCAGTTTGGTCTGATCACTGACTGAAATCTCATTTACATCTCCGCCGTTATCCACGCCTTCAACGCAATACACCAGCGGACCGCGTTCCAAAGCTACTTTCCCCCGATCGGCCTCCACTTGTTCATTCGCCAGCACTTTTCGAATGGGCATTGGTAACTCCATTTCTACGACATCCCCTTTTTTCCAGTTTCGAGTCAGCGTTGCAAATCCTTTAGTGACTTCATACTTAATCTTTTTCCCATTTACTTTAATTACCACAGGTTGAACCTCCGCATTTTGATACCGATATAAATCTCCCGGCACAGGTTTTCCCTGCGACCAGCCCGGCAGGCGAAGCTGCAAAGCAAAGTCCATTGATCTTTCGGGATTTACGGTCAGTTTCATGAAGCCATTCCAGGGATAATTCGTCTCCTGAATTAACTCTACGGGTGTATTTTTGACGGATACTTTAGCCGTTCCACCCATTAATAAATTCAGATACAGATTGTTATCTTTTGTAGCATACACGTAACCCGGCAACGAAGGCATGACCCGGGTAACATTAGTAGGGCAGCAGGAGGTGGCGAACCATTCGACCCGCGTGGCTTCCCCGTTAAATTTGGTAACGCCGTCCGCTTCCAGCGGATTTGGGTAAAAGAAATGGGTCCCGTCCAGCGAAACGCCGGAGAGAAAACCATTATACATGATTCGCTCAAATATATCCAGATAAGCCCCTTCGCCAGACTCCAGGAACATTCGGTAATTCCACAACATCTGAGCCACCGAAGCACAGGTTTCAGCGTAAGCTTCTTTATTAGGTAAGTGATAATTTTCGCCAAACCCTTCATTCGAGCGGTCCGAACCTACCCCGCCCGTCAGGTACATCCGCTGGTCAGCGGCATTATGCCATAGTTTCTGTAAGGCTTTGCTGTAGGTTTTAGAACCCATCATGGCATCTACATCCGTCATTCCGGCATAGAGATAACCCGCCCGAACGGAATGGCCTACGACTTCCGTCTGTTGAGTAACGGGTAGATGATCCTGAAAATACATGCTATCGGCGTGCGTGGCACTGCCGTCTGGTTTTTGAACGATCAGAATGCGACGCAGGTCTTTCCGACCCCGCATGTCGATGAAAAACTTCGCTAAATCAAGGTATTCTTTCTTCTTTGTAGCCCGATATAACTTCACCAGACCTATTTCGATTTCTTCATGGCCGGGAACTTCGAGCAGTTTATCTGGCCCAAAAACAGTCAGTAAGTAGTCGGCATTTTTGGTAGCTACATTCAGCAAATTCTTTTTACCAGTTGCCTGGTAGTGAGCTACTGCGGCTTCGTACATATGGCCTACGTTGTACAACTCATGCGAGCCATTTATGAAATTGAAACGGGTATAACCTGCCCGCCAGTCTTTCTCCATAATCCGATCACCGAGAATGGTACGGATGGTATAGAGGTAACCATCCGGTTCCTGGGCGGCGGCAATTTTGGTAATAACCGTATCCAGGTAAGCTTCCAACTTCGGGTCAGGATGGCTAGCCAGGGAATAAGAAGCTCCTTCTATTACCTTAAAGACATCAGAGTCATCAAACCGCTGCCCTCTGAATTCGCCTTTTTTGAGTTTTCCGGCAATGGCAAAATTATCGATCCGACCCGTTTCTTCGCATTTTTCAAAGGCGAAAGGAATCGTACGGGTACGGTTGGTTTCGATGCGAGGCTGCCAGAAGGCCGAGGAGATTTTTACATCAGTAAAAGGAACAGGCTGAATGGGGTAATCTTGGGCCTGAGAAACGCCCGTTACCGCCATTCCCAGAAAAGTCAGGAAGGTACTTTTTTTCATAAAATCGAATGTTGGGAATCTCAACGTCGGATTTACTAAAAAAATAATACCCTGATGATGTTGAAACTCGAAAACTGGTAAGTCATTTTTAGCTTTCTGAAAGCAGCGAGGCCCGGTTTTAAACCGAGCCTCGCTGCTTTCAGAAAGTTATGGCTAGCTATAGTTTTATACCATCTCCACCACTTTTCCCTGATTCAGTCGAATGGTATGGGTTACGCAGGTAGGAATTTCTTCCGTATAATGCGATACATATACTAAAGTTCGTTCTGAAGTTTCGGAAAGGGCGTCTACGGTATCCCGGAAACGAGTCATTTGGTCTGTATCCAGTCCCTGACAGGGCTCGTCGAGAATCAGTAAGGGTGGATTTTTGACTAAAGCTCTCGCCAGTAATACCAGTCGCTGTTGCCCCGTTGAAAGCTGCGACAGCTTCTTTTCTTTCAAATCCTGCAATTCAAAGGCTGCGATGTACGCTTCCAGGTATTCAACAAGGTCGGGTTTCAGTACTTTAAATAAACCCATCGTGTCAAATAGCCCCGAAGCAATCACTTTCCAGACGTTCTGGTCTCTTGGGAAATACAGATGGAGCTCCGGTGAAACAAAACCAATTTTCTTCTTAATGTCCCAGATACTTTCACCCGTGCCGCGTTTGCGGTCAAACAGGTCAAAGTCGTTTGCGTATGCCTGGGGGTTATCGCCTGTAATCAAGCTTAATAAAGTTGATTTTCCAGAACCGTTGGGTCCTAGTAAGGCCCACTTCTCTCCTCTTTTCACCGCCCAGTTCACATGATCAAGTACTTGTGTTTCTCCGTAACGAATCGAAATATTACGCATGTGAATGGCGTAGGAGAAATCCACATGCTCGGTCAATGGTTTGGGTAACTCGATGACCTTACGTTCCGTCAAGTCTTGAGTCGGAACGTAATTTGCACGCGTTACCGAAGTACCCTGTGGTAAGACTAACACATTCGTGATCGCCGACGGAATATCCGCAGGCGGAGCCACCATAAGAAGTGTCGTTCCTGATCCAGCGATATGATTCAGAATTTCATGCAAAGAAGCCCGGCTGGTTACATCCAGTCCAACAAAAGGATTATCCAGAATCAGAACTTTGGGCTTTTTGAGGAAACTCCGGGTTAATAAAGTCCGACGGGTTTCGCCATTGGAAAGTGAGGTAACGTGTCGTTCCAGCAAATGGCTTACCCGTAATTGCGTAGCCACCTGTTGCAGGTAATCTTCGTCATAAGCCAGCGGTGGTAATTCAACCGAATGAGCGTCTACGGTTCCGGCGGGTTTTACCTGTTCCTGCAAAACCTCCCAAACCGTCGGGCTTTCTTCGGAAGCATAACTATTGAAGCGTTGCTGATAAAAGGTAGCGGTTGCGGCAATATTTCGATTAAAGCTGAAATCGCTGGCTACGAGTTCAATGTCTTTTTTAGCGGGAATAGCCTGAAATGTTCCATTCAGGATGCTTCGTTTTTCGGCTAATACTGACAATAATAAAGATTTCCCCGAACCCGTTGGTCCCACCAGAGCCCAGTGTTCGCCCGCTTGAATAGTGAGGTTTAACCCCCGGATAATGGTTTCCCGTTCCCAGCCAATGCTGGCATTTTCCAGTTTAAATAATGTTGACATAAGCACTAGCAAGTCCAGTCCCACAGCACAACAACCCAGGTATCGTGCGTGGCGGTAGAGTCTGTAAAAGTATGAATGGGCTGGAATCCCACGCGACGGTGAGCCGCCTGCGAACGGGTATTCCGCACGGAAATATCAGTAATAAGGTAATCAAAGTCAGCACTATAGGTTTTACGGTGCTGCTGGTACATTCCATCAAAAATTCCCCTGCCCCGGTAACCTTCCGCCACACAAACCTGACCCATGAGGTAATAAGAAGATTCAGAAAGCGGCTTATTCTTATACGTTAACGTAGATAAGGTTTCCAGCAAGGGATCGAAAAAAGGATGCTTTACCCTCGGACTTGCCGTTAAGGCATAACCCACTACCTGATCTCCATCCTTTGCAATGATATGCGGAGCCTGCGTATTCATGTCCCGCAATAAATCCAGTTCGTAAGGAATGGTAACAAAGCCCTGATCCTGAGCAACGGCTGCGGTTATATTCGCAAGCAAATTCGCCTGCATTAAGGTATAAAGCTGTTGCAGTTCCGCTTCGGTTTGAACGGTGGTAAACTCAATTATTTCTTCCATTTCATTGTATTCACCAAATGCATCACGTCTTTTTTGAGGTATTCTACAATGGGCGTGAGCGAATCGTTCTCAGTAGCCGTTTGCAGATACATCGCTCCCCGAAGGAAATTTTTCGTGGAATCGGTGGTATAAAACTGCATATGACTGGGCACATCTCCGGCAATTTCCAGAATGACAAATTTCTGTCCCGTTTTCCCCAGGGCCATGGCATCTTTTACGGCATATGCCTTTTCCTGGTGCTTGGAAGCGAGTTTATAGGCATCGGCAATGAATCCCCGAAGCCGGTCTTTACTACCCAGGATGGGTTTATAGGTCAGCTGAATATTTGCTTTTAGGGCCGGATAATGAATGAAAATCCAGTGGGGTTCGGCATTCAGAAAGGTATCGGGTTTGATAACCGCGGCTTTGGAATATTCAAAAGTATAGGGATGATCTTCCGTAAGCTGCTGGTAACTATGCGGTGGCAGATCAATGCGTTGAAAACCTTTGGGTTTAGGAGTATAATCTTCATTGCAAGCCAGCAAAAAGCTAGTCATCAGAAGCGTAATCAAGCTATAATAAATCGTTCGAAGCATCTTTTTTAGTGGTCTGTTATTCGTTTTCAGTTTACCATTGTCTGTTTTCGGTTTTAATTATGCTACAGTTCTTAGTAGATTCCAAACTGAAAAGGGCAAGCTGACAACTGAATAAACGAAAACGGGAACCCCTTGTGATGGGATTCCCGCGAATTTATGATTATTTTCTAAGTACGAAGATTCTTTCGTGAATCTGTGTTTTTCGTAGTTAGCTTTTATTGAACAACGCTACCGACCTGCTGGACCTGCCAGCGAAAAAGCTGCCAGCAGAAAAACTACCAGCGGCATCTATTCATTACTCAAACAAGTTACCCAAGCCACCTAATACCGAACCGCTTTCCCGACCGCTACCAGTAACGCTGGTCATTGAACTGAGCGTATTTGCCAATTTCACAATCGGCATGGACTGAATCCAGACGCGACCCGTTCCTGACAAGGTAGCCAGGAAGATGCCTTCCCCACCAAAAACCATCGATTTCAGACCCCCTGAACGCTGGATAGAATAATTAATCTGTTGCTCAAAAGCAACGATACAACCCGTATCAATGCGGAGGCTTTCGTTATTCAGATAGCGTTCAATCACTACGCCACCGGCATGTACGAAAGCTAGTCCATCGCCCTGTAGTCGTTGGAGAATGAAACCTTCACCCCCAAATAATCCTGACCCGATTTTCTGATTGAATGTAACGGCAATTTTTGTACCCAAGGCAGCACAGAGAAAGCTGTCTTTCTGAGCAATCAGTGTCTGTCCAGGTAAAGAAGCCAGATTAATGGGAATAACCGTACCGGGATAAGGAGCGGCAAAAGCTACCTTACTTTTTCGGTAACCCCGGTTTGTGAAGTGCGTAATGAAGAGTGATTCACCCATCAGAACCCGACTACCCGCCTGCATGAGCTTACCAAACAGGCCACGATCCGGCTCCGAGCCATCTCCCATTTTCGTTTCAAACTGAATACCATCTTCCATGAAAAGCATGGAACCGGCTTCGGCAACTACGGTTTCGTTAGGATCCAGTTCAATTTCTACGATCTGAATATCTTCACCGATGATTTTGTAATCAATTTCGTGGCTACGCATAGCTTGGGAGGTTTGTAAGGGTTTGTTTCGCTTGATAAGGTAACATTTCAATATCGACTCATAAACGGCTCAAACCCTTCTAAACTACTCGCCCAGTTCGCGTTTGAGATCATCCGGTAAATCGAAATCGTCTTCCTCTTCTTCTGAATCTTCTTTTTTCCGACCGGGTAAAGCTTCGAGATCATCGCGGTGACGTAGTTTTTTATCGTCCACCGTACGGTTCAAAAACTCGTTGATTTTATCGATCGGCAAAGACATATTCAGTTCCCCAAAATTATTAATCGTAATATCGAGTCCGTCTAAGTCTTTATGAACTCGCGGCTTTTCGGGTTGAGCGGGCTTTTTCGCTGATTTCTTTGCCATGGCTTTTATGTTTTGAGTTTTGAGTTTAAGGTTTTGAGTTTCTGCGAATCAAAAATTTTATCATTCCGTCAGTCTGGCTTAATGATTCTTTTCATAACTCTAAACTCAAAACCCCAAACCCAAAACGCTTATAATACTTTCTTCAACCGATCTACTACCTCTGCTTTGCCCATGATTTCCATGGATAACATCAGGTCGGGGCCGGCGGGGGCTCCGGTTAGTACGACGCGGAGCGGCTGCATTACTTTTCCTAATTTAATCCCTTTTTCGTCGGTAACTTTATGTAATGCTTCCTTGGCCGTCTCAGCCGTGAAAGGCTCTACTTCGGGTAATACCTTTGCGTACTGTTCGACTACAGCTGCTACGTCGGCATTCCATTTCGTCGTCATTACCTGCTCGTCGTACTGCGTAGGTGCTTCAAAAAGGAATTTTGACTGCTCGACGATTTCCTGCGGGAAGGTCACCCGGTCTTTCAGCAAGTGAACAATCTTTTCAATTTTTTCAGGACTACTTTCTGCAAATGACTCCTTTAATGACTCGGCTACTGAAGCATCCGAGTGCTGTTTGAGATACTGCTGATTGAACCATTTCGCTTTGGCTATGTCAAAACGGGCTCCTCCTTTATGAATTTTATCCAGACTGAACGCAGCAATTAACTCATCCATCGTGAACATTTCCTGTTCCGTTCCGGGATTCCAGCCCAGAAAGGCCAGGAAATTGATTACCGCTTCGGGCAGATACCCATCTTCCCGAAATCCGCGTGCCACGACTCCACTGGTGGGGTCTTTCCATTCCAGTGGGAATACGGGAAAACCACCCAAATCGGCATCACGTTTGGATAATTTACCGTTTCCTTCGGGCTTTAATAACAAAGGAAGGTGAGCAAATTCGGGACGTTCCCAGCCAAAAGCCTGATACAATAACACGTGTAACGGGGCAGACGGCAACCATTCTTCCCCCCGAATCACATGCGTAATTTCCATTAAATGATCATCCACTACGTTAGCCAGGTGATACGTAGGCATTCCGTCGGCTTTCAATAATACCTTATCGTCAATCTGTGAGGAGTGAACGTTTACCCAATCCCGAATCAAATCCCGGAAACGAATTTCTTCTTTCGCGGGTACTTTCAGACGGATCACGTGAGGTTCACCCGCCGCGATACGAGCCTGCACCTCTTCGGCTGGCAAGGTCAGCGAATTTTTCAGTCGCGTACGGGTAATGCTGTTATATTGAAAGGTAGAACCCTGTTTTTCAAAGGTCTGACGCATTTCGTCCAGTTCTTCGGTAGTATCAAACGCGTAATACGCTTTATCTGCTGCAATCAGTGTTTCAGCGAAATCACGGTACATGTGCATCCGCTCTGACTGACGATACGGAGCGTGCGGGCCACCGACGCCTACTCCTTCGTCGATGGTAATACCTACCCATTGAAGGGCTTCAAGAATGTAATCTTCTGCTCCGGGAACAAAACGATTCTGATCCGTATCTTCAATACGAAGCAACATTTTTCCGCCCATCTGACGAGCAAAGAGGTAATTATAAAGTGCGGTGCGAACTCCGCCGATGTGTAAGGCTCCCGTCGGACTAGGAGCAAAACGTACGCGAACTTGAGTTGATGACATAAGATTAATTTTGGAGTTGAGCCTGTGATTACGCTGGTTTACACCCGCAACCCTGTTGCCCGGATATTCTCTGCTCCATTGGATGCCGCAAAGTTACTCCTTTTACTTCGTTTAGGGTTTTGAGTTGGGAGTTTTCCGTTGGCTGTTTTGCGTTTTCAATGGATGGCTGAAGTTTTTTGATGGCTCATTGCGGGTAATAAATTGATATTTTTAGCGACAAGATTTTTGTAGCATGAGGGAAGACGTTTCGTTTCTGGATTTTCATACGCATCAACTGAATTCTGGCGAAAATTCAGAAAGCATTTATAATGCCCGTTTTTCGGAGTTCGATACTTTGCCCGAAACACAGCGAATCAGCTTGGGTATTCACCCCTGGTACATTGAGGAAAACGAGTTAGAGGAACAATTACAAGGCATTGAAAGAGCCATTCAAACCAGACGAATTACAACTTTGGGGGAATGTGGACTGGATCGGTTGACTAAGGCCCCTCTTTCCCTTCAGGAGTCCATTTTTGAACGTCAGTTAATGCTGGCCCAGCAGCATCAAATTCCGGTAACGATTCATTGCGTCCGGGCTTTTCCTGAGTTGATTCAGCTAGTTAAACGACTGAAAATCACTACACCTTTAATCGTTCATGGTTTTAATAATAAACCGGAAATTGTTCAGCAGCTCCAGAAGTATGATTTCTATTTCTCTTTGGGTAAAGCCTTATTGCAAGACGACTCCAACGCCGTAAAACGCCTGAAAATGATCTCTTTAGATCGGCTATTTCTCGAAACGGATGATCAGGAGATTTCGATAAGTAGTATCTTTGCAGCCGCATCGAAGCACTTGAATATTCCTGTTTCTACATTAAAAGATCAGATTTGGCGGAATTTTCACCGAATGGCCCCCATCCCCTGACAAGCAGTATCCATATTGATTATGAGTTGGTTATCCAGAACAGAATTACTCATCGGGCCAGAAGGGCTCGATCTATTAAACCAGGCACACGTATTAGTCATTGGTTTGGGCGGCGTGGGCTCCTTTGCCGCCGAATTTATTGCTCGTTCGGGCGTGGGTGAAATGACGATCGTAGACGGCGACGTGGTGGATCCATCCAACCGAAACCGACAGTTACCCGCCCTTGCCACCACGCACGGGTTATCCAAAGCTGATTTGATGGCTGAACGTTTGCTCAGTATTAATCCTGACTTAAAGTTACACGTTCGTAAAGACTTCCTGTCACCCGAAGCCTGCCGTGAAATCCTTACGCAACCCTTTGCTTACGTGATGGATTGTATTGACTCCATTACCCCCAAACTAACCTTATTAGCCACGGCTCACGAAAAGGGTTACCGCATTATCAGCTCTATGGGGGCAGGTGGCAAACTTGATCCTACGCAGGTACAGGTAGCCGATTTATTTGACACAAAATCCTGTACACTAGCTCATTACGTGCGTAAACGTCTTCGCCGGTACGGAATTCAATCGGGAATAAAAGCCGTTTATTCTACGGAACTGGTACGCACCGATTCGCTGATGCATACGGACGGCTCCAATTTCAAACGTTCTGCGTACGGAACGATTTCTTACTTACCCGCCACCTTCGGAGCCGTGTGTGCTTCGGTTGTTATCCGGGACTTACTCCATGAGCCTATTGAAGATTACGAAGCTTCTCAATTAGAAACCCGGAAGCGTCAACGTCTCGAACGTGAAGCTTACTTCCGCAAACAGGCGAAAATTGCGGCCAGGAAAAAAGATTAAGTTAGTGGGTGGTGGTTTGTTAGTTGTGGTTCGTACAAAAAGGGCTTTCTTCTTGCGAAGAAAGCCTTTTTCTGGTTTTGTTGCTCAATGAATTAATAGCCAGGATTTTGGGGGAATGCAGAAGCACCGCCCGTAGTCCGGTCAATTTGAGTTTGAGGAATCGGACGTAGGTTATGGAAAGCCTGAATTCCAGCGGCAGCGTCGGTATTGTATTTTTTCACCCGATCTACCAATATACCCCACCGTTTCAAATCGTACCAGCGGAACATTTCTCCGAGCAGCTCTCTTTCGCGTTCCTCCATAATAAATTCCATGGTTAGGCTGGAAGCACTGACTTTCATGGCCTCCTGCTGACCCGGCCAGGCTGCCCGCACTCGCACCATGTTAATAGCATCAGCGGCTTCCTGCATTTTACCAAGCTTCAGATTGGCCTCTGCCAGAATCAGGTACGTTTCTGCTAAACGCATTACAAACCAGTCACGATTTCCCCATTCTGCGGTAACATCCTGACGAAGTGGATCCAGAAACTTGTTAAGTACAGGAAATAAATTAGGCTTATAAAGACTTGGCACCAATACCTGATAAGGTTTGGCGGCTCGTTGAGCCGTTGTCCACTCCACTCCAGGAATATAAATCGCCGTATCGCCCTGAGCCAAGGTTACCTTTGATTTCGAGTTGTCAAAAACGTTTGTGAATGTTCCGGGATTGTTAGTATACCAGGTATCCTTGAACGTCTTTTTGTACCGGGAATCTTTTGTCCGATCCGCTGGATTAAAAACAACGTTTAACAAATAAGACGTTGGCATATAACGCTTCCAGGGACGACCGTTGGCCAGATCACGTTTCATTCCGGCCTGAACGTCATATTCATTTCCGAAAAATAAGTGGGTCTGATTCCCGTTTACAGTGGCTCCTGTACCACTGGGGCCAATATCCGTCAAAGCATCATTCGTATACTGAACCGCAAAAATCACCTCACTATTAATCTGATTGGCCTGATTATATACGTTCGCGAAATCCGATAATAAGGCATACCCATAATTTTTAGTAACGTTCTGAGCATACGTAGCCGCCTTGGCATAGTCGTCAGATGCAGCCGCTTCTGAGGTCGCCTTTGTCAAGTAAACCCTAGCCAGCAAATGTTCACAAGCTCCCTTGGTAGCCCGACCGTAATCCGTCGTTGTATTAGGTAACACAGCCAGAGATGCTTCCAGGTCAGCGGTAATCGCTGCATAGACTTCCTTAACCGATGCTCGGGTAAAATCCTTTTTGGGTTCCAGGTTACCCGTTAACGTTAAGGCTACGGGTCCCCAGTTTTGAACCAGAATGAAGTAATGGTGGGCACGCAAAAATCGTAGCTCAGCAATCCTCATGTTTTTGTTAGCATCCGTTAAACCCGTCACCGTACCTGCATTGGCTTTGTCGATGAGCACGTTCATCGTATTAATTGCCACGTAGAAGTTATTCCATAAATCCCGAAGGATGTCTACGTTGGAGCCAAATTGCGTGGTATACTGATTCATGTATTTGTAACTGCCATCAGCACCCATGGTGTAAGTGTCCGTTCCAAAAACGGTCAGATTCGTTCCAATTTCACGACCGTAATAATCCCGTAGCGAGGAATAAGCCGCTTTCACCCCCGCTTCGAAACCAGCCTGAGAATTGAAATACTCCGCCCCAACTGAAGAAATAGGCGTCTCCTCCAGAAGATTTTTACACGACTGATTCGTCAGCATCAGACTGGCGATCAATAAGGTATACACTATTTTTTTCATGAATGTCTAAGTCTTTATCCTGAAATGGTTTTCCAAATACTTGCTAGAATTTCGCGTTAATACCGAAGATAATCTGGCGTGTAGAAGGCGTCTGGCTTTCAGAAATGCTGTCTACTGTTTCGTTGTCAATACCTTTGTATTTCGAACGATATTCAGAGAAAATAAAAGGCTGCTGAGCTGCCAGATAGACCCGCAGACTGGTCATGCCCACTCGTTTTGCTACATTTTCTGGTACGTTGTACCCCAGATTGATGTTCCGTACTTTCAGGAAAGTACCGCTGAAGTAACGCAGCGTGCTGGAATAGATCGGCGTTTCCTGATTCTGGTTTGGACGCGGAAAATCGTTCGTTGGGTTATTGGGAGTCCAGTAATTGATGTTCAGGTTATTATAACGTCCCGCCAGCGTATTGAAAGTCTGGTGGAACCCGCTGGTAATGGTACTTCCAACGCGAGCATACAGGAAAAAGGATAAGTCCAGTCCTTTGAAGCTAAAACGGTTGGTCATCCCGGCAGTGAATTTAGGAATTTGCGAACCAATAATCATCCGGTCATGGTCGGCATCAATTTTACCATCGCCATTGATATCCAGCAGTTTTACCTCTCCTACATTCTGTCCATATCGCTTGGCTTCGTCACTTTCGCTAGTTTGCCAGATTCCTATCTTTTTGTAATCATAAATGGCAGTAATCGGCTGACCAATGAAACGAGCGTTGCCGATGTCGTCTACTTTTCCGTTGAAGAGTTCACGAATCTGCTCTTTGTTTTTCGTAAACTGAAGATCCGTACTCCAGCGGAAACCATTAGATGCATCTATGTTAATGGTAGAAAGGGTAATTTCCAGCCCCTGATTGCGGGTTTTACCAACGTTACGTAGTACGCTTCCGTACCCACTCGTATAAGGCAATTGGTCATTGAGCAACAAATCACGGGTATCCGCCTGATAGACTTCCAGCGAACCCGCCAGTCTGCCCCGGAAGAAGCTATAATCCAACCCGATATTAGCGGTTGAAGTCGTTTCCCAGCGTAAGTTAGGATTCCCAATCGAGTTAGGACGGTAGCCATAGGCCGCCGTTGTATTCCAGGCATAAACGGTACGTGAAAGTAGCGTCTGTGTCTGATAGGGGTCAATAGCAGTATTACCAATCGAACCCCAACTAGCCCGCAATTTCAGTTGATCCAGCCAGCTTACCCCTTTCAGGAAGTCTTCATTACTGATGTTCCAACCCGCTGCTACTGAAGGAAAGAAACCATATTTATTATTGCGACCAAAACGCGAAGAACCATCGTAACGGCCCGTTAAAGTCAGTAGATATTTCTCATTATAGTCGTAATTAAAGCGAGCCATGAAGGATTGTAAAGTCCACTGAGTCAATCCCGTAGCAACGCTATTGATGGTTTGAGCCTGGCCTAAGCTGTAGAACTCCTGAGTTGCCGCAGGAATACCATTCACACTGATTCGAGCCGTCTCATAATTGTCCCGCTGAATCGAGTGCAGGGCCGTAATATTCAGGTTATGAATTTCACGAAATTTCTTGGTATACGTCAGGATATTCTCAATGGTATAGTTGAAGCCCTGCGAGTAATCCGTCATACCACGGGGATCACCACCGCGGCGGTCGTTCGTGAAGGTTCCCCAAAATCGTCCAAAACGGCGATTCGTAAAATCGGGTCCGAAGTTCAAGCGATACTTCAAACCGTCTGTGATATTCCATTCGCCATACAAGCTATTAAAAACCCGGATGGTTTTGGTTTCGGCAATATTCGCACCTGGGACCACTTCAGCCGCAGGATTGGATTGAAGTCCATCCGAGGTAGGCAGGAAAATCAGATTACCGTTATCATCATAAGGCTTACCCAGCGGATTTTCACGCAGCGTTAACCCTAAGGGGTTAAAACCATTCCCACCGCCTGGATAGAAAGTATCTCCGCCATTATTAACACTATAAACAGCGAAGGTTGACGTACCTACTTTTACACGTTTACCAATTTGGTGATCCAAGTTAACCCGAAAGCTATAACGAGTAAAGTCCTGAGTCTTAATGATTCCCTTATCCTGAAAGAAGTTACCCGAAATAGAAAACTGAGTTTTCTCACTACCCCCCTGAACCCCTATCTGATGGCTTTGAATATGTCCTGTACGATAGATGTATGACTGGTAATCCGTTGAACGACCAGTAGCGATGCCATCCAACTCAACGGCTTCGAAGATCTTACTATCCGCATTAGGATCGGCATCATCATAACGACCCACCGCTCGGCGTGATTCCCGCTTGTATTCCGCAAATTGAGCCCCGTTCATGACTTCAATACGGCCGAGAGCTTTTGAAACGCCATAATATCCGTCATAGCTTACAATCGTTTTACCCGTAGTTCCACGACGAGTCGTGACAATAACTACCCCATTGGCTCCTCTTGAACCATAGATGGCCGTGGCCGAAGCATCTTTTAAAACCTCCATGGACTGAATGTCATTGGGGTTAATATCATCAATTCCTCCTGCTAATGGAATTCCATCTACTACATACAGGGGATCATTAGAAGCATTGATAGAGCGACGTCCGCGAATCCTGACGGTAACACCAGAACCTGGCTTACTCCCAGCCTGAACTACATCCACCCCGGCAGCTCGGCCCTGCAAGGCCTGACGGGCGTTGGTAATTGGTAACTCCGCAATTTCTTTGGAACTTACGGATGAAATGGCCCCTGTTAACTGACTCTTCTTCTGGGTGCCATAACCTACGACGACGACTTCCGTTAAGGCAGACGTACTGGAAGGGATCACTAATTCTAGATAATTCTGATTTCCTACGGGGAATTCAAGGGTCTGATACCCAACTGACGACACTACCAGAACGGTATTTTCAGGAACGCTTAATGAGAACTTCCCCTCAGCATTGGTAACCGCCCCGCGTGTCGTTCCTTTTACTGCTACACTGGCTCCAGGAATGGGCTGCTGATCGTCTCCAGTGACTCGTCCGTTAATGAGACGATCCTGAGCGAAAGCACTCCAACCAAGCCCCAAAAAGAAAAGACTTAGTAATAAGTTTCTCATAGACGTAATGGTTTTGTTCAAGTTTTTCGTAGAATAAGTCAGTATCAAATACAGGACCTGAACTAAACCCCATTACCCCTATTAATTTTGAATAATTTCAAGAAATAATTTTAGTCAATTGAATGTATTATAAATTATTTATCTGAATAATTAAATAAATAGAATTTAACGGTCAGAGTCTTCCTTTTGACAGGAACGAGCATCCGTGCGTTTATCTATTACTTTGTTCGAGATAACCGTTGGAAGAATGAGTTTATACCGAGCTCTGCCATTCAGAGCGAAGGACCTTATTTGTGATTGGAGAATAGTTAGAGCAAAAGGAATTTACGTCCATTACCGAACGCGTTTCTATTCCAAATAAGGCCTTTATGTAGTTAGGATAGTAAGCGAGGTGATAGTCAAGGGCTGCCAGCGAAAAAGCTGGCAGCAATAACGCCCTTCCCTCCTGTCATCCAGAGCGAAGGACCTTACTTAGGATTGAATAACACTTTCTAGCTAGCAGTTCATCACCCGCAGTCGCTCAGCTCTAGCCGAGCGACTGCGGGTGGAGGTATGAAGCGTTAGACGAATGATGCCAGCGAAAAAGCTGGCATCGGTTGAGCTGAAGTATTTGGGGGTTGGGTTGCCTCTCCTCCTGTCATCCAGAGCGAAGCGAAGGACCTTACTATTAGGATTGAATAACACTTTCTAGCTAGCAGTTCATCAAATCAGCTCCCTCCGCAGTTGCTCGGCTCTAACCGAGTAACTACCTAGCTATAGGCCTCTAGTCGGTAGGATGCGAACCCATCTCTGGTAACGGAAACACTGGTAAGGCTGCCAGCGGGGCCCGACCAACGTGGCAGTAATGTAGCAGACTTCCTTTTTCTCTATTATCCAGAGCGAAGGAACTTGTGTATCTCTCGAGGTTCTGTAAGCTTGATTAGAGAACGCAATCCCAAGCACCAGAAAGTATGGGCTTTTTGTATTTGTTGTCTCTGTGTATTACGCTTTCATTAATCGGACGATGGCAATTTCACATAATAGGAAAACCAAAGCCGTTATGATAAAATACTTCCAAAGGTCTTTTCCTACGTGCTGCTCTTTGTAGGCTGTGGCTACATCCGCCCGATTCACATTATCAAAAACCTGAACATTGCGGTTACCTTTAAACAAATCCCGAAGCTTCTGTGGGGAGTACACCTGCATGTTTGATTCTTTATCATCATGGTTGAATGCCAATAACTGGGTTACTTTTCCATCCAGTATTAGTTCATAGTACCCTGATTCAAGGGGCTGACCATTGGTAAGCTGTTCTGATTTAGGTAACTCGAAAGTTAATTGATTACCATTCATCCGCTGAATAGGGATCAGCTCCAACTTATCCTTTCGGAGTTTAAATACGGCATTTTTCGGCGAGCCTGGGGCATCAATCTGAATGTCAGGGCTTTCAAAGGAATACGCAATAGGCTCCTGACGCACACTCAGCGAAGCTATTTTGTAAAGAATAGGCAGGAATAAAGCATGCTGGGCAAAATCACCTAAGCTTGGATCAAGCGATGAAGCCATGAGGTAAACTCTCCCCTGCCCAGCTTTAGAAGAAGTAAGGAAGGGTTCGCCAGATTTAAAATTCAGAAGCTTCTCCCCAACCATTCGCCAACTCCAGACGGACGAAGCCGCTGGCATGATTAACTGTTCCTTCTGCGTGGTTTCGTCAAAAATATCACTGAAAAATGGATTTTGTCTCGAAGGTTCAGCCAGAATGGTGGGTGTCGAGGGTTCGCCCTGCACACTACTGATATTCTGAATCCCCAAAGCAGTTAACCAGGAGGCATCGCTAACCCGTGCCGGAGGAATGACTAACAGGCTTCCTCCTTTATCAACAAACCGTTGTAATTCCGCCCTTAAACTTCCCTCCACTCGCTCTACTCCTTCGAGTACAATCAGGTTAGCCGACTGGAAAGTGCCAATGTCAACATTGTTCACGGAGAAGCTTTGTTCACGGAACAAGCTGTCATTGGAGAAGACGTTCTGCACGTAGTCTTTTGTTTTCTGGCCATAAACGTGCAGAACGTCGATACGCGGAGCTGCGTTGAGAACGAAGTAATAATCGTTGTCAAAAGTGACTGGAGAATCTTCGAAAGTTATCCGCCCTTTCTTGAATCCTTTCCCGCGAACGGTAAAGTTAAACGCTGTCTGCACGTAATTCTCCGCTGGAATCGATACGATCTGTGAGGCCACCTGTTTATCGTCCAGTAATAACTTCACACTCAGATTTTCCACTGGATTTGTCCCTGAATTTCGTAACCGAACGGTTACTACATTCGACTGCATTTCACGGATAAAAGGCGTATTCAGCCAAAGCGTATCGACAAAAACGTTTTGCGTTGTTGTTCCCTGAACGGGCACTAGAAAGAGCTGCGTGCTGGAATCTGGTTTAATTTTCTGTAAATCGCCAACGGTAGATTTCTGAAAATCGGATAACCAGAATAGTTGATTTTTGCCAGCACTATGAGCTGAAGCTAACTGCTGTTGTCGACGGTAAATGCTTTCCAACGAACGGGCGGACGGCGAAAAATCGACAGTAGCCAGCCGATCCCGAATTTTCTGACTTCCCTGTAAAGCGTGCTCCTGGGCTCCAAAATCATTAGTAACCAGTTGCAGCATTGGGGCATTAGGAAAGGAATTCAATAATTCTTCGATTTTGCTAACGCCCACATCCAGCAAACGGCGGTTGTCCACCAGATTTTGCATGGATAAGGAATTATCCAGATAAATACTGGTAATACCATCGCGACTAACACCTGTGCTTTTGCTGGCCGGAATAAAGGGCTGGGCAAAGGCCAGAGCCAGGCACACCAGAGCCCCTATACGAGCCGCCATAATCAGCCAGTGTTTCAACCGACGGAAGCTACTGGTAGTCGTATTAACCTGTTTGAGAAAGCTAACATTGGTAAAATAAACCCGTTTGATTCGCCGGAAATTAAACAAGTGAATCAAAACCGGAATGGCAGCGGCCAGAAGCCCCCATAGAAAGGCAGGATAGAGGAACTGCATGAATTTCTTACAGGCGAATGATGAAACGTGGATGAGCTAGGTGCCGCAAACTCGCTATAATTCCTAAATAAACGAAAATCTACCTTATAAACGAAAAAAGAGCCTTTTAGTTGATCGGTTGTGGGTTAATAGTTGCTTGTTACTGATTATCATTCTCCAGTGAGCACATAAGCCGTTATTAATTCTGGTCTATAACAAAGAAGCCTTCATCCAAAACTGAATGAAGGCTTCTTTCTATGGATATTCGCTACTACTTATCAACTTATAACCAGCAACGATTAACTCAACTTATAACTTACGTTTTACTTCCTGTAACTCGAAGCATTCGATAGTGTCGCCTACTTCCAGATCGTTGAAGTTCTTGATGCTCAGACCGCATTCGTAACCGAATTTCACTTCGGCAACGTCGTCTTTGAAACGCTTCAGGGCCTGAATCTCTCCTTCGTGGATCACGATAAAGTCGCGGATCACGCGGATTTTGTTGTTCCGTTTCACCGTACCTTCAGTTACATAGCAACCCGCAACGGTACCCACTTTGGAAATCCGGAACACTTCGCGGATGTCGATGTTGGCCGTAACCACTTCCTGGAATTCGGGTTCCAGCAGACCTTCCATGGCTTTCTTGATGTCCTCGATTGCCTGGTAGATGATGGAGTAATTCCGAATCTCGATTTGCTCCTGTTCGGCCAGACGGCGAGCGTTGAGCGAAGGACGAACCTGGAAGGCTACTACCACGGCATCCCCGGCAGATGCTAGCATTACGTCGGATTCAGTTACCTGACCTACGCCCTTATGGATAATGTTAACATTAACCTCAGCCGTCGAGAGTTTAAGCAGCGAATCGGAAAGTGCTTCCACAGAACCATCCACGTCCCCTTTAACGATGACGTTAAGCTCTTTAAAGTTTCCAATGGCTTTCCGGCGGCCAATTTCTTCGAGTGTAATGTGCTTACGGGTACGGAGTGACTGTTCACGCAGTAATTGCTCACGTTTGTTAGCAATTTCACGGGCGTCACGCTCCGTTTCCATCATATTCACTTTATCCCCAGCCGTAGGAGCACCACTCAGACCTAATACCTGTACGGGCGTTGAGGGTCCAACTGATTTTACGCGTTGACCTTTGTCGTCAAACATGGCTTTCACCTTACCAAAGAAAGGTCCAGCCAGCATTACGTCACCCACACTCATCGTACCATTTTGCACCAGAATGTTTGCTACATAACCGCGACCTTTATCCAGCGAAGCTTCTACGACAGTACCCACTCCACGTTTGTTGGGGTTTGCTTTCAGATCAAGTAACTCGGCTTCGAGCAATACTTTTTCCAGCAATTCGTCGATACCTAAACCGCTTTTCGAAGAGATCTCCTGCGTTTGGTAGCGTCCACCCCATTCTTCTACCAGGATATTCATTTGAGAAAGTCCTTCGCGGATTTTCTCTGTATTAGCACCGGGCTTATCTACTTTCGAGAACGCAAATACCATCGGTACACCCGCATTCTGGGCGTGGTTAATAGCCTCGCGAGTTTGAGGCATCACGCTGTCGTCCGCTGCAATAACGATAATGGCTACGTCCGTTAACTTGGCTCCCCGAGCACGCATAGCGGTAAAGGCTTCGTGACCAGGTGTATCAAGGAAAGCGATTTCGCGACCGTCGTTCGTTTTTACTTTATAAGAACCAATGTGCTGCGTGATACCACCGGCCTCACCCGAAGCAACTTTCGTTTTACGGATGTAATCCAGCAAGGAGGTTTTACCGTGGTCAACGTGACCCATGATTGTAACAACCGGAGCACGGGGCACTAAGCTTTCTGGAGCATCCTCTTCTTCGATCAGAGCAGATTCCACTTCTTCTTCAGCAGAGATGAATTGAACATCAAATCCAAATTCATCCGCGATGATCGCGATTGCCTCTGCATCCAGACGCTGGTTGATCGATACGAACATACCCATGTTCATACAGGTCTGGATAATGTCGTTGATGGAAACATCCATTAACGAAGCAAGATCGCTGGCCGATACGAACTCGGTTACCTTGAGGATTTTTTCTTGTTCCAGTTCGTGCTGTTCGGCTTCCTCCCGGCGACGGGCCCGATCCTGGCGACGCTCCCGACGACGGTCTGCACCAAAGTTTTGCTTCTTGGCACCACCACCGCCCATCTGGGCCATCGTATTTTTTACATTGTCACGTACTTCCGTTTTCGAAGGCTCATCGCGACGGTTACCACCTCGGTTGTTATTATTCCGATTGTTATTGTTGCGATTGTTGTTGTTATTACCTCCGCCCTGGTTGTTATTCTGAGACTGGTTGTTGTTCGCATTCGTGTTGTTATGATTGCGATCTTGTCCCTGATTTCTTTCCTGGTTATTGGAATTCTGATTCCCCTGATTTCCGCCCTGACGATTTTGGTTATTATTCTGACGGTTATTAGGTTCGTTATTGTTCGCGTTGTTAGCATTACCATTAGAACGGGCCTGATTACGGTCCTGCTCTACGGGCTTAATACGCTTGCGTTTCTTTTTCTCATTGTTTGAGTTACCACCCCGATTATCACGGTTATTATTGCCGCGGTTATCATTCTTCGAGGGTAATTCAATTTTGCCCAGTACGGTCAACCCTTTCAATCGATCGGCTTTCGCTTCGATCAGTTCAGGGGGCGTAGCTGAAGGTGTTTCTGTCTTCACTTCCGGTTTTGGCTCTGGCTTTGGTTCTTGTTTCTGTTCATGCCTTGGCTTCTGGAAGTTCTTCTGCTGGTCAGCGGGACGGTTGGCCTGCTGTGGTTGCTTCGAAGGTTCTTCTTTCGGCTGAGGCGTTTGAGCTTTTATTTCAGGCTCCTGCTTCGGAGCGGCCGCAACGGGTGCGGGCTCTACCACAGTAGCCACCGGGGGAGTCGCTACGACAGTAGGTTCTGGTTTAGGTTCGGCAACAGGCTCTGCCTTCACTTCGGGCTTCGCGGGTTGAGCCGGTACTTCTACTTTGGGTTCCACTTTCGCTTCTACCACTGGAGGAGTCACTACGGGCTGAGGAGCTACGGGCTTTTCAGCTACCGGCTCGGCCTTCGGTGCTTCCACCACAGGGGCTGCTGCTTTCACAGGTTCAGCGACGGGTGGCTCTACTTTGGGAGTCTCCACTTTGGGTGCTTCTGCAACGGGAGCTTTAGGAGCTTCCTGAACGGGCACGATGGGCTTACCAGTAGTTAGGTCGATTTTTCCAAGTACTTTTAATCCCTGCAAGCGACTCTCGTCTTTCGCAGGTTCAGTCTTTTCTTCTACTGCTTTTACTTCAGCAGGAGCTGCTGCCTCTTCTGATTTCTGACGGAAATACAGAGGCAGGTCGTCGTCACCTTTCGGACGGGCCGTCGCGGCGGGTTCGGAAGGTTTAGGCCCTTCTTTCACAAGATCAGGGGCACTGAATTCTTTCGCTAATACCTGCAACTGTTCGCCAGTTAGCTTGGTATTCGGGTTACTGTCAATTTTAAATCCTTTGGCCGAAAGTCGATCCACAATGGTTCCCATGCCCACGTTGATCTTTCGTGCCGCCACATTTAAACGCATTGTTTGGATCTCTTCTGCCATGTTGGATGCTTTACTGTCTGAATTCGTCAAAACGAGTGGTTTATAATGTACGAGTTTAGGGTGTTTGTAGAATTAGATATGATGCATAACGGTCTTTGTTCTTGGGTTACGCACCATATCCCCTGGTTCGTAACCTAATAAACCTGCGTTTGCATTAATCGAATTCCTGACTCAAGATCTCCAGTACGTCATCTACGGTTTCTTCCTCCAATTCAGTCCGGCGAACCAGATCTTCCTTGCCCATAGCAAGAACACTCTTGGCTGTATCCAGACCGACGCGGTGTAGTTCGTCGAGTACCCACTGTTCGATTTCGTCGGAGAACTCATTGAGTTCAACGTCATCGTCATCTACCGGCCCTTCGGTTTCCCGGAAGACGTCGATTTCCATTCCGACTAATTTACCTGCTAATTTAATGTTCTGACCGCCTTTTCCGATGGCCAGTGAAATCTGATCGGGCTTCAACCAGGCTGATACCCGCTTGTCGTCCTTGTTAATACTCATGCGGCTGATTTTCGCAGGACTCAGGGCACGGGCAATCAATAACTCAATATTATCTGTGAAGTTAATCACGTCAATATTTTCGTTGTTCATTTCCCGGACAATCGTGTGAATCCGGCTACCTTTCATACCTACGCAGGCACCTACGGGATCAATCCGATCATCGTACGATTCTACGGCTACTTTGGCACGTTCACCGGGCTCGCGTACTACTTTGCGAACCATGATCAGGCCATCCGTAACTTCAGGAATCTCCTGCTCAAACAAACGTTCCAGAAAAACGGGTGAAGTCCGTGAAAGCGAAATTTTAGGTGTACCATTGTTCATTTCCACCTTGTGAATAACGGCTTTCGTTGAATCACCTTTCTTGAAGCGGTCACGGGGAATCTGCTGATCGCGGGGTAAGCTTAATTCATTGCCCTGCGAGTCCAGACAAATAATCTCACGACCCAGCACCTGGTATACCTCAACCGTTAACAGTTCACCTACCTGATCTTTATAACGATAATAGAGCAATTCCTTCTCCATATCCTTTACTTTCTGAATCAGCGTCTGACGAGCCGTCTGCACGATCCGGCGACCGAAGTCTTCCAGCTTCACTTCTTCCACTACCTCTTCGCCAACCTCGAAATCCTTCTCGATTTTCTTGGCGTCCGCCAGTGGAATTTTATCGTAATCCCAAATATCTTCAGAATCATCATCCACGATTTCCCGCGTCCGGAACATTTCCAAATCGCCGTTGTCAGGGTTAATGATTACGTCAAAGTTCTCATCAGTACCGAATTTCTTACGAATCATCGTCCGGAAGACATCTTCCAGAATTTTGATCATCGTCGGACGGTCAATGTTCTTCTCTCTCGCAAAATCGGCGAAGGAAGAGATCAGTTCTGCACTGTTCATCGGTTCGTCATAGTTTTTGTTGGTTTCCAGTCACGAAGCCTTGGTTCATTCCTACCTAACTTCATTAGACTTGCCCGGCTGGCGAAATGCCCACTTAAGGATTATTTAAATGATACCAGCACTTGAGCTTTCTTTATCTCGACATACGGAATAACGAGCGTTACGGCTGGTTCTTTCTTGGTCCCATCCGTGGTAATCGAAATGTCGGAATCACTTACAGTATTCAACAAGCCGATTTTCTCACTTCCGTCTTTGAACTGAACACGAAGTTTCCGGCCGATATTCCGTTGGTATTGGCGAGTTTGGGTCAGTGGAAAATCAACACCAGGAGAGGATACTTCCAATGTATAAGCATTTTCAATTAAATTCAGTTCCTCAATCTGATGCCCTAATTCACGACTCAAAGCGGCACATTCATCAATGCTGATGCCTGCGTCGCTATCTACCAAAATGGTTATTTTTGACTTGATACGAGACTCACTCACCTGCACATCTACCAGATAATAACTTTCGTCTGGTAATAAGGCCGCAGCCAGCTCTGTAATTTTTTCTTTCAGATTCATACCACATCAGCAGTAGGCGGCTTTCAGGATACGTTTACCCTTCGGCTAAACCTGTTATTTTCAACGAAAAACTCGTATAAACAAAGAAGAGGAGTGATAGGCCCCTCTTCTTTCCGTTGAAATCTAATGCAAATTAACACTTTTTTCTTATCATAAGCAATATTATATTCGTTTTCTATCGAGAGTTTTAAGTTTATCGCCCATTTTTACACGCACTCCAAACAACCTTCATTGTATTTGAAAAAGAGTTCCATGACTTCCCGAAATCATACCGGTGGATTTTTCACCTCTCTTTTTTCTTTGATTACCTATGCTCTCTGTCTTTACCTGATCATTGGGTACACCTTGGGTTATACGCTCTGGTGGACGCACTGGATCACTGGCTTTCTATTATTATTTCTGCCTTGGGTAATGATGTTACTGGCTTTACTGACAGTCTTCTGGTTTTTCAGAAATGTTCGAAAGGCCTGGATTCCCCTGATTTTCCTTCTGGCAGGCTGGCCGTTCTGGCTTCGTACCATTGGTTTTCACGCCAGTCATCAGCCCGGGGATCTTTCTCATTCCCTACGAGTTTCTACGTTTAATACCACAGCCTTTGGAGTCAGTGAATACATGGAGAATAAGGATATTCGCCCTTTACACTCCATGCTAAACTGGCTTAAATCTTCAAATGCAGATATCTTATGCTTGCAGGAATACTATAGCTGGGATTATTCGTATTTACCTGACGAATTTAAATTGAATGACCAGCTTCGGACAAGGGGTTATCGGTATAAAGTGATCTTTAAAGAATTGAATTGGTATAGCGGCGATCTTCGGAAAAGCGACCAGGGGTTTTTAGGGCCCGTTTTGTTTTCAAAATATCCCATTGTTAATCAGAGTTACCACGTTTTTGAGAATGCTGGCGGGCATAATGGATTCGTTATGGCGGACATTAAAAAAGATTCGGATACCATTCGGGTTATTAGTATTCATCTCTACTCGATGGGCGTTCGGGTAGGAAATGTAGCTCGGGCCAAAAATTCCAAGGTTGCCAAAGCAGAAACCAGGTCCATTCTACATAAGCTTAAAGAGGGATTCATTGCTCATAATTCTGAGATTGAAGAAGTCCTTAAAATAGTTAAAAACAGTCCTTATCCCGTTATTCTTTGTGGAGATTACAACGAAGTACCTACGGGAATTGCCTACGGAAAAACCCGTCGTTACCTGAAAAACAGTTTTGAAGAGGCTGGCCGCGGGTTTGGCTTTACCCTTAATCGTAGCCCCTGGTTTATTCGAATCGATAATCAGTTTCATAGCAATCACTTTAAAGTCTTGAGCCACAAGGTTCGCCGAGATATTAAAGGCTCCGATCACTTTCCGGTTGAGGTAGAATATGCCTATTGATAGTAGATTTCATAAAACAAAAGTCCACTGCACCTTCCTATGCAGCGGACTTTTGTTTTATCAATCATACTGAAAAGACACTTAGCTTCCCTTCTTTACCAATTTATATTCGATGTTTGGGTAACCGCGTTCGCCGCCGTCTGTTGAAGTATAATTCACGAATTTCAGCTTGTAAACGTTACCCGAAGCGTCTTTCACTACGTAGAAACGATCCGTTTTTACGCCCGCTGCCGCTCCTCCAGGCCCTGCTGACGTACGCCAGTTGCTACCAATGACGTTACGTTCTTTCTTGAAAGAAGAGCTGGCAATATTAGCTTCTGCATAGGCATCGTAGCTAACTGTACTGGTCAGCACTTCGGCTGCCTCTACGCCCGCCAGGTAGTTAATCTGAACGAAATCTGAGTAGGTATAAGGAATCGTCTCGGTAGCCTTATACGTCGTTAAGCCCCAAACCAGATCCCAGTTTGCTTTCGTGGGTTCTACAGAAACCGCTTTGGCCTGTGCGAAAGACATGTAGCTAAAATTCAGGTTTGAATCTTTGGTAATATCCAGCGTTTTGAACGTCGTTTCTGTGATACGAGCATATTGCACGGTATAACCTGTTCCTTTGCGAAGCACTCGAATTTTATACCAGGGTTTCTGCGTCGTTCCAGCGTTACCAGGGTTCACGATATATACCGGATTTTCAGCATCCGTAGCAGACACGGCTTTGATGACCGTTTTACTAAGATCACCGTCGATGTTATCTACCAAATCAAACGTGCCCTGCCCCGTTCCTAAAATTAATACGCTGGCTAGAGCAGTAGTATCGGCGGCGGTTACCTGCGTTAAATCGGTTTTGGTTAGTGCTTTCGCGGTAGCTCCAGTCGTGGCATTCAGAATTACGCGGAAGTCCGTTCCGTTGTAAAACCCTAAATCCCAACTATTGCGAGCTACAGCCGTTTGGCTATTCGAGCTAAAATCAACGAATACCGAGTTAACCGCACCGGCTCCCCCTGCTCCACCGTTCAGTTTCAGAGCTGAACCGCTGGAAATGATGGAAGAGAACTTCAGTTTTTGCGTAGCGGTAGCACCATTTACGACCGAGTTATTCGCCGATTTAATGGTGAAATCAATCGTTTCTGAACCCGTCAGGAAAATGTTCGCCACTTTCGTAACCTTGATCGAAGCTGTTTTACTGTTCGCTGGAACCGTTACGGTAATCGAGTTATTGGTTGCTGCCGGGGCCGTCGTGAAATGCGTGCCGTAGGTAACTCCCGTTGGGGTTAAGTCCACCACGATATTGGTAGCCGCCGTTACGGCACGATCCAGATTTAAATGAACCGTAACGGAAGAAGAATCTGAAGAAAAACCTTTTTCAGCCGATTCAAACTGAACGGTGTTATCGGGCAGCGGAGGTTCGTCGGTTTTACAGGCCGGAATCAATGCTGCCATGCTTACTACGAATAATAGAGATAAAAACTGCTTCTTCATGAGCTTCATTGGGTTTTAAATAGGAGGAATTTTGATGTGGTCACTAGCTTTTGATGAGGCGTTAGTTACTCCAGTTAAAGGTCAAGCCTAAGAAGTACGAACGTCCATAACTCTGAGGAATCGGACCGCTACTGCTGTGAGCACTACCAGAATCAGTAGCGGTATTATTGAGTCGGGTTACATCGAGGATATTTTTCACCCCGGCATTAAGAGTCAATACGCGGAACAAAGGCTTACTGATGGAGAAATCCATCCAGTGAAAAGCAGCCGTTTCGGCCAGTTGCACACTGAGATCGGCGGCCGTCTGGTAACTGGTACGTTTTCCGGTGTATTTATAGAAGAGATTAAGTTTGGTATGAATGCTTTTGACCGTGTAAATCAGGTTTGCATTAATTTCAGAAGCCCAGTTGAATTCGGGAATGCGGGCATCTGTCGAAAGCTGATTGAAACGACCGATGTAAGAGTAACCCACAGAGCCTTGCAGATCTTTCCATTGCAATACCGTATTCAGGGTTCCTCCAGCAGTTTTGAAACGGTCGATATTAACCGTACGCATGATGCGAGGATCAACCGGATCATTACCGTAGGAAATCAGATTATGGAAATCGTTATAGAAAAATCCCGGAACCAGATTTAGATAACCCGCTTTGCTACGCAGCATTTCCCAGGAAAATGATCCATTAAAGCTGTTCGAGTATTCTGCTTTCAGATTGGGATTACCCTGAATGGAATGGCTGGCGTCAAAAAAATTGAAGTACAATTCCCGCAAAGCTGGCGACCGAAAGCCACGTGCGTACGAAGCCCGAAAGTCCAATTTTTTCGTGAGGGCAAACTTGGTATTAATGGAAGGAATGACGGGCGGAGCCTGATACACGGAGTTATGAATGAAGCGTAACCCGGGTCGAATGACTATTGCTTCCACGGGTTTCCATTCCGAAGAAACGTAAAAAGCCAGATCGGATATTCCATCATTCGCTGAAATTCGGGCTCCGGCGGACTGATCACGATTCAACTCTACGCCCGGCTGAAACGACCACTGATTATTCAGCCGATATTGAGCCGTAGCCCGGAACATGAAGTTATCGAAACTGGCTACGTCCTGTTCCCCTTCCCCAAGCGAAAGCGTCCGGCGACCTGTGTTTAAATCAATTTGAGTCGTTTGGGTACGGCGGCTGTAATCCGTATAGGCGGCTATGGCATTCAAACTCAAACGGTCGTTAGCCTTCCATTCGGCTTGCCCCTGATGCATGAGGCGTTTGGTAATGAAGTTCTGATCACGAGCGACATTTGTGTTAGCATTCGCGGCTCCCAAAGCCTTGATGGTTTCCTGTAACCCATCCAGCCGATAGCGAATGCTAAAGTTATCGTTCCGGTAGCCGAGGGTTCCATTCCCTAACCACTGATTTTTAGCCTGCCAATCGGGCGTGCGGGTTTGAGAATATCCCTGCCAGCCACCAAAATCATTGCGGCTTCCGCCTACGGACGCAAACCAGCCTTTTCGTTGCCACGTTACCCCAAAACTATTTAAATGCGAACCTTGGCCCCGGCCTAACTCGTATTCTTTCCCCACACTTTCTTCCTGCACCCGAGCCATCACGGATAATTTCTCAGCTCCCGGTTTTTTGGTAATAATATTAATAACTCCCGCCAGTGCATCTGAACCATACGATACCGACATGGGCCCTTCTACGATTTCGATGCGAGCGATGGTATTAATATCAATCTGATTGAGGCTTTCGCGGGTGTCACCCCGGTCAAGCATGGGTACGCCGTCCAATAGAATTTTGACGTTACGACCCGTCATCCCCATCAACTGAATGTCGGACGTGCCCAGAGCCATGTCATTGGAGAAACGAATACCGAGCTCGGTATTCAAAACCCCCACGAGCGAAGTAGCCGCCCGGGCCTGAATGCGTTCCAGATCGATGGTTCGTACCTGAAAAACGGATTGCTTGAGTGACTGAGGCTCAAATTGGCCCGTTACAACCACTTCCTGAAAATTTGTATACTCGGATTTGAGTTGAATATCCAGCGTTTGGGTTTGCCCTCCTTCAACTTTCACGGGCAATTCAAGACTACTCATTCCCACCCGACTCACCCGGATTTTGTAAGCCCCGGGTTTTAAGTCTTTGAAAAGATAACGCCCCTGCTCATCAGAAATGACGCCGTATGTAGTGCCTTTCACAACGAGGGAAGCCGCCTCAACCGCCTCCCCTTTTTCGTCGGTTACTTTACCTACCACACGGCCCGTTTGAGCCCAGACGTGACCCATCGTCAGGCTAAAGAAGAATACACATCGAATGATTGAATGGACAGCCACGGAGGTACGAATTGAGCAATTTATATTTATTTAGATTTAATCTAATTTCATACAAAGGTAAAAATGATTTGGAATCGACAAGAGTTTCCTAAAAAATTTAAGATCACTGGTAACAAAAAAAGACCGCTCGCTGAGCGGTCTCCGATGGTCCTAAAGCCAATATCTATTGACCAACAACTAAACTATGGGTGGGCCTCCAGCCATTCTTCTCCATTTTCATAAATCTCTTTTTTCCAGATCGGTACTATTTCTTTCAAAGTATCAATCACCCAACGGCAGGCATCGAAAGCATCTTTACGGTGTGGGGTGGCTACGGCAATTACCACCGCAATGGCTCCGATTTCCAAAACGCCTTTGCGGTGAACAATAGCAATTTTTTCTACTGGCCAGCGGCGGGACGCCTCATCTGCCAGTTCCTTCATTTTCTTCACCGCCATCGTATCGAAAGCCTCAAACTCCAGTCGAACGACTTCTTTGTTTTTATTATGATTCCGAACGGTGCCAATGAAAACATCAACGGCCCCGGCCCGCTCGGATTGAACCGCGTCAATACAGCTCTGAACCTCAATAGGCTGATCGGTTATTTCTATCATTTTATTGCTATTAATCGTTGTTGGTTGCTAGCGATCAGTGTCGAAATTAGAGGTAAGCCCAAAGGATGATCCGTCTAACACTGATCTCAAAACTTTAAACTCCAAAGGCTATCCTCCACTCACGGGGGGAATCAGAGCAATTTCATCGCGTTCGGTCAGTACTACATCCGTTTCAGCATAATCTTCGTTTACCGCTACTAGCAATGATTTCAGTTCAGCCAGTGAGGGATAGTCCCGGCGAATCAATTCTAATAAATCCTGCACGCGGGCACCTTCGGGAAGCTGGACGCTTTTTTTTGAGCTTCCCATAATATCACGGGTAATGCCGTATAAATGTATTGTCAATTCCATATTTCAAAGTTGATAAAGCTTCGGGAACAAGCGAGGCTTTTTTTCGTTTATTTGTATAAGATGTCAACAACTCACCCTCTCATTTATGATAACCACGGGCGGCCCATCCAGTATTTACGACTGGCGGTTACCGATCGTTGCAATCTTCGCTGCTTCTACTGCATGCCCGAAGAGGGTATCCCCTATCTGCCCAAGAAACAACTGCTGAGTTACGAAGAAATGTTACGCATTTCAACCGTGCTGGCAGGCTTGGGCGTTCGGAAAGTTCGTATTACGGGTGGTGAACCTTTCGTTCGGCACGATCTAACGAAGTTTCTCTATCAGTTATCCGACATCGAAGGTATTGAGGAAATCGCCATTACTACCAATGGTGTTCTCACTCAAAAATACATTCCAGACTTAAAAAAAATAGGCGTTAAAACGATTAACCTCAGCCTGGATTCGCTGGATCGGCAGCGATTTTATGACATTACTCGTCGGGATGAATTTACCAAAGTAGAAGCCTGCCTATACGAGTTACTGGAAGCGGGCTTTGAAGTAAAAGTCAACGCCGTGGTCATGGAAGGCCGTAACATTGAAGACCTGATTCCACTAGCCCGGCTTACCGAGAAATATCCCGTTTCGGTTCGATTTATTGAAGAAATGCCTTTTAATGGCGAAGGTTCCCATTATCCTATTCTTCATTGGACTTATCGTCGAATTCTGGATCATTTGAAAACTGAATTTCCTGATATTCAGAAACAAATCGATCCGCTCAATTCTACGGCTTATCATTACCAGATTCCGGGTTTTGAAGGAAACATTGGCATCATCGCCGCTTTTTCCCGGACTTTCTGCGGCACCTGCAACCGCATTCGAATGACGGCACAGGGAACGCTGAAAACCTGCCTTTACGACGACGGGGTAATGGACGTTCGGGATTTGTTACGGAAAGGTATTTCGGACGAAGAACTTACACTTAAGTTTATTCAGGCCTTCCGAAATCGGCCCAAAGATGGATACGAAGCAGAACAGTTGCGAAGCACTTCCGTCCATGAATCCATGACCACCATCGGTGGGTAATTTGTTCCTGCACTTCCAACATTTCACTACACAATCACAAAAGATCATTTATAGCTTTGGTTATTATCCGTAACAGCCATGAGAGAATTACATGATACCTGTCCCTGGGTCATTATGATTTGCGAGGGAAGTAAATGCAGCCGACTCCAGAAAGATCTGCGACGCACCTTTAAAAGTGAACTGAAAGAGCGGGGTCTGAAGCGGGAAGTTGAACTAGTGGAGATGGAATGCACCAGTCGATGCAAACAGGGTCCCGTAATCGCCATTCAGCCCGCTAACCTCTGGCTTGGTGAAGTCCGGGAAACCAACGTACCTCAGATTATTGATGAAATGTTTCGGGAAGAACCCGCCTGATGATTTCTTTTTTGAAAACCAGACTTAATGAAAGTCTGGTTTTTTCGCTTTCTCAGTTTCCCTTCACTTTCAAGCTGGCAAGATCTTTTTCACTACCTTTCAGGTCGTTACGCCCAGTCACCTTGCCCTAATACCAGATAAAATCCTTCGCATTAAATTCGTTTAATCCCGCGGCTGATTTTTAAAAATCTGAGTACATTGGTGCCCGTACCCCAAACCATTTATTTACCGCCTTATTGCCCTAAAACTCTATGAATTTCAAACGCCTTAAACGTATTTTTTTACGAGTATTCGCCCTTTTCTTCGTTCTAGGGCTTATACTAATGGCGGCTATTTATAGTTACAGGGATCGGATTTTTGACCGTATCAAGCACGAAGTCAGTCATCAGATCAAGGGTAACTTTTATGCGGATAACTTCAACATCGTTTTCTGGGAAGGCGGCGTTCCGGGCTTAACCATAACGCTGGAAAATGTCAGGCTGGAAGATTTAAAACACGATCTGCATCATGTTGATTTTCTGACCGTCCGGCAGGTACGCGTTCGACTTGACCTAATTGATCTTTTCCGGCGGCAGGTTCAGATTCGCCACATTCGTTTGGTAGATGGAACGGTTAATGCTCTTAAACTCAAGGATGGTTACGCCAACTGGAGCATATTTGAGCCGAAAGATCCCGCTAAAAAAACGGCTCAGGCCCGAAAAAAAGGTTTTCTGGTAGATATTAAGCAGGTTCGCCTCGAAAATATTCAGGTGCACTTCGCTGATTCGCTTCATCATAAATGGTACGGTGGTTTATTCAAAGACATCGTCTGCCAGATTTCCCATAAAAAAAATCAGTTCAAAATCGGCGTTCGGGGACCTATGCATCTGGATGGGCTGGCCTTTAATCCCAATAAGGGTAGCTTTGGTACCAATCAGGAAACGGAACTCAAGCTGAACCTTCGCATTGATACGGCTACTCGAGTCTTAACCCTTGAGCCTTCCCGCCTGGTTTTCGAGAAAAAAGATACCCTGCGGGCTCATGGCCGTTTTCAGTTTTTTGTGAAACGTCCGCCGAATATGAATATCTATCTTCACCTGAATCGGCTTCCACTTACCAAAGCTCTCGACTTAATGCCCCGTCAGTTGGCAGCGTCCATCGGGAAATTTGAATATTACCCGGAAATTGAAAGTGCCATTGTTCGAGTGAACGGCTCCACCGGAGCAGGCATCGAACCCCAAATTGACGTTCGCTTTGCCACAGGACCGGGCCGTTTTGAATCCAAGCTGGGTTTATTAACGAATCTGCGGGTAAAGGGGCATTTTACCAATCATGCCAGCGGTTCACTCCCCACGGGTAATGAAAATTCCCGAGTATTTTTTGATGAATACACCGCCAACTGGGACGATGGTCTGCCCGTCAGTGGCAAGATGATTATTCATAATTTCATTAAATCCAGAGCCTACATCACCGCCCATATTGATACCGATTTTTCAAGATTAAACGATAATATCAACGCAAGTAACTTTGTACTTGAAAACGGTAAAATTTACCTCGATGCTCAGTATAGAGGGGGTGTTGTAAACGTTATTGACCCTAAAACGGGTGATCTATCAGGCTTATTAACTGGTTTTGTAAAAGTTGAAAACGGCAGTTTTCGTTACCTGAATCGTCAGTTGATTTTCGATCAGTTAAACATGAAAGCCAGCTTCAATGAAAAAGATTTATTGATTCATCACATCAACACGCGTCTCAACAAAAGTCCGTTAACGGTGAAGGGGCAAATTAAAAGGTTAATCCCTTTTCTTACTTCCTCCAATGTTCGGTTGTACGCTAACGCTTCTATTTATTCGCCTAATTTGAACTTCAATGCGATTAAAATTATGCCTTTGAAGCCCAAAGGCTCTGCTCTGGCCCGGAAACAAGCCCGCAAGCAGTTAATCGCTAAAGTAGATCGGATCATTGACCAGTTAGAAACCGATATTGATGTACGATTTGACCAATTCCAGTATCGCCATTTCAAAGCCAGTCAGGTCAGTGGAAAGCTTAACCTGACGAATAAAAAAATGCAAATCAAGTCATTGGCGATGAATGCCTTTAGAGGAAACTTCAATTTCAATGGTCAAATTGATTATGTGCAGAGCAACCCTGCTCGACTGAGTGTGGCCTGTGCTCTGCGAAATACCAATATTCAGGAGCTATTCTGGGCTTTTGACGACTTTCAGCAACAAACCATTACGCATCGAAACATTCGAGGCTTATGGAATTCGGAAGGGAAAATTGAAATGAAATTACGCCGGGATTATACCCCAATTCCGGGTACGTTTTCAGGTTACCTTAATTTCAACCTTCGGAATGGGGAATTAATTGGTTTCAAACCTATTAAAGGCATTCAGAAATTCATCTTTAAAAATCGGGATTTTGACCATATCAAATTTGCTCCATTAACGAGTCAGTTCCGTTTTAAAGGACGTGAAATTGAAATGGATAAAATGGCCATTGAGTCAACGGCCCTGACCTTATTTGTTGGAGGAACTTACAGCTTTGGGAATCAGACGGATTTATTCGTTCAGATTCCTCTGCGTAACCTTCGCAAACGGGATAAAGATTATGAATTGGTGCGTTACGATGAAGAACATACGCCCGGCTGGACGCTCAACTTAAGGGCTAAAGACGAAGGTTCAGAAACAAAAATCAGGCTGGATATTGGTCAGCGGGTTCGTCATCGCAAAGCTAAACGTCAACTTCAGGAGCTTTCCGAAAAATCGAGTCAAATCCCTTAGTTTTAAAGTAAATCTTCAGAAAGTCAGGGGTTTCAGACTAAATTTCCGTCTTGAGAAAAACCTCTGACATCTATGAAATCTTCGCTTTCCCGCCGGTCGTTCCTACAACAGGCCGGGTTATTTACGTCGGCCACTGTTTTAGGCTCCTCTCTTGACCTTTTTGCTTTCAAAAAATCAGGATTACAGATTGGTTATTCGGCCATTACCTGGGGAGGTAAGGATACCGATGCTATCAAGGATATCTCCTCCCTCGGTTTTCAGGGCATTCAGCTTCGAGCCAATGCCTTTGGCCCCTATCGCAACAAACCCAGTGAACTTAAAGCTGAGCTCGACGCTCATCAGCTGAAACTGGTCATGTTTTCCAGCGGCAACGTAGAAATTGACCCGGATAAAGAAGAAAGCACCATCAACATGCATACGGCTCACGCCAGCTTTGTAAAGGCATTGGGTGGAAGCAGCATCCAGTTAACCAATAATGCTCGACCGAAAGACCGGAAACCAACGACAGAAGAATTGAAGCGACTGGCACAGGTTATGAACGAAATTGGTAAACAAACGGCTGCCATGGGCATTCAGGCCACGTATCATAACCACATGCACCAGTTGGGCGAAACACCGGAGGAAGTGGATATCATCGTTCAGGAGATGAATCCGAAGTATGTAAAATTATTACTTGATGTAGCCCATTATCACCAGGGCGGTGGCGATCCGGCCAAAGCGATTCATCAATACAAAGACCGGATTCATGCTCTGCATTTGAAGGACGTTCGCTGTCCTTTACCCGGTAATTCCGATTCGAAAGCCTATAAATTCGTTGAACTGGGTCAGGGAAACGTTAACCTTCCAGCGGTTTTCAAAGCCTTGAACGAGATTCATTTCAAAGGCTGGGGAATCATCGAACTGGACGGCGTTCCCGACCAGGGGAAAACCGCTCTTTCCTGTGCCGAAACCAGCAAAAAATTTTTGCAGGAGCAAAAGATTGCCATCAGCTAAGCTAGTTTTCCGTTGTTGGTTCTCAGTTACACTACTTAACGCCTTTACTATCTACCGACGTACTAGCTTATAGACCGCTGCCAGCCTTTTCACTGGCAGCATGAGTTACTAGTAAAATAAGTAAACTGTTCTGGATTGCGACCCATTGAAGACAAAGGTCAATAGGGATCGTATACCTACCGACATGCTGGCTTATAGGCCGCTGCCAGCTTTTTCGCTGGCAGCATGAGTCACTAGTAAACCTAATAACCCGTTCTAACCTACTAAATTCATTAAAGAACAAAAGACCCATCGCGTCTGGCGGGGAGATGAGAAAAACTAACTAGTCATAAAAACCGCCTCTTACCCAGACGCGGTAAAATCGCGTCTCTAACTAATCGACCGTTCTTAACTATTCTGAATTTGCAATCCAAAAGAGCGGAGCATGACTACTCCAGCTAACCCCAGAGGAGTTCAATAGGGATAATCCCGGCCTACTTTCTTCGAAACGGTGAGCTTTCTCTATAAATGAACTCTATTTTTCAGGGTAAATCCAAAAAACGGGGTCATTTAAATGAAGTGTGCCTGAATGATTCTGAGCGGTTGGATCACCTTCCCCGTGTGGACCATTAAACCATTAAACATGAAAAGATTATCAGTACTTTTAGTAACGCTGGCACTTTCCAGTCATACCCTAACGTATGCCACCAATCCTCCCAAGGGCACCTGGAAAAATTTATTTGATGGTAAAACCCTGAAAGGCTGGAAGATAGCTGACGGATCGGCTTCGGGTAAGGCTAACTATGAAATTAAAAACGGAGAAATCATCGGTATTTCTCAGATGAATACGCCCAATACCTTTCTTCTTACCGAACAGCAGTATGGCGATTTCATTTTTGAATGTGACGTAAAAATTGATAACGATCTCAATTCCGGTATTCAGTTCCGCAGTCTGCAACGCGAAGGCGATGGCCGCGTCAATGGCTATCAGATGGAAATTGACCCCGCCGAACGTAGCTGGAGCGGCGGCATTTATGACGAAGCTCGTCGAGGCTGGCTGTGTAATCCTAATAATAATCCGGCTGGTAAAGCGGCTTTTAAAAGAGGCGAATGGAATAAATACCGCATTGAAGCCATAGGTAACTCCATCCGCACCTTCGTCAATGGCGTTCCCGTTTCAAATCTGGTGGATGATGTAACTCCTAAAGGATACATTGCTTTACAGGTGCATAGCATTGGTAAAGATGCTTCGCATGAAGGAAAGACCATTCGCTGGAAAAACATTCGTATCCAGACGGATCATCTACAGCCCTCTCCTGTTGACAACACCCCTGTTATTAACCTGATTCCCAACACCATTTCTGAACAGGAAAAAGCGTTAGGTTTCAAACTTTTGTGGGATGGGAAAACATCCAATGGCTGGCGTGGGGCAGGTAAACCTAATTTTCCTACCAAAGGATGGATTATGAAGGATGGGGAGTTAACGCTGGATGTAGCTTCCGGCGGTGGTGGAGACATCCTGACTACTGAAAAATTCGGAGCGTTTGAGCTGACCTTCCAGTTCAAGTTAACGGAAGCAGCCAATGCCGGAGTCAAATACTTTGTGAATGAATGGGTAACTGATACCTACGAATACCAGCCTAATCAATCGCCGACTACCATCCCTGCGGATGCCCTAAAAAGTGTAGCAACGGTTGGGCCGGAATTTCAGGTATTAGATGACGAAAAACACCCTGATGCTAAACTCGGAGCGGGTGGTAACCGCAAGATTGGTTCGTTATATGACCTTATTCCAGCGGATAAGACAGGCCCTAACAAAGCCGCCGTCAAGAAAATTGGGGAATGGAATGAAGGCCGGGTGATTGTATATCCCAACAATCACGTGGAGCATTGGCTAAATGGGTTTAAAGTGCTGGAATACGAGCGAAACTCCCCACTTTTTAAAGCTCTGATCGAACGTTCGAAATACGCTCCATTCAAAGGTTTTGGAGCAGCAGAAAAAGGCCCCATCCTCCTTCAGGATCACCACGACATCGTCAATTTCAGAAGTATCAAGATTCGGGAATTAAAATAAGTTTGGGGTTGGGCGTTTAGGGTTTTGAGTTAAAGGTTGACGTAACGTATTCGCTTACAACAGCAATCACTCTAAACCCCAAACGCTAAACTCCAAACTCACAAACTCAATTAATAACCTAATAAAAAAGCCGATTAACCTTCGGTTTAGACTATGGAAAATCGTCGAGAGTTTCTTAAGAAAGTATCATTGGCTGCTGCGGGCACGGCTTTGAGCGTGAATGCGATGTCTGCAGCCAGTTATCGTAAAATCCTCGGAGCTAACGACCGCGTTCGTGTGGGTTGTGTAGGATTCTCCGATCGTTTCCGGGCTTCACACGTCCCTCCGTTTAAAGCTTTGGCGAAGGAAATGAACTTCGAGATGGTGGGGGTTTCCGACATCTGGAAGCGTCGCCGGGAAGAAGGTAAAGCTTTCCTGGAAAAACAATTAGGCGGAACCATTAAAGATTATCGCAATAACGACGAACTCTACGATGCCAAAGCGGTTGATGCCGTGTTTATCAGCACAGCCGATTTCCAGCACGCCATCCACACGATTGATGCGGTAAAAGCGGGCTGCGATACCTATACCGAAAAACCACTGGCCGAAACCATGGAAGATGCCCGTGCGGTATTGAAAGCCGTAAAAGCCTCGGGTAAAATCGTTCAGATTGGTTCGCAACGTCGCAGTGGTGCGAATTATCACGCGGCGGAAGAATTCATCAAATCCGGTAAATTCGGTCCTATTACCATGGTTGAATTAATGTGGAACGTAAACCAGCCCGGTCGCTGGCGTCGCCCTGAGCTGGTAGCTCAGTGTAAGCAGGAAGATCTGGATTGGAACCGTTACTTACTCAACCGTCCAAAAGAAGCTTTTGATCCTCGTAAATACCTGGAGTACCGTCTATTCTGGCCTTATTCTTCGGGAATTCCCGGTCAGTGGATGAGTCACCAGATTGACACGGTGCACTGGTTTACCGGCCTGCCTCACCCCCGTTCAGCCGTAGCGAATGGAGGCATTTACCAGTGGAAAGACGGTCGTAAAAACGCTGATACCCTGACGGTAGTATTCGATTACGGCCCGCTAAACGACCCTACGACAGGTTTCCAGGTATCGTTTGCCAGCCGTTTCAGTAACTCGGCAGGAGGCACAAAAGAGATTTATTACTCCAACGGTGGAGAGCTGAACCTCGACACCAACATGATTTCACCTACGGGTGGGTTAACGGCTCGGGATGCAGCAGACATGAAAATGCAAGCCAATCTGCTGGCTTCTGCCAAACTGGAAGGACCTAAAGTAGAAACGGGGGCGAACACCGGCGGCGACGTACTGACGTTCAACCACATTAAAAACTGGATGGAATGCGTACGGAGTCGTAAAACGCCAAACGCTCCGATTGAAGCGGGTTACCAGCACTCCATTGCCACGATCATGTCCAACGCAGCGTACCGCACGGGCCTTCGGGTTACGTTCGACGAAAAAACGCAGGAAGTTATGGCGGGTAACAAAGTCTTTAAATATTAAAAGATTGGTTAATAATAGAAAAAGGCTCTGCAACGATGGTTGCAGAGCTTTTTTATGGTCCCCTTCTCTAAACGGCAGCGGCTGTAGTCATGGTCATGTACAGGTTAATGGCAAACTGACAGGAAATCAGTAACTCCAAAGGCGATTCCTGATTGGGCTCTACCTCCACCTGATATTCATACCTGAATGAGGTCCAGCTGAACCTGGGCATGAAAGCCAGCGTAACGATTCCCATTTCATTTTCAAGAATAAAATGATGGTTCATCAAACCCCGCCCTTTTAGCAGGAATATCTTTTCTTTTCCATCATAATCAATTCTAATAATAATCTGTCCTTTCCAGTTAAAGACGATATCTCCCTTATCAATCTCATTTATAAAAATATCAAACTTCGAAGCCCAGATATTTTTAGGTTTCAGAAACAGTTGTTTATCCGGCAATTCGGCTTTCCCATTACTCGAAAACCAGCCATCGTAACGAAACGTCGTTAGTAACTTTTCGTGTTCATTATAAATTTCAAATCCAGCGTTACTTGATTTAATCTGATAGGTTGTTTTCATAGCAGGTTACGTTTATTCATGGAAATTCTGCTCCCCTGCCCGAATGGCAATGGGCAGGTTGTTTTCCTTTGGAGGCACCGGACACGTGTATTCCGGCGAATACGCACAGAAAGGATTATAGGCTTTGTTAAAATCAATCGTAACCCGATTTCCGGTAATATCTCCCTCAGGGATATCCAGATAACGGCCACCGCCGTAGGTTTCTTTTCCCGCCGTTACATCTTTGAAGGGAATGAACAGCGTTCGGGCTTCGTTGCTTTCAAAGACCAGCAACGTGCAGGTTTTACCCTGTAACTCAAAGGTTGCCTTACCAAAAAGCGTATAGTTTTCGGTCTGGCCGCCCGTCATTTGTACGGCAAAGGTCTTCGTTTCATCCAGCTCTTCAATTTTTGCGAATACTTCATAACTCGAATCCGCCGGGAAGTAATTCAGGCCTTTGAAGTTGGCTTTGTCCTTAATCGGAGATTCGGCTGAAGTACGGTAATTCTCATCTTTTTCTGCCCGCTCCGCCCGCAGATCATCAGCATAGGAAGTCGTTTTACCCGTACTTAGGGAATACACTACAATACCGACAATCAGTACAGCAATGGCTACTAAAAGTAATTTTCGACTATTCATTATTGGTTTTGAGTTTGGGGTTTAGGATTTTGAGTTACTGCTCGAATTCTGATCATGACTCGTTAATTATCAGACAACAAACAACTAAAACCAAAAAACTATCGACAATTAACTATTTCCGGGTGCAAATTGCGATGCAATGGTGTTATCCTGCAAAAATCTACAACTTAACGGCAAAAGCCAATAAAATATGTTTACCGGAATTATCGAAGCCACGGGAGTGATTACAGAATTACACACGGAAGGTACTAATGTCACCTTCAGTATCGAGTCTCCGATTTCCCATGAGTTAAAAATTGACCAGAGCGTTTCGCACAATGGCGTTTGTCTAACCGTAATAGCCTTGGGTGATGGCGTGCATCAGGTAACGGCCATTGATGAGACCTTGAAGAAAAGTAACCTGGGGCATTTGCAAGTCGGGTCACTGGTTAATCTTGAACGTTGCATGCAGGCAAATGGTCGTTTTGATGGGCATATCGTGCAGGGCCATGTTGATCAAACCGCCATTTGTACGCAAATTCAGGACGAGAATGGAAGCTGGTTATTTGATTTTGAGTACGATGCCTCGGTTGGAAACATTACCGTAGAAAAGGGTTCGATCTGTATTAACGGCGTTAGTCTGACGGTTTTTAATTCGGAAGCCTCTTCTTTCCGGGTTGCCATTATCCCTTATACCTATACGCATACTACCTTTTCCCAATTAAAAGTGGGCGACTCGGTTAACCTTGAATTTGATATTGTTGGGAAATACGTAAAACGCCTGCTGGGGCAAGCCTGATTGAGCATCAGAGTGTTGCATTAATAATTAAATTTATTATTGTCATATTTCCATTTTTAAACCTGCGATTCATACATTAGCCCGTTCGTTGACATCAGAGGATTGATACGAAAGTCCATTTTAGACTTAATACGCTAGCTTTTTATGAATCGCAGAAATTTTCTCCATACCTCACTGGGACTTGGAGCTCTTTCACTGGCTGGTCTTGATGCTTTAGCCGCCACGCAAGCCAAATCAGTTGGCTTACAACTATATACTGTACGTGACGATATTCAGAAACAGGGTATCGAAAAAGTGTTGGAACAAGTCGCCAAACTGGGTTACAAGAAGGTTGAAAATTTCGGCTATAATCAGGGTAAATTCTTCGGCAAAACGCCCGCTGAGTATACTAAAATCCTGAAAGATAATGGCCTGACGGCTTTCAGTGGTCACTACATGACGGCACGTTCCCAAAAGTTTGGAGCGGGCGATGGTCTGACTAAAAACTGGGATAAGGCAGTAGACGATGCCGCTGCGATTGGTCAGAAATACGTGGTTTTAGCTTACTTGGTAGACGATGAACGTTCGGCAGAAGATTATAAAAACCTCTTTGGTATTCTCAATAAAAGCACCGAGACGGCCAAGAAAGCAGGCCTGATTATGGGTTACCATAACCATGATTTTGAGTTTACGCAAAAAATAGATGGTGAAAAACCCTACGATTTACTGCTGAAAAACACGCCTGTACAAATGGAAATGGATTTATATTGGGTAGCGAAGGCCGGAGAAAAACCATCCGAATACTTCGCCAAATATCCTGGTCGTTTCCCTTTATGGCACGTGAAAGACATGGCAAAAACGCCTCAGCAGGAATTCGCAGAAGTGGGTACGGGAAGCATTGACTTCGGTGCAATCTTCAAGGATGCCAAGAAAGCGGGTCTGAAACAGTACTTTGTAGAGCAGGACGTTTGCAAACGTCCACCGCTGGAATGTATCAAAACCAGTATCGATAATATTCAGAAGGCTAAATGGGGGTGATCCTAAGAAGCTTTTATTACTAAAAAACAGTCGGGTGTCACAAAGCATCCGACTGTTTTTTTTTACAGACTTATCGATCGTCTAAAATTTACAATCGCAAGGCAAGTAAGTTCCTTGGCTCCATTCAAATTTAACCCCGCTGTGGTTTGATAAGAAAGATTACCTATAGGCCAGTTTTTAATAGCTCTGGATGATAATCCGGGGAAAGCTGATGTAAACCTTAATAACCAATCGTTTGCTCAACTGTCATCTCGAACGTAGGGAGAGACCCTCTGTGGAATGGGCGGGTCTTGGGTTATTAATAATGCCTCATGACCCAATACGTTAGAAAAAGGTCATAAAAAAGTGTCCCCGGATTTCATCCGGGAACGCAACATGCAAGCCAATTACAAACCTTCCCGAGGCTAAGTAAGGTCCTTCGCTTCGCTCTGGATGACAGGTCAGGGTATAAGTAAGTAAACGCAATATCGTTTGTCCGCGACCATGTTGCGGATGCCTGAGAAAAGCTTTTGCGACGCTTGGCGTTATCAAACGCTTTTTTCGAGAATCTGCGTTTGTAACGCGGACTAACCCTGCAATTAACTCCTAAACTGTCTCAAACGCCGCGAGAGTCCTATTTCACGATCTTCCTACTTTTAAGATAGACTCTCAAGATCACTCCTCCTCTGTTTTATCTTTTTTCTCCCACATGGCCCGGAAAGTGGGGGCCATGTATAGCATTTCATCGACTTTGCTACGGGCGGCGTGAAAAAGATGATAGTTGTAACCGTGATCCATGATTTGATCGAGAACGTATTCCAATTGAATCATTTCCCGAATGTTCACCGAAAAATCACGGATGATGTACATACTGAAACCCCGATCTACTTCGTCGGCGAAATAAAAAGCCAGACAAAAGTCCTGATCAGCCAGAAAAGAAGTAACCTGACTTACAGAGAAATCCTGCATCATCTTTCCATTATCGACTAAGGCATCAATAATTTCTTCATCATCATTCGTGATATAAAAATTCGGCGTAAGGTTCCGGGAAATTTTCTCCAGAACGGGCCGTATGCTGGATGGATGTGCCATAGACGTACCGTTTTTCTTAAGAATGGGCTCCGCACAAAAAAACCTCGGAGATCGCTCCGAGGTTTAAATGACTGACTCGGGGAGTCAGAAAACGTTCAAAATTGTTATGCCAGTTCGGGTAAGGAATGGCGATATTTCACTTCAACGGCGTGCAGCTCGATCAATGGCTTCAGGAATTCTTCGAGCAGCGTGATGTCCAGTTGGCTAGCTGCGTCGCAAAGAGCCTCGCTGGGACAGGTATGAGCCTCTACGAATAAACCATCCACACCCGCAGCGACACCAGCCCGGGCTAATACGGGTAGATATTCCCGTGCACCCCCTTTAGAATCTTTAGAAGGGATACCATATTTACGAATGGCGTGCGTTACGTCGAACACTACGGGATAACCCGTACGGGCCATGTGATAGAAGCTACGAGGATCGACGATGAGGTCATTGTAACCAAATGAATAGCCGCGTTCCGTCAGAATGATCTGATCATTACCCGCATCTTCAATTTTCTTCACCGGGTGCTTCATGTTTTCAGGTGCCAGGAACTGACCGTGTTTTACGTTCACTACCCGACCTGTCTGAGCCGCTGCAACCGTTAGCGTGGTCTGCATACACAGATACGCTGGAATCTGGAGTACGTCTACCACGTCAGCCACGGGAGCCGCCTGATCGGGGTAATGAATATCCGTCAAGAGTGGGAAGCCGAACTGCTCCTTCACTTTCGCCAGAATTTTGATACCTGCGTCCAGACCGGGACCCGAGTAATAATCCAGGCTGGAACGGTTATCCTTCTGGAAAGACGATTTATAAATGATTTTGATGTTCAGGCGTTCCGAGATCTCTTTGAGTTTCTCGGCGACGGTCATCATGATTTTTTCGTCTTCAATAACGCAGGGACCCGAGATCAGAAACAACTCGTCTGATCCACATTCAATATCCCCGACGCGAACAATTTTTTGTGACATGATTTTCTTGCTAAAACGGAATCTTCATTAATGAAATCCAAAAGAAAATGGTTGATACTAAGCATCAGTTTTTTCTTTTGAACGGATATGAATAACGCGAGCCACTTTTCGGTTAAAACCATAAAATGCTTTTGCGTTATGGGTTATTCGAAAGTCTTTAGAAAGCTTCCGACTTAAAAACGAAATCAGTAGATTTTATAGCATTTTTGCAAACTCAAATGTCTTCCTTAGTAACGTAGGGATACTCTTATTTTATTTCTTCAAATATCTGACCCACCAGCTAACAAACCCACTACCAACTGCACAGAAAGACGAGTTCCTTTAATTAATAGCTTTCCTGCTAATACTTCTGCATTGATTCTTCGCAAAGTTAAGGAAAAGCCTTCAGGATTAAACTTTGTTCTGCAATCTCCACTACATAATCAACTTAAGGACGAACCATTACGCCTGTATTTTTTCTACTTCGCTCCTTCTCAATTCTACAAAATCGAAGGGATAAGCATGTTTTTCATCGGCTGAGTGACTTTCCCGGCTTACCTCTACCCACTCGCCAGCGTCTAATTTCGGAAAAAAGGCATCGCCATCTACAGCAATATGCACTTCCGTCAAGTGAATAACGTCAGTAGCAGGTAAGGCCTGAGCGTAGATTTCAGCCCCGCCAATTACATAGATATCAGTATCCTTTTCCATCGCTTCCTGCAAAGAAGTAACGACCAGACAGCCTTCCGCCTGATAGGCTGGATTTCGGGTAATGATTACATTGGTGCGATTCGGTAATGGTTTTCCAATGGACTCATAGGTTTTCCGTCCCATCACAATGGTATGACCCGAGGTAATTTTTTTAAACTGCTTCAGATCATCCGGCAGATGCCAAATCAACTGATTATCCTTACCAATAGCCCCATTTTCCGCTACAGCCACTACTAGATGTACCATATGTTGTTTTGAGTTTTGAGTTTTGAGTTTGGGGTTAACTAAGCTTTGCAACTCTAAACGTATGAACCCTAAACTCAAAACTCCATTAACATTCCGTCATGCTCAGAGCTAGTCCGGCTTCGGAGGTTTCTTTGTATTTCTGAGACATGTCCCGGCCCGTGGCCCGCATTACTTTCAGGACGCTGTCTAAGGATATTTTTTGATACGAAGCGTCGCTGGACAAGGCCAGTAAGTAAGCATTATAGGCCTTTACTGCTCCCATCGCATTTCGCTCAATACAGGGAATTTGCACGTAACCCCCAATGGGATCGCAGGTCATGCCCAAGTGATGTTCAATACCAATTTCAGCGGCAGCTTCCACCTGATTAATGCTTCCGCCAGCAGCGTATACCAGCATAGCCGCACCCATCGCCGAAGCCGAACCGATTTCACCCATACAGCCCATTTCAGCTCCTGAAATACTGGCATTATGTTTCACAAGAAAACCAACCGCCGCCGCCGCCAGCATCCCTTCCCGCATTTTCTGAGGAGAGTAATGAAAGTGATGTTTCATTAGATAGGTAAGTCCCGGAAAAACGCCCGAAGCTCCCGAGGTAGGAGCCGTCACGACGATACTACCGGCTGCATTTTCTTCTGAAGCCGCCAGACAATAAGCATTCAGAAACATCAGAAAACTGTCGGACGTTAAGGAGTGTTTTTTGGCTTGCTCGTAGACCGCTGGTGCTTTTCTTTTCAACTGAATTTTGCCGGGTAGGTTTCCCTTCGCCCGCAGGCCGCGTTTCACGGCCTTTTCCATCGCTTCCAGAATAAAGTCAAGCTTGCGGTTAATCTCCTTTTCACTCAAACCCGTTAAAGACTTTTCATTCTGAATCATCAGAGCTGCCAGCGTAAGTCCCGAGGTTTTTAACTGACTCTTCAGCTCGTCCATGTGTTCGTACGGAAAACGAGGCTGCGTACTGCGGGTACCTTCCATTGGCTGGCCTTTTCGCTGAATAAAGCCTCCACCTACCGAGTAGTATTCGTGTTCCAGCAAGACGTTATGTTCGCCATCCGTCAGCTTGAGAATCATGGTATTGGGATGCGGGAAATCGGTTTTACCCCGATGGTAGATAAAATCCTTTTCTCCCGTCCATATGCCTCCTACGGGTAACTCATAGGTTTGCTCGGGCAATTTCATTAGATCCAGCAAAGCCTTCGGATCAACCGTGTCGGGTAACCATCCCAGTAGGCCGCCTAAAATGGCCTTATCCGTTCCGTGCCCCTTACCCGTGGCCGATAGTGAGCCATACAAGTGAATCTCGACGTGCTGGCCCGGCTGCGGGTGATTTTTGATCTCCTGCAAAAAATCATAAGCGGCCTTCATGGGCCCGATGGTGTGAGAACTGGAGGGACCCGGTCCTACTTTAAATAGGTCAAAAACAGAGGTGGTGATCATGGCTGTTCGCCGCTCATTTATAGATGCTGATGAAGAAAATTACTAACTCTCAATTAAATAGTTACCTGTTTCTAAAAACAAATAAAATTAACCTGCTTTTTTCAGAAAAGGGTGCTATCCTACCTCGTTAACACTCAGACCAGCCTCTAAAGTTTCCCCTGCATACCTCGCAGGAACTCTTCGATACCCATTCGTTTTTTGCCTTCCAGTTGTAACTCATCAATGGCTAACCAACCCTCCTTCGTTTTAAACTGCACATAGGTTTTGTGATCGGTACGGTACGTTCCCGGTTCGGCAATTTCGTTTACTTCCGCAACCGAAGCCCGGTAAATTTTGCAGGTTTTTCCGAGTAAAGTCGTCCAGGCGGCGGGGTAAGGCGATAATCCCCGAATGTGGTTACGTACTTGTTCAGATGGCTTGTTCCATTGAATTTCACAGGTTTCCCGGAAAATCTTGGGAGCCATTTTGATTTCTTCTGTCTCCGACTGCGGAATTTGAGGATACTCGCCTGATTCAATAGCCCGCACGGTCTTTAACACCAGCGTTCCGCCCAAATTCATTAAACGTTCATACACTTCACCGACGGTATCATTGTACGAAATCGGCTCTTTTTCCTGAAAAATCAGTGGACCGGTATCAATCTCGTGTTGCAGAAAAAACGTGGTTACTCCTGTTTCCGTTTCACCATTCATAATGGCCCAGTTAATTGGAGCAGCTCCCCGGTACTGTGGTAATAAAGAAGCGTGTAAATTGAACGTTCCCAGCCGTGGCATATTCCAGACCACTTCCGGCAACATCCGAAAAGCAACAATTACCTGTAAGTCAGCCTGGTAACTTTTCAGTTCTTCCAGAAATTCAGGATTTTTCAGTTTTTCAGGCTGCAATACTGGGATTCCAGCAGAAACCGCATATTGCTTTACGGGCGACTGCTGAAGCTGTTGTCCGCGTCCAGCGGGTTTGTCGGGAGCCGTTACTACGGCTACGACATTGCACTGATTTTCGACTAAAACCCGTAGGCTTTCTACCGCAAATTCAGGCGTTCCTAAAAATATAATTCGCATAAGTTTCTTTACTTGTTCTAAAGATAAGTCAACGAAAGGCATGCTACCCTGTTGTTACCATGCACAAATGCAAACTTAAATACTTTCTGACGTTAAGACTCATCGAGTTACCCTTTCTGCCGGGAAAAGACTTTCATTTTTGCTTGCTTTTGCTGTAGAATGTGCTAACTTTGTTCAACCAATCTCTACGGAATCTGTAGGGAAGGAACTTTTCGGCGAGAAGATTGATTCTGCACTCATAAAATTGTTTTGAGTAACCAGAGCGGTCTTGTCACCGTTCTTTTTTTTTGTCATTACGTTAGAAGTACCGAAGCACAGGAACACTGAAAAACAGGCTGTTACCATCACAGCTACCTGTTTTTTTTCCTGTGCTTCCGCTTTCTAATTTCATCTGTGGCTGAGGATGATAAGGCCATTACTAAAGTCAAACCTATAAATTTAGATTACTGGATATGGGAAATATAGCCTATTATACCGAGGAAGGGCTGAATAAGCTAAAAGCAGAATTACACGAACTGAAAACAAAAGGTCGGTCACATATTGCCCACCAAATTGCCGAAGCTCGCGATAAAGGAGATTTATCAGAGAATGCTGAATACGATGCAGCCAAAGAAGCTCAAGGTCTGCACGAATTGAAAATTTCTAAACTGGAACAATTACTGGCTAACGCCCGAATTCTGGACGAGTCCATTATTGATAGCTCTAAAGTGGCCATCATGTCAACCGTGAAGATTAAAAACAAGCGGAACAATATGGTTGCTACCTACACATTAGTTGCCGAAACGGAAGCTGACGTAAAAACGGGTAAAATCTCCGTTCAGTCACCCATTGGTAAAGGTTTGTTAGGAAAACAGGTAGGCGAATTCGCTGAGATTCTTTTACCTAATGGTAAAGCTGAATTTGAAGTATTAGAAATCACTCGTTAATCCTAACGATTTGAAATACGCACGAGGCCCGACATTACGTTGGGCCTCGTTTTTTGTGTCCCTACTATTTTTCTGAACTTCTTCTCCTTACTTTTGAGATCATGTGATGCTCTGTCACGTAAAACATTTTAGCTATGGCTTCTATCTTCACCCGTATTATTCAGGGAGAAATCCCCGCTCATAAAGTCTACGAAGACGATCAATTTATAGCTTTTCTGGACGTTTTTCCTCTGGTTCCGGGCCATACACTGGTCGTTCCGAAAAAAGAAGTTGATTATATTTTTGACCTTGACGACGACACGCTGGCGGGCTTGATGCTGGTAGCCAAGAAAATTGCTCCGGCCATCAAAAAGGCTTGCCCCTGTTTGCGTTTGGGCGTCACCGTGATCGGACTGGAAGTTCCGCATACGCACGTCCACCTCGTGCCTATGCAGTCCATGCGGGATATGAATTTTGCTAACCCTAAACTTCAGCTTCCTGCGGAGGAAATGGCAGCCATTGCAGAGCGGATCAAGGCTAATCTGGAATAATATGCAGTATCATATTCAAGCCTATGACTTTACCGACGAGCAGGCTCCCGAACGACGTTTACAGGCCCGTCCCGCTCATTTAGACCGGATGCGGGAGTTAAAAGCGAGCGGAAATTTTCTATTCGGAGGAGCTTTATTATCGGAAGCGGGTCAAATGATCGGTTCCGTTGTTATCATGAATTTCCCCGAAGAATTTCAACTCATGAAATGGCTCGAAACTGAACCTTATTTAACACAAAACGTATGGGATCGCGTTGAAATCAAACCCTTTAGGGAAGCCATTCTATAATTGTTTTTTACTTGGATATGCGATTTATTACTTATAAAACGTTACTCATTCTGAGTAGGCATTAAACCCATTAAATCGGCTCTTAACCAAGCAGATGCTTAAAATTGCTGATTAACCTCTACGCATGAAGGGTATAAATGACCTTTATTACTCTATGCTATATATAGCGAACTTAAGTCCATTGTTTTTACTTTTTATAACCTATTTATGAACAGACGCTCCATGCTGAAGAAAACGGCTTCAGCAGCTACCGTGGCAACACTTCCCACGATCGGATCGGCGTTGGATGCTTCGGCTTCCGCTCCTCTTAAGTTAAAAGGTAATATCAAGCATTCAGTTTCCCGCTGGTGTTTCGGCTCCATTCCTCTGGATGAGTTTGCTCAGGCCTGCAAAAACATTGGCATCGAATCTATTGAATTGACCGGCCCCAGCGAGTGGCCTACGTTAGCTAAATATGGCTTAACTTCTGCTCTGGGTCAGGCTGATAGATGGCCTGACGGTACAGGTTTGACCAGTTTCTTTAATAATCCCAGAAATCACGATAAACTCGTTGCTTTATACGAAGAGCTTATCCCTCAGGCAAAAGCGGCGGGCGTTACCAACCTGATCTGTTTTTCAGGAAACCGTAACGGACTTGATGATTATCAGGGCATTCTGAATTGCCAGAAAGTATTAAAGCGTATCATGCCCACAGCCGAGAAAAACGGGGTGACGCTTACCATGGAGTTATTAAGTTCCCGCCATTCGCACCCCGATTATCAGTGCGATACGGTACAATGGGGAGCCGCACTTTGCGAAGCCGTTGGTTCAGAACGATTTAAGCTTCTTTATGACATTTTCCATATGCAGTCTATGCATGGAGATCATATTCGTAATGCTCAACGTTATGGCCAGTACATCAGTCATTACCACACGGGTGGAATGCCTAACCGGACAGAGATTGATGATCGTCAGGAAATCTATTATCCTGCCATTGTCAAGGCAATTGTAGCAACGGGGTATAAGGGTTACATCGGTCAGGAATTTGTGCCTACGCCGAAGGATAAAGAAGGAATGCTAGCATCCTTAAAGCAGGGGGTTTTAATCTGCGACGTCTAATAAATAGTTTGCTTATTACTACCTACAAAAGAGGAGCGGTAAGGCTCCTCTTTTTTGTTGGAAGGCGAAGTTGCTAGCCTTAACTAACAGCCTATTTCATTCGTGGTGGGAGACTCCATCTCGTTCTATCTAACCCACTTCCGATCTGTCATCCAGAGCGAAGCGAAGGATCTTATTGGCTTTACCAGATTACTTGGCTTCTGGGAAACTTTACTAACCTTACCCCTTTCCCTTCTACAGAAGTTCTCTCACTTCGTTCGAGATGACAGTTGGCAGAATGAGTCTGCCATTCAGAGCGAAACTCCCGCAGTCGCTCGGCTCTAGCCGAGTGACCACCTAGCTCTAGGCCTCTGGCCGGTAGACTGCGAACCAGTAGCGGGTTAGAGAACAACCTTCCCCAATGAAACCATACTTGCAACCATCGGCCAGAGGCCTATCAGACTACAGCGTCACTCGGCTAGAGCCGAGCGACTGCATGAGAGCCTAGCCTAGCGAAGCCGTCATGGCTGAAATTTCTTCCGCCCTTTTCGCCTTATCACTCCTCGTTTTCTTTAAACGCTTACTCAGGTAGGTTCCATTTATTTTTCGGGTACCTACCTGAATTATCTGATTGTTTTTACCGGGAAAGCGTCATTTTGTACAGTTTAGTCAGCTTCTGAATAATCTTTGGTTTTCATTTAACCTCTTACCTAAACCAATTACCTGGGTTTTTATACACTTGATCGAATTTAAATCAATGGCTATGCAGTACCCCCCATCTTTGAGGGGTCGAAAGGCAAAAAATGCCAGAGCATTCTTTTCATGTGCCAATGCTGACTTTGCTCTAAATAATCCTATTGCTCCACATCAATATGAAACTATTTCCCTCTGATTTCCGCCTGGTGACTACTGCCTTTCTGAGCAGACTCAACTCAATCAGCCTTTGGGTTTCTACTATTCCTCAGCGTTTGATTACAAGCCAGAGCGATTATTATTTCAATGAATTTTCCGGGCAGTCCATCGTTAGCCTAGCTCCTATCAGCTACCGAAACGAAGCTATTGCCCATCCTTACTATAAGTAACGCCAATAGTAAAAAATTGCCTTCGGGTCCCCCTTTATCCCAACCTTTAGAAGTTGGTTTTTTAGTTCCCTTTTTCAAAAATCACTGGCTCATTTAAACCATACGTTGGTCTATTCATCTCCCACATACTCATACATTTAGTAAAAGCAGTTTCATAATAATAGAGCAGATTACTTAAAAAGGAGAGGACTTTCCTCTTCTTTTTTTTGCTTTCAGTCCAAGCTGACTTTGATCTCCTGCCATTTTTTAGAAGCAACTATCTCTACAAAGCCATAAAGCTCCACGACGGTGGAGCTTTATGGCTTTACTAACATAAAAACATCTTCTTATAACTCAGCTAGTACCTGTTGAATATCTTCCCAGCTTTTCATTTTCGATTTACGCTCTTTCGCAATTTCTTCAATTCGCTCGGCCTGCTCAGGTAACGCTTCCAAAATTGACTTTTTATCCTTCTTAATCCGAACAATACTCTGATCGGGTTTTACGAGGTAATACATGGTGTTGAAATCAAATTTTTTCTGCCTGGTGGCTGAGTTAAAACTGGTTACGTCCAATAAACTAGCTTTCGTATACTTTAAAAGTTTTACCTGACGATCTACCAGAACTTCATAAAAACTTTTCGGCGATTGCTGATCGATGGCCGCGAAACCTTTCCGATACTTGGCTCCTGTGATGGTATCTCCTAATACAAAAGCCTTTACCTCAAACCTAGGTTGAAAGGTTTTCTCCTGCTCCTGGTATTCCGGTCGGTCGTTATAGGCATTGTAATTCAGTTTTTGCACCATATAGCGTTTTCCATCGGCAGCTAATAGGATTCCTTTGCTCCAATCCGAAGAAACATAGGGTTGGTTTTCATATTCCGTGTAAGTGCCTACCGCAATCTGATTGCTGCCTTCAATCTGGTTTGTCCCAAACTGATTCGTATTTACCTGGGCCGAGAGCGTCCCAGTGATCAGACAGGAAAAGATTAGAGCGTATTTTTTCATGATGCTTTGTATCTAGGGCTAAAATCAGCCGTGTGTTTCCAAAACTTTCCTAATGACCACCATGTAACTAGATTTCTTTCGGCTGCTCCCGCAAGATTAGTTCCTGCACCTGCGTTCGGAATTGATTGCCTCGGTCTTCGTAGTTTTTGAACAGATCGAAACTTGCACAGGCTGGAGAAAGTAATACTATATTCCCGCTTATTCCGTATTCAAAACCCCATTGAACAGCCTGAGCAACGTCTTGGGTTTCCAGAATGAGCGGAACTTTACCTGCAAAAAAACTTTTGAGCTTCTCATTATCCGTACCCAAGCAAATCATAACTCTGACTTTTTCTTCCACCAGTTTCTCAATCTGGGTGTAATCATTGCCCTTATCTACGCCGCCAATGATTAGAATCAGTGGATCCGTATAACTGCCCAGAGCAAAGAAAACAGAATCAACATTCGTGGCTTTCGAATCGTTTACAAAACGGATGCCATTAATTTCTCCCACGGGTTCCAGTCGATGCGGGGCATTTTTGAAGGACAATAACCCTTCTTTCAATTTTTCGGGGGAAACGCCTACGGACAATGCTGCGAGAATCGCACTGGTTGCATTCAGAGCATTGTGGGTTCCGGCGATGGGTAACTCATCCAGCGAAATTTCGAAAGAACCGTTTGGTGTTTGAGCCTGAATTTTCTGATTACGAATAGAGCCCCCTTTCTCCAACACAACCTCCGTAGAAATGGGTAAGGTTTGGGGAACGATGGTTCGTTTGCTTAACTCCTGGTGAATGGCTTCACTTTCCTGCCAGTAAATGAAGGTTCCGGTAGCATCCATATTCTGAAGAATACGGAATTTGGAATCAATGTAATTCTGGAAATTGTAGCCGTAACGATCGAGGTGGTCAGGTGTAATGTTAGTTAATAAGGCAATGTCTGCTTTAAAATCAAACATGGAATCCAGCATAAAGCTACTGATTTCCAGAACGTAATAGTCGTATGCATCTGCAATAACCTGTTTCGCAAAGCTATCCCCAATATTACCGGCCAAACCTACATTCAGGCCTGCCGTTTTCAGTAAATGGTAGGTGAGTAAGGTGGTCGTCGTTTTTCCATTCGAACCCGTAATGGCAATTAATTTAGCTTTGGTATAGCGAGCGGCAAATTCGATTTCCCCAATCACCGGAATTCCTTTTTCCCGAAGAGCTTTAATCAAAGGCACCTGATCGGGAATACCCGGACTTTTAATGACTTCATCCGCCTCAAAAATCCGGGATTCCGTATGCTGTTTTTCTTCAAACTCGATCTTGTTATCCACCAACTGTTGACGGTATTTTTCACCAAGTTCGCTTTTATCCGAAAGGAATACTTCAAATCCTTTAGCCTGAGCCAGCAAGGCCGCTCCTACGCCGCTTTCGCCCCCACCCAACACCACTATCTTTTGTGCCATGTCTAGAGTTACATCTGTTTGGGGCGAATTTAAGGGCTATACCCCTTATTTCAGCTATTTCAATCGCTGATTCTGTTCGCGTAAGGCATCCCGAATTTCAGTCAGCAGGATTTCTTCTTTGCTGGGCGTGGGTGGCTCTGCTTTGGCTTCGGCCTCCTGTTTCTTCACCAGCTTCTGCACAAGCGAACTCAACACAAAAACGATGAACGCCAGAATAAAGAAGTTAATGACCACGGTTACGAAGTTACCCCAGGCAAAAACAGGGCCAATGTTGCGGGCGTCGGCTAAGGCTAGTCCTTTCGGAACTTTACTTGAAAGGGGTACATACAGATTGCTGAAATCCACGTCGCCTGGAATGCTAACCAGGGGCATGATCAGGTCTTTCACCACTGAATCTACGATTTTACCAAAGGCAGCACCAATAATGACCCCAACTGCCAAATCAATGACATTTCCACGTTTGATGAACGAGAAAAAGCTCTTAATCATACGAATTCAAATCATTTAGAATATAAAAACCGCGAAACAACAAAAAACAATTGGGCCAGCCTAAATGAAAACAAAAAAGGGTTTGACTTTTCAGCCAAACCCTTCAAAACTCTTATAAACTATTATGCTTTTTCGTCGGCTCTTTTAGCTGTTAATCCAGAATGATTGGCTGCTTTTACGACCAGAAATAATACCCATGCAATAATTAAAAACTCTATAACTACCTGAAAGAATGCTCCATAAGTAATGGCAACTTCGGGTTGTTTAGTGGCTTCGTCGGCAGCCTTTAGTACCCATTTTGCATCCTTAAAGTCCACACCAGCCAGTAATAAGCCAATGGGAGGCATGATAATATTGTTGACCAAAGCCGTTGTAATTTTTCCAAAAGCGGCACCAATTACAACACCAATTGCCAAGTCAAGGACATTACCCTGAGCGATAAACTGTCTGAATTCTTTTAGCATGTCAAAAGGGTTTTGGATATGAAACAAAATAATATACTTAATAAATGGTAAGTTATTTGAATGTATACAAAAATCCTAAACCCATCGACTGAGCATATTGAATTTTCATCACCTGATCCTGATCGTAAAGAGCAATAAGGTCGAAATTAAAATTCAGATAACGGTTAATTTTTGCCGTTAATTTGGCATCAATACGGTTATCAATAGCCGCTAAGTCTCTGAAACTGGCAAACGCCTGGTAACGAAATTTCAGGTTAACGTTTTTGGCAATATCGCGATCAAAGTTGGCTACTAACTGCATAATCGCTACTTCCGTTAACGCTCTTTTACCTTTAGCAATCCCATAATTCAGAAATTCGTAAGGTTTGTTTCCCGCTTCTAATTCGGAAGCATTCCGGGCATCAATAGCCTTATATAAATTCTTATTACCCAGAATAGTGTGACGAACTGCACCTGGATAGAAACTCATAGTAAAGAACGTTTCTGGACGCCATTCAAAACCAATCCCTTCTGTGATGTATATCGGAGTGAATAATCCAGAAATCAAAGGAGACGTTTGATTGCTGTATCGATAATTATAATCAAAACCATTGGCAAACTGCGTCAGAACGTTAAGGCTACCAATAAAAGACCATTGCGTATCAGCTTTAGCTCCTAATTTTCTGCCGTATTTCGAATCAAAAAATAAACGGTCAATACTTTTACGAAATTCCTGTCCTTTAATTTTCTGAAAACCAAACTGACTTTGAAAGTCATTAACCCAACTGTCGCGGTCCTTACGGTATTCGCCTTTGGCATTAAAGAAAGATCCTAAACCCAGGTTATTAACACCCCCGCCCTGCCAGTTATCACTGAATGAGCCCTGATTAAAATTCAGACCAAACTCTTTTTTGGTCTTCCAATAAGTGGTGTCTTTAATGGCAGGCGTTGCTGAAGGTGTGGTTTGAGCGAATGAAACAACAGAGAAAAATAAAAAGGGTAAAAAGGAAAGAAGTAGTCTTTTAGATACCATATAAGTCGTCGGATAGAATGATAGGCAAAATTACTTATAATACTATGAAAGCACAATCCATAGGTTAATAAATTACCCTTAGGCCTAAAATAAGCGAAGTTGAGTACAGCTTTGACGATGCATGCCAATAAAAAATGGAAGTAACGTACAGGTATCGTACATTACTTCCATTTATATCAAAACGATAAAAGACTAAGCTAAAGCAACACGCTTGAATTCTTTTACAGTTAATCCTTTCTGCGTTTTCTCTAATAACTGAGCGATTGTGATCGAGTTATCTTTCACGAACTCCTGAGAAAGCAGGGTGTTTTCTTTGTAGAATTTCTCCAGACGACCTTGAGCGATACGATCCAGGATAGCCTCAGGCTTACCTTCCGCACGAGCTTGCTCACGACCGATTTCGAGTTCTTTCTCTGCTAAAGCAGGATCTACTTCGTCTTTGCTTACAGCTACGGGTTTCATAGCCGCAATTTGCATAGCGATGTCTTTACCTACTTCCTGAACGTCAGCACCTTGTACGTTGTTGAACGCTAACAATACACCTAACTTACCGTTAGAGTGGATGTAGCTAACTACTTGCTCAGCGTTAATGTTTTCGTAAGTAGCGATGATGATTTTCTCACCAATTTTACCAACCAGTTCAGTGATGGTTTCCTGAATGGTACGGCCATCCGCTAAAGGTAAAGCTGATAATTCTTCGATTGAAGCAGGGTTTTTCTCAACTGCCGTGTCGATGATCGCGTTCGCCAGGTTACGGAAGTCTTCAACTTTAGAAACGGGCTCCGTTTCGCAAGCTAAAGCAATCAGTTTACCATTAGAACCGTCTTCGCTTAATTTAACCAGGATCAGACCTTCTGAAGTAGCGTTGTCGGCACGTTTAGCAGCCACTTTCTGGCCTGCTTTGCGTAACACTTCGATTGCTTTTTCGAAATCGCCATCAGCTTCAGACAAAGCCTTTTTACAATCCATCATACCCGCACCAGTCATTTGGCGGAGTTTATTCACGTCAGCAGCGGTAATTGCAGCCATTGTAGTGAGTTTGTTTATTTATCGTGAAGTTGGGGGTAATCCCCCAAATAAGAAAATTAAGCTTTTGTTAAGAAGTCTTTGAGCGTTTGAGGTTTGAAGCTTAGAAGTTTGGAAATGTATTTTATTACCATTCAAACGTTAGCGAATCGACTCGAACTATTTCATCAAACCTGCTCAAATTTTTCTAAACGGAATAGCCCAAAGCAAAGCTCCGGGCTATTCACAATAGGATCAAAGATCTAATAAAAGATTAGGCTTCATCCTCTGTAGTTGCCGCAGGAGCTTCAGCTACTTCAGCTCCAGAGTCAACTGCCCGTTTAGCTTCTTCTTCTTCCTGAACGCGAGCATCGTCTTTATCTTGCTTACGCTCCATCAGACCTTCTTCGATAGCCTTACCAATAGCCAGAGTGATCAGGCTGATTGATTTGTAGGCATCGTCGTTAGCAGGAATAGGGAAGTCAACTAACTCGGGGTTAGAGTTAGTATCGCACATAGCGAATACCGGAATACCTAAACGTTGAGCTTCAGCAACGGCAATATGCTCACGCTTTACGTCGATTACGAACAGAGCCGCAGGCAGACGAGTCAGATCAGCAATACCACCTAATACACGCTCCAATTTATCTTTTTCGCGAGTAAGGACCAGTTTTTCTTTTTTGTTCAGGTTCGCAGACGTAGTCTCATCCTTAAGCATTTTCTCAAGTTGAGTCATTTTCTTCAGCGACTTGCGAATCGTCGCGAAGTTAGTCAGCATACCACCTAACCAACGATCGGTTACGTAAGGCATTTTCAGGCGACGTGCTTCTTCTGAAACGATCTCCTGAGCCTGCTTTTTCGTAGCTACGAACATGATTTTGCGGCCTGAACGAACGATTGATTTGATGGCGGTAGACGCTTCATCAAGAAGGGTTACCGTTTTGTTCAAATCGATAATATGGATGCCGTTTTTCTCCATGAAGATGTAAGGAGCCATCTTCGGATCCCACTTACGAGTCAAGTGACCAAAGTGTACGCCGGCATCGAGGAGTTCTTTATATGATACTTGTGCCATTTTGTTGTTAAGTCAAAAAGGATGATGAAAAGTGCTTGATTCTGCGTCGGACACTACAAGCATGAATCAGAGGCGAGTAATTATTGTTAGTTTTTAGTTGATGGTTGTTCGTTCGAAAAACTAAGAACCAACAACTAAGAACCACATTATTAACGCTTGCTGAATTGGAAACGACGACGTGCCTTGCGACGACCTGGTTTCTTACGTTCAACCATACGGTCATCACGAGTAAGGAAGCCAACTTTCTTCAGCGGCGTGTGGTGCTCAGGGTTCAGTTTGTCTAACGCACGGGAAATACCCATACGCAGAGCTTCTGCCTGACCAGCGATTCCACCACCATCAAGGTTTGCTTTGATATCGTAAGCACCTACCGTGTTAGTAGTAGTGAAAGGCTGATTTACAATGATTTGAAGAACTTCAGAAGGGAAGTACTCCTTGAAATCGCGGCCATTAACCGTGATCGCTCCGTTGCCTGGCGTTAAATAAACGCGAGCTACGGCAGTTTTCCGGCGACCGAGAGTATTAATTACTTCTGCCATTTTTGGTATTCGTTAACCGTTAATCGTAACCTAGTTTCTGGAAGTGTTAGTAGATCTTCACTAAAACCCCACGAACCATTCACGAACAACGAATGATTACAATTCGATTTTCTTCGGTTGTTGTGATTCGTGTGGATGGTTAGGTCCAGCGTACACGTGCAGGTTCGTAAAAAGACGACGACCCAGACGAGTTTTAGGTAACATACCTTTTACGGCATATTCGATTACCCGAGCAGGGATCTTTTCCAGAACTTCACGAGGCGTCGCAAAACGTTGTCCACCAGGGTGACCGGTGTGACGAACGTACTGCTTGTCGGTCAGTTTGTTACCCGTTAAACGGATTTTGTCTGCGTTGATTACGATAACATTGTCACCACAATCGACGTGAGGAGTGTAGTTCGTTTTGTGCTTACCCCGCAGGATAGCGGCGATCTGGCTGGTCAGACGACCTAAGATCGCGTTTTCAGCGTCAACAACGACCCACTCCTTAGTTACGGTCGCTGCGTTTGCCGAGATAGTTTTGTAGCTTAACTGATCCACGATTAATTGTCTTTGATTGTTTCCTCTTGATTTTCAGATACTTTTGGGCATCATAGCTGAAAAAGGGAGTGCAAATATAGCTGGTTTATTCCTGTATATCAAAGGTTTATTTGAAAAAACAGAAAAAATCCATTCATAATTTCGCTCTGAAAAAATCAACCTATCCAAGTTTTTCTCTTCCTCGCCTCATTTCCTGTCTTTTACCTCTCTTTCTCTCCTTCTTAGGATCATCCCATCTGGTTGTATGGGCTTTCCTAAATATCTTTGTCCAACCCAATTTTCCTGACAAGTACTTCTTGATACATGATTGAAGAACCCATTTCTATTGTCAAAGCAACTAAAAACGACCAAGCCCTCTTTTCCATCCTGATTCCTTCCTGGAATAATCTGCCTTACCTCCGCTTATGCGTAGAAAGTATTCGTAAGAACTCTCACTTTCCGCACCAGATTATTGTTCACGTTAACGAAGGAACCGATGGAACGCTGGACTGGATTCGCCAACAAACGGATATTGATTACTCGGTTAGCTCTGAGAACATTGGCGTTTGTTATGCCCTGAATATCTCGGCTTCCCTGGCAACGACGAATTACATCCTCTTCATTAATGATGATATGTACGTTTGCCCCGACTGGGATAAGGCCTTATACGATACCATTCAGGAAATCGGCCACAATCGCTTCTTTATTTCAGCTACCACCATTGAGGCCACTGCCGAAACCACCTGTTCTATTCTTCAGGACTTTGGCAAGGATATTCATACCTTCAACGAAGAAAAATTACTCAAGGAGTTTGCCACATTACCCATTGGCGACTGGCAGGGTTCAACCTGGCCACCCAATATTGTACACAAAGAAATCTGGGATTTAGTGGGTGGGTATAGCGTAGAGTTTTCGCCCGGCATGTATTCAGATCCCGATTTTTCGATGAAACTCTGGCAGGTCGGTATCCGGTTATTTAAAGGCGTTTCAGCCAGTCGGGTTTATCATTTCGGCTCCATCTCAGTAAACCGGATCAAGAAAAACGATGGTTATTATGTCTTCGTTAATAAATGGAAAATAACATCAGGGACCATGTCGAAGTATTACCTCCGCCGGGGGCAACCTTTCGACGGACCGCTACGAGAGCCGGAGTTACCCTTAGCCGCTAAAGCGAAAACGCTCTACCGACGCTTCTTGAGCGTTTTTCATTGATTAATTAAATGGAAGAAGCCCGGAATAATTCCGGGCTTCTTCGTGCTTTATTACTCCTGCATTTTCTCTTTCAGGAATCGGGCGGTATGGTTCTCGTCACCGATTTCAATCATTTCTTCCGGCGTTCCCGTAAACGTGATTAAGCCCCCGGCTTCTCCCCCATCCGGGCCAATATCAATGATGTAATCAGCACATTTGATTACTTCGGTATTATGTTCAATGATAATCACTGAATCGCCCTGATTTACCAAAGCGTTGATGGATTTCAATAACTTCCGAATATCGTGGAAGTGTAAGCCCGTGGTAGGTTCATCAAAAATGAATAAGGTCTTCCCTACGTTTGGATTTCCTTTTCCGAGGAAACTGGCCAGCTTCACCCGTTGGGCCTCCCCTCCTGAAAGCGAACTGGAAGACTGGCCGAGGGTTACATATCCCAGCCCTACTTCCTGCAAAGGCACCAGTTTTTCGTAAATTTTCGGATTGCCCTGGAAGAAAACGACCGCTTCGTCTACCGTCATGTCCAGAATTTCCGAAACATCTTTATCCTGATACTTTACTTCCAGAATTTCGTGTTTGAAACGCTTGCCGTGGCAGGATTCACAGGTCAGGTAAATATCCGCCATGAACTGCATTTCTATCTTTACCTGCCCTTCCCCCTGACAGGTTTCGCAACGACCGCCGTCAACGTTGAAAGAAAAATGACTAGGTTTATACGTCCGGGCTTTGGCTAAAGGCTGATCACTCATGAGCTGACGGATGTGATCATACGCTTTCACATAAGTAACTGGATTCGAACGGCTTGATTTACCAATTGGATTTTGGTCGACCATTTCTACCGCCGCCAGTCCTTTCAAATCTCCTACCAGTTCGGAGTACTTGCCCGATTCATCTGAATACGTCCCCAGCATTTTACCCAAAGCCGGATACAGAATTTTTCGAATTAATGTTGATTTACCCGAACCACTCACACCCGTGACAACCGTCAGATTACCCAAAGGGAAACGGGCATTAATCTCCCGTAAGTTATTCTCACGAGCCCCTTTCAGTTCGATCCAACCCGTGGGGCGACGACGAAATTTGGGAATGGGAATCTGGTCCTGTCCCGTCAGGAAAGCCAGCGTATGGGAATGCAGCTCACCTTCAACAGAGGCTTCCCCGCGTAAATCTTCAATGGTATTCCAGTCGCCGTGGAAGACTACTTGGCCTCCACCCGTTCCGGCATCCGGGCCAATGTCAATGATTTCATCGGCGGCCTTCATTACCTCCTCTTCGTGCTCTACAACGATTACGGTATTCCCTAAATCACGCAGGGATTTAAGCACCGAAATGAGTCGCTGGGTATCGCGGGGGTGAAGCCCAATACTGGGTTCATCCAGAATATACATCGAACCAACCAGGGCACTTCCCAGGGAAGTCGCCAATTTAATTCGCTGAAACTCACCACCTGACAGAGAGTTAGTTAATCGGTTCAGTGTTAAATACCCTAAACCAACCCGCTCCATGTAATCCAGGCGGTTCTGAATTTCGGTCAGAATCCGGCGGGCTACTTTTTCCTGATAATCAGGTAACTCTAAGTTTCGAAAAAACTCAGCAATTTCTGAAATCGGACGTAATACCAGATCTACAATCGATTTATCCGCAATTTTCACAAAACTGGCATCCTTCCGTAAACGAGAACCGCGACACTCTGGACAAGCCGTACGACCTCGGTAGCGGCTCAACAATACCCGATACTGAATCTTATAGGATTCTCCTTCGAGCATTTTAAAGAAGTCATCCAGACCACCGAAGAATTTATTACCCTTCCAGAGCAAGTCTTTTTCTTCGGGACTTAGTTCTTTATAGGCCCGGTGAATAGGGAAGTCAAAACGAATGCCGTTGCGTAACAAAGGCGTTAACCACTCGCCCATTTTCTCCGTCCGCCAGGGAGCAATGGCTCCTTCAAAAACGGAAAGATTCCGATCCGGGAAAACCAAATCCGGGTCAATCCCCAGGATCGTTCCGAAACCTTCGCAACGCTTGCAGGCTCCGTAGGGGTTATTGAAGCTAAACAGGTTAACGCTGGGTTCTTCAAAGACAATGCCGTCCAGCTCAAACCGATCCGAAAACTCGCGGCGTTCGCCTCCCAGAATCTGGACGAAACAAACCCCTTCGCCTTCAAAAAAAGCCGTTTGCACCGAATCTCCCAAGCGGAACTGCGTTTCTTCATCCTCTTTCTTCACCGCCAGACGGTCAATCAGAATATGAAGCGGCTGCTGATCTATCCGACTCGCTAGTTCGGTATCCGTTAAAACGTCTTCGATCTGAATCGTTTCGTCATTTGCTACAATCCGGGTGAAGCCTTTCTGAAGTAATACGTTCAGCTCTTCCACCAGACTTCGGCCCCCTTTACGTAAAAAAGGTGTGGTAATCAAAACCCGGGTCGATTCTTCCTGCGAAAGAATGAAATCAACAACATCGGTAACGGTATCTTTCCGCACTTCCTGACCGGAAATGGGCGAATACGTCTTCCCGATGCGGGCAAATAATAACTTGAGGTAATCGTAAATTTCAGTAGTAGTACCGACCGTCGAACGTGGGTTTTTGGTGCTTACCTTTTGCTCGATGGCAATGGCGGGCGAAACGCCTTTAATCCAGTCTACTTCCGGCTTTTCCATCCGGCCCAGAAACTGACGGGCGTAACTACTTAAACTTTCCACGTACATCCGCTGTCCTTCAGCAAACAGGGTATCAAAAGCCAGCGAAGATTTGCCACTGCCTGATAAACCCGTGATAACCACCAGCTTATTACGGGGAATCGAAACGTCTATATTTTTAAGGTTATTAACACGAGCTCCTTTAATAAGAATATACTGCTTAGGGTCTAAAGATTCGACCGATGGGCGTCCTAGCGTTTCGATTGGATTCATTCTACAAAGATAATTCTCTCCGGGCTGGGAAGAAAAGATGGTTTTAATGTTTTCTAATCCGAGGTATTAAACCGTTAACGTCGATAAAAAAGACCCGTTCCATCGCGGGAATAAGGTCGATATACAAGAATTTGTGGCAAAGACCGTTACTTTTGAAAACGTAAGAAGGGAATTCGGTTGGTGCTAGAGTAATAACCACTATTTTCGCCATCGAGTTCTTTACTATACAACTTCTTTTAAGTTGTCCATGAACACTACATCCATGATTCGATCCGTACTGGCTGCTTTATTATTTGTGGTTGCCGCTACCCCCTTTGCTTCCGCTCAATACGATACCATTCCACGTCCCACCGACCGTCCGGTTATTATCCAGCAACAACCGCTCGATGAGAGTTATCAACGTCAGCAGGAGCTTCCCTGGAATGCTCGTCCATTTAAGGATAAACTTCGCTATGGTTTAAATATTACTACCCCTTCCCTGAGCTTTTTCGGAGGTAATAGCTATTTCAGTTTTGATATTTCTCCAATGGCTGGCATTCGGGTAACGCCCAGTACTACCGCTGGTATAGGTGCTACTTACAGTTATTTTAGTCAGCCCGTTTTTACTAATCAGGGAAGTGTTCGTTTGAAAGCCAGTTTGTTAGGGGGTCGATTATTTGTTCAGCAACACCTCAATTTCTTACAAAACACAATTCCGGGTCTGTTTTTATGGGGCGAAGCTGAACAATTTCAGATCCTCTCTTATAAGCTAGCCGGAGTTAAACAGGGCCGAGGGCAGTATAATACCGGTTTCTTAGTCGGGGGTGGTTACGGAGTTCCTGCTGGTGAGCCCGGTTTCCAGATCACTCTGCTTTATCAAGTCAATTACGATGATATTAATGTATATTCTTCCAGCGGAAGCCCGCTGGTCATTCGTTTTGGATACTGGTTTAAATAAATTTTGCTGTAATTGTTCAGTAGTGAAGAGACTTCCGGCGGCCAGCGGGAAGTCTCTTTTCTGTAGATAGACCCCTAAACACTGAGATGAGTCCAGGAATATCCGCTAACTTTAGCGTTTAATATTTAATGATTTTCGCCTTCGTACTGTCATATGCTTACGACTGAATCCTCATCACACTACGACCATCTGGAACAAATGACGGTCCGCCAGTTACTGGAGGGAATTAACAATGAAGATAAAACGGTTCCGCTCGCCGTTGAAAAAGCTTTACCTCAAATTGAAGCCCTGGTTACTGAAATTGTGGCCCGTATGAAACAAGGCGGTCGCCTGTTTTACATCGGTGCCGGCACGAGCGGTCGCCTCGGCATTCTGGATGCTTCGGAGTGCCCTCCTACCTACGGCGTTCCTTTCGGATTAGTAGTAGGCCTCATTGCCGGAGGTGACACGGCCATCCGCAAAGCCGTTGAAAACGCCGAAGACGACGCCGAACAGGCCTGGAAGGATTTACTGGAATATGATATTAACGAGCTGGATTCCCTCGTCGGTATCGCGGCTTCGGGCACCACGCCTTACGTAATTGGTGGGGTGAAAACGGCCCGCGAAAAAGGCATCCTAACGGGTTGCATCGTGTGTAACGCGGGAAGCCCCGTAGCGGCTGCCGTTGAATATCCGGTGGAATTGATAGTAGGGCCCGAGTTCGTTACGGGCAGTACTCGCATGAAATCCGGTACGGCTCAGAAACTGGCTCTGAATATGATTTCAACCAGCACCATGATTCAACTGGGCCGCGTGAAGGGTAACCGAATGGTGGATATGCAGCTATCCAACTATAAACTGGTGAACCGGGCCATTCAGATGGTAATAGATGAACTGCATACAACCCGGGAAATAGCGGAAGATTTACTGGCCCGTCACGGCAGCGTTAGAAAAGCAGTAGAAGCCGGACAACAATAAGTAAGCATTTCGGGTTATTTCAGTCGATTCTTTTGCATTTATTAACAGAACGTCGGTATAATTTTATTTACTTTTGCGTTCTAACGATTAAATACAACGAGCAAATTTTTTAATTTTTATACGCTTACTATGAAAAAAACGCTTTTTCCCATGGTAGGTCTGCTTGCCGCCCTATTCATTGGCACGGAGGCTTCCGCACAAAGTAAAAACGATCCGCCCGCTGAGATTCAGGCTTTATTGCAAAAAAACATTTGCCTTACCTGCCACAAAGTTAACGAACGTTTAGTAGGTCCTGCCTATACGGACGTGGCCAAGAAGAAATACAAACCCGAGCAAATTGTAGCTCTGATTTATAAGCCTGAGCCTTCGCATTGGCCCGGTTACCCTCCAATGGCACCGATGACCCAGGTTCCTAAAGATGAGGCTATGAAAATCGCGAAGTGGATTGTTTCTTTAAATGGTACTGCCAAGAAGAAATAAGTAACCGATTACTCATTCCAGAAGCCCCGATCCTGATTAAGGTCGGGGCTTTTTCGTGGATATGCTCATCATTGCGTATTTTTGCCTGATTTTCAGTAAAATGATGATCCCATAACAAACTGAATAAACTGTAAACTTCAATAAATGAGTCTCTTAGCAATCGGTACGGTGGCCTTTGATGCCCTGGAATCTCCCTTCGGAAAAACGGATAAAATTATCGGTGGTGCCTGTACTTATATTTCATTATCCGCTTCTTACTTCACCAAACCTATCAATGTGGTGGCGGTAGTGGGTGATGACTTTCCTCAGGAATACATCGAGTTACTCCAGAATCAGGGCGTTGATACCGAAGGCTTACAGATCAAAGCCGGTGAAAAATCGTTCTTCTGGTCGGGTAAGTACCATAACGACATGAACACCCGTGATACGCTGGTCACTGAACTGAACGTACTGGCTGATTTTGATCCGATTATCCCCGAATCGTACCAGAATTGCGAATACCTGATGTTGGGTAACCTGACGCCTCAGGTGCAGATGACGGTACTGGACCGTCTGAAAAATCGTCCGAAACTGGTGGTGATGGACACCATGAATTTCTGGATGGAAATTGCGATGGACGATCTCAAAGAAGTAATGAAAAAAGTGGATGTCCTAAGCATCAACGACGAAGAAGCCCGGTTGCTTTCGGGGGAATATAGCTTACGTAAAGCCGCTCGCAAGATTATGGAGATGGGTCCTAAAACCCTGATTATCAAAAAAGGCGAACACGGTGCTTTATTATTCCAGGGAGAAGAGGTATTCTTCGCTCCTGCCCTGCCGCTGGAAGAAGTATTCGATCCTACCGGAGCGGGTGATACCTTCGCAGGTGGCTTCATCGGTTACCTGGCGGCAACGGATGATATTAGTTTCGAGAATATGAAACGTGCCATTATTTACGGTTCGGCCATGGCTTCGTTCTGCGTAGAAAAATTTGGTACCGAACGTTTATTAGGTCTTTCCAAAGAAGAAGTAGACGCTCGCATTCAACAATTCGTTAAGCTCTCTGGCTTCACGGTAGCTTAGTTAGTTTTGAGTGAGAGAATGATACTCAATATTGAATGAGCGAATGATAGAATGAGTGAATAGGTGTGCTAACCTGTTCACTCATTTTTTTATGGATAGTCTATAATCCCTTATGGTGCGTATGGCCCGCTGCCAGCTTTTTCGCTGGCAGCAGTTGTTTAAACTTACTATGTGCTACCAGCGAAAAAGCTGGCAGCCGCCTGGTAAATCACTACTAGTGCGAAAAGCTTATTAGTAGTCATAAACTGCGTTGTTTAGTAAAGAATTGGCAGGAAATCAATCCATAAAAAATGAGTGAATAGTAAGTCTTACACCTATTCACTCATTCTATCATTCGCTCATTCAAAATTAAACAGCCGTGTTTCGAATGGGCAATCCGTTTTCGGCTAGAATTTGACCTTGTAGGTAAGCTACTTTTCCGTTCAGGATAACAGCTTCAATTCCTGCTGAATCTCGATTAGGATATTCTACGGTAGCCCGGCCCTGAATGGTCTTAGGGTCGAAAATGGTGACATCGGCCATAGCTCCTTCCTTGATTTCTCCCCGATTTCGAACCGCCGGATGAATCAGATCGGCAGGCATTTGTGTGATCTTGGGTAGTATTTTTTCCAAAGGTAAACCAATTGACTGGGCGTGCTGAATAGCCGTAGCAAAGCACCCCGCTCCCCGAGGATGTGAGTTGGCCGCTTCCATCGAGGCCATGCCTCCGTCTGAGCCAATCATACAGAAATCCGTTTGTAGAGCCAGATCAATGGTACTTTCGAAAGGCATCGCTCCTTCGGGAACCGCCACCAGATACCCCGGATGTTTGCGGTAATACTGAAAGGATTCTGGAGTAATGCGTTGGTTCGTCCCTACTAACTGTAAGTCATTATAATCCAGGCCATACCGCTGCTGCCAGCCCTCATCAAATCGCTTAGAATGCAGATAGGTTGCCCAGTAGGTATAAGGATAGACGCAAGTCGTGATGGCAAGACCTGACTGCCGGGCTTTGTCGATCAGATCCAGAGCTTCGGGCATGTGGAACGTTCCGCCGGTGGAATGAAGATGGTCAATGTGCAGGTGAACACCCGTCTCCTGAGCCAGCCGAATGGCTTCTTTCACCCCCACTAACTCATTTTCCTTATTAGAGTAACGTAAGTGCAGAAACATGGGCCGCTCGTACCGCTTAGCCAGCTTAGCGTATGCTTTCACTTCCCAATAAGGCGTGGGCTGATATTCCAGGCTGTGTGATACACTCAAGGCTCCCTCCGCCAGCATTTTCTCTATGTGTTTCAGGCGGTGGGGCAGATCTTCGGCCAATCGAATACCCATGACGTAAATACCAACGCCATAATTCGTGTAATGCGGCTTCGGATCAAAGAAGCGATGGTACTCCCCGGGATTTTCCCGACCACCGTGCAATTGCAGAGTCGTCGTAACGCCGTCGGTTAGTTTAAATCGCTCGAAAACGTGGTAATCGTTAGTCAAATTTTTCGGGCCATCGGCTAGTATATCGATAAATCCCGGACTAACAATTTTACCTTCCGCATTAATAACCTGAGTTCCCGATAATTCCAGCGGACTCAGATGAAGCGTTCCCTTTTCGGTCACGCCTACATTGAGTTTCTGCAAGCTCCCCTCCGTAAAGACCGAGCCTTTTTGAATAACAATTGGAAACGTTTGATTCTGACTCGGCGAGTGTATAACGCGGGTTCGGTTAAAAGCCCAGCCTGTGCACATAGCGACCGAAGCCAACGAAAGTTGGCTAATAGCTTTACGGCGATTCATAGATAGATTCAACAATGGAGAAATTCAATAACAAAAGTAAAAACAAGATGCTATTTCAGTGCACCATTGCCTCATTATCAGTCACAAAATTCCAGCGAAGGTGCCTTTCCTTTTCTTCAAAAATTTACAATCCCAAAATCAGGTTCGGAAAAGCCGTCTCCTTTCACGAATTTTGTACTTTCTATTCTCAACAAACCGTTTATCAGTCCGTTTAGTACTGAAACGGAAATTTATAATCGATTATGATTCTGCCGATCGTCGCTTACGGTGACCCCGTTTTACGGAAAGAAGCCGCCGACATTCCTAAAGATACCGATCTCGACCTCAAGCAATTGGTCGATAACATGTTTGAAACCATGTACAAAGCCTCCGGCGTTGGACTGGCCGCCCCCCAGGTGGGTCTGAGTCTGCGTTTGTTTGTCGTGGATGGTACCCCTATTATTGACGGTGAAGAGGAAGACAGCGAGGATTTTGACCCTAGTCTGGTTGGTTTCAAGAAGGCGTTTATTAACCCCGAAATCCTGGAAGAAGACGGCGAAGAATGGGCTTACGAGGAAGGTTGCCTTTCCATTCCCGGCATTCGTTCGGAGGTGAATCGTCCCGAACGCGTAAAAATTCAGTATTACGATCTGGACTGGAATCAGCACGTGGAAGAATATGACGGTATTGCGGCTCGCATTATTCAGCACGAATATGATCACATCGAAGGGATTCTTTTCACGGATTACATGCCTCCGCTGAAACGTACTTTATTGAAAAAGAAGCTTTCCAACATTACTAAAGGTGATGTGCGGGTAGATTATAAAATGAAATTCCCTAAGCTATAATGGGTTTCAGCAAAACAATGGGCAGTAGAATCATTCGGTATTTAATGGTGATTTTACTGCCTGTTTCTTTTGTTACTCAGGCTCAGCTTCCCAATTCCTCCGCTGATGAATTAGCTCCGGTTTTTTCTCCCAGTGGAGATACCTTATACTTCGTTCGGGATTACCACGATCAGCGAAAACAGGATAGCTGGTTTAGTATTCGCTCACCGCAGGGTTACTGGCAAGATCCGCAGGTTTTTCCCCTGAATACGAACGCCGATGACGTTATCGTCGCTCAAAGGGGCTCACAACTTTATTTGGCCAATCAATACTTCCGAAAGAAAGTCCGACCGGGTTTATCAGTTACTACGCGTCAGGGAAATACCTGGGCATCTCCAGAATCCGTAACCATTCCGGCTTTAAATAGCTCTTCCGGGCATATTGGCTTTCACCTGGTTCATGATTCGCTATTACTCCTGGCCATGCCCGATTCCCGGCGGCTGGATGATGATTTATTCTTTACCCGAAAAAATACGTTTGGTGAATGGAGGGAGCCCACCGCTTTAGGCAAAAAAATCAATTCATCGAGCCACGATTTCGCTCCATTCTGGCTGGATCCTTACTTATATTTTTCGAGTGACCGTTCTGGTAATGCAGACGTATATCGAAGCAAACGTTTGGATAATTCCTGGGAAAACTGGTCAGAACCCGAACCATTGACGAGTATTAATACGGCGGGCTTTGAAGCCTATTTCTCCGTTCACCCTAAAGATTCAACGGTTTACTACGTGCAGGCTTCCGTCGATTCCGTGCACAGTGACTTGATGGTTACTTCTCTTGGTAAGCTTTTCAGAAAAACGAACTCCATTGATTCCATCACTTCCACGGCCCCACTTACCACCACTAATCAACCCGTTATTTTAAGAAGAAGTACCCTTTTTTTTGATTACCGCTCCTTTGACTTATCGACAGAATCGCAGGAAGTGTTGCAACGTTTACTTCAGCACATGAGTCAGGAAAAACCTTCGCGAATTCGTATAATAGGTTATGCTGATGCGGTGGGAGAATCCGAGCCGAACTTATTACTCTCTCAAAAGAGAGCGGCCAGGGTCAAGTTATTTTTAATGCAGGAAGGGAAAGTTAATGTCCCGATTGAGCTGGAATCGTTAGGCAGCTCACAAGCTCAGGTTAACCCCAATCGTCCCGAAGCAGATCGGCAGAAAGATCGACGAGTGGAAATCTTGTTGATTGAATAATGCGGTAAACTTGCGGATAGGTATATAGGAAAGCAGCTTAATTGTTGCCAATAAAAAAGCTGGCCGAGCCACGTTGGCAAAGGCAGGGCTTCAAATTGATTTTACCTATAAAGTTGACTTACCTTATCCAACCAACTTTATAGGTAACAAGCCCAAACCCGTTTAAAAAGGATTGAGATAAAAGCCAAGACCAACCCAGTTATTAATACGTTGTTCGTAAGCACTGAAAGGTAATGGACCGTGAAAGGCCTGTATAGCAATGCTCAAGGGGCCCCGTTCGGCTTCTCCCAGCTCAATACCAAATGCAGCCGTTATCCCCGGATGAAAATTCGTTTGTTCAATCATGCGGGCATCCAATCCCGCCCACCAGCGAGATTTTTGACGGTTGGGCTGTTTCCAGACCAAACCCAATTGCGTATACAACCGCTTCCGCTCCGAGGAGGGACGTAAGCTCATTCCTGCACCCCCGTAAAGTCGAACGGATTGAATATTTCTGGAATACAAAGCATCTATTTGCTCATAGTTCACCGCATTTGGTGTAAAGTAAATCAACTGATTTCGAATCAGGTAATCATCGCCAAGGTGCGAAGACAGGTGAAAAATCCGAAAACGCCAGCTGGATTGGTCTCGTCTGAGGTTATACATCAATCCAACGCGGTAATCGACGTTATACATGTAGCGACGAAAACGATCTTCCTTACTGTCGTGAAACATCTCGAACTGCGTGTTTGCTACCACATCCAAAGCCAGCTCGGAAGCGTGCCCTTCGTCTTTACTCCAGCGGAAAAAACTTTTCTGAATTCCAATGGAAAAGGGAGCAAAAAGTCCTTTTTTGCTAACGCCATCTTCCGTCCGTCGGATGAGAAACGCACTGGTTTTAGCCTCCAATGGGTCCAGCAAGATCGGATCAAACAAACGACCTTTAGGAAGAAATTCAGTTTTGGTTTGAGCAAACGCTCCAGTGATCAACAGGAAGAAAGCCCCAGTCAGGGTAAAGATCGAACGCATAGAGAAAGTTAAAAAACCGGAGCTTAGTTACCTAAACTCCGGCTAAAACCATTACTTAGATAACTCAGCGAAATGTTTGAAGAACAAAGGAATCGTCTCAATACCTTTGTAGAAATTAAACAGTCCGTAATGTTCGTTGGGCGAGTGAATCGAGTCAGAATCCAGACCGAAGCCCATTAATACGGTTTTTAATCCCAACTCTTTTTCGAATAAAGCCACGATGGGGATACTTCCACCACCCCGCGTCGGAACGGGCTTCTTACCAAAGCTTTCCGCCAAAGCCGCTTCAGCAGCCTTATAAGCGGCAGATTCCAGCGGAGTCAGGTAAGGCTGGCCGCCGTGGTGAGGCGTTACTTTTACCTTTACCGATTTAGGAGCAATGCTCAGAAAATGCTTGCTGAACAGTTCCGTAATTTTGTTCCAGTCCTGATTAGGCACCAGACGCATGGAGATTTTAGCGTAAGCTTTCGAGGGTAATACCGTTTTGGCTCCTTCGCCAATGTAACCACCCCAGATACCGTTACAGTCCAGCGTAGGACGGATACTGGCCCGCTCGCGGGTGGTATAACCTGCTTCGCCCTGTACGTCTTCAATCGCTAAATCTGATTTGTATTCTTCCAGTTCGAAGGGAGCTGCTTCCAGCATCGCCCGCTCTTCCGCCGAAAGTTCAATGACGTCATCGTAAAAATTCGGAATTGTGATGTGTCCGTTTTCATCGTGCAAACTAGCAATCATTTTTGCCAAAGCATTGATGGGGTTCGCTACCGCACCACCGTAAACCCCCGAGTGAAGATCACGATTGGGGCCAGTTACCTCTACTTCTACATAACTCAGGCCGCGTAAACCCGTATCAATGGAGGGTACATCATTGGCAATCATCGCCGTATCTGAAATCAGAATGACATCCGCTTTCAGCTTTTCGCGATTCTCGGCTACAAATGTCCCGAGGTTGTCAGAACCTACTTCTTCTTCCCCTTCAATCATGAACTTTACGTTGCAGGGCAGCGAATCGGTAGCCATCATGGCTTCAAACGCCTTCACGTGCATGAAGAACTGGCCTTTATCATCGGCTGAACCACGAGCGTAGATTTTTTCGTCCTTAATCACAGGTTCAAACGGAGGCGAAGTCCAGAGTTCGTAAGGATCCGCAGGCTGAACATCATAGTGACCATAAACCAATACCGTTGGCTTGCTGGCATCCACTATCTTTTCGCCATATACAATCGGATGGCCTTTGGTTTCGTGAATTTCAGCTACATCCGCACCAGCTTTTTCCAGACTTTCACGGACAAATTCTGCGGCTTTCCGCACATCGCCTTTAAATTTCGAATCAGCACTTACCGAAGGAATACGTAATAAATCAAGGAGTTCGTCGAGGAAGCGGCCTTTATTAGCCTCTAAATAATCTTGCATAGAAATATCATTATCAGGATTTCTCGTACAAAAGTAAAGGAAAGCACGGATGCAAAAGAAAAAACCCGAACGGAAGTCCGGGTTTTCTTTAGTTATGAATCAAAAACGTATTATCTGCTGCGACGACGACCAATGGGAACTCGGGATTCTTCGCCGCGAAGTAAACGTCCAATATTTTTCTGGTGTGTATAGACAATCAATCCAAAAAGAATAAATCCGAAGATTGTCAGTAAGTTACTTTCTGGGCCGAAAAGCTTGAAAACCATAATCAGCGGAAAAGCCAGCGAGGCAACAATTGAACTCAGCGAAATGTAACGCGACGAAAGCATCACTAATAAGAAAACAGCGATACAAACGCCCGCCGCTTCCGGGTGAATACTTAAGACCATCCCCAGTAAGGTTGCTACGCCTTTTCCACCTTTAAAATTGGCAAAAACCGGAAACAGGTGCCCAATAACTGCGATAATTCCAAACGCCAGCTTCATGCCTACACGTTCGTCCAGCGTAATCTCATTCAGGTAAAAAAGAATCAGAGCCAAGTTGGCTGCTAACCAGCCTTTCAACACATCAATCAACAGAACAATGGTTCCGGCCTTTTTTCCTAATGTACGAAACGTATTAGTTGCACCGGCGTTACCACTTCCGTGTTGTCGAACATCGATACCAAAAAATTGCCTGTCCATACCAAACGGACGTGGGAACAGAACCTAACAGGTAGGCCAAAAGACCTGCTAATAATACGCTTAATGTCATTTCAGATGATTAATAACCCAAATTGAATGGAAAAATTGTAAGACAATTTTCTACTGGCGTGAAAAACAAAGATACTGGCTATTGCCTCTCTAGATACTTCTCTTCTTGTAATAATTAAAAAATTAAGAAGTTTTTAAGAGTTCACCCAGAGGCTCATGATAGAAGGTAAAGTAAACAATGGGGTTAATTGTTTAAAAGCGGGGCTATTCATTACTTATTATATATACACATACGATATTTTGATACCCCTGGTTTTCAGGGGTATCAAAATATTTTTATACTGATTTTTAAATTGACTTTTTTTAGAACTAGTAAATATTTATTTACCAAGCATAAACCTGAATAGATCTAGGTTTTCAAAACAGAATCGGAAAGACAGGAGCGAATACTTCGCCAGAGAATGCCAAAAAAACTTTCTCCCGGAACCCGTTTATATTCTATTTTCCCAGTCCGCACTTCTTTTTTCGGCATGGGGTTACTATCGTAAGTAAGAATTTTGTTAGCTGCAAAGGTGAACAGATCACGAATACGGAACCGTTTCTTTTCCTCGTCCTTTTTTAGAATGTTGATTTTCAGATCCTGATAAAGTATGACGCCACTACCCCAGCTCTGCACATTATTACCAGAGAATTTGAAATTCAAATTGTTAACCCGTCCCGATTCGATTTCCATTAAGGCCAGTGGCTTAAACGTAGCATTCAGGGTTACTAAATTCGTTGGCCCTAACTCGGCCTGGCAGGTATATTCACCATTATTGGCCGCCATGTTAAACGTAAAATGCGTGTTTAGAGCATTGGCTCCCATGAACATCGTTTGAAAATGAGCTTTTGCCGTGGGCGATTTCAGTAATGTCAGTGAGTCATTGGTTAGGTTGGTGATTACACCCTGAATGTTACGGAAATTAATTCCTCCAATTTGCTCGGTTTTAGGGTTTAACTCATCGTAGTAAAGATCAATTTTCCGGGTTATGACCGAATCAATGGTTAATTCAAACGGAATTTTCTGAAATTGTTCGTGGGGAAAAGGTTTCCGGGGTCCTGACATTTTGCTATTCCGATTTCGCACTTCAAACGCATCCACTCTTCCTCCTTCGAGTTCCACTTTCTTAATGCGGACCTTCTGTTTTTGTTCCAGTTGCGAGAGGTCCATCCCCGTCACGTGCAAATGCGATAAAACTGCTTTGGTATAACTACCACCGCCCGAGCGTTTAACGTATTCCTGACGTGGGTAAGCTGGAATTGTCCCGAGGTTCTCTATACTTAAGGTTCGCGTCTGGGTTGATACGTTGAGTTTGCCAACCTGAAGATTCGATAACTGGTCCTTGCTAGGCATAGTCAAAGAATCGAGCTGTACTTCTATATTTTTCGCATAAAAAACCCGGCTTGAGTCCCGGTAACTCTCCGGGTTTACCAGCATCTGCTGAACTTCAATGGAAAGCTGCTGGATTGAATTCGTGATTGGTTTTTCACTGGCCTGATTATCGTGCGTAATCTTCGCTTCTATTAGTCTGATCTTACCAATCTCTACCTCCTTAAACTGCTTTTGCAGCAGTTCATGTAAGGTCTTTTTCTCTTCACTTTTCTTCGGTCCCGAAGAGGGGTACTGCCGGATAGTCAGACGAGGCTGATTAATGGCTATTTCGTAAATAAAGAGCTTTTTATGCAGAAGGTACGTAAATAACTCCGCTCCCTGCAGACTAACCTCAGGGATGGTGGCATTCAGCGTTAGATCCGTTATGTCTTTGGAAGCAATCAGTTGCCTCCGCCGAGCCGAATCGGCCTGAATGCTTAACCCCCGAATACTTCCCCGTCCCGAAAAAGGATTATAGGTTATATCTTCAAACGTAAGCTGATACAATTGATCGGAATTCTCATATACGCTCTTGCTTAGTTTGTCGCCTACCATAGGCTTAAGAAAATAAACACCTACGACCCAAAGCGATATGACTACCAGTAAACAAAAGAATAAAACTCCGAAAATTACTTTAGCAATCAGAGGGAAGCGTGAGGCAGGTGTGTTCATAAGGCGTGTGAGGACTATAGTTACAATAAATGGTCAACCCATTTCAAGGATCGAATAACCCTTCTGGATTTTCTAGTGAAAAGCTCATTCCACTCACGGCTCTTTTAGGTAGGCAACTAGCTTTTTCTAATCATTTTCTAATCACAATCAGGGGTATAACGTCCGCAAATAGGGTCGGCAAACCCCACGATTATGAATGATACTCAAGGGGATAATTCTTTTGATTACTTCAGTATGTGTTCAAACATGAAACAGCTATGGATTCTACTAACAATAAGGAAAGCAATTGGTCAAAAATGAAGCAATGGTGGAGGATTGGCTCCCTGTTTAGATGGGCAATTATACTATTAGTCGTACTAATGACCGTTGCCATTGGTGGCAGTCTGATTTTTATAAAAGACAAGAAAAGCACGATGTATCCCGGTACCGTCGCTTCTGATACGATTACTGGAGATACCCTCTTCGAACCCATAAAAACGATTCACTTACCAGCCCGACCGGAAGATCGTCCCGAATCGTCGCAAAGTCAATAAATTATAAATCCCGGCCTTCGCAGGTCGGGATTTGTAATTTATTGCTACTCTACCCCATGTAACCGCTGCTAGCGAAAATGCTGGCAGCACTTGGTTAACTACTAAGTAAACTTATTATCAACAGCGTAGCTATTGCTGCCAGCGAAAAAGCTGGCAACGGTGGTAGAGGAGGTTTCTGACTTGTGGCAGTATTCTTAAACTACTAACCATCAACTAATAACTAAACTAACAACTAAAGAAAATCAATGCGATTCCCGGAGTTTCCAGGTACCGGACTTACCCACCAGAAAATCCATATCAGCTCCCTGATGAGATTGCTGAACGTGGTTCAGATATAAATTGGTATAGCCCCGATCATAACCTAACTCCAGCGGTTTCCAGTTGGCTTTACGAGCGGCTAACTCTTCGTCTGATACATGCAGGTGAAGACTGCGGTTTGGAACGTCCAGGGTAATTAAATCGCCATTTTCTACCAGAGCCAGGGTACCCCCAATGGCGGCCTCGGGTGAAACGTGTAAGACCACCGTTCCAAAGCCCGTTCCACTCATCCGACCATCCGAAATACGAACCATGTCATGCACGCCTTTCTCCAGAATCTTCTTGGGTAATACCATGTTTCCTACTTCAGGCATGCCGGGGTAACCTTTGGGTCCTACGTATTTCAAGACCATCACGCAGGTTTCATCAATATCCAGATCAGGATCATCGACGCGGGCTTTGTAGTCGTCAATATCTTCAAAAACCACCGCCCGCCCAGTGTGCGTCATCAAATGCGGACTGGCTGCAGAGGGTTTCAACACCGCTCCATTTACTGCCAGATTCCCCTTCAATACTGCCAAACCGGTGCTGGGTTTGAAAGGCTCGTCCACCGAAGCAATAATCTCCCGGTCATGGGCATTGGAAAGGACAATATTTTCACCCAGGACTTGCCCCGTTGCGGTTAATGCATCCAGGTTGAGGAAGTTGGATAACTCTTTCATCACCGCTGGAAGTCCGCCCGCGTAATATAAATCCTCGAAGAAGTGTTCTCCTGAAGGCTGAATATTAGCAATGAACGGGATGTTTTCTGACAGGCGATCAAAATCTTCCAGGTCCAGCTCCACTCCCATTCGGCCCGCAATGGCCATGAGGTGAATTACAAAATTGGTTGAACCCCCAATGGCAGCATTTACCATAATCGCGTTTTCGAAGGCTTTGTGAGTCAGGATTTTGGACATGGTCAAATCTTCCCGAACCATCTCCACAATGCGGCGACCCGTCATGTGAGCCATCGTTTTCCGACGTGAATCGGCTGCCGGAATCGAAGCATTGTCGGGTAAGGTTAAGCCCAAAGATTCTACCATTGAAGCCATTGTTGACGCCGTACCCATGACGGCACAGTGCCCCGCACTTCGAGCCATGCATCCTTCAGCTACAATGAATTCTTCCTGCGACAGCTCACCCATTTTATAGGCCTCGGCAAAACGCCATACGTCGGAAGTACCAATCTTCCGGCCTTTGAAGTGCCCTGCCAACATCGGTCCACCGGAGATCACAATACTGGGTAAGTCTACACTGGCGGCTCCCATTACTAACGAAGGCGTTGTTTTATCACAACCGCACATCAGCACAACGCCGTCAATGGGATTACCCCGAATGGATTCCTCCACATCCATACTCGCCAGATTGCGATACAACATGGCGGTAGGCTTCATTAGTGTTTCGCCCAGCGACATAACCGGAAATTCTACCGGAAACCCACCCGCTTCCCAAACGCCGCGTTTCACACATTCGGCCAATTCCCGAAAGTGAGCGTTACAAGGCGTTAACTCAGACCAGGTATTACAAATGCCAATGACTGGTTTGCCCGTGAATTCATGGTGTGGGAACCCCTGGTTTTTCATCCAGGCCCGGTAAATGAATCCATCTTTTCCGGTCTTGCCAAACCAGTCCTGCGAGCGATATCTTCTTTTCTCCTCCATCAGAGTTTTTATGTTTCTCGTTTAGTGTTTAGAGTAGTAATACTATAATTTTTGCAAGAAAGCGTATTCAAACGAAAACACAGAGCCTACACCGGGATTTTAGTGTGACTCTGTGCTTATTATTAACTCAAAACCCAAAACAATCTAACTCAAAACCCTAGTAATTCACATTCACCACCAGTTTTTCGATTAATAAAATCAGGATGTGAATGACTTTGATGTGAATTTCCTGGATGCGGTCGGCGTAACCAAAATGAGGAACGCAGATTTCTACATCGGCTTGGCCCGCTAGTTTACCTCCATCCTTTCCAGTCAGGATAACTACTTTCATTCCTTTGGCACGGGCTGCCTCTACGGCCTTAATCACATTACCAGAATTACCTGACGTACTGATTCCCAGTAATACATCGCCTTCAAAGCCCATGCCTTCCACAAAACGACTGAACACGTATTCGTATCCATAATCATTAGAGACACAGGATAAATGGCTCACGTCCGAAATGGCAATGGCGGGTAGAGAACGGCGTTCGTTACGGTAACGGCCCGTTAATTCCTCGGCAAAGTGCATCGCGTCACAGTGGGACCCCCCGTTTCCACAGGAGATAATCTTCTTATTATTCTGAATGGCTTCGGACATTAATTGTGCCGCCGCTTCAATAGCTTTTACGTGTTTTTCGTCTGATAAAAAGCGGTCCAATACCTGCTGGGCTTCCGTTAATTCCTGACGAATAATAGATTCTAACATTTTCGGTTTTCAGTTTGCAGTCTTCAGTGGGCAGTTTTGCGAACCTTGCGGCTCAACCACCTTAAGCTGAAGCCCGGTAATATAAGGTTGAACAGTTTTCGGGACGAAGTATATTGCGGGCAGCGGCCTGGATCAACTCAGACGTTACCGACTGAATACGTTCGGCTTCCAGATTAGCCCATTCGGCATTACCCGCGTTAGCGGCAAAGGCCAGGTTCATGGCTCGGTTCAGTAGCTCCACTTCCGAAAAAGCGAGCGTGGCTTCGGCCTGATTTTTCACTTTCAGCACTTCCGACTCCAGCGGACCTTTTCCCAGTAATTCATCAATAATTTCCTGCACGGCGGCCTCGCCTTCTTCAATGCTTACTCCTTTGTTCAGATTACCCTGAACAATAAATAAACCTGGTTCGAGGTTTCCAGTTGGATAAGCGTTAATGGAGTTAAACAGAGCTTTTTCTTTGACCAGTTTCCGGTATAGTCGGGAAGATTTACCACGACCCAGAATATCCGCCATTAAATCGGCTGGATAATAACCTGCTTCGTAACGTCCGGGCATGTGATAGGCTTTATACAAAGCATCCAGCGGAACTTTGGCCGATACTTCCAGAAAACGGGCTTCGGTTTGCAAAGGCTCTTGCGGCAGGTTCCGTTGGTAAGGCTCACCCGCCGGAATGGGTTCAAACCACTTTTTGCTCAGTTCCTTAATCTGCTCCACTGTTACGTTTCCCGCTACCACCAGCAAGGCATTATTGGGCACGTAATACCGGAAAAAGAAATCCCGAACATCTTCCAGCGTTGCCTCTTCGATGTGTTTGATTTCCTTCCCTATCGTAGCCCAGCTATACGCATGGGTGTGATACGCCAGCGGTCGTAATTTTAGCCATACGTCGCCGTAGGGCTGGTTCAGGTACCTTTGCTTGAACTCTTCGATCACTACATTTCGCTGTACTTCCAGCACTTGCGGATCAAAGGAAAGCGACAGCATTCGGTCTGATTCCAGCCAGAAAGCCGTTTCCAGATTTGAAGACGGAAGGGTGATGTAATAATTCGTAATATCTGCCGAAGTGAAGGCGTTGTTTTCTCCGCCTACGCGTTGCAGTGGGGTGTCGTAATCGGGAATATGTTGAGACCCGCCAAACATCAAATGTTCAAACAAGTGAGCAAAGCCAGTTTTCTCAGGGTTTTCGTCTCGGGATCCTACGTTATATAAGATGTTAACGGCTGCCATGGGAGTCGTGGCATCTTCATGCACGTATACCCGAAGGCCGTTATCCAATGTAAAGGTTTGATAGTGAATCATAGTCAGGATACGGATCTACTTTTTCAGAGCCAACGGCCAAATCATCCGTTTCATTCCGGCAAATCTACGGCACTGCTTGAAAAGCTTCCTATCTTTAAGGCTTCAATATTCGTTAATTTTACAACGATCCATTCGAATCGTCGCATACACCAGCCATGAAAACTCGTTTCTATTCAACCTTCCTGATTTCAATTCTGTTTTGTTTTATCCTTCCGTTTAGCTTAAAAGCTCAGATTTTAAATGACGCCGAAACGAAAGAACAGGTTATTCATGCGTTAAAGCACATTTATAATTTTGAGTTTAAGGAAGCCGAACCTTACCAGCAACGCATCAAGACCCGTTACCCGGCTCACCCGGTTAACCCGCTGCTTGAAGCCATCCAAACGTTCTGGCAATACATGCCCGTGGTTGAAAATGGCTCTGCTGCCAGTCGGTACCAGTCTTACCTAAATCAGTCATTAGACTTAGCTGAAAAAATGAAGGCGGCTAACAAGCACGACACTGAGGCTACGTTTTTTTTATTGGCGACGCATAGTTACCTCGCCATGCTGGAGTCTGATCGGGGTGAGTTCATGAAAGCCGGGGCCGAAGCCAAACGTACCTACGGTTACATGCGTAAAGGTTTTAAGTTAATGGAGCAAAACCCAGAATTCTACTTTTCAACCGGACTTTACAACTATTACCGGGAGCAGTATCCGCAGGATCATCCCGTGGTGAAACCTATCATGTTCTTTTTTCAGGATGGCAATAAAAACCTGGGTTTAAAGCAGATGGAAACGGGTTATCAAAAGGGAATTTTTACCAAAACCGAAGCAGCCTATTATTTGACTTATGTGTTAATTAAGCACGAGAATAATCCGTTAAAAGCACTAAGTTATTCTACGCCTTTATACAAAGAATATTCAAATAACCCGGTTTATATGACCCGCCATGCCGAAGCCCTAACGCTGGCTGGGCGTTACAACGAAGCGGAACCTCTAGCTCAACAGCTAGCTCAGAAAAAACATTACGTATTTAAAACCGCTGGAGAAGTATTCATTGGATTAATTCTTGAAAAAGCGAAGAAAAATGACGCCGCTGCCCATACCTATTACCAGAAGGCAGTGCTCAATAAAATGAGTGAACAATACACGCAGGATTATCACGCAATGGCCTACTGCGGGCTCGCTCGAATTGCAGAGCGAAATGGCCAAAATAAACAGGCGAAAGATTATTACCAGAAAGCCCAGAAACTGGCAGAGTATAGCAGCACAATTCAGGAAATAAAACGGGCTTTAAAGTAAATTACTTCCCATTGAGACGCGACTTTATCGCGTCTTTTTTTTGATTAATTATTTATTGTTAATTGACAAACTTACTTTATTAGGCAAGCCCAACATTCGTATTTTTAGTCTGGAAGCGATGAAGTCGCGTCGTTACATGGGTTTTAGTGCCGCTGTATTAGGAAAACATCAGGCTGATTTACATCTTCGCATTTCTGTACTCCACCATTGTCCATTTTCATGAAAAAATTATTTACATTGGCCCTATTGGGTCTGTTAGGGCTTTCTGCCTGTCAGAAATCTTCTTATCCCTATTTTGCGAAATCCACTGTTCCTTCTTTTGAACGCAAAAAAGTAAACCTCGCTTCGCCAGGCCAAAATTCAGTTAGTATCGCGGATACAAACCTTCATTCTTCCGCATTAACGGCATCCTTAGCGGAAGGACCTGCCTTACCAGACCATACATTTGAAGAAAAAGTAGTAACTACTCCTTCTTATTTCCAGAAAAAACATCAGCAAAATTTCAAACATAAGTTTGTTACAAAACTGGTCGCAAAAAAGGTTGCGAAAATGCAGGCAAAAGCTCAGCGTACCGCTGAGCGAAAGACGGACCCCATTGCTACCATTGCCACTATTGCGGGGTTAATAGCCCTCTTTGACCTAATTGCCTTTCATACGGGTATTCTGTTTCTTGTAGGTATGCTTCTAGCCATTATTGGGGGATTTGTCGCTCTGAGTAAAATCAACCGGCGTCCGAGAGAATTCGAAGGTCGCGGACTAGCCATTGCCGGGTTGGTACTGGGTTTTCTGGAGTTACTTGTTTTTATTATTATCTTAATAAATGTTGCTGCTAATTCATCATATTAGGTAATACTATCCTTTCATACCTTCTATATTTCTATCCATGAACTTAAACGACCTGACTTATGAAGTTTGTTCTCTATCTATTCTTAGGAGCTTTACTTTTCACTTCATGTCGTAAAGTCACCTACACTCCTTTTTTAAAGTCCAATGCATCATTAACTTCTGCAAACGATCCTCAAAAGTACCTCAGTGTCTACTCAGACTCATCCGCTTTACAAACATCTCTGGTATCAGACCCTAGTATTCCAGGTTACATTGATAAACCGCCTTTACTTAGTCCTAAGGAATTGAATTTTCCTTCAACTCCTCATGAAAGGAATACCTTAGTAACCCCCAAAGTCACCAAAAAAATTAAAAAGCTTCAAGGAAGGGAAGATGACTGGGAAAATTCTCCTAAAATAGAACCTTTGGCTCTATTAAGTTTTTGGTCGTTGATAGTAAGTTCTCTGTTAACCTTACTCACTAAAAATTTGTCTTTTTCGCTTGTGGGCTTTCCGTTATCCATAGTTTTAGGGATTATTTCTTTGATCAGAATCAAAAAGAATCCACGTCGGTATAAAGGAAAAGTGTTCGCCCTTTTAGGAATCATTTATCCGTTTTTTATGGTAGCTCTTAGTTTCGTTCTATACTTTGCTATAGTAAAAATGTTACAAGTGTTATTTTCTTTTAGTTGATTTTAACAATAAAAGCTCGTCCAAATGGACGAGCTTTTATCTAGCAATAAATCATCAACAAATTCTACTCGTTTTTCTTCCGTTCGGCTTCCAGAGCCAGGATGTTTTTATTGGCTACTTTCATTCCTGCAGGCAATTTTTCCAGAATTTTTACCTGAACGTAGTCTTCTCCTTCCCGCTCGATTTCCACTTTTGTTTTGCGTAAAGGAATTTTGGGAGCATTCGGCTGGCTAGTTGCAAAGATGTATAGGCCTTCGCCATCATCCAGAATAGCCGTGCGGGGCAACGTATTGGAACTTTTCTTTTCCGTCGAACCGACTACGCGAGCCCGTACGTTCATATCCGAGAAAATGGTTTCTTTCGTCTGGGGTCTTTTGAAGTTCACGTAGAGGGTAATGGCTCCGTTTTCCGTATCCAGGGCCCGAGCTACGCTCGCTACTTTCCCCTGAACCGCCGGAATGGCCTGACTGGGAAAGGTTAACTCCACGGGCTGTCCTTCCTGAATCATATCGACATCTTTTTCATAGACATATACCTGGGCCTGAAGCTGTTCGGTACTAATAATGTCCACCAGAGGATCCGCTGGATTAGCCAGTTTTCCCAGATTTTGATACACTTTAAAAACAGAACCACTGATGGGAGCCCGAATGATCACCACGGGTGAAATCTCTGCCTTGCGGATATTACTCAAATGATCGGTATTGAAACTCAGTAAACCCAGCTTTGCTTTCAGTGCTTTTTCTTTACCAATAGCAGCATTCAGTTTAGACTCGGTTGCCTGAAAATCCGCCAGCACACCGACGTTACTTTTTTTCAGTTCGGTCTGTCGTTTGAACTCAATTTCCAGGAAGTCGGCTTCGCTTTTAGCAGCGATGTACTGGTTTTGTAGTTCCAGAAATTCCATACTTGTCAGCTTCAGTAAAGGCTGACCTTTTTTGACGAACTGACCTTCCCGAACATAAATCGCATCTACGTGACCTTCTACTTCGCTATGAACTTCTGATTTACTGTCAGGTAATATTTTAATCTTTCCATTCGCGTTAATAACCGGACGAAGCTGGCGGTCTTCAAAACTTACCAACTCTACGTTTACCGATTGCAATTGTTGAAGGGACAGATTCAGCGAATCTGCACTCTTGGCGACTTCCCGTTTACCTTCCCCTTTTTCTTTCGATTCCGCTTCGCTTTCGGAACAACTGGATAAGGATACACTTAATATAGCAAGTGCCAGCAGGGGCAAAAATGTCTTTTTCATTGATTTATTCTCCTTTGAGATATTGAATCGTAATGATCGAATTATTCACGTTATGGATCGCTTCCAGGTGCTCGGCCCGAATGCGGAAGGCTTCCTGTAGGTTTAACAGGAAGTTGTAGTAACCAATGCTTCCGAGACGGTAACTATCCTGAGCGGCCTTGATGATCTCGTTGGCCTGGTTTAGCCCAAATGATTCGTAATAATCCAGAGCTTCGCTGTAAGCCCGGTAGTCGGAAGCAGCTTTGTCGTAAGATCCCCGCAGTTCGTAGCTGTTGAGCGAAATCTGCTGCTGAGCAATTTCAATATCCTTTCTCGCTCCGGCCTGACGTGATTTATACTGCCATTGCCAGAGTGGCACCGTTAAGCCAAACTCCCAGCGATAACGCACATTCGTTTCGCGGTCCCCCTGGTTCATGTACCCAAAAGAAATGCCGGGCAAGGCACGACTCCTTTCAACCTTCAGCATGCTTTCATTGAGCTTTCGATTTTGTTCATAAAAAGCCAGTCGCGGATTTGACGAGAAGGAAGTATCCGCAGCCGAAATGGCCGATCCATAGGTTAGTCGTTTGAAATCCCCTAAAATCACTCGGCTACTATCGGGGGCTAAACCCGTCAGAATCCATAACTGTATCCGGGCTCCCCGCAAGCGGGCTTTCGACTGCTTCAGGTAGATGGCATTCTCCCGGTATTGAGCCTCGGCATTGAGTCGCTCGATTCTGGAAATCTGTCCTACATTCAGCCGAACATCCGTTACTCTCACGAAATTAGCCAGTAAGCTATCCTGCTGCTGGTAATTGGTGATCATCCGATTGTAATACAAAATGTCATTATAAATCGAACGCACCTGATAAGACAAGTCGTTGAAGACTACCCCCTTCTCCGCTTCATTGAGTTTAATCTGTTGACGCTGGGCTTTCCGTTGGTTGGTATAAACTGTAGGAAATTGTAAGTTCTGGAAAAAACCGAGGCGGTAATCCGTACCACTGGGAGCCTGGGTATAAATACGCGGAGCATCCAGATTGAACGTAGCGGGAAGTAACACTCTTTCCTTCTCAATCCGTAAATCCGCCAGACGCGTCTGCGGATTCCCTCGTTTCGTTAATTCTAACGCTTTTTCCAGCGTTAACTCCCGGACATCCTCCACTTCGGGAACTTCCGGTTTCGTCTGAGCGGAGGCGTTAGTAGTCAGGAAAGATGCTCCGATGAGCAGGGCAACTACGGCGGTAGCAGGAATTGCATTATTCTTTACAGACCCGCCTTTTTTTGATTTACCCGCGAAAATGGCGTAAAGAATGGGTAATACGAGTAAGGTCAGAATAGTAGCCGTTAACAATCCACCGATTACCACCGTTGCCAGGGGTTTCTGTACCTCCGAACCTACGCTGGTGGATAAGGCCATGGGCATAAAGCCCAAAGCAGCCACAAACGAAGTCATCAGAATCGGGCGGAAACGTTCCTCAATTCCTTTCATGACCCGCTCGTTCGGATCGTCCATGCCTTCGTCACCCAGGGTATTAAAGTGACTGATCAATAAAATTCCGTTCAATACGGCTACCCCGAACAGAGCAATGAAACCGACCCCCGCCGAGATACTGAAGTTCATGTCGCGTAAAAGCAGCGAGAACACCCCTCCTACGGCTGACAGAGGAACAACGGCATAAATGAGGAAACTATCGCGGAAATTGCGGAAGGTTAAAAAGAGTAATCCGAAGATGACCAGGAGGGCAATTGGAACAACAATGGATAAACGAGCCTTCGCCCGACCAAAGTTTTCAAAGTCCCCTCCGTAGTTAATCTCATACCCTTTGGGCAATTTCACTTTCGCATCCACCTGTTTAATTACATCGTCCACCACCGACTGTAAATCACGACCGCGAACATTGAAGCCGAGGTTAACCACCCGTTTCATGTTCTCGTGAACGATTTCAGAAGGACCAACGCTTTCCGTAATTTTCGCTATTTCACGCAATGGAATCGGGTTATTATTCTGATCGTTAATTAACAGGTTTTCAATATTTTCAGGACGCGTACGGTCTTCTCCCGTCAAGCGAAGCGTTACATCAAAACGGCGGTCGCCTTCATAAACCACCCCTGCGGTTGCTCCGCCAAAAGCCATTTGAATGGCCCGGTTCACCTGCTCAACTTTAATTCCGTGCACAGCCATTCGCTGGCGGTCGTAGTTAATGTTCAGTTGCGGTAAGCCAAACACTTTGCTTCCTTTTACATCAACGGCTCCGTCTACATTCCGAACAATTTGAATGATCTGCTTGGTTTTTGCTACCAGCGTATCTAGGTCCGTTCCGTATAATTGCACCACCACCTGCGTCCGGGCCCCGGAAATCATGTCATTCACCCGGCTTTCAATGGGTTGGGAAATGGCATATAAAGGACCCGGGAACTGAGCCATGTATTCATTAACCTTGATGGCTAACTCCTGCTGATCGTGGGCTTTCGTCCAGTATTTTTTATCTTTTAATTCAACGTACACTTCCTGAGACTCCAGTGGTAATGGATCGACCTTTACCTCAGACGTACCGATTTTAGAAACAATTCCTTCTACTTCATCCGGGAATTCCTTCATGATTCCCTCCTGGAAGATCTGGCTTTGCCGAATGGATTCTGACAACGTTGTTCCCACGGGTAAATCCATATCGACTACCATATCGCCTTCCTGAATCTGAGGCATAAATTCACCACCAATTCTTCCAAAGCCAATGATTCCAGCGGCTAATACCACCAGTGCAAACGCAATAACTACGATCTTATATCGCAGGCCTAAACGGATCACGGGACGTAAACCCTTGAGGAAGAACTGAACAATCTTTTCAGAGAATCCATCGTGATGCACCGACTTGGGTGGACGCAGTAATACCGCACACATCATGGGGACATACGTAACGGCCAGAATCAAGGCTCCGATGATGGCAAAAGCTACCGTTTTAGCCATTGGCGAGAACATTTTCCCTTCAATTCCCTGAAGCGTCAGAATGGGAACGTATACGATCAGAATGATTAATCCCCCGAAAATCACGGATTTTTTTACTTCTGCTGCCGCCGAAATGACCACTTCCTGACGATCCTTATAGGTCATTTTCTTACCCGCAAATTTGCTGAGCGAAAGGGCCAAGAAAAGCACGGCGGACTCGACGACGATAATGGCCGGATCAACTAACAGCCCGAAGTCAATGGCTCCAAGACTCATGACGTTACCCACTACGTCAAATTGTTTCATCCAGATGAAAGCGAAAAGCATCGCTAACGGAATAACCGAAGCCGCTAGTAAACTGGCCCGCCAGTTACCCAGAAACACCAGAATGACAATCATAACGATAACGGCCCCTTCGATCAGGTTTTTAGCTACTGTTGAAATAGCGGCGTTTACCAGTTTCGAGCGATCCAGGAATGGTTCGATGGTTAACCCTGGAGGTAACTCTTTCTGAATTTCAGCGAATCTTTCTTTCAATCGGGTAATTACTTCGTTACCATTCGCCCCTTTCATCATCAGGATTGAGCCACCCACCACTTCGCCTTCGCCATTATTTGACAAGGCACCAAAACGCAGGGCATGACCAAACTCCACATCGGCCACGTCTCTTATTAAAATGGGTACACTCCCATTTTTCTTGATTACGGCATTTTCAATATCCTCCAGCGATTGAGCCAAACCAATGCCTCGGATGGTAAAGGCTTTATTATCTTTTTCGATGTAAGCACCGCCGGTATTGCTGTTGCCTTTGTTCAGAGCTTCGTATAATTCATCTACGCTAACGCCCAGAGCTTTCATGCGATCGGTCTTGATCTGAGCCTGGTATTCTTTGGCGTATCCACCATACCCACTCACGTCAGCTACGCCCGGTAAGCCTAATAACTTGCGACGAACGACCCAATCCTGAATCGTGCGGATTTCGGTAAGTGTGTAAGGACTATTGTTTAAGTCTTTGGGACGAATCACATACTGATAAATCTCACCTAAACCCGTTGAAACCGGTCCCAGGATGGGGGTACCCGCTCCCTCTGGAATCTCGGCCTGCACCTGAGTGAGGCGTTCAAACACCTGCTGACGAGCCCAGTAGATGTCGGTGTCGTCCGTGAAAATGAGTTTGACCACGGAAGAGCCAAATTTGGAATACGAACGAGCTTCCACCAGACCCGGAATATTAGCCATAGCCATTTCCAGCGGGGTCGTAATGTAACGTTCAATTTCAAGCGACGATAAATTAGGGGAGTTCGTAATGACGTCTACCTGTTGGTTGGTAACGTCAGGTACAGCATCAATGGGAAGTGTTTTCAGTGAGTAACCTCCCCAAATCGCCATTACCAGCACGAGAAGACCGATGGTAAACGGACTTCGGACGCTAAATGCAATTAGCTTATCAATCATAGCAGTTTTGGGTCAAACAGCAGCAACAAACCACTGTTTACCGACAGTTTATAGTAGGTAAATAGAGCAATCTTTCAGAGTAAGGATCTGAAATTCAGGAAAGAAATGGTACTACAACTGAGGAGGTGGCGTGTTTAGAATGGCCTCAATAGACTGATAGAAATTGCGGGGAGGGAAATGAAAAGGCTTTAGTAAATACCAGATCCAGAAATTCCGATCGGTATGAGCAGGTAAGGTTGCATCCAGATGTTGTGGATACCATTCGTGATGCGTGTGATGGTCATCCTGAGGGTCCGCCTCGAAGTAGAATTCATCGTCGGAGTCATCACTTTGTAAAGACTTAATTTTGAGGCTACCGGAAGTTTCGTCTGCTTTAATAATCGAAATATTTCTATCTAAAGTACAATTATTTTCTACCCAAATCGGAATCGAAAATGCTGTCTGTACGCATAGAATAAATAAGGTTAAACAAAGCAGTAGTCTCATTATTGTTCTGTCGGCTTAGCCTTCTTTAATGAAATTTCAGTAACAAAACAGTTCAAAGGAATTAAATTTTCATTAGAATTTCAAGAAATGGACCCTAATAAATCCAACTTCCGCCGGAAAAAGCGACGAAGGGTATTATTTTTGATAGAAGTATTACCGCCTGCTTAACGCTGAAACTGTGATTAACAAGGGTATCAAAAAAGGGGAAAGTATGACTTTTCCCCTTCTCAAAAATGTACTAGTTTAGGCTAGGCAGAAGTTAATTCAGTATTGGGTGTGAGATCAATATTCTCGCCGTTGTTTTCCATTCCTGTAAAACGTTGCAGGAATGACAACACCGCTCCGGTATCGGGCAGGCTGTAGCGGGCCAGCGTCTTTTGCTGCCCTACTTTTATGGTCAAAGCCCGATCCGATAAGGCCCGGAACATATCTTCATCGGTACGATCATCGCCAATGGCCATGATGAAATCATAATTACTTTCGGATGCAATGCGGCTGGCTACACTACCTTTATCCACCCCTGCTACCCGTACTTCTACCACTTTATTTCCGTCGATTACCTGTAACTGGTGCCCCGTTAATCCATGAAGCGTGTCAATCAAATCACGAGAACGAGCAAAGCCTAAATCATCGGCCGTATTGCGATAATGCCAGGCCAGCGAATGCGTTTTTTCTTCAACAAAAGTACCTGGACACCGCTGTACCGCCAGATTCATAGCCTGCTGGATATTAGCTCGCCACTCGGGGTGAAAAGCGTCAGGATTCTCCTGCCAGATTCCGTCCGGTTGACGAACGGCTGCTCCGTGTTCGGCCACGAGTTGAATCGCCAATGATCCAAACCAGTTTTCCAGTGTTTTTTTATCCCGGCCACTAATGATCACCACCTGATTTTGGGGCACGGCTGCCAGTTCATTCAGCAACTCCACTACCCGCTCGCTTGGACGGGCCAGTTCCGGGAATTTAGCAAATGGAACGAGCGTTCCGTCGTAATCAAGGAGTAAAAGTCGCTTCTGAGCGTTTTGGTACTTTTCCATAATTTGTTTTCGCAGGGCAACATTTAATATTCTAACCTCCCATTGATGTTGCTGCGATTTCGCGTTGAATAGTTGAGTTAAAAAGTCATCTGCCCATTGGACCACGTCATATTCCCGAATTCGGTTCTGCATCAGACGCATACGTTCGCTCTGGTTTTGCGGGGCCATAGATAAAGCCCGTTCAATGGCCTGAGCCATGCCTTCCCGATCCGTTGGATTGATAAGTAAGGCTTCTCCCAGCTCTGCCGCCGCTCCGGCTACTTCACTGAGAATCAATACACCCTGCTCGTCCTGACGGGTGGCTACAAACTCTTTTGCAACCAGATTCATACCATCCCGAATGGGGGTAATTAAAGCCACATCGCAAGCGGTATAGTAGGCACATAATTGCTCAAAGGAAAGACTACGATACTGATAAACAACGGGTTGCCAGCTCATCGTGGCAAAACGTCCGTTGATACGGCCCGTGTTTTCCTCGATCATCTGTTTCCGTTCTCCGTACGAAGAAATTTCACTCCGTGAAGGAACGACCACCATGACAAAAGAGATGCGTCCGTGCCATTCAGGGTGTCTCTCCAGGAATTTTTCGTACCCTTGTAATCGGTTCAGCACACCTTTGGTGTAATCCAGACGATCTACGGAAAAGAGGAGCTTATTGTCCTGCAATTGCTCTCGAATCTTGTTACGTTCTTCTACTACCTCAGGGAGCGTATAAGCCGAGTTAAATCGTTCGTAGTCAATACTAATGGGAAAGAGATCAACCTTTACCGGACGGTTTCCTACCTGAATGGAACGCAGCTTACTTTCGCTACCAATGAGCCGGTGTACTGATTTTTCGAAATGCTGTACGTAATCGTTCGTGTGAAAACCGATTAAATCCGAGCCGAGCATCCCATTCAGTAACTCCTTCCCGCCAGGGGCCGGGTAACATCCGATAAATTTCGAAGGACGGAAAAGGGATATGCAGAAAAAATCCTATGGTTGCTTCGGGACGACGGCTCCGAACTAATTTAGGTAATAACATCAAGTGGTAGTCGTGAATCCATAGAACGTCACCAGGTTGATAGAGTTCAGCTAAACGATCGGCGAAAACTTCATTGGCTTGTTGGTAAGCCTGCCAATCAGAATCTTTATAGGTCGCAAAGGTTGGGAAGTAATGAAATAAAGGCCAGATCGTTGAATTGGACAGACCATTATAGAAGCCATCGTTTACTTCATTATCCAGCCAGAGAGGAGCAATTTTAAATGTACCTGTCGACTGCTTCGTCTCGTTGAATTCTTCCCATAACTCTGGAGAAAAATCGGCGTTTCCTACCCATATTACTTCTTCAGGATTGAAGGAAGACCGATCCTGAGCTTGTAAATAACTTTTCAGGGCGGTGGCGAGTCCTCCTGCACTTTCCAGTAACTGCACACCGGATTCCTGACGCAAGAGTTGAATAGGTAGCCTATTCGATACAATGATAAGTCGTTTCATATTTTCAAATGCGGATTGAGTTCCAAGGCTACACGACCATTTAATGCCCACTCCGCAGGCATATTGGGAAAAAATGAGGAATACTTTCCTAATTTTTAAAGGTATGGTTGTATCCTTTTAAAGAGTTAGTTACATGAGATAACCTGTCTAATCGAGTCATTCCATACATCCTTCAAGAATGTCGTTCCACCCGGTTGACAAGGTTATTTATTAAATGCTCTGGCATGCATCTTAGCCAGGCTAATTCATTCAGATCAGGCATTTCTAATCTGGAGCGAAGAAGAAACTATCAAGCTATTCCTTCCATAATCAGCAGATACAGGATACCTGCTACTAAGGTAATAACGCCTAATAAGGGCGAGCTTTCAGATGTGGGAAGCAGACGTAAATGGCGTATTTTACGACGGCGAAGCCTAGACCAGGCTAATACATGAATCGGTTCAACTATCATGGTGTACTGGTTTGGTGCTATTAACAAATTTACGTCCCAAGCCTTAGCCTCACCTTAATGAATCCTTAAAAAGTACTTAACTGTGGAGTTTTGGAGGTTTTTAAGCGTTGAGTTACTATCTAAGTTCTTGGTATATGACATAAAACCCCGGGTTGTATCTTCCATTTCAAAACATCCGACGCTCTTTCGGATTTGTAATCCGAAAGCCCTCTGTAAGGGATTTATAATCCCTACCGCCTTTTACCCAGATGCAACTTCATCGCGTCTCTACGTGAATGATCGCCTGTTATTGGGAATTGTAAACTCAAAAACTCCGCACCTGGTTGGTGTCCCCACCAACCTCTATACTTTTAGTAATGGCTGGTGAAGACACCAGCCAGGGCGGGAGAGTTATTATCCAAGTTCTTAGTTATATAGCATAAAACCCCACGATGGACCGGGTCCACCCATTAAGTAATCCCATAAGTAACCCCGGGTTTTTACCCGGGGCTATCCATATTCAACCCCTCCGGGGTTATTGTTCCCTTTTCAAACTTCTCCCCTACCTTTTATAGGTTTTCTCTTTTCAACCCAAAACCCAAAACCCAAAACCCAAAACCCAAAACCCAAAACCGCAACGGCGGCCGCTCAAAACTCCCACCATGCTCTATCACATTGTTAAGCCAGATTACTGGCAATCGCACGAAATTCAGGAAGCTTATACCCCCGAGACTTTCTCTGAAGAAGGATTTATTCATTTGAGTACTCAGTCGCAAGTCGCTGGTGTACTGGAACGCTACTACCCAAACGTACGTCCCTTACTGCTGCTGCACCTGGACGAAACCCGCTTTAAAGCTCTGTTAAAATTTGAGCCCTCTACTGGCGGCGAGCTTTTCCCGCACCTCTATGGCCCGCTCAATCGGGATGCCATTGTATCCATCGAAGAATTGGTGTAAAGGTTGATGGGTACGGCTTTTTTCGAAGTTTACCCATCAACAATCTTGACAATACATGCTTTCCCTTCCCTATGAGACCCTCCGGCTCGGCGTTATCGGCATGGGCGGTTTCGGCCTCTTCGCTACTCAACATTTTTTACAGGTTCCAGATACTCAGCTTATTGCTATTGCCGGAACCTTTCGTGAACAGTCCCAGCAGGCCGCTCGCCGATTCAAAGCAGATATCCTCGAAACGCCGGAAGAGCTTGCTAGCCGGGATGACATCGATGTCGTATATTTGGCTACGCCACCTTCCCTGCATTACCAGCAGGCTTTATTATGCCTGAATCATGGCAAACACGTGATTTGTGAAAAGCCACTGGCATTAACGCCCGACCAGGGAAGAGAAATGTTGGCCCTTGCCCAAGAAAAGGGCCTGTTGGTAATTACTAATCTTATGCAACGGTATAATCCCATGATTGGCCGGGTGCAGCAAATCATTAAGCGAAATCTTTTGGGTAAACCCCTTCACGGTTACTTTGAAAACTACGCCAGCGATGAAGGATTAAGCCCTTCGCACTGGTTCTGGAATCGGGAAATCAGCGGAGGTATTTTTATTGAACACGGGGTTCACTTTTTCGATTTATTCGAATACTGGCTAGGTTCGGGCCATGTAGTGGGAGCTCAACGGGTGTTACGTCCGGGCAGTGGACTGGAAGAACAGGTACAGGCGACTGTTCGTTATGAAAATGACGTACTCGTTAACTTTTACCACGGCTTCACGCAACCCGGTCGATTGGATCGACAGGAGTTACGGATTGTCTTTGAGCATGGTGACATTACCCTGGAGGAATGGGTGCCAACCCGATTGAAGCTTCGGGGTATTGTGAATGAAGAACAGATGCAACAACTGCTGGACATTTTTCCGGGAGCAGGGTTTGACATTTCAGCGGTATATGGTGGGCCAGACCGCAAGCAACGCGGACGGCATCAGGACTTTGAAGCCTTTCAGAAGATTGAATTACACTTCGGTCACGAAACCGATAAGCAGCATTTATACGGTGAGTTATTACGTAACTTTTTCACGGAACAATCTGATTACCTCCGGGGCCGCATAGACAAACGCAGAAGTACCGAAGAAAACGGCTTACGTTCGCTGGAAATGGCTCATCAGGCTAGCTTAATGGCCCAGTAATCGTTATTGTTTGGTGTTTCGAGTGCTGGGTTATTACAGCAATTATACCGAATCTTTGAAAGATAAAACCGAGAGCAATTCAGATTTAGGTAGGCAACACGAGGACTTTCTGGTGTTGCTTACCTTTTTTAATAGCATTCGCGTTCTTACTCCTGGCATACAAGAGCTTGATTAACGCCCATTTACATGTCCCTTAAGGGCCTTTTGTTTTACTTTCGACCTAGTTAAGAAGTGTTCCAATCCAGATGCCAGAATATTCATTGGTGGGGTATAAAAGTGCTTCAAGCAAATTATTTGCTCAATAGCTTTCACGTATATGTCTTCAAAAGAAAAGAGCCTGCCCCAATCAGGACAGGCTCTGGTTTCTTGCTAGAGGTTACTTCAGCATCCAAAGTTCATCTTCTACTTGATCTCGAGTGGCAGAACCAAACTGACGATTCAAGGCTTCTTTGTAATTAGTTTCGTTATACAGACGATCCGATACTGGATATTGCCAGCGACGGGGAATGGAACGCGAACCGATACCAGCTCCCGAAGTAGCAAAGGTATCGGGGTAGCCCGTCCGTCGCCAATTAAAGAAAGGCTCCATACCTGAAGTCATGAACATCGCCAGGTATTTCTGACTAAGGATTTGCTTACGTCCGTCGGCATTATTTCCGGCGTATTTAACCAACGATTGGTTCATATACGTAGTTGGATCGAACATGATTGTGAAGGATTGCGACGTAGGAATTCCATTGTTCTTGATTTCGAACACTACTGTGTTGGTACCGGATTTAATACCAAAGAAATCCATGTTAGCCATAATTCCTTTTTTGTAATAATCGTCGGCATTGCCTGCTACCCAGCCTAAATTAATGGCCTCGGCAATCGTAAAGGATTGCTCAGAATAACCTAAAATGACCGTAGGTTCAGCCGTGTAGCTTTTGTAATACCGATTTCGATTCAAAAATGAATATTCTCCATTGTTGGCTCCCGTTGACATCAAATCCAGACTTAACCCCGGACTTGGGGCTACGTAAGCATTGAAATCTGTCGCTGCTATCCCTTTTTTCAGTTGGGCCTCAGCAGGTTCGGCGGTTACGAATAAGCGAGGATCCTGGAAACGTTTCAGCAAATCCACGTGTGTCGCCGACATTTCCTGACGGGTTGCGTCATTACCGAAATTATCTGGATTAGTGGGGTATTTATTATAAACCGCATTGTAAATGAATTGTAGATTGTCGGCATTGCTGCTAAACAACGGAAACTTGGTTGGATTATTGATGACTTCCGCAAAACGGCTTACCACTTTTAAATCGGCATCGTCGGTACGTTTACTCAGGTTAATCAACACCCGAAGTTTAAACGAATTAACCGTCTTCTGCCAGGCATTCAAACTATTATTCAGATAAATGTCCCCTTTGAGCGGTAACGTCATTTGCCCCGCCGCCTGCAAGCTTGCCAGATCAGCATTGGCTTCATCCAGCCAGGTCAAAACTTGCAACAGAACCTCTTTCTGAGTATCGTAGCGGGGTGTAATGTTAGCCTCGCCTTTCAGAGCGTCTTTTAAAGGTACATCTCCTACGCGTTCGGTCATCCAGAACCAGAAGTAGGCCCGGAAAAACTTACCCAACGCTGCATATGCATTCATGTCGGTGTTCAGATTTTTCTTAGCTTCTTCTTCCATTTTCACTACGTTCTTCAACGTTGTGTAACGAAGCGAAGCCGTAGTCCAATCGTATTCGTTATTGCCGTAGTAGTTGTAATTGACCGTGTAATACTGGTTGTAGCGGGAATCCTTATTCCAGGTCCCTTCATACATGTCCATCAATACATTTTTCAGTACCAGATCGGCGGGTACCTGCACGGGCAGGTTGGGGTTTTTCTCGAGTTCTTCGAATTTCTGGCAGCTTCCCAAGCTGATCAGCAGTGCCAGACTATAAAGTATCTTTTTCATTGGTAGCTAATGATTAAAAAATCAGATTGATGTTTACCCCGTACCGACGTGTCGTAGGCGTTTGCAGGCTTGACCCCCGGTCACTGTAGCTTACAAATTGCTCTACATCCAAGTCTTTCTTCTCGGCCCAGTACAACAGATTCCGTCCGACGAAGGAAATACTGGCAGACTTCACAAAGCCCATACGTCCCTGCAACAGACGCTCTGGCACCTGATAACCAAAAGTCACTTCACGTAACTTGACAAAGCTTCGGCTAATCATGTTGGCTTCGTTGGAGTTATAATATCTACTAATCCAATCCTGAAGGTAAGTTTTGTTAGCGTCTGACATAGGGCTGAATGACAAAGCATCGTAATTAGTGATATTGCCATCCACGTCATATTGAATCGAGCCTTTAGTCAGTACTACACCGGGACCCACCCAGGAGGCTACGCCTTTGTAATCCTGATAGCGGGCTTCGCCCATTTTACCTTCTACCGTAGCAATGTGCCGACCTCCGCGAAACGTTTGTTTCTGGATATAATCTTCGATAACACCTCCTACGCGGCCATCAACCTGAACATTCAGGAAGAAATTGCGGTAGTTAAACTTATTGATGAAACCAAAAGCGAAGTTTGCATTCGTGTATCCAAGAAACTGACTTACAGGGTTATAGATCGGCCGACCACTGGCATCATTAATAATTTGTCCATCACGAGTACGGGCAAACGCTCTGCCGTAATAAGCATCCAGACGATCACCTACTTTGTAGAACTGGCTTAGTCGGGTTTGTGAACCATAAATCTCCCGCAGATACTCCTGGAACGTGCTCCAGTTCAGCGTAACATCCCAGTTCAAACCACGAGCACTTTTTAAAGCCGTACCCGTCAGGGCTATCTCCAGACCGCGTTTTTGTGACTTAATACCATTGGTTGTCAGCGAATTATAACCCGTAGCTTCCGGTAAAGTCAGGCCAAAAATTCGGGGACCATCCAGGTAGCTGAAGTAAGCAACGTCCAAACCAATCCGGTTTTTGAGGAAACGAATATCCAGCCCTGTTTCAAAGCTTGTCCGCGAGGAAGGCTTCAAATTGGGATCCACCAGAGCGTCGGAGTAATCAGCCGCAGCTTCATTGTTATACGGACGACTAATAGCATAGGCTACTGTGGTTCCGTAGGAAGGACCGTCGTAAGGAGAGGCAAATGTCTGACCGTATCCCATGGGGTTGCTTCCGCCCAGCGGAGCATACGCCGTGTATACATTTTGTTGAGTAAAGGCTTCTTTCACGTTAGCATACGAAGCACGTAGCTTCACAAATGAAACCGCAGTAGGCATCCGCACAAAGTCAGATACTACTGAACTCACCCCAGCAGATGGATAAAAATAAACGTTTCGGTCCGCAGGTAAGGTAGAGTTTTTATCCCAGCGACCCGTCGTCGAAAGCGTAGCATAGCGGCTCAAGCTTACATCCAAGCTATATAAACCACTTAATACCTGCATACTGGAATTGAAGCTATAGGCCCGAGTGGGGTTAAGCGAGTTGTCGAAGCTATACACCCCAGGAACACTTAGATAATCCGTTGAGGCATAGTTTCCGTTGTACTTGAAAAACCGACCTGAAAAACCACCCACAGCCCGAACGCTGATGTCGTGAGCAAATGTCTTGTTATAATTTAACAGGACATCGGTATTATTCTCCAAAAGTGAACGACGGTCTTCGCGGTAGTCACCTTTCGCCTGTTCGCGACCATAGGTAGTGGCCGAATAAGGCATTTTCTCATTTCGGAACAGTTCGTAACCCGTTACCTGTGTACGAGCTTGGAGTTCCAGATTTTTGAGAATATCGAATTTCATCAAAGCGTAGCCATTGTACGTATTGTTGTAATGACCCCGCAACCATTCTTTAGATACAAACCAGGGGTTGTTATAGCGTTGGTATTCGGCGTAAATCTGCTGAATACCTTCTTTGCCCGGTTGCCAGATTTGCTTCATGTCGTCCACGCTCCAATCAGCTCCGGCCCAAATAACCGTATTATAAATCAGAGAGTTAGGCCCATAGTTTACGTCAGGATAGTTGGCAGAAGCCTGACGGCTGAAATTGAAATTCGATTCAAAACGTACACGATCTGAAATCTGCTGCCCCAGCGTAGCACTGAAGGTAGTACTGTTCAATTCAGTGTTAGGTACCATTCCCTGCTGATACTGATTGGTAATTCCAAAACGCAGGTTACTTTTTCCGGAAGTAGCAGAAACCGCAACGCTATTAGTAGATAATATTCCGGGACGTAAGAAACGCTTCAGATTATCTTTACCGCGAGCAATCCAGGGAGTAGGAATCCGCTGACCCGTCTTAGGATCGATAGGGCTGTCGTATTGAGCAATCAGTTGACCTTCAAACTTCGGTCCCCATACATCGTAGTCACCGTCGTTGATTCCACCACCACGTCCGTCCACGAACGAGTACGTACCTTTGTTACCGGGGCCGTATTCATCCTGTACTTTGGGAATGGCCAGAAAGCCATTTTCCACCATAGTACTGGAATTGACTTCTACAGAAAAACCACGTTTATCTTTCGAACCTTTTTTCGTCGTAATAATAATCACCCCATTGGTAGCCCGAGAACCATACAGAGCCGAGCCTGAGGGCCCTTTGATGACATCGTACGTTTCAATGTCGTCAGGATTGATGTTGTAAGTATCTGATATAATGGGTACTCCATCTACGACAAACAAAGGGCGACCTCCACGAAGCAATACCTGTGGTGCACGCAGTAGTTCAGCACTGGCCCCGATGTTCAGACCTGCTATTTTTCCAACTAAAGCATTGACCGGGTTGGGTTCACGAGCTTTTACCAGATCCTGTGCTTTGATGGATTGAGTCGCGTAAGCAATATCCCGCTTGGCTTTAGTAATCCCTAAGGAAGTTACGACTACTTCTTCTAGCAATCGTTCGTCATTGGCCAGCGTAACATCAATCTGCGTACGATTACCAATGGTTTCTTCCTGCGTAGTGTAGCCTACGAAGGTGAAGATAAGGGTTTTACTTTCGGCAGGAACGGACAGTCGGTAGGTACCATCCGAATTGGTAGTGGTTCCTTTATTGTAATTTTTAACCCGTACAGCTACGCCAACCAGAGGTTTCTGATCGTCTTTACTGATTACGGTTCCGGTGATGGTTAGATCCTGAGCCTGCGTAGGCAACGAAAGACCAAACCACAAAGCAATCAGAAGGGATAAAAAACCCAATGATCGCTGGGGCTTAAATAAAAGATGTTGCATGAGGGAAGTTGTTTGGAGCTATAATTTGCCCCACAAAGTTCTGCATCAACTTTTAGCTGAAATTGAAGAAAGTATGAACGATCTATTACGATAAGTAGTCAATCATTAAGAATATGTAATCAAAACAATAAATCGTTAGCGTAGGATTGACAACCGTAGAAAAAGCCTATTTATACGCAAACCGTGGTTGGTGTCCCACCAACCACGGTTTGCGTATAAATGACTGATGGGATACCAGCCATGGCGGGGAGAGGCAGACGCGATAAAGTCGCACCTCTACCCTTTCAAAACCAAAATTTAGGGTTAAACGGCGTTTACTACATCTATAGATTCCCTCGCCGTCGCTTGGCTAGAGTTGAGTAAAGAGGTGGTCTGGTAGGCCTGTTTGGTTGGGAAAAGTTGTTCTCTGGCCTTCTACTATTTCGAACTCTACCGGCCAGAGGCCTAGAGCCAGGTAGTCACTCGGCCAGAGCCGAGCGACTGCGGGAAACCAAGCGTCATTTTGAATTTCAGGAAGGCTTATCAAACGAGAATACCTCCTGAACTTAGTAGTTAAGATACTCCCTAAGTTTGGAGGTATTCTCTGGCTGAAAAGACTAAAATGAACTAAAAATAGGGATAGCGGTCTAAGCAGACTTAAGCAAAAATCGGCATGATTCCTATTGTCAATTCATTTGATCGATTATTACTCCTCGTCCATCTTGGGGTAATCGGTATAGCCTTTTTCACCGGGGGTGTAAAAAGTAGTCGGATCAGCCTCGGCTAGCGGAGCATTTTGCAGGAAACGTTCCGGTAAATCAGGATTGGCGATGAATAACTGCCCAAAGGAAATCAGGTCGGTGTTGTTTTTCGCTATATCCTCTTCCGCCTTTTCTTTGGTATACCCTCCGTTAAGAATCAGGGTTCCGTTGAAGTGCTGACGAAAATAGCTTTCTAAGGCCTGTGTTTCTTCTCCTTTACTAATGAGATGAACGTACGTAACGTGTTCCGTTAACTGGTCAGCCAGGTATTTATAGATCTCGTCATAAGACTGGTCGTAAGGCATGTCATTGCCTTCCCCATAAGGCGATAACTTTACCCCTAACCGATCTTTGCCAATAACCTCCGCTATTTCTTTCGCTACTTCCAGTAAAAAACGAGCGTAATTTTCCGTACTTCCCCCGTACGCATCTGTTCGTTTATTACTGCTGGGACGGATGAATTCCTCAATCAGATACCCGTTGGCTCCGTGCAATTCGACACCGTCAAAACCAGCGGTAATGGCATTAGTGGCCGCCTGTACAAATTCTTTAATGGCATCCTGAATTTCCCCTTCCGTCATTTCGTTGGGGACCGCAAATGCCTGTAATCCTTCCTGGTCGGTTTGAATACTCCCCTTTGCCTGAATCGCCGAAGGGGCTACAATCAATCCACCTTCCGGCATGTTCAGGGCGTGCGAAGCCCGACCCGTGTGCATGAGCTGAAGGAAGATCTTACCACCCCGGTCGTGTACTGCTTCCGTAACCGTTCGCCAAGCCAGAATTTGCTCTTCATTCCAAATCCCCGGAATTCTGGCATAACCGGTTCCGTTGATTGAAGGACCCGTTCCTTCCGTAATGATTAATCCTGCCGAAGCCCGCTGAGCATAATAGACGGCCATCGCTTCCGTCGGGACATGGTCAACCGTTGCCCGACTACGCGTCATAGGTGACATCACGATTCGGTTGGAAAGTTCAATTGCTCCTAACTGAGCTGTAGAAAAGAGTTGCGATTCGGGCATATGGATGAGTTCTAGATTACTTTTCTCAAAAAAAAGTTAAGCCAGCTACTCGGGAAATGCCTGATCTTTTCTAAATCGCATGAGTTACTATCCACTATATAAGCTCTACTTTTTGAATCTAAGTTTATGGATGTTTGTATCCGATCTTTTCTTGCTGAAGATGAAGTACAATTGGCTAAACTGGCGGATAATCCCCGTATTTTTAAAAATGTTCGGGATATCTTTCCTTCTCCCTATACCCTCGACGACGCCCGTGCCTGGATTGAATTTGCTACCAGTAAGAAAAAGCCTCACACCAATCAGGCCATCGTTGTCAATGGAAAACTGGCGAGTTGTATCGGAGCGGCGGTGGGTAATGACATTCACCGCATTAGCGTAGAGGTGGGGTACTGGCTCGGCGAGCCTTTCTGGGGAAAAGGAATCATGACCCAGGCGTTACAACAATGGATCGAACAGGTATGGATTATTGCTCCCAACGCTCGTCGGTTATGGGCTGGCGTGCTGGCTTATAACGAACCTTCCATGCGAGTGCTGGAAAAAGCAGGCTTTCAGAAAGAAGCCATTTTAAAGCAAGCAGTTATCAAAAATAAAAAGGTGTGTGATGAACATATCTATGCCCTTTTAAGACCCTGATTTATGAAAAAGGTCCGCTTTGGGAAGCGGACCTTTTCTATTATCGTCGGTGATTGTAAACCATAAAAGCAAACAGCAATATCCAGAGGACATCGACAAAATGCCAGTAGTAAGTCATCAGCCGGATTTTTAACTGATTGGGAGGATTAACGCTATACACGTAAGAATCCAGATACTTGTGGTTACGAATGGCCTGTATGAAATTACGAAGCATAAAAAACAATCCACCCAGAATGTGTAATACGTGTAACCCAGAGATAATATAAATAAATCCCTCTGCTACATTATCCTGAATCGACGTATTCCGAACGAACATTTGTCGCCAGCCAATGATCTGAAAAACGACAAATGCGATTCCCAAAGCCAGCGTCAGCCCGAGCATAATTCGGTAATTGAGAAAATGTTCTTTCTGGAAAGCTTTCACCGCCGAATGTAAAGTCAGGCTACTGGTTAATATAACGGTGGTTGAAAACCAGAAAATACGAGGCAAGGTTACCTCGCTCCACTGTTCGTCGCCATGACGGCGAAGCATATAGGCAATAATAATAAAGAGAAAGAATAGTACGCTCCCCATCATTGACAGACGGAGCATAAATCCCATGGGTTCTCTTCGTTTGGTAAGCCAATTCATCGAATCATTTGAACGTTTACCGTCTTTGGCTTTTAGTTGTTTTTTCTCGTCTTTCATGGGCAGCTGGCGGTTTTATGCAAATTCCCTCTTGAAAAATAAAGAATCATTCAGTGGTAATGTCTTACAACTTTCCTTTCCAGCAGGTATAACCCATTCCCAGACCGTCTGGAATATCATTGTCAAAAATACCGAATACCGTTGAACCTGATCCAGACATACTTGCATAGCTAGCCCCCGCTTCGTAAAGCTGTTGCTTAAGTTGTTCCAGGGTTGGATATAGAGGAAATAAGGACGTTTCAAAATCATTATGAATCACGTCTTTCCAGGTATCAACGGATTGTTGCAAAATTGCTTGCCAGTCGGTTGGAGCTGCCTTTGGGGTAACGCCGGCATAGGCTTCCGCCGTTGAACTATGAATATTCGGATAAATCAGAATAATTGACTTTTCAGCTAAATTAAGCATGATTTCCGAGAATTTGTCTCCTTTACCAGAGCAGAATTTTGCTTCATTTCGAATAAAAAAGGCACAATCGCTCCCTAAAGGGCGAGCATAAGCCTCTAGCTGATCATTTGTAAGCTTTAAGTCAAAAAGCTCATTCAACATTTTAAGCGTAAAGGCAGCATCCGAGGAACCTCCTCCCAGACCCGCTCCGATGGGTACTACTTTATGGAGATGAATCCATACGGGCAGTAACGAAAAGTCTTTTTTCAGGCTTTCGTAGGCCTTCAGACACAGATTAGTAGAAGCATCACCGGGAATGGGAATGCCCGAACTACGAAAACTGGTTTCTTCTGCGGGAAGGATTTCCAATACATCTGTCCAGCCCACGGGCACGAATACAGATTCCAGATTATGAAACCGATCAGGCCGTTTTTCGGTGATGTATAAGCCTAAATTAATTTTTGCGTTTGGGAATGAAATCATGGTAAAGACGATTAGCGGCGTTAGCCCCCGAGCCCTCCAATGAGGTTCTGGAGCATTAATTCCGCTGGGTCGAATCGGGCCGATGACGGTGGTTACCCGTTTTTGAACAGCCCGCACAACTGGTTAATCCTGCGAGTAACAGCAGCGAAAGGTAATAGATTTTCATAGGGACTTACCGACTTTGGAGGTGATTTGTATGGTAAACCGACGGTTCGCATTTTCGTTCCGTGGATCACGTGATTTTCCAAAGTGGCCACTGCCTACAATTAATACTTCACAATTTTTAAACTGGTCGAAATTAATTCCGTTCCGTTTCCAGAAATCCACCAGAGCCAGAGCTCTTCGGTAACTCAACTCGTAGCCATTTTGTCGGCCAAAAGCACTTTGCCAGTTATCGTTGGCTCGCTGGGCATTCCCCTCTACTACCACCATGTAACTAACATCAGGGTTTTCCCTCGCGACCTTTTTAATTTTACCGAATAATACCCTTCCGGCTTCCAGTAACTCCCGACGAGTACGGGAATCCAGTTCCTCCATATCGGCTTTATTAGGGCGGAAATTGACGTCTACTCCCAGGCGAAAGCGTTTGTTATTCTCGTCGTACTTGAAATACGTACCGTTTAGCTCCTGCAAGGCCCGCTCAATGGTTTGAATTCGCTGGTATTTCAGAGCGTCGCTCAAATAACCCCGTTCTTTGGATTTCAGGATCGCCACCGTCAGCACATACAGCACCAGCATGACGAAAAAGAGACTCGTCATTAAGTCCGTATAACTAGGCCAGAAGAAGTCGGGATGTTTGGTTTTCACGAAAAATAAACTATTACTTACTACGAGTGATTGTACTTATAAAGGGCGAATTCTGATTTTATGAGCAGTTATGGTAGTGAATTTTCCAAACAGTTCGTTCGCTCTATCACTTAAAATCTGAATGATAATTTTTTTAATAGCTTCTGTTTCCCTTAACTCATAGCGTAGTAATACAACGGAAATATCTTTTACCTGATGAGCAAATACCCATTCTCCAAAATCTTTATCTTCAGTTAGTATAATACGAGACGGATTTCTAGATATTTCAATAATTGAATAATCTGAAATGCCTCTAAACTCTTCATATATGGACATTACTTCAATGCCCACTGATCGAAGAGCTTCTATCAGGTTATGATCAATATTTTCATCTGCTAGTATCATGCAGCAGATGTTAATAATTCTTCATTAGCTAAAAGCTCGGCAGCATATAGCAATACTGCCTGAATTCTCTCTTCAGATAATCCAGGATACATCTTTAGCAAATCAGCAGTACTCGCTCCCTGAGCTAGTTTACGTAGAATGAGCTCAACTGTTAAACGTGTTCCTTTTATTATGGGTTTTCCTAACATTATCTGATGATCAGATACGATATAATCTCTATAATTTACCATGTGTATTAAAGTTTTAGCTTTACAACCTTACTTAACTTTTAGCCGAAAACATTCGTCCCCACGTTCCTTTTTCCAGACGTTTAGCCATCCGCTCCAGCAGTTGTAACGTCTGAGCCTGCTGGCGACCCAGGGATTCCAGTTGCTGTTGGATCTGCTCCTGACGAATGGAATCTTTGCGTTGATAATCGGTAGCATTTCGTTCCAGTAACTCCAGATAATCCAGCTTGCTAAGTTTATCGCGGTTTTGACTGAAGTATTCATCCGTCGCATTAATCTCCCGGATTTTAATATCCTCAATGCTTTTCAACTGGCTGTGAATGGTGCGATCCAGCGATTTCAAACTCTGATCAATCAAATCATCGTATTGCCCTACTTTGTTGTTGAAGGCCTGGCCGTGCTGATCGAGGTGTTTAAAATGGCTCGTCAGATACAGATATAAATCCTGAGATTGTTGTAATGATTTGGAAATCTGAACGGATATGTCTTCTACATTCTGCGTCCGCTCCACAATTTTTTGCGTATTATCCACCAGTCCGTTCAACTGATTGAGGTAATACCCAAATTTTTCAAGGGCACTCAAACTTTGATCCAGTTGACTCAATACTTGCACATTAAAGCTCGCTACCCGATTCAGGTCTACCTGTTGTAACATATCCAGAGCTTTTTGCTGAGCCATGAGCGATGCATGGTTTTTGTCGACCATGCCACTTAGTTCTTGTACATTGTCCCGGAAGGACGTACTGAACTCCTGGATACTTCGGTTCAGCGTCGTGAAAATACCGGTATTAACGCCTTCCGATAAAATAGGTAATAATTCCGTTTGCAGAAAAGAGAAAAACGTCTGTTTCTGAGCTTCCAGTGTAGATTTCGCATCCCGGAAAGACCAGTTATTCAATACCGTTAACAACAAACCTACCAAGCTCGCCAGCATTGCAATTTTCACACCGCCAATCAGGTTATTCAGTCCATCGCCATCCAGAAAACTCGCGGAACCTACGTTGGGCATGGCAAACAAACCAATGACAATCCCGGCCATTGTTCCCATCAGACCCAGGTAAAGCGGAATGGGCATGGTCAGGCTGATTCCCTCCTCTTCAGCATCCAGGTTTCGATCTGTGATGTCACGCAAAAGGTTAAAATCTGCCAGTGAAGTTCGGTTTCGAATGAGGTAGGTATTCATGCTCTCCAAAATCTTGCTGATGCCTGCTGACTTATCCTTGGAAAGAATCAAAGGCACTTCAATGGTTTCACGGCTCGGATGCATGGTCTTAAAATTCCAGATGTCTTCCCGAATTTGCCGTAGCTCCTCTTCCGCCTCCTGACGCATCACGTCATGTAGCTCTTTCGATAATAAAACCACTAACTGATCTTCCCGACGGGTCAATTCTTCGAGTTGCAGACTGGTTACCTGCGTCCGTTGGGAAAGGCTATCAATTTGCGTCAGTACTTCACGCGTAGAAAGTTGTTCTAAATCCTGACGTAAAACCCGAAACCGTCGTAACGTAAAAGCGGAGCCTTCGGGTATTAACTCACGAAATCGTTTAATCTTCCCCCGTGTATTCTGCCAGACCCAGCCCTGAGCCGCCAGAATTCCCAGAATAATAACGATTTCAATAATTTGAACCATGATGAGTTTTGAGTTTAGCGTTGAGGGTTTTGAGTTTTTGTTCGAGGAGTGAATCTTATAGATCATCAAACCTAAACACCCAACTCAAAACCCTAAACGCCTCTAATTTTCAAAGCGAATGATTGCTTTATGTTGTAGTTCCCAGCGATCGGAATCGAAGTCGGTTTTGACTAATTTCCCTTTCTGGATTGTAGTAATATTACGGGCTCCGAATTCAATGCCTCCGCCGTACTCACAAACCGGGTCCAGAAACGTTTCGGGATACCGTAGAGCTTCACTGACCAAGGCAGGATCGTTCACAAATTCAAACTCTGCGTTATAAGGACTTGTGATGCGAACGTGATACAAAGATTGAGAAGGGTCAAACTGAACGCTTCTGACATCCCGGAACGAACCATCTTTATTCGGAGTAGAAAGATAAAAGGCTTCCGGCTCTTTACGCACATCTTCTGCCCATGTTTCTTCCAGCGTTGGATCTTCGTCAGGCAAAGGCTCCTGTTGAGGCTCTATCACTGGCGGTATTTCTTCGGATTGTTTTTCCACAACCGGAGGCACGGGTGAAACCGGCGGCACCGATGTAAAGGCAGGCGGTGTGGGTGTAGGATGAATCGGCGGCGGTGTCATAGCGGCCTGAAGATTCTGTACTTCCTGCAACCAGCGTTTCCGTTCGTTTTCGCCTCTTTCCTGACTTTCTTTCAAAGCCCGGTCGTATTCGGCCAGGGCCTTTTCATATTCTTTGATCTTGGAAATTAACTGTGGAACCTGTTTTTCCAGTTGCTGCATTTTTACGAAGCTCTGGCTGGCCTGACTGGAAGTATTCAGCATTTGCCGCTCCAGATGGTCACGTTTTTTCTTCTCATCCCAATAGAGATAGCCCAATCCAATAGCGGCCAGAATGCTCACGCCTGAAACAATCCACCAAACCCAGGGCGAGTCCTGGGATTTACTTACAATGAAAGGAACTCCATCGAGGGCCGCATGGGCCGCCGTATCAGGCATTACTTCCGTTCCGTCGGATAAAGTAGTATCACTGTCCATCATGGCATCCTGCCCATCCAGATTGTTCCGCAGGTTTTCGACAAAACTGCCCAGAGCCACCCGCGTTTGTAAAATAGACACCTTCTGGCCCTTGGCATCTTTTTCCGTCAGGTTTTCCAGATCGTTCAGAATTTTCTCCACTTTAAGTTTATCCTGATCATCCAGAGGCTTTTGCAGGTAGGGTTTCAGTTGATCAAGCAGGCCAGAGACATTGGGTAATGCTTTACTTCCATTAAAGAAAGTACTCAACTTTTTGTGAAATTCACCGTACGTGGCCGTTGTATTTTTACCTCCTGCTTCCTTAAATATATCTTTCTGAGTAGCCAGAGGGGTTTGGGCAAAGGCTAAGGTCGTGTAGCACAAAGCCAAGGTTAATAACAATAATCGACGCATATTTTCTAAGAATTGAGGTTGTTCGTTTAGTTTTCTATTATGATTTGTGTAAAGGAATATATTAACCACAGAGTTTCACAAAGTATTCCTCAGAGTTACTCCGTGTAAAACTCCGTGAAACTCTGTGGTTAACTTCCAAACGGTAAACAGAAAACGGCAAACTACATTAATTGGCAGCTTCCCAGGCGAGCTGGTTCAGGGCCCCAACCAGCGGATAGAAGAAGAGCGTTTCTTCAATCGGAGTGTTAGGGTTTTCCAGTCCTTCGCGTCGCATCTCCCAGCCACTGTGTACATTTTGCAGAAGATTTCTTAACAACGTGCTCTTGTATTGTTCAAGTCGGCCCTCATTTACCCCAAATTTTCCACTGAAGGAGAATTCAAGGCCAAAGAGCATTTCAACGAATTCCCGAACCTCATCGGCTACGCCTTGCAATACCTCATTATCAATCTTCTGATACGTATCTCCTCTCACAATCAAGCGATCTTCTTTAGTACCGAGCAATACCGTTTTAATCTTATCCATATCCGCTTCCAATCGTCCGTCATCTTCGCGGATAAAGCTTAAGCCCGGCATTTTGAGACCTCCTTTACAGGTCGATTCTTTGGGAGAATTACGCTCCCGAACAATGTCCAGCCCATCGGCGTGGTACGGCTGTCCGTACACTTTCTCGAAGATTAACATGGCCAGATCAGACAGTGCTACATTTCGAGGCGTCAGAATATCCAGGATCTTGGAACCCGTTCCGCTGAAAGCAATGTACCGGGGCATGTCTTTGCCTTTAGCTTTCATTAATCGGGCCAGGTGATAAATCTGAGCCGTGTAAAACACCAGCGGCACAATCTTCAGATCAGAGTCGTTCGCCAGACGGTCGTTGAAATCATAAGCCGCTCTTTCGCTTAAATCACGATTGTTTTTCAACGAGAAATAAAACGCTACAATATCTTCCGAACGGTTATTATCCTTGATTGCCTTATATGCCGCCCCCAGGTTGCTAAAGTTAGCGGACAGATGGGCGGTTACTTCAGGATCATACTTTTTGACATATCCATTTCGGGCCGCTGCTCCGTCCCGGGCAAAACCGTCGCCGAACACCGCATTACCCGCAAAACGTACCGACGTCAGCACATTAGGCTGATTTTTCTCAAAAACTACCACGTCTGCCGTACCCCCTCCGATGTCAATCAGGGCCGTGGGGTAAATGTTAGAATCAATGGATTGGCTACTTCCGCCGCCCCGACTGTACCAGTAAAAAGGAGCAATACTTTCAGGCACTTTTCGTGGCATTCGCTCCTGCGTAATGGTTTCGGCATAGAGCTTGTTCCAAAGACCTTCGAAGTAATTACGCTGATTTTCAAGCATACTCAACGGATAAAACCAGAGTAATTCCGTATGAGCCAGGTTACCACCGTTAATCAGAACCTTATTACGGATGAGTAATAACAGTGATTGCAGGAAGCCTTCAATCCGCTTCTGAGCCTTGATGTTTTTGCTAAAATCCGACCATTTCAGGTTCGTTGAAACCGTGTAATCGTCCTTCGGAATATTCCGTTTTTCGTACAGGAATCCAATATTAAAGTCCCCAAAGCCATACAGATTTTCACCTGAGAAATTAGGTCGGTTTTCAATCAGAGCCGTGCGTTGCGGGAATTTACATAAATACGCATCGCCCAAATGCTCGGGTATCAGCTCCTGCGGAACCAGCTCCGTAATGTCGTTGGCCCTTAGGCTATTCAGAGCCTCCGTACTGCCGGGATCAATGAGGGTAGCGATTTGAACGTCATCGTCGATAGTAAAGGGCCGGGGCTGAAAATCTTCCGAAGTGGTGAACTCTACGTGTGTGTTGGTAGTCCCAAAGTCAACGGCAAAGCGGAAGAAGGTATCCTTCATTTCCCGCACTTCAAACTTCGGTAATATAACGCCCCGATGTCCGGCTACTTCCACGGTTATCCGCTCAAAATCAGATTCAATCACCTGAATTTCTGACTTTGCCCCCTTATTCAAATCCTTCTGACTACGCGGACGAATCCGATTTTGAGGAACCGGAATCAGCTTATTTTTTTCGTCGTAAAAACTTAGTTTATACTCGTTTTTGAAGCTTTGAGCCGATACATCGCGATCCACCAGATGTACCCGGTACATCGGTTTGAAGTTCGGCATGGTTACCCGCTTCATTTTCACAAAAGGGAATACCGTTAATCCAAACTGATGTTCCGCAATAACCCCTTCGTTTTTCTCTTCACTCGGCGTTTTGGTCGGATCATCGTAATACATCCGCGAAAGCTTCAGGAAACGACCCGTAGAAATTACTTTCTGCTGAGAGGCATCCCATTTACCTAACGGAATCTGAAGCGTAACCCGCACCGAACCTCCGGCCCGCTCTTCCATCTGAATGCTTACTTCCCCACCCCGCATTAAATCCTGAGCCGAGAAAAACTCGAAGAAATCGGGTTTCAGAGGTAATAAATAACTTTTCTGAACGTGTCGTAAACCGCCGTCGAAAAAGCGTTGCGAGTTAATAGGATACACCAGACGAATCAAATGGGGCTCCAGGAAATCGCTGGTAGTCAGGTACGGATAAAAATCTGCCTGTCCGGGTAACTGCCGTTGATTGGTTCGCCAGTCTTCCGGTACATAATGTTTCACCTCAATCGAATCCCGCCACGGGATTCGGGTATAAGGAATAGGTTCGAAAAAGTCTTTCGATAACACCATCGGAGCAGGCCGATCGGTATACCGCTGTTTACGAACCCCGTATTCGTCGAGTTCCTCGGTCGGGCTGATCAGGAAATGGCTTAAGCCTTGAATAACTTCTGGTCCCGACGCGGCTTTCCGCATTTTGAACGCTGGCCCTGAAGACAACGAAGCAAATTCAACAATGGAATTAGTATCGAATTCCAGTTCAGGAAAATCGGCGTTCCAGGCCTCTTCCCGTAGGTTCTGACCATTGGCTCCAATGCGTTGCCAGGTTTCGTAATCGCGGGCGTGCAGTAATTCCAGACTACGGCTCAGGTATTCTGAAACTTCTGGATACATTTCCCGGAAACCCGGCATAAAGCGTTTCAATCCATGCCAAAACACCTGATATTCAACGTCCCGATCATGCAGAGGAACGGGATTATTGCGATCAAACACCCGGTGATTACCGAAATGAATGTTCACAAATTCCAGGTGATTAGGAGCGTTGAAAAAGAGTGTAGCTGGAGAAGTTCCTCCGATTACCCCCGTTCCTTCGCGGCTTTGGTATTGCAGAATAAAGAGCTTGCGTAAACCCGTGAAGTTATAACTGGCGGCATCTTCCCGCAGGTATAAATCCAGAGCCGCACCTAACCGCTGATGGTTACGTGAACCATTTTGTAAGGTTCGAAGAGCCTGCTCCCGATCCCAGGTAATGATGCGAAGCGGGCCTTTGGGCGACTTGAATTTATCGAAATTGAAGAAAATTTCTCCCACGTCAAAACAAGCCGAAACCAGACGTTCGTCATTCAGTGAACCCTTGAGATCGCTGTATAAAATCAAATTACGAAAGGCCGATTTTACCAGATCGAAACGAGCGAATGGACTGGGAATCGACGTCGGATCTTTCTCGGTATCGCCCTTGGCTTTGTCTTCAATGGCTTCGATTAAATCCGTAGTATAAGGTTGCGACACAAACCAGTGACCATCGACCGAAGCCGAACGATCATGCAGGTTAAGTTCGCGTTTAAGTGACTGATCAGCCATAGCTTCTTTCAAATTGAAGTCTCAATCTATTTTCGTGCAACAACTAGCGGGGTTTTCCTGAATCAAAACCCTGGGCTACCCGCGAAAAAGCGGCTCTGTTAATTAGCGGCTAGTTGTGGGTATTCTTTTTGCACGAACTGCTCCGTGCAGGTATTCATCAGACTCAGGAATTTATCTTCTGCCGTAACAAAGGTTTTTCCTTTCGATTCGGCATTGAGATACTCATCAAAATCACCCTTGTTCATTTCAATCTGAACATCAACGGTCTTACCAATAAAGTTTTTCTTCGTTCGCTCAAAGCCTGGTATAAATTTACCCAGATCTTCCGTCGCCAGATTAAAAGGTCTGAAGGTTCGCTTATTGAAGATATTCCGATCCTGATCATTCATTTCCGATAACCACGCCCGGAAGTTTTCATTGAAATCGTGCAGATTCCGGTAGAACTTCGTTTGCTTAAAATCAGAACCAATTTTCGGAGCTTCCTTACTCGTCCAAGGAGCACTGTTACTACCCAGAATGCTATCCCGTTCGACGCGGGTTTTCAGGTATTGACTTAAAATGGCCAGCTTGGTTAAAGGCTGGGCAAAAACCTGCCGGGACCGATCCACGAAATCCGTGAAGTTGAGTCGGGAGTTGCTGGTGTTGAGTCCAAATTCGGCGTAGCGAGGGTTCCGGGCAATGATCTGTCCGTCCCGAACGGTACACTCCATCTCACTGGTATGTTCGCAAAAATCGACAATCGATAAAGCCGAGATCATTTCCACATAATGAGCATCGTTTTGCTGCCCACCCGCTCCGGGATCATACTCATTAGGACTGCGGTAACTTTCAGCGATGTAATACAGGGCGTTCAGTTTCGGGTATTCCTTGTTGGAAAGACTATTCTGGTAATACCCCAGAGCCGCTTTGGTTTTTGAAATAAACGTAGCATTATCAATCGCTTTATCCTGAGCACCCGCCGAATACACGTCAAAATAAGGCTGTACCGACACGGCTCCAATCCGGGCTTCGCGAACGTCTTTAGCATCCGACCCGCCATATCCCCGAATGTTTTTCAGGATCAGGGGAAACCCTGAAGCTCCCGTTCCGCCGAAAATAGAACTGACGATAAAGACTTTATCCTCTTTCTTGTACGAACTTACAAAAGCTTTGAACTCTTCAGATTCCCGAAACTGATTCAATACTACCGACCCGATGTTAGGATTACCGACAAAGCCAATATCCATTTTGGTATCGAGTTGCTCTCTGGAGAAAAGCAATCCGGCCAAGGCTTCGTTCGCTTCATCGAGCGAGTCGTAACCGATGTAGTTGCCGTATTTTTCATCGCTTACGCCCTTCAGTTCATACTGAAACGAATCGGAAATGGCCGCACTGGGTAACTGACGTTTCAGGGTTTGTATATCCGTGCCGAACAATCCCGCAGCCGGAGGATTCTGGAGCGAGGAACGAACATTCTGGTAATAATTCAGAATTTCTTTCGTTCGTTTCAGGTCTTTATTTTCAGCGTGTGGGTCCATCAAAATGGGAACCACCTGCGTGGTATTGCGGAGTTTTACCCCTGAAGCCAGCAGGTAAGTCAACGACTTGACCACCCGAGCTCCAGTACCGCCAATCGCAAATAAAAAAAGTCGAGACATAGGAGTTCTTTTGTCGTTTTGAGTTTGGGGTTTTGAGTTAATATACCTCGTAACACTTCGAACCAAACTCTTTACTCGTTCCTGTTGTAGTGATTTTGTGTTAAGCTATCCTATGATAGTGGTTCTGGATTTGTAATTTAACTTATTTAGCAAAACCCTAAACTCAAAACCCCAAACGCAAAACATTAAACTCTAAAATGGAATTTTTCGGTTGTTGGTGCTTAGGTTTTTTACGGCTAGTGATAGTACGAAAAAGAGTACGACGGCCAGTAAAAACATTTCAAACCCAAAGCCAAAAAAGACACTTCCGCCCTGGTCAAAGTAGCGTCCCAGTTCGGGATGGCCTTTGCGGCGGGGAATTTCCTGATCTGCTTTCTGGGAGCAGGTAACAATCGCTACAATCATGGTTAATACCGCACTGCTACCCAAAACGAGTAACCAGGTCGATGCTTTGGCATAACGAACTTTGTTCATGCCAAAGTAATAAGCTCCAATCCCAATCAGCACAAACACCACCAGGGTGGTAGTCAGGGAGGTTAACAAATGCTCGTCATACAAATCATCTAGAAGCGAGCGTTCGGTAAAGAGAGCGTAAAAGTCGTAAAGCAGATTTTCCATTAGTGTAGATTGAGCGTAATCGTAAAGTAGGTATTGGCTTGCTGAGGGTTATAGGCTTTCTCGATGCCCCGGGTAAAGTTCAGGATTCCAAAAGTCTTTTCCGAGAAATCATCCGACTTAGGGTTACTATCATCCTGCGTAGTGGTTTGGGTAATCCAGCTGGGTGGAAACTTGCGTTTCAGTCGGAGCGTAATTTCCCGTTTTCCCCCACCCTGTGGTTCTGCGGTAGTTAGTAAAAACTTGTGCGTGTACCCTTCCGGGCCCTTTTCGGCTACGATTCTCTGAATTTTAAACCCTTCATCTGATTCTATTTCGTACGACTTAGGGTCTGTTTTATAGGAATCAGGTAGATAAAAACCGCCCAGATCAACGCCAACGGCCAGGGTTAAGCCGCGAGTTTTGCGGTCGGCCTCAATATTTTCAATCGTGTGAATAGCCTCTTTGCTTTCTTTTCGTTCCTGACGACTTTGCTCAAACTGTCCGGCCTGTTCGGCATCTTTCAACAGAATGGTATAGAAAGGAACATTATCGCTTGCACTGGTGAAGTAATGAAACGAATCAAAGCCGGGAAGGTCTTTGAAACGGGCTAAAGACTCAAACTTTTCATCCGACAGTAAGGCTTTCATCGTAGCATTATTCGCCATCAAAGCGATGTAATACGGACGAGAACCATTGTAAGACTTGCCACCCCCGTTGTGCGGGTAATAAGTTCCTTTGAAGGCTCCGCTTAACTTCAGGATCAATAACGATTTATCTTTCGTTTTTCCGGCAAAAGTCGTTTGCATTAAGGTCTCGACATCCGCCAGAATTTTAGCGGAAGACTGAGCCGCCGTTGATTCCGTCGAATAAATCAGATCCGAGAATAATACGCCTACTTCTCCTTCTTTCAAATCCGAAAGAATGGTCTTGAAAATCAGACTAAAGTCGGTGTGGCGAGAATCGCCTTTGTCTTTTGCCAGCGTAAAAACATTCGGCTGTTCTACTAACTGCTGGAAGTTAACGCCCATGGGGTACACGTTATCATTTACCACGAACAATTCCGTCGAGCCGGGTTTCTGGGCTTCGAAAGGCGTTAATAAATCCTGTAAAGCTTCGTCAAATTCACCCGTACTACCCGCCGCATCGTAAGGAAACATGCTGCCACTGGCTTCGAGGTATAACTTGGCTTTTAAGTTTTTAGGGGCGGGTTTATCAGCCGGAGCTTCCGTCACTGACGCTGTTTCGGTAACAGGGTCAGATTCGACCCCTTGATTCCCCCTTTTACGACCACCGTCGTTATTGCACTGGGTTAATAAAAGTACCGAAGCTGATAATGCTGAAAAATAGAAGGTTCGTAACCAGAGAATACGCATAGATTTCAAAATGCTTGTGGAGGGTTTCTAAACTCCCGAACTAGAGAACGACGCGAACTTGTTCGGAATTTTATGAAAGTACAACTGAATTGATGCCTAACTCGCATAAAAGCCATTTGAGCGAACAAAAACCCGTATGGATGGCTAATATAAAGTAAAACCCCGCCTAGTCGGGCAGGGTTTTTAAGATAGGTATTATATTTATTCAGGAAGTTTTTTCTGTCCGAAAAAAGTAGCCTAGTATTTAAAAGCAATGCTAGCCGAAACGCTGGCAGGTTTCTGTACTTCAACCGTCGTCCAGCCTCTCCAATATTGCTGGTTTGTAAAGTTATCAGCCTTCAATGCAAAACGGAACGCAGGCGTATTGTAGAACAGAGAAGCATTCAGAACCGTATACGCAGGGATTGTGAAAACACCCGTTGCCGCAGAATTGGTTATTCTATTTTTTCCGGCGTAGTTACCGCCTACCCCAATCCCAAAACCTTTCAAAGCTCCTTTTGTGGGGCTGTAACTAATCCAAGCATTTACCAGATCGGCGGGGCCTGCTCCTACAGGTCTTCGCCCCACACTTCCAGCATCAGTTTTCTCGTTTTTGCTATCATTGTGACTATAACCCGTAATAAGATTCAGTCCGGGCAATAGGTTTGCCGTAATATCTACCTCAACCCCTTTGCTAGAAACGTTACCGTCCTGAATCGTATAGCTTACACGATCAGGATCCGGGCGAGTTACGTTAGTTACGTAGATGTCATAGTAGCTCACATTACCTGATAGTTTGCCTTTCAAAATCTCCATTTTCAAACCACCTTCCCACTGATTCGCCTGCTGAGGTTTGAATACACTCACTGTTCCGTCGGGCTGAGTGGTATTGCCCACATTACGAAAGCCATTCATGTAGTTACCAAAAACGGAGAGGCGATCTTTCAGAATTTGATAAATCACCCCTAGTTTAGGGGAAATGGCGTTTTGGGTATAGGCTCCTGAGGTAACTCCGGTGCTTACATTATAGCTTCCTTTATTATCAAAGTGATCAAAACGCAGACTCGCCATGACCAGTAACTGATCCGTAATGTTTAATACGTCGGAGGCATATACGCTGTAGGTAGAGGCATCCGTAGTACTTCTGGAAGGAGTTCCGGTAGCCAGTTTTGCATCGACAGCCGAGCGGGTCAGACGCCCGTAACGAGGATCATTCACCCGAACGCTATTCACGTTGTCAAATAAAACATAAGATGAATAATTATTTGACTTCACGTTCAGGTAATCCAAACCAGCGACCAGACGATTTCTCAGGCTTCCAATCTTGAAATCACCAATGAAGTTTTGCTGAATATCCGTGGTTGTGCTCGTAGAATTCTGATCACCCACGTAACGACTCAACAGCGTATCCGTTGGAACTCTCGTTGCATCCAGGAACATTACGTAAGAATACACACCAACCGAACGGCGAACACTCCTGGAAACATTCGTTTGGGAAGTCCACTGATCCGACAATTTATAGTTCATCTGACCATAGACGTTAAGCGTCGGCGTCTTAACGGTAATATCGTTAGCAGTGAATGAGCGATTCCAGTCAATATTTAATTCCTGAGGAGTTCTGGCAATTAGTTGACGTGAACGATTTAGAAATACCATCAGAGGATTGGTAGCTTCCGATGTATATAATTCAGTATTCAGGTGGAAAGTCAGGCGATCAGAAGCTTTATAAATAATTGAGGGAGCAACAAAACCCGTACGTTTAAAACCAGCATCCTGGAAGCTTCCTTCATAGTGATAGGCTCCGTTGAAACGGAATAATACCTTATCTGTGAGAGGAGTGTTAATATCAGCCGTGAGACGGTTCAAACCAAAACTCCCGCCGGTATACGTAATTTCACCGCCTTTCGTTTCGTAAGGTTTTTTGGTAACCATATTGATTAATCCGCCAAAATTAACCAGGCTTCCGCCGAAAAGCGTACTCGAAGGACCTTTGATGAGTTCAATCCGTTCGATATTGGCAGGGTCCAGCCCACCGTTCGACAAACCCGCAATTCCGTTAATCATGCTAGCCTGAAGGGTAAAGCCACGCATGGTAAAATACGCCGCACCATCTCCCCCACGTCCGGTTGAAGTCCAGAGCTTGTCAATACCGGGAGCATTTTTCAAAGCGTCATCAAAGTTGGTAATGACCTGCTCCTTTAGTAACTCTTTCGAAATCGTGGAATAGACCTGCGGGTTTTCCAGGTTTTTGATGGGAAGACGAGCCACAAATTCACTCTCCTTTTTACCGTATTTGTTAGCAGCCGTGACGATTACCTCCTGCAATTGCTCCGACGTTTCTTGCAGGGTAAAGTCGGCCTGCGTGGTTTCGTTTTCACGAACTTCCACCTGACGTTCCTGCGTCTTTAAGCCGATAAAACTAACCCTGAGCGTATACGTACCTACTTTTATTTTTTCGAAGGCATAACGCCCTGACTCGTCCGTAGTAACTCCGTTGGAACGACCTTTAATGGTGACCGTTACCTGCTCTGAAGGTTTTCCATCCGAACTGGTAATTACACCCTGAATGCGGCCAGATTGTGCCCAAAGTCCCGTACTGCATAGCAACAGCATTAAAGACAAAAGGTAGTTGTTGTTCATGGGATCTATAAAATCGCTAGATGATTAAGAAAGAAAGAGGGCAACCAAGGGGCCTTCATAAAAAAAGCCCTCGCAGAGCGAAGGCTTTTTCCTAATAACAACGAGCAAAAAAACGATGGAGTGCTTAAGATGTAAAAGCTGTCCCCTAACCATTAGTCCATCTTAGACACCACAAAGGAAGTACATTATTTAGATTCAATCCAAATAATTTTGAAATAATTTTTATTCAATCTAAATAATTTGTTCTGATCAGGATTTGTGACCTATCTTTGTAGAAGATTTTCACGCACGATTAAATCAGTACTTCCTTGAAAGATTCTTTTACCCTTCATGAACTGTACCGTACGGCTAAAGGCTTTACGCAACAATGTGATTTGACCAATCGGATTATTTTAACTTTTGGAAAACAGGTTATCGCTTTTCGTTACCTTGATTTTATCTCGTTCCGTCGTAAAGTAGACCGCGTGAATCTGCACGACATGATTTTCAATCTGGATGATGCCTATGATTTCGAAGTAATCGAAGCTCCCAAATCCAATCAGCAATTAGTGTTGACGCTCTGTGATCTGGTTCAGTTACGTGACTTACTTTCAGGCACTCAGTTTGCTTTAGATTTAAACTCTATGCTTCACGAAGCTTTGTATACCTACGCTTCCTAAAGCCCGAAAGACATACCTGCTTTTAAGATAAGGCCCGATTGGATTCATTCAATCGGGCCTTATTTAGTTTTATAATGAGATTCTTTCTAAATTACTCTTTTTCAACTAGTTAGTATTGCTTTCTGTCCTTGCACCCCTACTTTTGTGGTGTAGAAAGTCTTGCACACTTCTTAAAAAAGCACAAGACCATAGCAACGAGCATACTTTTTTGAACTATCTCATTAGAAACATAATAAAGTACCCATGAAAGATTTGCAACGCCTCCGTACCTCATTAAAAGAGGAAGTTGAATTAGCATTAAATGCACAAGTAAAAATGGAAGCTGAGGCTTCTTCAAAATATTTGGCCATGGCTTCATGGTGTGAAGTAAATGGTTACCTGTACTCTGCGAAATACTTCTACAAACAAGCTGAAGAAGAGCGTGAGCACATGTTAAAGATTTTCCACTATCTGGCAGACCAAGGCGTAATGGCTTATTCACCAGAAGTAGGACCCGTTCCTCACGATTACCCTTCGTTCCGTAGCATTTTCGAAGCGGCTCTGCAAAGCGAAATCAACGTTACGCATTCCATCAACCGTCTGGTTACCCTTTGCCGCCGGGTTGAAGATTACGCAACAGAGAACTTCTTACAGTGGTTTGTGAAAGAACAAGTAGAAGAAGAAATCAACGCTCGTCGTGCCCTGGAACTCTTCGACGTTATTGGCGAAGAAGGCACGGGTCGCTTCCAAATCGACCGTTACGTGTACAAAATCACTCATCTTGACGTAGAATAGTCCTTTTTATCTCCTGGAAAAGCCCGCAAGTGCGGGCTTTTTTTGTATAAATCTGGCAAAATTCGGGTATTTTAAAAGTTGAGTAAGGCGATTTGCCGCGTTTTACAGAACTTAGTACCCACATTATCATTTTGTAGCCTAGTATGCTTTACTATCTTTTCGACTATCTCGATAAAACCTTCAATTTTCCGGGAGCGGGGGTTTTTCAATTTTTAACTTTCCGGACGGCAGCGGCTACAGTTACGTCATTAATTATTGGAATTGTTTTTGGAAAACGAATCATCTGGTATTTGCAACGCCTGCAAATCGGTGAATCCATTCGTGATTTGGGCCTCGAAGGACAAATGCAGAAAAAAGGAACCCCTACGATGGGTGGTTTCATTATCCTGCTGGCCATTGTCGTTCCGGTGCTGTTGTTTTCCAAGCTTGATAACATATACGTCATCCTCTTGCTTATCTCTGCCGTCTGGACTTGTCTGATTGGCTTCGTGGATGATTACATTAAGGTTTTCAGAAAAAATAAAGAAGGCTTACCGGGCCGCTTCAAAATTGTGGGTCAGGTTGGAATCGGGCTTCTCATTGGGTTGACCATGCATTATTCCCCGGATATTAAAATTCGGGTCTATGAAGAAGCACGGATTAACACCCCGACGGGCTTTGCCGAACTTCGGAAATTTACGGATACCAAGGAATTCCTGACGAACGTTCCTTTTTTTAAAAACAACGAAATTGATTATTCAAAAATCCTGCCCGACTCGATTCTTCCCGACGAATACACCTGGATTTTATACACCCTCATCGTCATCGTCATTGTAACGGCGGTTTCCAATGGAGCAAACATTACGGACGGAATTGATGGTCTGGCGGCGGGTAACTCCATCATTATCGGCCTGACCCTGGGGATTCTGGCATATTTATCAGGGAACAAGATTTTCTCTCAATACCTGAACATATATTACATTCCGCTTTCGGGCGAACTCGTCGTCTTCTGCGGAGCCTTTGTGGGAGCCTGCGTCGGCTTCCTTTGGTACAATACCTATCCGGCCCAGGTTTTCATGGGAGATACCGGCAGTTTGATGCTGGGTAGTGTGATTGCTACGCTGGCCATTGTTTTACGGAAAGAGCTATTGATTCCGATTTTATGCGGTGTTTTCCTGATTGAATCGCTGTCGGTTATTTTACAGGTGAGTTACTTTAAGTACCAAAAGCGGCGTCATGGGCTGGAATATGCCAAGTTGCACCGGCTTTTTAAGATGTCGCCTTTACACCACCACTATCAGAAATCGAACATTCCAGAACCTAAAATTGTCATGCGTTTTCTGATCATCAGCATTATTCTGGCCGTCTTTACGCTGGTTACGCTGAAACTTCGGTAATCACGTTTCAAGTACAAAAAAGCCTGATGAAATGATTTCATCAGGCTTTTTTGATTTAGATCTTAATCAGGAATTCATTCAGATTTTGTTCAGTTGGTAAATCCAGTTTGCCTCGCAATCGATACCGCTTCAGTTCTACACTTCTTACGGTAATATTCAATAAGCGAGCAATTTCTTTACTGGATAGATTCATGCGGAGATAAGCCGCCAGCTTTAAATCACCAGAGGTCAGATTGGGATACGAGGCAAGCAATTTCTTGAAGAAGTAGTCGTGCACATCATTGAAATTCGACTCGAAGATGTCCCAGCTATGCTCGTCAGCCAGGTTTCGGTCAATGAGCTGCACTAAAGATCGATACTGCTTCGTACCCAAATCAGGACCCATTTCTTTCCGTAGCTTATCCAGTTCCTCTTTGATGGTTTCGAGTAACTCGTTTTTATGTAACAAGTTCATGGCTGAATTCGCCAGCTCTTCTGATTTCCGATCTACATCTTTTTTTAACTGTTCATTTCGAATTTCGGTTAGCGTCTGCTCATTACGCCGTTGTTCGTCTTCCAGTTGCTTCTGCATTTTAGACTGAATTCGCTGCTGATGCGTTTGAATTCGCTTCAGATAAATCTGATAAGTTACCCAAACGCCAATGGTAATGATCAGTAAGTAAACCAGCTGACTCCAGATATTCCAGTACCAGGGCGGGCGAATTTCGAAGGGTAAGGCTGTCTCTTCCCCCGAAACCGACGAACGCACCTTTAACACGTAAGAGCCCGGTTCCAAAGGGCCGGTATTCAGCTCATTACTTTTCGTCAAAGCCGACCAGTTCTGCATTTTTCCTTCGATCAGATACTGATAGGAAATATCGGCTTCAAATTGAGTGGAAGCATAGGTAACTGAGAGGTTGTTCTGCCAATACTTGAGTGTAAGCTCATTCGCAGGCTGATTGGGATAAAAACGGCTGAGAAATTTCTCCGTTGCTACTTTCCGAATGTTAGGCCGGGCATACGGCAACTTATTGCCATGATTGATGTAGGAAACGGGCACAATGGAAAAGCCATCATCCCCACAAATCAACAGGGTTTTCGGGTCCAGGCTTACCACATTTTCGTAGCCTTCCACCCACTGCACGTGCTTTAAGTATAACTCAGAGATTCGCTGTCCGGGTACCCAATAAGCCAACGACCCGTTCGACCGCAACACCATGTACGATTTATAATCAATGGGAAAAATGTTTTTAATCCCCTGATTACCGAGAATAGGAATCGTACTCAGACTGAATTTCTGTAGGTAATACGCCCGCCGTTGCGTGCTTACCACTGGCTCTCCTTCTACTTCAGATAAAACGGCATCCTGAAAACCTTTGATGGAAATATTACTGATTACTTTCCTGAAATCAGCAGACAACTTGATGGCCCGAATGCCCCGGTATTTCTGCTTTAGCCAAAGTGTACCATCTTTCAATTCCAGGATGTTATCAGTTAAAGCAAAATCACCCGATAGCGTATGACTGAATTTCCACTGTCCGTTTTCCTTGCGGTAAATCACTAAATCGGTGTACGTTCCCTGAATTAATACGTCTGGATGTTGAGCAAAGGCGTGAAGCACCAGTCCACCCGTCAGATGGGACAACTGACGAAAAGCGTTGCCTTCCAGCACGAACGTCCCTTCATTATGACCACAGAATAACTTCCCATCAATTACTTCCAGATCCCAAACCTGTCCCTGGCTCCCGGAAACCATTTGTATATCAGGCCCATTTGAGCCATTCTTTACCTTAAATACCCCGTGATTAGTCCCTACGTATACTTCATTTTCGTAAAGGGCCGCATCATAGACCGTTCCCAGCAAACCATACTGATCCTGATAATGACGAACCGGCGAACTAAACAGAATGGCATCAATTCCATTATCGGTTCCCGTCCAGACATTCCCGTCAGCATCCAGATGTAAGGCTAGAATGGTATTATTCTGAAGTCCTGATTTTTGATTCAGATATGAGCGGATCTGACCGTTTTCATCGGTAATAATGGCCCCATTCAGCACCGAACCGTAGAGATACGTATGTTCATCAATTCGAATGGCTTTATTCAATTGATTTACTGCCAGAAACTGACTCGCTGGCGTATGCTGGCGAACGAATTGCCCCTGCTCATAGCTATACATGGCTCGATCCGTACCAATTTGTAGCGTATTGCCCCCAGCTTTGAGTATACTTCTCACCCATTCTTTTCCCAGAAACTCGCTGCCTTTTACAAATACAAATTGTTCGTCTATCCATTCATAGAGGCCTTTCTCAAAAATCTGAACGAACAGACGATTGTCAATCTGAAAGGCATAAAACACATTTCCGGGTGTTCGCAGGGTAGTTATCTGGTTGTTCTGATAACGATACAAAAAAGCAAAAGAATGAAAATAGACGGCATCCTGCATCGGTAGGATATTCCAGATTTCTTCCTGCCGGGAACGCTTGTCTTTCTGCAAATGGGTTAACGAATGATACTTTAAACTTCCTAACGAGTCTGCCAGCCAATACCCAAACTCACCCAAAGCTCCGGTATAAATCCGATTATCGGCCACCGCAACAGAGCGAATGATCTGACGCTGAGGAAGTACATAGTTTTTCCAGGTATGACCATCGTATTCCAGCAAGCCTTTGGAATTACCCACATACATGAATCGAGTGGCCGGATTTTGGGCAATACTCCAGTTTTGACGCTGGGCCTGATAATCATTAGCCGAAAAATGGAGCACTGCTGGAAGGCATAGCTTTTGTAACTGATCGATATATCCCTGTCCGTAGCCACTTATACTCCAACACCATAGAATGATGAACCACCGCACGGCCTGATTCGCTCTCATTCTTTCTCTAATCCATTCTTTCACTATCTGAATGCTATTTATAGCCAATTCTGAAAACAATTTTCTCATCAATAAGTACAAATATGAAAGAATGATGTGGTCTATACAAGTCCCGAAATCAAAATGATGTGGTAATGATGTGGTGCTTTATTTGGGGTCATCTACTTGGATATTTTAATTTTGCTCATCAAATAATACAATTCCTTAACATGAAGAAAGCTTATTACTTGTTGCTTTGTATGCTATTCCTAATCCTGACTCAAGGTCATGCTCAGGAGGCACGTCGCATCACTGGCCGAGTAACCAGTGCCGACGACAATCAGGCTTTGCCCGGTGCTACTATCGCTATAAAGGGTACAACCCGTGGTACCAACTCAGATGCTGAAGGACGTTTCTCCATTAATGCCAATGCAGGAGATGTTCTAACGGTAAGTTTCGTAGGAATGAAACCAAAAGAAGTTACCGTAACTAATGCAACGACTGACGTAACGATCACGCTGGAATCGGACGCTTCTACTTTAAACGAAGTAGTAGCCATCGGTTACGGTACGGCTCGTAAAAAAGATTTAACCGGAGCAGTAGCTTCCCTAAAAACGGCCGATCTGGTCAATCAACCCGTAGCTTCGGCAACACAAGCCATGCAGGGTAAATTGGCGGGGGTTCAGGTTACTTCTTCCGGGGAACCCGGTAGCGTACCTACCCTTCGTATCCGCGGAACGGGTACGTTGCTCGCTGGTGCAGATCCTTTATACGTAGTGGATGGAGTAATTACGGATGATATTCGGAACATCAACCCTCAGGATATCACTTCAATGGACGTACTAAAGGATGCTTCGGCAACGGCCATTTACGGGATGCGTGCAGCAAATGGGGTGGTTTTAGTAACCACCAAACGCGGTCAGTCGGGTGCTATTCGTGTGACGTACGATGGTTACGTTGGGGTTCGTCAGGCTTCGCGTAAAGTGCCTATGGCGGGTTCTCAGCAATACATTGATTTCTCAAACGAGGCATTAATTCGGGCTGGTCAGCAACCTTCTTTCACCAGTGCTGATATTAAGGCGAATACCAACTGGTTTGATGCCATTACCCGCACGGCTTTGGTTCATAACCACAACATCTCTTTAGCGGGTGGTTCTGAAAAAAGTACGTATTTTCTGAGTGGGGGTTACCTCTACGATGATGGGATTCTGAAAGGAAACGGTTACCGCCGTTTAAGCCTCCGTGCCAGCAACGATTATCAGATCAGCAAGTCCTTCAAAATTGGAGCTTCGCTTAACCTGGCTCAGGAGAATAACGAAAACAAGCCTTACTCCGCTTTTACCAGTGCTTACAAGCAAGCTCCTATTGTTCCGGTTTATAATGAAGATGGCAGCTATGGTTATACCCTTCGGAACAACGTAGCCAACCCCGTAGCTCAGTTGAATTACACGAACGATCATACCACTAGCTTACGTTTACAGGGGGTTTTATTCGCCGAATGGAACCTTACCGATGATCTGAAATTCCGCTCTAACTTCGCCGTTGAAAACCGTTCTTTCAATAACCGCAAATACAATCCGGTTTATGTAGTATCGGGTAATCAGCAGAACAATACCAGCCAACTGACGCTTCGCGATGATAACGCCAACCGCTGGGTTTGGGATAACACGTTAACATATACCAAAACGTTCGGCGAGAAGCATAACTTCAATGCTCTGGTGGGTTTCACGGGCGAACGTTACAAAACCAGTTTCTTTGGTGGTTCTCGTCTGAATGTTCCGAATGATCCGAACTATTGGGTGCTGAATTTGGGTACACAGGCTACGGCTACGAATGAAAACGGCATGGGGCTGGAAAGACGTTTGTCCTACTACGGTCGCTTAAACTATAACTACGATGATCGTTACCTGTTAACCGCTACGATTCGTCAGGATGGTTCGAGCAAGTTTCCTTCCAATAACCGCTCCAGCATTTTCCCATCCGTTGGTGCGGCGTGGCAAATTGGTAACGAGGAGTTCATGAAAGGTCAGAACCTATTCTCTACGCTGAAACTGCGGGCTAGCTGGGGTCAGGTAGGTAATGACAAAATCGTTCCGAACGCCTTCTTATATACGCTGACTTCTAACCTGGATTACCAAATTGATGGTCAGTTAGCTTCTGGTTATACGATTCAGGATATCAAGGATTTGAACCTGCGTTGGGAAGTAACAACGGAGAAAGATTTAGGACTGGAATTTGGTTTGCTGAATAACCGTCTGACGGGAGAAGTAAACTACTACGATAAGCTTACCCGTGACGCTTTGATTTACAAGCCTATTGACGCCATTTTCGGTGATAATGATTCACAATACTTAACCAACGCGGCTGACATCCGTAACCGTGGTATTGAGTTTGGCTTGAACTGGAATGAAAAGAAAGGCGATTTCCGTTACAACGTTGGTGTTAACTTAACGATTAACAATAACAAAATTGAACGTGTGAACGGCGGTCTTCCCATCCAGGCGGGTAGCTTAGGTAACGGTCAGATCACAACTCAAACCGCGGAAGGACAGCCCATCGGTAGCTTCTATGTATATCAGACCAATGGTATCTTCCAGTCACAGGCTGAGCTGAATGACTATCCCCACATTTCATCAGCGAAAGTAGGTGATCTTCGTTACGTAGATACCAACGGTGACGGCATCATCAACGGTAATGACCGGGTGTACAAAGGTTCGTATCAACCTAAATATTACTTCGGTTTGACGGGTGGTTTAAGTTACAAAAACTTCGATTTGAGCATAACGGCTGCGGGTAACCTGGGTAACCAGATTTACAACGGTAAGAAAGCCCAGCGTTTTGGTAATGAAAACATCGAAGCTTCGGTAACGAACTGGTGGTCGCCATCCAATACCTCCAGCACGAACCCTCGTCCTTCAAACGACGTAGCTCTGGCTTCTGATTATTACATCGAATCAGGTTCCTACCTGCGACTGAATAACATTTCGTTAGGGTATACTTTACCTAAAACGTTAACAGATAGCTGGAAAATGCAGGGTATTCGCGTGTACGCTACGGCTCAAAACCTGGTAACCTTCCAGAAATTCTCAGGCTTTACTCCTGAACTTCCCGGAAGAACACTGGCGAATAGCACTGATCAGACCGCAGGTACATTATCCTCAGGTATTGAACTGGATGCGTATCCAACGCCACGTACATTCCTGTTAGGCTTAACTGTTAATTTCTAAGGTACGACCTCGAAGGGCTAGGCTTCATTCATCCCGGTCTAGTCCTGAAGACACAAAAGATACGATACAATGAAAATCAATAAATATATTTTAAGAGCTGGACTTTTCGCGGGACTTACCCTGAGCGGAACGGCTTGTAAGGATTTCCTGGAAGTAAAGCCTCAGGGCGAACTTACTCCCGATTACCTTTCTATTGACCCAGAGGCTTCAGAAGGGATTGTAACGGCGATTTATAACAAAATGCTGGACTGGAATATCCACTCTTTCTCGTGGATTGGGATCACCAGCATTGCTTCGGATGATGCCGATAAAGGCAGCGATCCCGGAGATACGGGTTCCGATAAGAACGAACTGGATGGTTTCACCTTCTCGGCAACGAGTGGTTCGTTCAATGACATCTGGCAGGGAAACTATCAGGGTATTGCCCGGGCTAATCAGGCCCTTACCTACCTGCCTAACCTGACCATTGAAGAGGCTACGAAAAACCGTCTGATTGGTGAATCGAGCTTTTTACGGGCGTATTTTTACTTCAATCTGGTTCGTACGTTTGGTGGCGTTCCTTTGATTACCAAAGTTCCCGATCCTACCAATGAGGATGATCTGAAAGCAGGCCGTACCCGGGTAGCGGCAACGCAAATTTATGCGTTGATTGAAGCCGATTTGACTACGGCTATCAATAGCCTTCCTGAAAAAGGAAACACGCCTGTAGGTCGTGTCACGAAAGGTGCTGCTCAGGCTCTTCTGGCTAAAGTTTCCATGTATCAGAAGAAATGGGACAAAGTACTGGAGCTGACGAATACGATCATAACGGCTGGTAAATACTCATTGGTAGAAGATTATTCAACGATCTGGCGTGAAGCTGGTGAAAACAATGCTGAATCCATCTTTGAAGTTCAGGCTCAGGGAACTACGCCTAATAAAGGCATTAATAACTACTCGACTACCCAGGGCGTTCGTGGCCAATGGGGCTGGGGTTTCAACACGCCCTCTGCGGACTTAGAGAAAGCCTATGAAGCGGGTGATAAACGCAAAGATGCTACGTTTATGTATCCCGGTGAAGTATTATGGGATGGACAACGCGTGTCTCCGACCGCTCCTAACCGGGCTTACAACCAGAAAGCTTACGTAAGCCGTGTGGCAGAAACGTATAACGGTAATGATTCAGAAACAAATAAAAACATGCGTATCCTGCGTTTTGCAGAAGTGTTATTAATGAATGCCGAAGCGGCTAATGAGCTGGGTCAGCCAGCTAATGCTTTGATTTCATTGAACAAAGTACGCGTTCGGGCAGGTCTGGCGGCTTTAACGACGACCACTCAAACCGACTTACGCATGAAAATCTGGAACGAGCGTCGTGTAGAATTAGCTTTTGAACATGACCGTATGTTTGATTTACGCCGTCAGGGTCGTGCAGGTACGGTTCTCCGGGCTTTGGGCCTTCCTTACGTAGATGGCAAACACGATTTGTTTCCCATTCCTCAAACGCAAATCGATTTGAGTGGTAAGGCTTTAACTCAAAATCCTGGCTATTAATCGCTATTGGACTGGACCGTAATTCAGTAATCCATTTACTGGATTACGGTCTTTATTCTTCTCATCTCCGCCCAATCATTCCTGCTTTATGACGCTACTGAAAACTCTTTCCTGGGGAGTTCTGGCATTGGCTTTGTGTACCGTTTCCTGTACGAAGTCGATTCCTGCCACTTCAAACACTTCATCAACAACTCCTCCCACTGAAAAAAATGAATACATGAATGTAGTTCAGAAAGCTACATTTAAGTATTTCTGGGATTTCGCTCATCCGATTTCCGGCATGGCTCCCGAACGTACTGCAACGCCTAACATTGTTACTACTGGCGGGACTGGCTTTGGAATTATGGGCATCGTCGTAGCCGCCGAACGCCAGTGGATTACTCGCGAACAGGCGGTAGCCCGGGTTCAGAAAATCGCTGACTTTCTGGAAAAATCCGACCGTTTTCACGGAGCCTGGTCCCACTGGCTGGACGGCAATACGGGCAAGGTAGTGCCCTTCGGACAAAAAGATAACGGCGGTGATCTCGTTGAAACGGCTTTTCTTACGAACGGTTTGTTAGTAGCTCGCGAGTACTTCAATGGTACGAATGCAGCCGAGAAAAAACTTCGCAATCAGATTACCCAATTATACGAAGGCGTAGAATGGGACTGGTACGTGCATGAGGGCAAACTACGCTGGCACTGGTCCAAGCAATACGGATGGGAAATGAATATGCCCATCGAAGGTTATAATGAGTGTCTAGTTACCTACGTGCTGGCCCTGGGTTCACCTACGCACCCTATTAAGCCAGAAGTCTACGAAAACACTTGGAAGCAGTCCAACCATTTTACCAATGGTAATGAGTACATGGGCTACAACTTGAAGATTGGTTTTCCCTACGGCGGGCCTTTGTTCTTTACCCACTACTCGTACTTAAGTATGGACCCTCGCCAAATAGAGGACAAGCATACCAATTACTGGCAAATGAATCAGGCTCATACCCTGATGAACTGGGCGTACTGTGCAGAGAAAGCTCCAAAAGCTTACGGTTATTCCGAAGAAAACTGGGGACTGACTGCGAGTGACGATTATAACTTCTACGACGCTCACTCACCCACGAACGATAACGGTACCATTACGCCGACCGCCGCTCTTTCCGCTTTCCCCTACTCGCCTTATGAGTCCTGGCAGGCTCTGCGGTATTTCTATTTGAAACAGGGGAATCGTCTCTTCGGGGAATATGGGTTTTATGATGCATTTAATGCTTCTAAGAACTGGTTTTCTAACCAATACCTTGCCATTGATCAGGGACCGATTGTGGTCATGATGGAAAACTACCGAACAGGACTGATCTGGAAAGTAGGCGAACGTATTCAGGAGATCAAACAGGGCTTGCAGAAAATGGGTATTGAAAAGCCCTCCTACCCTACTGGATTTTACGCCTATCAGCCCCATCCTAAAACGGGCGAATGGAGCTTATTAAAGCACACCGATTCAGGATTATTTCCTCTGGATTTTGCCGTTCAGGGGGCCGAACCAGTAAGCTTAGAATTAAAGAATGCTTCGGGAACCGTTATTAAATTACTGGATAATAAGGTTTTAACCCCCGGTACGCATACGCATTCATTTGATGCTCCCTTTGGCAAATACACCGCCACACTTACGCAGGGTTCCGTAAAGAAAACGCTTACGCTGCTTCTGCGATAAGTATGACAAGGACCGGGTAACTGGTTAATATCAGTTACCCGGTTTTAAAAATAATACCTATGAAAAAAACTTCCCTTTTGATACTGGCAGGACTGTTCAGTCTGCAAGTGCAGGCTCAGGATGCCAAAATGGACGCTTTCATTAACAAACTCATGGGCCAGATGACGATCGACGAAAAAATCGGTCAGTTGAATCTGGTTACGCCCGGAGGTTTCACCGCGACGGGAGCTACGGTTTCTCAAAACGTGGAAGAAAATATTAAATCTGGCAAAGTAGGTGGCCTGTTTGGGATTTATGATCCGGCTCTGGTTCGTAAGCCGCAGGAACTCGCTGTTAAGAACTCCCGCCTGCATATCCCACTGCTTTTTGGCCTGGATGTTATTCATGGACATAAAACCAGCTTCCCCATTCCCCTGGCTATTTCAACGAGCTGGGATTTGGAACGCATTGAAAAAAGTGCCCGAATTGCCGCTACCGAAGCTACGGCTGACGGTCTGAACTGGGTCTTTTCACCAATGGTTGACATCGCCCGCGATCCCCGCTGGGGCCGTATTTCAGAAAGCTCCGGGGAAGATCACTACCTCGGTTCACTGATTGCCAAAGCAATGGTGCGGGGGTATCAGGGTAAAGACTGGAAAAGTACCAACACGGTATTAGCCTGCGTCAAACACTTTGCTCTGTACGGAGCTGTCGAAGCCGGACGTGATTATAACACCACCGACATGAGCCGGATCAAGATGTTTGAGTATTACCTGCCGCCTTACAAAGCCGCTGTTGATGCGGGCGTGGCGAGTGTAATGACTTCATTTAACGAAATTGATGCCATTCCTGCTACGGCTAACAAATGGCTAATGACGGATTTACTTCGCAAGCAGTGGGGCTTCAAAGGGCTGGTGGTAACCGATTACACGGCTATTAATGAAATGACGGCTCACGGTTTGGGTGATTTGCAACAGGTATCTGCGAAAGCTCTGAATGCCGGAACGGATATGGACATGGTGGGTGAAGGGTATTTAACCACGCTGAAAAAATCCCTGAAAGAAGGGAAGGTTACTCAGAAGGAAATTGACCTCGCCTGCCGCCGGATTCTGGAAGCCAAGTACAAGTTGGGTTTGTTTGATGATCCCTATCGTTACCTCGACGAAAAACGTCCGGCCAAAGATATTTTCACGGCTGAAAACCGGGCCTTTGCCCGCGAACTGGCCGTTCGGAGTCAGGTATTATTGAAAAACGCCCATCAGACCTTACCGCTGAAAAAGTCGGGCTCCATTGCTCTGGTTGGACCTTTAGCGAATGATCGTAAGAATATGCTCGGTACCTGGAACATCGCGGGCGACTGGAAAAAAGCCGTTACCGTAGCCGAAGGTATTACGAATGTAGCTGGGGAAAAGGTAAAGATTAACTACGCCAAGGGAGCCAATTTCACGACGGATACGCTATTGATTCAGCGGTTGAACGCTCAGAATGGTTTGGTAGACGTAGATCCCCGTTCCCCTGAAGCCATGATTGAAGAAGCGGTTCAGGCGGCTCAGAAGTCGGATATTATTGTAGCGGTTGTTGGGGAAGCCCAGGAAATGTCAGGCGAGGCCTCCAGCCGTTCGGACATCGGTATTCCCGATAATCAGAAAGACTTACTGAAAGCTTTGAAAAAGACGGGTAAGCCTCTGGTGGTGGTGTTAATGAGTGGTCGTCCCTTGACCTTAACCTGGGAAAACGAAAACGCGGATGCCATGCTGGAAGCCTGGTTTGGTGGAACGGAATCGGGTAATGCCGTGGCGGACGTGCTGTTTGGCAACTATAACCCTTCGGGAAAACTAACGGCCACTTTCCCCCGCAACGTCGGTCAGATTCCGATTTATTACAACCATAAAAACACGGGTCGTCCCTACGAAGGCGTGTTACTGGACAAGTTCAAGTCGCGTTACCTGGACGTTTCCAATGATCCACTCTTTCCTTTCGGTTACGGTTTGAGTTATACAACTTTCAGTTACAGCGATGTCAAGCTGAGTAAATCAACCTTGAAAGGAAACGAAACGCTGAAGGCTACCGTAACCGTCGCTAATACAGGGAAATATGCCGGAGAAGAAGTCGTTCAGCTTTACCTCAGCGATCCCGTTGCGAGTGTGACCCGGGCGGTTAAGGATTTGAAAGGTTTCCAGAAAATCAGTTTAAAACCCGGCGAAAGCAAAGACGTAACATTTGACATTACTCCCGAACAGCTCAAATTTTATAACAGCGATTTGAAGTACGATTGGGAAGCCGGTGAATTTCACCTTCACATTGGAACGAACTCCAGCGAAGTGAAAACGGCGAAAATCACCTGGAATAAATAGTGTGTATATAGTTCATCATAGATGTGCCTGATTGCCTAGATGCCAGCTAGCTTAGCTGGCATCTTTTGTTAAGCATTGTTTTTCAGTATTTTAAGTCAAATTAGGTAGGAATACTTTTATTTTTGGACTTACAACTGGAAACCTCATGTTACTGGCTACCCCCCAAAACCGAAGAGAAATCCTTGAAACCTTAAATCAGGCTTTCTATACCAATAATCATTTAAACTGGCTGGCAACCGGAAAAACGGAGGCGTCCGAACGGATTCAGCCGCTCGTTGCTTACACTTTTGATTATGGCATTCGGCACGGAAAAGTCTTTTCTACACCCCAGCAGGAAGGCGTAGCCATCTGGAAACGATACCCAGCGAAAGGGGATTTTTTGCGGGATTCGCTTTTGAGTCTTCAATTAGTGAGTCAGCTAGGGCTAGCACCCATTCCCCGCATTTTGAAAACGGAAGCTTACGTCGAGAAGCAACGCTCCCAATACCCTTACCTCTACCTGTGGATGCTGGGCGTTCATCCTCAATTTCAGGGAAAAGGCTTTGCTAGTTCATTACTTGACCCCCTACTACTGGAAGCCCAGAAGGAAGAAATTCCGGTTTTGCTGGAAACCAGTACCCTTCAAAACGTAAGCCTTTATCAACATAAAGGCTTCGAAGTCTACCATGAATATCAGCCCAGTCGGGAGTTAACCATTTACTTTTTGCGGAAAGACCCCTCATAAGGCATTGGTTTCGTTGCCCATCTCAGGAGTATAAACCCAAGTAGTCCTGCTGTAAATGAGGTCAGAATGATGGATAATTTGGCTCCGTTTAAAAATTCAGGATTGCTGAAGGAAAGGTTAGTCAAAAAGATGGACATCGTAAACCCAATACCCGCTACTACTCCCGCTCCTGTCATTTGTTTCCAGTTGGTATGCAAGGGCAAAGCAGCCGCTTTCGACTGAATTAATAGAAAAGATGCCAGACTGATACCCAGCGGCTTTCCTAGTAATAAACCCAGAAAAATGCCTAATTCCATCGGTTCCAGCAAGGATTGAAAAGCTTCGGCTGATAAATGGATCGTGGTATTAGCCAGAGCAAAAAGGGGCAGTAATAAGTAGTTAACGGGTTTGTTCAAACGATGTTCCAGCCCCGAAATAGCCTCCAGCGGAATGGTAAAAGCCAGAATAACACCTGCCAGAGTAGCGTGGATTCCTGATTGAAGAATGCAGTACCATAGTATAATTCCCAAAAACCAGTGAGCATATAAGGTTCTGATTTTCAGTCGACTTAATACAATCAAAACCGTAGTAATAGCCGCAGCAAGGGCTAGATAGACCCATTGCAATTGTTCAGTGTAGAAAAAAGCAATAATCAGAATGGCTCCGAGGTCGTCAATAATAGCCAGAGCCGTTAGAAAGACCTTCAACCCTAGCGGCACCCGATTTCCTACTAACGAGAGCACGGCCAGTGAAAAAGCAATGTCCGTAGAGGTGGGAATAGCCCAGCCGCTGGCTGCTGCCGTTCCATGATTGAACGCCAGAAAAATCAGAGCAGGCGTGATTAATCCTCCAAGGGCCGCTACGATGGGTAATAGAGCTTGCTTCATACTGGAAAGCTCCCCTACCTGCAATTCCCGCTTGATTTCTATTCCCACAAGAAAGAAAAAAACGACCATTAAGGCATCATTTACCCACGCTTCAACCGACAAAGCTAAAGACCCCGTTCCTATCGTTGTTTCCCAAAAGTGCAGATAAGATTCTCCCTGACTGGAATTAGTGATTACTAACGAAACCGTCGTCGCCAACAGCAGTAAAATACCTCCTAATTGTCCGTTTTCAGAAAAGGATTTAATGAATTGAGAAGTTTTGAATAGTTGTTTATTCATACGAATGGCTTACGCTTGTTTGGTATCTTTTTGCTTGGTTAATATCATTTTTTAATTTCAACTCAGCCTTTTTGAAGCTTTTGTTTTTACGGCATGCTCCGTCAAAAATCATTACCAGTCCAACCTACAAGTGTTTACAAAAAATCCAGCCGCTTTGTTAGACAAACGGCTGGATTCATTTTTCAGGTACTATTGAATTAAGGCTTATTAGAGTCTACCACAATGCGTTTATCACGGTTGACTAAATCCCAGGCGGTATAGAATACCAATCGAGCCGTTTTTTCAGCCTTATCGAATTCGATTTTTTCTACGTCATCCGTTGGCCGGTGGTAATCATCGTGAACCCCATTGAAGTAGAAAATGATGGGGATTTTCTTCGCCGCAAAGTTGTAGTGATCGGAACGGTAATAGAACCGATTTACATCGTTAGGATCGTTGAAGGTATAATCCAGATCCATTTTAATGTACTTTTTGTTAGCCTCTTCGTTAATGGCGTGCAATTCCGAAGAAAGCTTATCCGAGCCAATCACGTAAATGTAATCAGGCTTGCCTTCATGAGCTTTGTCAACCCGGCCCACCATGTCAATGTTTAAATCGGCAATGGTATTTTCGAGCGGAATCAGCGGATGATTTACGTAATATTCTGAACCTAGCAGGCCTTTTTCTTCACCCGTTACGGTCATGAACAGAATGCTCCGACGCGGACGGGCTCCTGATTTTGCTGCTTTTGAAAATGCTTCAGCCAGTTCCATAACGCTTACCGTACCCGAACCGTCGTCATTCGCTCCATTATTGATTTTGCCATCTTCCGAAATACCGATGTGATCGTAGTGAGCCGTTACTACCAGTACTTCATTTTTCTTGTCCGTTCCTTCCAGAAAACCAACCACGTTAGAAGTCTCAATCGGCGTCTGTTTTTCAACTGCTTTCAGGGTAATGGTATGGTTGAGATCCCTTGCTTGCGTCTTACCCGCCATTAAATCAGCCAGTTGCTGATCATCCAGACCTAAAATTTCTTTGGCTAAGCCCTGTTTTAACTGAACGGTTAATAAAGTTGAAGCCGGACGCTCTTCATCCTTGAATGTCAGACGGTTCATTCGGGGCGAGTAGGCCCGCATCCGAGCGTATAATTTATCCGTTTGTTCATCCGAACCGGGAGCGATGGTGACCACGCAACGAGCTCCTTTTTCCTGAAGCAAAGCCATTTTCTTGCGGGAAGCTTCGGGATTTTTTGACCAGGAAGAAGCTTGAGACGTGCCCGAAATCAGGTAAGTCCCATCTTCTTTTTTGGGCTCGCCGGGTAGCATTAATACGGCTTTACCCTTTAAATCCAGACCTTTAAGATCAGAGTATTTCTCGTCGTCAATGCCGTATCCAACAAAAACGATGTCGAGTGTTTCTTCCTTCGAGAAGTTACTTGATCCCGTCACGTAGAAATCCTTGAGGAGTTCTTTTGTTCCGCTGGTCGTCTTCACGTATACGTCTCCCCAGCCTAATTCAACTAATTCCACGGGCTGGAGGTAACTACCGTTAGGGCCAATACCTTTGAGTCCTAAGCTCTTAAAATGATTGGCAATGTATTCAGCAGCTTTGTGCTGACCACGCGTTCCGGTTCCGCGACCTTCCAGCTCATCCGATGCCAGATAACTCAGGTGTTTTTTGAGGTCTGCTGCCGTAATAGATGCGGCAAATTTCGTTGGATTCTGAGCCTGAGCAAACGCCAGCGGACTCATTGCCAACAGGGTAAGGAGTTTTTTCATGAAGTGAATCTATGGAAATCAAATCTCTAAAATTAAACGCTTTCGGGCACTTCTGCTATACAAATGAGATGAAAGGTTTCTGCATTGCGTTTTTAGATGCCCTTCAGGCTGTGTATGAATGACCTTAATTACCAACCTTGCTTCCCCGGATTTCATCCGGGTCTATCCAGCCTGGGTCTATCCAGACCGGGGCTACCTACATTAGGGAGATTATCAAGCAGGGAGACGTAAACCTGCTGGCTTATTCCATAACCAACCGGGACGTAAGGGGCAATCGCCAGCCATGGCTCACGGCATTTTCTCTATTCTTTATAACCGACTGGGAGAAACGGATAAAGCCTACGAGTTATACATGGATAGTTACAAACCCAATGAGGTTCCTCCGTTTGGTGTATTAGCCGAAACGGCGGGTGGCACCAATCCATATTTCGCAACGGGTGCAGGTGGCTATCTTCAGACGCTGTTAGCGGGCTTTGGAGGCTTGGATATTACCGACAAGGGTATTATTCAATTGAAAACGCGACTTCCCAAACATTGGAAATCACTTACGTTGAAAGGAATAGGCGTTGATAAAAAAACGTATGTAGTGAAGTAATTCATGAGAAATTGTCCTGAAAAGCCGATGAGCGTTCCTGCTTATCGGCTTTTTTAGTTTCACGGCTCTTCTTTTACCCCATCATGAAATCTAGGGCGGCATATTCTTTTAGTATCTACCCGTATGAAGTGTTGAGTTCAACTCGTTCGGGGAAACGCTTCCTGAGTTATTCAACTTAGGTTAATCAGTAATCAAATCTACTATTCATCGTTTTTGAGATCATGGCTTCCAATACCACAAAACATACCTTCAAAATCGGAGGTGAATTTGAAGTGAATCGCCTGGGCTACGGCGGAATGCAATTAACAGGCAGCGGCGTCTGGGGCGATGCTCCTGACCGTGAAAAAGCTAAAAAAGTATTACAAACTGCGGTTGAATCCGGTCTTAACTTTATTGATACGGCTGATTCATACGGGCCGCACACCAACGAAGTGCTTATTGCGGAGGCTCTGTATCCGTACAAAGAAGGCTTAGTAATCGCCACTAAAGGCGGACTGGAACGAACCGGTCCTAACCAATGGCCCGTCAATGGCCACCCGGATCATATTCGGGAAGCAATTGAGGGCAGTTTGCAACGCCTGAAACTGGACGTGATTGACCTCTGGCAATTGCACCGTTTTGACCCCAAAGTTCCCGTAGAAGAAACGCTCGGGCCAGTTGTAGACGCGGTGAAGGCGGGAAAAATCAAGCACGTCGGTTTATCCGAAGTAGGCATTGATCAGATCAAGCAGGCAGAGAAGGTGGTTCCTATTGTTTCTGTTCAAAACTTGTATAACCTCGGTGACCGCCATTGGGAGGATGTACTGGACTATACCACTGAACGCAACATGGCTTTTATCCCCTGGTTTCCATTAGCTTCGGGACCGGATAAAATGAAAGAGAAAATTCAGGAAATCGCTCAGAAACACGAAGCAACTACCGCCCAAATCGCTTTGGCCTGGTTACTGAAACGAGCCCCGAATATTCTATTAATTCCCGGAACGAGTTCAGTTGAACACTTACTGGAAAACCTGAAGGCTTCAGAAATTGAGTTAACCGACGACGAATTTCAAACGCTTTCCGCGTAACATCATAACCACCGAAAGAGGCAGACTTTCTGCCTCTTTCGGTGGTTAATAAGAATTGTCGATTTACCGCGTTTTCCAAATTAGCATGGTTATACGTTAACGAGTAACCAGTTTGTCAATAGAGACTAGACATGATCAATCGGCGTCTAGTCTCTATTGATGTTCAGCGAAGCTTCACCTGCAACTTTAAAGGCCAAATTTTGAATAAACATTACCTACGCTAATCCGTTGAATTTATTAAGTAATAACCCATTTCAAGTCCTCTTTGTGCTTGAAATGAATCTCTTCCCGCACTGAAGAATTGTCTTACATAATCCTTTTTTATGAAAACGAGCAAAAAAAAGGTTGAAAACGAAGCCCGGCGTGATTTCCTCAAGCAATCGTCCGTGCTGTCTGCATTAGTTCTTTCTCCGGGCAAAGCCGTACAAGATCCCGAATGGGATGAAAAAGTGGCCGCCCCTTTCGAAAAAGTCGCGTTAAAACTGGAAGTGAATGGTGTAAAACACAACCTTAGCGTTGAGCCTCGCACCACTCTGCTGGATTTGTTACGCGAGCAGTTACACCTGACGGGCACCAAAAAAGGCTGCGATTTTGGTCAATGCGGAGCCTGTACAGTTCATTCAGATGGTCAGCGAGTTAATTCCTGCCTGACATTAGCCGTTACTGAAGACGGAAAGAAGATCACTACCATTGAAGGCATTTCGAAAGGGGATGACTTACACCCCATGCAGGAAGCCTTCATCAAACACGATGGTTTTCAGTGTGGGTATTGCACCCCGGGTCAGATCATGTCCGGCATTGCCTGCATTCGCGAAGGGCATGCTGATACCGAAGATGAAATTCGGGAATACATGAGCGGAAATATTTGCCGCTGTGGAGCTTATCCCAATATCGTCGATGCGATTATGGAAGTGAAGAAAGGAGGACAAACGGTATGAAAGCCTTTCAATACGTCCGAAGCACCACGGCCAAATCGGCCATCGAGGCCTTAGCCAAAGACCCCTCAGCCATGTTTCTCGCCGGAGGAACCAATCTGGTCGATTTAATGAAACGCGGGGTTACCGAGCCAGATAAACTGATTGACATCAGTCGCTTACCCTATACTAAAATTGAAAAAGAAAGTTCGGGCGTTCGCATCGGAGCGATGGCATTGAATAGTCAGGTTGCCGATGATAAGCTGATTCAGGAAAAATGGCCTTTACTTTCGCTGGCTCTGAACGCCGGAGCGTCGGCTCAGTTACGCAATAAGGCGACGGTAGGTGGAAATATGCTACAGCGAACCCGCTGCGGCTATTTTTATGATACTGAAATGGATTGCAACAAACGTCAGCCCGGCTCAGGCTGCGGAGCCAAAGAAGGCTATAACCGAATGCACGCCATTTTTGGTACCAGCGAACATTGCATTGCCGTACATCCCAGCGACATGTGCATTGCCCTGGCCGCTCTGGATGCCACCGTTATTGTACAGGGGCCTAAAGGCGAACGTAAAATTCCATTTGCCGACTTTCACCGCCTTCCCGGCGATCATCCTGAAAAAGATAATACGCTGGAAAAGGGAGAGTTAATAACTGCTGTCACCCTCCCCGACTCGCCCTATGCCAAGAACGTTCATTACCTCAAAGTCCGCGACCGTACGTCTTACGCCTTTGCTTTAGTATCGGTTGCGGCGGCTCTGGAGCTGGATGGGAAGACGATTAAGTCGGCCCGGCTGGCCATGGGCGGCGTCGCTCATAAACCCTGGCGATTGCTGGAAGCAGAAAAGGCTTTGGTAGGTCAAACCGTATCGGAAGCCACGTTCCAGAAAGCGGCTGAAGTCGCCATGACTGGAGCTAAAGGCTACGAGTACAACTCATTTAAACTGAAACTAGCCCCCAATTCCATAGTCGAAGCACTCAAAATCGCCGCTGGCTTAACCGCATGATCGTATGAAAAATAAAGACGAAAAGATCGGCGGACGTATGAGTCGCGTCGATGCTGTGTTGAAAGTAACTGGAGGAGCTACTTATTTCGCTGAATACGAAGTCCCGAATCTGACTTATGGCGTGCTGGTACCCAGCACCATAACCCGAGGTCGGATTAAAAATATTGATACAAAAAAAGCCGAAAGTGCTCCGGGTGTTCTAGCCGTACTTACGCATGTAAACGCACCCAAAGTTCCAGCCTATGAAGCGAAAGAGCCCAGCAAGACCAGCTCGGGTCGTGGGCCGGGCATGATGGCTTTTCACAATGATGAAATCCATTTCAACGGTCAGCCTATTGCAATGGTTGTTGCCGATACATTTGAACGGGCAACTTACGCGGCATCCTTAGTGAAGGCTGAGTACCAGGAGCAAAAACACCAGACCGACTTAAAAGCGAACCTCGCCAAAGGTAATGTACCCAAGACCAACAAGTCTTTGCAGGATTACCAGCGGGGCGAGAAAGATGCGTACAAAACTGCTCCGGTAAATCTGGAAGAAGAATATGTCCTACCTAGCGAGGTTCATAACCCCATGGAGTTACACGGGATTCTGGCTCAGTGGGATGGGCCGGACAAACTTACCGTTTACGCCAAAACGCAAGGCGTAAAGATGACACAGCAGGTCATTGCAGAAACCTTTAAGCTACCGAAAGAAAACGTGCAGGTGCATTCGCAATTTGTAGGCGGAGCCTTTGGGATGTCTCTTCGGGTATGGCCCCACGAAATCGCTACGATTCTGGCCGCGAAAAAGGTGAACCGTCCGGTAAAGCTGGTTATAACTCGCAATGAAATGTTCACCATTGCCGGTTATCGTCCCCATACGCATCAGAAGATTGGTATTGGAGCGACGAAAGAAGGAAAAATAGTAGGCATTTCGCATTGGGCGAATGTGCAGAATAGTAATTACGAGGAGTTTACGGAAGCGACGGTAGCCATGACCAAGTTCATGTACCAGATCCCGAACGTAAATACGACTTATCGCGTAGTGCCACTGGATATTTGCTCGCCCATTCCCATGCGTGGTCCCGGCGAAGCAACGGGGGCATTTGCCCTGGAATCGGCCATTGATGAGTTATCCTACGCTCTGGATGTCGATCCCATTGAATTACGTATCATGAATTATCCGGAAAAAGATCCGGAACGGGACTTACCCTGGTCAAGTAACTACGTTCGAGAAGCGTATAAAATGGGGGCGGATAAAATTGGCTGGTCAAATCGAAGTAATCAACCAAAAGCCAAAATGGAAGATGGCATGTGGGTGGGTTATGGCATGGCCACGGGCACCTTTGGAGCCCATCGTCGGCCCGCCACGGCCCGAGCCTGCCTAAATGCCAACGGAACGTTACTAGTGCAGAGTGCCGCCAGTGATATTGGTCCCGGTACTGGAACGGCTATGGTTCAGATTGCGGCAGATGTGATGGGCATTCCAGCTAATCGAATCAAATTCGAACTGGGTGAATCCAATTTACCCGATGCCCCGATTCAGGGTGGTTCGGCAACAGTGGCTTCCGTAGGTTCAGCCGTACACGAAGCCTGTATAGAGTTACGGCAAAAGCTGGTGGAACTTTCAGGGAATGCCTTGAAAAATGCGAAAGTCGATACGTTGGTCTACGAGGATGGAAAAATCAGTTCACCCAAAGACCGCTCGGCCAGCATTACGTATGCTGAAGTATTGAAGCGAAATAACTTACCGAAACTGGAAGTAACCAAAGAGTCCAAACTGAGCGAAGACCAGCAGAAGAAATTTGCGATGTATTCCTTTTCAGTCCATTTCGTGAAAGTACATGTGCATCCCACCACGGGCATTGTAAAAGTAAAACACGCCGTAGCTCTGGCCGATGCGGGAACCATCGTAAACCATAAAACAGCCAGCAGCCAGATGATGGGCGGAGCCGTCGGCGGCATTGGCATGGCGTTAACCGAAGAGGCCGTGATTGACCACCGTTTTGGACGTTACGTCAATAATAACTTCGCCGATTACCACGTCCCCGTCAATGCTGACGTTCCTGAGGTAGATGTATTATTCGTGGATAAAAAAGATCCGTATACCACACCTATGGGTTCGAAAGGTCTGGGCGAAATCGCCATTATTGGCATGGCTCCGGCTATCGCCAATGCCGTTTAATAACGCCACCGGGAAACGGATTAGAGAGTTACCTATTACGCCTGATAAGTTGATTTAGTTGTTAGTTGTTAGTTGTTAGTTGTTAGTTGTTAGTTAAAAAAATAAAAAGGTACAGCATTACTAGTGCTGTACCTTTTTTATGTTTTATGGTAGAGACGTCGATTTATCGCGTCTCCTACTCGGATTATGATAATTTTCAGGATTAGCTAATTACTTGCTAACAACATAGCCATCTAAATTAGAACCTGGTAGAAGCTATTAATGGACCTCTCTACATATTAAGCGGCCATTAGAAGAGGCCGTCATGCACAAGGGATGTCTCTTCCAAAACCCATCTCCTAACAACTATTTCATAGCCATATCACCCGCACGAATTTTCGCTCCTACTTTCTGTACATCCTTCATTACCCGGAAGAAGTTTTCGCCCCAGATTTTCTTCAAATCTTTCTCCGTATAACCCCGACGAACCATTTCGATAGTCAGGTTTGGGTATTCGGCAATATCAAAGCAATCAGCCAGATAACCACCCCCATCATAATCACCACCGATACCTACGTGGTCAACACCCATGATTTTCACGAAATGATCCAAATGGTCAATCGCGTCTTTCACTGTCGCAAGCGGTACTGGAAACTTCTTGTTCAATTCCCGCATTTCAGTACGCATGGCCTTCATCTGTTCGTCTGACATGGCTCCGCCCGAAGTATACTTCTTCCGAATATCCGCTACTGCTGCTTCGCGTTCGGGATTTTTAGGACTTGCTTTAATGTAACTGCTTAATAAATTCAGTTGCACCACGCCCCCCTTTTTAGCAATAGCCCGGAGTAAATCGTCATTCAAATTCCGGGGATGATCCAGCACGGCGTAAGCATCCGAGTGCGTTGCTACAATGGGAGCTTTAGATAACTTAATCAAATCCCAGACGGTGCTGTCGGACAAGTGAGAAATGTCGATCATCATGCCCAGACGATTCATTTCAGCAACCACCTTTTCTCCGAAAGGACTCAAGCCGTTAAACTCCGGTCCTTTGGGGTCCGTTGATGAATCGCAAATGTCATTATTGGAAGAGTGGCAGAGCGTCATGTACCGAGCTCCGCGATCGTAGAATTTCTGAATATAAGATAGATCGTTACCAATCTGATACCCGTTTTCAACGCCGATAAAAATCGAGCTTTTTCCCGCTTTTTCCAGAGCCAAGGCCTCTTCCTGCGTCGTTATAATCTTACCCATTTCCGGGTGACGGTTGATCTGGGCGTACATGGAATCCAGAATGGTCATCGCCATCTTCTGAACTTTCGCGTTTGCCTCCGGCGTGCGTGGTCCCTGTCCCTGATATACCGCAAAGAAGATACCATCTACACTACCCTTTTTCATGCGGGGAAAGTCGATTTTAGAATCGGGCAATTTCCCATCTTTGCTATTATCCTTCGAAATATCAAAATCTTTCCCCACCATCCGCATGGGCGTATCGGCGTGTGTGTCGAGTGTGAAAACCTTAGCGTGAATCTTCTTGGCTTTTTCGATGAGCTTGGCATCATCTTGAGCCCATAAGGTCTGACCAAGGCACACCAGCGGCAACGCAAGGAAAATCTTCTTCATATTCGTTGGGAAAAAAGTGTATAACTATATCGCAAATTTCATCAGCAATGTAATAATATTCTGCGAGGTATGAACTTAGCCACATGAGCATATCGATCATTCCCGAAAGTATGAAGATAAGTTCCTGAAGTGAAGCGATTCAATTTTTGGGTAGGGATGTCCTGAATAAGATCGTCTATTCCGTAAGGCTTTTTCATTTTTTTGAGCGATTCTTTTACCAGCCTCTTCATTTGATACGTTGAACTAGTAATTCAATGAACCATGAAGTATACCTGCGTTACCAGTAAAAGAAAATGAACTGTCCTACTGCTTCGCTGGGGTTTCGACAAGGGCTGTTTCAGGAATCCAACAAATAATGAACAAAAGTCTAGCCATAACGTTAGAACATGAAAAGATTCATTACGCTGAAAATGACCCGATAAATCTATCTAAACCTGTTCTTTATTCATCCAATCACTCATTCGTTATGCATTACCCTTAGCCCGTTGAGCAAGCTCTTTTCAGGCCGTTTTTCTTACAATTGGAAATCGCGTTTTCTATAGCTATACTTTTTTGGCGGAAATTTTCAGGAAAATTCAGAAAATTTTCCGTCTCAGTCTTTTGCAACCCCTAACTTTGCCCAATTATTCGAGCAGTTTTTCTGATATGGACCAATATTCTTATATCGCCAATGCGGACGTGGATTACATTTCCGACTTGTACGATAAATACCAACAAGACCCAACCAGTGTAGACACCAGTTGGCAAAACTTCTTCAAAGGCTACGATTTCTCTGTTCTTTACGGTGAAAAAGGTGATTCTGCCGCCGTAGCTCCTTCTTCAAACGGCAACGGACAAGCCAAACCCGCCGACGCAGGTATTATTGCAAAGGAAGGCTCCGTTTTAAGCCTGATCAAAGCCTATCGCTCTCGCGGTCACTTATTGGCTAAAACTAACCCTCTGGGTTACGAGCGTGACCTGGAAGCCCGCTTAACTTTAGAAGACTATAAACTTTCTGAAAAAGACCTCGATACCGTTTTTGAAGCAGGTCATTTTCTTTTAGGCCGTTCGGCGACGCTTCGCGAGATCATGGCTGCCCTCGAAAAAATTTACGCGGGTAACATCGGTTTCGAGTACATGTACGTTCGGAACATGGTTGAAAAAGAGTGGCTGCGTAATAAAATTGAAAAAGCAGCTCTGGTTTTCGATCCTACGAAAGAAGAAAAAGAACGTATTCTAAAGAAACTAAACGAAGCAGTAACCTTCGAGCAGTTTCTTCATACCAAGTTTTTAGGCCAGAAACGTTTCTCACTGGAAGGTGGAGAGGCAACGATTCCTTCGCTCGATACGATCATTAATACTTCCGCCGATCTGGGTGTAGAAGAAGTAATGATCGGGATGGCCCACCGGGGCCGTCTGAACGTCCTGGTGAACATCATGCACAAGTCGTACGACGAGATCATCAGTGGTTTCGTAGGACAAGTGCCGGAGCTGGAAGATACCCTGCCTAACGATATTAACTTCGGCGGTGACGTGAAGTATCACCTGGGTTATTCCAGCACGCACAGAACGCCATCGGGTAAAGATGTAAGCTTAAAGCTGGCTCCTAACCCTTCTCACTTAGAGACGGTTAACCCTGTAGTAGAAGGTTTCGTACGTAGCCGTGCGGATGGAATTTTCGCAGGTGATTACGATAAAGTAATGCCGATCCTGATTCACGGAGACGCCGCCGTTGCGGGTCAGGGCATTGTTTACGAAGTAACCCAAATGGCGAAACTTCCCGCTTACAAAACGGGTGGTACCATTCACTTCGTGATTAATAACCAGATTGGTTTCACCACGGACTCGGTAGAAGGCCGTTCGGCTATTTACTGTACGGACATCGCGAAAATCATCGATGCTCCCGTATTCCACGTGAATGGTGACGATCCAGAAGCCGTTATGTTCGTTTCGAAAATGGCCGTTGAATACCGTCAGGAATTCAACCAGGATGTTTTCATTAATATGATTTGCTACCGTCGCTGGGGTCATAATGAGTCGGACGAGCCTTCGTTCACGCAGCCCACGATGTATTCTCAGATCAAACTGCACAAGAACGTTCTGGAGTTATACAACGAACAACTCGTGAGCCGTGGCAAAGTAGACGCGAAGCTAGCGAAGAGCATGGAAGCGGAATTCAAGCAATTCCTCCAGGATCGTCTGGATGGGGTGAAACAGGCTGAAGCTCCCGTTTTCCATCCGTTGAAATTAGACGAAGAGTGGAAGAAACTTCGCTATGGTTCGGCGGAAGATTTCGAGCAATCGCCCGTAACGGCTATTTCCCGCGAAACAGTCGATAAAATTTTCACGGCCTTGACCACGCTTCCCGAAGGTTTTAAGCCCCTGAAACAGATTGATAAACTCATTACCGACCGTAAAAAACTGTTACAGGATAACGGTCAGGTTAACTGGGCTACGGCTGAATTAATGGCCTACGGCTCCTTATTACTGGAAGGTAAAAACGTTCGGATGACGGGTCAGGATGTGCAACGCGGTACGTTTAGTCACCGTCATGCCGTTCTTCACGATGCCGAAACGAACAAGACTTATACGCAGATTAATAACATTCAGGAAGGTCAGGAGCAGATGGAAATCTTCAACTCCCTGCTTTCTGAGTACGGTGTTTTAGGTTTTGAGTTTGGTTATTCCATGGCCAACGCTCACGCTCTGGTCATCTGGGAAGCTCAGTTTGGTGATTTTGCTAACGGTGCTCAGATTATTATTGACCAATTTGTAAGTTCCTGCGAATCCAAGTGGGGTCTGCAAAATGGTCTGGTGATGTTATTACCTCACGGGTACGAAGGTCAGGGTCCTGAGCACTCAAATGCCCGCCCCGAACGCTTCCTGCAGTTGTGCGGCGATTACAACATGGTAGTCGCAAACGTAACGACGCCAGCGAACATCTTCCACCTGATGCGGAGACAATTAACCTGGGACTTCCGTAAGCCGCTGGTTATCATGTCACCCAAGTCGATGTTACGTCACCCGCTGAACGTTTCTCCGATTGAAGATCTGACTACAGGTGGTTTCAAAGAAGTAATCGGCGATACCTTTGTTGATCCGAAGAAAGTGAAAAAGGTATTACTCTGTACGGGTAAAATCTATTACGATCTGCTGGACAAACAACAGAAAGATGGTCGCAACGATGTAGCCATCATTCGGGTTGAACAACTGCACCCGCTACCGTTGAAACAAATTCAGCAGGAGTTGGCGAAGTTCTCGAAAGCCAAAATTTACTGGGTTCAGGAAGAGCCTAAAAATATGGGTTACTGGACTTATATTTTACGTGAATTTGGTTGTGGCCAGTTAGACGTAATTTCGCGTAAAACTTCGGCTTCACCCGCTACAGGTTTCTTAAAGACCCACAGCGAAGAACAGGCCGCCTTAATTCAGGAAGCTTTTGCTTAATAACTAACGAGCCGGATTCAGGGAAACTTCTGAATCCGGCCATTTTGATTATATAATAAGAACGAATCCTCCCTTCGGGGAAGTACCTAATCATGGCAATCATCGAAATGAAAGTCCCCGTTGTAGGGGAATCCGTCACTGAGGTTACCATCGCCACCTGGAACAAAAAAGACGGCGATACGGTAGCAATGGATGAGGTATTATGTGAATTAGAGTCTGACAAGGCTACATTTGAACTTCCGGCTGAAGCCGCAGGTATTCTGCGTATTCTGGCTAAAGAAGGCGATACGCTGGCGATCGGAGCTCCTATCTGTTCTATCTCTACGGATGGTGATGCAGGTTCTGCCCCTGCCGCAGAAGCTCCTAAAGCGGAAGCCGCTCCTGCTGTTGAAGCTGCCCCTCAGGCTGCTCCTGCCGCGGAAGCCAAATCGGAAGAGACCAAAACCATTGAAGTTAAAATTCCGGTAATGGGAGAGTCGGTAACCGAAGCTACCATTGCGAACTGGAATAAAAAAGAAGGTGACGTCGTGAAAATGGACGAGATCCTTTGCGAACTGGAATCTGACAAAGCTACGTTTGAGTTACCCGCTGAGGCTGCCGGAACGTTACATATCATTGCGGAACCTGGTTCTACGCTGGAAATTGGTGCCGTCATTGCTACCATTACAGTAGGTGCGGGTGCTTCTGCTCCTACCTCTAGCCCAGCTCCCGCAGCAGCACCAGCGGCTACTGCATCGGCCCCTGTGGCTGATAAAGCCAGTGGCGTTACTCCCGTAGCTGCTGCGATTTTAGCGGATAAAGGTATTAATCCTAAAGATATTCAGGGTTCAGGTGAAGGTGGCAAAATCATGAAAGCTGACGCCCTGAAAGCATCTACGGCTCCTGCTCCTGCCAAGGCTGAAGCTCCTAAAGCCGCTCCTGCTGCTAAACCAGCATCTACCGAAGAGCGTGGCGTACGTCGTCAACGCATGACTTCGCTTCGTAAAACGATTGCCCGTCGTCTGGTAGCGGTGAAAAATGAAACGGCCATGCTGACTACTTTCAACGAAGTAGACATGCAGCCGATCATGGATCTGCGTTCGAAATACAAAGATCGCTTCAAGGAGAAACACGGCGTAGGCTTAGGCTTCATGTCCTTCTTTGCGAAAGCCGTTACCGTGGCCCTGAAAGAATTCGAAGCGGTGAACGCTTCCATTGACGGTGATGAAATTGTTTACCACGATTACGTAGATATCTCCGTAGCCGTTTCTACGCCTCGCGGTTTAGTGGTTCCTGTGTTACGTAACGTAGGTGACTTAACTTTCGCGGGTATCGAGAAAGGCATTGTTGATCTGGCCGTAAAAGCTCGTGACAACAAGCTGACCATCGAAGACATGAACGGAGGAACGTTTACCATCACCAATGGTGGCGTATTCGGTTCGATGATGTCTACGCCTATCATTAACGCTCCTCAGGTAGCTATTTTGGGTATGCACAACATCATTGAGCGTCCCGTAGTAGTGAATAAGGAAATCGTGATTCGCCCCATGATGTACATCGCGTTAAGCTATGACCACCGCATCATTGACGGTAAAGAATCCGTAAGCTTCCTGGTTCGCGTGAAGCAGTTATTAGAAGAGCCTACTCGTTTATTATTAGACGTGTAGTCTCAAACCATACTCAAGAACAAATCCCCGACTCTGGTAACGCTAGAGCGGGGATTTGTTCTTTGTTTTGAGTTTAGAGTTTGTAGTTGTGGGTTAATAATTTCTACACAAAACTTCAAACCCTAAACCCCAAACTCTGAACATTCAAACACCTTATGCTTAAACGTCTCGGCTTGTTAAGCCTTTGTCTGGCCTTTGTATTAGGCTGTAGTAGTTCTAAAACATACCTCCGCGTTCCGAAGAACGGGTTGACTGAGTTTCTGAAACCGCAAGTGGGTAAACCTACTTTGATCAGTGCTCACCGGGGCGGTGGCGATTATCCGGGTTATCCTGAAAATTGTATCGAATCTTTCGCGTATCTGGCCAATAAAGCAGCCATGATTATTGAGTGTGACATTGGACTGACGAAAGACAGCGTATTGGTTATGTTACACGATGATGTGCTGGACCGCACAACGACTGGAAAAGGCAAACTGAATGCGATTACTTATGATTATACCCAAAGTCTCTTCCTGAAGGATAATGCCGGAACGGTGACTAAATTCCGCATGCCTACCCTGGAAAAAGTTCTTCGCTGGGGTAAGGACAAGGTAGTGTATACGCTGGATGTAAAACGCAGCGTTCCCTTCGAGAAAGTGGTTGATATGGTTCATCAAACGCACACTGAAGACGTTAGCGTCATCATTACCTATAATGCCCAGGATGCGGCAAAAGTGTATAAGCTGGACCCAAACCTGATGATTTCGGTAACCATTCGGAATGAAGCCGAGTACCAGCGTCATCATGAATTAGGCATTCCTGATAACCGGATGGTAGCGTTCGTAGGAACCAGAGAACCCTCGACTGAGCATTACCAATTTTTACACCAGAAAGGTATTCCCTGCATTCTGGGCACGCTGGGTAACCTGGATAAAATGGCTCAGGCTAAAGGAGATCAGGTATACGTTAATTTCGCCCAAAACGGTGCCGACATCATGTCCACCGATCGGCCCCTGGAAATGGCCGAAGCTTTGAAAAAGAAGTAATACTCTGATTTTTAATTAATAAGGAATAAAAGTCGGCGGTTTGTAGTGGTTCATCCCCATATCAGACCACCGACTTTCCTATTCCTGTAATCGACTGATTCAAAGGTTGGAATGGAACAGCTTTTTCAGGGATGCTTCCCAAATATCCAACCTATGGAACAAGAACTGATTGAAAAACAAAGTCTTACGATGTCGTCGGAGTACGATGTTGCAGAAGATGTGGCCGGGTTGAAGTTTACCTTCGTCAACATTTACATGATTGGCAAGCAGGAAGAAGGCAGCCCCTGGGTATTAGTGGATGCGGCTATTCCCAACTCAGCAGACCGAATTATTAAAGAGGCTGAGGCACGGTTTGGTAAAGACAATCCGCCACAAGCCATTGTCTTGACGCATGGCCACTTTGACCACCGGGGTTCTTTGGAAGACTTGTTGAAAGTGTGGAACGTTCCGGTATACGCTCACCCCCTGGAAATGCCCTTCCTAACGGGTAAGTCGCACTACCCACCACCAGATCCAACAGCGGGTAACGGAGCAATGTCGGCATTTTCGTTTCTTTTCCCTACGAGTCCCCTCAACCTGAAGGATAAGGTTAAACCGATTCCTCACAATGGCTTTATTGATGAATTGCCCGATTGGCGGTTTATTCACACCCCAGGTCATTCACCCGGACACGTATCATTATTCCGGGATAAAGATAAAGTCCTCATTGCAGGTGATGCATTTGTCACCACCGATCAAAGTTCGGCCATTAGTGTCATGACGCAGAAGCTTACGCTGCACGGACCTCCAACATACTTTACCTGTGACTGGCGGGCGGCTAAAAAATCCGTTCGGAAACTGGCAGAACTTAAGCCCAGTGCCGTTGGAACAGGGCACGGAAAAGCCCTGCACGGAAAAGAATGGCGGGCCAAAATTCAGGAGTTATCCGATGAATTTGACACCCGTGCCTTACCCTGGAGAAGTCGTTATATCAATAACCCGGCTCATACCGATGAAAATGGCATTGTTTCCATGCCCAAGCCCGTTTCCTATTGGGTTGCCAAAGGTTTGCTCTATGGAGCAGCAGCAGGATTAGCTTTCTTCGCCTGGAATAAGGCTCGGAAGTAACCTATGCTTCTAGTATAAGTTATGTATTGCTGCCAGCAGAAAAGCTGGCAGCTTTTTTAGTAGATTACGACCCATTTATTAATCAAGTATCCAATTAGGCCAACCTTGGGTGGGCTCATACTGATGATGGCATTTTAAATATTCCTGCCTTCCTCCAAACCACTTCAGCACATAATCTTTTTGCAGGGAGGTTTTAGTTTGTTCGAGGATTTTAAGGTAAGAACTATACCTGTAGGTTTTAAAATCGGAGCAAAATCCATGCTTTTGAGGATTAGCGTGGATGTAATAGACTAATTCTGTCAAGTACCGATCCGTTACTACAATTTTTCTTCTAAAGTTTTTCTGAAACAGGCTTCCCTGTCTGCCTTCCTGTTTATTAATCTTCTCGGCATAGTTCGCGAAAAGACTTCTAAACTTCCCTGATAAACTAGCAGGCGAATAGTCTTTAAAGTCTTTGACCTGTATCAAGAAATGAAAGTGATTCGGTAATAGGCAATACGCGTAAATATCAATGTAATCAGTTAGATACTGCTGCCACTTCTCCAGAAAATAACGATAGTTCTCGTGGGAATAAAATAGATTTTCATGATTATTCCCTCGGTTGTAGATATGATAGAATTGCCCCGCAAGCATGGGAGGGTAATACTCTATTTTAGGTATGATCATCTTTTTTAGATAAAAATACTCATTATCCCAGGTTAAGATTATACCGCTTGCTAAATTTTGAGCGTTATTTATTTAATAGTTTCTCGCACCGTTGCCAGCTTTTTGCTGGCAGCAATACTTCTTTCCAACCAAATAGTTACCCTACAAACACAAGCTGCCAGCGAAAAGCTGGCAGTGGCATACAAGATAATTCTTAGCTTATTCAGCTTCGGCAAAACTCAACTAGCTACCCAATAAGTTACTCCCACCGCTGCCAGCTTTTCGCTGGCAGCAATACTTCTTTCCAACCAAATAGTTACCCTACAAACACAAGCTGGCAGCAGCATGCAAGATAATTTCCTAGCTCATTAAGCTTATTCTACTTTTACAAAACTTCAACTAGCTGCCTAATAAGTTACTCCCGCCGCTGCCAGCTTTTCGCTGGCAGCAATGCTCCTTTCTACCGTATAGCTACCCTATAAACACAAGCTGCCAGCGGAAAAGCTGGCAGCGGCATGCAAGATAATTTCTTACACTTATTTGGCTTCTATAAAACACTTCAATCAGCTACTCACAAGTTACTCCCGCCGCTGCCAGCTTTTCGCTGGCAGCAATACTCCTTTCTAACCAAATAGTTACCCTACAAACACAAGCTGCCAGCGGCATGCAAGATAATTTCTTAGCTTATTCAGCTTTTATAAAAAACAGCGACACCTAATATTACTCCATTATCCTCTTAATCTCATTCAGCTTCAGCAAGGCCTCTATCGGCGTCAGTGCGTTGATATCTACCCGAGACAATAACTCTTCGATCTTCTCAAAACGCGGATCTTTCTCTGCTCCAAACAGACTCATCTGATAAGCCGGAATGGCCTTAGGCATGTCCCGAATCAATTCTTTGTTCTTTTCCTTGATATGATCCTGCTCTAAGTGAGCCAGAATTTCATTGGCCCGATTTACTACCGCTCCCGGCATACCCGCCATTTGAGCTACGTGAATGCCAAAGCTATGTTCGGAACCACCCGGTTTTAGTTTTCGGAGGAAGATTACCTTCGTTCCTGACTCCTTCACCGAAACATTGAAATTTTTGATTCTTGGAAAATCTTCCGCCAGTTGATTCAGCTCGTGGTAATGCGTAGCAAACAGCGTTTTCGGACGGGCATTGGGTAAATTATGCAGATACTCCGTAATTCCCCAGGCAATACTTACGCCGTCATAGGTACTCGTTCCCCGACCAATCTCATCCATTAATATCAGGCTTTTATCGCTCAGGTTATTAAGAATGCTCGCGGTCTCCGTCATTTCGACCATGAAAGTACTTTCGCCCCGACTCAGGTTATCCGACGCTCCTACCCGTGTAAATACCTTATCCACCAAACCGATTTCGGCAGCTGTTGCCGGAACGTAACTTCCCATTTGGGCCATGAGTACAATCAGAGCTGTTTGCCGGAGCAAGGCTGATTTACCGGCCATGTTTGGTCCCGTAATCATAATGATCTGTTGCTCTTCGTCATCCAGCCGTACGTCGTTAGGAACGTAACTTTCGCCAAGCGGTAACTGCTGTTCAATAACGGGGTGACGACCCGCCGTAATCTGAATCGCGTTTCCGTCATTTACTGATGGTTTGACGTAGTTATTTTTTCGGGCCGTTTTAGAAAAACTTAACAACGCATCCAGCACGGCCAATACCTGAGCATTCTGCTGAATGGGACCCACGTATTCACTTGCCGTTTGTATTAACTCATTGAAAATCCTTTGTTCAATCACAAAGATTTTATCTTCTGCGTTCAGAATCTGATCTTCGTATTCCTTCAGCTCAGGCGTAATGTAACGTTCCGCATTTACCAAGGTTTGCTTTCGAATCCATTCCGCCGGAACCCGGTTTTTATGAGCATTCGTTACTTCTAGGTAATAACCAAAGACCTTGTTATAGGCAATTTTCAGGGAAGTAATTCCGGTATTAGCAACCTCCCGATTCTGAATATTGACCAGAAAATCCTTCCCGGCATAAGCAATCTGGTGTAATTCATCCAGTTTTTCATCAATACCGGATTTAATCATATTGCCCAGATTCGTTACCAATGGCGGATCTTCGCGTAATTCCTTTTCAATTTTATCCAGTAGGAATTCGCAGGGATTAAGCTGCTCAGCGTATTTTTTGAGTAGCGGCTGCGTCGCACTTTGTTGTAATAACCAGTTTCGAATCGGAGCGATGTGTGTTAAAGCCCGCTTGAGAGCCTGCATTTCGCGGGGATTAATCCGACGTACGGCTACTTTGGAAATGAGACGCTCCAGATCACCAATCTGTTTCAGATGAAGGTCCAGTGTTTCAGCTAACTCGTTGTCGTTCAATAACAGTTCGACCGTATTTAGCCGTTCCTGAATAGGTTTTAAATCCTTGAGCGGTAAGACCAGCCACTTGCGTAGCATCCGAGCACCCATCGGGGTGAGCGTCTGATCGAGGATATTGATCAGCGGAACGCCATTTTCCTGCTGGGCCGACACCAATTCCAGATTTCGAATGGTAAAGCGATCCAGCCAGACGTATTTTTCTTCTTCTAAGCGATTCAGTCTGGTAATGTGGCTGATTTCCCGGTGTTCGGTTTCGGCCAGGTAATGCAGAATAACACCCGCCGCCACAATCCCTTCGGACAGATTCTCAACGCCAAACCCTTTCAAGGTTGTAGTCTTGAAATGCCCGGTTAATAAAGGATAGGCAAAATCCTGAGTGAAGGCCCAGTCTTCAAGCTGATAAGTATTAAACTGGTCACCAAAATTTCCCTGAAATTCCGCTTTGTTTTTCTTGCAGAATAACACCTCCGCTGGACTAAAACTTTGCAGTAATTTCTCAATATAAGCTGCATTTCCCTGGGTCGTCAGGAACTCTCCCGTTGATACGTCAAGAAAGGCGATGCCAATGATATCTTTGTGAAAATGAACGGCAGCCAGGTAGTTATTCCGCCGAACATCCAGTACATTATCGTTGAAAGAAACACCGGGAGTAACCAGCTCCGTTACGCCCCGTTTCACAATACCCTTTACCGTTGCCGGGTCTTCCAATTGATCACAAATGGCTACCCGTTGCCCCGCCCGTACCAGTTTAGGTAAGTATGTATCGAGGGAATGATGCGGAAAACCGGCGAGTGGCGTCTCCCCTGAACCACCATTGTTTCGTTTAGTGAGGGTAATCCCTAAAATCTTGCTGGCTCGCACGGCATCCTCGCCAAACGTTTCGTAAAAATCACCCACCCGGAAAAGTAAAATAGCTCCCGGATACTGGGCTTTGATCTGATTATACTGACGATTCAGAGGGGTTTCTTTCTCCGGCTTCACGGTACCTTCCTTCGCTGGACGAGCCATAATAATGGGTAATTAAGAGCGTTCTAGCCGCATTACTTTTCCTAATAGAAGGGCAGTAACGGGCGAAATTAAAATGGGATAGAAAACAAAGATAGCTACTGATGACTATGCTTTACAAGGTCTTTTTTGTCTTATTCCCGCAAAATTTCCCCACTAATCCTCTTTCTGGGAAATACCCTATTCGTCCGATTTTTTTAGAAAAAGGGAACTTGTTGGGGAATAATATTGTAATTTTGCAACCAAGTTGCAGAAGCTATGAAATCGATTGTATATGCGTCCACGTCTTTAGTCACAATTATCGCTCACTGGTTATGCTGCCTATTGCCTTTGATGGCGGCAGTCATGGGCCTGAGCGGTTCTTCGTCGATTTTAAAGTGGGCTTTGGATTACCGATGGTATTTGGTGGGAGGGCAAGTCATTTTGATGAGTTGGTCTTTTTATCATTTATATTTTCAGCATAAATCAGATACGCGTCTGAAGTGGGAAAAGGCCACGTTCTGGATGTTACTGATTTTCTCCATTGCCGCCTGGAGTATCCCTCACGAATGGTTGATGTCTAACGATCAGAAAATGGCAACGGCCCAGGTGCAGCGGGTTTTCAATGCTCGTAAGCTTACTTTAGCTCTGGATGACGAAACTACGCCACAAATGGTAGAACAAAGCCTGGAAAACGTGACTGGTGTCCTGCAACTCAAACCTCTCAACGCAGGCGTCATTTCGGTACGTTATGATTTTCGGCAGATTAGTAAAGATGAATTACTCGAACAACTTCGCCGAAAAGGTTTGCAGTTGTCTGAAATAAGTTACCAATAATCGCGATCTCCGCGTAGCTTTGATTTTCGCTTGCTATACATCGTTCACTCATCCGAACTTCTGATTATGCGTAAACTTCTTCTCCCCCTTTCGGCCCTGACCATTGGGCTTATGATGGCTTCCTGCCAGGAAAAAGAAAATCCACAATTGAAAGAAGCCGCGGCCATTCACAATGAAGCCCATGAGATCATGGAAAGCATTGAGCCTGAAATCGCTTCGCTGGATAGTCTTCAATCACAGTTAGCTAACAAAAAAATAGCCGTTACGGATACTGCTGCGGTAGCTGCCAGTATCGCGTCCCTGAATAAGGTCAAAACTGATTTCAAGGAATGGGAGGAAAACCTAGTGACGGTTCCCGGCGTTGAGCATGAACACGAACATGAGCATAAAGACGGCGAGCACGAACACCATCACCACGAACACAAGAAAGCTCCTGATGCTACACCAGAGCAACACCTTGAAATTCAGAAAGAAATCAAGAAAAATATTGAGCAGATTCAAAGCGAACTGAAATCCGCGAAAAGTCAGGCGGAGGCTTTACTGAAACAATAGTTTGAGAATAGGATAATGTTTGAATGTTTGAATGTTTGAATGTTTGAATGTTTGAATGAAATAAAATTTTATCAAATCTTTCAAACGCCTCATTAATAAAACGCTGATTCCGTGGTTTTGCCATTGACTCAGCGTTTTTTCGTTTTATACTTTAGCTTCGTAGTGATTATTGATGATAAATCGGATGGACGAATTATACATGCAGCGAGCCCTCGAACTGGCTCAGTTAGGACAGGGATCGGTATCGCCAAATCCGATGGTAGGTTGCGTTGTGGTTCATAATAACCGGATTATTGGAGAAGGTTGGCATCAAAAATACGGTCAGGCTCACGCGGAAGTGAATGCCTTGAATGCTGTAGCGGAACGTCATTTACTACCCGAAGCAACGGTTTATGTCACCTTAGAACCCTGTTCCCATTTCGGAAAAACGCCTCCCTGTGCTGACCGGCTGGTAAATGAAGGGGTAAAAAGGGTGGTTATCTGTAATGATGATCCCAATCCGCTGGTCGCCGGACGAGGCATTCAAAAATTACGTGACGCTGGTATTGCAGTGACAACGGGCGTATTAGCCGCTCAGGGACGACTCATAAACCGTCGATTTTTCACGTATTTTGAGAAAAACAGACCGTATATTATTCTGAAATGGGCCGAAACCGCTGACGGTTTTCTGGCCGGGCCCGATTACCAGCCTCTGCACATTTCAAATGCTCTTTCCAGAAGGTTGCTTCACAAATGGCGAACGCAAGAGGATGCCTTTCTGGTCGGAACAAATACGGTTCGTTATGATAATCCGCAATTGAATGTTCGGCTCTGGAAAGGGAAAGATCCCGTTCGGGTTACGCTGGATCGAACCTTGAGTTTACCTCCCAATGCTCATTTTTTCGACGACTCTCAGTCCACGCTGATTTATAGCACTTCAGAGCGGCAGGCTACATCTACTACGGAGTGGGTTGTGCCAGAAGAATGGACGATTTCTTCCATCACGAAGGATCTTCGAAAACGTTCGATTCAAAGTCTGGTCGTTGAAGGCGGAACCCGACTATTGGAATCATTCATCAACGAAAATCTCTGGGATGAGATTCGAATTTTCCGTAGCTCCAATCGCATTCATGAAGGGATAGCAGCTCCCGCTTTTTCAGCCAAACCCGCCAGCCATGAGTTTCTACTGAAGGATGAGCTAACGGTTTATTTTCAGGATTCTTTCTAGGATAGAGCACTCGTAGTAGCTGGGCTCTGCCAAATGGTGGAAGTAAGGGATTCAAATCCATCTAACTAAACGAAAACCTCGGATTAAAATTCAGGTCCATCCAGACCGGGTCCATCCAGTAGGTAACCCCGATGCAACCCCGGGTTTTACCCGGGGCTATCTATGTTGAACCCCTCCGGGGTTATGGTTCTCATTTCCAGACCTCTCCCCACTACGCTCTTTCGGATTTGTAATCCGAAAGCCATCTGTTAGGGATTTATAATCCCTAAAGTAACATTGACCGTCTCTACTTCTGGCAGTCGCTTGCCCTTGTCGAGTAACTCAGATTCAAAACAATAAATATCTCAACAAGAAACCCCGGATTTTCATCCAGGGCTATTCAGGTTAAACCCCTCCGGGGTTAGTATTCTCATTTCCAAACGTCTCCCCTACCTTTACGGGTTTTCACTTTTCAACTGAAAACTGAAAACTGAAAACTGAAAACTGAAAACTCAAAACTCAAAACTCAAAACTCAAAACTCAAAACTCAAAACTCAAAACTCAAAACTCAAAACTGCAGCGGCGGCCACTCAAAACGCTAACTATTCCAGATTTCCCAGGATTTTTCTGCCTGTAACTCCAGCATTCGGTAGCCGTTATGCGTAGCAGCACCCTGCTCAGCTCCTTTTTTCATGAATAAGGTTTCTTCAGGGTTATAGACCAGGTCATACAAGAGATTTCGATCCGTTAATCCTTCGTAAGGCAAGTCTGGGCACGTGTCCACCTTTGGATACGTACCCAGCGGTGTTGAGTTAATGATCAACTGATACTCCGAAAGTAACCCTTCGTTTAAATCCGCGTAGTTGATAAATTCAATGGAATCTTTCCGGGAAACGGTCTTGTAGACAATTCCTAAATCTTCCAGTGCAACTCGAACCGCTTTGGTAGCACCCCCATCCCCCAAAATCAGGGCTTTGTGAGGCTGTAACTGCTGAAAAGGCTCCCATTGCTCCAGCGACTGCCGAAAACCCCAGTAATCAGAGTTGTAGCCCTTCAAATCGCCATTTGACAATACCTTGATTACATTCACCGCACCAATTCGCTCGGCTAAGGGATCCAATTCGGTTAAGAAAGGCAATACCTCTTTTTTATGCGGAATCGTTACGTTTAATCCTTTGAGTTCGGGCCATTGAGCCAGTAAGGCGGGTAAGCCATCTGCTTCAGGTAGCTCGAAAAGTTCGTAAACGTGAGTCTCCGAAAGTCCTTCCCGCTGGAATTTTTCAGTAAAGTAGCGTTTGGAAAACGAGTGTCCCAGCGGGTAACCAATCAAGGCGTATAAGTTCATCGTGCGTTTAGGGTTTTGCTTGCTAGTTAATAAAAAAGCGTAAAGTCGAATGAAACATCCGGCCTTTACGCTTTCAAATAGTGCTAATTAGGCAGCTTTCTTCGTCAGGAATTTTTCCTTCACAATACCCCAGAGGATGGGTAATACCGAAAGTCCAATGATTCCGAAAACCACAATTTCAAAGTTTTTCTTCACAAACTCCAGGTTGCCAAAGAAGTAACCCAGCAAACTAATACTCGTTACCCAAAGGACTGCTCCTGAGATACAGAAGAAAATATAACGGGCATACGTCATACTACCCGCTCCGGCTACGAAAGGAGCAATCGTCCGAACGATAGGTACAAAACGGGCAATGATCACCGTTTGTCCGCCGTACTTGGCATAGTATTCTTCAGTTTTGTACAGGTATTCCCGTTTGAAAAACAGAATTCGTTCGCGAGAACGGATGATGCCTGAAAAATACTTTCCAATGAAGTAATTGACGTTATCACCCAACAGAGCTGCTAAAATTAAAAGCGGAATAATTACCCAAACGGATAAATCGTTGGTATCACGGGCGGCCAAAGCTCCTGCGGCGAATAACAAAGAATCGCCGGGTAACAAAGGCATGACAATCAGGCCCGTTTCTACAAACACAATCAGGAAAAGAATTCCGTAAACTAGTAATCCGTACTCCTGAATCCAAACATCCAGGTATCGATCCAGGTGCAAAAGGAAGTCTAGCAGTCCTTTAATAAGTTCCATACAATAAAGTTGAAAGACAGATTTTAGTGAAATGGGAAATTAACAATCTTTATCCAGATTGAGAAAATGCGAGAAAGTATCTCCGCGTAAGCCCAAGCGAATGGTTTCTACTGAAATGACTTCATTAGGAGCAATGTTTCCCAGGTTAACGTTGGCTCCCAGCAATTGGACAAACCAAACTTGCTGAGCTTTTTGAGGAGCCTCCCAAATGACATTTTCAGCGGGAACCTGAGTCAGAATTTCTTCCACCAGCCCCTGACGAACTTCACCTGAAGAGCGGAATAAACCTACATTTCCCCCTTCACGAGCTTCTCCGATTACCTTCCAGGCACCGGCAGCCAGCTCAGCATTCATGAGCTGAATCCATTTATAAGGAGGAATAATTTTGGCTTCATCTTTAGACCCTACTTCTGAAAGAACCGTCACCTGCTTAGATAAGGTGCTGATATACTGAAGTTTTTCATCCTGAGGCATATCAATAGATCCATCAGAAACTTCGGCGTGAGATAAATCGAAGTTATCCAACAGACGGCGGTAGTCTTCAAATTGTCCCCGGATCACGAAAGCTTCGAAGAGGGTTCCACCAAAATAAACCGGAATACCTGCGTCCTTGTAAACTTTCAATTTCTCCTTGAGTTTCGGAGTAACGTATGAGGTTGCCCAACCCAGTTTTACAATATCTACGTGGTCGGCGGCAACGTCCAGGAAATCTTCTGTTTGTCTGATACTTAACCCTTTATCCATAGCCATAGTCAGGCCGTGCGTGCGGGGCTTCTGGGTGCGGTCAGGGATTTGATCTAAATGGTAATTCATACGGCAAAGATTGCTTTCACGAGAAAGTGCAAAAGTAGCCTTGTCCAAGCGATTGACAAGTAAACATGAATAATTCTATGGAAATGTTTTTTCTGGGTTGGCTTTATACTTAACGATTCAGCGAGTTTAGAGTTTTAGAAAATGTATTCTTTAACCTTTAGATAATAGCTAAATATCGTCCATATTATACTATTTATCAGCACTTTATCATAAATTAAAACCTTAATAACACCCCCTAAATGCAAGCTATAGAACTTGCTTATTAATTTTAAAATTCTACTTACAAAAATTAGAAAAAAGCATCGGTCATGCTCTCTCCTGTAAAGATCTATCAGGACAGACAGCACTTACACAAACGAAGAGAAGACGCATAAATTCGTCCTTTAATAGTCTGGTTATCAAAGCTTATACTGGATAAAAGCTACTCATTTCTACCTATTTTTTTCCTCAAACCTCCCCATTCTTACTTTTGGAATATTCTTTTTTCTATAGACTATACAACTCACGTTTAAAGTCATGAAAAAGAACATAATTGTACTCTCAACCGCCCTTGCCCTTATGGGTCTCAATGCCTGTCAAAGTAGTCGTTCAACACCTTCAGGCGATCGTCGTTCAGACTCGTTGTCCACTGCTTCAACGCAGATGAATAACATGAACAACAGCAGTAATTTCAGCACCGCACCGGGTGCCAGCACACCTGCTACTACGAATACGGGTGTAGTCGAACAAGCGGGAATGGTACCTAACAACTCTTTTGCCCGCTCCGATAACCGTGATCAAAAAACAACCGCGAGTCAGCCTAATGTTAATAACTCTACGAGTTCAAACTCGTCTATCGTGAGCAGTACGGCCATGAATCGTACAGCCGCTGTACCAGATCGGGTTGAATCGAATAGTGTTAGTAAAGAGTCGGCTCCGACAGTCAATAGTTACCTGAGTCAATCTTCGCGTTCAGGAAATACTTCGGGTAAATCACTACCTAATAATCCAGAAAATAGCGTAGCTCCTCCTACTGCTGATTCGTTGCAACGCTCGCAAGCCATGACGACACCCGGCCAACGAAATGGCGTAAATGCCACCGAAGCCATGACGGCCATGAACGTTAATACCGAACGCTCTATCGCTAATACTACTTCGGGCTCTGGTAATTTAATGACTAGAGTAAGTCAGCAATTAGACGCAGTGGATCGGGAATTAAAAAATTCGCCTTCACAGGCTCGCCGTATGGAGCTTAATAAAAAGCGTCAGATGTTGGTAGGAGCTTTAAATAAGCTTCAGGAAGTAGAGCAGACGCTCTCCAAAATGGAAGTAAAATCAGGAACCGCAAAAGAATAATTCTGCTCGTCAAAGCACCCCTGGACTTACACCTGAAGTATTTATGCAGGTGTAAGTCTTAAGTATTTATCCAACGGTTCACAGAATTTTATATTATGTGTAACAACAATTATATTATTTTTATAGCCTATTAATTCAATATCTTAGTATATAATGCTAATTATATACTAATAGTCAAAACAATATTCCGATAATAGTTCGATTAACAGAATCATAGTTATTTGCATACAACGTAATACACGTAAACATTATTTAATAAATTTATCTATTTTTGTAATGTTCGGATGTTTAACGACGTCTGAATGTCTGGTTGGATTTGAGAGCGATCTCAATTCAATCCAAAACAGACAAAGGTTGAAGGTTGAACGTTATTGGGCAGTGGCTTTGCAACTGCCCAATTTTTTTTAATCTAAAATCACTTGAAAAGTATACTTTACCGCTATGAAAGTTTTACTCATTCTCAGTCAGTTTGTTTTTACACTAGGTTTGACATCCCCTCCCAAACAAGAACCACTTGCCATTACGATTACCAATCTCAAGAATACGCGTGCTCCACTTAAAATTGCTGTATTCAGGAAGACTGATGAATTTCTGAAAAAGCCCTTCAAGTCCTACACGCTCGAACCGAACGGCGGCTCCTCTCCAACGCTTTTTGCCGACGATCTACCTTACGGCGAATACGCGGTGGCCATCTTTCAGGATGAAAATAAGGATGGAAAGCTTAACACCAATCTTCTGGGAATCCCCAAAGAACCCTACTGCTTTTCACAGAATTATCGTCCTAAGATTAAATCTCCTAAGTTTGAATCCTGTAAATTCATTTATTCAGCTAAGGACAACCGCATGTACTTACAGTTGTTATAATGCATTAACATTGAACCGTTAGTACGACAAACGGCTTTTCGTTTTCTACCTTTGTCTCATGAACTATTACGAACTACAGCTTCACGTTTCGCCGGGTTTTGCGGATATTTTTGTGGCTGAACTGGCAGAAATCGGTTTTGATTCCTTCGTAGAAGAGGATACGTATATTCTGGCGTACATTCCAGAAGAAGGTTTTCACCCTGAACCCATTCAGGAGATCATTCAGCGGTATGAATCCATTACCGGCCCGCTGGAGTATTCCATCAAGTTTATCGAAAAAGAAAACTGGAATGCGGAGTGGGAGAAAAACTACACGCCTATCGACGTCGAGGGCCGCGTGCTGGTTCGGGCCAGCTTCCACGAACTGGATGCCTCTAGTTTTGAGTATCAGATCGTTATTAATCCCAAAATGTCTTTCGGCACGGGTCATCACGAAACTACCTGGATGATGCTGGCTCATCAACTGGAAATTGATCAGGAAGATAAGCTGGTGCTGGACGTGGGTTCGGGCACGGGCATTCTGGCTATCATGGCCGGGTTACGCGGAGCGTCCTACGTTTCTGCCTTTGACATTGAAGAATGGGCTACCGAAAACGCCATTGAAAACGTAGCTCTCAACCATTTAAACGATATCGTTCACGTTCGTCAGGGCACTATTGAAGACGAACCCGCCGCCTTGTATGATGTTGTTCTGGCTAATATTAACCGGAATATTCTTTTACGGGAAATTCCCATCTACAAGGAGTTTATGAAACCCGGTGGGGTTTTGGTCGTCAGTGGTTTTTACGAACAGGATTTGCCTGAGATTGAAACCGTTGCACAGTCCGTTGGTCTGGAATTAGCCGTTACTAAAACCCGAAATGGCTGGGCAGCCGCTCGTTTCACGTATGTGGTTTAACCGTCCATTTTCAAACATAAGTCATTCATAATCAATACAAAAAAAGCTTCAATGGTATTATTGAAGCTTTTTTTGTTGCCTTCTTGGCGAAAACCCTTCAGTTTCACGTTTAAGAAAAGAATCGTACTGGAAACAGAAACAGCTTTCGACTGTTTTCCAGGGTATGGAAGGCCAACCCTTTAGTCTTATGCGAGTAGCACTACTTTTTATTTTTTGCCTGACGATGCATGTTTCATTGGCTCAGCAGGTTAAATTTTCCGATCAGCCCGAGCCTTTTGCTCAGGACGTTCAGACTGTTCTGACCTCGTTTGGGCAAGCTCAGTTGGGAGCCGACTTCAATACGGCCTGGGCCAGCATGAGTTCAGATCAGAAAACGCAGGTAATGGCTCTTACTAAAGCTATGATTGCGAAAAATATGAAGCAGCCGCCTTATTTGCTACCCTGGTTTCAGACTTTGAACGCAGCCGTGCAGACGCAGCAAATGAAGGGCACGGATTTAAGTAACTTCCTAACAGTCACCGAAAAAACCTTTAAGTCCAGCGATAGCAAAGGCTATCTTAGTTACCTCAATTTTTCGCGGCTGTTTTTAACTTCCCGACAACTTTTTACGTCAAACTTTAATAAGCTTTATACTTCAGGCGGCAAGTTTAATTTTCGTTTCATTGACCAGCCGCTCGATTATCGCACTTCAAAAACGGACGAGGCAGCCAAACCCACCACTCCTACCGAAAACAAACCCGCTGACGAGCCTACAGATGATGGCTGGGGCAATACTACTAGCTGGGATGATTCCAGTTGGGACACGCCCGTAGCCGTTACCGAGGCCGTTAAGGCTCTTCCACAGCCCCAAACGCTCGCTGCCGGGCCCGTACTTGATTTACAGGATGCTTCCTTTTCGATGGTCACCGCTCAGGATTCGTTTGTGGTTGACAAAGCGACACTGAGTTTAGGGATCAAAGAAGGATTAATCTATGGTAAGTCAGGTCATTATACCTGGAATATTGGTGAATTGAATCAGGCGGGCGTTGATCTGAAATCCTATAAAATTTTAGTAAAGACGCCACGATTATTCGCCAATGAAGCCACTCTGACCTATAAAGAACGGTTGAGTACCCCCGTGAAAGGAAACTTCCGATTTGAAAGCCGGAAGCGTCCCGCGAATGCACCTGTTACCCAGCCTCAGTTTCAGTCGGAAGAGGCGGATGTAGAAATCAAAAACCTGGGGAAAGACCTTACGTATCGCGGAGGCTTTGCTCTCATTGGGTCGAAAGCTTACGGTGCTGCCGCCAACGGGAAACGAGCTATTATTACCGTTCAGCAGGATGGGCAAGTAGCCTTCAAAGCACAGAGTAAAGGTTTTGAGTTAAGTGATTCACTGATTTACAGCCCCGCAGTGCAGTTTACGGGCTATTATCCCACGGGCGATACACTTACGCACCCTTCCATTCGCATGACGTATAACACCCAGACCAAACAGTTGCGTCTGGCTCGTCAGGAACGCGGGGGGTATCGCAGTGCATCCTTCAGCGATAGTTATCACGGATTTGCCATTCGGGCCGATGCGGCCAAATGGAGTTTACCCAGCAAACACCTGGAGTTTGATATTATTTCGGGACAAAATGCCGTCCCTGCCCGATTCGAATCGGTGGATTATTATGAATCCACCCAATACGAAAAACTGACCAGTCCGCAGGGGTTTCACCCCGTTACCATTCTGGCTAATTGCCTCAAGCAAAAAGGCATTTCGGCTATTACCGTGGACGAACTCGCGGCTCATTACAAACGCGATGGCAAGCTTATGCGGGACGCTTTGATTCCGCCCATTGAGCAAGGTTTTATTGACTATAATCCTGATACCGATCAGGTCAGGCTCAGTTCGAAAGGTCAACATTACTTGCAGGTAGCCTTGGCGAAAAAGGATTTTGATAACCTCGCCATTCTCTCCACACAGGCTGGTTCTGATCGGGATAGTTTAGCCAATGCTTCCATCAATTTCAAAGATAACTTCCTGACTATTCGCGGTGTAGCTCCCTTCAAAGTAAGTGATTCACTGAAGATTTTCATTCGTCCCGCCGACAAGGTAGTTCGGGTAGGTAAAAACCGCTCGTTTGTTTTCAATGGCGAAATGAAGCTGGATAATTTCCGCTTTAAAGGCCGCGATCTTAATTTTAATTACGAGCAGTTTTACGTAAATCTCGATAAACTTGATACCGTAACCTTCGTTCCTCAACAGATGAAAGGAAAGAAAAACTCGAAGGAAATTGGTCAGGATTTGAAATACGGTTCGGGTAAACTTTACCTCGGAAAGCCCAATAATAAATCCGGGAAAAAACCCAGTGCTCCGCGACTGGTTGTGCAGGATGGGGTTAACATCTACTTTGATGATACCACCCGACTCGCCGGAGCGTATAACCGAAAGGTTTACTTCAAAATTCCCAAAATTGATCAGGACAGCTTAACAAGTAAGGACATTGAGTTTTCAGGAACCTTCTACTCCGATGGGGTTCTGCCCCCCATTCAGACGAAGTTGATTACCATGCCCGATAACTCCCTCGGCTTTGCCTATAAAGTCCCCGAAGCGGGCCTGAAACTGTACGAAGGCAAGGGTAATCTGAAAGTAACCGGCACGCTGACAATGGACAATAATGGACTGAAAGCCGATGGCGTCTTAAGCACGTTGACGACCTCGCTGGAAGGCAAACAGTTTGTGTTAACCCCCGACTCGGTCGTTAGCTTTACGGGTACTTCCGGGCGTATCAAGGAAGGAACCGTTGGCAAAGCTTATTTCCCCGAAGTAGCTTTCAAATCCTACGAAATGAAATGGTTACCTAAGGTAGATAGCCTGGTTATTACAGAAAAAGAAAGTTCGCTGGACTTTTATAATGGAAGTTCACAACTGAAAGGAAGCTTGTTAGTGCGTTCTACCGGACTGTTTGGCGAAGGGGTAATGAAGCGAAAAGATTCGGAAATCAGCTCCGAAAATTTCTCCTTTAACAAAAACCAGTTCATAGCTCAACGGGCTCAGATTCAGATTGGCACTGGGGAGAAACCTGCCCTGTTGGGCCGGGCTGTAGACGTCACCTTCAATACAGCAGCTCAGAATGCCCTCATTCAAACGCCCAAAAACGCGACGCTGGAAGATTCGTCAAGTCTGTTTTTCCCTTACGCGGCTTACACTACTACCATTAACCGGGCCGACTGGGACATTGCCAAAAAGAAGATTACCATGAAAGGTAATGTAAACAGTTCGACTTTCATTTCGACGAATCCATCGCAGGAGGGGCTGGCCTTTAATGGAGCGGAAGCACTGTACGAAATTGATAAAATGACGTTGAATATTAAGGGGGTTCCTTACATCAAGTCAGCGGATGCCAAGATCATTCCTAACAAAGGGCTGGTATCCATCAAACAGGATGCAGAAATGATTCCGTTGAAAAAGGCTCGCGTAGTGGCGGATACAGTTAATGAATTCCACCATTTATCCGACGGAAATATTCAGATTCTTTCAGCTAAGAAATTCGAAGGGGATGCGATTTACCAATACATCCGTTCCAAAGGCGATACGACTAAGTTAAAAATTGATGCCTTCGAATTCCGGGAAGTCACTAACAGTCAGGCCGTTGCTTCGGCTAAACCAAGTCGTAAGAATAAAGCCGAAAAAACCGTTCATTCCGGTCTGAGCTATGGAACAGTGGCCCGCTCAGGAGTTAGCGAAGAGAATAACTTCCTGCTCACGCCCCGACTGGCTTACAAAGGCGATATCACGATGGTAGCTGCCAATCCGGGCCTCACCTTCAAGGGAGCCATTCAAACACGCCTGAAAAGTAAAATTGCCGAGCCCTCTTGGATTCCCTTCGAAGGTTCTACGGGCGACAGTCTGAGTTTGAGCGTGGATGGCCTGAAAGCCGAAGATGGTCAGACCCCTCTGTATACGGGTCTGCACTTTGGTGGCGAAGGTTTATACCTGAGTTTCCTTTCGCCAAAAGTTAATCCTCAGGATGCGGACATTTTCACCGCCAGTGGTCGTTTGCGGGATGATGTCAAGACGAATCAGTTAACAATTGCCAGCGACGTTCGGGCGAATGACGAAACACTGGAAGGTCCGAAATACGTTCTCAATGACAATAAAAAGATAATTACGTTTGAGGGGCCTATTCAGTTATTCTCGCCGGCTACAGCCGTACAGTCGGCAGGTTACGCACGGCTCGTTCCCGATTCCACCAAGTATCTTTTCAATACCTTATTAGTATTGAATACGTCCATTCCGGCGGCGGTAATGAACATTGCCGGAGACAAAATTGTCAAAACCAATCTGGACGAAAAGATCAGCGAGGAAGCCGCCGAGCCCGACTTTGATCGTTTATTACTGAAAATTGCAAACGTGGCAGGTGGCAAAACTGCCGAACAATTCACGCAGAAATCGACCAATGGAGCGAACGTTCCGCTGGCTTCCCTTTCGCCGAAATTTGCAGCTACAGCGGTGTTATCTAATCTGAGTATGCGGTACAATCCCGAGAATCAGGCCTTTTATAATGTTGGGAAAATCGGGGTATCTAACCTTGGTACCACCGACATTAACGGGCAGTTTGACGGAGCCTTGGAAATTCGGAAAAATCCAGGTGGTATGGATGACTTGTTCTTCTACCTTGAGCTAAATCCAGATGTCTGGTATTACCTGGCATTGGTTCAGGGCACTACGGAAGTGTATAGTTCGGATCAGGATTTCAACGGACAGTTACAGGCTAAAACGGGCAAGGATAATAAAATCAGAATCGCTTCGGAGGAAGATAAAAATAACTTCGTAGACCGTTTCAGCACCATGTATCGCCCTCGTTCGAGCAGTCAGCCCCGTAAACCGAAACCCGTAGTAGCGGCTCAGCCCAAAGAGGAAAAAGCAGAGCCGACAGAAGCCCCTCAACAGGTTACGGGCGAAAAACCCAAAGCAGCTAAAAAAGAAGCCGTTACCGAAGAGAAAGTAGCCGCAGAATCGGACGATCAGCCTGTAGAAGAAATTCTGGAAGACCCGAAAAGTAAAAAATCCAAAACGAAGAATAAAAAGGCAATCGTGCAGGCTCCGGTGAAAAAGCCGGTAGCCAGCGATTCTACCAAAACCAAAAAGATTACTTCGCTTTCAGAAACCGAAGAAGCCGCTCCGGTAAAAAAACCGGCAGAAAAGAAAACGGGTTTTTAGTTTGTAAAAGAGACGGGTGAACACTCGTCTCTTTTTATGATTACTTAGTTAAGGCTTTATCTTTACGAGCCGCTTTATACCTCTTTACACTATGAATGTTATTGTTACCGGAGCCGCTCAGGGCATTGGTTTTGAAATTTGTCGGCAAATGGCTCTTCGCGGAGCTTCCGTTTTGCTGAATGACATTGACGAAATCATGGCTCAGCATGCGGCGGCCCGAATTCGGTCAGAAGGCGGAAATTGTCAGATTCTAGCGGGCGACGCTTCCGATGTTGAATTCATCAAACGACTGGTTCAAACCGCAGTTACCCAGTTTGGATCGCTGGATATTTTAGTAGCCAACGCGGGAATCACTACCTTCGGCGACTTCTTTGAGTACCAGCCCGAATCCCTTCAAAAACTGCTGGATCTCAATATTCGGGGTAACTTTTTTCTCACGCAACAGGCCGCCTTACAAATGCGAAGCCAAGGTCAGGGGGGACGAATTTTATTGATGTCTTCGGTAACAGGACAGCAATCGCATGCGTATCTTGCGGCATATGGCATGACCAAAGCAGCCCTTCAAATGTTGGCGAAGTCACTGGTAACGGAGCTTTCGCCCTATGGTATCACGATCAACTGCGTAGCTCCCGGAGCAACCCTCACCGAACGAACACTCGATGACCCAGATTATACCTCCACCTGGTCGCGGATTACGCCTCTGAAAAAACCCGCTACGGTAGCAGACATTGCAGCAGCAGTCCTGTTCTTAACTTCGCCCGAAGCGGGGCATATTACGGGCCAGACACTCGTGGTAGACGGCGGCTGGACCAGCCTAAGTCCTTCTCCTTATTAAAAATACTTCGGCACTGTCTTTTTAGAATCGCCTATTCTTAACGTATCTTCTCCATCTATGCAATTTGACTTAAAGCAATTTCACGAACTCACTGTCCAGGAATTGTATGAAATTTTAGCACTTCGTTCCGAAGTGTTTGTGGTTGAACAGAATTGCCCTTATCAGGATATTGACGGAAACGACCCCAAAGCCTGGCATTGCCTGGGCAAGGATGACGACACCGGAAAGCTTATTGCTTACACCCGTCTGTTTGATCGCGACGTTTGTTTTAAAGGCTATACAGCCATTGGCCGCGTAGTTACCTCTCCTGCCGTTCGTAGTTCAGGTTTAGGCAAGCGTTTGATGGAAGCTTCCATTGCCTACTGCCGCCGCCTGTTTGGTCCACACATGATTAAAATTGGAGCTCAGACCCATCTGGTGAAGTTCTATACTTCTTTAGGCTTTATCTCTACAGGAATGGAATATATCGAAGACGGCATTCCTCATACTTACATGACCTATCAGCATCATTCGAAGATTTCGTAAGTACCTCCTGATCATACCCGTAATTTGATTGAATCAAAGTACGGGTATGATTGATCTATTTTCCTTTCAGAGACCGTCCAAGACCCTCGCAGTCGCTCGGCTCTAGCCGAGTGACAATCTAGCTTGGCAGGCCTCTGGCCGATGGTGGCAAGTCTGTTTTTGTTAGGGAAGTTGTTCTCTGACCCGCTACTCATTCGCATCCTACCGGCCAGAGGCCTAAAGCTAAGTGGTCACTCGGCTGGAGCCGAGCGACTGCGGGGGATCGGAGAAATTATTCACGTTTAGGCAGTCGCTCCGAAATCAACAAAAAATCCCGAAAGCTGAGCTTCCGGGATTTTAATTTTTACGTCAGTCTATGGTTATTCAGCCGAAGCGACAACCTGTATTTTTTGTGTATTGGTGAACGTACGACCATAGGCATCTTTTGCCCGAACCTCAATCGTATGATTGCCTTCCGCCATATTACCGGGCAGAGCTGCCTTCCATAAGTGCGTACAGGTTACCGGATTGGATGGACGCATCCCCTTCAAAGGTTCCGTAGCCTCATCCCAGCGTAAGCGAGTTTTCAACATGATGGGGTCGGGTTCTGCCACCTGAGTCATGGCTTTCCAGCTTCCATCATCCAGCCGATATTCCAGTTGATCTTTTTCACTGCCCTGAAAGAAGTTAGCATACACCTCGCCCTTTGCCGACTGGCGACGAGCAATCACTTTCGGAGCATGAATGCCAATCTTATAATCTTCCGGCTGTCCTGCTACGCGGTAATCAAAGGCATATTCATTCCCTTTGAATGAAAGGAACATATAACCTTTCGGGGTGCCATCCCGCATCATGGAAACGGGTACCCCTTTCTCGTTCATTTCACCGGAATACCAGTCGCCCGAGGTTGTTCCTACGTTGTACTCGTGGTGCGGTTTTTCACGGGTAAATCCTTCTTCCTTACCAAAGAAATGGTGTAACTGGAAGTGCGTATGTGCTGAAAGGGAGAGCGTATGAGGAAAATCCTTCAGAGCGTTAAACATCCGCTGACGGTCTTCCGGGCGAAACTCTTCAATGGGAGGAATGTGGTAACAGAAAACGATCAGTTTGTCTTTAGGAACTAGTTTCAGATCATTTTCAATAAAGTCTAACTGGTCGGGACGCAAACCGCCCAAATACCCTTTCCCGTCCCGAGGATCGGGATAGAGGATGTTATCCAGCACGACAAAGTGAACATCTCCGCTGTTGAAAGCGTAATTGTTCGGACCAAAAGCGGCTTCGAAGCTTTCATCCGACAAACTATCCGCCTGGGCATCGTAGTTCATGTCGTGATTACCCATGACATTGAACCAGGGCAGCCCCAACTGCTGGATGGCTTTCTTATAGGAAGGATATAGTTCAGGATTATCCCCTACTTCATCCCCCAGACTAATGCCGAAACGAACACCTTCGGTTTTGGTCTTTACTTCGTCGATAATTCCTTTCTTGAAAAAGCTTACCTGCTCTTCGGAATATACCTGAGGATCTCCGAAAACCAGAATTTTGAAATCAGTAGGTTCGTTTTGCTTCATTAACGCAAAATCCACTGACTTAGAAAGGGCTCCCGTGGCTACTACTCCCGCAAATTTCGTTTTGGGCGAGCCTTGCGGCTTGTGATGACGGTAAAACTGAGGCAGATTAAACTCATTCACCGGCAGACGATACCCGGAGGGCTTAATCACGAAAATGGTCTGATCCTGACCTAAGGGTAACTCGTATTTACCCTGAGCATCGGTCAAAACTACCTCACGACCATTAGATACGGCCACTTTCGCAAGTCCTGCTTCTTTTTTATCCTTCTTGCCGTTACCGTTCTGGTCTTCATACACAAAGCCTTTTACCTGGCCCTGAGCAAAAACTGAACCCCACAACAGCGTACCAATTCCGCACGCAATCAGTCGATTTAACATAGAATTTTATTCAGAAATCAGAGGAACGTGTTATTCAATCCAGTCTTCTTCGTCAGAAATAAAGTCGTACTCTTCAAGCAGAAACTCCATCATTTCTTCGAGAATCTCATCGAGCACACCCGACTGAGCAGGCTTGCTATCGTACCAGCGAACGATGGCTTTTTCGGTAAGAACGGGCTGATCTTCTTCGTTTTTTTCAACGCGAATCAAAAACGAAGGTTGTTCCGTGTGCAGGACGTAATCAACGTCTGTATCAGCGGGCATTGATAATAAAAACTTGGGAAGCATGGCGTAGTAATGCATGTGTTTACCCCACAAAATTGAAGCGTTAATCCAGGCTTAACCAAGTTATTTTTTCGTTAAGCGGCTTCATAATCTTTTAATATTGAAATACTTCTAACGAACGACACCAAAAAAATAGCCCCGGATTGTCATCCAGAGCTATTTGAAATGTGCAGACTTCCTCACCGTTGAGGCAGAGCGTTAAAACTCTACCACAATCCCCACCGAGGCGTAGTTAATCCAGTTAAACGTATACACACGATCTACATCCGCTCCTCCTTCTACCACCCGGTAACCCAGTTTCAGGTTTGCCTGCTCGCCTAACGCATAGGTAATACCACCAAAAATATCTTCCGCCCGTCCCTGTTTCGAACCCAAGGCATCGCCTTCAATCAGTAAGCCCCAGCGTTCGGTAGGTTTCCAGCCTGCATAAAAGTTAATGAGGGGGACAAAACCAAAATTATCAAAATACGTATCCTGTCCTTCGTTCTTAAAACGCACCTTCGCATCCCGAATTTTGGCCGTCAGACCCGCCCCTATTCGCCAGTGTTCATTGGCCACAAAATCATAGCGGTACGTCAGGCGGTAGGAATTGAATGTATAGTCAACCGTAACGGGACGATTAGCCGCAAAAGTGGTAGCATTAAAACGAACATCCTGCGAAAAATTCCCGTCATAACGAACGGTCAACGGTGCATATAAAGCTGAAATATGATGGCGGTTATCAATAATGTAATCGGCCCGGAGGCGGAAGAATACTTTAGGTTTTACATTCAGTTCTTTGGCAATATCCACTAGCGTACCGCCCTGATTGGGTATGCGAATCTTGTTATAATTTGTTCCTAAAACCAGCCCTGATTCTACATCCAGGCGGATCTGAGCATGGACCGTTGTCAGACCTAGTAAAGCGAAGCACAGCAAATAAATCTTTTTCATGACGAGAAGTAATAGTTTAGAATCAGTGAATTTATTTCCAAAAAATGCTAGCCAGAACGTTCATTCAGGGAGTTACCAGAACTAAAACCCCCGACAATGGATTGATATAACGCAAGAAGAAAAAGACGTAAAGCTGTCTCTCACCATTTTACGTAAATTTTAATCTTATCCTTAGTCGAGAAAATATGCAGTATACGGATGCGATATATGGTTCCTATGAAATTGAGGGCGTTTGTGCGGAAATCATTCAGAGTAAACTATTCCAGCGATTAAAAACCATTCATCAGGGCGGGGCTAATTTTCTGGTAGACAGCCGCTTACAGCATACCCGTTATGAGCATTCCATTGGTGTTATGTTACTAATCAGGAGGCTTGGTGGTGACGAAAAAGAACAGATTGCAGCCCTCTTGCACGACATTTCCCATACGGCTTTCTCGCACGTAATTGATTATGTCTTGGACATTAGGGACGAATCTTTTCACGAAGAATGGTACGAAACCTTTGTCTCTTATCCTGAAATTTCTTCTATTCTTCAAGCAAACGGGTATACTTCCCAGCAATTCATTCAAGAAAATTTTCCCTTACTGGAACAGCCTTTGCCCCGATTATGTGCCGACCGGGTGGACTATACTTTACGGGATTTGTATCACGCTGAGTTAATTAACTCGACTGAAATTGATTTTTTTCTTTCCCACTTATCAATTCATGAAAACCGAATGGTAGTAACTTCCAAAGAGTCTGCCCGTTGGATCAAAGCCAGCTACACTATTCTGAACGAAGATTATTTTCACAAAAAAGAAAACCTGTTTGCTAATCAGAAATTTGCGGAGTTATTAAGAGAAGGATTAGGTCGGAAATTATTACTGGAAAGTGATTTTTTTCAGGACGATCAGCACATCATTAATCTCCTCGAATTCGATATGTATACCAAAATAAAGCTGGAACGAATCAGAACTATGACCGATTTTGATCCAGCGATACCAAGCACTATTATCGTCAAGAAAAGAGAGTTAAATCCCGAAATAATTCAGGGAGGTAAGACTTATTTTCTTAACACGATTCCTTCCTGATGTAATACTATTTCGATTCGTAGCAGAAGTTCAACCTTCGCTTTTATCTAGTGTTTGTACTTGATTTACAGAAAGCTTACACCAGAAATGTGATTCATCACGTGCCTTATGAACCGTAAAGTACAACTTTTGCAACCCTAAACATTACTAGAGGTCTTTCAATGAAGATACCTGAGCACGTAGCAACGAGTCAGCGGCCATTTGCCTTTTAATTTCCTGAAGTAACTCCGGTGAAAGTTGGGGTTGCCGACTGATAATATCCACACCTTCGGGCGTGAATAAGGTCTTTGAAAAGTAAATCACGGCCCATTGCCCTTGAGGGTCGATTAACCGAACCTCCCATTTGCTTTTCAGTAAACCCAATAAGCCTTTTCCCCGCCAAATAAAGGCATTGGGTTTCTTCTCGTCAGGATAATCATAACCCGTAATCGTTTTTTTCTTTCCTTTTTTCTGATACTTCACCTCGTCGAGCAAGACGCCGGGCTTTTCAGGAACGGGGGTATAGGTGAAGGTGGGGTTATGCTTATTGCCTTTCAGCCACATGGGGAAATTGGTACTGCAAATGAACCAGGTTCCGACGATAACTTTTAGTAAAGAATCCATAGCTGATGGAATTGCGGATAAAACAGATTTAGATCGTAGATTCGCCTATCATTCAAACTTCCCTTATGAAAAAACGATACCTGACCCTTCTCCTCTTCGGTTCGGTTCTTACCAGCAAGGCTCAGACTTTATACCAGCCTCCGGTGTTTACGGACCCAGACCGTCTCGAAAAAATTAAAAGTGCTTTACCTGCCATCGAAAAACAGGTAGAGGAAGAATTTCGGAAAAATAACTTCCCAGGCTTAACCTACGGCATTGTTGTCGATGGGCAGTTGATAGACAGCCATAGTTTCGGTTTAACCAACCTCGCTCAGAAGACGGCAGCTAGCTCAAAATCGCTCTTCCGAATTGCCTCCATGACTAAAAGTATTACGGCCATGGCTATCATTAAGCTACGCGATGAAGGCAAGCTGCGTTTGGATGATCCGGTTCAGCAATATATTCCTGAAGTCAAAAAAACGCCTGCGTTAACCGTCGATGCTCCGGTTATTACGATTCGGCATTTGCTAACCCACGCGGCTGGTTTTCCCGAAGATAACCCCTGGGGTGATCGCCAGCTTGCCATTGCCGACGCGTATTTTCTGAAAATGCTGGGGAAAGGCGTTTCTTTGTCAAACCCTCCCGGTATAACGTACGAATACAGCAACATGGGTTTTGCCATGTTAGGCCGCATTATCACCGTCGTTACCCAAACGCCTTATCAGGAATACATTACTAAGGAAATTCTTAAACCCTTAGGTATGACCCATACCGTATGGGACTTTTCTAAAGTTGAGCCTGAGTTACTGGCTCACGGGTACCGCTGGGAAAACGAAAAATTTGTCGAAGAGAAACTATTACCGGATGGTGCCTACGGAGCCATGGGCGGTTTATTAACTTCGATAGAAGATTTCAGTAAGTATGTCTCTTTTCATTTGGCGGCCTGGCCCGCTCGCAGTGAAGCCGGCACCGGCCCGATCCGTCGGAGTTCGGTGCGGGAGATGCAGCAACCAGCCAATTTTGCTGGTTTAAGTACCTCTCTAAAAGCCAACGGCACGCCTTACTCCGTTTCCTCAGCTTACGCCTATGGCCTTCGCTGGACCCGGGATTCAGACGCGATTACTACCGTTGGGCACAGCGGAGGCTTACCCGGCTTTGGCAGCAACTGGCGGATTTTACCCGAATATGGCATCGGCGTCATTACCTACGCTAACCTTACCTACGCCAACGCGGGCCTGATTAATACCAAAATCATTGAAACGCTTCTGGCCTCGGCTGATTTGAAGAAGCGACAATTACCTGTTTCCAAAATCCTGAATCAGCGAAAAAAAGACCTGGTTTCGGTGCTGAAAGACTGGAATCAGGCCAGCCATTACCCCATTTTTGCCGAAAACTTCTTTCCTGACAAATCACTGGCTTTACGCAAAAAGGCTTCCGAAGAGTTATTCAGCAAAGTCGGAAAAATTGTAAAAGTAGGCGATTTGATTCCTGAAAATCAGCTACGGGGCACTTTCATCATGGAAGGTGAGCAAGGAAAAGTACTGGTGTATTTCACCCTATCCCCCGAAAACCCGGCCCTAATCCAGCAGTTGGATTTACGAGAAGTGAAATAAAGAGTTGTTGGAATAAAGTTTGAGTGTGTTTGATTATGGTTTGAATGCCTTTGGTCAATGGGTTTTAGAGTTATGTAAACTCTTTTACTGATGAATTTAATCATGAGATCAAACCTCCCGAAACAGTTCTAAAACATCATCAAACCATAATCAAACACACTCAAACCTTAAACTCCACACAACACGGCAATTTACATTTTCTCAAACCTTACTCCCCTTTGAAACGTTAAACCTCAAACTAATTCAAGTCACATGAAGTACAGAGAATTAGGCGAATCAGCCTTGCAGGTATCAGCTATAACGTTTGGTGCCTGGGCCATTGGCGGATGGATGTGGGGCGGAGCCGATCGAAAAGAAGCCGTAGAAGCCATTAAGGCCTCACTCGATGAAGGAGTTACCTCCATTGACACTGCTCCCGTATATGGTATGGGGGTTAGTGAAGAAATCGTTGCAGAAGCACTTCAGGGCGTTGCCCGTGATAAGGTTCAGATTCTGACCAAATTTGGCATGCGTTGGGACGTGAAGCAGGGCGATTTTGCTTTTCACACGCAGAACAACGATGGCCAGGAAATTGACGTCTATAAATACGCTGGCAAGGATAGCGTCATTCAGGAGTGCGAAAACAGCCTTCGTCGTCTGAAAACGGATTATATCGACCTGTACCAGATTCACTGGCCCGACAGCACCACACCGATCAGTGAAACGATGGAAGCCCTGGACATTTTACAAAAACAGGGAAAAATCCGGGCCGCCGGAGTTTGTAATTATTCCACGGCTCAGTTTATGGAAGCCGAAGAAACGCTCTCGCTGGCTTCTAATCAGGTACCTTACAGCATGGTAGAGCGTTCCATCGAAAAAGAACTGGTTCCTTATGCCATGGCTCGGCAGAAAGCAATTATTGCTTACAGCCCCCTGCAACGAGGCATTCTGACGGGTAAAATCAAGCCTGGGCATCAGTTTGGCGAAGGTGATACCCGCTCGGGATCAAGATTTTACCAGCCTGAGAACCTGACAAAAATCAACGCTTTTCTCGACGAAATTCGTCCAATGGCTCAAGAGAAAGGGGCTACTTTGTCTCAGTTAGTCATCCGCTGGACTATCGAACAACCCGGTATTACCGTTGCTTTGGTAGGTGCCCGCAATGCGGAACAAGCCATCCAGAATGCTCAGTCGATTCACATTTCATTATCGCCGGAAGAGATAGGTGTCATTAACAAGCACCTCTCCACTTTGAGCCTGATTTAGATAGAATTACGTTTCTACGCCGAAGTAGGCAAGTGCCCACTTCGGCTTTTTTTGCCTCCCTGAGCCATTTTCTGCGTTTAGTACAATTCTTATTTATATCCATTCTATTCTTACTCTTTTGCAAAAAAACTGTCCAATAAGCTCACAGAGCATTGCGACGGTTTGGGGAAAACTACTATTTTTGCCACATCACTATTCAAAGTGTAGTTATAACATTTCCAGTTTGTAACTTCTCATTGAGAAAAAACCTCTACCCGTTACAGCGTACGTAAAGAAGTGTTTCATAGCTTTCTACGCCGTAACCTCAATTAGCGAAGGCATGATCCCAGAAGTTGTCCAGAAAATTCCGCTTCAATATTACATTTACCTCGCTTCGGCCTTATTCATTATCGGCATTATTGGAGTGCTTACCCGTCGCAACGCCATCATTATTTTTATGTCGGTGGAGTTAATGCTGAATGCCGTTAATTTGTTACTCATCGCTTTCTCAACGTACCGTTCCGATCCGAATGGGCAGGTGTTTGTGTTTTTTATTATGGCCGTCGCCGCAGCGGAAGTGGCCGTTGGTCTGGCCATTATTGTTATGCTGTATCGAAACATCCGCTCGCTGGATGTGGGCTTGATGAATAAAATCAAGTGGTAAATCCTTTGTTTTCGGCCCCTCCACTAACGAGTAAGCAGGTACGTCTTTACCTCCACTGAACTATGAATTTAGCCTTATTCATTCCTTTATTACCCTTCCTCGGATTCCTAATTAATGGGTTAGGCTTCCGCCGGATACCTAAATCTCTGGTAGGCCTCATCGGAACCGGAGCTTCGCTGGCTTCTTTTGTGATCGTAGCAAGCCTATTCCTTAATTTTTCGGGCGAAGCTCAGACCATTCCTCTTTACGACTGGTTTACGGTTGGTAACCTGAATATTTCCTTTGCTTTTCAGATCGATCAGCTTTCGCTGATTATGATGCTGATTATCACCGGAATTGGCTCGCTCATTCATCTTTACAGCATCGGTTACATGCACCACGATGAAGGGTTTGGCAAGTTTTTCGCTTTCCTGAATCTCTTCCTTTTCTTCATGCTCCTGCTGGTGATGGGTTCTAATTACCTCATCATGTTCATTGGTTGGGAAGGCGTGGGCCTTTGCTCGTATTTACTCATTGGTTTCTGGAATCAGAATCCAAGCTATGGTTATGCCGCCCGCAAAGCCTTTGTGATGAACCGAATTGGGGACTTAGGCTTTCTGATTGGGATTTTTCTGATCATTAACCAATTCGGAAGTCTGGAATTTTCCAGTGTTTTCCCAGCCGCGGCTCAGTTAAGCATTGGCGATCAGGGAATTTTCTGGATTACCATCTGTCTGTTCATCGGAGCAATGGGTAAGTCCGCCCAGATTCCGCTGTATACCTGGTTACCCGATGCCATGGCAGGTCCAACGCCCGTGTCGGCACTGATCCACGCGGCCACGATGGTAACTGCCGGAATTTACATGATTGTTCGCTCCAATATTCTTTATACCCTCGCTCCTGATACGCTTCACCTCATTGCCTGGGTAGCTCTGGCGACGGCTCTATTAGCGGCTTCGATTGGCCTCTTCCAGAATGACATTAAGAAAGTACTGGCCTACTCTACCGTCTCTCAATTAGGATATATGTTCCTGGGTCTGGGCGTTGGAGCGTATAGCTCGGGCTTCTTCCACGTGATGACTCACGCGTTCTTCAAAGCTTTGTTATTCCTTGGTGCAGGCTCGGTTATTCACGCCATGAGCGACGAGCAGGACATTCGTTCCATGGGAGGCTTACGCAAGAAACTGCCCATTACTTTTCTGACGTTTTTATTAGGAACCATCGCTATTTCCGGCATTCCTCCTTTTGCGGGTTTCTTCTCGAAAGATGAGATTCTGGCTCATGTATTCGAACACAGTCCACTCATGTGGGGCCTGGCGGTATTTGGTTCCATGATGACGGCCTTTTATATGTTCCGTCTGCTTTTCCTGACGTTCTTCGGCGAGTTCAGGGGAACGCACGAACAGGAACATCACCTGCACGAATCACCCCTTACCATGACCTTACCGTTAATGGTGCTGGCAGTTTTATCCGTATTAGGTGGCTTCCTGAATGTGCCCGCCATCTTTGGTGGTTCCGCTAAACTCGACGCTTTCCTCGACCCCATTTTCGAACTTTCCAAACGGGTTAATCCCGAAGCGTTTGCAGGGGTTCATCTGGATCATTCAACGGAGTTAACACTCATGGGCGTTTCAGTAGCCGGAGCTGTGCTTTCAATCATTGTAGCTTTTGTCCTATACGTCAGTCGTAACGCCGTTCCCGAACCTGACGAAGAAATCACGGGCCTTAAGAAACTCATCTACCATAAGTACTACGTCGATGAGATTTATAACGCCGTTTTCGTCAAACCAACGCAGGCCTTATCCGGCTTTTTCTACCGCATTACCGACCAGATCATTTTAAATAAGGGGGGCGTTGAAGGTCTGGGTAATTTTGTTAAAGGCCTTTCCAATGAGTTCCGCCTATTACAGACCGGTACCACCAGCTTTTACCTCTTCATCATGGTGACGGGTATTGCTGCCATTCTCATTTATAGCCTTCGGTCTTTGATTTTCAACGCATAAGTAAAATAAAGATATGCTTACCCTCATCCTGATACTGATTCCTCTGGTCCTGGCAGCGGTTTTGCTGGGTTTACGTGGCGGAGCCGTCAAGCGAGTGGCTCTGATCGCCTCACTGGTTGAATTAGCCTTAGCCGTTTACGTTCTTTCCATCTTTAAAGCCGATACATCGAGTCAGTTTTCCTTAAGCTATGACTGGATTTCATCCGCTGGTATTCAGTTTGCTATTGGCATCGATGGCATTAGCGTACTGCTGGTATTACTCAGCACGTTACTAGTACCGCTGATTATTCTTTCCACCTTTAATCACAGTTACCGCAACCCTTCCGCCTTTTATGCCCTCATTTTGATGATGCAATCGGCCCTGGTTGGGGTTTTCGTGGCAAAAGATGCCTTTCTGTTTTACTTCTTCTTCGAAGCAGCCCTGATTCCCATTTATTTCATTGCGGCTTCCTGGGGCGGAGAAAATCGAATTCCGGTAACGTTCAAGTTTTTCATTTATACCATTTTCGGTTCATTATTCATGTTACTGGGCCTGGTTTATCTGTACCTCCAGACGCCTGGTTCGCATAGCTCTTTACTTTCAGCTTTTTATGAATTAAAGCTTTCAGCCGCTCAGCAGAGCGTATTGTTCTGGGCTTTGTTCATTGGTTTTGCCATCAAAATGCCCGTATTCCCTTTCCACACCTGGCAGCCTGATACGTACGTAGAATCGCCCACACCAGCGACTATGCTACTGGCCGGAATTATGCTGAAAATGGGTACTTACGGACTCATCCGAATCGTATTACCCATCGTTCCCGAAGGGGTTCAGGAATGGGGACTGGTAGCGGTGATTTTATCCGTAACGGGCATTGTATACGGTTCTATTATTGCCATTCAGCAACAGGATATGAAACGGCTCGTAGCGTATTCATCCTTCGCTCACGTAGGTTTGATGGCGGCAGGTATTTTCTCCTTAACCCTCGACGGGTTACAAGGCTCCCTCATTCAAATGCTTGCTCACGGTATTAATGTGGTCGGGCTGTTTTTCATTATCGAAATCATCTTCAGCCGCACGCAAAGCCGGGATTTGAGCCAGTTAGGAGGCATTACTCAAAACTCTCCCGTATTGAGTGTCTTCTTTATCATCATGGTATTAGGTAGCGTAGCCCTGCCTTTGACGAATGGTTTCATTGGTGAATTTCTGCTGCTAAAAGGCGTCTTTACTTATAATACCTGGATCGGTATCGTAGCCGGAACAACCATTATTTTCGGTGCAGTCTATATGCTTCGTATGGTTCAGAAATCCATGTTTGGACTGCAAACCACCGCTACCGAGCAATTCACGGATCTGAACCTTAATGAAATTCTGGTTCTGCTTCCGCTGGCTGTTTTTGTATTCTGGATTGGTCTGTTTCCTAATGCATTTCTGAAACTAACCGAACCAGCCGTTGCCGAGTTGCTACGCACCCTGAAGTAAGACGAAGCGGTATTTTTTCATTTACTCTCAAGCATTCAAGACATGCTCTCGATCATATCTCTGTCTCTTTTTGGCATATTAAATTTATTCCTTGGCTTCCTGAAATCCCGTCGGATTTTGCTGCCTGCTACGCTTGTTTTTCTGTTCGTAGCTCTGGCTCTACTTACGCAGGAATGGAACCAGCAGGCTCTATACTTTTCGGATATGCTACGGGTGAATAACCTGTTCGTCAGCTTCTCGGTCATTGTTCTGCTTACTACGGTATTAGTCGTCGGGATTTCCAGAAATTTTGGCGACGATATAGAATATACGCACCCAGCCGAATATTATTCCATTATTCTTTTTTCGGTCACGGGTGCTTTGATGATGATTGGTTTTGAAAACCTCATCATGCTCTTCATTGGGGTTGAAATTCTATCGGTTGCCATGTACGTTCTAACCGGAACGGACAAACGGAACCTACGTTCCAACGAAGCCGCTTTAAAATATTTCCTCATGGGCTCATTCGCCACGGGTATTTTACTCTTCGGATTAGCCATGATCTATGGAGCCACGGGTTCTTTTAAACTCGGAGCCATTGCTACTTATGTACAAACGGCAACCCAGTATCGTTCGGTTTCTCCCCTGCTCTACATCGGGTTACTGTTGCTGTTTTTTGGGATGTTATTTAAAGTGTCCGTAGCACCGTTCCACTTCTGGACCCCAGACGTATACGAAGGAGCACCTACGATCTTTACGGCTTATATGTCAACCGTGGTTAAAACGGCTGGATTTGCGGCTCTTTACAAACTCGCTTCCGTCGCTTTTGCCAGTTCTTATGGTTTCTGGGCCCAGACACTGGCCGTACTAGCCATTTTAACCTTATTAATCGGAAATATTACAGCCGCGTATCAGATCAGTTTCAAACGCATGATGGCTTATTCCAGCATTTCTCATGCGGGGTATCTGCTGCTGGCCGTAGTTGCTAAAGTGCCCAGTTCTCAATCGGCTATTCTTTTTTACTCACTGGCCTATTCGCTTGCCACTATTTCTGCCTTTGGGGTATTAATCGCTGTTTCGGAGCGAAAACCTTATGAAGGAAATCCCGACGAACGTTATGATGCGTTTAACGGTCTGGCTAAAACCAATCCGCTACTAGCTTTTATTATGACCGTTTCGATGCTTTCTCTGGCAGGGATTCCACTAACGGCAGGTTTCTGGGGTAAATTTTTTATCTTTTCCGCAGCGGTTCAGGCTAATCTTACCGCCCTGTTAGTCATCGCAGTATTGATGTCATGTGTCGGCATTTATTATTATTTCAGGGTAATAATTGCCATGTATTTAAAACCAAGTGACAACGAAGGAGTTATCGTAAGCAGTGGATTTAAACTAACTTTGCTGTTCACTACGGTTCTGACGCTCCTATTTGGATTATTCCCGGACCTGGTGAATAGATTCTTTTAGATATTAACGTCAATTTTCAACACTTGAAAACAACCCTCGCTCAACCTTTGGAGAAAAAAAAGTCTAAATTACTTAACATTCGTGATTTAGTTGCTTACTTTCTAGTTGCCGGAACCGGAGCTGCCGTTCAGATTATTGCTGGTGGTTATTTCCGGGAGTTTATGAGTTACAATGCTTCTGTTGCCTGCGGTTACGTAGTCTCTTTCGTTGTAGGATTTACCTTAACTAAACTTTTTGCCTTTGATGCCAAGAAATCAGGCCAGACCCGGCGGGAGATGGTCAAGTTTGGGCTGGTTGCGGTTGTTTCTTTCTTCATTACTGTAGGTGGATCAAGTCTGGGTTTTCACTTACTGAATGCTTCCCATCCCGGTGATCTCTATTACCGCATTCCACTGGATTTTCTTTCTGAAAAATCACGCAACATCAATGTGAAGGAATTTGGCGGGCTACTGGTTGGGATGGGCCTTAGCTTCGTAAGTAACTACATACTGCATAAAACCTTTACTTTCAAATCAACCGGCTTTTACGACCGAATCAAGGATTATCTGAAAGGTATTCCTGAATAACGCCCTTCTGGTTACTCCTCCGTAATAAGCGTTTTAAAAAATTTATCAAATTTTAAGGTTTCAGGAGCTAATTAATATAACTATTTGAATAATTCATAGTGCACTATAAAGATAATGTGTGCTTTTTGTTAAAATCCTTAAAAAAACCTTAAAAGCCCACTTGCTTTATTCAGAATTCGGGTTCAACTTTGTCTCGGCAATAAACCCTAAAATCATCACAAAAATGAAAAAATTGTTCGCCCTGTTCCTTCTTGGCACAATGGTTTCTCTGGCAGCTTGCCAAGAAAAGAAAACTGATTCTGCTGAATCTGCTGATTCTTCTGCTGTAGTTGTTGATACTACTACTGCTGTTGACACAGTTCTTGCTGTTGACACTACTGCTGCTGACACTGCAAAAAAATAATTTTGTAGATTAGGAACACAGCCAAAGCCTTGCCTTCAGGTGAGGCTTTGTCGTTTTTTACCGGATGGAATCTCTCTTACGCCAGCATCTTCCCTCCCTTGCCGTTTCTTATTGCCTGCAACTCTGGCAGGAACATCCTTTTCATTTCCACGTTTCTCGGCCCCGACGCACGAAGTTTGGTGACTATAGCTATTGCTCCAGCAAAGGTCATCGCATTTCAGTGAACGGTAATATGAATGCCTACGCCTTTCTAATTACCTATCTCCATGAAGTGGCTCACCAGCGGGTGTGTCTGCAATGGGGAACCCGCGTAGCCCCACACGGAAGATCCTGGAAAAAAACGTTTCGGGAATTACTAAAGCCGGTCATGACGGAATCCATTTTCCCCGTTGATATTCTGGCACCTTTACTGGACTATTCCCGCGATCCGAAGGCAGCTACGGCCTCTCATTCTCCCCTATACCAGGCTCTGAGACGATACGACCGACATCCCGAAGGAACGTTACGGCTTTCAGAGGTACCGGAAAATCAGATTTTCTTGCTGGGGAATCGTACCTTTATGAAACACCAGCGACGCCGAACCCGGTTTTTATGCACCGATCAGCAAAACGGTCGTCAGTACACCATTCCGGCGGAAGCCCTGGTTCAGCTCTCTGATGTACGACCTGAGTAAAATCAACGTTATTGATACGTCCGGTTTTCTGCCTTTATGATTCGATTGTTTACTACCCTATTCTTTATCCTTTTCCTGAGTGCTCTGGTCAGGGCTCAGTCGTCCGTATTAGCTAACGGTCCCTGGCTAAAAATTGGCGTAACTCAAGACGGAGTTTATAAAATTGACGCCACCACTCTTCGAAAATCCGGTTGGAATCCCACACAGATTAATCCCCAGCATTTGCGATTGTATGGCAATGGAGGAGCCCCGTTGCCTCAGGCTAACCAATCGCCCCGCCCGATGGATTTACTGGAAAATTCCATTCTGGTAACGGGCGAAAGCGATGGGTCTTTCGATGCCAGCGATGCCCTTTATTTCATTGGAAAGAGTCCTCACGAAATAAAACTGGATACCCTAGCCGGAAGATTTTCACACCAACTTAATCCCTATTCGGATACTACTTTTTACTTTCTTACCGTCGGCAATACCCCTGGAAAACGAGTTCAGCTAGCGACGGGTTCTGGATCAGGCCCCCTACTAACCACCTACGATGATTATATTTTTCACGAAGTAGAAGAAATGAACCGGGTTAAATCGGGTCGCGTCTGGTACGGTGAAAGTTTTTATGTTTATACCGACCGAACCATTCCCTTCAGCATTCCCGGAGCCTTACCTAATCAGCCCCTCTGGGTTACCGCTGCTACTCTGGGTTATTCTTCTGTTCCAACGAATTTTACTTTTTCCTTAAATGGTCAAAGCGTTGGTTCACAAACCATCCGGGCCACCACTTACGAACGTTATGATTTTAAGGGAATTGATGCCGTAAATACCTTTCAAACGACCTTAAACAGCGTGCCTTCAGATGGCAAGTTTTCCATTCAGGTTACCTACAATCGAAATGGAGATAATGCTGCTCAGGGGGTTTTGAATTACCTCGGCATTCAGTTGCAGCGTTCGCTTCACTGGCAGGGTTATAACTTTCAATTCCGTTCGCTGGCGAGTCGAAATTTGCCCGCAGTGCAGATGACCATTGCCAATGCTCCGGCAGATGTACAAGTCTGGGATCTTAGTACCCAAACGTTGCTGAATGTTTCGAACGGTACCTTCAGCTACCAGCCCGGTGGCCAAGTACACGAATGTATGGCCTTTACGTATGCTAAGAGTCTTTTGCCTGTCTCCCTGCAAAGCATTCCCAACCAGCATTTACACCAGCAGGAAACGCCGGATTTACTCATCATCACGGCTCCGGCTTTACGAGCAGAAGCTGAACGGCTGGCTGATTTTCGCCGAAAAAATGATCAATTACGGGTGCTGGTGGTCTCAACGGAGGAAGTCTTCCATGAGTTTTCTTCCGGGAAACTGGACCCAACGGCTCTCCGGGATTACGCCAGGTATCTCTATCAGAAAAAGCCGGGTACCTTAAAATATCTGTTATTGTTTGGCGACGCGACTTACGATTACAGAAATATTCTGAAGGAAAATCAGGGCAAGTCTTTCGTTCCGGTGTATGAAAGCCGGGAATCGCTGCATCCGATTTATAGCTACTCTTCGGATGATTACTTTGGCTTTCTGGGAGATGCGGAAGGCGAATGGACGGAAGATTACGCCGGAGATCAAACCGTTGATATTGGCATCGGGCGTTTGCCAGTCAAATACCTTTCTGAGGCCAAACAGGTTGTTGATAAACTCATGCATTACGAGGACCCGGCAACCCGAGGGACCTGGCAAAGCAAGTGTACTTTCGTAGCTGATGACGGGGATTACAACGTTCACGCCGAAGATGCAGAGCGATTGGTTCAATTCCTTGAAAAAACGCCTTACCAAGCCGAGAAAATCTACCTGGATGCCTTTCCGCAAATAGGAACGGGTTTGGACCAGAAAAGCCCCAAAACAAATGAGGCAATTACTTCAGCCATGAACGATGGTCGACTGCTGGTTGCCTTTGCGGGGCACGGCGGTGTATCGGGCTGGACGCAGGAACAGATTCTGATGTTACGGGATATTCTCGGCTGGCGAAACCGCGATCATTTACCACTCTTTTTAACTGCCACCTGCGAATTTGGTCGTTACGACGATCCAGGAGTCGTTTCAGGGGCTGAATTGGCTTTATTGAATGCTCAGGGCGGTGCCATTGGATTAATCACCACTGCTCGTCCCGTTTTTGCCAGTTCTAATTCGCTGGTAAGCGAGGCGTTTATGAAAGCCGCCTTTCAACCCATCAACGGCGTACTGCCTCGACTGGGCGATCTCATCCGTCAAACTAAAAACAATAGTCTGGCGGGCCGAATTAATCGCAATTTTGCCCTTCTGGGCGACCCTTCCATGCGGTTAGCTTATGCCAGCGATTCCCTGAAAATCCAAAGCCCTGATACATTACGAGGCGGCGGGCAGGTTACCCTATCCGGCTCGACTTCGTTTGATGGCGAAGGCTGGCTGGAGGTTTACGATCAGGAAAGAACTTATCAAACTCTGGGCGATGAAAATCCGAAATTCAGTTATAAGGATCGGAAAAGTTTGCTTTATAAGGGCAAAATCAGCATCACCCAAAAGCAATTCAGCAGCAGTTTTATCTTACCTACGTCATTGGAAACCGGATCGGGCCGGGCATTGATTCGAGTATACGCTCAGGCCACTGACGGAAAACGAAGTGCTTTAGGAATAGCCAGACCGTTCATTAATGGTAAAAATTCAACCCCCATCACTGATCATACAGCTCCCATCCTAAGTTTATACATGAATACAGATGATTTTAAAAACGGTGGAGAAACGGATGACAGTCCGATATTATTCGCTCAATTAGCGGACGATTCAGGGCTTTCGTACACGGAATTAAACCCTATTTCTGCGGTTTTAAATGATACGTTAACCATCAATCTGAATTCCTATTACTTCCCGGAAAGTAATAAATTGGGTCAGGTAATCTATCCTTTTAAGCATTTACCCCCTGGTTCCCACCGCCTTCAGGTGCAGGCCTATGATGTATTTGGAAATCGGGTTAATCAAAGCATAGAATTTTACGTAGTTCCAAGTACGAAAACGTATCTTCGCAACGTTACGGCTATGCCAAATCCCTTCACGCAAAAGGCTCGTTTTACCTTCGAACATGATTTTCAGGACGATGATACCGAAATTACATTCTATCTGTACGATCTTTCCGGTCGATTGCTCCATCAACAGAGCCTTCAAAGTTACGTTACGCCCTCGCCGTACGAAGATTTAGTACTTGAAAAACCAGAATTGAATACGGGTTTATACATTTATCGTATTTTTGTACGCTCTCTTTCTACGGGGCGTTCCCTAACTGGAGGCGGAAAGATTTCCTACATCAAATGACTTTTGTTAGTTTTGCGATTAAATACATCCCACGAATGCGTAGTTATCATCGCCTTAAAACAGGTCCTGTCTCTAGTATACTTTCACCGGAAGGCGTAGCCCCGGCCCCTCAACGTTTAACCCAATCTCGGATGAAAAGACTTAAAACCCGTATTTTGACCGTTGCAGCCTTCATTAGCTCCTCAACCTTAGCAATGGCTCAAAGCGGTAGCACAGTGATTGGGCAAGTCAACAGTGATCGAATTCCTATTCCTGCTGTTCCTTTTGTTAATATTACACCCGATGCCCGCTCTGCCGCCCTCGGTGATGCGGGTGTAGCTCTTAGCCCCACCGATCCCAGCGGAACGTACTGGAACGTGTCAAAATTGGTTTATGCTGAACAGGATGCCGGTGTTTCTGTTTCCTATACACCCTGGCTTCGTAACCTGATCGGTGATATGTGGCTGGGCCATTTTACTGGTTATAAAAAAATTGGTAAAAACCAGGTAATTGGTCTTTCCCTTCAGTATTTTAATCTGGGTAATATCATCTTTACCAACGACCAGGGCGTAACTACGGGTAGCTTCGATTCAAAAGAATACGCAGCCACGGGTTCTTACGCTCTGAAACTGTCGGATCAGTTATCGTTGGGTATTAACCTGAAATACATTAACTCCAACCTTACGGGCGATCAGGTAGTAGCAGGCGTGGCTTTACGTCCTGGTCAAACCGTCGCGGGTGACATCGCTTTATTCCGCAATGGCTACAGCCCCGAGAAAAAGTGGTTTGCCAACTACGGATTAATGATCCAAAACCTCGGTGGTAAAATTAACTACGGTGGAACGGCTCAGGCTCCTTACTTCATTCCTACAAACCTGAAATTAGGTACGGCCATTACCAACCGTCTGGACGATAAAAATTCATTAACCCTCACGGTTGACTTGAATAAATTAATGGTACCAACGCCCCCTCGTTACGACGTAACCACGGGCAAGCCTTTAGATGGGAAAAAACCAGTGGCGGACCGTAGCTTGTTTGAAGGCGTATTCGGTTCTTTCACGGATGCTCCCGGTGGCCTGAAAGAAGAACTTCAGGAAGTAACCGTTTCGGCGGGTCTGGAATACAACTGGAACAAAATTCTGGCGGCTCGTCTGGGTTACTTTTACGAAAATCCTAACAAAGGAAATCGTAGCTACGTAACGGCAGGTTTTGGCGTTCACTACCAGCAAATGGGTCTTGATTTTGCTTACCTTTTCCAGGGCGGCGGTCAGATCAATCCGCTCAACAACACCCTGCGGGTAACGTTATCTTACCTCTTCAATAAAAAACAAAGCATCGGCGAAGCTCCCCGGGACGATTTCTAGGATTCTTTTACCCGATTTTTTTAAATGGCATTCTACGGGGTGCCATTTTTTATTATATCCCATGATTTCTATTTCGAGAGAAGTAGTACCTTGGCTTTTCGCCCACAGGAAAACCAGCTATCTGACTTCCTGAAGAGATTAATAAAAGATGATGATGCAATTAGATCGTACGCAAGCTCCTGATTTTCACCTGACGGATACCGTTTCTCTGCTTCCAGTTCAAGCCTATACCCTTGATAACCATATTCCGGTGTATGTCATTGACGCCGGTGAACAGCCCGTTACCCGCGTAGAATGGGTGTTTGAAGCAGGCGGCTGGGATGAAGCGTTACCCAATGTTTCAACCTTTACTTTACGGATGCTGAACGAAGGAACCCAGCAGTACACAGGAGCCGAATTAGCCGAATTCTTTGATCAGTACGGCTCATTTCTGGAATTAGGTGCTTCTGCTGATCGTTCTACCGTAACCCTGTACGCCCTTCGAAAACACCTTCCAGTCCTGTTACCCCGCATTCAGGAGTTATTACAGGAAGCTACTTTCCCGGCCGAAGAACTGGAAGTGCAGCGAACCATTGCCTTGCAGAATCTTCAGGTTAATGAAGAAAAAACGTCATTTCTGGCCTCTCGGGGCTTCCGCGAAGCCTTATTTGGGAAAGATCATCCGTATGGTAAGAACCAGACGCAGGAGAACCTAAAGGCTTTCAGCCGGGAAGATTTGGTTACGTTCTACCAAAATCACATTGCGGGTCATGCTTTTCAGCTTTTCATTTCGGGACAGGTTGACGAACGAGAAGTAGCATTAGTGAATGAGATTTTTGGTCAGCAGGCACTTCTTCCCCAACCCGAACGTCGGTCTTTTGAGCTGCCTATTGATGCAAATCCAGCGAAAGTCCTCATTGAGTTACCCGAAAAGACTCAATCAACCCTTCGCATGGGTAAACGTATGATTAATCGCGTTCATCATGATTATTATAAAGTGCTGGTTACCAACGAAATCTTTGGGGGTTACTTTGGCTCCCGCCTGATGAAGAATATCCGGGAAGAAAAAGGCTTTACTTACGGTATCTATTCGCAGATGAATAACTTCGCTCAGGCGAGTCAGTTAGTGATTGGCACCGATGTTAATAAAGAATTTACCAGCCAGACGCTGGCCGAAATCAAAAAAGAAAGCGAACGCCTGCAAACGGAACTCGTTTCGGAAACGGAATTACAAACGGCTCAGAATTACATGATTGGGCAATTCATTGGCTCTCTAAATACGCCTTTTGAAATTGCTGATCGGCACAAGGTTCGCATTCTTAATAACCTGCCCGATGATTATCATTTACGATTCATTGAGCGAATTAAAGCCGTTACGAAGGAGGATGTACTGGCCATGGCCCAGGCTCATTTCCAATGGAAAGATTTGGTTGAAGTAGTAGCTGGAGGCAAATAAATCCACTACTTTAGAGACGATCGTCTAACATTTATAATCGTTGGATCTGTGTCACAAATACCTGAAGAAAGCGTCTATAACGCTAAGCATTACCAACGCTTTTTTCACGTATCCACGTTGATAACGCGGACTAATAGTGCAAAACTCTATTATTGCTGCCAGCTTTTTCGCTGGCAGCCCTCTTATGAAGTGGAGAAAGCCACCATCCACAGAGGCCTTCACTTTGCTCTGAATAATAGACTTAAGATGAATAAAGGTAAGATCCTACCTGCCGTTAGAATAGAAACAAGAGGGCCCTATTTTAGTCATGTTCGGGCAGGCTCTTACGCTTTATTTACTATCCAATTTACCCGTCCGAAAAAGCTCGTACAGACTTTGAGCAAAAATGAGAATAAGAATGATGGGTAATAAGTGAGCTCCCCAGATGAATCCTTTCCCCGTGAACTGGTAGGTTCCCGAAGAAAACTGGATAAAAACATTCATAAACGCCATTGAGGCAATAACCAGCATCAAAGCCAGTACTAATACACCCGTTCGGATGGGTAAGTATTTTTTGACGAGTTCACTCACCAAAATCGACAGGCCTACCAGAATAAGTACAAAAACCAGAGCCCGGGAAAAGGTTTTAATATACGCGTATTTATATAACCAGATGCCAATACGCCCAATCAGATTAGGATGGGACAGTAACCAAGCATCCGTTACAGCTAGTACCAGATAAAGCAAAAAATGGGAACGAAATCGCATTAGAGTTGAGAGTTTTGAGTTTAGGGTTTTGAGTTTAAAACATTCAAACTCAAAACCCTAAACCCTAAACATATTAGTTATTCTTCCTGATAAAGCACTTGGGTTACGGTTTGGCCGACGGCTTTCATGACGTTTTTGTCGATTACCTCCATGTTATCCTTGTGCGTATGATGATAATCTCCAAAAGTCTTCGGATTGTTTACTTTCATTTCCACAATGTCTACCATCGGAATCTTAGCTACTTCATTGACCGCTACGTGATCGTCGGTTAAGCCGCCGCCTTGTACGGGCAGGAAGTATTGGTTATACCCCAAACGTCCGGCTATATTCCAAATATTCTGAACGATGCTCGGGGCATACTGTAAAGAATAACTTTCCTGAGGGAATTGAGCCCCTTTCGCTCCTACCAGATCCAGCAGAATGCCATAGTAAGCGGAATAACCCGGCTTATGCAGATTTTTCGCCCAGTACTGCGAACCTAAGGCCCAGTTTGATCGCTCCTGCGAAGGCTGCATTCCTTCTTTTTCACCCCAGTCTTCGATGTCAAAGAAGATAATATCAATACCCACGTTTGGTAGCGGTTTCGCCTGAAGGTTACGGGCAATTTCCAGTAATACCCCTACGCCACTACCGCCGTCATTGGCTCCGTCGAAAGGTTTGTTTTTATACTGGGCAACGGTGTCTTTATCCGCAAAAGGGCGGGTATCCCAGTGAGCCGTCAACAAAATGCGTTTGGCCGCATCGGGGTTGATGCTGCCAATGATATTACGGGCATTAAGCTTGGTTCCATCAAAAGCCGTTTCGGTGAATTTCTGTTCGGTCACCGCGAATCCGTAGCTTTTCAGCTTAGCAACCAGCCAGTCGCCGCAAGCCTGATGAGCTTTGGAATTAGGAATTCGTGGGCCAAAATCTACCTGTTTCTGAACAAAAGCATAGGCTGAATCGGCGTTGAAGGTAGGAGCCGGAGCTAATTTAGGTTCTTCGGTACTGGTAGTGCTTTCGCTTTTTCCTGATTTATCGTCACAGGACTGAACCAGTAAACCCGTTGCCCCAAGAGTAAGGAGCAGAGCCAGAGTTGATAAACGTTTCATGAGGTATGGTTTGAAAATCGGCGTAGAGAGTTTCTCTACGCCGATGCCTTTATTCTTCGTAAGCCCAGTCGATCTTGTGTTTGAGATCTTTAATAACCAGACCATTCTGTTTAAATACGGAACGAACCTGATCCACTTTATCGTATTGCTTCTGCGTTTTGAAATCACGATACAAATCCAGCAGACCATCAATCAGCGGCTCAAACGCCTGGTTACGTTCTTCCTCCAGACCCAAAATATCCGCCAGGAAGGTCATATACGTAGTCTTCAGTTTGTTGAAAACCTCTTCGCCTAACTGAGCGGGCTTCACCTGAAGCATGTATAACTGATTGATTTTCTTCAGCAACGCAAACAAATGAGCAATGGCAACTGCCGTGTTCAGGTCGTCATTCATGCCTTCATAAGCACCTTCGATGGCCTTCTCTACTTCTTCAACCTGTTTCACATCCACAGCAATGGTTTCGTCTGCCATAAATTCCATATCGCGAATCAGCCGCAGGCCATTAATTAAACGCTTATACCCTTTCTGAGCTGCTTTCAGAGCTTCGTTAGAAAAGTCCAGCGTTGAGCGATACTGACTTTGCAACATGAAAAAGCGAACCGTCATCGGCGAATAAGCCTGTTCCAGCAAATGGTGACTTCCCGCAAATAACTCGTTCGGTAAAAACGAGTTACCCAGAGATTTGGACATTTTCTGACCATTAACCGTCAGCATATTCGAGTGCATCCAATACTTCACGGGTGATACTTCATTCAGTCCCGTGCCCTGAGCGATTTCGCATTCATGGTGTGGAAATTTCAAGTCCATACCCCCACCGTGAATATCAAATTGCTTTCCTAAGTATTTGGTACTCATGCAGGTACATTCCAAGTGCCATCCGGGAAAACCGGACCCCCAGGGACTAGGCCAACGCATAAGGTGATCGGGAGCGGCTTTTTTCCAGATGGCAAAATCCAGCGGGCTTTTCTTTTCTCCAATCCCATCCAGATCGCGGGTTTCGGTTAATAAGTCCTCCAGAATCCGACCTGACAATTTGCCGTAATCTTTATGTTGCTGATTATAGCGTTCAATATCAAAATAGACCGAACCATTCGATTCGTAAGCTAAATTTTTATCAAGCAATGTCTTTACAGCTTCAATCTGCTCGACAATGTGCCCCGTAGCGGTTGGTTCTATGCTGGGAGGCAGAATATTAAACTGCTCCAGCACTTTATGAAAGTCGTCAGTATACCGATGAACGATTTCCATTGGCTCAATCTGCTCAAGGCGAGCCATGCGACCAATTTTGTCTTCGCCCTCGTCACTATCGCCCGTTAAGTGTCCTACGTCGGTGATGTTCCGCACGTAACGAACTTTATAACCGCTGTGACGCAGGTAACGTACCAGGGTGTCGAACGTCAGGAATGTGCGAACGTTTCCTAAATGAACGTAATTATAAACCGTTGGACCGCAGACATATAAGCCAACATGTGGCGGATGAAGGGGTTGAAAAACTTCTTTCTCCCGGCTAAGGGTATTGTAGATTTTCAGGGATTGCATGCAAAAAATAATTGAATGAGATCAGTACTGAAAAATCAGCACATGCGAATAAGAACCGTCGAAGATTACAGACCGTTCCAACATCGTAATACGCGGTAAGAAAAAGAAGCTTGTGCCACGTCATAAAAGGTTTGATTGCAAAAGTAAGGAAAAGAGTTTAGGGTTTTGAGTTTTGGGTTCAGAGTTTACGAGAATTTGAAATACTAAGCTCATTTACAGAATTGTAACTCATGCACAAAGCACCTCTCTTTGGCAACCACACAACGCAAAACCCAAAACTCTAAACCCAAAACCCCAAAACTCCCCTATCTTTGACCCAGGTTTCTTTCCCGATATCGTTATGCTTTTGTTTGAAGTCGGTACTAACCCTAGTGCCCAACGTGAGTTTTTGATGTTTCCCGTTCGTTTGTATCGCCATGATTTGAACTGGATTCGCCCTTTGGATCAGGACATTGAAGATGTTTTCGATCCGAAGAAAAACAAGATGTTCAAACACGGTGAATGCATTCGCTGGATTTTACAGAACGAAGCCGGACAAACCATCGGTCGCGTGGCTGCTTTTATCGATTATGATAAAGCTCACAAAGAAGACCAGCCTACGGGCGGCATGGGCTTTTTTGAGTGCATTGAAGATGAAAAAGCCGCCTTTTTGCTCTTCCAGGCTTGCAAAGACTGGCTCGAAAGCAAAGGTATGGAGGCGATGGACGGCCCCATTAACTTCGGTGAACGTGAGGCCTGGTGGGGCTTAATGGTGCAGGGCTGGGACTTCGAACCTACCTACAAAATGCCATGGACGAAGGAGTATTACATCGCCTACTTCGAGAAGTACGGCTTTCAGGATTACTTCAAGCAATTTGTCTACACTTCTCCCATTCGGGAAGTAGTCGTTTCTCCTAATGTGGAGGAAAAAGCTCAGCGGGTCTATGCAAACCCCGAGTTTACCTTTCAGCACATCGAAAAGAAAGACCTGGCTAAATACACCGAGGATTTTCGCAGTATCTATAATAAAGCTTGGGCCAAGTTTCCGGGTGTAAAAGAAATGAGCATCGAACAGGCCCGCTCGCTGGTTAATTCGATGAAGCCCATCATTGATGAACAGTTAATCTGGTTCGCTTACGCAGGCGGTGAAGCCATTGCTTTCTTCATCGTCATTCCTGATTTGAATCAGATTGTCAAGCATTTAAACGGCAAATTTGGGTTATTACAGAAACTGAAACTGTTGTATCTGCTGAAATGGAAGAAAGTAGTTACCCGAACCTGCGGCCTTATTTTCGGCGTCATTCCTGATTATCAAGGGAAAGGCGTAGAATCCGCCATCGCCCTACGTTTCCGTCAGGCAGGTCGTGACAATCCTGATTACCAATACGATACCATTGATATGAACTGGGTGGGTGATTTCAATCCCCGCATGAATCGCTTCGTTTCGCAACTAGGCACCCGCATTGATAAGAGTTACATTACCTATCGTTACCTCTTTGATCGCACGAAAGAATTCAAACGTTGCCCACGGGTTTAGTTTGGTTCAGAGGCACCGCAATGAAGGTTACTTCCCTGAGACGGAGGTAACCTTTTTTATTGGCTATTCCTGAAAATTAAAATTAGATCCCTGATTAAACTTCCTCGGCCGGAAATCAGTCTCAATACCGTACCATCTTCCTGACTATGAGCTTATTCTTTACTACATCTCGTTTTTAATAAATCGATGAAAAGTAACCTCAGTCAGCTAAAGCATTTATACCTGCGGGCGGGTTTCGGAGCCAGCCCGGCAGCGTTACAGGAAGCCAGCCGCCATTCGCTTTCCAAAGCGGTGAATCATCTTTTTGAAGATTCCCAAACCAGCTCTCCACTGCATGTGGCAGATCCCCAGCAATTGGGTTACACCCGTAAAACGCTGCTGGAAATGGTCATGCAAAGAGATAGTTTATCGCAGGATCAGAGAAAACAGATGGCACAGCAGATTCTGCGGGAAAATCGGGAGCAGATTGGTGACATTAACTACGCCTGGGTGAATCAAATGGGTTCAGGGAAGGAAGCTTTACGAGAAAAAATGACGCTTTTCTGGCACGGCCATTTTGCCTGCCGCAGCCTGAATCCAGCTTATGTTCAAAAGCAGAATAATGTCCTTCGCGAAAACGCTCTGGGCAAATTTGGGGACTTGCTCGGAGCCATCTCCAAAGATCCTGCCATGCTTCAGTTTCTGAATAACCAGCAGAATCGCAAGCAGAGTCCAAACGAAAATTTTGCCCGGGAAGTCATGGAGTTATTTACGCTGGGCCGGGGTAATTATACCGAAAAAGACATTAAGGAAGCCGCCCGCAGTTTTACAGGTTGGGGCTTTAATGGTCGGGGCGAGTTTGTTTTTCGGAAAAATCAGCACGACGATGGCCCGAAAACCATCTTCGGAAAAACCGGAAACTTCAGCGGAGAAGATACCCTGAATTTATTACTGGAACGACCCGAAACGGCTACTTTTCTGGTAACTAAAATCTATCGCTTTTTTGTAAATGACCAACCCGACCAGGCCATTATCAATCACTTAGCTCCGCGTTTTCATCAAAAGGAGTACGACATCAGTTGGCTAATGAAGGAAATTTTTTCTTCCGACTGGTTTTACGACCCCAGGAATATTGGTACAAAAATTAAATCTCCCGTGGAGTTTCTGGTCGGCTTGCAACGCACGTTTGGATTAACCTACGGTAGCAAGCAGTCCGTCTTGTACATTCAGAAAGCTCTGGATCAGGTACTATTTTACCCACCTAACGTAGCAGGCTGGCCGGGTGGCACGGCCTGGATTGATTCCTCCAGCTTGCTTCTGCGGATGAAGTTACCCGAAGTCATCTTCAATTCGGCTGAGCTAAACTTCAAAGCAAAAGCCGACGGCGATGTAAATACCGATTACCTCACGCAGAAAAAAGGACGACAGTTTGAGCAGGCCGAACTCAACTGGCAAGCTTTTGGCACCGCCTTCGAAGGCCTTCAGGGCGAAGCTTTGGTAACCGCCTTAAGCACGCACTTACTGCAACGTCCACTTCGCTCAGCTCAGCAAAATCTGATTCTGAAGCGAAAAAAAGAATCGGAATTGAAAGATTATACGCTGGCTTTACTTACCCTGCCGGAGTACCAATTGGGTTAAACTTTCCACCCCTAGACATAATGCTTTATGAATCGTAAAGAATTTCTTCGTCAATCGGCTCTGGCTACGGTAGGCACCTGGCTTATTCCCGACTTTGTTAAAGCGTATGAACAGCATCAGTTGGGACAGACGCCTTCTTCCCGGAAGACGCTGGTAATCATTCAGTTTTCCGGTGGAAATGATGGATTAAATACCATCATTCCTTACCGAAACGATATTTATTACCGCGAGCGGCCCAAACTGGCCATTCCTGAGGGTAAGGTCCTGAAAATTAACGACGAGTTAGCCTTTCATCCGGCTCTGGAAAAACTTCGCCGTTGGTACGATGACGGGCGTTTTTCCATTCTCAATAATGTGGGTTACCCTAACCCTGACCGTTCGCACTTCCGGTCGATGGACATCTGGCATACCGCCAGTAACTCTAATGAATACCTAAAAACAGGCTGGATTGGGCGTTACCTCGATTCTCAGTGTTCTGGTCAATGCCAACCCTATCAGGCTCTGGAAATTGATGATCAGTTAAGTCTATCCATGAAGGGTGATCAGGTAAAAGGCTTAGCAGTGTCAGACCCGAAACGCCTGTACAATCAGACGCAAAACAGTTTTTATCAGCAACTGGCCCGGGTTAATCACGAAGAATATGAAAACGTGGATTACCTCTATAAAACGCTGGCTGAAACGATTTCTTCCGCCGATTATATTCATGCCAAGACGAAAGTTGCCAGTTCTTCCACCACCTATCCATCCCACGAATTAGGTCGTCGAATGAAAACCATTGCTGACTTTATTCGCAGCGGCGTGGACTCTCGGGTCTATTACGTATCGCACGGCAGTTTTGATACGCATGTGAATCAACAACCTCAGCAGCATAACTTATTAACTCAATACGCCGAAGCTCTTGACTCCTTCTTACAGGATTTAAAATCACAGGGTCAGCTTGATAACGTGGTCGTTATGACCTTTAGCGAGTTTGGTCGCAGGATTAAACAAAATGCATCGAACGGAACGGATCACGGAGCCGCCAATGTGCTATTTCTGGCAGGCTCGTTGCTGAAACCAGACTCCAGTCTGACGGCTTCCCCTAACCTGACGGATACGGATCAGGGAGATTTAAAGTATACCATTGACTTCCGCGATGTGTATGCCACTTTGCTGGATCGCTGGCTGGATGTTCCATCAGAAGCAATTTTGGGACGAAAATTTGCAGGTCTGAAAATGGGGTAATCTCCTCGATATCGCCTCAAAAAATCGTATTTTTGTACATGCTTCAAAAAACCCGCGGCTTAGTTCTTAATTACCTGCGTTACCGAGAAACGTCGATCATCGTCAAGATTTATACCGAGGAATTCGGCGTTCAGACCTATATCGAGAATGGAGTTCGGAGCAGCAAAGGCAAAAACAAAATTGCTCTTTTTCAGCCCCTTACCTTATTGGATTTAGTTGTCTATTTCAAAGACAGTGCCGGAATTCAGCGGATTTCCGAAATTAAGGTCAACCACCCGTACAGTACAATTCCTTTTGATATTACCAAGTCAACCATTGCCCTTTTTATTACCGAAGTACTCAGCAAAACGCTGAAGGAAGAAGCGGGTAATCCACGGTTATTTCAATTTCTTCGGGAAAGCCTAATCTGGCTGGATCAGGCAACCGAAGGATACGAAAATTTTCACCTCTGGTTTTTACTTCGGCTGAGTTTTTATCTGGGTTTCGAACCCACAACGGGCCAGCAACTGGCTCAGGAGTTAAGACTGGCAGGTTATCCCATCCACGACGAGTCGGAATTACGGAAATTGGATGAGTTGAATGTAAACCCTGAAATCCGCATAGGTCGATCATCCCGCAACTATTTACTGGAAATGGTATTGAAGTTTTATGAACTTCACGTCGATGGTATGGGTGAAGTTCGGTCCCTGGAGATTCTGCGTACGGTTTTTTCCTAATATTATTTACATTACTTAAAAACCTATAAATCAGTCTATTTAGTCGTTGTTAATCTAAATAATGCTACTACTAGAGAGAAACGTAAAACAAATTTCAACGGTAAGCTTGTCCGCTCGCTGAAATATTGCTACTTTTGCGTTCCAATTTTTGAAAAGCACTGATTTAAATAACGCAATAAGCTCATGGCTAAGAAAGGCAACCGCATTCAGGTAATCCTCGAGTGCACCGAGCAAAAGACTTCTGGCGTTCCTGGCATGTCACGATATGTCACGATGAAAAACCGGAAGAATACTACGGCTCGTATTGAACTCCAGAAGTACAACCCTTTCCTTAAAAAGCATACGCTTCACAAGGAAATCAAGTAATTTCAGACCCCAGTTATTCGTTGTTTAGGTGGTTCCTAGTCCGGCGATAACTGTCAACTGGTTAGTGATCCACTGTATAACATTTTACTGAAATGGCAAAGAAAGTAGTAGCGACCCTGAAAAAAGAAGGTGGCGTTAAATACGCTAAAATCATCAAGGCGGTGAAAAACCCAACCACAGGTGCTTATACCTTCAAAGAAGAAATCGTTCTTCAGGACGAAGCTCAAGCAGCTCTGAAAAACTAGTCTGCTGAGACTCAAAAGTCTTATTATGATCCTCCGAACGTTCTTCGGGGGATTTTTTGTTGTAGATTTGGAGTATTAGTGACTCAGACTACTTCAGTTGACCAAAATAGCCGGGTCCTAAGCATAGATAATCAAACCAAAAATGGGCTTATTCGATTTTTTCACGAAGAAAAAGGAGCAAATCCAGGAAGAACAGGCCGAGTCGCTGGACAAAGGTCTGGAAAAAACCAAAGATGGCTTTTTCTCTAAACTCAGCCGGGCCGTCGTCGGAAAATCCAAAGTAGATGACGAAGTGCTGGATGAACTGGAGGAAATTCTGATTTCTTCGGATGTGGGGGTAGAAACCACCGTCAACATTATTCGCCGGATTGAAGCCCGCGTTGCCAGAGATAAGTTCATGAATACCAGTGAGCTGGATTCCATCCTTCGGGAGGAAATCGCAGCTTTGCTGTCTGAAAACCAGTCTACCGATATTTCGGGAGATTTTGAAACGCCCCTGGGCACCAAACCCTACGTCATCATGGTAGTGGGTGTAAATGGTGTGGGGAAAACGACGACCATTGGTAAACTGGCCGCCCAATATCACAAAGCCGGAAAGAAAGTGGTGTTAGGAGCAGGTGATACCTTCCGAGCCGCCGCCGTAGAACAGTTAAAATTATGGGGTGAACGCGTAGGCGTACCCGTAATTGACCACGGCATGAACACCGATCCTGCTTCGGTAGCTTATGATGCCGTGAAACAGGGTACTGAAACTGGAGCAGACGTTGTAATCGTCGATACCGCCGGACGTTTACACACGAAGGTGAACCTGATGAACGAGCTTTCGAAAATCAAGCGGGTTATGCAGAAATTCTCTGTGGAAGCTCCACACGAGGTATTACTTGTGCTTGACGGCTCGACCGGACAAAATGCATTTATTCAGGCTCAGGAGTTTACGAAAGCTACGGAAGTGACTTCGCTGGCCATTACCAAACTCGACGGTACCGCTAAAGGCGGCGTAGTGATTGGTATTTCTGATCAGTTTAAGATTCCTGTAAAATATATTGGCGTAGGTGAGCGAATTGAGGATTTACAGGTATTCAATAAAAAAACCTTCGTCGAGAGTTTATTCAAAAAATAACTCCCATTACGAAAACCACAAAAGCTGCCGGATTATCTGGCAGCTTTTTTTAGTTTTGAATCATACCTATGAAAATTCCGGTTCAAAATATCTATTATCTGCTTTGTTACGCCTGGGACAAACTCGACGAACGTGAACTGGTTCATGTCGCCGCTGACGACCAGATTAGTTTGCTGGATTTACTAATTGAAGTATTAATCACAGCCACTCATCGTCTCTTCAGGCAAGGTTTGTTTCATGCGTATCAATCAGAAAAGGTACAACTGGCGGGCATTCGTGGGAAGTTATTACTGACGGAAAGCTTACAGAAAAATGAATTTCGGCAGGGAAGAGCCATCTGTGAGCAGGATGTTTATTCAGCGAATCAGCCCGTAAATCAGATTCTAAAGACGACGCTCAACTCTTTATTACGTCTCCCCTCTTTACCACAACAGTCCCGCATTCGTCATCTGCACATCCGCATGACGGATGTCGAGGAAATCAAACTCAACGAAACGATTTTCACTAAGGCAAGCATTCCAAGGCATCCTTCTACTTATCGTTTTGTGCTGAATGTGTGTGAATTACTTTACAAAAACTTACTAGTTAACGAAGAAAAGGGTACCTACCAGTTCAAGGATTTCTGGCGGGACGAGCGGCAAATGGCGGTTCTTTTTGAAGCATTCGTTCGAAATTTCTATCGTCACGAATTACCACAATGGAAAGTACGACGGGAAACCATTCACTGGAAATTAACCGCCAGTGAACAGGATCGCACGTTGTTACCTCTCATGCAAACCGATTTAACCCTGGAGCAAAAAGATCAGAAAATCATTCTGGATACGAAGTATTACGCCGAAACGTTTCAACGACATTTTGAATCCCGCAAGGTACATTCGCCGCATTTATACCAGTTGTTTGCTTACCTGAAAAACTATCCGGCTTCCGGCAAGCTTCGGGGCATTTTATTATATCCAACGGTTACGCAATCCGTTTCCGCTTTCTTTTCCGACGAAGCCCATCAGATTCAGGTGCAAACGCTGGACTTAAATCAGCACTGGTCGGGCATTCACCGGGATTTACTGGGATTAGTTGAGGTTAAAGATTAAATGTCTAGCGTAACCCTTGCCATCCTTTTACTATCTGTCTGGGCATCTGAATTAATGGGTTAGCCTACAATTAGTGCTGCCAGCGAAAAAGCTGGCAGCGGTCACTTCGGATATTCGTTACTAGCAACCACTTCGCAATAACGATTCAGAGGCCTATCTAATACAATGCTACCAGAATAAAAGGCGGGCTATACCGATAGTGGTTACGCTAGATGTTTAATTGTTAACATTGCCGCTGCCAGCTTTTTCGCTGGCAGCACTACCTTAGGATAATCAATTCAGGTACTAGGTATATAACTGATTGTTAATATCAGCGAAAATCATTTCTTCGCAGGGTCTTTCCACTCGTTCAATTCCACCAAGTAACCATCAGGATCGGGTAAGTAAATCTGTTTCACTCCATCAAAACGAACCTGAGCGTGATAAGCTAAGCCCTTACTTTTCAGAAAAGCTTCTGCTTGATCCATCGACTCCACAAAGACAGCAAAGTGAGAACCATTTCGATCATTATTCACCGGAACTGTACGACCGGCCAATAAATGTATCTGCTGATCTGGGCCAATTTTAAACCAGGAGCGGATCGCTTTGAGATTATCAGGGACTTCCAGCCGCTCAAGACCCAGAATTTCGGAATAGAATTTGGTAGAAGCAGGTAGATCAGCCACTTGCAAAGCCAGGTGATTATGTTTGACAATGCCTAATTTCTCCTGAGCAAAAGCAGCCCTACTCATACCTGTGAAGCAGATTATGATAAAAAGGAAACGAAATAACATGTGACTATAGATTTGAGAGGTATAAAAAAATCGTTACCTGAATTTTGACTCTCAGATAACGACTTTGTAAAAAGCTAAAACTCTTACTTATCAAGGGATAGGTAATACTTTGCTTTCTTTGAATGTCGACAAAATTACCATGGTTTGCGTGCTGGCTACTTCTTCGATTTCGTTGATTTTTTCCAGCATCAGGCGTTGATACGAAGCAATATCCTTTGAAATCACCTTTAACAGGAAGTCGCCAGAACCCGTGATGTGGTGGCATTCTACTACTTCGGGAATTTCATTGATTTTCTCAACGAAAGAATCTGTTACCTGCTTTTTGTGACCAACCAGCGTAATCTGAACGAAAGTCGTTACTCCCAGCCCTACTTTCTCACGATCGAGTTGAGCGTGGTAACTCTGAATAATCCCTGACGTTTCTAATTTCTTTACCCGTTCCAGCGTTGGAGCAGGCGATAAACCAATTTCTTTCGAGAGTTGAGCATTGGTAATTTTTGCGTTGGATTGCAGTATTTCAAGGACTTTGCGATCAATGTGATCCAGTTTCTGAAGTGTGTTCATATGGTAGTACGCAGTAAGCGAAAATATTATTTGGTGGATAGCCTGACTTTCGCTGGCAAATTTCATAAAAATACCGCGGATAAGCACAATCGTAAAATATAATTTTTTTTAATCCTAAAAAATTAGTGTAAAATCCCAATAAAAAAGCTATCTACTAAACAAATATGTTTCCTTTATGAACTTGATTTTCAGCGTAGAAAGGCCCTTTTTCTTCAAAGGGCTGCAAATGTCGTCTATTTTCACTGGCTTTTCATAGCATTTAACGGAATAATTAATTAAACTGCTTTCGTTGCCTTATTTTTTATTTGGTTACGTAATTATTAAAAAATTAAGATTTTCTCTTTGTCCTTTTCCGTGCCGACATGCGGGTTCCAGGCCTTACCTTTGTAGGGATCATCTATTTATTACATCCTTGTTTTTTCGAGAAGTCCCCGGTTTATCAGATTTAAAAAACACCCTGATTCAGTCCGTCAAGAGTCAGCATGTTGCCCACGCCCAGCTATTTCATGGGCCTTTAGGCAGTGGGAATCTGGCTCTGGCTCTGGCTTATGCCACGTACCTGAACTGCGAAGACCGGCAGGAAGACGATTCCTGCGGGCGTTGTGCTTCCTGCGTGAAGATGAAAAAACTGGCTCACCCGGATGTACATTATATCTTTCCGGTAGCGGTAACCAAGAAAATCAAGAATAATGAATCGGATGCTTTTATGCCCTTGTGGCGGGAGTTCATCGACGCTCATCCTTTCGGCACGCTGTCCGACTGGTTGACGTTTATTGGCGTAGAAGGGAATCGGCAGGGTAATATTTCGGCGGAAGAAGCCCGTAACGTTATCCGAAAAATTTCACTGAAAGCCTACGAAGGTGAATACAAGATTCTCATTCTGTGGCAACCTGAGTTACTGAATGTCTATTCGGCCAATGCTTTGCTGAAGATTCTGGAAGAACCACCCGCTAAGACCATTTTCCTACTGGTTTGCACCGATGCCAATCGTCTACTCACCACCATTATTTCCCGTACCCAACGCATTGGCATTCCTGCCTTTACTGAAACGGAAGTATCATCTTATATTCAGCAAAAACTGGGAACGGAAGAAAAGCAGGCTCGTCACGTAGCGTACCTTTCGGAGGGAAATCTGGGTTATGCTCTGGAGCTAGCCAAAGGTGAAGGCAACGAGCAACATCCCTGGTTTGCTCAGTGGATGCGGCATTGTTACCGAGGCATTCCAGCCTTTGGTGATATGCTAAAACTGGCCGATGAGTTTGATAGTCAGCCCAAAGAGCAACAAAAAGGGATGATGGAATACAGCCTGAGCGTCTTTCGGGATCTGATGCTCTGGCAAAATGGCGTGGAAGCTCTTGTGCGACTGGAAGGCGATGAGCTTACCTTCGTTCAGAATTTTTCGAAAGTAATTCCCCCCGAACGCTTACCTCTGATTACAGAGGAGTTGAACACAGCCTTTTTCCAATTGGAAAGAAATGTTCGGGCTAAAATGATTTTTCTGGATTTGTCATTAACACTGGCCAAACTTCTTCGGAAGTAAGGGCTGTTTGATAGCATACACGTATGAAAGTTAGAATTGGATCACGAGGATCGAAGCTGGCCCTCTGGCAGGCCGAATACGTGGCCGAACAACTCCGGCTGGGTGGTATGGAACCCGAAATCGTAGTGATTGATACCAAAGGCGATAAAATTCTGGATCGCTCTTTATCTAAAATTGGTTCCAAAGGCGTTTTTACGGAAGAGCTGGAAGAACAACTCCGAACGGGTGCCATTGATATTGCCCAACACTCTGCTAAAGATTTACAATCTTCGCTGGCAGATGACCTGGAAATCATCGCCTTCACACCCCGCGAAGCCGTCAATGATGTATTAATCAGTTTCAATCCAGAGTTATCGCTGGAATCGGGTGAAACTTTTGTGGTAGGTACTTCCAGCACGCGTCGCGTCGCTACGCTGAAACGGTATTACCCGCACATCAAAGTAGTAGACATGCGGGGTAACCTGCAAACTCGTCTGGATAAATTGAAAAGCGGTGTTTGCGATGCCCTTATTCTGGCTTACGCCGGTGTGCACCGCATGGGTTACGAAGAATACATTGCCGAGCATTTATCAACGGAAACCTTCACGCCCGCCGTCGGTCAGGGTAGCGTAGCCATTGAATGTGCTACTAGCCTGGACGCAGATAAAAAAGCACGCATTCGTGAGTTACTGAACGATCCCGTAACGGAAAGCTGCATTCGGGCCGAGCGTATTTTTCTGGCTACCCTACAGGGCGGTTGCAGCATTCCAGTGTTTGGACTGGCATCGCACGTGAATGGTCGCATTAGCTTAACGGCTGGGATTGTCTCACTGGATGGTCAGAAGGAGTTACGCCGCACCGAAATTGCTGATACCGCTCAGGCGAATAGTATGGCTCAGAAACTGGCCGATAAAATCGCCTCTCAGGGAGGTAATAATATGGTAAGAGAAATACGAGCCAATTTATAATACCATGCGAAAATCATCCTCTATGATGGGTCTCGGGTTAGCTTTGTTGCTTGCTCTCCCAAGCTTTGCTCAACGCAAAGGAAAAACTGGTAACTATTGAAACCAAATACGGCCCTATTCGGCTGATTTTGTTTGATCAGACGCCTAAGCATAAAGCCAACTTTTTGAAGTTAACAAAAGAGCATTTTTACGACGGCATATTATTCCACCGTGTCATTCCGACTTTCATGATTCAGGGCGGTGATCCTGAGTCGAAAAAAGCAACGCCCGACGCGATCCTAGGCTCGGGAGATATGGATTATACCATTCCGGCAGAGTTCGTGCCCGAATTGTTTCATCAACGGGGTGCTGTAGGTGCTGCCCGGGAAGATAACCCGGCCAAAGCCTCTTCGGGTTGTCATTTTTATATTGTTCAGGGGAAAACCTATGATGAGGTAACCCTGGAAACGCAGGCTAAACGGGCCGGTCGTCCTCTTACCGATGCTCAGAAAGAAGTTTATAAAACCAAAGGAGGCACTCCCCGGTTAGATGGGAATTATACCGTATTCGGACAAGTAATTGACGGAATGGCCGCCGTGGATAGCATTGCAGCTCAGCCCCGAAATGAAGCCGATCGTCCTAACGTTGATATTTCGATGATGAAGGTTACAGCTAAAAAAATGAGTAAGAAAAAAATAACCCGTCGATATGGTTATGTTTTTGCCCGTTAACTTCTCTACTTTACAGGTCTGTCTACGCTTACTTCAACTATGACTCCCAAAAAGATTTTAATTACCGGAACCAATGGCCTACTGGGTCAGAAACTGATTACACTTTTACATAAAAACCCAGATGTTCAACTGATTGCTACCGCTCGCGGGGCCAATCGCCTGCCCTTTACGGATGGGTATGAATACCGGGAAATGGACATTACCGATGCTGCTCAGGTAGCTGAAGTAATGGAAGCCGTTCAGCCCCACGCGGTTATTCATGCGGCAGCGATGACGAATGTGGACCAGTGTGAATTCGAAAAAGAATTATGCTGGAAAATGAACGTGCTGGCCGTAGAATATCTGGTAGAAGCCTGTAAAAAGTATGATACCTTCCTGTGCCATGTCTCTACCGATTTCATTTTTGACGGTGAAAACGGTCCCTATCCCGAAGACGCCATTCCTAGTCCCTTAAGTTTCTACGGCTGGAGTAAATATGCGGCTGAAGAAGTGGTGAAACGCTCGAATATTCGCTGGGGCATTGCCCGGACGGTTCTCGTCTACGGCATTGCGGCTGACATGAGTCGGAGTAATATCATTCTTTGGGTGAAAAAATCACTTGAAGAGGGAAAAACGATTAAGGTAGTTACGGATCAGTTCCGCTCTCCAACGCTGGCTGAAGACTTGGCGATGGGTTGCTGGCTGATTGCAGATAAAGAAGCTTTAGGCATCTATAATATTTCCGGAAAAGAGGTAATGACGCCTTACGAAATGGCGATTGCCACGGCAGATTACTTTGGCCTGGATAAATCATTTATTACCGAAGCTGATTCGAGCACCTTCACGCAACCCGCGAAGCGTCCTCCCCGTACAGGATTCATCCTTGATAAAGCTCGGAATGTGCTGGGTTACGAACCTCGTAGCTTTACCGAAGGCATCGCTATTTTGGCTGAACAAACTGCTGAACGCGTTTAACGTAGACTGATTACCGACGCAGATGAAACAGGGTATTCGGAACGGAATCCTGCTTCATCTGCGTTAGGTGTATACCATGAAAACCATTGAAGAGCAATTGAACATCTGGGGTCGCGAGCGTCGTCCCTGTTTGTTTGTGCTTGATTTTGAGCTTCGGCGGCCTCTACTCTGGCCCCTGGCCGAAGTGCCGCAGGATTCGGTTTGGTATAATCTGAACGGAATTTCAAACACCTCAGAAAACATCTCCGCTTCTTCGGATTTTTATTTTCACAAATTCCCCCTCTCTTTTGAGGAGTTTGATCAGAAGTTTCAAAAAGTACATCGTGAATTATTAGCCGGGAATTCATTTCTGACGAACCTAACGGCTCGTACTCGCGTGGAGACGAATCTGAGTTTTCAGGAAATTTTCCAGCGAAGTGAGGCGAAGTATAAGGTGTGGTTACGTCTTCCGAATGATTCTGACGTAGAGGAAATCGTTTGTTTTTCGCCGGAAATTTTCGTTCGTGTTCAGGATGATTCCATTTCCAGTTATCCCATGAAAGGAACGCTGGATGCGGCCCTGCCTAATGCTCGGGAGCACTTGTTAGCCGACGAAAAAGAACGCTACGAACATGCCACTATCGTGGATTTGATTCGGAATGATCTGGCTCAGGTAACAACTGAACGTTGGGTAGAACGCTTTCGCTACATCGATGAAGTGCAAACGCACGATAAAACACTATTGCAGGTAAGCTCGGAAATCAAAGGTCGGTTACCCGAAAACTGGACCGACGCATTAGGTACTTTGCTCCTGCGACTATTACCCGCCGGTTCGATTACGGGGGCTCCCAAACCTAAAACGGTAGAGATCATTCAGCAAGCCGAAGCCGAACCACGTGGGTATTACACGGGAATTGTCGGCATTTTTGATGGTAAAAATCTGGATACGGGTGTGATGATTCGTTTTCTGGAGCAAACTTCGTCAGGCACTTTTTTCCGCTCCGGCGGTGGCCTTACCTTCCGCAGTGAATCGATGAAGGAATACCAAGAGTTGATTGATAAGGTGTACGTGCCGATTTGGTGAGTTTAGTGTTTGACATTTTCTGTTTACAGGTAATGCAAACCCAAATTGTCCTTTAGGGCGATCTCTCCGCCGTAGTTGGTGTCCTCACCAGCCACGGCGGGAGAGTTCGCGTTTTAAAGGCAGATTCCTAAAAAGAGAGAAACACCCGGATTATCATCCGGGGCTATCCAGCCCGGGGCTATCCATATTGAACCCCTCCGGGGTTATACCTCCCATTTCAAACAAATCCCTTACCTTTATGGGTTTTCCCTTTCAAACCCTAAACCCTAAACCCTAAACCCTAAACCCTAAACCCTAAACCCTAAACCCTAAACCCTAAACCCTAAACCCTAAACCCTAAACCCTAAACCCTAAACCCTAAACCCTAAATGCTTCTAGAAACCATTCGCTTTCATCAGGGAGAACTGGAAAATCTGTATTACCACCAGCAACGGATTCATCGGAGTCGGAAGGAATTGTTTGGTCTGAATGATCGCTGGGATTTAGAGGAGATGATTCCCATTCCTGAAAATCTTGATGTTGAAGGGACTTACCGGTGCCGGGTGATTTACGGGTCAGAGGGTATTACACTGGTTGAATTCATTCCTTACACCATCCGCTCCATTCAAAGTTTGGAGTTAGTTACGGCTGATGCATTGGAGTATAACTACAAATTTTCCGATCGTACCTCTTTGAACGCGTTAACTGCTCAGGCCAAAGCTGATGAAGTGTTGATTGTAAAAAATGGGTTGATTACCGATACGAGCTACACAAATATTGCTTTATCCGACGGGCAGGAATGGTATACGCCGCACCAGCCTCTACTGTTAGGAACACGGCGGGCAGCTCTGTTAGCCAGCGGAATTATCATTCCTGAACGACTCTCCGCTGACGATTTGCGTTATTTTAAAGAAATCCGCCTTTTCAACGCTATGATCGAATGGCATCAGGCTCCTACTTTGCCTGTTTCAGCCATTCGTTAGTGATTAGTTTGTGGGTGTTTGTTATTCGTTTATCGCAGCTCTTTTACTAGTGTAAGCCCCCTCTTTGTCATTCAGAGCAAAGCGAAGAACCTTGTTGTTTTAGTAGCATCTTTGTTATCATTAAGTCACTTTTCACAACCTTAGTAAGTGCTCTCACTTCGTTCGAGACGACAGGCTGGAATAGATAACTTATTAAAACTCTCCACTTTTTCTGCCCTACTTCCGTTTCTTTGGCTCGTAGATGATCCGAATGAAAGAACTTACCGGATCGGAATTTTTCAGCGAAAAGCTGCTTACAAACCCTACCAATAGATTATTCTTCAGAGCAACGCGTACCTGCGGACGAATCGCGTTTTCATAGACAGGACCATTCTGACTATGGTATAACTCTACGCCAACAAAAGCCTTGCTATGCGGAATAACGTAATGCAAAGCCAGGTTTACTTCATACCCCGTTGGCTCCAGCGATTTCCCCCATTTTTTCTCCCCGCCCAGAGCCGCGTATACCAGCGTGTGTACCTGCGAGCCCCACTTTTTGGCCGCAACCATAAACGGAAAGCCTAATTCAGCCGAAAACAACTTTCCCGACTCATGATTGATTAATAACTCATTGGTATAACCCACCGCCAGCGAAGTTTGCCAGGGCTCTATCACCGCGTACGTCCATTGCAGGGAAGTTTTCAGACTTTTCATATTCAAACTACTGCTCGGGATATCGTCTGCCATGGGTACCTGAGCCTGTAGCGGCACTTCTACTTCCAGGCCCAGCCGGTTAATGGGAGCAAATTCATATTCGACGAAAGGATGCCAGTGAGCCGCCCCGCCGTGCTTGCTGAAGGAGGTTCCTACGTTCCATTCCCGTTCGCCTTTGCGGGCTCCTAAATCACGTACCAAATCCAGGTATAGAGGTTCGGCGTGAGAGATTTTAACGGGTTTTACCGGTGGTAATACCCGGCTGGAATCCGAAGTTTGAGCTTGGGTATGATAGGCAAAAAGGATAGCGAAGAAGGTCAGTAGCTTTTTCATGGCTTTGTCGATTATACCGCCAAAGCTCAGACCCGTTTCTGGAACGAATCTGGAATAAATTCTAGAATTGAATACTGATCATAAATTCTTCATGATCTGAAGAAATTTTGGGCTGATAGCCGTACGCATCACAGATGGATTTGACGATGGATAAACCCAACCCCAACGATTGTCGATGCGTGCTTTGCTTGGTAAAGCGGTTAAATAAATCTTCTGTTTTACCTGCAATGGCCCTGGCAGAATTCCGAATTTCCAGTTTATTAGGACTCAACTGAACTTTAATAAAACCACTTTCCGGCGTATGCAAATAGGCATTACGAATAAGATTTCGAACCAGAATTTCAATCAGATATTCGTTAGCCTGAACAATGATTGATTCCTCATCCGTTACCTGAATATCCAGTTGTTTATCTTCCGCCAGAAATTCATATTCATTAATCAGACGAATCACCATGGGGTTAACTTCTACGGATTCCTGCTCTCCAAACTGCTGATTATTAATCTTCGTTATCAATAACAAAGCCTTATTTAAAGCTGACAAACGTTCGAGTTGTTCCGTTAATAACCCAATTGTTAAGGCATCTTCTTCTTTTAAATCCGGGTTTTGGATTAACTGTTCCGTTTGATTCAGAGCTATCGCCAGAGGCGTCTGAATCTCATGAGAAGCATTCTCAACAAACTGTTTCTGTTGCTGGTAAGATTTCCGGTTTACCTCAGCCAGTGTGCTTACGGTTTGCGTTAATTCCTGAAATTCATAGATTGAGCTTTGGGGTAATAGTAGATGATCCTGATGATCCACGCGAAAGTTTTTCAGTTGCTCAAGCGTCTGGTAAAACGATCGCCAAAGCCTTTTTTGCAGGAGAAGATTCACTATGAACGCTAACAGAACCAGTCCTAAACAAACCCAGGCTGTGCTACGGGTAATCACCTCACCCATGTCCTCCAAGTCCAGCAATGACGTTTCAATCTGTAATTGGTAATACTTCCCCTGATGCTCAAATTTGGTTACGAGCTGCCGATGGGGCTCAATTTCGGTCTCAACCAGTTCATAGACTTCAATATCTTCGTAATGCTCTTTTAGCTTTTTGTATTCTGAAGGACTAATCGGATTAATGCGAAAATCAGCTTTCAAAGTTGAATTTTCAGGGTAACCCGAAGCAGGTAAGCTTGCCAGAATTTCCAGCTTTCGGTTCTGTAGCTCTTCATCAATTTCATCCCGTACTTCTTCGCTTACCTGATCGTAAATATATAGCCCACTAATAACCAAAGCCATTAGCAAAACAAGGGTACTAATCAGATTACTACGGGTTAATAGTCGCATATTAAATCTCTGTAGTGACGCGATTGATCGCGTTCGGGTAGCTATTGGAACTCGTTTACAGGTAATCGTAGGGGATCAGACGCGATCCATTGCGTCTCTATGTTTTTACTGGGGCGAAAATTTATAACCAATCCCATATACCGTTTGAATATTTAACTCATAACCCATCTGACTAAAACGCTTACGCAGATTTTTGATTTGTGAATAAATAAAATCATACGAATCGGCCTGGTCGATGTTATCGCCCCAAACGTGTTCGGCTAGTGCTGATTTTTTAATAACCCGGTTCTGGTTCGTCACGAAGAAGAGTAATAGGTCGAATTCCTTACGATTGAGAATCACTTCTTTTCCCTCATAAAAAACGGTTCGGGCAGTAGTATCAATCGTTAAACTGCCGACCTGCATTTCATCCGACCCTTCAAATTTTAAACGACGTAACACCGAACGCAAACGAGCATTCAACTCCGATAGATGAAAGGGTTTAGGCAAGTAATCGTCTGCTCCCAAATCCAGTCCCTTTAGTTTATCATCGAGTGAATCTTTAGCCGAAATGACGATGGCTCCCGTGGTTTTGTGTAACTTCTTTAGCTCTTCGAGTAAGTCCAACCCACTACCGCCGGGAAGCATAATATCAATCAAAACGCAATCATAGGCGTAGACACCGATTTTCTCTTCGGCTTCCTCATAGGTCGTGGCAAGCTCACAGACGTGACCTTCGTTGATTAAAAAACTGGAAATCGTCTGATACAGTCCGGGCTCGTCTTCGATCAATAATAGTTTCATTGGATTGGAATTAAAGCTTAAAATTGGGTTCAAATTCTGGAAACAATCTGAAATTAATTTAGACGCCTGCTTTCAGACAAGTAAATCGCCGCTGCCTGAGTAACTGGCACGGACTTATACAGTTTTTATGTACACCTTTGCCCGGAAAACATTAATCCATTCCGTCATCTGAACCTATGAAATCTATTATTCGGAAATTTCTGAAGATGGTCGACGTGTTCGGATTTTTCGAACGTGATCCTTTCGGAAACCTCTTTTTCACCAAACGTCTGCTCATCGCCAGCCTGGGTTCCCTAACCTGGAGTCGGCTGATGTGGGTAAATAAAACCAAAATTCAAGGAACAGAATACCTCGAAAAATTACCTGAAAACGGCGTTCTGTTTTTGTCCAACCATCAAACCTACTTTGCCGATGCAACCTGCCTCTATCACATCTTTTGCAGTGTAAAATGGGGCTTTCGAAACTGGATTGGCCTCCCCATTTACCTACTCGCTCCACGGGCCCGGATGTATTACGTGGCGGCATCAGAAACGATGAAAGACAGCGGCCTGATCCCAAAGATCTTTGCTCAGGCCGGGGCTATTACCATTAACCGTTCCTGGCGGGCCAAAGGACAGGATGTCAAACGAGAGGTAGATCATTCGGCCACTGACAAAATCGGCTTAGCTCTTTCGGATGGCTGGGTTATTAGCTTTCCCCAGGGTACCACCAGCCCTTACGCCCCAATCCGAAAAGGTACGGGTCATTTGATTAAAGATCACAATCCCATCGTGGTTCCGGTGGTGATTAATGGTTTCCGCCGGGCATTCGATAAAAAGGGATTATTGCTCAAAAAACGGGGCACTCAGCTTTCGGTTACTTTTAAAGAACCTATTCGTTTTGATTCGAACCTAAGTGTGGAAGAAATTGTCAGTAAGGTAGAGGAGTTTCTGGAACAGGACTATCCCGAAGGTAAACAGTGGTACGTGAAAAAACAGGCCGAAAAGGCGTCGTCATAGGGTCATTAGAGTAACGTTTGAGTTGGTTAGAAGGGTTTGAAGTTTGATTTTGTTTGAGGCGTTTGAAAGTAGAAAAAGAATTTAACGAATGTTGAACCCTTTTCTAACTAAATCAAACCCAATAAAACGTTACTGCTTTCTGGGATTTTTTCGGCCTGATTCCGGGCTTTCCTTCTAATTTTGAAGAATCCTGTATTGACCTTCCCGTTATGTCATCTATCCAATACGAATACAAACCAGACAATCACCTTCGCTCTGATCCCAACAAGTACAAACTGGAGGATTTGCGATCGGAAGAAATGATTTTGAGTCTGGGGCCTCAGCACCCTTCTACTCACGGGGTACTGCGTCTTGAAGTCATCAGTGATGGCGAAGTAATCGTCGATGTGGTTCCTCACCTGGGTTACCTACATCGCTGCTTTGAAAAACACGCGGAAAACCTGCCCTTTAACCAGACCATTCCCTTTGTGGATCGGATGGATTACCTGGCGGCAATGAATTCCGAACACGTCTACGTGATGGGTATCGAAAAAATGCTGGGCATTGAAAACGATATTCCGAAGCGGGTGGAATACATCCGGGTTTTGGTGGCGGAAATGAACCGTCTGGCTTCGCATTTTGTCGCCATCGGTACGTATGCTCTGGATATTGGGGCCTATACGCCTTTTCTCTGGCTCATGCGGGACCGCGAACACATTCAGCGAATGCTGGAATGGACGACGGGTGCCCGCATGCTTTACAACTACATTTGGATTGGAGGCTTGTTTTATGACTTACCCGTGGGTTTTGAAGATCGCTGCCGCGAGTTTATTACCTACGTGAAGCCTAAACTGATTGAGCTACAGCAACTGGTAATTGAAAACGAAATCTTCGTTCGCCGGACGGCTAAGGTAGGGGTATTGCCTCTGCCGTTAGCGATTGATTATGGTTGTACCGGGCCCGTTCTTCGCGGTTCGGGCTTACGCTGGGATTTACGGAAAGTGGATAACTATTCAGTATATCCAGAATTGGACTTCAATATTCCCATTGGTGAGGGAAAAATGGGTACCGTCGGTGATTGCTGGGATCGGAATTACGTTCGGGTGCTGGAATGCTGGGAATCCGTTAAAATCATTGACCAATGTCTGGAACAGCTAACGGGCAAGTATACTCGTACCAAAGACTTTGATCCTCAAGCGGTTGTTCCAAAGAAGATTCGTCCGAAAGCTATGGATTTCTACGCTCGCGGCGAAGGAGCCAAAGGTGAACTAGGTTTTTATATTCGTACGGACGGAAAATCGGACGTTCCCATTCGTATGAAGTCACGCGGGCCTTCGTATCATAATCTTTCGGTTATTTCAGAAATCAGTCGCGGAGCTTTAATGGCTGATTTAATAGCCATCATTGGTTCGCTGGATTTGGTAATGGGCGAGGTAGATCGGTAGCGTTCTGTGTTTAGGGTTTAGAGTTTTGTGTTATTATTGTTCTTCATTTACCGTGGCTGGTGTAAACACCAGCCACAATTATTTATAGTTCTTGACGATTCCTGCCCTGGTAGGGAATTTTCAGTTATTGCTGGTGGATTCTCCTTTGAAGTTTATAACTTAGTTGGGTTAGCGTTTTGAGTCAAGGCATATACTTAACTCAAAAGAACAGCCTTCGGGGAGTTATAGCATACAAACCAAGCCTAAACCGCAGCGGCGGCCGCTCAAAACCCAAAATATCTCATGTTTCAACTCGACCCCGACCGTAATTACCCTAAAAAAACTGAATCGCATTCCCTTATTCGTTTTCAGGACTGCGACCCAATGCAGCATCTGAATAATGCCAAGTATCTGGATTATTACTTCAACGCCCGCGAAGACCAGCTTTTTTCGATTTACGGTTTCACGATAGATTACCCTTTCCGCAAGTATCAATCTGCCTGGGTAGTGTACAACCATCAGATTGGTTACGTCCGCCCCGCCCGCGTTAGTGAATGGGTGACCATCATTGCCAGTATCATTTATTACGATGATGATACGATGGTAACGGAATACGTGATGACGAATGAGAATAAGACGGAATTGAAAAATGTATTATGGTCCACGATGAAATACGTTTCTGTTCTGAATGGCAAACGCATGACGCATCAGGAGGACATTGCCCATTTTTTGAAAATAGCCACCGTAGAAGGTGTGGATTATCCTAACGTTTCCTTCAACGAACGGATTAAACAGATCAAAACTGCCTTAGCCGAAGGGCGGTATTAACCCATCTTTGTAGAGACGCGACTTTATCGCGTCTGGGGATGAATCGATGTTTCGAGGATATTTTAAAATCCAGAAAATAGTAAGAATAACCGAACGTCCCTTGGAGATACAGTCATTTTTTAGTCCAAGTTTCCAACGCGGATGGGTGAGAGTAGCGTCTGCGACGCTGAAATGTTACCAAGACTTTTCATCCGCCGTGGTTGGTGTCCTCACCAACCACGGCGGGGAGAACTCGTCTGGGGCTTCCATTTCAAAACGTCTTCTCCATTTTACAGAGTTCTTCCCTTTTCAAATTCCTACCTGCGGATCATAGGAAACACAGGATGCCTCGGTTAACACCCGGATTATCATCCGGGGCTATTCATGTTGAACCCCGATGGGGTTATGCCTCCCATTTCAAAAAGTCTTGCCTACCTTTATTGGTTTTCACTTTCCAACTGCCAACTGCCAACTGCCAACTGCCAACTGCCAACTGCCAACTGCCAACTGCCAACTGCCAACTGAAAACTGCCAACTGAAAACTGAAAACTGAAAACTTTATTACCCATTTATTACGAAAAGAGGCTATTTATTAAATAATTATTACCCTTATTCAGAGCCCGAATAAGCAGAGTTCCGTCATCTATTTTTGTTTAATTCTTAACTATAAACGAATATGATACGGAACAAATGGACGCTGGCCTTAGGCGTCCTTGCTATGGCTTTAAACGCCTGTATTAAAGACCACAACCCTCAGCCCGTTCTTTCCGAAAATGCCGCTGCCTTCCGTGAGGTTTCTACCACAACCCTAGGTGGTGAGGCCGCCGCTGAGATTTCGGCTTATGATCCCGCTACGAAGCGTTTGTTTACAGTTAACAACGCTTCCAAAGCTCTTGTAGACGTTCTCGACTTCTCTTCCTTCCCCGCTAAGAAAATTCAATCTATCGATATTTCTACTCTGGGCGGCGTAGCCAATAGCGTAGCCATTTCGGATGGTAAACTGGCCGTTGCTCTGGAAGCAACCAACAAGCAGGCCAATGGTAAGGTGATTGTTATCAATACCAGCACGCTGACTGAACTCAAACAAATTACGGTAGGTGCCCTACCCGACATGGTAACCTTCAGCCCCGATGGGAAATACATCGTTACGGCTAACGAAGGAGAACCAAACGCAGCTTATACGAACGATCCTGAAGGTTCTGTTTCGATCATTGACGTTACGAATAATTACAGCGTAAAGACCGTTAACTTCACAGCTTTCGCCAGCCTTCAGTCACAGTTAGTGGCTGGTGGCTTCCGTACATTTGGCCCCAATGCGGGCGATTTTTCTAAAGATATTGAGCCTGAATACGTAGCCATTTCAGAAGATTCTAAAAAGGCCTGGGTTACGCTTCAGGAAAACAATGCTATTGCTGAGGTTGATCTGATTTCGGGTACAATTCTAAAAATCAATCCCCTGGGAACGAAGGATTATAGCGTAGCGATGAACGCCATTGATGCGTCCAATGCAGATGGCAAAATCGAGCTAAAAACCTGGCCGGTAAAATCTTATTACATGCCCGATGCCATTTCTTACTTCAAAATCGGTGGAACGGGTTACCTGATTACTGCCAATGAAGGCGACGCTCGCGATTACACGGCTTTCAAGGAAGAAGCTCGCGTCAGCACGCTGAAACTTGATCCCTCAAAATTCCCGAATGCGACTGAATTACAGAAAAATGAAAACCTGGGCCGTTTGAATGTTACCACGACTGCGGGAAAAAACAGTGCAGGTCTGTACGAAGAACTGTACGGCTTTGGGGGGCGTGGTTTCAGTATTTTCAACGCTTCAACGGGTCAGCAGGTCTTCGAGATTGGTAAAGCTCTGGAAGAAGAAGTAATCAAAGCAGGTAAATACGACGATTCTCGTTCAGACGATAAAGGTGTTGAACCTGAAGGCGTTACAATAGGTATCGTAAATGGGAAGACGATTGCTTTCGTTGGTCTGGAACGTGCGGATGCCATCGCGGTGTACGACGTAACCAATCCTACAGCTCCGAAATTCCTGCAACTCATTGCCACGGGTGATGCTCCCGAAGGTGTTTTATTCATTTCAGCAGATAAGAGCCCGAATGGCCGTAGCATGCTGGTTGTAAGCAGCGAAGGCGACGGAACCGTTAAGATTTATCAGCCTGATTTATTATAGGTTTATTGTTCCTTCTGGTTTATTTAACGTCCCGAAAGCATCTTATTTTCGGGACGTTTTTTTCATTAGAACCTTCTTGCCTCAACAAAATGCGTCTCTCAGCATTAGTCTCTCTCACTAATGAATCTTTTTGAAATTAGGCTTTAAAATACCTTTCTAATTTACCTTCTACTTTAGCTTTTTATATCTATCCATACTCTTTTAAAAGGCTATTAAGTGATTTTTACTACTTGTAAAACATACATTCCCATTATATTATTTTACTTTATTAAAAGAATATTATAGATCTATAATAGTACAAATCATAGACAATATCGACTTATACACGACATATATAATCAAAAATCAAGAACAAATTATCAGTAAATAATTTAGTTTTAAAAACATAATTTATTATTTGTATAATTATTAGGCAATAAATGATATGCAAACCTATTATTTATATAAATAATACTATTAAATATTATATATAACAAAAATTAAAACACTCAATATTAACCAATGATATTTTTTATTTATATATAAATATTTAAATAAAAGTCAACCCCCATTTATGGGTATTTATATATTTATACGAGACTTATACCTTGCATTATAAACAGCTTAATAACAGCACATTACACTATAATTAATTTAGTATAAAAGCACTATTAATTCCAGCAGTAGCATGGCATAAAACTTAATATTTTGAAAGCTAATTATCATTCATATAAAACAACAATAGTTAACGTATCTATGCAGATACAGTAACATATTTGTCATCTTAATAGTGTTTTTTAATTATCAAACACAGATAATATTTAATAAAAATCTACTCATTTAATAAATCAATAAGTATACATAAAACCCTCGCCATTACTTACGTAATTATATATTTTCATTTATCATTTTTAATAAAAATCAAAAATTCACTATATGATTTAACCGCCAGCATTTATTTTAATTTATTTCTAACTATCACCCCATTAAACCTAATCATTGTCCATGAGAAAAATTTTATTTCCTGTTATGCTAATTACAGCATTTCAAAGCTGGGGGCAGACCGTAGACCAACCGGAGCCCGAACGTCCTTTGCCTAAATATACCAATGGCTTCGCTGTGGGCTTAAAGGTAGGAACTAGCGGTGTGGGATTGGATATTTATCGATCCATCAATCGACGCTTTGATGCACGGCTGGGAGTAAGTGCATTCAATTATAATGCTCGTTTTGTATCAGGTTCTGCTACGGATGATATCCAGATTGGATTGAATGGTAAAATCAAATTAAATACGATCAACGCATTACTTGACTACTATCCATTTAAACGAGTGGGGTTACGCCTTACCGGGGGATTAATGGTAAACTTAAATCAAGTAAACTTCGATGGTGCTCCCACCAGAGATGTCAAATTTAAAGACTTATCGTTTACAGCAGAGGAAGTTGGCTCGCTGTCTGGTAAAGCTGAATTCAACAAAGTTGCTCCTTACATAGGCTTTGGATTTGGGCAACCCTTTTTAAGAAAACGCCTGAAGTTCAATGCTGATATAGGCTTCTTTTATCAACAATCACCCATGATTTCGCTGGTTGCTACTAAAATGCTCCAGCCTTCTGAAAATCAGGGTCCTGTCATTGAAAAAAACTTACAGCCTCTGAAGTACTATCCTGTGCTGGTCTTTGGTCTTTCGTACCGTTTAAATAAATAACCCCTTATTAAATAACTACCGCCTAGTTATGAATTTCAAATCTATTTTTCTACAGAATCGTCTTTTACGGGGAAGCTTGGGCATCCTGTTCATCGGAGGTATTGCGATAGCCTGTCAGGATTTAAAAGACATGATGAGTCTTGATCCATTAAAAGACGTAAAATTCACCATCAACGCAGATCCCTTCGTGGCTCCAGTGATGATTAAGTTCGTCAATGCGAATGTGGATGCCGTCAACCAGCCTACCTCGTTCAATGTAAGTATTGAAGGCCCTAACTCCAGCGTAGTATTTATGAGTGATGGCTCCCAAAATTATAAAGTGACGGACGGATTATTACCCCTGGGGATGCGTTCGAAAGTGAAGCCCACCGCCGATGCACCGCTGAAATTTACAATCTCAGCAACTGTTCCGGGATTTAGCCCCGTATCGTACAACGTCACGTTAACCGATGACAATGCAAGTACCATTCAGATTCCATTGGTGGAGTTTGCCAATCCAGCCGAGGGTACCTCTGCCGCAGTTGTTAAAACCAATCTTGATGCCAATGGATCAACGTCATCAACCGTAACCATTACGGCCCCGCAAACCGCAACGAAACCCGACGTAGCAACCATTAGCATTACACCGGGAACCCAAATGCAGGACGCTGCAGGTAAGGCTGTTCCTTCTGGTCAGGTTCAGATGAATATCGTTCATTATACGCCCTCTTCTCAGGAATCGGTCGTTGCTTTTCCTGGGGGCTTTATCGCAGACAACGTAGTTGATGCCAATGGAAAACCAGCTGACCCAGTAACCTTCGTCACGGCTGGTTTTGTAGCCGTTGATATGTTTGCGGGAAGTACCGAAGTTAAAAAATTCTCCAAACCCGTAGACGTTAAAATTGGGTTAGATGAAAGTCTGGTGAATCCAACGACTGGTGAATCCATAAAAGCGGGAGAAGTTGTACCTGTATGGAGCTTGAATGAAGAAACGGGTGAATGGAAAGAAGAAGGTACAGCTACGGTTACTGCTGGCTCAGATGGGAAATTAACCGCTCAGTTTAAAGCAGCTCACTTGTCTTTCTGGAATTTAGATTGGGGATTTAATGGTATTAGAGACTGCCTTCGTAAAAAACTAACTATAAATTTTAAATCAAATACGATTAAGACCCGAGGAAACACTTACGAAGTACAGCTTCAAACCGAATACGGGGCCTATTTAACTGGTTCGCATAGTCAAGAGATATACGATGGCCTTAGTTTTACCCTCCCGCGATCTCCAGCCTATAACAAAGTAAAAATTGTAGTGTACGATATGTGGGGATCTAAGCAGATTGCACAAACGAATGTATTTAATCCTTGCTCAACTGATAACATAACCGTAAATGTAAACCCTCCGGCTCCACCAGCTTTCGTAAACTTGGCTTTCAATTTTTCTGTGTATAGTTCAAGTAGTAAAATATTAACCAAACCTTCAGGATGGGTTTCTATGAATAAAACTACGGGTAACTGGTGGGAACCCGGAACTAATGTGTACATGTACGTTAACGTCGGCAATGGGAATAGTCAGGTAATTAAGAATGGAACCTATAATGTTGGTGCATACTATGATAAAAAGTGGCAGGAAACGCTCATTACCTTCGATCCTAGTAAATTGCCGATGACCATTAATGATAAAGATGTCAAAGGAAATGTAACGTATGATGCAGGCTCAAATACCATTACTGTAGATATGGTCTCCTACGTGAAGTAGTGGAACAAAGAATACATCTTTTAAAAATTTCAACCTATCTTTTCATTAACCCTGTGACTCTATAAAATGAGTCGCAGGGTTAAAATGCCTCCAGGAAGTTAGCTACTACTTGGGGGCATTTTTTATCAAGCGTAGATTACTTCACTTACTACCATAAGCATCAAATCCAATTTAAAACCTTATCAGCCCGATTGACTAAAGCTGTATGACTCTGTCATTCGTTTCTCCGTAAACTTCTTTATTTTCGCAAGAGATAGCTGGCCTAACCTTTCGCTGGTTCTCTCTTTACTATATGCGTGGCATTTATTCCATTTTGCTTTTAATCGTCTCCAACGTCTTCATGACGCTGGCCTGGTACGGTCACCTTCAGGTCAAACAATGGCCTGCGTTAGCCAAACTTTCACTCTTTGGCGTTATTTTTCTAAGCTGGGGCTTGGCTCTGTTTGAGTACGTTTTTCAGGTTCCGGCCAATCGCATCGGCTCCGAAGAAACGGGTGGCCCCTTCACCCTTTTTCAGCTAAAAATCATTCAGGAAGTCGTTTCGCTAACGGTATTTACACTCATGGCCGTGTACCTTTTTAAAACGGATAAACTGGCCTGGAATCACCTTGTAGGCTTTATCTTTCTGGTTATTGCCGTGTTTTTTATCTTCAAAAAATGGTAAACGTCAGACTGTCTCTGAATGGGCTGCTGCTTGCCCTCTTTTTACTGGCGTTAATGTCCTGTTCCCATCAGGCCGTCTCGCCCATTCAGGGAAGCTGGCGGCTAATTTCCTATTGCCAGCCTAAGACTGACTCAACCTGCACGCCCATGGCCGTCCCGAACGATAAAATCGTTCTGCTTAATCTCAATCAAAAGGGAGAATTCAATGAAGAATACAAGAATACCCTTCCTATTCATTATGCCTTTCTGGGTTGCGGAAATGGTACGTTCACGCTGGAAGATTCCTATTTGTTAATCAAAGCTCCCTGCATGTCTTCGCTGAGTGGCAAGTTATTTAAGACAACTTTTCTGGATAATAACCGACTGATTTTAAATCCAGTAACTGATAACCGAACGTTACAAACGGGTGAGTTTATGCTGGAACGGCAGTAAAACAAAAAAGCTCAAACCTAACAGGTGAGAGCTTTTCAACAAAACAGTATTCTTAACCTATTTCTATTTCCAGGCATTCTTCAGGAAACGTAAGAAGTTTCCGTGCATTACCTTCTTAATATCTTCTTCGCTATACCCCCGCTTAGCCAGTAAGCCCGGAATGTTTTGCAAATCGGCAATCGTTTCCAGATCATACGGACACTGCTCCCGACCGAAAGCTCCGTCCAGATCCGTTCCAATGCCAATGTGGTCGGCATTGCCAGCAATCTGACAGATATGATCGAGGTGGTCAATTAATACGTCCAGATTACAGTTCATGCCTTCGGGCGTAGACACGCCACGGACCCAGTTAGGCACCATCATCCAGGCATCCAAAGCACCGCCAATAACCGCTCCGCGACTGATAAGTTCACGAATCTGATCATCGCTGAACTGACGATTATGGTTCACCAGCGTCCGGCACAGGTTATGACTTGCCCAAACCGGCCCGTTGAAGTGATCCATTGCTTCCCAGAAACTGTCGTCACACAGGTGGGTTGCATCCAGAATAATGTTGAGACGCTCCATTTCTTTGAGTAAGTCCTGTCCGGCTTTGCCCATGAAGCCCGTGGCATCGGTTCCCTGAGCGTAACGTCCCGGCCCGTAATGAGCAGGACCAATGGCACGAAGGCCGTAGTTATAGGCTCGCTCCACATGGTCAATGGTAACAATGGAGTCAGCTCCTTCCAGACTCAGGATATACCCTACCGGCTTTTGGTCGTTGGGAGTTCCATCGTTCCAGAGAGCCAGGTGCTTTTCCAGCCCAGCCCAGTCGGTAATCTGCGTCATTTCACCCTCCTCTTCCATGGCTTTATACCACGAAACCTGGCCCTGCGTCTGGGCCCAGGCCTGCTGGGGCGAATGCCAGCCCGGCAGATGGTTATCGGGAGCTACGTAACGACCAATCTGCGTGGCTACGACGATTCCAATGTTTCCCTTCCGAAGTTCGGGTAAGGAAACCGTTGCTTTCGCCCGGTCAGGCTTATCGGTTAAGCCTTTTTCTCTGGCGTTGAGCTGCTCGACGGGTAACCGCAAATCGCGGTTCCACTCCATCGCATTCATACTCAAATCCAGGTGAGCATCAAAAATGAACATTTGAGTTTTGAGTTTTGAGTTTAGGGTTTTGAGTTTAGCACTTGTTATAGGAACAACTTAAAACCACAATGGCAGCTCTTCTTTTTAACTCAAAACTAAAAATTCCCAACCCTAAACCTCTTATACTAATTCAAACAAAGCCTCGATCTCGACGGGGATGTTGTCGGGGAGGGAGCCGAAACCTACGGCGGAGCGAACGCCGATGCCGTTTTCTTCACCCCAAACCTGAGCAAATAACTCACTGCAACCGTTGATGATATAAGGATGACGCTCGAATTCGGAAACGCAGTTGACCATCCCCAATACCTTGATTACCCGCTTGACACGGTCAAGGCTACCAACGTGCGTTTTGATGGTGGATAGAATGGTTAATCCTACCTGACGAGCGGCCATTTTACCCGCTTCAGCATCAATTTCACGACCAATCCGGCCAATGATCAGACTCTTGTCGTCCTGCACGGGTCCGTGACCAGAAACGTAAAGGTATTTACCGTCAATCAGGTAAGGCTTATAAACCCCTAACGGCGTAGGGGCGGGAGGTAACGAAAGTCCTAATTTAGCAAAGGCAGCTTCAGGGCTAAGTAATTCAACAGTTGTTGCGGCTGTGCTCATGAGATTAAAATTTAGTTATTAGTTTTTGATGTTTTGAGTTTAGGGTTGTGAGTTTGGGGTTATTAAAAACGAACTCAAAACTCACAACCCTAAACTCAAAACGGCATTTGCTATATGATTTGATTCAAAAGTAATACCCCCAATAAACCTACAATGGCGACGAGGGTTTCCATCATGGACCAGGAACGAATGGTGTCTTTGACGGATAAATTAAAGTATTCTTTGAACATCCAGAACCCCGGATCATTCACGTGCGAAAACATTAAACTTCCCGCTCCGATGGACAATACCATCAGGTTAGGATTAATCGCCTGCTGAGTCATCAACGGAGCGATAATGCCCGCTGCGGTTAGTCCGGCGACCGTAGCTGAACCAATACAGACTCGAATGATGGCTGCAATAAGCCAGCCTAAAAATAACGGTGGCATTTCCAAACTTTGGAGCTGATTGGCAATTTCGGTGCTCAGTCCGCTGTCAGTTAATACCTGCTTTAAGGCTCCCGCTCCACCACTGATTAGGACAATCATGGCGATGTCCTTAACGGCAGTTTCGTAGGTTTTCATGACTCCGGTCATGCTTTTTCCCCGACTGATTCCAAGCGTAAAAGTGGCTACGATTACAGAAATCAACATCACAATCGTCGGGTCTCCGATGAAGCCTAAGACGCCTTCGAAGGGGTTACCCGGATAAAAATGTGACAACGTGGTCAGGGTTAATAAGCCGACGGGGAGTAACGCTGTAAAAAAGCTGCTAAAGCCGCTGGGTAACTCTTCTTCAGGAATAAAACTGGCCTGAAAAGTTACTAATGGCTCTGAATGAATGCCTTTCAGGGTTAAAGCATAAACCGGACCAGCGAGGATAATCGTGGGTACAGCAATGATTAATCCGTATACTAAGGTCAGTCCCATATCCCCGTGAAACTGGCCAACTAAGGCCGCTGGCGAAGGGTGTGGCGGTAAAAACCCATGAGCCACTGACAGAGACGCCAACATAGGCAACCCAATGGCCACGGCGGGTAAACGGTATTGGTACACTACCGAAAAAATCAGTGGCACCATCAACACGAAGCCAACGCCGTAAAACAGAGGAATCCCGATGATAAACCCCGTACAGACTAGTCCCCAGTGAATATATTTTTCGCCGAACAACCCCATCATCACTGAGGCAATTTTCTGAGCGGCTCCGCTTTCGGCCACCAGTTTTCCCAGCATGGCTCCGAGGGCAATGATTAATACCAGCGAACCCAGGGTATCACCAACTCCTTTCTGTATGGATTGTCCGATTTTTATCAGAGGAATACCTAATAACCAGCCCGCTAAAACCGAAACTAGCAGAAAGGCTAAAAAGGGATTGACTTTGGCCCAGACAATAAGTAACACTAGTAAAACAATACAGGCAGCAACACTAAGCATTCGATCCGTTTTCTGTTTGCGGTTTTCTGTTTTCAGTGAAAACGTAACCTTTGGTTTTTAAGCGACCTCTTTATTATTTAAACGTTGTTCCTACTGGCAACGAATAGATGCTAACAGCACAATCAAGGTTATTGATGCCGCTGCCAGCTTTTTCGCTGGCAGCACTACTCCATTCCTACCAACCAAGCTAAAGTCCCAGCTTTTGCTGCCAGCGAAAAAGCTGGCAGCGGTGATTTCAAGCTTCCATCGTAGCCCGGCCAGCTTTTTTGCTGGCAGCACTACTCTATTCCTAACAACTAAGCCAAAGTCCCGGCTTTTGCTGCCAGCGAAAAGCTGGCAGCGGTGATTTCAAGCTTCCATCGTGGCCCGACCAGCTTTTTCGCTGGCAGCGGTAATCGGCACCTAAAACCCGCCAGTGAAATTTTCACTATTCCAGCCGCAGGGTACTAATTTTCTGAGTATTGCCTTCAATCCGCATGTTGTCCTGATAGACCACCGCCCGGTATTCAATTTCGTTATAAGACTGAATATTACCTTTCACTAATTCCAGCGTCATTTTGCCGGTATTGGTTACGGGATAAATATCCGTTGACTTCCATTTTTCATTGAATTCTTCGTTCAGCGAACTTTGTACGGGACGATACTCGAAGCCAATGCGATACTCTTTTCCTGAACCCATTCTTACGACATCTGCCGTCAATTTCAGGTTACCGTTTTTCAGCTTTTCAGCACTTACCGTACGGAACTGCATGGGCGTCAGAGCCGCTTCTACGTTTTTGAGTTTTACTACGATGGGATTAGGCCATTTGTGATTGTTATAAATCCGCTGAGCCCGAACAACTGAGATTTTCAACCCTTCCGGCGTTTGCTCGAAGCGAGCCCGACCATCCACGTTAGGTTTATATTCCACGACATTACCCGTTTGTCCTAATACTGAAACTTCCGTATTCGCCGTTGCTTTTACCGAACGAATCAGGAATTCCCGACGCTCGCCGCGAGGCCAATCGGGCATGTTCGTTAAGTACGCATAAACGGTATTTTCGTCTTTCTTCTTCGTAAACCAAATGTCATTTTCCGTGCGAACAATCCAGGGGCGAACGTTATGCACCGCTTCCTGATTAATGAAATGCCAGGCTCCAATTTCCATCAAACGACCTTCCTGACCTTCGTTCAGATTGCCCCATTGAGTAGGTCCTACATTGAGTAGATAAGCCCCCCCCTTGGCCCGTGATTCGATCAGAATGTTCAGTAACTCCGTGCCTGATTTATAGTGTTCATTGGTAGGCTTGTAATTCCAGGCTGTTCCCATCGTCATGTTGCTTTCCCAGGCCGTCACTAACGTCTCTCCAGGTAAATACTGCTCAGGTGTAGGTAAGGCTCCGCGAGTAATCAGACAGTTCGGCTGGTATTTCCAGACCGTTTCTTTAACCTCTTCTTTCAACACATCACTGTCAATAAAGAACAAATCTACCGGACCATATTTGGTCATTAATTCCTTCGTCTGTTCCACTACGAATTTCTTGTACTCAGCCTGAAAGGGCTTCGCCTTCTCCCAGTGGTCATCGCGGGTAATGTCTTTCATGCCATTCTTGTAGGCAAAAACAAAATCTTCGGGCGAATAATAAAAACCAACGGCTAGCCCCCACTTCCGACAAGCGTCCACGTATTGCTTTACGATGTCCTTTTTGTAAGGCGTATTCATCACGTTGAAATCCGTGGTTTTGGTGTCCCACATGCAGAATCCGGCGTGGTGTTTGGTCGTGAACATGATGTACTTCATGCCCGCATTTTTTGCCAGCATCACGATCCTTTCAGCATCCCAGTCTTTGGGATTGAAGGTTTGAGGCAGTTCCTTGATGTAACGCTCCACATAATCCGGTGAAGCTCCCACGAGCGAGTGGCTGATGACGACGCCAAGCTGTGTATCCACGTTCCAGTGAATAAACATCCCAAAGCCTACATCTTTCAGCCACTCCTCACGTTCGGGCTTGTTATGGTTGGCACCAAAATTCTCAGTTTCCTGAGCGTAACCAGCCAGGGCAAATAAAAACAGGAAGAGGAAGCAGGATAATCGACGCATTATTAGTTTAGGGTTTAGGGTTTAGAGTTTTGTGTTGGGGATTTGTCAAGGTTACTATTCCGTTTTCTGAATAACTCAAAACTGCACTGGCAGTAACCCTAAACCCAAAACTCTAAACTCAATTCACAATCAGTTCATCCATCAAAAGCCAGGCCTTATTATCGGCTCCATATTCGCCTGCGGGGACAATTCCTTTATTCTCCGCTTTGATTTTAATGAATCGGGCTCTGGTGGGCTGAAACTGTCCTTTGATTTCGTTGATTCCGTTTATTGGGAAGTCTTTGTACTGATACACTTCCCGGTAATTTTTTCCGTCTTCTGAAACCAGCATGTGCAGGGCCGTGGGTTCCCAAAACCGCTGCCAGTGGTATTTTAAAACGTTGATGCGGATTTCGGAAACCGTTTCCGTTTTCTGTAAATCCAGCGTCCACTCAGCATTCTCACCCAAGAATCCTAACCACTCGCCAGTGTTGTAACGAGCCGTTCCCTGAACACCATTGACCGCTACGAGTGAACTGGAGGTAATGAAGTTACCCTTCGGAGCCGTCGCCAGCAAAAGGGGCTTACCTGTGGATTTGGAAATGGTGAATGATTTTTCGAACACCCGGCCCTGCTGAACTTTACCCTGAAAAACCGCCGCTCTGATCGTCTGCGTTTTCGGGATGGGTAATGCTGAAGTATAGATCGAACTCGTCGCTTGTGGCTCACTTCCGTCGGTGGTATACCGAATGGTTGCCTGGGGTAAAGTGGTCTTTAACCGAAGCTGAATTTTCCCCGGTGCCGTCACTAAAACGGTGTCCGTAATTTCGTCGAAAACCTTCGCATAGTTTACCTTCAGTCGTTTAAGTAAAGATTCATTTTTCCGTAAGCGTCTTAAAAAATCGGTATACGTTCGTCCCGTTTTCGGTGACCAGGCTATTTCGGCCACGGCCAGTGCCCGTGGAAAAATCATGTATTCGGCTTTGGCATCTGTCGATAAGTATTCACTCCAGACATTTCCCTGAACGCCCAGTAAATACGAGGCCTCTTCCTGAGTTAATGAATCAGGAACGGGTTCGTAACTATAGACCTTACTTAACGGCGTATACCAGGCAGCGGCTACTTGTTCCTGAGGATATAAAGATTGGTAGAAATCGAAGTAGACAAACATTTCGGGTGTCATAATGGCCTTATGCTTCTGACGCATGGCCTCGATACCTCCTTCGGTTCCCCGCCAGCTCATTACGGTCGCTCCGGGCGACAAGCCCCCTTCCAGAATTTCGTCCCACCCAATGATTTCACGGTTTTTCGTCAACAGGTATTTCTCCATTCGTTGTATGAAATAACTCTGCAACTCGTGCTCATCTTTCAGCCCTTCGTGCTTCATCCGGGCCTGGCATTTCGGACAGCTTTTCCAGCGGGTCTTCGGACATTCGTCACCACCGATGTGGATGTACTTTGAAGGAAATAACTCGACAACTTCGTCCAGAACATGTTGTAAAAAAGTGAACGTGCTGTCGTTTCCTGCACAATACACGTCATCGAAAATCCCCCAGAAGGTAGCAGCCTGATAAGGCCCGCCCGTGCAACCCAGAGCCGGAAAAGCCGACAACGCCGCCAATGCGTGACCGGGCATTTCGATTTCGGGAATGATGGTAATGTGGCGTTGGGCCGCATAACGAACGACCTCGCGGACTTCATCCTGCGTGTAATAGCCGCCGTATTTTTTGCCGTCGAAACGGTGAGGAAGTTCGCGTTTATGACCGATCAGCGTCTGACTGCGGAAGGCCGCCGTTTCCTGCAATTGTGGGTAACGCTTGATCTCGATTCGCCAGCCCTGATCGTCCGTCAGGTGCCAGTGAAAGGTGTTGAACTTATACTGAGCCAGCAGGTCAATATACTTTTTAATAAAAGGCACCCGGAACCAGTGGCGGCTGACATCCAAGTGCATACCCCGGTACGAAAACCGGGGATAATCCTTAATACTACAGGCAGGTAATCGCAGGTCAGAAGACTGACTAATCAACTGAACGAGCGATTGTACGCCATAGAACAGTCCGGCCTGATCGTGCCCGATCAATTCAATGCTTTTGGGTTGAATTCGCAGGTGATAACCTTCCGGCTGGGACACCTTCAGCGAATCAATTTTCAGGGAAATAGAGGCATTTGTAGAGGACACAGGCAAGGTAAATCCGGTCAACGAGTGGATTTGCTCCTGGGTCAGTTTCAGTAAAGCAGCCGGCACACCGGAATCGGACGAAAGTTTCGCTAAGGCCGTAAGCGTGAATTCGCCCGAGTTCCGGTGATAGGCTACCGGTTGAGGAATGAGCCCGCTTTGAGCGAACCCATTTCCAAAACCAATGAAGAAAAGTACTATGGTTACTAGGTATTTCATTCCTGAACTATTCAAATGAGTGAGGCCTCAAGGTAATACGCTGCCTACATTCACTCACTCATTCTATCATTCACTCCTTCAAAATTATTACTGCTTATCTAACCAGATTCGAGTCATAAACTCATTGGTTCCCTGAGCTGCCACTACTTTATAATAGTTTTCAGCGTTCAGGTTTTCTTCCGTTGCGGGGTATAACATTCGTCTGAAAATTTGTCCTCCGGTGATATTACCCGCGTAGTTATTCGGCACCAGAGCGGGGTAACCTGTACGTCTCCAGTTGAGGAATACTTCCTGAGAGTTAGGAAATACGGATACCCAGAACTGCGTATGAATTTGTTCCATCTGAGCCGCCACAGTGCCCGTTTTCAGAGCTTGTGCCGTTACATAAGCATTAATGTTTGCATCAGAGATAACGCCATCGCTACCATACAACGACCACTGACGTAACGCTGCCCGAGTTCCTAAAGCATACAGGTTTGCTGCCGTTTCAGTAGTATACCAACCCCGAAGTGCTGCCTCTGCCAGATAGAAATTTACCTCTGCATTGGTTAATACCAACATAGGAGCACTTAACTTCAGAAGCGTATTCTGGTTAGGCTCTGAGTAGGTCACGAAATCGCTAGGTTTTGTGTTGGCAATGTTGTGAGCCATACCTTTCTGAATGGAGGGGTCATTACTGGCTTTTCCATTCACGTATACCACGGAAATTACGGGTAGACGCGGATCATTCGTTGCTTTCAGGTAATCAATAAAAACCTTATCGTACTTGCCCCCTTCAGGGTTACTATTACCATTAGCCAGGATATAATCACTGTTCAACATCCAGTAGGCCAACGGATTTTGATTAATGATCTGTCCAGAAGCCAGATACGAGATTTTAGCCAGATCCGCATCATCACGAATAACGCCACCTGCAATCGCCTTCTTCACCCAGGTCTCAGCCAGCGTACTATTGGCTTTAGTCATTCGCATACCCATGCGTAACATCAGAGAGTACGCAAACTTTTTCCACTTCGTCAGGTCTCCACCATAAATCATATCGGCGGCACCAAACGTCGTCTTCGTCGCATCAAACATGCCTACTGCTGTTTCTAACTGAGCCAGAAGATCGGTGTAGATGCTTTGTTGTGAATCGTAAACGGGCTTGTAATTACTCGATACGTAACCAAGAGCAGCCTCTTTATAAGGAATATCACCGTATAAGTCGGTAACTTTTGAGAAACAGTACACCTGCCAGATTTTAGCAATAGCCAGTTTATTAACCAGAGCTGGATCTTTCTCAAAAGCTCGTATGATTTCGCCCATTTCATTGAGCTCTTTCGTATAGGCACTACTAAATACCGCATAGGGGGCCGTTCCCTGATTAAAAATGTATTTAGAGCCCCAACCTGCCACGTCATTGTAGCTGGTCGTGTATTGCATGGTGCCTTGTAAACCCGTGATCATGTTTCCTACGGCATCATACTGAGCTTTCGTAAATACATAATCTCCGTTGATCGTACTGGAAGCATCCGGGTTGGTATTCAAGGCCTCAAAGCCTTTGTCGCAGCTTTGCAATGCGGTCAATACCAGTAAACAGGCATATATTTTATAGAATCTTTTTTTCATCGTAGTCGGTAATTAGAATTTCAAGAGAAGATTCAAACCATAACTTCTGGTTCTGGGCAAGCCAATCGATTCAAAACCTTGGTTCGAACTGTTCGTAAAGCTTTGCTCAGGGTCAAAATTGTCCGTGTTTTTATACAGCGTCAGAATATTCCGTGAAACAAATGAGATACTAGCTGACTGAAGTTTCAGGAGTTTGAAGTTTTTTACCGGAATGTTGTAGCTCACCATGGCCTGACGAAGCTTAACAAAGCTGGCATCATGCAGGAAGAGTTCCGTGTAATTTTTATCATTGTCATAATAAGGACGCAGATTTTCCTTAGCAATCGTCTTCGTAAAGGCATCTCCACTTGCCGTCACACCCGTTACCGTCAAGCCATTTTCACGACCGTCAAGGGTTCTTTTCAGTTTACCCATTCGGTTCGCATATACCTCTAATACAGAGAAGATTTTGTTACCGAACTTACCATCAAGGAGGAAGTTAAACGAGAAGTTTTTGTAATGAAATTCGTTAGTTAATCCCATCGTTAACGGAGGTACCCCTTTGCCTAATTCATGCAGATTTGATTTTAAAGCATAACCCGTCGTTGGATCGTAGATAATGTTACCATTCGCATCCCGCTGACGAGTCGTACCCACGATTGTTCCGTACGAACGGCCTTCAATCGAGTTAATATAAGCCCAGTTTCCTACCGAGGTAGCCATTTGTAAAGACGTAATACCATCCGCCAGTTTGATTACTTTACTGTCGTTATAGGCTACGTTATAGCTGATGTCCCAACCGAAATTTTTCCGACGAATAGGGCTATACGTTACTAAGGCTTCAATACCCTTGTTACTCATCTTACCTACGTTCATGTACACCGAATTATAGCCAGATGTTTCGCTAATGCTCGTCTGAACGATGTCGTTGGTAGTAGCACGGTTATAATACGTCAGGTCTAACCCTACCCGGCGGTTCAGGAATTGTAAGTCAACCCCCACTTCATAAGTGGTAGAAGTCAAAGGTTTCAGCCCTGCATTGGTAATAGCCGTACTGGTTACGTTCTGCAAGGGTTGTCCTGAACTAGGTACCATTGAATACGTCAGATTAATGGCATAAGGATCAGGCGTAGCCCCTCCTACCTGAGCCCAGGAAGCCCGAATCTTGGCAAAATCAATGGCTCGGGGTAATGCTATGGCCTGCGACAGAACGAAGCTACCACCAATGGATGGGTAAAAAATGGAGTTGTTTTTAGGACTCAAAGTAGAGAACCAATCCTGACGACCCGTCATGGTTAAGAACGCAATGCCTTTGTAATCTAAATCTAATGATCCAAATACCGAGTTCGTACGTACTCTCTCATTCCGCGGAGTCGTAGTGATCGTTCTTAAATTCGTAGAGCTATAGAAGTAAGGAAGTACGTAGTTACTACCCGCAATATTGATTTGGTTGTAGTTATAATCACGACGGTTTGCTCCAACGAGAGCCGACAGACCAATCGTAGAAGCAATCTTGGTATTATAGTTTGCCGTTACCATTGCATTGGTTTCGCTTACGTCGGTCTTCAGTTCGTTATACTCGCCGTTAGGAACGTATAAAGTGCCAGTCGGAAGGATGTATTTATACTGATAGTTGAAGAAGTCGCGGCTAACCGTTCCCTTCACATACAGGTTATCCAGGATGTTGTAAGTCAAACCAAACTGACCGATAAAACGGTTCTTCGTATCGTTCTGCTTGTATTTATTGATAACGAAGTAGCTATTGGAAGCAATGGAAGCATCATTCCAGGCAATTTCATTATTGTTTGCATCATACCCTGGAGCCAGCCAGCGAATGTCTGAGGTATTACCAATCATATAAGGAGTCCAGTTGGGATTTCCCAAAGCATCCCCCGCTCCCGTTTTGTTGTTGTTAGCTTCGATGGTGTATTGAGCCAAGGCCTCTACCGCAATTTTAGGTCCAAATCGTCCATTCAGGTTCAGGTTACCCGTTTTACGATTATACGTCTGCGTTGGCAATATTCCTTTAGCGTCCAGGTCAGATACGGAGAATCGATAGTTAACATTCTCATTTCCACCATTGACGGCTAATGTATTAGTAAAAGTCTTACCCGTCTGATAGAAGTTTTTCAGGTTATTCCGCTGGGCAACGTAAGGATGAGTTAAGCCATCAGCGGCTACGAAATCAGAACCATCAATTTTAGCACCCCAGGAACGACGACCCCAGGCAATGCCCTGAGCCTGCGTAGTTGGTTTTGCTGCTCCGTCTCCTTGTCCGTATTCGTACTGCCAATCAGGCACAACGGCGATGCTTTCTGTGGTGAACGTTGAATTGAAGTCGACACCAATGCCTTTTTGAGCACGCCCTTTCTTGGTGGTAATCAAGATAACCCCGTTAGCAGCCCGTGAGCCGTATAAAGCAGCCGCAGTACCACCTTTCAAAACACTCATGCTTTCAATATCGTCGGGGTTAATTCCGCCAATCCCATCGCCGCGGTCCACGTTACCCTGCCCACCGTTGGCTGTCGCACTACCCCCAGGAGTAGTGTTATCAATCGGCATCCCGTTAATTACATAAAGGGGCTGGTTCACTCCCGTTAATGAACCATTCCCGCGAATAATGATACGGCTCGACCCGCCAGGTCCTGTCGAAAGACCTGTAGCATTCACCCCGGCAATTTTACCAGAAAGGGCATTGGCTACGTTGTTTTCACGAGCCTGGGTAAACTCAGAGCCTTTCACTTCCGTTACCGAATAAGCCAGAGCTTTTTTATCCCGCTGGATACCTAAGGCCGTTACGACTACTTCGTTCAGGCTTTTGGTATCTTCTTTCATGGCCACTTCCAGATTCGTCCGTCCGCCAACGGCTACTTCTTGTGACAGAAATCCTACATAAGAGAATACTAATGTTGCATTTTCAGCCGCCATCAGGGTAAACTGTCCCTGAGCGTCAGTAACAGTTCCTTTGGTAGAACCTTTCTCGACAACCGTAACGCCGGGTAACGGAGCTCCGTCACCAGCATTGGTTACTTTTCCAGTGATAGTCTGGGCTATCGCAGGAATTCCGATGAGCCAGAAGAAAGCAAAGAGCCTTCCGAAACGGCCAGGAAAACAGGAGGGTAGAATTTTCATAGAAGTACAGGATAAGGATTTTCCAAATGGACTTGCCAGGTTAATCCGCATAACTTGCAAGCTATTTGCATTTTTTGCGAAATATAGGCACTTATTTATCGACTTTGCAAATAAAATTTTACAAAATGACCATTATCATGCATTATCAACCATAAAATATTACTTTTACAGCATTATTAATTGCAAAACATGCATTTTTAGATATATTACAATACTATTAATGTTTTTTAAGATTCAGGAATTTCACTAGTAGCCAGCAAACGGTAGCCACTCCCTGCTGATTTTTTTTACCTTTGTTTATTCAACAGTAATCCACTTAACGAATGTCAGTCGTTTTCTTAAAAGAAGACCGTAAGGATCTGATTATAAACCAAGTGAACCTTCATACCCGTATCACCCTTACGGATTTAGCCAATACCCTTAATGTTTCGGAGGATACCATTCGCCGGGATATTAATGACCTGGCCGACGAGGGAAAATTGATTAAAATACGGGGTGGAGCGATGTCTAAGGCTTATCACTACTCTTCGCAACCCGTGGAGAGTTACGCCCATGACAGCAAAAAACTCATTGCAGAAAAAGCAGTTTCCTTATTAAAAGACGGAATGCTGGTTTTGATGGGCGGTGGTACGACCATTCGGGAGTTTATCAAGATGATCCCGAATGAGCTGAAAGCTACTTTCCTAACGGTCAATCCATTAACAGCCGTAGAATTACTGGATAAGCCAAATCTGGAAATTATAATGATTGGCGGCCCCATTTCCCGCTACAGCCAGATGGCCGTGGGCGGCGACGTATATCAACGATTGTCAGAGATTCGCGTAGACCTGTGTATCATGGGAACCAACGCATTAGACGCTAAAGAAGGGCTAACCGATTCAAACTGGGAAACAGTACAGGCCAAGAAAGCCATGATTCGTGCCTCCGAAAAGATTGCAATTCTTGCAATATCTGAAAAAATGAACAGTGTTATGTCCATGAAAGTGGCAGATCTGCGGGAAATCGATTACCTGGTTACCGAACTTTCGCCTGAATCCAGTCTTTTGGCTCCTTACCAAACGGGCAAGACGCTGGTGATTTAGTTGTTAGTGATTAGTTGTTCGTTTTAGAGATAAAATGACACAGCATCACGTATTTTCTAACAACCAGTAACAAATGACTAACAACTCTCATTACCATTTGCTTTATAACAAAAGTGGCCTGTGAAACCAATCACAGACCACAGTAAAGTTCCTAACAACCCTCAACCCACCACTAACCACGCTATCTACTCCGCCAGTTGATAAATACAGGGCAGGTTCCGGCCAAGACCGTCGTAATCCAGTCCGTAGCCCAGCACAAACTTATTTTCAATCGCAAAGCCTACATACTTCAACGTTACCGGAATGCGGGTCGCTTCGGGCTTGTGAAGCATTGTCGCAATTTCAATGGAACGGGGCTTTCTCGCCGTTACCTGACCCAGTAACTCAGCCATGGTATGACCCGTATCTACGATGTCTTCGATAATAACTACATCACGACCGCTGATTTCTTCGCTTAAACCCAGGATCTGCTTCACTTTTCCCGTCGTGCCTGTACCTTCGTAAGAATTAAGGCGAATGAACGTAATTTCGCAATCGATCCTGATGTTTTTCATCAATTCGGCCACAAACAGAAACGAGCCATTCAGCACGGCAATCAATAAGGGACACCGCCCCGCATAATCGCGATCAATCTGCTCGGCTAGCTTCGCAATTCGTGCTTCCAGCGTTTCCTGATCAATAAAAATGTCAAAATGTTTATCGTGAATCTGTATCACTTGAGTTGGGATTAGGGAAGTACGTTTCAGGTTTGCTTTCGTTTGAAAGTTTGAGTACATAAAGACCGCCTTTCCACGGGGCAAACAAGAATTACTTCAGGGAGAAACCAATAAAACCGTACGCTTTCCTTTACCTGAAGGCTCGCTGATCTTCAAAGGAAAAGTCAATTTTTCATTCATTGAAAACCCAAAATTAGCTTTCCTATCTTTGTAAGTGTCAAAACGAAAAAAATTCAGATTAAATTTAAACGACTTTTTAATAATTGCCGTTGATCTTACCACAGCTACTCTGTAACGTACAATCCCGTGAGAGCTTTTTTCAAAGCCATGAAAATCAATTTAGTAACCTTTTTCTTAGTCCTAATTACCCTTACTTCTTCGGCACAATCCTGGTTTGAAACGGCGGAGAAAAATGAGCAGGCCCGCTCGGGTGGAATGCTGCTGAAACGCACCGAAGTGCAGATCGAAGCGACCGACGCGATTAACGCTATGTATAACTATAACTTTCCGGAAGCCCTGAAGGAGTTTGGTTACTTGCGGGCTCGTTACCCTGAGCATCCGCTCCCCTATTTCCTGTTTGGCTTGGCAGAATGGTGGAAAATCGTTCCGAACACGGATAACGATATGTATGATGCGAAGTGCGAGTTATTCATGGACGAAGCCATTGAAAAAGCCGAAAAATTGTATGATCAGGGTGGGAATCAGGAAATTGAAGCCAGTTTCTTTCTAGCCGCCTCGTATGCCTTCAAATCCCGAATGTACGCTGAGCGGAAAAAATGGCTTAAAGCGAGTAATGCCGGAAAAAACGCATTGAAGTATTTTGAAAAATGTAAAGGTCACGAAGATTTTTCTCCCGAAATGGCCTTCGGTGACGGTCTGTATAATTATTACCGACAATGGGTACCGGAAAATTACTCGGCTTTAAAACCCATTTTCTGGTTTTTCCACGAGGGTGATAAGAAAAAAGGAATCGGTCAGTTGGAATGGGTTTCCCGCAATGCCTTTTACAGCCGAACAGAAGCTCAATACTTTTTACTTCAGATTTATGCTTCTGAAAATCAGCACGAAAAGGGGTATCAGTTGGCTCGTTACCTGCACATCACTTATCCCTGGAATCCCTATTTTCACCGCATGTATGCCCGCGAATGTTTCGTAACGGGGCATATTAACGAAGCCGATGTGGCATCGAAAGCCATCCTGGAACGCTATGACAACCGTCAGTTTGGCTACGAGCCTGTCAGTGGTCGTTACGCCGCGTATATTCTGGCGTATTACAATCACTTTTTTTATCATAATATTCCGGCAGCAAAAGAGTATTACAAACGCACAATTGCTTTTGCGGAAATGAATGGAGCTACCGAATCGGGTTACCATACGTCGGCTCTCTTGAACCTCGGAAAAATTGCTGATGGCGAAGGAAATCTGGAGGAAGCGAAGCAGTATTACGAAAAAGTGCTCCGTTTTGCGGACAAGAAAACGTCTCAGCGAGCCGAGGCAAAAAAATTGCTGGACAATAATCGCAAACGCCAGAAAGAGCAACGCAAAAAGAAGTAGTGGAACATCCTTTTCTACTATGCTTTCATGAATGTATTAGCGATTGGTGATATTCACGGACGAACCAACTGGCAGCAAGCCCCAATAGCCGCAGCGGATAAGGTCATTTTCATGGGCGATTACGTTGATTCCAAAGAGTTTTCGGATGAACAGACGGATGAGGTTTTAAAGCAAATTGTAGCTTTAAAAGAAGCAGAACCGGAGAAGTTTGTGCTGTTACTGGGCAATCACGACGTGGCTTATCTGCATTATCCAGAACATCCCTGCTCGGGTTTTCGGTTTTACATGCAAAAGAAATGGACGGCTTTTTACCGGGAGCATCAGTCGGCTTTTCAGGTCGCTTACCAGCTTGATCATCATTTGTTTACGCACGCGGGGATATCCCGTCTCTGGGCCCGTAAGCATGGTATTAAAGGCGACCATTTAGCAGATACCTTGAATGCCTTACAGGAGACGGCTGCGGGTCGGGAAGCCTTGTTTGAGTGCGGAGCCATTCGCGGCGGAAATCCGGGTGCCACGGGCGGGCTAGTCTGGGCCGACCAGCGGGAGACGGCAGGGCATTATATATCAGGTTTTCACCAGATTGTCGGTCATACACCTTTACCCGAAATTCGGAAATACGGAGACGAAGAAAGTTCGATTACTTATATCGATGTATTAGGCAAAACGGTTGACTTCTGGGAACAAGCGTTTTAAGGGATAAGTAGTTGTTAGCGGCTGCGGTTGTTAGTTATTTATCAAATAAATTTATTCCTCAAAAATAGTCTCTAGTCCACCACTGCCAGCGTGGCCCGACTAGCTTTTTCGCTGATAGTAATTAACCGCCAAACCCGCTGCCAGCTTTTTCGCTGGCAGCAATGACTTAGGCTATGAAGTCTATTTTGGTAAAGTAAGCTGTTGCTGATAGTGGAGCCACGCTGGCAGCGGCATAACCAGACTACCTCTTCAGCAAAACTGGATGTGTTTGGCTGACAGCAGTACAAAAGATATATCTCATCATACCTCATTCAAAAAAAGGAACAAAATCCGATGATTTTGTTCCTTTTAAGTTCTTGTAATAAGAGAATAATATACTTTTTGCTGTAAAATGTTGACTGTCAATCGAACCACTGACAACCGTAGCGGCAGTTGCTAACAACTATCAACTACTTTATTCTGAAAGATTCACTTTGCTTTTGATAGCCTCGGGCAAGGACGCTTTCGGCAGAATAACATTGATGGTATTCAGGTCAAAATAGGGTTCAGAAACGTAGATGTATCCTTTGTAGGGTCCTGTTTTGTCACCCCATGAATTCTTCACCAGATAGAAATTCTTTCCCGTTGCGTTAGTGCCCATTCCGGCAATTTGCATGAGGTGGTCGTCCACGGTAATCTGACTGTCGAATAACTGCTGACGAAACGACTGATCAATTTTTTTCTCGCTCACATCCGGCGAATCAGCTTTGTCACTTTTATCAATTACGGCTACCGCAAAACCTTTGTCTTGTTTGAAGCCCAGATTACTAATATCAGCATCCCACATGATGGTATACCCCTGACTGAGCGACTGTTTTACTGCGGCAGTTAAGTCTTCCAGCGGTACGTTCAGGTAACGTTGGTTAGCCCAGTTATCGGGAATTTCCAGTACGAAAGACTTGTAAAAAGGATGGTGCGTAAAGCTGGTCAGGCTAACGTAATCGTTAGGATTAAACTGCAATACCTGATCCGCGAATTCGCGGGGCGTATAGGTTTTTCCTTTATAGTCAAATGAGGCAGGCACTGTTCCGAATTTTTCATCCAGAATCTTCGTATAGCCCTCTTCCCAGTTCGGGTCAATGGGTGACTTTTTCATGACCTCTGCCAGATAGGCTTTCAAATCTTTTACCAGCTTCCCGTGGCTATGATTCGTCTCGCCATTTTTCAAACCGGAATACACCGATTCGGGAACGGCACCGTATAAAGTAATGGCATTTAGTACATCGTGACCCAGCCCCCCTTCATCAAACTGAGCTTTTCCCTGCCGACGCACGTAATTACGAGCTTTTTCAAGGTAAATATTCCGAACGGTAAACATCTCCGAAATATCAAATTCGCCGAGATTTTTCCGCAGACACTCCGATTCGATCATTGCTGTTGACGAAAAGCACCAGCAAGTACCCGTGCCTCCCTGATTTTTAACAGAAGTTACCTGAGACTGTTGAGTAGTTCTCAGCCCCAACTCAGGTGACTGAGCGAAGGCAGTAAAGGAGGTTAATAATAGAGAGGATATTAGTAGATTTTTCATGGTTTTAATAATTCAAGCTTTAGTGTTTGTAAGGCAGGAATATTACTACTTTCCAGATTTTGGATCAGTAACCTCCATTTATCTAATCTTCGATTAATAATGTCGTGAAATTCTCTAAACGAAGTAGTTCCAACCAATTTTTGCAAATCAATTTTCACTCTTCGACTTAAATCGAAACCCCAGCCTTCGGCATCTGGTTTTAGCATTAGAATTACATTATTCCGTTTGAAGTCTCTGTATTTTCTAATGTTACCATTTAATTCTTCAGCAGACAGCTTCTTCAAATACTCTGGTAATCCTGGTCCTCTAGGGTCCTCATCTACAATACCTATGGCATTTTCTTTTTTTGCTAATAACTTACAGGTCTCCCCTCTACTACCGCCAATAATCACACTTCTATTGGGTATATTCAAAAGCGTAATTATCAACTCCTTATGAGCTTTATCCTCAACTATGTATACTCTCATCTAAATAACGATCAAGATTAAAAAATACAGCCTCATCAAAGTCAAATACTTCAGCAATATCCTCTTTACTCATCGGATGTACATGAGTTTCATAATCCTTCATATACGTTACAAAAATATTTAAATCTTCAATCGGCGTTTTTTCAATAAGCGTATTTAACAAATAAGGGTTATGAGTAACTAAAAAGTATTGATTATCAACATCTAACGCAATTTTTTCAGCTAGCTCTTTCGTATAAAATGGAAAGGTATTTGCCTCAGGTTCTTCAAAGAGTAATACTGCATTCTTATTTGATTCAATGGCAGCCAGGTAAAAAATAATTCTTTGAAAAGTATCTGATATGGTTTTATAAGGATGGCTTATTAATACGCCATCTATTTCCCGTGCTATTTCCAGTTTTCTTTCTCCTATTCTTAAATTAAATTTAAAGCCTATATTACTTAACAAATCAACTACTAATTCCCTAAAATCTTTGTTATTATTTAGCAGAAACAGCAGATTACTTCCATTCGGGGAATTGAGAAACTTATTACTACTTATCTTAAAAGACTCAGGAACAGCGAACTTATAATATCGAAACAATCCTTCAACTTTCGACTCTACCTTAATTTCAACGGTTGAATCTTGAGGATCATATTCTGGATAAGTTTCTCCAATTTCAGCCTCAACTCTATCTCCATTTAACCAGAATTTTGCAACGTATGGAAATGAATCTTCCTCTTTATGAGCTATTATAGTTGAAATTGTAGTCGTATTATTTTCAAAAAAAACATTCTCATCCGATTCTACTCTAACAATATCTCTCCAATCAACTCCCGGAGTAAACACGCCCAAAGCCTCTAAAATATTCGATTTCCCAGCATTGGGTTCTCCTATAAATACATTTACCCGTCTGGCCTCAAAATCCAGATTTTTTATTGACTTGAAATTTTTTATAGAAATATGCTTTACCATCTTCTTATCCTTTTTTATCAAAGTTAAGCGTTTAGAGCCTTTTATGGGCAAATATGCCTTTTTCGTGAAAAAACTTTCACCAGCCGGGCAACCCTTCACGTATATTCCGCATTTCGCCTTGTGTAAATCAACCACCCATGCATCTATCTGATCTGCTGGCCCGGTGCAGGGCTCACGATGTCAAAGCTCAGCGTTTGTTATATGAACGCTACGCAGGTCGGCTGTTTCGGGTCGCTCAGCGATACATGAAGGATCGGATGGAGGCGGAAGATATGCTGGTTTCAGCCTTTCAGAAAATTTTTGAACATCTGAAAAAGTTTGAATACAAAGACGAAGCCGCCACATGGGTATGGATGAAAACCATTCTGGTGAATCAGTGTCTGATGGAACTACGACGCTCGGCCAATTTTACAATGGTGCCTGAAAATGAAGCCGCTGAGCAAACTTTTACCTATAGCATCATCGAAGAAATAGCCGCTGAAACGATTCAGAAGCTCATCACGGAGTTACCCATTGGTTATCGAACGATTTTTAATTTAGTAGCCCTCGAAGGGTATACTCACATGGAAGTGGCCAAGCAGCTTCAGATTTCGGAAGGAACATCGAAATCGCAATTGAATAAAGCCCGTCAGTTATTACAGAAAAAACTTCAAGCCCTTGGTTATGCAACACAAACTCGATGAGCAGATCCGGCGGCGGCTGGAAGATTTATCCGATGATTCTTTTGATCTGGAAGGGGTCTGGAAGCGTATAGAAGAGCCCAAATCTTCTCAGAAATGGTACTGGCCCATTCGCGTAGGCATGGCGGCAGCGTTGGGAATTTGTATGGGCTATTTTATTCATCAACCCATTGAAAAACATCATTCGCAGGAAGTAACCGTTACAATGACTCCAAAAGAGCCAGTTCGTACGACTGAAAAAACGCAAGTTCCCCCCATTCCACCTGTAGATACTACAACTGAAATTATTGAAAAAGCTCCTGTAACCCAACAGGCTCAAGTTACCCAAAAAATCGATTTTGAGATTCCTATTACTTTAGATTCGCTGCCTGTAGTTCAACCTTCAACTTTTATTCCATCCACAGATGTACCCGTTATTGTTCAGAAAAATCAGGCAGAAAGCTTTGAAGCCACCGTTACCCTGACTATTCCCGAGCCTCAGCAGGAAACGCAGCTTCGGAAAAAATCCATTCTGGCCCGCATTTTCGGTTCGGAGAAAAAATCCGATCAACGTCCGCAGTGGAAAGACTTCAAATCTCCGGCTGCTCTCGGAAAAGCTAAAGTCGATTCCTCAAAAATCAAACCTTAACTCACGCCCTTTTTCTATCATGAAACGTCCATTTCTTACAATGGTACTGGGACTGCTATGCTCCTTACCTACTCTCGCTACTCCCGTAGACTCCATTCTGGTTCGGATTGGTCCCAAATCAAAAGTATTATTTTACAGTCCCAGTAGAGAAGAATTAAAAAAGCTGGAAAATTATGACTGGAATACCATTCTTAAAGACCTCAATGCCCGCCTATCTGAAACGACGCGATCCGAACCTCGCCAGCATTACATTGATTTGAGTGGGAAGAGTTTTCTAAGTGACAGTAGTTTACGCGGGGAACGGGCAGTGATTAGAATTACGGACCAGGAAGCTGACAAACCCGTATCCATGGAAAAATTCCGCAGCGACTTTCAGAAATTTCGTGAGCTGTTTCAGCTCAACCTTGTTCTCGGCTGGCCTTCCGTTATTAACCTCAACGAATCAGGGTCAAGCTACCCTACTTATCTGGATGAACTTCATCTCAGACCATCTTCTTCCCGGCGTTACGGAATAAACATTATCCGCCCCATTGTTCTGCAACCGCTTTCATCCCGAGTCAATTTGATTATGGATCTGGGGCTGGAGTTTTCACTGACCCGTTTTAGAACAGCTCAACCTTTTTACTACCGGGAGGTAGGCTCATTAAATAATGGATTGCCCGATGGGACAATTTTTGGTAACAATGAAAAGATAGTCTTTCTTGAAGGTTACGGGCGGTTTATTCATCAGCCTTTACTTAAACGCACATATAATGCCACATACCTGGATTTAATAGCGGTTCCTACCTTCCAGTTTTACAATAAATCCGGACAACGTACTTATCAGGCAGGACTAGGCTTTTTCTTCGGTCCAAATATGGGCAATAACCAACGTACGGTTTTTCTTACCAATGCCAATTTGAGATATCCTAACAAGGGTACTTCTGATTTTCATTTTTATCCTCCTTTTCCACACGGGCTAATCCTCAAGTTAGCATATCGTGATTTTGCCATTGTAACCCGATTTAATGGAAATTTCCATGGTTTAAATAAAATCAATAGTCGGAGAATCTGCTCCATCAATCTTCAAATCCCATTACTTTAAGAGATACTTCCATAGCCCCCAACAATTTATTATCTTTGACTATGCTTTCAGGGAACGGACTTAGTTCGTTCCCTCTTTTTTCCTTATTGCCATGTTCGAAGATATCACGAAAGGCCTTAATGAGCCTCAGGCTCAGGCTGTTTTACATATTGAAGGCCCCCTGATGATTATTGCCGGAGCAGGCTCGGGCAAGACTCGGGTACTTACCCAGCGTACGGCTCATCTCATCAAAAAGGGGGTGGATCCTTTTTCCATTTTACTCCTGACCTTCACCAACAAAGCCGCCGGAGAAATGCGGGCCCGGATTGAAAAGGTAGTCGGAACCGGAGCTCGGGGCATCTGGATGGGTACGTTCCACAGTGTCTTCGCGAAGATTCTGCGTTTTGAAGCGAAGTCGCTGGGTTATACCTCCGACTTTTCAATTTATGATACAGATGACTCCAAGTCCTTGCTCAAATCCATTATTAAGGAACGAGGGCTGGATGATAAAATTTATAAACCTAACGTCGTTTTTAACCGCATTTCCGGGGCCAAAAACCGGCTGGTTTCGGCGGATGCCTACATCGCTGATCCTATTATTCAGGCGGATGACGCGGCAGCCCGCTTGCCCGAAATTGGTCGGTTATATAAGTTATACGTAGATCGTTGCTTCAAGGCCAATGCCATGGACTTTGACGATCTGTTATTTAATACCAATGTTCTCTTCCGGGATTTTCCGGAGGTGCTTAATAAGTATCAGCACCGTTATAAGTACGTAATGGTGGACGAGTTTCAGGATACCAACGTTTCTCAATACCTGATTACCCGGAAGCTAGCGGCCATTCATGAGAATATCTGCGTGGTGGGTGACGATGCCCAGTCAATCTATGCCTTCCGGGGAGCCAACATTCAGAACATTCTCAACTTTGAGAAAGATTACCCGGATCTGACTACGATTCGTCTGGAACAGAACTATCGTTCGACGAAAATTATTGTTGAAGCAGCGAACTCGGTCATTGCCCGTAACAAACGGCAGTTACGCAAGGAAGTTTTCACAGAAAATGAAAACGGTAATCTCATCGAGGTTATTAAAGCCGCTTCCGACGTAGAAGAAGGTCGATTGGTAGCGACTTCCCTGTTCGAAGAAAAACTGAATCACGGCCTCAGTAACAACGATTTCGCGATTCTCTACCGCACTAACTCGCAGTCGCGTTCGTTCGAGGAATCGCTTCGCAAACTGAATATCAAATACCGGATTGTCGGTGGATTATCCTTCTACCAGCGTCGGGAAATCAAGGACTTGCTGGCCTATCTTCGCTTCACGCTCAATCAGAGTGACGAAGAAGCCTTCAAACGAATCATTAATCTGCCCAAACGTGGCATCGGCGATCAGACCATTGCGAAAATTGCCGTTACCGCTGCCGAACAGGCTATTCCAGTTTGGGAAGTTGTCGCTAATATTCAGCAGTATAACACGGGCCGTTCGGGCTCGGCTATTGAAGGCTTCGCCGATCTAATTAAGTCATTTAAGTTGCTCATTGATACCAAGGATGCTTACGAAGTGGCTAGTCACGTCGCGAAAGCATCAGGCGTGTTGAAGGAGTTATATGATGATAAAACCGTCGAAGGACTTAGCCGTTACGAAAACGTACAGGAATTATTGAACTCCATTAAACAGTTTGTAGACAATCCCGAAAACGAAGATAAATCGCTCGGAGCGTTCCTACAGACCGTTTCTTTGTTAACCAATGCTGATCAGGAAGACGAGGACGGTGATAGTGATCGGGTAACGCTGATGACCATTCACCAGGCGAAAGGACTGGAATACAAAGTCGTTTACATTGTTGGTTTAGAGGAAGATTTATTTCCCAGCCAGATGATGTTACAGTCAAGCGAGGATCTGGAAGAAGAGCGGCGTTTGTTTTACGTAGCGATCACCCGGGCCGAAAAACGTCTGTATCTGAGTTATGCTGAAACCCGCTACCAATACGGTCGACTGAAACCCTGTGAGCCTAGCCGGTTCATGGATGAAATTGATGAAAAATACGTTCGCATCAGTCGGCAGGCCGCTCGGCGTATGGCCGAGGCTCAGCGAAATTCCGATCGCCCAACCCCAGCAGCTTTCCTTCGGAATGTAGCCAATCGGGCGGCTCAGAACGGGGGTTCTCAGGCTAAAACACCTCCTACCCGTTCTAATACGCCTATTTCAACGCACGTACCGAGCAGTGATTTTAAAGCTTCAGATCCTAGAAAACTAGCTTCTGGTCAGCGGGTAGAACATCAAAAATTCGGTTTTGGCGTAGTAAAATTAATTTCCAACGATCAGAACGGAGCGAAGGCCGTCATTCAGTTTGATAGTCAGGGAGAAAAAACGTTATTACTCAGCTTCGCTAAACTGCGAATTGTAGAATAAAAAAACACGGGAGGCCGCCACCTCTCGTGTTCAAAAAAGCTTTTCTTTACAAAAAAGCCAGGCACAAAAATGAGCATTTCTTCAGAGTAAATTTCTGATTATTGTCAGAAAAGTGCCAATTTTCAATTTCAGGGAAGCATCGTCCGCTTACGAATTCGACTTAAGCTATCAGGATGAATACCCAGATAAGAAGCCATGTCTTTAATAGGTATTTGTTGAACAATATTGGGTGATTCGTTCAACAAGTTTTCATAATTTTCTTCTGCTGTCATGGTTAACATTTTGATTTCTTTCTGAAGTTTGTCAACCAGACGATTTTCAATCAGTCGACGCACCAGCCGTTCCGCGGAATCGGAACCCTCTAGCCACTGCCGCATTGCTCCAAGGGGTAAACGAATCACCGTGCTAGGTACTAAGGTTTGTATACATAAGGTAGAAGGCTTCTGTGTGGAAAGCGAGATAAAAGAGCTAAATGCCTGCTTTTCAAAAATGAAGTCCAGACAAACTTCACGGTCATTTTTTTCTGTAAATAGGCGAACCAACCCTTTTTCTAGAAAATAAATGTATTGTTCCATCTGCCCGTATTCCAGAATAATTTCCTTCTTTTTGAACGTCACCCTCTGCAAATGGGTAGCTAAAAAAATCCAGTCTTCTTGAGAAAGCTCATACGTGGAATTAAGCATTTCTTCCAGCCAGGCGGGTACAGTAATCATATAATTAGCGGGTATGGATAAGGTTTTCCGTTGGGGTGAACTAGATACCAAGTTATGCGATTAATCGGAATTATTTTCAGCACTAATAAGTTAAGAAATTAGTCTAAAATTATTTTGTGTAACGGCATATATTTAAAAAATAAACAAACCGATTATGGCTCTTCCTATTCGTATTGATATTGTCTCTGATGTTGTTTGTCCTTGGTGTTATATTGGAAAAAGAAGGCTGGAGTCAGCCTTACAAACCCTGGGCGAAGAGGTAAAGGCAGAAATTGTTTATCACCCTTACGAACTTGATCCGAGTGTTCCTAAACAAGGTATTTCTTTTTCAGAACACATGGAAAAGAAATTCGGCCCGGGACGCTCCGAAAGTATGTTTCAACGCGTAGAACAGGTTGCCAATGAAGTAGGTCTTGATTTTGATTTCAGTCAGCTTCCTAAAGCCATTTCAACGTTTGATCTGCACCGTTTATTAACTGTAGCATACGAACACGGCAATCAGGCAGAAACCAAAGAAGCTTTATTGAAAGCCTATTTTGTAGACCGAATTGATTTAACCCAGGAAGCCGTTTTATTACAGGTGCTGGAGTCGGCGGGTTGGGACAAAAAAGAAGCCTTGGAGATTTTAAAATCAGACATCGCCCGTGATTCTGTAGAACAGGAAATGGATTATTTTCGTCAGTTAGGCGTGACAGGGGTTCCTTTTTTTATTCTCAATAATAAATACGCTTTATCAGGGGCTCAGCCCAGCGAAACGTTCGTAAATGCCCTACTGCAGGTAATCGAAGAGTCTAAACCACAAGTTATTGCTCAGGCTGATAGCTGTGATTTAGGTTCAGGTGAATGTTAATCATTTAGTTATTCATTCATAAATACCCTCCTTATAAAAGCACTATTTGTTTTATAAGGAGGGTATTGCTTTTAGAGGATCAGCATTGCCCCTTTCTATACCAACGGAAGTAAACCCTTTCATCGATGGCCTAAAGATTTGGTAGAGCCTATAATCTGCATGAGTAAACCAGCTTTTTCGATCATTCAGCCCAGACGTATAAAGAGCGTAGTCCATTTTTAAATACGTTATCCTACTAGCTATACTCTAGTTGACTGCAATTTAGAAAGTTCACTGCTATCCATTTGTTAACTTTTAAGTAGGGCTAGAAGAATTCCGTTAGCCTTTTATACAATAAGTATAATTTTTCATTTTATAGCACTCAATACTAAGCAATTGTATTCATTTTTAACTACTTAGTAATTTCTATTTTTTATATTATTTTATATTAATAGAAATCAGTATTATTGTATCAATATACCTAACTAATCTGTATTTTTATGAGCGGTCATCCATCTTTCATGAACCTGTGTTGGTTTCGATTACGGCGTAGTAATCAATGGGTTGAATGCTATTTCTTGATTACGCAAGATTACCAGACACACCGGTATTAGCTCTTCTTTATGCATTACTTTGGTGTAATTTTCAGCCTATTAACCTCTGTATATGTTAATTATTCAAGTCTTGTTTAATTGCACATTCTAATCTACTGGTCGTGCAAAATCCTGATTATCCACCTCTAAATCCATATTTGATACATTCCTCTTGTGACCTTCATTAACATCCTCATAAATTATTATTAGGCTTTCCGTCATTAGCCTTATCTAACGCTCTAACATCTGTTATACAGCCAATAACATTATTTTTAAATGGAAGTAGGCTTAAGCTCCTCTCTCATTTAAAAAACCTATTTTATCCGCCTATCCTTATGCTCCAGTCTCCATTTTTATTTACTTTCTACGCTTTACTTACGGCTATTACTACGGCCTGGATCATTCAGCGTTGGTTTCCTTCTTCACAGGAAAGCGGGCGATATCAGTCCATCGATGGGTTAAGAGGCTACCTAGCCTTTTCTGTTTTCTTACATCATACTTATTGTTGGCGAGTTTACCTCCAAAAAGGACAATGGCAAATTCCTGAGTCCAGATTATTCGCTGGCTTAGGAGCCCATAGTGTCATGCTTTTTTTCATGATAACAGGCTTTTTATTTTTTTCTAAACTAAAAGATAGTAAAAAGCAATCTATAAACTGGTTTCATTTTTATCGGGGGCGGCTACTTAGATTAGGTCCTGTGTATCTTTTAGCAATAAGTTTTCTCTTCCTATTAGTTGCATTCCTATCTCAAGGGGAACTTCATGATTCCTTTTTTAGTGTAACTACTCAATGTTTAAACTGGGTTCTCTTTACACTTTATGAAGCTCCGTATATTAATCAGGTTCATGATACTCTGCTCATTTTAGCAGGGGTAACCTGGACTTTAGTTTATGAGTGGTTGTTTTATAGTATGCTACCTTTAATTGGATTTCTATTTTTCAAGGTTAATGTACCACGAGTAGTACTAATTTTAGCAACCTGATTAAGCATTTCAATAGCTGCTACCCACTACGTTGACTATGTTCTGATAGCTGCCTTTCTTATGGGACTTCCAGCAGTATATTTGGTAAAAAAATCTGAATTTAAACTATTCGCTAGGGGTAAGCTAGCCACACTTATAATTCTTGGATGCTACGGAGCAGCTATTTCTCTAAGAAATCCCAACCCATTGACCACCTTACTTTTACTTTCAATAGTATTTACCCTTATTGCTTTGGGAAACGACATCTTTGGGTTATTAACCAGATCTTTTTCGTTATTTTTAGGTCAATGTACATATGTTATCTATTTATTCCATGGCTTTTTTATTTACGTCGTATTTAAATTTTTATTAGGTTTTGATAAAACTAAATATTTATCTGACACTGCTTATGGATTAGTCATTGTAAGTTGTGTTTTGCCATTACTTATTTTGTGTTCATGTATTCATCATTTCATCGAATTACCTTCTATAAGATTACATAAAAAACAAAATATGATGACTAGAAAAAAACGCTTAAACATTAGTACTTTACTGAAAATAAATCGTACACTAACAAAAAAATATAATTAAACGCAAGTCATATACAATCGAATATTATACTTACAAGTACCCATACTTCTTTGCATTCTTAAGCTACTATAATACTTAATTACTGTTGATTGGTAATTAAGTATTATAGTAGCTTAGTTGCTTTAGTTTTACCTATACTCAATATAATAAGTTTATTAGGCAATTTTTGAGGTCTAGCTCATGATGCTAGTTAGTTCTATTGGTAAGATATGGCTTCACTACCGACAACACTGAGAACCTATTTTCTCTCTAAACTATTGATAATAAGCAATTATTTACAAGCGGAGCCTAGGGCAGATACTTTTGCCAACCACTTTTCTCTGAATCGCTCACTGGATGCTTTAATGGGTGCGATATAGGTTACTGAAACGGGATGAATTCCACAAAATTCAAGCGTTCCTTTTTTGAATTGATTAATCGCTGGACGGCCCATAAAAAAACGATCGTACCACGAGGGCGTATCCGCTGTAATGACGATTCGGGCCGTTCTTCCCTTTAGTAATTTTTCAGGAAAAGGTTTTCCTTCTATGAATTTCATCACTATTCCCGGCAGAAATAAGCGATCAACAAAACCTTTCATGACTGCCGGGTAACTGTACCACCACATCGGAAAAAACCACACGATATGCTCAGCTTCTTTTATCTTTTGCAGGGCTTCTACTAAATCTGGCTCTAGTTCCATTCGTTTTCGGTAACCAAACCGTAGATTAGGATCAAATTGTAAGTCAGCAATATTAATTTGCGTAAGTTCGGCTCCCGCACGAATAGCCGCGGTTCGGTAAGCTTCCGAAAGAGCGTAATTATAGCTTTCCCGGTCTGGATGTCCGTTTATAATCAGGATTTTCTTCACTCTTTTTTTATTACAAAGAAAAAGTCAGTGATGAGCCGCTGAAAGGACAAATGTCTATGCGGGATATGATTTTCTTATTCTCGACAAATGACGCTGTGTAATGCCCAAATAAGAGGCTAAGTAGTTCAATGGAATCAGTTTCAGGTAATCGGGGTAATTTTCAAGCAGATCTTTGTATTTATGCTCGGCGGTTTCTTTTTGTAAGAGAAACATTCGTTTTTCTAAGGTCATGTATTCCTGCTGGGCCATCATCTTAGAAAACTTCATCCAGTTCAGACTCGATTCTTCCAGTTGAGTAATATCTTCTCTGGTGAGGATGAATAATTCGACATCCGTTAAAGCCTGGATACTTTCGGCGGCGGTGTTTTGAGTTATAAAAGAGGAATAAGCCGTCACAAAATCATTTGAAAAGGTAAAGCAATAGGTAACTTCTTCACCCGCAGAATTGTAATAAAAAGACCGCAGCAGACCAGAGGTAACGAAGCCTACTTTCTTACACACCTGTCCTTCCTGAATAAAAAACTCATCTTTTTTTAGTACTCTATGCTGTCCCAGTTTTAGAAACTGATCAATTTCTGCTTCCGTTAATACCTGGAATGACTTTAGAAAATTTTCCATCGCACCTCTTTATTAAGGGCTAAAGTAATACGATCGGAGAGCCCCAACAAAAAAGAGGTCGAAACAGCTCGACCTCTTTTTCATCACTCTTGCAAACAGGAAATTAATTCAACTACTCACCATTGGAGATTAACTCCGTTTGGTTTAATCCGGCTCGATGGGGGTATTCGGCCATTACTTTGGTTACTGTTTTCTGAATGAGTTCATCCCGATTTTTACGACGAGCGTTTAATTCTCCTTTTGCCCATCCCTGCCAGACTAACTCATTATTTCGGGCATCCACCAGGTTCACAATCAGTCGGTTTTCTTCGTAATTACGCGAGCTGACGTTATTATTGGGACCGTACCACCACCAACCCCACATGGGAGCCATGTTATTCGACTGAATTTGCTGCAGGTTGCGGGCGTCGGTGTCATACTTCACAATCAGATCTGCATTTTTTTCCACTTTTTTATACCCGCGAGCCTGCATTTCTACGTCCAAAGCCTGGCTAATTCGCTTTTGCATTAACTGGCTACCCATTACTGGGTCATTATTACCGTTGGCTACTGGAGCAATGGCGTACGTACGATATTTTGAAAAATTGGCCGTCCGATCATAATCTGAACGCACCATCACGGAAGGGGCACAGGAAGCCAACATACCTACCAGGGCCACCGCACTCAAAAGTTTGCTTACTGTTTTCATATATCTAAACAACTGGCTTAAAAGGAGTCCTATTCTTAGCGTTTGAATCCAATTTGATTCATAAATAGAACACTAAAAAAACGATGGCTGTTCCCCTGAAATTGTCAGAGAAACAGCCATCGTAGCCTATAATCCAGTATTTTAGGACTTATTAACACTTCTGCATCCTACGCCTGAGCCAGGGCCTGTTCCAGATCGTTGATCAGGTCCTGAGTATGCTCTAACCCTACAGATACCCGTAGTAATCCGTCAGGTGTAGGACTATCAGGGCCTTCATATATTTTCCGGGGCTCAATCAGGCTTTCCACCCCACCCAAACTAGTCGCCTGCGTGAATACCTTCAAAGCTCCCGCTACTTTTTTTGCTCCGGGTAAGCCTCCTTTTACTTCAAAAGACAGCATACCTCCAAAACCATTCTTCATTTGCGATACCGCCAGTTCATGCTGAGCGTGACTTTCCAGACCAGGGTAATACACTCGCTCGACAGCAGGGTGTTGTTCCAGCCACTGAGCTATAGGTAAGGCACTCGCCGACTGCGTTTTTACCCGCAAAGGCATGGTTTGAATTCCCCGGGTAATTAACCAACAATCAAATGGCGAAGGTATCCCACCCGTCAAGTTCTGAATCTGGCGAAGTTTCAGAGATAATTCTCCTTCCTGGGCCAATACCAGAGCTCCCCCCAGAACATCAGAGTGCCCCCCGAAATATTTGGTGGTGGAGTGCATTACTACATCCGCCCCCAGGGCAATCGGGTTTTGTAGCACGGGCGTAGCCCAGGTATTATCCACTGCACACATTGCTCCCACGGAATGAGCCAGTCTCGCTAAAGCTGCTACATCCGTCAGGTGTAATAAAGGGTTACTTGGCGTTTCCAGCCAGAATAGCTTTGTATTGGGGCGAATGGCTTTTTCAACTTCTTCAATGCTAGAAGTATCAACCAGCGTGAATTCCAGCCCCCAGGGTTCAAACACGTCTACTAATAATCGCTGAGCTGCGTAATAGGCAAAAGGCGTGGTAATGACGTGGTCGCCGGGTTTCAGAGCCTGAAACAAAGCTGCGATAGCAGCCATACCGGAACCAAAAGCGAAACCCACGGCCCCACCTTCAAGCACGGCAATGCTTTTTTCGAGTAAATCACGATTGGGGTTATTCCCACGAGCATATAAGAATCCTTTGGGCAAGTTTCCTTCCGAGTCTCGTTCGTAGGTAGTGCTGAGGTAAATCGGCGTGGTAACGGCGGAAGCATTGGCGTCGTGAAAGCGGGTGACTTGTATAGCTAGGGTTTCGAGATTCATGGATGCAGTTTATTTCTTCGGATGGTTCATACAAAAAGCAGTATTAACATCGTCGATGCTGACGGAAGTTAATACTGCTGAACAAAGCTAAAGTGTTTTAAAAACCTTTGCTTATCAAATTAATTTTTTAAGATCACGAACTCCACGCGACGGTTTTGCTGCTTGCCCTCGGGCGTATCATTCATAGCAATGGGCCGGCTTTCACCGAAGCCTTTCGCAACGACGCGATTTTCGGGAATACCTTTGGAAATCAGGTACGTCCGCACGGACTCGGCCCGATCCTGAGACAGCTTCTGGTTAGCCTCCTCGGTTCCGTCGCTGTCGGTATGACCATCAATTTCAACGATCATCGCTTTTTGCTTATTCATTAACTCTACTACCCGGTTGAGTTCCGGGAAAGACTCGGTTTGCAGGGTTGCTTTGGCCGTCTCGAAGAATACGTTATTCAGAGCCACTTTCGCTCCCTGCTCGATTTTAGTCACCATTAAATCCCGATCTTTCAGTTCCAGATATCCCCCATTCCCCAGCTTGCTTAAATCCAGGTTTTGAGCTTTACCTACGTATCCATCAATCTCAGGCCGGATTCCGTATTTTTTACCGTAGGGTAATACAATCTTGTATTCTCCCGTATTTGGGTCCGGTGTGGCCGTTCCCAGTTCTGTTCCATCGGGTAAACTTTCGTAGATAATACGAGCGTTTTCGGGCACTTTCCCAGTTTTGGCATCCAGCAGTTTTCCCTGTAATAACACCACCGAGTTTGACTTAGCCGTGGGCTGTGGAGGCGAAACCTGAGCCGTTTGGGGAGGCGTGGGCTGACCAGTAGTTTCCGCAATCGTAGGAGGAACCTGCGTTGGCGGTGGGGTTTGGGACTGGAATTTCACCCGCACAATATCCGCTTTCCCTTTTCCACCCGTAGCCGTCACCAGATACGCCCATTCGCCGGAAGCGGGGATGGTGAAGTACGCATCAAATTCAGGAGTGTTGATTGACTCTCCCAGGTTTTGGGGCTTGCTCCATTTCTTCCAGGTTTTGTCCAGCCGACGCGACATCCAGATGTCATTTGAGCCTAAACCACCTTCGCGGTTACTTGAAAAATAAAGCGTTTCACCATCCGCGGCCAGAAAGGGCGTTGTTTCGTCACCGCTGGTGTTTACGTCGTTACCCAGCGAAGCAGGCCGCGTCCACTTTCCGCTGCGATCCTGGAGACTGACATAAAGATCGGATTCTCGGCTATTTTTTTTCTCTGAAAAGGCCAGCAATAAGGTTTTACCGTCATTGGCAAGGTACCCATACTGATAATAACCTTTGTTCATCCCTTCCAACCCGGGAATATCCAGTTTTTTGGGACGGTCCCAGCCCGTGGCATTCTTTTTCATGGTCGCAAAACCACGGATTCTTAAATCCTCTCCCTCCTTTTCCACCCAATGCGTCAGGATCGTATTCCCATCCGGCGTGATGCTGTAAATAACATTATGCTCTTCCCCATTTACCGGGCTAGGCATACGACTGGCGTTTGTCCAGAGCGTAGGTGATAAGGAAACCGCCATCCAGACATCCTGACTGCCTTTTTTTTGTGAAGCGTTCTGAGGATGGTTAACCCGGCTGAAATATAGCGTACGACCATCTGGAGAAATAACCGGCTGTATTTCTGCAACCTCTGAATTAATTCGATCGCCCAGATTTTCCGGAGCCTGAGCCCAGACGGAGTTATGAAGAATAAAAAGTATAAAAGCAGGGAAAAGACGTTTCATTAGGTATGATTGGGGCTGGCTCGGTAGACTTAGGTAAATGAACGAAAGACAAGCCGCGAAAGTATCATCAATGAGGCTTAGATTTTCTTCCGATCTACCCACTTTTCGGCTACGATGGGTTCGTGCGTTTGCATCAAGGCTATCAATTCTTCGATGGAATCAGCAATTACTAATAAATCCCGATTCGAATCCCGAAGGAATCCTGCTTCCACCATGCGATCCATCTGAGCAATAAGCAGATCATAGAATCCATTAATATTCAGTAATCCCACCGGTTTTTTATGGATTTGTAATTGCTTCCAGGTCAGAATTTCAAACAACTCATCCATCGAACCAAAACCACCCGGAAGGGTAATAAATCCGTCCGAAAGTTCAGCCATGCGTGCTTTGCGTTCATGCATGTTTTCGGTAACAATCAGCTCAGTTACTCCTTCGTGACCTACTTCCCATTTTTTGAGGAAATCAGGAATAACCCCAATCACTTCGCCTCCGGCAGCCAGAGCGGCATCTGCCACTATACCCATTAATCCCACGTTTCCTCCTCCGTACACTAAAGTAAGTTGACGATTTGCCAAATAAGTGCCCAACGCTGCTGCTACCTCCCGATAAATCAGATCGGAGCCGGAACTGGCTCCACAAAACACCGCTACTTTCTTCATTTCATCCTGCTTATTAAAACTATCTTCTGGGCTTAACGAACTTCTTTTTTGATCCAGCATTCTTCTTGAGGTCCGTCGTTCGAAAGCCTTCAAATTTGGAAATCAGACCTTTGGCTCCTACCGCCCAGCCATCTTTTCCTGCAAAACTAACGGCATGAAAGGGAGAATCGTCCAGCTTTCGCCAGCTTTTTCCGCCATTCATGGAATATCCCGTGCCAGAAGGCCCAACGGCAATGAGCCGTTCTACAAGGGCATTACCCGTTGCTTCACCACCTATGCCGCGGTATTCCTGCCGAAAAACTGTGACGGCTTCTTTTAGGCCGGGGGGCGTCGTTGAGTTTAATAACTGCCAGGTTTTACCGCCGTCCTGAGTGGTCATTACATTTTGAGTAGAATCACTCACATGCAGATAGTCACCACCAACGGCGATGCCCCGCAGCCGATTGTAAAAATGAAGGCCAAAAATACCCGAGGTTTTCCCGGCGTTCAAAGGGGTTTCTGTGACTTCCCAGGAAAGGCCATAGTCCTTCGAGCGAAAGACACGGGCATGGTGAGAACCGCCAGTACCGATCCAGGCCCAGCCTTTGCCAGCAATGACCATTGACGTACCGCTGGCCGCAAAAGCCGCTTCGCCGTCCTGAATGGCAGGAAAATGATCCCGAGCAACTTCATGCCAGATTTTGCCGCCGTCGGTAGTGGTTAATACAAAGAATTTTTTGTCAATGGGATCGCCGAAGCAAATCCCCCGATCCTTATCCCAGAATTCGATTCCATCCAGAAAAGCCCCTTTCTGATTGGTTTGATAAACCATTTTCCAGCTTTTTCCGGCATCTTCCGTTCGGTAAATCCGGGCCGCTCCTTTATCAGCGTCTCCAGCACTCATCGCAACAGCTACCTCCGAATCGAAAGCGTGTATGTCCCGAAAATCCAGAGATTCTGCTCCAGGAACGTGATGTATTTCCCAACTCTGACCTCCATCCTGGGTTCGCAACACCTGCCCTTTGGTACCTCCTACCCAGCATACTTGGGCAGAAATGGCACAGACAGCCCTAAAGCTGGCGTCAGTTCCCGAGGGTTGAACCTGCCACTGCCCCCAAACACGGGAGGAGAACAGAAGAAGTATAAAGAGTTTTTTAATACACATGGATTTCCCTAAAAAATGAAACGTTGGGAGTAAAAATAAAGATTTCCCTTTCAAAATGCATTTTGAAAGGGAAAACGATTCACTACCCTACGTAATTAAACGTCGGTTTTCTTATTTCCAAAAAAATAACGACTAACGAAAGAAATAACTTATACCCTTATTCTTCCTGATATACGATTTAAGAAGGGTCTACTGACTCAGACTGGACTCCCGCTTAGAAGTTTTATTGTTCACTTTCACGAAATAACGTCGGCACCGCTCACATTGGTAATAGCGAGCATCGGTGAAACAGAATAAGAAACGGATAAGTGCGGGTCGTGATTGACGTTCAATGGACGTCGAGCGACAGTAAGGACACTGACGCTTCTGAGTTATGGGAAACATAGAGCCGTAAAATATAAAGTTCTGGGGAGAAAAGTAAGTGCCGTAAAACTATAGAAAATTACTCAAATTTTTCAGCCCCAAACATTAAATTACATGCTACAATCCCTTAAATTAATCTTTATTAAAATTAAGTATAAAAACCTATTTATCCTACTTCTACTTCAATTCGTCCAATTCAATAAAACCACCCGTGAGAATCGTTAACTGAAGACGTTCCTCCAGACTTTCATCCGTAACCAACGCAATTTTAAATAACTCGGCTTTTCTACCAATTAGTTGCGTTAATGCCTGAACAATGCTTCGGGTTTCCAACATGGTCACGGGCTTTTTCGAGCTGCTTTTGATCAGGAGAAGAATACGACGAATGGGCTGTGAACGACTTCCTTCAAAGGTCTGGTTTAGCTGTAACAGACATGCGTCCAGACGCGTGGGCGAATCAATGACTACTTGCGTAAAGAAAGCAGGGCCGCTTTTGCTTAATACGGCCCGAACATCGTTCAAATCGGTATTGATTTCTTCAGAAGTAACGACAATATCGGGAATCATCCGGGCGGCCTGCAAGACTAAATCATCAGCAGCGGCGTAGAATTCAGTAATACTTAAGTCATCCGCAAAGGTTTTCTCCAGATTATCGAGCGAAAACGCAACGACCGAATCGCAGTAAAGCACCAGATGTTTTAGGCCAATTTCGGCAGCCTGAATGGTTTCGTACCCCTCCGAAGAAAAGGGCATGGTAACGCAGGCTACCGTCAACAAATCCTGCTGACGAGCAATTTCGGCAATAATCGGAGCCGCCCCCGAACCCGTACCACCCCCTAAACCCGTCACGAGTATCACTGCCCCAGTGGAGCTATCCAGTAACTCCCGAATGGCGGGTTTCTGAGTAGAAGCCCATTGACGTACCTGCTGATCGTTCAGGCCCGATCCGGCTCCGATGGTACCGAGCGGTAAGGTTCGGTCGAAACCCTTCAGCATTGAAAAATCAGTATGACAGGGAATGAGCTCCACGCCGGGCAAATTCAGCGTAGCCAGTTTTTTTAAAACCGAGCATCCCGCTCCACCAATACCAATGATTTTGACTCCCCTAGTGGTCTGATTTTTAGATACGGTATTCTGTTGAGCTACAACCGTCTGATTCACTTCCACGAATGTTTATTTGCCGTAAATAACCTAATTTTTCTTAAAAATCCCTATTCTTTTACCGGACGTGGCGGTAAGCCGCGTTCTTCCCGCCAGGCTTCTACATCCATCCGAACGCCTTCCCCGGCAATGAGAAAGGCCAGACGTAACTGCCAGGATTGATAGGTATCGCCAAAGTTTTCAAGTAAGGGCCCAATGGGAGCATTTTCAGCAATGGGAATCCCTAGCTGACGAGCCGCTTCCAGAATGGTTTCTTTCGTCCGCTCGGAGATAAACTTCGTTAAATCAATGGTTTCACCTTCCGCTTTTAGTTTTTGTAAGTGACTAAAAATGGTAGATATGGCCAGGCTTCGTTGCTCAGCCATTTCTTCAATGGATAAATTCCGCTTGTATAACTCCAGGGTTAAAGCATAGGTTTGCCCTTTCTCGGTTCGAACGGCCTGCGGATTTTCCTGAATAAACGCCAGAATTTCGTTAATAAAAACCTCGCCAAACTGCCGATCTTTCTGCTCACCTACCCCCGAAATCTGCAAAAACTGAGCGTGGTTCAAGGGACGCTTCTGAGCCATGTCGGATAAAGTAGCATCACTGAAAACCACGAAAGGCGGCATTCCCAGTGAATCGGCAATTTGTTTACGGAGTGTACGTAAGCGTTCAAACAGGGCATCCCGAACCACTTCGCGTTTGGTTTTAGAAGCTTTTTCTTCGGCTTCTATTTCCTGACTTTTACGTTTTTCAAAGGGCACAAACTGCACCAGAGAAACGGGCCGGTTCCCACGTAATACCTGCGTACTCATCTCATTCAGTTTAAAGGCATGGCCTTCGTCGTAGGCAATGTCAATGATCCCCGAATTGAGTAACTGTCCGATGTATTCCACCCACTCCTCCGTCTTCAAATCCCGTCCGACTCCATAGGTTTTCAACTGATCATACCCATGACGAAGAATATTCTGATTGTGACTGCCTCGCAGAATATCAATGAGCATTCCCATTGCAATTTTCTGATCCGTTCGGGCAATGGCTGAAAGTGCTTTCTGGGCAATAACGGTTCCGTCAATGAGCGTTCTCGGATTCCGACATACATCGCAATTGCCACAGTCTTTTTCAACAGTTTCGTTAAAGTAACTAATCAGAATCCGGCGTCGGCAAATGTCCGCCTGAGCGTACTGCTTCATGCGATCCAGCTTTGCTTTGAGCAAGTCTTTCTGCTCCGTACTCTGTTCCGATTTGATAATCATTTCGGTCAGTTGGGCAACGTCCTGGTAGCTATAAAAAAGTACGGTATCGGCAGGTAACCCATCCCGCCCCGCCCGGCCAATTTCCTGATAGAAACTTTCGACATTTTTGGGCAGGTTGTAATGAATGATCCAGCGTACGTTCGATTTATCAATGCCCATGCCGAAGGCAATCGTCGCTACGATAATCTGAATGTCATCTTTCAGAAACTCTGCCTGGGTTTGCGTTCGGTAAGCTGCGTCGCAACCCGCATGGTAATATTTTACCTGATACCCCTCCTTCTGCAAGCTCGCCGCCACGGTTTCGGTTGACTTCCGGCTCAGGCAATAAATAATTCCGGGCTGATTGGGGTGTTCGTCCAGAAAATCCTGAATTTGTTGCAGGCGTTTACGTCCTGGCAATACGGTCAAACTCAAATTCGGACGGTCAAAACTAGCCAGAAACGTAGGAGCGTCGGGAATACCCAATTGATGAAGAATATCCTTCCGGGTAACCTTATCGGCAGTGGCTGTCAGAGCAATAATGGGTACTTCGGGAAAACTTTCTTTAATGCGATGTAACTGCGTATATTCTGGCCGGAAGTCGTGCCCCCAGAAGGAAATACAGTGTGATTCATCCACCGCAAACAGGCTTATTTTCTGCTCTTTCAGCCAGTTGAGAAAATTACCGGCGAACAAACGCTCGGGAGAAACGTATAATAATTTCAACTCGCCAAGCTTTACTTTCCAGATGACCGATTCCTGCTCGGAGTTACTCAAAGTAGAATTCAGAAAAGCCGCCGGAATGCCATTCGCCACCAGCCCCTGCACCTGATCCTGCATGAGAGCAATGAGCGGAGAAATGACAATCGTCAGACCGTCCAGCACCATTGCCGGCACCTGGTAACAAACCGACTTTCCACCACCCGTGGGCATCAGTACCAGACAATCTTTTCCCGCCAGAACCGTGTCGATAATATCAGCCTGAAGGGGTCTGAACTGATCGTAACCAAAATATTGTTTGAGAACCTGCTCTTTCGTTGAAATCATTAATGACATAAAAGCTATGTTTACAAATAGGACTAGGTGGAATTTATTATCAGTGAATCAGGTATTTATATTTTTACCCTCAAAAGTAATGAAGGGATCAAATCAGACTTTACCAATGAATAAATACGAAGGATAATCATCGTTTGTTACCATTACATAAAGCGTATGTTATGGAATTATTAATCTTACCTTAAAGTAATTTTCATGAAAGGATAACACTCTTTTAAAGCCATAAATTTCATTTAACTTTGTATGGAGCTAAAAATACTTCCCCATGAGCACTACGCCCGCCTACAAAATCCTTTTGGTGGACGATGATCCCGACATTATTGAATTACTTCAATATAATCTTGAAAAAGAGGGATACGACATTGAATCGGCCTACGATGGCAAAAAAGCCGTTGAAATTGCCCGAAATTTTTCTCCAGACCTTGTATTGTTAGATATCATGATGCCCCAGCAGGATGGCATCGAAACCGCTCGCCAGTTGCGTGAGCTGGCCGAAATGAAGGGCAGTTACATTCTTTTCCTGACGGCCCGTTCGGAGGAGTATTCAGAAATTGCGGCCTTCGAAATTGGAGCCGACGACTACATCACCAAGCCCATCAAACCCCGGGCTCTGATGAGCCGGATTAAGGCCCTGTTCCGCCGGGAAGCTCAGAAAACCGATCCCGGTGATCGCATCGAAACGGCTGGTTTGTCCATTAACCGACAAAACTATACGGTGACGGGTAACTTTGGTTCGGTGGTTCTGCCTAAAAAAGAATTTGAACTGCTGTTTTTCCTGGCTCAGCACCCAGACAAAGTTTTCAATCGGGAAGAGTTACTGCAACGCATCTGGGGTGCCGACATCTATGTGCTGGAACGTACCGTAGACGTACACATTCGAAAGCTCCGCGAAAAAATTGGTGAAACCTACATTAAAACCCTAAAAGGCGTAGGCTACATGTTCAACGCCGAGGGCGAATAAGGCGGTTTATGTTTAGGGTTTAGAGTTTTGAGTTCTTTTTAACCCAAAACTCTAAACCGCAGCGGCGGCCACCCTAAACTTTAAAACCCTAAACTCTACGCATGTCCCCCCTAAATCCTAAGGTAATTTCTTTGCTGCTGGCCGTTTTGATTTCGGCGATTACCAGCGGGTTTCTCTGGTTCGTTCCCGGTACGCCCGGCGGCACGATCTTCATTGCCGGAGCCACTTCTTTCTTTGCTACACTCATTCTGGTTTTTTACGTGCTGGATTATCTGATTTTCGAAGAAATCAATAAAATCTATGACACGATTCAGCGATTGAAACTCAGTGATTTTAGCTTTTCGAAAAAGAAAGTAGCCAAGAGCGTCAATCCGTTGAAAAAGCTTAACAACGACATCTTCGTTTACGTCGCTAAGAAGCAGCGGGAAATTGACGAGCTCCGTCGAATGGAACAATTTCGCCGGGAGTTTCTGGCCGATGTTTCACACGAATTAAAAACGCCCATTTTTGCCGCTCAAGGCTTCATTCATACGTTAATTGACGGAGCTAAAGACGACGAACGCGTTCGGGATAAATTCCTGCAAAAAGCCGCGAAAAGTCTTGATGGCCTGGATGTACTGGTAGCTGACCTGTTAACCCTTTCTCAAATTGAAGCGGGTGAAATTAAAATGCACCGTGAACGCGTAGATGTGATTAAGGTTACGCAGGAGGTAATTGAACAGCTGGAACCGCGAGCCAATCAGCGAAACATCAAGGTAAAGCTTCATACGTTTCATAATCAGATCTTTGTCAAGGCCGATGCCTACCGCATTTCACAAGCGTTGACCAACCTGATTGACAATGCCATTAAGTATGGTCGCGATGGAGGAAAGGTGGATGTAACGTTTACCGAAGATAAAAAGGACTGGACCATCGAGGTGAAAGATGACGGCCCGGGCATTCCTCCCGAACACCTGAATCGCATTTTCGAACGTTTTTACCGCGTAGAAAAGTCACGTTCCAAAGAAAAAGGCGGCACCGGACTGGGGCTAGCCATTGTAAAGCACATTGTCAATGCTCATAAATCGAAAATTACCGTGATGAGTCGCGTTGACAAAGGAACTACGTTCAGTTTCAAGCTTGATAAAATTGATGAAAAGATGGCGTATTCATTGCAATTGTAAGTTACGTACCGTCTAAAGAACACCCCGTACGATCCTTTCATTACCTAGGTTTTAATCAATCCTCTATAGCGGTTAATTTACTCATTACCAATACGCTACCTAAAAACGGGTCTCAGCCACTGAACTGAGGCCCGTTTTTTTATTGATTTATACGCATACTCACTCTTATCAACGCTAGTATGGAAAAAGAAAAATTAACAACAGCAGCTCGATTACTTCTGGGAGGTTCCCTCGTTTTCGCCGGAATCAGTCACTTAACCTTTGCCAGAAAAGATTTTAAAGCTCAGGTGCCTAACTGGGTTCCTCTCAAAAAAGACGATACGGTAGTGTATTCGGGTTACGCCGAAATTGCTTTAGGGGCCAGCCTTCTTTTAACGAATAAGAAAAATAAAAAGGCCGTTGGTAAAATTGCTGCGTCCTTCTTTACGGCTGTTTTCCCGGGTAATATCGCTCAATACACTCACTCTCGTGATGCCTTCGGACTCGATACTGACAATAAACGATTGGTCCGTTTGTTATTCCAACCTTTACTGGTGTATTGGGCTTTGAAGAGTACGGATAATGTGTAAGTTATACCAACTATCCAAACACTTATGCTGTTTAGGTAGTTGGTATTTTTCATCATTCACAAGTAAAATGAAGTAAGAGAAAATCTCTCTAACCTTAGTCAAGCATAAAACTAAGTGGAAGATTATATCTTGACTTAACCGCCTGCCCTCTTTGCTTGCCCGGCTCCCACTTGCCAGCCATATACTCAATGACGCGTATGGCTTCATAGGACAAAGGGTTACCCGGGCTTTTTAATACTTTAATGTCTGAAATACCGCCTTTCGAATCAATAATAAATGAAGTAAATACTTTGCCCTGCATACGCGACCGTTGAGCTTCAACAGGATACCTCATAGCTTTAGCTAGGAATGAATACATCGCTTTAACACCACCTTTAAACTCGGCCGATTCTTCTATGACTTTATACGCATATGCTTTTCCTAGCGAATCATAACTTACACCAGAATCAAGAATGCCTTTCGTATACTGCTCTTCGTATAAGGGGTGTCTGCTCTTTCTGAACGCTTTCCATACACCTACTTTCTCACCTGATTCGTAACGCCCTATTTCTTTTACTTCTCCATTTTCAAAGAAAGTTCTAAAATCTCCCGTACCATTTTCTACCAGTGTATTACCCGTTGAATCTTTATAGGTATCTACTATAAATTCCTGATACTGATTTGTATATTCTTTATGTTTAACTACCCGAGTTACATAGTTACCTTCTTCTTTTAGCTGGCCATTAGAATAGTATCTTTTCCAGAGACCTTTTTGGCGGCCATTCTCATAAAATCCCTCAGATTCAATCTGTTGATTATCGTAATAACTTACATATCTCCCATGAAAAACGAAGGGTAATATATTTCTTACATAGGCTTCTGACTGTAGCACATTAGTTTTTGAATATTGAATAACCCGATACGTAGTGTCATTTATTTTAGTAATATCCCGATAATACTGAGCTACGTTTTCGGTTTGAACTTCTTCTCCGTCTTTCGTATAAAAAATTCTATAAACAGACTGGGCCTGAACCTGATTCCAAACGAGTAAGGCAAAAAGTAAAATGTATTTCATAACTAGAGAAATTAGGTAAACACGTATTAATGAACAATTATGCAAGCAAATGTATAAATTAAGTATTTGTCTTGAATAGTCCTAACCATTACTAATAGGACTGTCGGCAAAAAATAACCCTCGATTCGTTTCATCATGTCCCTATACTCACAAAATCATTTTTCTTATTTACTAGAATAACAGCCCTTGGAAAATCCATTCATACCAAGCTCATTACTACTCTACCTAACATCTTCATCAATTCTTTACCTACCCTTATTATGGCTATAGATACAAATTCTATAAAACCAATAGATAGCGTATTCCCAAAACTAAAAAAGCTGTCGATTTGCATCAACAGCTTTTTATTAATTGATCTCTAAGACTTATAAAAGGTAGATTAACCTACTCGTTTGGCTTTATATCCTTTTTCGAGTAACCATTTCAAGGCTTTGTCCCGCTGGTCTCCCTGCACGATAATTTCGCCATCTTTAGCCGAACCGCCTACGCCACAAAGCGTTTTTAGTTTCTTACCTAAATCCGCTAAATCATCTTCCGTTCCAACGAAACCCGTTACTAAAGTTACCTGTTTACCCCCGCGTAATTTCTTATCCAGTTGCACTTTCAGGTTCTGCTGCTGGGGTGGCAAGGTAGCCGCCTCCGAAGCTTCATCAGACTGATACTGAAAATCAGGATCTGTTGAATACACTACGCCGGTATAGTTCTTCTTTGCCATCTTTTTTTAGTTGTTAGTTGGTTGTTGTTAGTTGATAGTCTTTTGTTTTACTAACAACTATTAACCAACAACAACCAACCCCAAAATTATACTTTCTCGCCGTAGAGGGCTTCGCGTTGTTCTTTGATGCGGTTATCGGTTAAGTACTCATCGAAGGTCATGAGTTTATCCAGACAACCTTTAGGCGTTAACTCGATGATCCGGGTGGCTACAGTTTGCGTCAACTGGTGATCATGGCAGGCAAACAACATCACACTTGGGAAGTCTTCCATTCCCTTGTTCAGGGCCTGAATAGATTCCAGGTCCAAGTGGTTGGTAGGTTCATCGAGTAAGAGTACGTTCGCTCCCGAGAGCATCATTTTCGAGAACATGCAACGTTGTTTTTCACCCCCGGATAATACGGTAGACTTCTTCAGGGCTTCTTCACCCGAGAAGAGCATCCGGCCCAGGAAGCTACGCACAAACGTCTCGTCTTTTTCTGCCGAATACTGACGTAACCAGTCCACGAGGTTCAGGCTTCCGTCTGAGAAGTACTTCGTGTTATCGTTAGGCAGGTAACTTTGCGTGGTAGTTACTCCCCAGTTGAACGTTCCGGTGGTGGGTTTACGCTCGCCCATCAGAATGTCGAACAGAGCCGAAACGGCCAGACCATCTTTACTCAGGAAAGCGATTTTCTGATCGTTCAGGGTATTAAAGGACAGATTTTTGAACAGGGTAGTACCGTCCTCCAAGACGTAACTCAGGTTCTCTACGCTTAATACCTGATCGCCAATTTCACGTTCGGGTTTGAAACCGATGTAAGGATACCGACGGCTGGAAGGCTTGATTTCATCCACCTGAAGTTTATCCAACATCTTCTGACGAGCCGTTGCCTGACGGGATTTCGCCACGTTGGCCGAGAAACGACGGATGAACTCTTCCAATTCTTTACGCTTTTCATCAGCCTTTTTATTCTGATCGGCTTTCTGACGAGCGGCCAACTGACTTGATTCGTACCAGAAGGTGTAGTTACCCCCATAAATCTGGATTTTACCAAAGTCAAGGTCAGCAATATACGTACAAACGTTATCCAGGAAGTGACGGTCGTGGCTGACTACGATTACCGTATTCTTGAAGTTCATTAAAAACTCTTCGAGCCACAGGATGGAATCAATGTCCAAGTTGTTCGTAGGCTCATCGAGTAACAGAATATCAGGGTTACCAAACAGGGCTTGAGCTAACAGCACCTTCACTTTTTCGGAAGGGTTCATGTCAGCCATCAGCGTGTAGTGAGTGTCTTCTTTGATACCCAGACCGGATAATAAAGCTGCTGCATCGGACTCAGCTTCCCAACCGTTCATTTCGGCAAATTCTGCTTCCAGATCAGCCGCCCGGTTACCGTCCTCTTCGGTGAAATCTGCTTTTGCGTAGATTTCATCCTTTTCAATCATTACTTTATACAGCCTGTCGTTACCCATGATTACCGTGTTCAGAACGGTCTGATCATCATAGGCATTCTGGTTTTGATTCAGAAACGACATCCGCTCACCGGGATCCAGCGTTACCGAGCCCGTGGTGGGTTCAATTTCTCCCGAAAGGATTTTTACAAAGGTAGATTTTCCGGCTCCGTTGGCACCAATCAAGCCATACACGTTACCCGGAACAAATTTTAAGTTTACGTCTTCAAATAAAACCCGCTTTCCGAAGCGGAGCGAAATATTACTTACTGATAGCATCTAGTATCTGGTTTTCAAAGTGCAAAGGTACGGATTTTCAGGCGGTTTTTAGAAAGCTTCCCTGAGGTTTTCGGGTGAATATCCTCTCTACTGAATCGCTGCCAGCATGGCCTGGCCAGCGACATTCTAGGCTTTCTTTCCGAAATCCTGCTGGCAACCTCCTGAGCTTTCCTTTATACTATTCAAACACGTATATTGTCCAAAAAGTTGAGCTAGGTATCATGAGTACAGAAGTATTAGAAAAATTCGGCGGTTACGTGCGGGTGCGAGTGTGTGGCATTGCCGTGCAGGAAGATCGAGTATTGGTCATCAAACATAAAGCCTTATTTCATGACGGTTCATTCTGGTCGCCGCCGGGTGGTAGTCTGGAATTTGGGGAGTCCATTCCAGAAGCGTTAATCCGTGAATTTCAGGAAGAAACGCAGTTAACCGTTGAAGCAGGCGAGCTACTTTTCGTGAATGAGTTTATCCGTTCGCCTTTGCATACGCTGGAATTATTTTTCCGCGTTTCTGTTATCTCGGGAAACTTATTACTGGGCCATGATCCAGAGTTTACCCAACAGATTATGGAAGAAGCTGCCTGGTTATCCTGGTCAGAACTGAAAGCCCTGCCTGCTGATCATGTGCATTCCATTTTCCATAAATACCAGTCGCTGGAAGCCTTACTTCAACCCGGTGGTTACGGCCTCCAGTAGAGAGGCTGGTTGATTGCGTCTGGGTAAAAGACATTTTGATTGATTTGAAAGTAGTTTCATTCCCCGACCAGACGCGATTAATCGCGTCTCTACTGGTAAGGTTCCCTATTCTTCCGACCCAAATTTCTTATCTTTGTTTTTGTGAATACACCGAAATCTGATACCCCAACGCCCGCGTTTCTGCTTCGGCAGAAGTTCCCTTTTCAGCCCACCAAAGGTCAGCTGGAGCTTTTTAATTTGATGGAAAAATTTCTATCCAATGACGATGCTCAGACCTTTCTGTTGAAAGGATATGCGGGTACGGGGAAAACCACGCTCATCAGCACGTTGGTGAAAAGTCTGCCTAAACTGGGTTTTCGAACGGTATTGCTAGCTCCTACTGGACGAGCAGCCAAGGTCATGGCGACGTACTCCCGAAAAAAAGCCACGACGATCCACAAAAAAATCTATCGTCAGGTTACGAATAAATACAGCGGCGGCCTGGAATTTCGTCGTCAGAATAACTACCATACCAATACGGTTTTCATCGTTGATGAGGCCTCCATGATTGCTGACGAAGCTGATTTTGGCGGCATGCAGGGTTTGTTAACTGACCTGGTGGAATACACGTTTGGTAATGAAGAAGGAGACCCTAACAAACTGGTTTTTGTGGGTGACCTGGCTCAGTTACCTCCCGTGGGTAAAGATGATAGTCCAGCTCTGGATGCTTCCTATTTACGAGACAACTTTCACATGTCCGTGATGGAAGTGGAAATGACGGAGGTTATGCGGCAGGATAACGATTCAGGAATTCTGGCCAATGCGACCCGATTACGGGAAATTCTCTGGGATAAAATTCCTGAAATTCGTCTCATCACTAAAGGTTTCCGGGACTGCTACCGCATGACGGGCGAGAAACTGGAAGACGGTTTGAATTATGCTTATCGGAAATACGGCGAGGAAAATACCATTGTCATTACCCGCTCCAACAAAACGGCGGTAGCTTATAACCGATACATTCGAGCCCGGATCAAGTATCAGGAAGATGAAATTTCAACGGGCGACCGGCTGATGGTGGTTCGGAATAATTATACCGTGCTGGACGAAGATTCTCCAGCGGGTTTTCTGGCCAATGGCGATTTTGTGGAAGTTCTGAAAATCAGAGGCTACGAAGAACAATACGGTCTACGTTTTGCCAATTGTCTGCTGCAACTTTCGGATTATCCCGATCAACCGCCGTTTGATGCCAAAATTACCCTTAATACCCTCGACAGTCCCTTACCTTCGTTGAGTAAAGAAGAAAATAAAATGCTTTACGATGGGGTATCTGCCGATTACGAACACATTGCTTCCAAACGCGAGCGGATGCAGGAGATTCGGAAAGATCCTTATCTGAATGCTTTGCAGGTGAAATTTGCCTATGCTCTTACCTGCCATAAATCGCAGGGCGGCCAGTGGAGTGCCGTTTTTGTTGATCAGGGTTACCTGACGCTGGAACAGGTAAATGCTGACTTTGTCCGATGGTTATATACCGCCATGACGCGGGCCAGCCTGGAAGTGTTTCTAGTGAATTTTCACAGTGATTTTTTTGAGTAACTTCTTACGAAAGCCGATTTTTATTAATCGGCTTTTTCTATTTTGCGATCGTCTTTATCTTTCAGCCACCTATCCTTTAACTAACTATCACTCAAACTATTGCCTTCTTTCAAGCCCTCACTGATTCTCTCTACCTGAACGACTTTTAATTTTCAGAAAGCCCGTTTGTAAGATTAGCTATTGCCTTTTATAACCTACACTAACAACCAATTCTTTACTTTATGAATACCGCCATACTTACGGTTGAGTAAGTGAAGTATATACAAAAGCGGCGTTTCCGTGCTGAAACGCCGCTTTCATAAGTTAATCTTCAAGATTTATTTTTTCTTGTCTCCCTTCGGCACCGATTGCAGGGGGTAGTTTACAGTTTTTTGCTGCAATATTTCCAGCCACTGCGTCCGGCGACCTTCAGAGGCTTCGGTTAGTTCTTCCTTGAGTTTGTTTTCGTGATAATCAGCCAAATCCACCAGAATATCCTTTAGTATCTCCAATCGTTCCGCTCCCAAAATTTCCTCGAACTTTCGATCAACCACCTTCGTGCATGACTGCCATTCCAGTGTAAAACGAGCTCCTTTATTGGTAATTTTTACTAATACTGAACGAGCATCGTCGGGGTGCTTTTCCGTTTCTACGTATCCCTGCTCCTGCAACTCCTTCACAATCTTGCTAACAGCCTGTTTGGTAATACCCAGGACGGCGGCTAGCTCATTAATAGTCGAACCGTCCAAATCAATATGTACCATTAATACCAAATGTCCCAGTCGATACGACTCATGGCCCGATTCCGCCAATTTCTGGCTTGAAACATCCACCACTATTCTGAAAGCCCTACTTAGTAACCGTCCCATGATCCGGTTCCGGTGAGCTTTAAATGCTTCGAGCCTTTCTTTTAATTCCTTGTCCATCACTTTATATGCTCAGAAAAGATTTCAAAATATTCGAAAATCTTTTCTTTTTCAGTTTAATGTAAATTTAATATTAATTAAAAAAGTACAAAATACAAATCATAGGTTTCAATTTATGTTTCCAGGAACATTTTCTATAAAATCAATCACCAAAACACAAATAATTGATTTACAATCATTTAATAATAATAATCGCCATTATATGCCGTAGTCTTTGAGGAACTTTGGTATTTAAGGCACAAATCCTATGCAAAAATAGTTATAAAAAAATAATAGTCAACCTACTTGACTTTTTTAGTCAACTAAGTTTACATTTGCATTGTCAATTTAGTTGACTATCTCATTAAAGTATACGGGTCTGCATCCCATTTTAAAACCACTTATAAATAGATGTAATTATGGCTACGCCAGAACAATCTTCACTTCGCAAAATGTTACCCCGCGTTATTCTGGTCGTTGTACTGGGTGTGGGTGCGTGGTTCGGATTTTCCGCTTACCAGCATGCTCAAACACACGAAGAAACCGACAACGCTCAGATTGAAAGTTACCTCGTTCCCGTGCTTCCCCGTATCTCTGGATACGTAAAGTCAGTAAACGTCAATGATTACGACAAAGTAGAAAAAGGACAGTTGTTATTAGAGATTGACTCTGATGAATATCAACTGCAACTGGCGGAAATGGAGGCTACGTATCGTCAGATGGAAACGGACGTAGAAAACGCTAAAGCCAGCCTACGCAACGCCGAGCTGACAATCAAGGCTCAGGAATCGAACCTGAAAGCAACGGCTTTACGTCGGGATAAATCAAAATCAGACGCCGAACGCGACGCTCGTCTATTAGCGGATAAAGCCATCACCCGTAAGCAGTCGGACGACAGCCGTAACGCTGCGGACGTTCTTGAACAACAGTATGTAGCCGGTCAGGCTGATATTCTGGCTTCCCGTTCGCGGCTGGACGTACTACGTTCAGCGTTACACAAAGCCGAAGCTGCTTTGGACGTTCAGAAAGCCCGGATTGACCAGCAAAAACTGAAACTGACGTATTCTAAAGTATATGCTACTTCGTCGGGCCGGATTGGCCGCAAGAGCGTAGAACCCGGCCAGTATATTCAGAATGGACAAACGGTAATGACCGTTGTGCAGGACAGTACGCTTTGGGTGGTTGCCAACTTCAAGGAAACGCAGGTAGAACATTTACGCATGGGTGCTGAGGCAATCATCACAGCAGATGCATTCCCTAACCAGCCGATGAAAGGCAAAATCGTTTCTTTCAGTGAAGCCACCGGTGCCAAATTCTCCCTGTTACCTCCCGATAACGCTTCGGGTAACTTCGTAAAAGTAACCCAGAAGATTCCCGTGAAAATTGAAATTGAAGACTTACCCAAATACCGTCAGCAACTCCGTGCCGGTATGAACGTGGAAGTTAGCGTGAAAACCAAATAGGTTTTGAGTTTAGTGTTTTGGGTTTAGCGTTCCAAATGACTAAAACCCAAAAACGCTAAACCCAAAATGCTAAACAGAACTAAACATGGCAATAACCTATCCAACCGGATTTAAGCGGGCTATTATTGTTGCTACGGCAATTTCCGCTGCCATCATGGAGTTGATTGACACGACGATTGTGAACGTGGCATTGAACCAGATGGCCGGATCGCTGGGAGCAACCATCGAGGACATCGCCTGGGTAGTGACCTCGTACGCCATCGCCAACGTAATTATCATTCCGATGACGGGCTTCTTGGCCGAGTACTTTGGCCGGAAAAACTATTACCTCACCTCCATTGTCATCTTTACCATTGCTTCCTATTTCTGCGGTCAGTCTACGGATTTATGGGAGTTAGTATTCTGGCGTTTCATTCAGGGTGTGGGAGGTGGAGCCTTGCTTTCTACCTCGCAGGCCATCATTTTTGATGCCTTCCCTCCCGAAAAACGCGGTATTGCTTCTGGTATCTTTGCCATGGGTATTATCATGGGCCCTACCTTTGGTCCTGTATTAGGGGGTATTATTGTGGAAGATTACCACTGGGCCAACATCTTCCTGGTGAACATTCCCGTCGGTATTCTGGCGGCAGTGTTAACCATGCTCTACATCGATAAGAAAGAAGGCGAAGGCCAAAAGAAAGATCAAATTAAAATTGATTACATCGGTATTCTTCTGTTGATGGTCGGTATTGGTTCCCTTCAGTTTATGCTGGAAAAAGGTGAATCAGAAGACTGGTTTGAGTCCCGACTTATTGTGATGATAGCGATTACCGCCACCATTGGCATGGTGGGATTCATCTGGCGGGAATTAACCACCGATCACCCCGTCGTTGACTTACGGGTAATGGCTAAAGGAACACTGGGGGTAACCACAATCTTCAGCTTCGTGGCGGGTATTGGTCTATTTACGGCCATGTTTGTGTACCCCGTAATGGTTCAACGGATTAACGGATATACCCCAACGATGACGGGTTTGTCATTACTCTGGCCGACGCTGATCGGGGTCTTCATGATGCCGATTGTAGGAAGACGGTTATCAGCGGGAGCTTCTCCCCTGCCCTTCATTATCACGGGTATTTTGTTCATGATTGCCTTCGGTTTTTACGCCGGAACTTTCGATGATAACACGAGTCAATGGCAGTTTTTCCCCGCTCACATGATGCGGGTAATCGGGATTTCTCTGCTTCAGTTGCCCCTGACTAACCAAGCAGTAGCCGGACTTACCCCAAAAGAATACCCCAATGCCATCGCGATTAATAACATGATTCGGCAGTTAGGGGGAGCCTTTGGTGTAGCCTTGGCCAACAACTTCGTAGCCATCCGTTATGCTCAGCACCGCTCGGATTTAGTAGCCAATTTATACGAGGGAAATCCTTTACTGACGCAACGTTTGCAGGCCATGGGTGGAGCTACCATGCGAGCTTACCGAATGCTTGAACTAGCCGTTGACAAGCAGGCCTATCTGCTTTCTTATCTGGACACGTTCCGGGTAGTTGGTCTGTTCTTCATCCTTATTCTGCCCTTAACGATAGTCTTACGTCAGAAAAAGAAAAAATCAGCCGAAGAAATCGCCGCAGCCGCAGCCGCCATGGCCGAAGCCCATTAATAGGTTTAGAGTTTCGAGTTGAAGGTTTTGAGTTATGTACTCCGAACCCTAAACTCAAAACTCAAAACCCCAAACTCTCAACTAATCATGAAATTCTTCCCAGTACTGGCCCTCGTAGCTTTGACGAGTACGGCGGCCTTTGCTCAACAAAATAATGACGAGGTTCTGAATGGACTCATTCGTCAGTCGATTGCCTATTACCCCCAACTGAAACAACAACGCCAGGCCGTTTCTCTGAGCCAGAGCCGCACGCAATTAGCTGAATCGGGTAATAAGCCCACTGTTAGCGGAGACGCGAGCTACACGTACATCTGGCCTTTGCAGAAAGTAGCTTTCGAAATTCCCGGCTTAGGTTCCAATGCCATTCAGTTTGCTCCCCGGAATAACTATAACGTAGGCGTTTCCGTGAGTCAAACCGTGTATGACTGGGGAAAAACGAATGCAGCCATTGATAAAGCTCGTATCGAAAGCATTTTATCCGAGCAGAACGTAGAACAGGCTACTCATCAGCTAGCCTATCAGGTTGCTCAGATTTACTTCAGTATTGTCTATCTGCAAAAAGCCATTACCGTTCAGCTAGCCCAGGAGTCACTGGTGAGCGAAACGGCAAAGGTTATTGAAAACCGGATCAAAAGCGGGGATGAAATTGACTATAACCTGGTGGCTACGAACGTTCGTTACAAAAACGTAAGAACCCGTATTGTTGATTTACGTAACCAACTGGACCGTCAATTCATTCTGCTGAGTTCTTTGGTGGGGAAAGATGTTCACGCTGACATTCCTACCACGGGCAGCTTTGATTTGGCTACTCTGACTTCACAAGATTCCGTTTCGCTAGCCAATAACTGGGACATTCGGGTTTCGAAAACGAAGGAAATGGTCGCTGAGAAGGACATCGAGGCCGCGAAGGCTGCCAAGTTACCCTCGCTCTCATTCGTAGGCAATACGGGCTTTAAAAACGGTTTCCAGCCTGAAATTGATAAGTTCCGTTTCAATGGTGGCCTGGGTTTCCATTTATCCGCTCCGATTTATTCCGGCAAGCGTCATATCATTCAGGAAGACATCGCCCGCAAAAATCTTCAAATGAGTCAGTACGGCACGGAAGCGGCTTCCGTGGCGGTTCAGTCCCAACTGGATCAGGCTCGATCAGAATTACGTTCAACCTCTGAGAAACTGCGACTTTCAGAAACCCAGCTAGAAGAAGCCAAATATGGTCTGAAACTGGCGGACGTTCGCTTCCAGAACGGAGTCATTACCCAACTGGAAATTCAGTCCGCACAAACGGCTCTGGAAGAAGCAGAATTTCAACGTATCCAGTACCAATATCAGCAGGCCCTGGCACGTTTAGAAGTAAACCGACTGCTAGGCACAAAAATCTGGTAGTAGAGTTTGGGGTTGCGGGTTTAGCGTTGGGAGTTATTTGATCATTTCTATTCATCGAAGCACACTATTTTTATAGTGAACTCTAAACACAAAACTCACAACCCAAAACTTAACAGTTATTAACGCTGGTATGAAATTTTGATGTAACGTATACAAACTATTTTCTTAGGAGATACGTTATATAACTGAGTCGCCCATAGAGCCATGAAAACCACAAATGCAATCGCTCAGGCGATCCGAAAAGTAGTTACGGAGCATTTTTTTATAAACCCTGAATATTTTCAGTTGAATCGAACTTTTAAAAATGATTTTGGGTTTAATAGTTTAGAAATGACCGAGTTAGTTGTAATGATTGAACAACAATTCGACATTAATATTCCCGATCATTCCTTGTCGACAGTACGAAACGTACATGATTTGATTACTGTCACTGAACAAAGTTTTAATCGGAAAAAAGCTTAAAAAAAAGAAAAGACAGATAGGTTGAAGGTTGAACGATGATTACCGGCCTGCTTTGCGGGCCGGTAATTTTGTTTATATACGTTTCGTCCGTCTGAGGCATAAAAAAACCGCTCAAAACGTTGAGCGGTTTCCAGTTTTCAGTTGTTGATATTTGTTATTATTCTTACCCAGAAGTGAGACTAAGCGACGATAACTTTCCCCAGTACATCTTCTACAGGAGTTAATGGTAAACTCCAGGCTTCCGCTACGCCAGCGTATACCGTCTTGCCATTCACTACGTTAAGACCTTTTTTCAGCTCTTCGTTTTCACGACAGGCTTTTTTCCAGCCTTTATTTGCCAGTTGAATTGCATAAGGTAAAGTCGCATTCGTTAAGGCTAAGGTAGAGGTATAAGGCACCGCACCGGGCATGTTTGCTACACAGTAATGTACGATTCCTTCTACAACAAACGTAGGATCCTGGTGAGTAGTCGCGTGAGACGTTTCAAAACATCCACCCTGGTCGATAGCTACGTCAACCATTACGGTTCCGGGACGCATCAGATTTAACATATCACGGGTGATCAGCGAAGGAGCTTTAGCTCCAGGAATCAACACACCACCAATGATCAAATCAGTGGTCTGGATTAACTGACGAATGTTATATTCATTGGAAATAACGGTATCTACGTTGGCGGGCATGATGTCTTCCAGGTAACGCAGACGAGGCAGGCTAATGTCTACAATCGTTACGTTTGCTCCTAAACCAGCGGCCATTTTCGCCGACTGCGTTCCTACGATACCTCCTCCTAAAACTAATACGTTGGCAGGTTTTACGCCCGCAACGCCACCCAGCAGAATACCACGACCACCCATTGGTTTTTCGAGGTATTTTGCACCTTCCTGAATCGCCATACGACCCGCTACTTCACTCATCGGAACGAGCAGGGGCAGACTACGATCGTTTTTCTCTACCGTTTCGTAAGCTAAACAAACCGCTCCGCTTTTCAGCATGGCGTAGGTTAACTCTTCCGAAGAAGCAAAGTGGAAATAGGTGAACAGTAATTGATTTGCTTTGATCAGCGGATATTCGGCAGCAATGGGTTCTTTCACCTTCACAATCATCTCGGCGATGTCATACACATCTTCGATAGTAGGAAGAATGGTTGCTCCAGCCTGAACGTATTCCTCGTCGCTGATACCACTACCAACACCAGCCGTAGCCTGCACGTAGACTTCGTGACCGTGTTTTTTGAATTCGGCTACTCCCGCAGGCGTTAGTGCGACGCGGTTTTCGTTGTTCTTGATTTCCTTTGGAACACCAATAATCATGATCGTAACAAGTTTAATTTGGAGGAAGTCTGCTAATGAAATGAATGCTGCAACGAGTACCCGTTGTGACTACAAAATTCATGCATTCAGAATAGATTTCGCTATTCATCAAATAAATAAGAAATTTGTTTTGATTTGTTATTATATTTTCGTTTATTTTACTGTTATCAAAGCTATTCCTTTTTAAAAACCGAAAAAATTTCTGTGCTTCAGTACCCCTTTTTTAAAAGCATCGATCAGCTATCCCTAAAGCGGCACGTTCATTTTTACCCTATTTGCTTCCTATTAATCATTTATTTCTCACTTTAAGATTGTAGATGCAGGTCATTTTTGTTATTTCATAACTTTTCAGTAGAGATTTACTTTAAAAATACAGTCATTTATTTCAACCTTCAAAATCTATAAAAGCCATGGAACTGGATGCAATTGACCGGCAGTTACTTAATCTTCTTCAGGACAATGCTCTTCTCACGGTTCGTGAATTAGCTGAACGTGTTCACTTAAGTATTACTCCCGTTCACGACCGGATTAAGAAGTTGGAAAACCAGAAGATCATTGAAAAATACGTGGCTCTGGTCGATCGGAAACGGATTGGTCGCGGGATGATGGTGTATTGCTTCGTTACCCTGGATAAACAGCGTCAGGAAAGTTTCCAGGAATTCAATGAAGCGATTCGAAAACTACCCGAGGTGCTGGAATGTAGCGTCGTGTCCGGTAATTTCGATTATTTACTGAAAGTAATCGTCGCTGATATGGAAGCGTATAACACCTTTTATCAAAGTAAACTGAGCGTCCTGAGCAGCGTCTCGCACATGAGTAGTTCGTTCGTGATGGAAGAGGTAAAAAGCACTACCCTGATTGGACTGTGAATGGCCCGGTAAGGGAAAGTTAAGTTCTTGTGCCATCAGCCTTTAGCTTCGTTTCTTCGTCGCGGCTTTTGCATGATTTATCTCAGATTATCTAAAGTGCCCTCATTGCCCGGTTACCTTCGTAAGAAGTAGTCGTATTTTATACGAGAATGTAAGACCAAAAACGGGAATAATTTACCTATTTTCCGTTCTGGAAACCCCCGAATCTATTAAAATTCCATGCGTCGAAGAATAGCCTATTTCCTCTGCTGTTTTGCTATTAATTTCTCTCTCTTTGCTCAGACCGTATCCGAAAATCTTACGCTGGAAGATGCTATTACCATCGCTTTAGATAAAAACTACGCGATTAAAGTAGCTAAAAACCAGGTTCGTCTGGCTGAAAATGACAATACCAGAGGTAATGCGGGTATGCTTCCGCTGGTCACAGCCGTGGTACAACCCAATGGTTTGATTAACTACACGAATCAGCGATTTTTCGATGCGGTACGCCCTCCACTTGTCCAACGGGGCGTCTTCAACCGTAACGTTCAGGGCAATCTTACGGCCACCTGGACCATCTTTGATGGCTTAAGTATGTACATTACGAAAGATCGGTTGGAGGAACTCGTTCGGGCGGGAGAATCTCAGGCTCAGGTAACCATCGAAAGTACGATTGCTCAGGTTACGAATGCGTATTATGCCGCCGTACAACAAGGACAGCAGACCCGTTTTTTAGAAGACGCACTGGTCATCTCTCGGGAGCGTCGTCGTCTGGCTAAAGACCGCTACGATATTGGTCAGGGGTCAAAAGTGGAATACCTGACCGCACAGGTTGACTTCAACGCCGACACAGCCACCCTGATTGCCCAGCAATTGTCCTTTACCAATACCAAAACCCAGCTTAATCAGCTACTGGCCCGATCGCTGGACATCAATTTTAACCCACAGGATACCTTACTGGTAAACCGGGACCTCATTTACGAAACTCTTAAAGAGCAAACCTTATCACAAAATCCTCAGTTGATGCTGGCTCGTCATAACAGCACCATTGCCAATCTGGACGTGAAGAACCAGAAGGCTCTGCTGTGGCCCAATGTGAATTTGCTGGGAGGATATACTTATAACCGACTTCGAAACGGCGGTTCTGGTTTCGGGGTAAGAAGTGGTACAGTCGGTAACATTACGGGAGGTGTACAAGTAACAGCCGTTATTTTTGATGGGCTGAATCAGCATCGACGCATTCAGGGAGCCCGAATCAACGAGGAGATTATTAAGCTTCAGGAAGAGGATCTGCGAGTACAGGTCGAGTCGGGTTTACGGCAGGCTTACGAAAACTACCGGAATAATCTTAATCTACTCGACCTCGAATCTATTAACACCAAAACGGCTCAGCAGAACGTAAACATTGCTCTGGAACGGTATAAAATTGGCGTAGCTGCCCCACTGGAATTACGGGAAGCTCAGCGAAATTTCGTAGCCGCCGAAATTCGACTTTTACAGGCTCAGTATAACGCCAAAGTGTCTGAAATTGAATTATACCGACTAAGCAGCCAGATTGTGAAATAGTGTTGTTAGCTGTTTATCAACTTCCCGAAAGTTTTGAAACTTTCGGGAAGTTCTGTATCGTAGAGACAAGAGCTTGTTATTTTCCGCTACCCCTGTGGCCAGCCTTTCTGCTAATAACACTCTGCTAGCAGCGGCCAAAACAGCAAGGACTTGGTAAAGAAATTTCTGTTTTTTAAAACGCTAACCCCTGCCGCTGCCATCGTGGCCCGGCCATGATGGTAGGGACTTAATTAGAGAAATTTCTGTTTTAAAAAGCTGAATCCCACTACTGCCAGCTTTTCCGCTGGCAGCATTTTGCCTTGGTCTTACCTAATATTTAGTGAATCAATAGGTTACAATTTCCCAAAGGACGTAACATAGTGCTGCCAGCGGAAAAGCTGGCAGCGACCATGCTGGCAGTCGCAGTAAGACTTCTCGAAAAGCATTAGTCTGATTACAATCCATCTTCTCTTCTAAGGCTTCAAACAAAACATCCCGGAAACCAGACAGTCTTCGGGATGCTCTGCTAATCATTAACTCCTAACTATCTACTAAAATCCAGGTACGTTCGACTTACGAATGGCTTCGTAAATCATTTCACCAAACTGCGTTCGGGTATTAAGTTTGCTGATTTTGGAGTTGTTACGAGTGGGATATACCCGGTTTGCCAGGAAAATGTATAACATCTTTTCTTTCGGCTCTACCCACACAAAGGTTCCGGTGAAACCTGAGTGACCAAAACTTTCAGCACTTGCGGAAGGAGGTCCAGAGAGGCCGGGTTTGTTACGATCAGGTTTATCAAAACCAATGCCGCGACGACTATTAATTTCAACCGGGAATGGATACGATGACCATTGTTTGATGGTCTTTTCGCTGATAAAACGCTGGTTACCGTATATACCTCCGTTCAGATACATCTGGTATAACTTCGCCAGATCATTGGCGTCTCCAAATAAGCCCGCGTGACCAGAAATACCTCCCATTAAGGTTGCTCCTTCATCATGTACGCGACCATGAATCAGTTCTTTCCGAAATAAAGAATCATATTCCGTTGGTACGATTCGATCCAATGCATATAGTTCACGGGGATTATAGGTTAAGGTCGTAGCCCCCATCGGACGATAGAAAGTATTCTTCAGATAATCCTCCCATTTTTCTCCGGTAATCTTCTCAACAATCTGCGGATAGAGGTAATACGAAAGATCGCTGTAGACGTACCCCTGTTTTGGATTTACGGGAGACTCTTCAATCTGACGCATTAACTCCCGACGATACCGACGGTGCAGAAACAAATGGTCGGCGATGGCGATGGGATAACGACGACTCTGCTCATTACTAAACGTCCGGGGTTTCCAGCCACTTTCACGCGTTGAGTCTCTAGCCGTCATCCAGAACGGAATCCAGGCTTTCAGTCCCGACTGGTGGGTCAGGATGTCAATCATTTTTAGCTTACCCTTATTTGAATTCTTCCATTTCGGAAAAAACTCGCCGAGCGTCATATCCAGCCGGAATTTACCCTCATCCTGCAAACGCATCAGAGCCAGAATAGACGTGCTGACTTTCGTTACCGAAGCCAGATCGTATAAATCCGTTTCCCGCACGGGTTGTTTGCTTTCATACGTCTGCGTTCCGTAGGCTTTTTTGAAAATCACCATTCCGTTTTTCGCTACCACCACCGAAGCTCCGGGATAGGCTTTCTCCTGTAACCCCTGATTGACAATGGAATCCAGTTTGGTATTCAGTATTTTTGAATCTATTCCAGCTAATTCCGGCACTCCATATTTGAAACGACCCAGTGGTTCAACCCGTAAGCCATTTCCAAACTTAAACTCCTGATTCACGGTAACTGGAAGTTGCCCATTGGCTCCAATACCCCCTCCTACTAACTGAGCAGCCAACTCTTGCATGACTGTCGTTTCCTGATAGGTAACTACCAAAGCTTTTGACTTTTCAATGCCGGGTAACTTATTCAACACGTAAGGATTTCCGAAGAACAGATAAGCGGCATTGGGTAAGCCTACAAACGACTGAGCCAGCTTCAGATTTGCCTCTGGCCAGGCATTGGCTGAGCGTAAAAACGGACTGTGCAGAGCTACCACTACCAGATCATATTCAGCCAGCTTGTCCTTAATGGCTTGCAATTGCTGAGCCGACGATTTTATATCTACCTGGAAGGTATCTACCGGCAGGTAATTCATCAACATGCTCTGAAAAGCCGTTGGTTTGACAGGTCCCTGGGCGGGCGTTCCTACACTAATGGCGGCAACTTTTGCCGTAGCCAGATTTTTGATGGGTAATGTCCCATTTTCGTTTTTCAATACCGTCAAACTAGCTTCCGACATTCGGCGTGATAAAGCTTCGGCGGTGGGCTTGTTGAGGTCTTGCAGTAAGTTAGTTAAAGGAGCCGCCTGATATTTATCCAGCCCTAACCAAGCCTTAGCCCGCAAGATGCGATGTACTTTATCGTCCAAATCGGCCTGGGAAATTTCTCCTGAAACCAGAGCTTTTTTAATAGCCTGAAACATGACGGGCACATCCGTGAAGGTTTCCAGCACGTCATTTCCGGCTAATAAGGCCTTTACGCCCGCTACGCCCGGAGGATAATGTTTGGCTACGCCCTGCATCTCCATCGCATCCGTAAAAATGAGTCCTTCAAAACCCATTTGCTTGCGTAATAAATCGGTTACGATGGGTCTGGAAAGCGTCGAAGCCTGATTAGGCGTAGGGTCAAGAGCAGGAATGCTCAAGTGAGCAATCATCACGCCATTCAGACCGTGCTTAATTAACTCCCGGAAGGGATATAATTCGAGCGAATCGAGTCGGGTCCGGGAATGGTTAATCACGGGTAAATCTGCGTGAGAATCTACATCCGTATCGCCGTGACCAGGAAAGTGCTTAGCCGAGGTGATTAATCCGGCATCCTGCATGCCCCGCATGTATGCTTTGGCTTTGCGAAGCACTTCTTCCCGATTTTCCCCGAACGAACGAAAACCGATGACGGGGTTATTCGGATTATTATTTACATCCGCCACGGGAGCGTAGTTAATGTGTATGCCTGCCCGGCGGCACTGCTCGCCAATCTGTTTCCCCATGCGGTAAAACCAGTCGTCATTTTGCCGGATGGCTCCGAGCGTCAGAGCGTACGGATACCGAACCGCACTGTCCAGTCGCATGGTAAGGCCCCATTCCAGATCCTCTCCCATCATCATCGGTACGGCTGAAATTGCCTGTAACTCGTTGATCATGGCCGTCTGTCGCGTGGGCTGATTGGCAAACCATACCAATCCACCGACCTTATAGTCACGAACCCAGCCTTTCAGCTTTTCCTGGTCGTAAGCCTGATTAGTAAAATTAGCACGGGGCATCATCAACTGCCCGATTTTCTCGTCGAGCGTCAGGCGGGCAAAAACCGAATCGGCCCAGTGTTGATTACCCGTCTGAAAAGGTTTTTGAGCGTAAGAGGTAAGTGAAGCCAGTACAGCCGCACACAGGGGAATGAAGCGTTTCATACATCAAAAATAAGGGTTCCCCTTGATTTTGGTGAAGAATACGCGGGTTTTAAGAATGGGTATTTTGGAATTCTTCAAGCCTCAAGCCGTGGCTGGTGTCCTCACCAGCCACTTGATGGCGGCTGGTGAGGACACCAGCCACGGCCTAGATTTTAGTAGTTCATACCATAAATAGCTTTGGCTAAAAATGGAACTTCCCGAAAGTTTGAAACTTTCGGGAAGTTATTTGACAGACGTAATGAATTGTACATCTACGGTTCGATAGCTCGTATTTTTTCGGCGTTTAATTCCGAGAAATGATTAATCACCTGGTCGGCCAGACTTAAATCCTGCATTTCGGAATGCTCACTGTTATAACCCACGCAGTAAATCCCCGCTGCTTTGGCGGCTTTTACACCGTTGGTCGAATCTTCAATGATGATGCATTGCGATTTAGGGGCTACCGAAAGCGAAGCCGCATACTCGAAGATGGCCGGATCGGGCTTTGATTTTGGGAAGTCTTCTCCACTGACGATATGCGTAAAGTAAGGAGACAAGCCAAAGCGTTTGAAGACACGGGCAATGGTTACTTTCGAAGCTGACGAAGCCAGAATTAACTGAAAATCATGCTGATGTAAATCTTCAATCAACGTACGTACGCCTTCGAGCAGGTCTAGGTCCTCTTTTTCGTCAAAAGCATCATTAAAAATAGACCGCTTCCGCTGAATCATCGCCTCTACCTCATCGGCCAGATTATATTTTGCTTTTAAACCCTGATATACATTCCGGGTGGATAAACCCGTAAACGTCGAATATTCTTCGTCAGTAATTTGAATGCCTAACTCGTTAAAATGTTTGAAAAAGGCGTAACGGTGCACGGGTTCGGTGTCAACGATCACCCCGTCCATATCAAAAATCACGGTTTTTATCATGGGAAAGGAAATAAGCTCGTTCAGTAAAGGTAGAGATTTTCCCAGCGTACACCATAGAAATGAGTTGAAGTTTGAGAGGTTTGAGTAGTGTTTAGAAAGGTTAGATTTTGTTAGAGTGTTTGAGCCAGATGCTTTAAAGAGGCGGCTTAGTTGCGTTTAGGTTATGGGATGGTGATTCAGTTACCGTAGATGATCGCAATTGTTCCTATTGTCTAAGGTGTAACACATCACCTGTTTACTTCTTATAATTGTTATCTTTCAGGCCGTTTCCTGATTAAATTCACCGTATGTCTTTTCATAAATTACTAGTATTCTTCCTGCTGCTTATAAGTTTGTTCGGATGTGATACGCCACCGAAACATCCTGAACGGGCCGGCGTTGCCTTATCTTTCGACGATCATTTTCTGAAGGAATGGGCCGCGTTAATACCGCTTTTCAGGAAGTACAATGCCCAGGTTACTTTCTTCATTAACTGCCCGGATTCGCTTTCTGCAGAAGACATCACTTTACTAAGGCAACTTCAGAACGAAGGGCATGAAATTGGTTACCACGGTACCATTCACGGCGTTTCTACGCAAATGATTCAGGACTTAGGCGTAGAAGGTTATCTTAATACTGAAATCCGTCCCGGACTTTCTTACCTGAATAAAGCCGGTTTTTACCCTACCTCTTATGCTCACCCCGGCGGCAATCATAACACCCGCGTCGATTCCGTCTTACTCACTTCAGGTTTTCAGATTTTACGTGATGTAGCCCTGGCGGAACGTCATTACAAAGGCTTTAAACTCTACCATATTCCGCCCCGATACTTACCTCAGATTTACTATGACTTCGATCAGGAACGCGTAGTGGATGCTCTGCTGATTGATTACAGTGCGAATCTTTCTCAGGAAGAAATGAAAGATGCTTTAGTGAAGGCAAAGGAGAAAGGGAAAGCCGTTTTGTTGTTCGGGCATGAGCCCTTATCAGCACCCCCAACGGCGAAGCAATATGGATTTGATATTAGTTTTCTGGAGAAAATTCTGGCGACGGCCCAGGAATTAAACCTGAAATTTTACCGTATGTCTGACTTACCTAACGTGAAAGATTAACGTCCGTACCGTTCATCCTTAAAACGGAGTAAGGGCTTCTCAAAATACTCGTAAGACAGGCCCGAGACCAGTACCGAAAATCCAATGACGCAGGGATATAAAATCAGGTTGTAAACCGTCATGGATAATTCGGGAGCATACATTCGTAACAGATTAATGAATACGATGGAAACCACGACGTGATAAAGGTATAAGCCGTAAGAAATTTTGCCCAGGTAACTAACAATAGGGTTTTCCAGAGAAATAATACTGTTGGGATTGGTGGCTACATTTAAGATAAAGAAGCAGAAAAACAGCGAATACACTTCCATAAAAGCCGGAATGTGAATGCCGGAAAAGAAACAGATCAGGAAGAGTATGTAGATGCCAATCTGTAAATCTTTTCGATACAATACATTGAGTATTCTGGTATTATTTTTATAAACTACATACGCCCCTGCTCCCCCTAAAGCCATGATTAACAGGCGAAACTGCCCAATGAAGGTCAGAACTCCATCTATCTTTCTAACTTCAGGGGCATCCAGAAAATAAATGCCTAACGCTAATAATCCAACGGTAGCCGTTAGAAAAATGGCAACGATACCTATCGTTTTTTTAGGGTATTTGATGATCCAGGGCCAGAGGTAATAAAACTGTTCTTCGACGCCAATAGACCAGGCCTGAGCAGCCCAGTATGGAATGCCATAAAGTACAAAGGCATAATTAGGTAAGACCAGCATCAACAGCGAAAGCCGTTCCGTGAAATTACGTTGTAATAACTCGGTTACACCCGGATAATAGAAGATTGAGAAGTTAGGAAATACGAAGACCGCCAGCAAGACCATGACGTAATAAATCGGCCAGATTCGGAAGACTCTTCGCAGGTAAAATTTTGGAGCGGAAATGTCCCCGAAATTGCCTTTTTCCTGCAATAGTAGATACGTAATCAGAAATCCGCTTAACACAAAAAACAAACCAACCCCCAGACGACCGGCGTGCTTCACTACCGTTATTTCGTAGATGTTAACTACTCCATACGTATGTTTAGCCTGCTCCAGATGGTGAATCAATACCGACATAGCTGCGATGCAGCGTACTCCATTCAGGTTAGGGAAATTCCGTTTCTGAATTGCTTTTCTCGCAGAGGACTGCTCCTCCGCAGGCCATTTGTTTGCGGTAGATTCCAACTACTGTTTTTTCTAGTTTCGGGATGTATAAATATAGCTTAGGCCACTACTAATTCCGGTTCGTTCTGAGCTACTTTTTTTTTTCGGGGAAACGATCCCCAAACAAAATAAAGTGTCACACAAACGATTCCTAATTGAATGAAATAATCTATCGTACGATCAGGAATGGCAAAAATATCGGTTGGACTCAGGTAAATCGGCATACCCTGCCGCCACCACATTGAAGGGTGAATAACGGCCAGCACATTAAATACAAAAAGCAAGAAGATTTGTTTTCGATTGTTCCAGTCGATGATTTCGAAAACCATGGGTAATAGGAATAGAAACAGATAATTACTGTAGGCACTTTGCTGGGCAATCATCATCAGTCCGTACATGGTTACCCATAAATGAGCCAGCATAACGGGGTATTCATGCTTGCGTAATCGCCAGGCTGTCAGACAGCCCGCACTAATAGTAATGACCAGCCCGATCCAGTTCCAGGCTTTGGCACCCAATCCTACCAAATTGAAAGCCCAAGGGTTAATAACCGACAGAATGTTGGGTGCTCGCAATACGTTAGCTTCATCGAGAGGCTGCATGAACTCCATCCCAACCGTCAGGTACAGAACCACAACCGAAATGGCCCCAACGATAGAAATAGGAATCAGGAAACGAATTTTTTCTTTTTCAATCAGAAACAAAGGAAACAGAGCCAGACCGAAAATGGCCTTTGTCATCAACACTCCCAGAGCCATGACCAGGCTAAAACCAACTACGCCATAGCGTTTGCGGGTTAAGTAAGCCCCTACGACAAAAAGCCACATCCAGATATCTTCCTGAGCACCCACAATGCAAAGCACCAGCGATCCTGGTAATAAAAGGTACACTAAAGATTTAAAGAGCAGATCCTCTTTTGTGGTCTTGTAGCGAAAAAGCTGATAGGTTAATGCCAGAGCCAGGCCGTCCATAGCGGCCATGGTGAGGATAATCATTTTCGGGCTATACCAGATTTTCAGCCAAAGGCCTAAGTAATAGGCATATAAAGGCGAATACGGGGACCAGAAATCCTTGTATACCAGCATGCCCTGCGAGGCCTTGCTACCCTCGTCCCAGAAGCCGTTCACATCGGAAGTAGGCTGATAGTCAGCCCACAGATAAATCAAGAGAAAAGGCAACACGCGGAGCAATACCCAGCTGGTGCCTAAGACGCCAACGACGCTTTTATTTTTTAATCCAAGGGTGATCTGGGGTCTGAAATAGAGCACAACGCTTACCAGCAAAATGCAAAGCAGACTAATGATCAACTTGGCTAGAACAACACTCATGCCGATCTTAAATAATTAGGAGTCACAATCTTAATAGCGGCTTTCGTAACAATCCAAAAGAAACAGGCCACGTTCATCACTTGTAACGCTAACTCACCCAAATACGCAGGATTTGCTAACATTGAGAAGCTAATGTAATCGGGCTGTTTAATCCATACATTGACAAAAGGCTGCACGACGGTCAACCAACTTAGTACTAACAAGATTAACAGATGTTTGTTATTTCTCAGGTCAACGATTTCAAACACTACTGCCAGTACATACGCAATCAGGTACGCTCCGGGTGCACTCGCCTGAAAAATCATCATACAGGCAAACGTAGCGATAAAAAGGGAAGGTAAGGTGTGACTCAGCGGGTTCACTCGCCCACGATACGCCAGATACGATACCAGCAGCATCGTAATGATTAACCCAATCCAGTTTACGGCAGTAGAATTCGTTTGATCGATGTGTACGAATAATTCTATAAATGGCCGGGTAATGGAGAACAGGTTCGGCGTCATTAACTGCTCGGTATGCTGAATGGGCATCAGGAACCTGTCACCAATTTGCCAGTACAAAAAGGCCAGAGCAGGCAGGCCAATAGCGGCCATAACCAGCAGCATTTTTATGGGTTTGCGAACGCTTACCAGGAGCGGTGGCAGAAAGAAAACGAAGGTAGCTTTCGTGGTTAATAAGGCAATAGCAAAGATTACGCCCAGACCTACTTCATAATCAACGGGATTTTTCTTTACGTGCCGCCACATTAATAAAGCCAGTCCCCAGAACCAGACTTCTTCCTGACCATCAATCAGAATGTACATGAACGAAGCTGGTATTAGCCAGTAAATGAACGTTGCCTGAAGAGCGTTGGATTTTTCCTTTTTATAGGTTCGATACGTTAGCCAGAGAATCAGCGTCTCCATCAGTACCATGAATAGCACAATGGAACGGGAATTATGCCAGATCCATAATGGCAAACTGATGATATAAGCGAATAAGGGAGCGTGGTAGGACCAGAAGTCGCGGTATACGAAACCGCCCGCTTTTGCGGCCTGAGCTTTATAATAGAAAAAGGGAACGTCTCCCCGAGGGTCATGATTGAAGAGAATGAAAATAACAATCCAGGGAATCAGACGCAGCAACAGGAAACCCAGACTAAAGGCCAACGTATCATTTTTCTGTTGCCACCCGGCGATTACAGTCGGTTTCCAGATGGTCAAAATCACACCTAAGGTCAGGAAAATACTCAGGATTACTTTAATGTAAAAGACGGTAAGAATTGGCATTGCACTAGTTAATCTATCAAGGGGTTGAAGATAATTTTTTCAGAGATGGGAAGTTTGCTTCGTTAGAACATTACCAATGGTTCCTTTGCCGGACGTCATTGTGTTTCTGGGCTGCAAAAGTATTTACTATTCCCGAGTCAACCAACGTAAAGTGATGAACTTCGATTGTCTCCGTTTTCTTTGTATGCCCAAAAGGGGTAAAAGTTATCCGAAATGGCTTTAAATCGCCCCTTCGGATTTATGATCCTAAAGTCGTCTACAACGGATTTATTATTCCAAACGGCGACGAATGACCACCTTAACAAATTATTAGGGTTAATCTTCCCAGCCAGACGCCATAAAGTCGCCTCTGGCTGGGAAATGGAAACCAGTACCCAATAGTAAAAACGCCTCTACCCCAGACGCGATGAAGTCGCGTCTCTACGTGTATGATCGCCTGTTCTTTGGGGTTATAAATCAGAAGTCCGTGGTTGGTGAGATACCAACCACGGCGTAGCAAAAGAAGACACGTGAAAACGTGTCTTCTTTTGCCTTTTAATCTTTTACTGACCCCCTAACGCTTTCCAGAGGGCTACGGCGTAAATCAGGCGTTGACCTTGTAACTGGGCTAGCTGTCGTTCTGCTTCGAGCGAAGTTCGCTGAGCATCCAGCACGTCCAGATACGTAGTTAACCCTTTTTTATAAACGTCTCTTACCAGTAACTCGGTTTTACCCGCCGTTTCTATCACATTTTGCTGATTGGCAATCTGCGTTTCCAGATCGCGAATGTTGTCCAGAGCTACTTCCGCTTCCCGCTGGGCATTTACTAATCGCTGATCTATCACCGTTCGGGCCGTTTGCACCTGTTGACGGGCGAGGTTAATATTCTCGCGGTTTCGGCGACCCTCATAAATCGGGAAGCTGGCCGTTGCTCCTACCGTATAGGTATAACTTGAAGGTAAAAACACATCTCCTACCCGACCGCTGATTAATCCACCGGAGCCCGCAGCAATAACCCGGGGTTTCAATGCCTTGCTAGCAATATCTGCGTTCACATCCGCGGCAGAAATCTGTAAATCCGTCTGTTGAATATCAGGACGATTTTTCAAAAGCTCGGGCGTAATTGTAGCGTAAACAGGCGTTGGATACATCGGTAAAACGGATCTAGCCAACGTAAAGCTTTCCGGACTTTGCCCAGTTAAAATCGCCAGACCATTTTCCAGCTCGTGGCGACTGCGTTGCAGGGCCGACTGCTGGGTTTTGAGATTACCAATCTCCGTTTCTGCCCGGCGTACGTCAATTTCGCTGGTTAATCCAATCCGAAAGCGTTCGCGGACGACGGCCAGTACCGAATCACGGGCGGTCAGGGTTCGATCAAAAACTGTTTGTTCGGCATCATTCGCACGCACCAGGGCATACAGCCGTGCAATTTCAGAAGCCACGGCCAGCCGAGTAATTTGCACATCGGCTTCGGTAATTTGCGTTTGTATTTCGCTTAACCGTACGCCCTGCCTGAGTCGGCGGAATAAATCCAGCTCAAAACTGGCATCAACCGGAATCTGAAACGTGGTCAGTTGCACCCGCTGGGCCCGCACGTTCACGAACTGCACCGGGCGATTGGGCGAAAGACTTTGCGTCTGAATACCGGGATTCCCCCGAACGGTAGGATGCAGATACGATTCGGCCACCCGAATTCGGATGCGAGCTTCTTCTACCCGGCTCAGGGCATTTTTTACATCGGGATTGAAGCTCAGTCCTGCCTCTATTAATTTATCTAATTCTGGATCAACGAAAGGTCGGCTCGCTGGTGTCTGTGCCCGCAACGTACTAACCGCCAGCAACACCAATCCACTGATTTTAACAATACAATTCATAACGTTCGGTAAAACATGCGTTAGCGTTGGGAGTTTGGGGTTCTGAGTTTAGAGTTCTTTTTCTGTCAACTCAAAACACTAAACTCTAAACTCACTTACTTCACTCGCACTATCTGGCCGTCTTTTAGGCCGTCGGAGGGGTTAGTTACCAGACGTTCGTCGCCCTGTAAGCCTTCCAGAATTTCCAGACTAGTACCAAAATCGCGACCGATGGTAATGGGCTGGTATTTTACCTGATGGTTAGCCGAAACCACGATAACCCTTGGCCCTTCCGGCGTAACTAATAACGTATTGGCCGGAATACGAACGGGAGGATTTTCGGCCCGAACGTCCAGCGTTACCTGGCCGTATAGACCCGCTACCAATTCACCCGAATGATTGGGGATGGCTACTTCGGTTAATAACGTCCGCGAAGAGGAACGCAGCGTTCCCGAGGTCCGAACGACTTTTCCTGTGAAGGTTTTACCTAACTCTGGAATCTTTACCGTTGCGGGTAAACCAATGGCAACCATGCGGTAATACGTTTGTGGGACGTCGATATACACCCGAAGCGTGTCGAGTTGCGAAACGGTAAACAGAGAGATATTACCGGTATTAATCAGGGCTCCTACATCGGCGTTACGAGCCGTTACGATGCCATTGAACGGTGCCCGAACCTGTTGTAAGCCTTTCAACGCCTGTAAACGCTGAAGCGTAGCCCGACCTACTTCGAAACCCGCCTGACGGTTATCAATATCCTGTTGTGAAACAGCTCCGGGAATACCCGCACTTTTCACGCGATCCAGATTAGACTGAGCCAGTTTCAGGTCGGCCTGAGCTTTCAGAATATCCTGATCCAATTCGGGAGCATCAATCGTGGCTAATAGGCTTCCGCGACGAACTTTACTGCCAATATCTACAAAGCGTTGACGCAGAAAACCCTGGGTCCGAGCGTATACCTGCGTTTCGCGATACGGCATAATCTGCCCAGGAAGGGTAAGGCCCGTCGTGTCAGCCGCTCGTTTCACTACTACGGTATTTACCAAGGTCGTGCGGTTTTTTTGGGAATCACTTTCCGCGTGTAACTCCTGCTGATTTTTAATTCGGGGTAATATGCCCACGAAGAAGAATAAAGCCAACAATCCTACTGGAATCAGCCATATCCAAAGTCTTTTCATGTTCTTACTAGTTTACAGTTATCAGTTTGCCGTTTTCAGTCTTTTTTGGTTTTCAGTTTTCGATTTACTGTTTTCAATGAATGTTCTTTTACAAAAACTGAAAACGGTAAACCGAAAACTAACAACTCAATTATACTTCCATTTCAGCTAGTTCTTTTTCTTCGGCTAATTCTGCTTCGGTTCGGTTTTTGGCTAGGTAACTGAATACGACGGGGACGAATAATAAGGTCGTAAACGTCGCCAGTAATAAACCGCCAATCACGGCCCGGCCCAGCGGAGCATTTTGCTCGCCTCCTTCACCCAAACCTAAAGACATGGGTAACATACCGATGATCATCGCCAAGGCCGTCATCAGGATCGGACGAAGACGGGTTCTTCCCGCTTCTACCGCCGCTTCGTAAGGCGTAAAGTGTAGATCGAATACCTGTTCCTGAGCAAAACTTACCAGCAGAATGGAGTTGGCCGTAGCTACCCCAACGCTCATAATCGCTCCCATCAGCGAAGGAATACTGAACGTGGTTTGCGTCAGGAATAATAACCAGACCACCCCGCACATCGCTCCGGGTAAGGCAGTAATGATAATGAAGGGATACAGGAAAGACTGGAAGTTCACGACCATCAGCATATACACCAGTACCGCCGCGAAAATCAGACCAATGCCCAGACGCACGAAGGCCGAATTCATACTTTCTACCTGACCGCGAACTTCAATTTTATTACCCGGCTTCAACTGGCTCTGGTATTCTTTTACAATCGATTCCAGCTTACTCGACACGCTTCCCAGATCCGTCCGTTCCACGGAGGCATAGACGTCGTACATCGGCTGCGTATTGAGACGGTTCACGACCATAGGCGTAACCCGACGTTCAATTTTAGCCACGTTTGCCAGCGACTGCGGAGTTAACTCGCCCGTTTGAGTTACCAGCGGCGTCTGCATGAGTTTATCAATCGAATTGAGTTTATACGGAGGCGTCTGAACGGCAATCAGGTAGGGGAAACCCGTAACCGGATCAGGCCAGAAGTTCGGGTTTACCTGCGTCGTTCCACTCATCGAAATCATCATGTTGCTGGCCACCTTACTTTCGTTCAAGCCCAACTGATTAGCCCGCTCGCGGTCGATATTCACGTATAATTCAGGGGAGTTCATGACCTGATGTAAATGCACATCAACCGTTCCCGGAATCTCGGCTACTTTCGCCTGAATTTCTTTGGCAATACGAAGGTTATTCTTGCGGTCAAAACCCATCACCTGAATATCGATGGGCGATGTCAGCCCGAAGTTCAGAATCTGGGTAACAATATCAGCGGGCTGAAAGAAGAAGGTAACTTCCGGCATGGCCTCCGCCAATTTGGCCCGAATGGCCCGGGTGTAATAATCCGTTGGATGTGACTTTTCTTTTTTCAAAGCCACCAGAATTTCACTATCCGCCGAGCCTAAGGACGAGTTATCCTGAAAAACCATGTTATAACTCTCGCTCGTCAGACCGATGTTACTAATGACGGTTTCGATTTCTTCCTTGGGAATAATACTGCGAATGACTTTCTCCACTTCGGATGCCGTACGTTCGGTAGCCTCCAGACGCGACCCCGCCGGAGCTCGCATGTGTAACTTAAATTGTCCGGCATCTACCGACGGGAAGAAGTCACGACCCACGAATGGAATCATCGCAGCGGTAACTCCGACCACCAATAAAAATACCACCAGCACGGACTTCCGGTGTTTCAGATTCCATTGCAGGACGTTGAGGTAACGGCCTTGGAAACGATCAAATCCCCGGTTGAAGCTCTGATACATCCGGGCAAAAAGATTCGGACGACGAGCCTGCCCGTTCTGCTGATAATCGGCAGCGTGATGGGGTTCGTGTTTGAGTAATAAATCAGCCAGGGTGGGCACCAGCGTACGGGAAAGAATGTACGAGGCAATCATGGCAAATACAACCGACAACGCCAACGGGCCAAACAGGAATCGAGCCGGGCCTTCGAGGAATAACACGGAAACGAATACGATACAAATCGTCAGCGTAGCGACCAGCGTGGGCGTAGCAATTTGCTGGGCTCCGACCATAATTGCCTTTCGCAACGGCAAGCCCAGTTCTTCATTTCGGTGAATGTTCTCGATGGTTACGGTTGCATCATCCACCAGAATCCCAATTGCCAGAGCTAATCCGCCAAGGGTATTAATGTTAAGCGTCTCTCCCATCAGGTATAACACCGAGAGCGAGCAGAGAATGGAAAGCGGAATTGAAATGGCTACAATCAGCGTACTCCGCCAGCTTCCGAGGAAGAGCAGAATCATCGCCGCCGTTAATAAAGCCGCAATCAGACCTTCCACCACTACCCCATGAATCGAGGCCCGTACGAATACCGATTGATCGAAAAGCTCCGTAATGCGTAAAGAAGCTGGAGCCGCTCCACGAACGGCAGGTAATACTTCATTTCTGATTTTATCGACTACTTCCGTGGTCGAGGCATTACCCGTTTTCACGATGTTTAATAATACCCCCCGAAGACCATCCTGCTTGACAATGTTCGTCTGCACAATCGAACCATCATGTACATTCGCCACATCCCGCAGGTGAATCACTACGCCACCGGGCAGCGTCTTCACGGGAATATCATTCAGGGCAATAATGGCATCGGGTTTGGTATTCAGACGAACGTTATACTCCCGATCTTCCAGACGTAATTGTCCAGAAGGCAAGGTAAGGTTTTGGCCAGAAACGGCATTTACCACATCTTCGGGAGATACGCCGCGAGCGGTTAATAGCTCAGGATCAAGATCTACCATTACCTGACGGGCCTTTCCCCCGAAGGGTTGCGAAAGGCGACTACCCGGCACGGTCGAAATCATCGGACGAATCCGGGTGGTAATGTAGTCGGTAATCTGTGATTCCGTTAAACTATCCGAAGAAATACTTAACTGAATAATGGGAACGTCGGTAGCATTATACCGAACGATAATCGGCGGCTGGGTTCCGGGTGGCATCCGCACCCGGATGGTCTGCGAAATCCCGGTAATAGCCGCCAGGGCTTCTTCAATTTTTACGGTCGGCTGGAAAAAAATTTTCAGCACCGCTACGCCGTTATAGGTCTGTGATTCTACCCGCTGAATATCCGAAGCGTTGTTAATAACTGACGTTTCAGAGAAGTTGGTAATCATCTTTTCCATCTCGTCGGTTGAAAGGCCGCGATAGGTCCAGATCACAGAAATAACGGGAATATTAATACGGGGGAAAATGTCGGTGGGCATCTGGCGAATCGACACCACCCCTAAAATCAGAATCAGCAGAGCTAGCACCGCAATGGTGTATTTCCGCTGTAAGGCTAATCGGACAATCCACATAACAAGAGAAAGTAGTGTCTAACACGGAATCAATAAATACCTGCGAAACAAGGGAATGTGGCCTGGAATAAGAAAACAAGAGAAAAGATCGGCGTAAAAGTTCAGTGACTTTCTCATTTCCAGTGGTTTTCGGGAAAAATTTAAATTAAAACCCAATTTATCTCAAAAACGGAAATCCCAGCCGTTTAAAAACTAATCACTCCTGTTGGAGCTTTTGGCTTGTAATCGATCATTCGGCGAGTAACATACATAATAGAGGCAAGTCATAACGCGATGTGTTAAGAAGAAAATGGAGAAAAACCTTTTTGAAGTACTATTAGAATCTGACACCCCCAAACGGATTGGGTTTAAATCAAAGCACTGAATCTAGACCCGATATATGTAAAATAGTCTGAGTAATCGACTAGGCATGAATTTTTAAAGACATAAGGTACTTTAGGGCTTTCGCTCGATTGAATGGGCCTAACCCTGATTCGTAGAATTATTCTATTTAAAAAGTAATCTTTATTTAAGAAATCCTTGCGACCTTGCACAGCGGGGATATTTTTGCCCCCTCAACTGCATGCTTCGCAGCATCTTTACCTTAGAAACCATTTATCAACCATGAACTTCAAAACTCTCCTTGTTGCCGGACTAATGGCCTCAGCCTTTCAGGTTTCAGCCCAGTTTACTCAGGCTCCCCTACCTTACGCTACGGATGCTCTGGAACCGAGTATTGATAAGCAAACGATGGAAATTCACTACGGCAAGCACCATAAGGCTTATGTAGATAACCTGAATAAAGCCGTTGAAGGCAAGCCTGAAGCTTCGATGACGATTTTTCAGGTGGTAAAGAAAATTGATAAAAACACGGCTCCTGCCATTCGTAACAATGGTGGAGGACACTGGAACCACACGTTTTTCTGGAATACCATTGGTCCCAAGCGTGGCGGTAAGCCCTCAGGAGCTTTAGCCGAAGCAATTAACAAGTCATTCGGTAGCTACGATAAGTTCGTGGAAGAATTCAACAAAGCCGCTTCAACCCGCTTTGGTTCAGGCTGGGCCTGGCTGATTGTTACCCCTGATAAAAAACTGGCGGTTGTATCTACGCCTAACCAGGATAACCCCTTAATGGCACTGGCTGAAACGCCCGGTACGCCCGTGATTGGTCTGGACGTATGGGAACACGCTTATTACCTGAAGTATCAAAACAAACGTCCTGATTACATCAAAGCTTACTGGGACGTAGTAAACTGGGAGGCCGCTGCGAAAAACTACGCCGAAGCTCTTAAGTAATCCAATATTATACCCTGCTTTAAAAGGATGATTTCGTTCAGGCGAAGTCATCCTTTTCTTTTATCATCCGGTTTTTCATGCGTCCTTCAGACCCTGAATCCGATGGTGGATTGTGGCTTTCAGTATTACTCAAAATGCTTTCTCTTTGGGTAAGTCATTCTCGTAAAAGCCCTTAAAACTATGCTTAATCTCCTCTCCATCTTCATCGGCATTGTAGCGTTCGTCATTGCTCTGGCCGGTTTGATTCCCTTCGTTGGAATCGTCAACTGGGTTGCTCTTCCCATTGCTTTCATCGGTATGGGGATCGGCCTTCTTTCGGAAAATAAGACGGGCCGAAATCTGAACATTCTGGTGTTGATCGTAGCCTTCGTGCGACTGATGCTGGGCGGAGGAATTTTGTAGTAGTGGTTAGTTGATGGATCTTCGTTAGTAGCAGAATAGGAAACATGAGTCATCCCGAAATTTGAGTCCATAGCAATTCGGATGTAATAAAGCGGTGCCGAGGCTTGTCGGCACCGCTTTCCGATTCGTGGGCAATCCAGTCGCCTGAGTAGTTATTGCCAGTGGTTAAGCTCAGAACGGAGTAGAGAAGGTAAAAGGCGTATAACAAAGCGACCATTACCTTCGAAAGGAATCAATCAGGCGTCCCAGTTTTTTCAGACTTTTATCAATTTCTGGTGTATACGGAGCCCCGAACGTAATTCGCAGGTAATTCGTAAAGCGGGCATCCGTACTGAAGATATGACCCGGAGCGATGCTGATCTTTTCGAGCCAGGCTTTTTCGTATACCTCGAAAGCATCGATTCCTGCTTCCAGTTCAATCCATAAAACGTACCCACCCTGCGGACGGCTGACTTTTGTACTTCTGGGAAAATAGTCGGCGATGGCCTGCAAGTACCGCAGACATTGCGTGTGCAGGGCTTTTCGCAGGTTTCGCATGTGTAAATCATACCGGCCCGTTTCAAAAAAGATAGCAATGGCCGCCTGCGTGGGCGTAGCGGATGAAACGGTATGCATGAGTTTGACATTCAGCACCTGTTCCAGAAAACGGCCCGGAATGCACCAGCCCACCCGATACCCCGGGGCCAGCGTTTTAGAAACCGACGAGCAGAGCATGACCAGCCCCTGCGTATCAAAACTCTTGCAGGTACGGGGCCGGGTTTTACCGAAGTACATTTCCCCGTAAATGTCGTCTTCAATCAACGGAATTTCCCGGGAAGCCAGCAGTTTAACCAGTTGTTTCTTGCGGTGATCGGGCATCAAAGCTCCCACCGGATTACAGAAATTAGGAACGAACAGGCAGGCAGCAATGGGCGTTTTCTCCAGAGCCTGTTCCAGTAAATCGATTCGAATACCCTCGGTAGGATCCGTAGGAATTTCGAGTACCCGTAGTCCCAGACTCTTCATGACGTTGAAAATGCCAAAGTACGTCGGGCTTTCGATGGCTACCGTATCGCCGGGTTTGGTAACGGCCTTCAGGCAAAAGACCAGAGCCTCCATACAACCCTGCGTAGTGACAACCTCGTGTTCGGTAAGGTTGCCATTCCAGTTAAAGGCATGTTTGGCAATCTGCTTGCGTAAGGTTAGGTTGCCTCGCAGTTCTTCGTAGGCGGTACAACTGCTGGGGTTTTGCCGGAGGGCTTCCAGCATGGCCTTGTTGAGTTTGGCTTCCGGTAAGAGTTCCAGAGCCGGGGTCGCTACGGATAATTTGACTACGTCCGTCTGCGAAAGATTTTCGTACACCCGGCGAATCATGGCGTCAACGCTGACCTTTTCCAGGGAACGATCAATAGGCGGCGAAGGCAGGAGCTGCGGTACCCGCGTGGATGTATAACGGACGAAATACCCGGATTTGGGTCGGGCTTCGATCAGGCCTTTGTTTTCCAGTTCGACGTACGCTTTATAAGCGGTACTCAAACTGATGCCCTGTTCCAGACTCAGGGCTCGCAGGGATAAAAGTTTATCGCCAGTCTTGAGTATCTGGCTTTCCATTTGCTTTTCCAGTCGCTCAGCTACCTGAACATATAGAAATTCTTCGGTCAGTGATGTGTTCGCCATGAAAAATGAATGACAGCGATGGTAATCGGTTAGGAGGGCAAAGGTAAAAGCTAGCCAATAAAAGTATACGCTTCATACTGAGAATAATACAACAGTCTTTCGAAGAAAATTATTAAATCTGTTATGCTTGTAATTTAAAAATCTGCATCTGTTTTTGTTAGCGAATAAAACCGAGTTTTACGGCGTACTTTCCTGACTACGACGATGCGAAACACTCAAAAAGCGTATGTAGCTCTGGCTACTGTCTGTTTCCTCTGGGGCACTACCTATCTGGCTGCCCGTATAGGGGTGGCAGGTTTTCCAGCTCTACTGTTCATGGCTCTTCGAAATACGACAGCCGGACTGTTGTTACTCGCCTTTGCCATGATTCGACACCGGGCCGTACCCGGCTGGCCCGCTATCAAACTGCAAATCATTCCCGGCTTGTGCATGATTACGTTCGGAACTGGTATTGTGGGCTGGGCCGTACGCTTTATTCCGAGTGGACTGGCCGCTCTCATTTGCTCGCTGATTCCTTTGTTTACAATCGTTATTCAACTCGTCATCCGACCTCAGGATAAGCTCAATGGCCGGATTGTTTTGGGAATGCTGATGGGTTTTCTGGGTGTAGTTCTGGTCTTCCGCGATCATATGAACTTCATGGCCGATCGAAACTCGCTGATGGGCATTGGCGTAACGCTTTTCTCGTGCCTGTCTTTCGCGAGTGGAGGCTTGTATACGCAAACGCATCGGGCTCAATCCCATGCCTTTTTCAACGCGGCTATTCAGATGTTGGTTGGCGGGACGGGCCTTTTGGTACTTAGTGCCCTGGCGGAAGACTGGCAACACTTGCCGTCACTGAGTCTAACTTCGGGTCTGGCTCTATTATACCTAATTGTCTTTGGATCAATTGTTGCGTTTGTGTCGTACCTGTATGCAATGTCCCAGTTACCCGCTGGCTTGGTTTCGGTGTATGCCTATATTAATCCTCTGGTAGCCATTATTTTAGGGTATTTGATTCTGCACGAACACGTCACCTGGATTACGGGACTGGCTTTTACGATTACCATGCTGGGCGTGTACCTGGTGAATCAGGGTTATCGGCTACAGCAAGCGAAAAAGAGAGCTTTGGTAGTAAAAGCAGCAGAGGCCTAATATCAGGCCGAATAGTATTCAATAAAATAGGCTTCCCAGAAAAGCGGTACTCTAAACCTTGGTACGAAAAACCATACGATTTGCCAAGGGCAAAAAAACAGGTTTTCACACCTACTGTTATTTTTTTATCTATGACTAAAGCTGACTATATCCGATTTTATGATCGCGAACTCGCCAAACTTGCCAGCGAACTTCAGACCTATCCGAATGAAGAAACGCTTTGGACGGTAGTACCCGGAACCATCAATTCTGCCGGACATCTGGGGCAACACCTGATCGGTAATCTGAAAACATACATTGGACTGACGCTGGGTAAGGTGCCGTACCAACGCAACCGCGAAGCCGAGTTTACGCAGCAAGTGTTTTCGCATCAAGCCTTATTGACAGAAATAGAGGCCTTACCCGCTCTTATCCGGCAATCCGTCGAGCAGGTGGAAGACCTCGAAGCCCCGTATCCAACGGAAATCCTGGAGATTTTTGCCGAGCAAAGCATTGCCGTGGTGCTGACGCATCTGCTGATGCATTTGGCCTATCATACTGGACAAATGAATTACCATCGCCGCTTTAGCCTTCAATCCTTCGTTTAGTAAAAGCCATGAATCCATCCTTACAAACGGACGTAGAGCAGTGGGATGACCTGCTCAGGGAAATCCAGCAGCAGGCCACTGCCTATCTTCAAAATATCGAATCCGTACCAACTAGTCCGCAGGTACAAGATTTCGTTTCAGCAGAATTGCCCGAAGCAGGTTGGGGAACCTTGCAAACGCTGGCCTTTTTCCGCCAACATTACCAGCCCTGGATGGTGGCCAGTGCCGGACCCCGCTACTGGGGTTTTGTCGTGGGAGGTACCACGCCAGCGGCCATGGCGGGCGACTGGCTCACGTCTGTATTTGATGCAAATCCACAGAATCTCCAGGGCACGGGTGATCGCTCGGCCCATCTGGAAGTCGAAACGATTCGAGGCATGCGGCAGTTGCTGGGCTTACCGGATACCTTCATGGGTGGTTTTGTAGCAGGAGCTACAATGTCGATTTTCACTGGTCTGGCCGTGGCTCGGCAGTGGGCGGGCGTGCAAATGGGTCAGGACATTGCTAGGGAAGGCTTGTCTACGCAACCTATCGTTCTGACAGCTACCCCGCATTCGGCTGTACGCAAAGCGATGGCCATGTTGGGCATAGGCAGTAATCGTCTGGTTAAACTGCGGACCCTGCCGGATCGCGAAGCGGTTGATTTGAAGCATCTGGAAGAAAAACTCCGCGAATATCAGGGGCAACCCATCATCATAAGTACAAGTGGTGGAACCGTAAATACCGTCGATTTTGATGATTTTCGCGGCATACAGCGACTCCGGCAGCAGTATACGTTCTGGTGGCATGTAGACGCGGCTTTTGGTGGTTTTGCGGCCTGCTCACCCCACTACGCCGACCGATTGCAGGGCTGGGAAGAGGCCGACAGTATTACCGTCGATTGCCATAAGTGGATGAATGTCCCTTACGACAGTGCCGTCATTTTTACGCAGCGGAAACACCAGCACCTACAGGTACAAACCTTCCAGAATTCCAATGCTCCATACCTGGGGGACCCGGATGACAATTTTTCATACCTGAACTTTCTGCCTGATAATTCACGGCGACTGCGGGCATTACCCGCCTGGTTTAGCCTCATGGCTTACGGAAAAGCGGGTTTTGCGGCGATGGTTGAGCAAAGTGTAACCTGTGCCCGACGGTTGGGTGAGGCTCTTGAAGCCAGTACGGATTTCCGGCTGGTGGCTCCGGTACGGCTCAACGTCGTTTGCTTTACACTTCGCCAAATGCCCGAGCGAGCCACCGAATTCCTGGACTTACTCAATCAGCGGGGAAAGGTGTTTATGACACCGACGTTACTAGGAGATACGCTTTGCCTGCGGGCGGCTTTCGTCAACTTCCGGACGAGCGAATCGCACGTCGACGAAGCATTGGAAGAATTAACCTTTGTTTTGCATTTGTTGAATGACTGAAATAACCCGGCAATAAGAAGGATCGCCTGCCTGAGAACAGTCAGGCGTCTTTGTTACGTTGGTAGTCAGAGGAATAGATAGTTCTGCTCTCGAGTCGCGATGATTTAGAAAAGTAGCCTGTACATAGTTTTTGAACTTAACTTGTGCACGTAAATGAATCTGAAACAGCTTAAGCTTGATCAGCAACTTTGTTTGCCTTTAGTGCGAGATTCCATCTTCTCTCTACCATAAGTGGCAGATTCCTTCCTGCCATGATACCCCGAGCCTGTCATTGATTTATAGTATGGGCCAACGATTATAAATTTTAGTCGATCCATAAGTTATTAGTTTAAATATAGCAAGGCATCAAAAAGGCCTCCCTGATTGGGGAGGCCTTCCGTTTTCATGGCTTATTATATTCTTCCGTTATTGATAATTAGGCACTGTTACCTAGTTAACGGCTTTTGCTTTAGTATTGGTGTCAGAATTACTCATTTCTTTATGAGTGGTTCGTAGACAGGATTACCGCTTTGTTTTTGGCTTTGGCCGGATCGTAGTTAACGAAAAGATTCAGCCAGGTACGGCGAGCCAGACGGAAAAACCAGGGCATTAATAAAACCAGCGTTGGAATAAGAAAGGGCAGGAAATAATCCAGATCCAGTTTCAGAACGTAATTGTAAACAACGAATGCCAACAAGCACCAGATCACGTATAAGGCGTAACTTACGTATAGTGCTCCCCAGTAAAAACCAGTTTCGGGCATAAGCGTTTCGTTACAATGTTCACAACGTTGGTGAATCTGATCAAACTTAGGTTGAAACGCCGTTTTAGTAATAAAGAAATCGCCCTGATGGCATTTAGGGCATTTGTTGAAGGCAACGCTATATACTTTTGAACCAAGTCCCATGATCGTTAAGGTTTTCAGAACGATGTTACTTTCTGAATTCCTGATACAAAGGTAGAAAGCGTTTACTGTTCAGATAAGGGATAAATACGGCTGGTCATGGTACAAATCAATGATTCTGTGATTCCCTGAATTCCAGCGGCGTATGCCCGGTATGCGTCCGAAAAAAGCGAACAAAATACGAAGGGTCTTCAAAGTGCAGCAGATACCCAATCTCCTTAACCGATAAATCGGTATGGGTTAGTAACCGCTGAGCTTCAATGCAAATCCGTTCATAGAGCAATTGGCTAGCTGTTTTTCCGAGTAAGCTTTTGCAAATGCTATTGAGGTGGTTAGGACTGATGTTTAATTGCTCGGCGTAGTTTTTCACCTCCCGCACGTCCAGAAATTGCTCTTCCAGTAACTCTTCATACTGCCGAATCCGGTTGTAATACTGCGTCGATTCACCGGGCCATTCCTGCTGATACGTTCGGTTTGCTTTTTCCAGAATGATGTGCAGATAGGATAAAAACACTTCCGAACGATTCACCGATTGAGCCGTATATTCTGCATACATCAGGTTATACAACGTCACAAAAGCAGTATCTTTCATCTCCAGCAAGGGTCGGTGCTGGTGCGAGTGAAAAAAGGGATATTGATACAGACGATTGGAAAAGCGAGCCCGGAAATACGTAGGTTCGAAGAACAGATTATAGCCTTTAATATCTGTCGATAACTCCCAGCTATGCACCTGCCCCGGCGTCAGGAAATACAGTTGCATGGGCTGTACGTCGTAAGTTCGGAAATCAATGGTGTGCTTGCCACTTCCCTGGGTAATCCACATCAGCAGGTAAAAGGTATGCGAATGGGACTTATCAATGCCCTTGAACTCCTTGACCAGCTTTTCCAGCGGAGTCATATAAAAAGGCGTATCCGGTTCGTGCCGCTGGAATGCTTTTATATCGTAGGTAGGAAACTCGGTGGACATTTACGTTTGGTGTTTTAGGTTCAGAGTTGTGAATTACTTTCCGTTAATCTGGTCCCAACTCATTTACCTGGTTGGTTAATTAGCCTACAAACCTAAAAACGGTATTCACTAAATACTAAACTATTGTATTTTTGCGGTACACTATTTAATACTTCACAACATGGAAGGTCTTCAGAACGACGCCCTTTTGGATGAAATTCCTTCGCTGGATCTGGCTGATTTTACCTCAAGCGATACCGAGCGTAAAGCTGCATTCGTAGCTAATCTGGGAAGAGCGTTTAATAATATCGGTTTCGTGGCCATCAAAAACCACGGACTCACGCCTGAATTACAGGAAAAACTGTATGCTTCGGTGAAAGCGTTTTTCTTCACCCCCGATGACTTCAAACGCAAATACGAAGTTCCCGGTATTGCGGGGCAGCGGGGATATGTAGGCAAGGGTAAAGAAACGGCGAAAGGCTTTAAGGTAGCCGATTTAAAAGAGTTTTATCACGTAGGCCAGCCCCACCCCACGACCGATGACGGTGATAGCGTTTGGGCGGATTACCCGCGTAACGTATTCCCTGCGGAACAACCTGATTTCGAAAAATATACAGTTCAGACGTATCAGACTTTTGAACAAACAGGTAAGACTTTATTACGGGCCATTGCCTTGTATCTGGAGTTACCAGAGGATTATTTTGAGGATAAAGTCAAACACGGCAACAGCATTCTGCGGGCTCTGCATTACTTCCCGCTTGATCCGAATGTGGTGGAAGAAGGAGCCGTGCGGGCAGCCGCTCACGGGGATATTAACCTGATTACGTTGCTAATGGGAGCCAGTGCCGAAGGGCTCGAAGTATTACGTCGCGACGGCAAATGGATTGGCATTACCGCCCTCCCCGATCAGATTATCGTGAACGTGGGTGATATGCTGGATCGATTAACGAACCACAAACTCAAATCGACCATTCACCGGGTGGTTAATCCTTCGCGGGAAAAAATGAACACATCACGGTTCTCGATTCCCTTCTTCATGCACCCCCGTGCCGAGATGAACCTGACCTCGCTCGAAAGCTGCGTAGATACCCAACACCCTAAACTTTACACAGATATGACCGCTGGAGAATTCCTGGACGAACGTCTGATGGAGTTGGGGTTGAAAAAGTAATGTTTTGTTTCAAGCTTCCCCGGATTTCATCCGGGGCTATTCGCGTTTAACCCCTCCGGGGTTATTTGCTGTAAAGCTATTGTAAAACAACCCCAGCGGGGTTCACCCCGGATAAAATCCGGGGACACAGTCTGTACTTCAGAGCCAATCCAAAAAAACTCCCCGCAGTCGCTCGGCTCTAGCCGAGTGACTACCTAACTCTAGGCCTCTGGCCGATAGACTGCGAACCCCTAGCGGGTCATAAAACAATTTTTCCCAAACAAAACAGGCTTGCGAACATCGGCCAGAGGCCTAACAGACTACCTTGTCACTCGGCTAGAGCCGAGCGACTGCCTAAGAAATCCGCCTGCTACCCACGGGTACGATATTCCCTCTCGTTCCTACCCTAAGGCACGATCCACCTGCCGTTCGCCCAAGCCTGTCAGCCCTAGCAAAGCAAAGGATCGAATTAGGTATTTGATTCTAAATTTTAGACAGCTTTTTGATTGAAACAAAATCAGTGATAGTAACTCCCCACCTATTCATCTCGACCGCAGGAAGACCTTACTGGTGAAGCAAGTGCTATACAAGTTTCTTCGCTCTAAATGACAGAAGGAGACCGTTGGTCGTTTAAAATCTTTTCAATAGGTTTCGGTCCATTCGTAATTAATTGCGTGCACGTCTGGATTAGCTGGAAATTTCAAGACCGGAGTCAATTCCTTTTACCCTATTCAAAACAGTCTTTTAAACACTTCATTCCCGTATGAAAAAAGTAGGTATTGTTGGAGGAATCAGTTGGACATCCACCCTGGATTACTACCGATTGATCAATGAAGGGGTCAATCAGAAACTTGGCGGTCTGAATTCGGCTGAACTGGTGCTTTACTCACTCAACTTTGCAGAAGTCCAGCAAAGATCCTGGGAAGGCGTATACGAACTTCTTTTAAATGCCTGTCAGGTTCTGAAAAATGCCAAGGTTGATGCCTTGGTATTGGGGGCTAATACCGCACATATGTACGCGGACCTACTTGAGCAGGAAGTCCAGCTTCCGCTTATTAATATCATCACCGAAACGGCCCAAGATATCCTCGCTACAGGGGTTAGAAAAGTGGGATTGCTCGGTACAAAATTTACCATGGAAATGGATTTTTACCGCGACAAGCTGGAATCGTACGGCCTTCAGGTACTCATACCCGATTCTGCGGATACGAGAGCGTACATTCAACACGTGGTGAAGGAAGAATTAGGACGTGGAGATATCCGGCCAGAATCGAAAGAAAAATTTATAGCCATTGCTCAGGAGCTGATTCTTCAGGGAGCCGAAGGCCTGATTCTGGGGTGCACTGAGATTCCATTACTAATTAGCCAATCAGACTTTTCTTTCCCAGTTTTTGATACGACCCAAATACACGCTGCGGCCATTGTCGACTATCTGCTTTCGTAAGCGAACTCAATTTGGTAAACCATTAACTCGCCTGAAGTAAAAGGCCTGCTACACCAGCAAGGTCTCTTCCCTTTGGCCGAGATGACAGGCGGGGCGGTTGTGCTTCCGCCGTTGTTCATGTTTAACGAAGCGTCACTGGTAATGGCTTAGTGAATATATTTTGTGCTGCCAGCGAAAAAGCTGGCAGCAGCATCTTATACCAACAAGGGAAGGGTTTCTTTTCCTCCCTATTTCAAGTCTTTAAGCTAACAAGGTGTTAAATCAAGCCAAATTCAGCCGCTTTCTCCTTCATAAAGGTCAGGCTTCCTTTCGCCAGCGTTTCGGCATCGTATTTGGAAGGCCGCCACAGGGAGACGGCTTCGGCCATGCCCGGAATGGAAGAAGAGAAATTCTCCAGAACTAATGCTCCCGCATAATTAACCTCTGCTAAGCCCTGAAACAGATCATGCCAATGTACATTCCCTTCACCGAGCATCCCCCGGTCGCTTTCCGTCATGTGGACGTGTTTGAGATGAGAAGCCGCCGTTACTACAGGATCATAAAAATTGGCTTCCTCAATGTTCATGTGGAAAGTATCCAGATGTAATCCCAGATTCGGAGATTTTACCCGATCAATTATTCGCAAGACATCCGAAGCAGATGTGCAGACGTAACTTTCGTAGCGATTAATCGGCTCAATGGCTACGGTAATACCCAGTTTTTGAGCGTAGTCCGTTCCTTCGGCCCACACTTCACAAAGCGTATCCTCTTCTGCTGCCGTTAGGGGCTTTCCTGAAAAAACACCAATGCCGCCATGTAATACGCCGGCCAGTAAAGTTGCCTCCAAAGCTGCCGTTTGATCCAGGGCTTTTTTGATTAAGCTTAGAGCTTCTTTCGGATGAAAAGGAATATGAGCAAAAGCGGGCAAATTCAGCGAACAAATCACGTCCAGGTTTGCCGCCTGTAACTGCCGCTTCACCGTCGGTGCATCGAAGTCCATCGAAGGAGGTAATAATATTTCAAGTACATCAAAACCATACACCGCTGATTGCTGAATGGCATAGGCACCCGTTTCAGCCGTCCAGGCGGGTAAGGTCCAGGTAAGTAAGGAAGCTCCGAATTTCATTTTTTTAGTTGTTCGTTATTGGTTGATGGTTGTTCGTCTATGTATTGCGGCCAGCGTGGCCCAACCAACGTGGTCGGGCCACGCTACCGCTGCCAGCTTTATCGCTGGCATCAACCAATTAAAGGTCGCCAAACGGGCAGGCAGCGAGTTAGCAGATTTATCTGGTTCTACTATCTTCATTAAAAGATCCACCATTCCGATCTTACCCCAAAATACGTTCCCCAGCGATGATTAACGGCCTGTTGCAGGTACGCTGAATAGGCATGGTCTGAGGCATACTGATTATAATGAGCAAAAGAACAAATTAACCGTATGTGCGGCCTCGCCCAGGGACTCCGCTCCGCCGTGGGAACCAACGTCGGGGCAATAATAAACTTCGTCATCCGAGCATACGGGTTATTTCCATCCTGCCGTTGGGCGTAGTGTAACTCCGTGATCAGATGAAACCAATTGGTAACATACGTAATCGCCCGCATTCCCACTACTAAATCCTTTTTTGAATTGTAAATACTGCGTTTGTAATAGTCCTGAGCAAAACCCCTTGCCTTGCCTCCCCCCTGACTCTGAATATAAACGCCGTAGCCATTCAGGCTACATTTCTTGAAATTCAGCAGAAAATGCTCCACCAACGTTGCTGAATAAGCTCCGTCATACCGCTGAGATTCAATGTTGGGAGCTCCGTAAGTTCGCCAGGTTTGGGTATTCCCGTTATCACCCCCGTTGGCAACGCCGTTTCCATAACGTACCGCCAGTTGATTAAACGACCCCTTTTCTTTGGTCTTAATATCTGCCGACCATTTCACGCCCCAAACCCAACCATTATCACTCGGAAAACGAATGGACGCCTGCTGGGAAGAACCCGCTACGTGATGAAACTCTCCCAGTAACTTAACCACATGCCCAGGCCAGCTTCGCAGGGTATGATCCAACACAAAAATCTCCCGCTGCCGATAGGTTAAATCATTTTTTCCCGAAATAATATTTACGTAAGAATACGGTAATACGCCCGTTGAAGAGGTATCGATGGCCGCCGGGAAATACATGGAAAAAGCCGTGTTTTTATGCTTTATCCCAAAGCCCTGCGTCGAATGATCGTCAAAATAGAAGTAATCGCAAATGTGAATGTCGTCGTAACGCATGTAACGAGCTCCAGCCCAGGCACTCCACTTGCTGCCTACAATATTCCGAACTTCTACAAAAGCTTCAGGTAAGCTCACCACCGTCCCCCCAATTGAACCCGTATTTACATTACCCAGAAAAGTCCCTTTACTCGAATAAAAAGCCAGTCGAGCCTGAAAATCAATGTGCGTACTATCGTTATTGGCATTTACGGCCTTGAAATGAAAAGCGGGTAAAAAATCCACATAATCGCCCTGTTCCAAACGACTTCCTAACGATCCCTGCCCGATCAGATTCAATTGCCGGCCCGTGTGTTCGGGTAAAGAAGGCGAAATGCCCGCTCCAATCCGGCCCGTAGTGCCCATCGAAAAATTTTTGTTGGTAATAACGATCTGAGCTTTCGCCATGGACCCTGCCATTAAAAAGCAGAAGATCCATAAACCATATTTTTTCATAAGATTAATAAGCTTTGGGGGAAAGTAAAGACAAAGCAAGGGCTACAGGATCGAATTAATCTCCTGTTAATGAACGATTTAATTATAAATAGAACGTTAGAGCTTATACCCTTTTAACCCATACCAGCCCACTACCACAAAGCCTGCCAGCGGAATCAGTAAGGCATTGGTAATACCGACCTCATCGGAAAGTTTACCCATGGCTGCCGTCAATATAGCTCCACCGATAATTGCCATTACCAGAATGGAAGAACCCAATTTGGCCCGCTCGCCCAAACCGCTAATACCTAATGAGAAAATGGTAGGATACATAATGGACATGAAGAAGCTGGTGATTACCAGAGCCCATAAGCCCATCGTTCCGGGAAAGAGGATCGCCACCGCAACCAGCAGAATTGTTGCTATCGCATAACTCACCAGTAATACGTGATCAGAAATTCTTTTCATTAGAGCAGTGCCCAGAAAACGGCCCGCCGTGAATAGTACCAGTGAGATAATCAGATAGTTAGCTGCTGTTTTTTCAGGGGTTCCGGGCAGGTTATACTGAATGTAACGAATCAGAAAACTCCAGATGCAGACCTGAGCACCTACGTAAAAGAATTGGGCAATCACGGCTCCCGAAAAGTGCTTTTTCTTCAGAATACTGCCAGATATGGACGGAGCTACTTCGCGGGATTCCTCATCCTTCACGATTGGGAAACGGGTAATTAGAAAAATAACCGCAAAAACGGCTACAACGATTCCAATCACCAGGTAAGGCATTTTTACCGCCGCCGATTCCGAGACATAATACGCCTTTAACGCCTCAGGACTTAGTTTGCTCAAGGTCTCGGCGGTGTGTTCCACACCCGAAAAGATAAACTGCTGCCCTACAATAATCCCCGTTACACAACCAATAGGATTAAACGCCTGCACCAGATTCAGACGAAAACTGGCCGTTTCGGGCGTGCCTAACACCGCTACATAAGGATTAGCAGCCGTTTCCAGAAAAGCCAGTCCACTCGCGATCACAAAAAGAGCAAACAGAAAAAACTGATAGGAATTTTGATCTGCCGCCGGAACGAACAAGAAAGCTCCCAAAGCATAGAGGACTAATCCAATCACAATACCGGTTTTGTAATTATACTTTCTCATGATGAGAGAGGCCGGTAAAGCCAGCACAAAATACCCCAGATAAAAGGCCGATTGTACCAATCCTGACTGAAAGTCAGACAGTTCGAATGCTTTTTTGAATTGCTGAATGAGAATATCATTCAGGTTATTTGCCATGCCCCAGAGAAAGAAAAGGCAGGTAATGAGAATAAGTGGAAAAAGATAACTTGCTTTAGGGTTATTGCCGGGGTGTATAATCCGGGTTGTTCCTGTAGGCATCTGGGCGGTTCCGGTGGCCATAATCTATAAGTAATGAATGAGCGTTTTGGTATATTTAGGCGGATAATCTGATTACTTAAATTGCAGGAGCCAGTAAGGCTTTTTGTTTGAAAGTTTCAAACTCCTCCAGGGTATATTCTGGGCAGGCTCCTTTTTTAGTGGTAATAAAAGCTCCCATGGCGGCAGCATTACCCATAGCGGCTTCCATCTTCCCACCCCGCACACGTTCGGCCAGGTAACCCGCCAGAAATGAATCCCCACTGCCAACGGTATCCTGAACAGTAACGGGCACGGCTGGACAGAAGTAATAATTCTGATGACCGTAATAAACCGCTCCTCGGCTGCCTTTGGTTAACAGCACTTCACTGACTTTGAATCGTTTTTCCAGAAATGCAATCGCTCCTTCTTCCGTGATGTATTCCTCTCCAAACATTTCCAGAATGGCCCGTAATTCGGCTTTATTGGTTTTTACCATGTCAGCCTTTCCCAGCAGGTATTCCAGTACTTCAGGCGTATAAAAGGGAGGCCGCAGGTTAATATCGAACACTTTGAAAGGAGCCACTTCCAGTAATCGATACAGGGTTTCCCGGGATGCTTCTTCCCGAATAGACAAACTGCCATAAACAAAAGCCGCCGAGTTCCGAATCAATTCTTCGTTGGCGGGCGTACAACCAATATGATCCCAGGCTACGTTCTGGATAATATCGTAATGAGCTTCGTTATCCTCGTCAATTCGGGCTAAAACAGTACCTGTAGGATGGATCTCATCCCGCTGAATATCTTCCGTTGGAACACCCCAGCTTTGAATCAGGTCGAGTAACTCATCGCCCAGAGCGTCTGTTCCTACCCGGCTTACCATTCTACTGGTAATTCCCTGTTTATGAAGATTATAACTTACATTAAAAGGAGCTCCCCCAGCTTTTTGTCCTTCAGGAAAGATGTCCCAGAGAATTTCTCCAAAGCACACAACGGTCGGTTTATTTGGCATTGCCTGATATGTTTAAACGTTTAAACAAAAGGTTAATAAAAAATAATTGGAGGTTATTGAGTAAAACTTGAATGAGAATGCACGAATGAGGTTTCAAGGATAATCGATTCTGGGGGAAGAGCCGAGTCGTTCATTTGCTGGAATAATAACTCTACTGCTTTTTTACCCATATCGGCCAGGGGTTGTCGAATAAAGGGCAAAGGGCTGGGATAAAAATCAAACACTTCTGTTTCATCAAAAAACAGAGTTGACACTTGGGTTGGCACCGCAATCTGATGGTTCATTAGGTAACGCATACCGGCAATGCCTAGCTTGTTACTGGTAAAATAGATGGCATCAACGCCCGTTTGTAACATGGAAGTGATCGCCGCGGAAACTTCCTGCTCAATGTGATTTTCGTGAATTACATGAGTGACGTAGCTTGCGGAATGGCTTTGCGTAATGCCATCCTGAGCTCCCAGCATCCGTTCTTTCAAGTGTTGTAAAGTAGTATCGTATACCAGAATGCCAATCTTTTTTCGACCCTGCGTAATAAACTCACTCATTGCATCGAACGAAGCCTGATAGTTATTAACACTAACACTACTTACCGACAAATCAGGGAAATAACGGTCAATCAACACCAGCGGTGTTTTTCGATCCTGTAAGGCTTTGATCAGCTCATCTGATCCTTCGGGAGCGGCCAGAATCAGGCCATCTACCTGACGATTCAGTAACTGATTAATCAACCGTTCGAACCGGGGCTTACTCTCATCCGAACTGCCAATAATGAGGGCATAACCCGCCTGGTCGGCTTCGTCACTAATGATACGGGCGAGTTGGGAAGAAAAGGTATTGGCAATATCCGCCGCAACGAAACCCAGACTAAAGGTTTTTTTCAGCTTTAAACTCTGAGCCAGAAAATTGGGGCGATAGTTAAGCTCTTCAACGACCTTGCGAATCCGTTGTGCGGTATCTTTATTGATCCGATCCGTTTTCTGGCCATTCAGGACATAGGAAACCATGGCGATTGAAACGCCTGCTTTTTCAGCCACATCGCGTAACAAGACTTTTTTCATGGAAACCCAGTTCTGTACTTTTTTGCGTAAAAGTAAGATTGTTTAAATGTTTAAACAAATCCTTTTCTAAAGAAAATCATATTTTTTTTAGAAAAGTAAAGAATAATGGTCATTCTGCCAATTGACCGTTCTGGCGAAGATGTACTCTGTCCACCTACGAAAAATGTTGAGTTTTTCTGGCAAGCCTCATTACCAGCATTCTCCTACTCAATCCCTAATGGCAGGGCTTCTCTAGGGATTGGAACTAAGTTCCCGGTTCTTGATACCTTGAATTTTGAAAAGGAAGAATTAAAAGATTACCTTTCCACATGACGTGTTCTTGCGGTGTATGACACGCCTTGACGAGAGGTCGTTGCTATTTTTTGTGAGTTGAAACTTCGAGTAAATGAAGTAAGATTCGTAAATGAGAGATTGAATGGCAGGATACTTTCTTCGTCTAAGGGTGCCGAAGAAAGAGAAGAGGTTATCTCTGAATTCCACGCCCAATATCGTCGACCTCCTACAATCGTTCTTTGGCATACTGTTATTTTCAGACTAATTGAATCATAATAGCTATAACCATCTGATTATGAACCGTCGTCGATCGATGGGGTTTTTCGTACCATTGGCGGTCGACGACTATGAAGTTGGATATACAGAACTAAAAAGGGCCCTAGAACCTAAAAAGGGCTATTTTTTCTCGCTAAATTCACGGGGTCTTAATCGTACCTTATTGGAATTGAAATATTTCCAACTTGCCGGGTTTTACAAGCTCTATTCGAGTCTTAATCGTACCTTATTGGAATTGAAATACAACCAGACCCGGCAAACCCCGCCCCGGCTAATACGTCTTAATCGTACCTTATTGGAATTGAAATATCATAGTCTTCCAAGCTCAAGTCCTTCCAGCTATTGTCTTAATCGTACCTTATTGGAATTGAAATGCGGGTAAATGGATGCTCAAACGCAATGCAGTCGGAGTCTTAATCGTACCTTATTGGAATTGAAATATGTTCCTGCTCCTAAAAGCTTCCCGGATTTTCGAGGTCTTAATCGTACCTTATTGGAATTGAAATCGGGTTAATGCAATAGGTTCAACATGAAAGTAAGTAGTCTTAATCGTACCTTATTGGAATTGAAATCGGTACTGAAGGCTCAATTCCTTATTGCCCTCACGAGTCTTAATCGTACCTTATTGGAATTGAAATAAATCTAAATCTTTGAATTCATCAATAGATCTGGAGTCTTAATCGTACCTTATTGGAATTGAAATATGTGCCTTCAGGGACGAAGATTTACACGACCCCTTGTCTTAATCGTACCTTATTGGAATTGAAATAATAGTAGGTATGCTGGCAAAGTCGATCAGCCTGAGTCTTAATCGTACCTTATTGGAATTGAAATTGGGTGAGGTTAGTAATTTAAGCGGCTAATGCAAAGGTCTTAATCGTACCTTATTGGAATTGAAATTAGGGTCAAGAATATAATTGAACTGTATCATTTCAGTCTTAATCGTACCTTATTGGAATTGAAATACAACTAAACCCGTAAGGCCATGCAGGTAGTAAGGTCTTAATCGTACCTTATTGGAATTGAAATATGAAGGTCAACAGAGCCAGGATCAGCACTCCGTACGTCTTAATCGTACCTTATTGGAATTGAAATTTCTAAAAGCGTCGCCGCCTTGGTTTTAAGTTGGGTCTTAATCGTACCTTATTGGAATTGAAATAAGGTTAATCGCTTGAAATCAATCGGTCTTTTAAGCCTTTCACCGGAACCAAAACTCCTCAGACCTATTCGTAGCAACCCAGCGTATATACGGAAAAGTCCTCTTTAGAGAGAGGACTAATACTGCTTTTAAGTGATTCAAGAAGCGGGCTTTAAAGGCTAGGGTTACGCCTCTTTACGCATCTGATTTTTTTGTTGGGAAAGTATGCCTTCCTCGATAGCCGTGAACATAGAATCCACATCCTCTTTTGCGAACACCTCAAGGACGCCACTTGATAACATCTGAGTGATTTTAGAGGGCTCTTGACAAGTTGTCCAGCCAAATAGCAGAAGCTTAGGAAATCGATGCGTGAGTCGCTGGGCTGTTTCAATCCCATTCAATTCAGGCATTTGTAGATCCAGAATACAAACGTCGGGAATTTCATTAGCCTTTTCCAGCTTTTCAATCAGTTCAAGCCCGTCGAAAGCAAAAATATCTAATCGAAACCGCGGATCTTTTCTTATTTTTATTTTCAGCAAAGCATGCTGAAAAATACTATCATCTGCGAAAGCAAGTGTGATCATTGTGTTGGCGGACATTATACTTGTTTATTTAAACTAAACCTGCTTATTAGACTACGCCTTCTTCCATTTTCTCTTTACCCTAAAGCGTTCTTTTAGATGCTCCATTAAAAGAGCTTATTGTAGTCCTACACAGACTAGATTCCCTTTTTTAGCTGATGAGTATCAGGTCATTACTACCCAAATGTTTCGTTTTACTAGCAAGAAAATGACTAGTTGTACCCCAATCTCCTCATTCCTCTATTGAGCTTATAATGAAGCATTCCCGAGATTCTTTTCTTTGATAAATAGCCTATTTTAGATACCTTTACCGAGCTACTAGTAGTCTGTGTAGGACTAAACAGAATAACTAATTTCGCTGGAAATAAACTGTTTGTCCTCCGATGAAATTAATTTCATTCTTACTAAACCCCCTTCATTCTCACTCGATTATTGTTGCTCAAGTCGAAGATTCGGCAGGTAAAAGGTATCTCGTCCGAACACCCCTGCGAATCGAAGCTGACGCATGGGATGCTGAGCGGCAACGCCCTCGGAATATTTATCTCAAAAAGTACAAAACGATCAATGCGAAGCTCAATCGTTTAAAGATTGCTCTCCACCAGCTTTTTCAGGTTAAAAAAACGACCAGATCCCTTTCTTTGAAGACTCTAGAGCGAAAAATCAATACACTTTGCCAATTAGAGCCCTCCTATGGAGAAGACAGTTTGCTTGCCGCCATGAGTCACTACATTCATTCCCGGTCGCATCTGCTTTGTACGTCTACCTATAAACGCTATTTGGTCTTCCTGCGACTGATCGAACGTTTTGAAGGCCATCGCCGACAAACGCTTGTCATTGAGCAGGTTAATGCAGATTTTGTTCGAGATTTTCTAGCTTTCGGAACCCTCGAAGCCTACAGCACCTCCACCGTTCACCGCACCATTCACTTCGTCCGGACCATTCTGAATTTTTTAGAGAAACGAGGCGTTCGCACGTTTGCCTATGAGCTGGAATTACCCAGAGAAAAACAAGAGACACCCTGCATTACCCTGTCAGAGGATGAAGTAATTCAGATTAACGATACCTCCGTGCCGACGGCTTTGCAGGCAGCCAAAGACTGGCTGATTATCAGTTGTTATACGGGTCAGCGTGTTTCTGACTTTATGCAATTTAATCAGCAAATGCTTCGTAGTCTGGGCGAAAAAATGTGTGTCTCTTTTGTACAGCAGAAGACTCAGAAACAAATTCTATTACCCTTACATCAAACCGTGTTAAAAGTCATGCGGCTGAATGGAGGTTCTTTTCCCGCAAAGCTTTCCGGCCAATTGTATAATCAGCAGATCAAAGCAGTGGCTCAGTTGGCAGGGATCAATTCGCTAACGACCGTACGCAAACGTCAAGGATTTCGGTCCATGACTCAGGTCTTACCGAAATGGAAGGCGATTACCAGCCACATTGGTCGCCGAAGCTTTGCCTCCAATTTTTACGGCAAAATCCCCACGCCTTTACTAATGGAAGCCACCGGGCATAGTTCGGAGCGAATGTTCCAACGCTATGTTAATCACGCAGATACCGAACGCACACTCTCGTTGAGCTTTTACTTGGATAAAGTCTACGAGCAAAAATATCAGGTAGGAATGTCTTAAAGGTATTCGGCTAACCTTTACCGTAATATTTACTAAAGAAGATAACCCATTATTCGAGATTTATTCTCGGTACTCATGAGGTTAGAGTCTTTGGCAGATACTCTATGTACCCATGGGTAAGCCCCGCCCTTTCAAGCAGACCTCATGTGAATTGAAATATAATAAGGATTTACTCTTTATTCAAATAAGAATGACTGTAAAAGGCAGGCCATCACCAAGCCTTACATGAGCGGTAAAATTAGGCAGAAAAGACGACTTTAGTAGTTTATTTTATCAAAATTAAGGATAAATATTTTTATAATACCATTTCACGATTTAAGTATTACAAAATCGGAAAATGTCTACGACATCTTACACAGAAAAGCCATTTAATAGGAAGAAAAAAAAGTAACGTTCGAATGAGCATTGGACGACGATGGCGTTCAATATCTGTAGACCGACAATAAGGGCATCGTCTTGCCACAATCTTTCGAGTCGCTGTTGCCATAATATAAAATTGTTACTTTTAAATCAAGAGAAGAATCTTGTAATTAGTAAAGAAAGATGTGGGTTAATTAAGGGCATTAAAAGTCAACCATTCAATAAACTCTATCTTTAGCAGAAAGGAATAACCACTACAGACGTTTCTTGCTTTCTTAACTGCCCATGCAATAGGGTCTTGTTTCATTAGTCAAGAACGTAAGTATTTGTAAGCCACAGGCCTTACGATAGATTTTCTCAACGTGCAGAAATACATTACAAAGGTTTATATAAAATAAAGGACATTACGTTAAATGTATGTGAAGTTAGATTATAACAGGGTAAACGGCTTAAATTAAGTAGTGTAAAACTCATGGCAACCCAAGTAAAGCAAACTCACAAAAACTAGTCACATTATTTATTAAATAAGTTATATTACTATCTTCATAACATGAGGTTGAAAACTCGCTATTTAGGAATAAATAGGCTACATGTATATACGTAGCATATATTCGCTAATTACATAAGGCATGCTTTTAAAGTAAAGGCGATCTATTAAGTAATCTACAGCGTTTGAATAGTCTTTAATGAAGTCAATTGAAAACTATTTTGTATTAGCTTAAGGTAAATACAATAATTCCTATCAGGCTGTAAGCGTTTTTAGCGTAAAACTTTGAATCTATTTTACTGCACTTATAAAACATATCCTACTTGTTTATTGCTTTCTAATTCTATTTTTATAATCCTGCTGATTTATGGATGCTCTTCATGAGGAGTGTTACCATTTCTCTTGCGAACATATCCGCAAGGAAATACTAACCATTGTAAAGATTGATTTTGGAAAGGCTTCTTATGAGGTTGTGTTGATTTCAAATACGCTTGGAATTGATGAAGGGTACTGCACTCATAGGTCAAGCCCACCGGAGTGGCCTTTTTATGCTCATCAGATGCGTTGGTGATATCTCCCCAAAGGATTTTCGATCTACTGTTATTAGAAGAACCAAGTGAATGTTCTGTCCTAATTGGCTTTCTTCCATAAGACAACTTTCAGCGAGGAGGCCATAAAAGTATTAACTTTGCAAGTGAATTATTTTTTATAAAGTGTGGTTACTCCGTACTCATTGAGTGTGTTGCTCTTAGATAGCTATCCTCATTGGGTACAATAATTCGTGATTTTCTCTGATTTTGAGTGATTTAATAATTTTATTAATCACTTGATAATCAAAAAAATCACTACACATCACACCATATTAAACCACTAATCGCAGGACTTTGAAATCTGCGATTATTACCCAAAAATAGTTCATAAACTACTGAATATCAAATAGTAATCAATATATATATTGTATTTGGTACAACATTTTTACCTCTTCGAATAATTCAATTTTTTGATTTGCTTCTCTAAGGCTTCATCGGGTTTTATAACTTTTCATTCCGGCCATTCAGTACCACTCCACTAATAATACATCCTTTGATTCAATCGAAAAAATCAAGCAATGAGTACAAGTACATTCATGAATAACTCGATGGCCTGCTTTAATATCGAAAAGCTAGGTATCGAGCCTTTTAATTGACGCTTACTTAGGCTTGCAATGTATTGATTATTAGAATCTTATGCATTATTAGCAAAAACAGGTATTACAATTTATCTTACATGTTTTAATTGCTTTTTGTGGATTAGCCAAAAACATCCTAATTTTTTAAATTGCAATAAAAAGGCAATGGAAGTTATCTGTCTACAGGATGAAGCATTTTATCGGCTAATCGAAAAAGTTGTTGAACGCCTACAGCCTAAGGTTGCCGCCAAAGAGGATAAATGGATTTCAGGCAGTGAAGCCATGCAACGGTTACGGATTCAGAGCAAAACGACATTACAAAAACTTCGCGACGAGGGAAGTATTCGTTTCTCTCAGCCAGAACGTAAAATCATCTTGTACGATGTTGATTCCATCAACGATTATTTAAACCGTCACGCTAAAGATACATTTTGATAATGGAGGACGAGCAACAACCATCACCGCACTATCTGAAGGGTTTCAATAATGGCTATCTATTGGCTCAGTATGAACCTGAGTTGCTGAATAATCTGCTGGCTTCTCCTAACCCTGAAAATGAATACATGCAAGCGATGGCTCATGGGAAAAATCAATTTGAACAGGAAAAGCTTGTAGCTGAAATGAAGCAAATCAGGGAGAAACAAAAACACAACCTACGTAGAAAACGATAGCTCGTTTTTACCTCTTTTGCCGTCTGTGCCAATAGGGTTGCTTTTGTTGCCTATTCTGTTTTTGCTCAGCGACCAGTTTATCAATCTCATCTTGTGTCGGGGAGGAAGACGTACTTTCAACGGGCTTTGCTTCTTGTTGCGTCTTATAATCTTTTATGAGTTTCAACGCTTTGTCCTGATGAAGCGAAATATCGGAGGCCGTTGATTTTTCTTTAAGTGAAGAGGGAGTAATGGGCTCATTGAGAAATTTCCGTTGTTCCTCTTTGAAGCGTTTCTCCATCTCCTTGACGGTTCGTTCATGAGCCTGTTGAAGTCTCGCAAGCTCGCCTTGATACCTGTTTTTATCGTAATGCTGGTCTTGTAGGGATACAAGATTCTGATGATCAACAAAATAACGTTGATTCAATTGCTCCAACTCTTTGTCTTGGCGAGAAAGTAAATCGCTGTAAAGCATTTTTATGCTGTATTGTAGTATTACAAAACAACTATATATTTAAAAGTAATTATATTATTTAGTTGCTTGGAATATAGATGAATGATTTAATACAAATTACAGGAAACGATATAGCATTGCTCTCAGATTCTGATTTGAGAAGTTTAGTCGGGCTGCTGTGTGAAGCTGAATGCAGATTAAATAATGTTTCACCTATCGGAGTAACTTGGGGTGGGCACCAAGATGCCAAAGATGGAGGGCTGGATGTAGTTGTTTTAAATACAGCTCTAATAACGAATGGTTTTATTCCTAGATCAAATACAGGGTTTCAAGTCAAGAAACCTAACATGACAGCCTCTAAGATACTTGAGGAGATGAAACCCAATGGTATTTTGAGAGAATCAATTAAGCAGCTTATAGTTAACTCGGGTAGTTATATAATTATCAATTCGTCAGGATCTACGGCAGCAACAGCTTTAGAAGATCGACGTAAAGCGATGAGAGATGCTGTTAAAGATGAACTCGAATCTGAAAACCTGCACGTTGATTTTTATGATCGAGATAGAATAGCAACTTGGGTAAGATGTCATCCCTCAATTGTACTATGGGTATTTGGTAAATTGGGTCGCAGTCTACGAGGCTGGCAGCCTTTTGACAATTGGACTAGACCTGGAGAAGTAAAAGAAGAATACTTAATAGATTCATCTACGCGACTTTATGACAGTACGGAGAATGAAGAAGAAAATATACTGACTATTGAAAAGGGTATATCGAAATTAAGGAATCTTTTATCGACACCTCGATCTTGTGTTCGATTAGTTGGACTCTCTGGAGTAGGTAAAACGAGATTTGTACAAACGCTTTTTGATGAAAGGATTGGTGAGAATGCTTTAAACCCTAGGCAAGTCTTTTATACGGATATATCTGATGACCCCAATCCAGACCCAAAAAGTTTTGCCGAGCAACTCATGGCTCAAAATACCCGAGCCATATTAGTAATAGATAATTGTACCCCTGAACTACATGGAAGACTAGCAAGACTATGTTCAAGTACTAAAAGTACTATTAGCTTAGTTACAATTGAATATGATGTTAAAGATCAGTTGATCGATGAGACAGAAACAAGTTTTTTCCGTTTAGAGCCTGCTAGTGATGATTTGATATGCGATTTAATTAAAAAAAGATTTAAGCATATTAATTCATTGGATGCTAGAACAATTACTGAAGCATCTGGTGGAAATGCACGTATTGCTATAATATTAGCAAGTACGATCAATAAAGGAGAAAAGATATCAAGTCTTCGGAATGGAGAGCTATTTGAAAGGATTTTTCAACAAAGAAATTCTCCCAACAACGATTTAATAAAGTCAGCTAAAGCTTTTTCTTTAGTTTATTCTTTTAATGGACTTGACACAGAAAGAGATTCTGAATTGTCCTTTCTTGCTTCTATTATTGGCAAGACCCCAGAATTACTTTATGAAGATATTTCGGAATTAAAAAAACGAGATTTGATACAATCACGAGGAGAGTGGAGGGCACTACTACCTCATGCGGTTGCTAATTATCTTGCAATAGAAGCATTGGATTTAATGCCTCCGAAAAAGATGATAGATATTTTTTTTACTAAAGGGTCAGAAAGACTAATTAAATCATTCTCCAAAAGATTATCTTTTCTTCATGATTCTTATAATGCAAACCAAATTGCTGTTGAGTTATTGAAAGCAGATGGATTGTTAGGTGATGTTAGTAATTTGAATGGCTTTGGTTTCGAAGTATTCAAGAACATTGCACCAGTTTATCCAGAAGTAACTCTTGAAGCGATTGAAAGGGCTGTAAGTAAAACAGATTTTATTATAAAATATAATTCCTATAACGATCATTATGTTCGTATCTTAAAAAGTATAGCTTTTGAAGACAAATACTTTATTAGAAGTGTAACGATAATCTGTCAATTTGTATTAAGTGAAAATAAAAAGAATTCATCTTATGTAAGACGCGTCTTACATTCTCTATTTGCTCTTTACCTTTCTGGAACTCATGCAAAACCAAAAACACGTCTTCTTATTATTCATGATTTGGTTACTTCACTCTCTGCCCGGAAAGTAGAGTTAGGTTTAGAACTTTTAGAGGCTTCACTCGAGTCATGGCATTTTAATGCGGTTGATAGTTTTCAATTTGGATCAAGATCTCGAGACTATGGATATAGACCAAAAACATATGAAGAAGTACAAGACTGGTTTAAGATTTTTATTAAAGAGATAGGTGATTTAATTATAGGTAATCAAGATCTATCAGAAAGATTAAAACAAATACTCGCAAAGAAATTCAGAGGCCTATGGACACGATCAGGGGCTATTAATGAGTTAGAAGAATTGATTTATAAAATTAAAAGCAGAAATGAATGGGTTGAGGGCTGGATAGAAGTGAAGAAAACTATATATCATGATTCTGAAGAGTTAGACACCAAGAGAAGAAATAAACTTTTTAATTTGGAAAATGCACTTCGTCCTAGTACGTTACAAGAAGAAATAAAAGCATATGTTTATTCTGTAAATTATTATGCTTTGCTTCATATAGATAGAAAAACAAGAAGCATTGAAGATCGTTTAAAAGATATGGATGACATGGTTATACAATTGGGTATTAGACTATCTAAAGATGAAAGTTTATTAGAGTTATTATTACCAACCTTACTAACAAAGAATTATAATAACTCTTTTTATCTAGGAAAAGGAATAGCTAAGGGAGCTGAAGACTTAATCAATAAGTGGCAAAAAATCACTTTTCCTCTAGGGTATTTAAACAAAGATATTGTATATGTGAATTTATTGGGAGGATACTTAAATGAAATAGCTATAAGTGATATGCAATTAGCTAATGATATATTAGACCAAATTATTGACGACTCTACATTAATGACTTGGTTTCCTTACTTTCAAACTCTTGTTCCTTTAGGGCCAATAGGCTTAGAACGTTTATATAAAGCTATAGATAATAATATTTCTCCTATAAACCTATATTCTAACATCGGCTATGGCAGATATCACGAAACAATTACAGATGAAGATTTCTCAAAATTAGTATTAAAAATATCTTCTAAAGACAATGGTGTTGAAGTAGCAATTGGTTTGTTGAATATGAGGTTTAGGGAAGACAAACAAAATCATCAAAACATATTAATTGAGGCAGCAAGGGAAATTTTGTTAAAATATAATTTTAAAAATCAAAACAATTATGGTGCTATAATGCACGACATTATAAAAATATTGAAAGTATGTATAGATGTAGACATAGAAGAAGGCGATGATTTTGCCAGTACGCTATGTACAAATCTAAATAATGCTTTTCAATTATATGATCTATATACACATGACTTTCTTGAATTGTTGAGTATAATTGCTAAGCGATATCCTTTTATTTTTCTAGAATTTTTTTTGGAAAATAGTAATGTAAACGAATACCGAAATCTGGATTTTTATGATATCAATACAGGTAATAATGTTCTAGATGTAGTTACTGATGATACTATTATTTCATGGTGTGAAGTTAATCCAGAAATAAGATACACTTGTTTATTTAATATCTTTAATCCTTTTGAATTAAATAAAGAAAGTAATGAGCTACAATGGAGACGATCTGTAACTCATGTTTTTAAAAAAACAACAGATATAGGTAATACATTAGATGCTCTTGAGGAGAATATTCTTTTTTCAGGTTCATTTGGATTGTATTCTGATAAATTAGAGAGCCTACTTGATTTCTTTGCCAAGCTTTTTAACCATAATAATATTCAAGTATCTTTATGGTCAAAAAAAGTATATCAGTCTATTCAAAATAGGATTTTTCAAAATAAACAATGGCAAGATAAAAGTTTAAAACAAAGTTCTCAAAGCTTTGAGTAGGGTCTTTGATTTTTACTATGCTTTAGGTAAGAATAAATTTGGGTATAAAAATAATATTTATAAAGTTCTATACTGTTTAGTATACTTTATGGGTCTAACTAAAAGCAGAATGTTAGTTATTCTTTTATCACTGATTGTATAAATGTATTAATTTGATTATTTTTGAAGTGGGAAGCATGTTTAGCAACATATTGGCCTGAAGAAATTTAAGACAAGTACAAGTAGAAATAAGAATAAAATATTTCCTCGAATGGAAATTATGTTATAATTATTTTACAAAAATTTATATTATCACGATTGATACTGTATTAACTGTTTAAACAAGGCTAATAAAAATTAAAATCTGTCTAGTTCATAAATGGCCGTCTTTGAAAATAGACGTACAATGTACGACTATCGGCGATGACCACCTCGGCGATGTTGCTTATCCTGGCGACGTTTTTTGACATTCTTCATCAATTTCTGGATCGCATCTTCATCAGTAGGAGTATCTGCTAATAGCAATTTATCCAAATCTTCTAATGATGCATGCAGCCCTGCATTTTCGATTTGTTGATAAATCCGTTTCCAATTTTCGGATGGTAGATCATCCGCTTCATTCAGTGCAGGGCCATTGGGGAACAAGCTATTCATTTCAGCGGGATCGATAGCGTCTGCTTTAAGGCTAGGTTTCTCTCTCCTACCTGCGTATCGGCCATCTTTTTGCGGATAAGAATCCATGGCCAAAAGAAGCACTTTGACGAATCCATTGGGCCACATTCGGGTCAAGGTTAGCGATCTCTTGTTCGATTTTGCCCAGGGTATTAAGTCGATAATCCCTTTTCTTTTCTTCTAGAAAAGTGACTAACCGGTCTTGCCGTTCTGAATGGGTCAAGCCCACTCTCCATAAATTGTATGCAGAGAAAGGCCCATTTTTCTCATCCAATACATGGTTCAGATATTCATCAATGTTTTTAATTTGCTCTTTAGCCTCTTGGACAATATCCCGCAAATGCTCGAACTCAGTGGGATAATCGCGATCAAATTTAAAGTCCATAGGTCTGCATATTATACAGGTGAAACGAGCTTTTTTAAGAGTTTTTTAGCTCCAAATTTGTTTATAAGTAAACGATCGTTTACTTATAAACAAAAGACATGTCTTTTTAGCGTTTCTCTTTCTCTGTAAGCAGCTGTAAATCAAGGCTTATCCCTTACCTCAATAACGCCTTTTTAATCAAATTCTGTTCAAATATAAACCATCGTTTATTCCTGAACAAAAGGGCAGCTAATCCGCTATGAAAGAGACTATTGCCTATTATCGCGTATCCACCCAGCGGCAGGGACGCAGTGGATTGGGACTGGAAGCCCAGCAAGCAGCCATTGCTCAGTATTGTCAGTTCCATGACTATGAGCTAGTTGACGAAGTCATGGAGGTCCAATCCACACGTAAACTGCAAAGTCGTCTGCTGGAGGCTCTCGAGCAGTGTAAGCTACTGAACGCTTCGCTAATGGTTGCTAGGCTGGACCGCCTCGGTCGCGACGTAGAAAAGATAGCCCAGCTTATTAAGTCAGATGTTGAGATCATTGTCACGGATAACCCGCATGCCACTCGGTTCACCATTCATATTCTGGCCGCTGTCGCTGAAGAGCAACGCCAACGCATCAGTGAGACGACAAAAGAAGCCTTGGAAGCGGCACGCAAGCGAGGTGTGATGCTGGGCCAGAATGGAAAGCGATTAGCCAAACAAAACAAACGGGCCGCTCAGGCCTTTGCACGGCAGATGTTTCCGCTGATTCAAAAACTCAGAAGTCAAGGCATTCGCACCCTTCGGGGGATCGCTGATGAACTCAATATTCAGGGCGTTCCTACTTTTCGTGGCAATGCTCACTGGCACGCCAGTACCGTTTTTGTTCTGTTACATCGATTACATAAATAATCTCAACTTTTGATCCCATCGCTTATGAATGCGAACATTGAAACCTCTGCTCTTTTTGATGATGTAGCCTGTCTGGAAAAGGCCATGGGCCCTAGTAAGGGGCCTGCGACGCTCGTGTACGCCAATTGTGATTGTTCGGGTTATTATCCATCGTATCCCCTAGAGGAGAATGAAGCATCTGATTCCCTTTCGCTGCCCCAACCTGCTGTTTAGACCGCTTGAAAAGGGCTATTTCTACGCCGTGAACTGCTCCTTTCCGCGTTCACTGCGTATTCTCTCTCCCATTCAAGCCGAGGTCTTATCTGCCATTGATGGTAAGACCTCGGTGGCTGGCATCGCCGAAAAAACGGGTCTTTCTTTAAAGACTTTGGAAGAACTACTTTTTCTGTTGGCCCAAACGGAAATCGTTCGAACGGATCAGGCTTTTTCGGAGCCTGTTAAACCACCCACGCCCGAGTCGCTGAATTTCTGGATTCATACCACCAACCGCTGTAATCTCGGTTGTAGTTATTGCTACATTCCAACCCTGCACAATCCAGACGGGATGGATGAAGCGACCCGAAAGCAGTTGCTTGAAAAAGTGGTAGAAACGGTCAAAGCTCGAAAACTTAGACAGGTGAGGTTTCGCCTGGCGGGCGGAGAACCCTTGACCCAGTTCAAAGCTTGGAAAGGCCTTATTGTTGACCTACGAGAACGGCTCACCCCGTATGGCTGCCAATTTGAGGTTTCTTTTTTGACCAACCTCACCATTTTAACTGACGAGGTCATCGATTTTGCCAAAGTTCACCGCGTCAGCTTTGGCGTGTCGCTTGATGGCGTAAAGGCGTATCAGGATGTCAGCCGCCCGTTCAAGCAAGGGGCAGGTTCTTTTGATCTAGTCAATCAAAATTTAAAACGAATGTTGGCTGAGCAGATTCCGGTATCGGTCAACACGGTGGTGAATAATCAGAATCTGGATGGCCTACCGGAATTGACGCAGTACCTGATTGATCTGGACATTTCCTTTCGTTACTCGGTTGTCAAAGGAGAAGCCATTGACGCGGATAAGCTGGAAGAGAAGCTACTGGCCTGCTATGCCATGATGAAGCAGTCCATCGGGCAGGGCTGGTCGTTTACTCGCCGTCACCAGTTTTGTGATCTAAAGACCACAGAGCTAGGATTTCAAACCTGTGCCTCCGGCTTTTCGGGTGGAGCCATCAACGTAGATGGGACGATGCATTACTGCCATGTGCACGTAGGCGACGCGTCTAAATCCTTATACTCCATTTTTAATCCAGAGCTGGATTTAGTCGAGATGATTGAGGCGGGCAGTCATGAAGAAGAAAAACGTTCGGCGGATTGCAAGGCCTGCCGCTATCGATCCGTGTGTACAAGTGGGTGCCCGGTGTACCGCATAAAAGATAAAGATCCGCAGTGCAGTCTCTATCACAAAGTCATTCCTATGATTTATGATCTCCAAGCCCAGGAGCGATTTAAACAGCTAAAAGACTTTAAGTTGCTTTAATAGCTGCACTCTACTATTCTCTTATACTTCTTAATGAGAAGAGGATAAAGAGAATATGTCATTTGATATAGCTGTCGTTATTTCGGTGTTGGCCCTGGCTGCGACGGTTTATCAACTTTACCTTCAACGCGTCCATAATGAAAAGTCAGTTAAACCACTTGGTCAGATTGATCTTATAGATTTTGACAGAAAAATTAGTATCTATATTGTCAATAATGGCTTAGGCCCATTGATTTTGGAAAGGATGATCTTTTCAAAGGATGGCCAAACTTATACTAGAATTGATGATTGTTTGGCTCTTGACTCTAAGTCCTATTCTCGAATTCATGTAAGTGAAAAGGTGAAGCGGGTCGTACTTCCTAATAAATATCTAACAGCCTTTGAAACGATTTTTTCAACAGACGAAAATGAAATGGAAGTCGAGAAAGTGCGTGCTCAGCTTAGTTCTATTAGCCTAAAAGTAGAAGGCCGTGATATTTACGATAATCTCATCACAATCGAACGTGATCTTGAATGGTTTTCAAGGCATATGCTCGATAAAAGCCAGCCTTCGTAACGCATCTTTCAAATACATTTATTTTGATTAGGTTAGCTTAGCTTAGAAGCATGACTATCTCAACCAAAATCGTTGTAAAGCCTTAGGATGTTTGCAACGAAAAGGGGTGATTAAAGAACTTTCCAAAGGTCGATTCTATAAATCTAAGCAAACCCATTTTGGCGAAAAAAAGCTGAATGAAGAACAACTGTTGAAACCTTATATCGAATGAACAGAGAACCGCTTATATCAGGCAGTTATCTTTATACTGAGCTAACTAACCCAACTTTCTTGCATCATCAAAATTGCCATTAGGGATCACAAAGTCCTTATCAATACGAGAGCCATTAGGGCTGTCAAAATATATGTGGACGTTGCCGAGTAAAATTACCAGCTCTTTGGTTTCTAAACACTCTAAAAGATCTCAGATATACTCCAGAACTTAATCTACCAGTGACCTTAAAGTGCTCATCTTATTTAAAATCTATGTAGAGAGATATACTGGGTCACATTGGCCCAGAGTAGTTCCATCGGCTGCGAAAACGTAGTTTACAATCCAACTTCGTTTGGATAGCACTTTGAAAGGAAGACAACGCCGGGCCCCATTCTTCCCGTCGATACGTTTCAATCCAACTTCGTTTGGATAGCACTTTGAAAGAAGTAGCCGCGACCATTGGAGGCCTTCAGAAACTCTTGTTTCAATCCAACTTCGTTTGGATAGCACTTTGAAAGTTTAATGTCCGCCACGTACAATCCAATTTCGTCCAGGGTTTCAATCCAACTTCGTTTGGATAGCACTTTGAAAGAGGAAGTGAGGTTTATTTTTCATCTGATTTTATTAAGGTTTCAATCCAACTTCGTTTGGATAGCACTTTGAAAGGCATATTAAACTTATTACTAAACGTATGTACGTAATGTTTCAATCCAACTTCGTTTGGATAGTACTTTGAAAGTGAATTCGGTGAGTTCAGCGAAGATCGTTATTATCTGTTTCAATCCAACTTCGTTTGGATAGCACTTTGAAAGCTTTTACGATAGGAGCCGGGTAAGATTTCGACGGAAGTTTCAATCCAACTTCGTTTGGATAGCACTTTGAAAGCGTTTGACTTTAATACGACACTTTGATATTGATTACTGTTTCAATCCAACTTCGTTTGGATAGCACTTTGAAAGGACGGTACGGGCTGGTACGCTCCCGGTGATCAATATGTTTCAATCCAACTTCGTTTGGATAGCACTTTGAAAGTTGCCAGGGGACGCCTAGAACGATTAGACCGAAATAGGTTTCAATCCAACTTCGTTTGGATAGCACTTTGAAAGTATTGCAACACGCAATTAATTAGCCTGAATAACGAAAGTTTCAATCCAACTTCGTTTGGATAGCACTTTGAAAGATACTAGATTACTTCGATCGTTAGGGGTTAACTCTAGTTTCAATCCAACTTCGTTTGGATAGCACTTTGAAAGGTTAATGGGCCAGCAAACCAATGAGAACCCCGACGGGTTTCAATCCAACTTCGTTTGGATAGCACTTTGAAAGTAGTCAGCAATCGGTTATAGAGAGTTGGTTTCAGGCGTTTCAATCCAACTTCGTTTGGATAGCACTTTGAAAGTAGAGTCTGTCCGTGCGAATTTGCGGCTAAGGCTATCGTTTCAATCCAACTTCGTTTGGATAGCACTTTGAAAGGCTAAGACCATACGTAGAGTAGGGCACCTGATTTAGTTTCAATCCAACTTCGTTTGGATAGCACTTTGAAAGTTTGATTGGGTGGGTTTTTACCCTCAGGCGTTGTGAAGTTTCAATCCAACTTCGTTTGGATAGCACTTTGAAAGGAAGCCAACGATGTGCCTATGTCATTTGAAACGGTAGTTTCAATCCAACTTCGTTTGGATAGCACTTTGAAAGGCTACGATTACGGCGGGTCGCTGAGTTATCTCAAGGTTTCAATCCAACTTCGTTTGGATAGCACTTTGAAAGGGTACAGAACATTAACGACACCCAGGCCCGAGTCTTGTTTCAATCCAACTTCGTTTGGATAGCACTTTGAAAGAGACCGAGGTACGGTCTTCAACGGCTTCTACCTTTGTGTTTCAATCCAACTTCGTTTGGATAGCACTTTGAAAGTTTCGCCTTGAAGGTGAAAGGGGTGCTTGAAAATCAAGTTTCAATCCAACTTCGTTTGGATAGCACTTTGAAAGTGAAGATAAGAAACTTAACCTCTTAGTAACTGAAATGTTTCAATCCAACTTCGTTTGGATAGCACTTTGAAAGCAGGGAATCGTAAGTAATTACTTCCGCTTCCAGGTGGTTTCAATCCAACTTCGTTTGGATAGCACTTTGAAAGACCCGCCGCGTCGATGGTTTTATACCGATCTAAGTAGTTTCAATCCAACTTCGTTTGGATAGCACTTTGAAAGACCCCTCCGTTCCAATAAGGAAGTAAATTGCATGCTGTTTCAATCCAACTTCGTTTGGATAGCACTTTGAAAGTGAAGACGGAGTTGGCGGCGGCGTGGTCGATATGATGTTTCAATCCAACTTCGTTTGGATAGCACTTTGAAAGTCGAATACATCGAAGCTCATGCCAGTGAAGCTAAGTACGAGTTTCAATCCAACTTCGTTTGGATAGCACTTTGAAAGAACTCGGGAAGCTGGAACACGAAATGGCAGATCTAACGTTTCAATCCAACTTCGTTTGGATAGCACTTTGAAAGACGCTCCGAGGCAATACTTCGGGAAGTGCTGCTCTTTGTTTCAATCCAACTTCGTTTGGATAGCACTTTGAAAGGTCATCACAAGGACGCGACCGCTGCTGGATTACTTGCGTTTCAATCCAACTTCGTTTGGATAGCACTTTGAAAGCCGGATCCGCGAGCCTGGACTTAAGTTTCCCAGCAGGTTTCAATCCAACTTCGTTTGGATAGCACTTTGAAAGAATTACTTAGGTCGAGATTCTGAGTAAGCGTACCTGGTTTCAATCCAACTTCGTTTGGATAGCACTTTGAAAGACGTAGATTTAATAATAATAACAATAATAGTAGTCAGTTTCAATCCAACTTCGTTTGGATAGCACTTTGAAAGTGTCTTGTGCTACTGGTGGAAAGACTGGTAAGGGTTAGTTTCAATCCAACTTCGTTTGGATAGCACTTTGAAAGTATCGGTCCAGACGTGAATCGTTGACCGAATGACTGGTTTCAATCCAACTTCGTTTGGATAGCACTTTGAAAGTAATGTAGTATTTATTTCATCTATAGCTGATGATTGTTTCAATCCAACTTCGTTTGGATAGCACTTTGAAAGTTCATGGCTTTTACGATTGCGAGTCGTTTGTGGATTGTTTCAATCCAACTTCGTTTGGATAGCACTTTGAAAGCCGTAGTCAGGCCCGTGTATACTGGCAGTGTCTTGAGTTTCAATCCAACTTCGTTTGGATAGCACTTTGAAAGGAAAAATGACTCGTCTGAAAGTATTCTATTTTACAAGTTTCAATCCAACTTCGTTTGGATAGCACTTTGAAAGTCGCTCAGGCATTCGGGGAGGGCTACAAAAACAAAAGTTTCAATCCAACTTCGTTTGGATAGCACTTTGAAAGTTTCGGCAATCTGGAAGTAATCCCGCAGGCTCAGGTAGTTTCAATCCAACTTCGTTTGGATAGCACTTTGAAAGTTTTGCGAAGCATTTGGGAATGACTGAAAAGGCTTTGTTTCAATCCAACTTCGTTTGGATAGCACTTTGAAAGTCTTTACGCTTGTGATCCTTGTATGAGTCGAGCACTTGTTTCAATCCAACTTCGTTTGGATAGCACTTTGAAAGCGAGTTTAGCTTTCAGCCAATCGCGTTTCGTGTCTAGTTTCAATCCAACTTCGTTTGGATAGCACTTTGAAAGTCAGAACGGGATTGAGTGGATATTTTGGAATCGAAAGTTTCAATCCAACTTCGTTTGGATAGCACTTTGAAAGTTCCTTTTCGGCTCGCATTTCAGCAAATCGGGCCAAGTTTCAATCCAACTTCGTTTGGATAGCACTTTGAAAGTATTCCTAGACGACCCTTATTTATTTATTAAGTAGTGTTTCAATCCAACTTCGTTTGGATAGCACTTTGAAAGTCGTCTCACTCCATAATTTACTATTAGACAGCATCTTGCCTGCCAAATACTCACGCTCTATTTTTGTTTCACAATACATCAAACAACGTTTTTTGGCCTGAATTTTTCTCTTTTCCCGGAAACACAATTCTCTCGCTTACAGCTACTTATGCTCCCTTTTTGCTATCTTTTAAATAAATTACCACCCGGAAAAGCCCTTAACGAATGCAAACATTACGGTAGGTACAAGTTACACACCTAGCCTTATACTTGGTTCCTTTGGGATAAAAGTTTTGATCAATGATGCGGTAAATGGCCTCGGCGGCAACTTGAATCTCACTTATCTCCGCTTCACCAATGGGCACCTCTACTACTTTGTTGCGACTACGGGTGTAAACCAGATAACCTCTAGTCACTGACCGGCTAAAATTCTCTTTAATCAGCCAGGCATAACAATATAATTGTGTGCGGTAGGTCTCATATACCCGGTCCTTATACTCGGCAAACTTATAGTCCAGGGGAGCCATTGTGCCATCGGCTAGCTCCAATACCTCATCAATGCGGCCCCGAATATGGTCATTGGTCAAGTATTGATCTAAGTATTTGTTCACTACACCTAGCCGTCGGCGTAAATAATCCTTATTTTGTTCTAATCGCTCATCGTGCAGATGCCGACCCCTCATGACTTTATAGTCTTTTTCCTCGTTTTGAGGAATCTGCAACACATACTCGAAATACGTGAAACGTGGACAAAATAGATATTCAATCAGGTGAGAAGGGGTTAAGGTCATGGCTAAAAGAATAAGGCTCGGATTTCATCAGTTACTAATTTCTTGTCAAAAGCCTGTCCGAGCAGGTCGGTCTGCTGCAACTCGTCCCTACTCATGGGAAAGATATACACTCGGTCTTTTTCTTCGTTGATGATCTCTTCCAGTTGAAGTCGTAAGGTGTCTTTAGCATTCGGAGTCAGCGTCCCCAGAAAACAGGAAAATTGAACCCGATACAACCCTGCTTGCAAGCAAAGTTTAGCCGCCTTGGTACGGGCTTTGTCTTTTTCAATATCGTAAAGTACCCAAATAATCATAATAGAATGAATCGATAAGAAGTGAACGTGGTAACTAACGAAGGGGGTAAAGCGTAAACAAAAATCAGGCTTTATTCTTTCGCCCGCTCATTCTTTTGAATCAGTTCATTCGCAAACTGATGGGCATCCGATTGAAGGATTTGACTTCGTTTCAAATTACGCCCCCGGTGCCGAACAGGATCACCGTCCATGAACTCGTTGAATGCTCCGACCAATAGGGCTTTCCCTTCCGCGTTCAAGGTAGCACCGGCTTCTCCATTACGATTTACCAGAGGACTGGTATGGGCCTTATTCACTTTCTTGGCCGAAAATAGTCGGAACACCACCTCATCAGCGTAAATGCGATAAGGCTCAATGAAATCATAAACCATACTCAACTGGTTATAATCGTCGCGGTGCAGAAAACCCACGTATGGATCAATACCCGCAATGATGAGGCTCTTCTCAGTTTTACTGTAGAGAATTCCGTACGCATAATTGAGAAAGGCGTTAAAGGCATCCCGAGCGGGGCGATTACTACGGCCACTGAACTGATACTCTTTGGGTAATACATAACTTAGCGTTTCGAAGTACAATCGTCCCGCCGTTCCTTCTAACCCACGTAACGTATCAGCAATTTCGGTGACCCGACTGGCTTCTAGGGTGTGGACCGACACGCACAGGGCTTCCATACGCGTTAGCTTATCGTTTAGAAAATCCGCATGTTGCGGGCGGTGTTTCTTGAGATCTTTTATAAACTGAAGCTGATTATCCATTTTGGTTAATAGCCAGCTTTTGACCCACCGAACCCCGACGGCTGATAAACTGGCCTCCAACTGTGCTTTCCGAATTTTGGTAGTGCTACCTAGCTTAGAATGCCATACCCGTCCGAGGGGTTCGCCATCCTGCTCTACGAAGACAATATCAACGTTGTTTTGCATGGCCAGTTTAATGGCGTCGGTACTAAGCATGGTACCTGTGGCCATGATAATATGCGTCACTTTTTGGGGTGAATACGGTTTTTTATCAATCTCACCACTTTCCAGCTTGCGACGGACCTCAAACATCTGATCCCGAACGTGGACATAAGTGCCATAGGTATTAATATGAAGTTGCATGGTTGTTCAAGGTTGAATGAATGATACGATAACTTTGGGCGATAGTAGATCATACATCCACTCGCTCATTCGTAATTCTTCTTACAGCTCCAAATCCTCTGGCTACCTGCTTGCCCAGCCCCAGCCCATCCGGCAAAAGAGCGTTGGTAGTAAAATGACCGGTAAACGCCAACATGGTCTGATTCTTGAACTGGGTGGTTCTTTCAGTAACGTCCAGATGCAATAGGATGCGGTCATTAGGTTCCAACCACAGACCAACATCCTTGAAAACCATCAGAATCTGGCTGGTTAGCACGCGTTTAAGCTGAGCTTGCTGTTCGCTGAGGTTGCGGGTACGATAGTCACGGTGGTTATCCTGATTGAGGGCCATCCAGAGTGTTTCGAATCGGTAGCGGTGCAGCTCGTCACTCAAACCAACCAAAACCTGTTGGTGATGAATATGTTTGCTTAGGACAGGAATCCGTTCGCCGTCGAGGTTCAGCTCCCGGATTTGGAGAAAGAGTTGAGCGAGCAGAGTAGCTCCTTCTTTGAGACCCAACAGTGTAGGTAATTTCCCAAGTACCTTATACTGCACCAGCGGATAGGCATACCGCAAAGTACCGTCTTCGTAGTGATTGTGGAGCAGGGTAGAATGTTCCCGGAACAACTCCCCGAAATAGCCCCTAAGTTTGTGCCCATCTCGCGTACGCAGGGCAATCTCGGGAAAAGTGATGGTAGTGAGGGAGAGGTGGGTTTGGATAGACATGTGAATATTTAATGGGATACAGTTAAAGGTTGATAGATTGCAGTGTAGCCTGTATTACTCCTGTAATCCTCACCTGCATATTGATAACATCGGGATGGATTTGTCAGATGCGAGATATAGAAGAAATGATCCTTCTCGCTATCGAAGACGATACTTTTCAGACCAAATGGGACCGGAACATTGACTACATAGTCGTAAAAGCGAGCTTTAATTAGGGAAAACTCCCGCTTACGTTCGTATGGTTTCAGGTCTTTGCGTTCACTTATAGCGACATATTGCTCCCAAAGTTGCTTAGCTTCCTCATTTAGCTGCACATATACGGATTCCGTATTACGCTCTTCTACAAATTCAAACGCTCCTACTTGTTCGAAGTCTAATGCCTGTAAGGCAGTTAACTCTGGGGAAATGAGTACATCGGCTTGCTTTCTAACTTCGTTGAAATAGGCTTCGATTAAAAATAAATAGCCATGTTCGTCAATTTCGGAAACGCCTTTCAACACATTACCTGTTTTAACAAGCAGATCACCACCGTAAACCATACCGCTAGCTCTACGATGCTCAGTAATAGCATATAAAAAGACTTCGCTGATTACTCCTTTTTCATTATACCGATTGGCTCGCCCGGCAGCCTGAATAATTGAGTCCAAAGGTGCCAACACCCGAAAGACAGTATGCACAGATACATCAACCCCTGCTTCGATCAATGCCGTAGAAATAATTACTTGTTGCTTTGAGCCTTTGTACGTTTTGATACGATCAATAATACGTTTCCGTTCGTAAGGAGTGATGAGTGTTGTAAGGTAATATACGTCTGCTGTCTCCTCGTCTAACGAGTTCGCTATAGCTTTGAAGCAATCTAAAGTGGCTTGTTTTGTATTTAGAATAACCAATACATTCTTGTTAGAATGATTTCTACAATACGTAATAACATCTTGCTGGAACTCGGCGAAGCTGACTTCTTTTTCAGTACGATTAATGAGTTTCGTACGATTAAAATGCGGACTCTTGAAGTATGCTCGGTAATTGGGTACTAATTCCTTAATTTCTTCTTCTGGCTTGAATATCAACGGTTGAGTTGCCGACATCAAAATAAAATAACAATTATACCGCTTACCTAGCGTCATAAAAGCTTGACGGATTAACGGCCATAATTCATACTTTACCTGTTGTACTTCGTCCAGAATAATAACTGAATTAGCCAGATTAGGCAGTTTAAGCAACTTGGTTTTATCGTTGGAAAATAGTGATTCTAATAACTGAACGAACGTAGTAACCACAATGCTCGATTGCCAAGTTTCAATCAGAAACTGACTTTTATCCTGATCAAACGTATCATTCTCAACCTTATATGCTGGTTCGGCTAAGTGGTGATGCTTCAGCAAGACATTGGACGGAGGGTTATCAAATACCTCCTGAAAGACAGCATAGTTCTGATCAATAATCGACGTAAAAGGAATCGTAATAATCAGCCGCCCCGCCAATAAGCCAAGCTTTTGCTGAATGGCGATACCCGTGGCTAATGACGTTAACGTTTTACCTAACCCTGTTGGCAAAGTAATCGAATAAAGATGCTGGTCCGTACGAAAAACAGTATCCAATTCTCTCAGTGTATCATGATATGCCTGATTCTTCAATTCATCAAGACTGGTTTTCGGCCTGTCAAAGCCGTGCTTCTGTCGAAAAGATGCTAGAGACTTAAGAGCTGGCTGAGTTGCCAGTGGAGCTTCAAGTCCTTTCAAAATAACGTCTGACTTATCTGACAGAAGCAGTGTTCCATAAAACAACTGATGCCAGTAGAAATAACGATTTTTCGTTTCTGTTGGCAAATCTTTATAATCACCGAGATCAAAAAAGTCAAAAGAAAAATTGGCGTATTCGTCCAGATACGTCTTCTCCTGCACGTACGTCTTGAACCTTGACCAGTCAAATTGAAAATCCACTACCTCCAACAACTTATTCAAAATGTCCTGAATTGCTGGCTCATCAAATACCTCAATTTGTTCGGACAGAATATCAGCTTTCTCTTCCAAGAAAAGTTCTTTTGTGAAATCCTTGAGGTTACCGTGATGCCGTTTAATGGCTGTGAAAACGAGGTACGGTAGTAACTGCCGATCAGTATCATCAAGGTCAAACCTAGTCAGATATTGCTCTACAACCATTTTTGTTAATAAAGAAGACAAAAGAGCGTGTTCTTTCGGACCAATAACCTCGTGATTTGGCGATAACAGGTAGTGCTGAAAGTAACGAGTGCCTTTTGCCACATCGTGAGTAACACCAGCTAGATAACCCAAGTCCGAAAGCAGCCCATCGGGAAGTCCAAAGCCGGTGATACGGTCCTTCAATAACTGACGACATGATACGGCTACTTTCCGCAGGTGGTCAATCAACGGAACACCAGGATGTGAATAGAGCATTACAAAAACAGGATATTGCCGAAGTCGGATGTTTCAAACCAGTGATTTGCATAAACTGGTGCTATATCACCATCTGCGTTTATAAGTATCTCGCCATACCGCGTCACTACCCGATCACGAGAGAGTTCAAGAGGCATTGTTTCCACGTAATAGTGTGCGTTCTGATCGAATTCAATGGGCGGATAAGCATTGATTTCTGATAGATTGACTGCGGACTTAATAGGGATAGTTGACCCACTACCCGAACGTTCTACCATGGTACACTGGGTTGCATTCGTCAGCGTTGCCGTAAACTGACTAAGACCTAAGTAAGGCGTAAAATGATGACTTGTGTTCGATAGTTTTTTCCATAAACTATCGAACACAGATGCCTCCTGATGATGTACAAACACACGAAATCTCGGGTCTTTAAGTAACTCAAACTCAATTTGAGTACGTCCGCTTTTCTTTATTTCAAAAAATGAATTACCCGTATCTAACAAGTTGAAACCAATGTTTACTTTTCTTACGGGAGCCAGCAACTGTACTGCCAGCCCACAGATTGAGCTGGCAAAGAGTTCGTTAACAGGTATTATACCATCTAGAAAGCGACCTGGAGCTATTTCGCGTTCAACACCCAATACAGCCCCTAACAACCCAGTCAACGCAGTTCGGGTTGGAATAGGATACGTCAAAGGAGACGTGGTGGTGTTAAACTTACGAAAGTGGCCGTATTCTCCTGATAACTCAAAGACGATTAGCCGATTGCTCATAAGATTAACGGTCCATTGTTCAGGGAAGTTGTCGTTTTTAAACGAGGGTCAATCCGCACATGTACAGCAGCGATTTTGCTCTTGTTACGGATCAACTCAGCTATTAGTTCACTCACGTCTAATATGTAGTCGTCTGTACTCCGAAGTTGCATCTCATTTTTGGATGAGGTGAGTTTTAGCCGCTGCCGCAGTCCACCAATGTAGAAAGGCTCGTTATAGTCCACCGTTAGCAACAGTAGAGGTGTTTGTCCAAACTTCGAGCGAGAAATTAGGTTTTTCGTACCCTCCCAAATTCCCTGGAGTAGCAATTCTTTGTCTGCAACGGTCATCTGGGAATAGGCAGCCGCTTTTTCGTTGATAATACCATTAAACCCGATAAGTGCATAAGGAATCTTGTACTCTGTGCGGAAAGTAGCCTGTCCTTTTTTATCACCCGAGGCAAAGGCACCCGTGCCTTGCTCCGTCACAATTTCAGTTTTGTTGAGCGACTTGCCCATTTGAAACTGGGTAGGACCGACCAGCGTAATCGAATCCTTATCTAGCGGCAAAACGCCACCAAACGTACGTACATCAATACATTGTTCAAGAACAGTTTCACGTTTCTCCTGGAAAGCTTTGGCCCGGCGTTTGCCATCTACAATGTATGTTTTATCGCCATCCTGATAAGTCGTTTCCCGAACAAAAATGTCTTTGCCATTAGTACCATTGTATCCTTTATATTCGTACCAATAATCACGAACGGTTCGTTTTAAACGTACATCTGATACGAGCACTCGATTTTCTTCTGAATCATAGCGAGGACGATTCTCATTGAGCGGATCTCCATTAGGGTTGGCATTTTCAATTTCATAGAGAAAAAGAATTTCCGTGCGATTGGTAAGTGGGTTTGCCATCGTTATTAGTTGTTAACTTTTGTTTCATTAGTCTGAGAATTTTCAATGCGGAAGCGGTAAGCCATTTCTAAACCTGCTACGAAATAAAAGGACAGTTCATTATTAGAAATAGTGTGTAATTGATGACTGTTTAATATGAAATACTCGCTAATAATACGACTTAATGATTCATAGCGTCGACCATAATCCCTATACTGTGCTAGCTTAGCTACGGTTTCCAGATAAACCGTTTTCAGTGTTGCGGGATCGAGCTTATACCCTTTTAGCTTTTTTTCAAAAGGTGTACCTCCTAGATCTCTTTGCTGAATATTAAGCAATAGGCGTACGAGTACACCGACGGCAAAAATGCCGACCTTATAATTGTCATCCAGAAAATTTGTATTGTTGGCTACGAATTGCTGAAATAGTACTTCGTCAAATGCCCGCCCGTACTTTTGCTCAACTTTGGCTTCCTCATCAATTAAATTTTCATTTTGAATCATAGTAATTGGGTTTACAGTAATTAGCGATAAATCAGCAAGGTAGTTAAGTAATAAGTGTGCTTTCAAAATCGTGAGCCCAGCAGGCTCAACGTAACTATCCGAGATTTGTGCTTTGTTATAGTTGGCCCGAATCTGAGCCATGAAGCGGCTATAAAGCGTCTGTTTGTTAATTGGTCTACCGACAAACACGTCGTTAACAATGCTATAAAAATCGTCCTCGTAAAATTGTTTAAACAGACCAAACGAAAACTTAAGATCATACGGTTCTTTTTTAATTCGATAAGCCGCTTTATATAAACTGTTCGGGTTGACTTTTGCGGGCGTATCCGAGAAAAGTTTCCGAAAACGTGAAGGTAAAATCTCTTCTAGCAGAAGTTTAATCTTAATTGCTTTGGTCGTCGGATTTTCATCAAAGAAAAGTAGATTTAGTGTAAAATAATTAGTTTCCTTACCAATTTCCTGCATTATCCTATCTTCAACACGTCTCTCCTTTTCAGCTTCATCTAATTGAAACTCTAATCCAGTAAGCAGATTTAATGCTTGATCGAGTCCTTTTTTATCGTTTCCAAGAACTGTTTTGGGGATGGCAAAATAGCTGCTACCGTAAAAATATTTTCTTAGCTTCTGAGATACATATTTTTGACCGTATTCGAACTCCAGCGAACAGTCAGAACAGATTGGATAATTCTTCCAGTTACCACGCTGATCAAAAAAACCGCTGACCATGCCAGGTTTATCGACGGTCGCATATTTAAAAGGTGAAGCAAAACCGTGGAGTAACGGTTTTTTCTGAAGGCATACCGAACAAAATTGATCTTTTCCCTGCGACGTAACGCCATACTTCTCTGATTTACCTGACGTACCGCTGAGCAAAACCTGATGTTGAAAAATTGAGAAGTCTGCCAAATACAACCGCTTTCCCTCATACTCGAAACAGATACTAAATCCCGACGATTGCTGGCGTTTCTTGTCTAATTGACCGTAAACATCTTGTAATTCAGACAGAACCTGAGTATAATCTTCCGTCAACCGTTGTTGCAAAGCCAATAATAATGCTAAATCGCTGGCTGATCCGGTAGATCGACAGAGAGTAATAACGTTTTTTAGCTGAACCGTCAGCAGCGTATTCAACTTTTTGGCTAAATCCCCGGATTTTGTTGTAAACGTGACATCTCCACCACGTGGAGAGCCGCCGCGGTAGAGATATTTAGAATAAGTCGTTTCACTTACCTTTTCTACGTCAACACCAGCGAACTCGCAGCTTAATTGATCTTCCCCCTTAAAAAGAGAAAACTTTGACAGAATCATGTCGTAGTTGACACTTGGAAACATATTCTGTACGTACAGCAAATACGGCTCAGACTGGCTTCCTTTTTGAAGAGCTAACCGCCCAATAGCAGCTATCGCTTTATCTTGCATATCACCGTCGTCATTTTAGTATCAGCAAAGTAAATTTTCGTCTGTGACAACTTCTGTCGCAGGAACTCTATGTCATTATAATTTATTTTGACTATGATGTGGTTATCTCTCTTTAAATGAGGGCTCAGTAATTCGAAGTTTCTTCTGTAAAAGCCTTTGCCGCTAGCTTGGATGGTTGGCTGACTTTATAGCTACTTTTTAGGTTCTGCTGATGAGTCAGCAACCATCTTAAGATTGATAAAAACGGATTTTATAGATCTTCTGCTGTTACTTGCATGCAACATAGGTCACACCATCCATCCTCAAGAGCTGTAGGAAAAATACACCAGCGGCATCTGTGAGATAATGGCTGGAAAAACAATAAATCCGGTTCTTTGCCGGAGCATCTAGGAGTTTGTATCTTTGTCATAAGATTGCTTGATTGTTTAACTCACAGTCAACTATTTAGAAGCCGTTGCTAACTTACCTGTGCCTAGGAAACTCAGTAAGTAGCACGGCTTCTTATGTTTTACACCAGCAAACATAAGAACTATAATTAGAAAAAATAACTAAAATACAAAAAATAATACCCCTCTTTAATTCACCCCACACTTCATTAAAATAATTTACTAATAATGAAACAGCATATTCAATCCATCTTCTTTTGGAGACATTATGCCATATTCACCCCACATTTCATGTTTCAATCCATCTTTGAATGGATCATGTATAGGGTTGGCAAAGATTGTACATAAGGCAGTATACTTCATAATAAATCGCTATTTAATTTACAAGTAACTAATTATCAACACACTATAGAACAAATTCCCGAATCCTCCCCCTCAAATATCCCCTCAATTCCTCCGGAGCTTCCACCCGTATTTCGCCAGGTAGGCCCAAAATGTACCGGCCCACCCCGCGAAAGTCACGAACTTCGGCTTTAAAGAAATAGGGAAAGTCAGCCTGATTATTCTTCCCCACATAGGCCTTTGCGGAGGGGTAATCTTCAAGCAACAGATGATAGGCTCGTTGAGTGAGTGCTAATTCGACCGCAATTTTTTCTGGCCCCGTCCAGTCGAACAAATCCACCGGCTCGCCATGGCTACGATAATGGCAGGGTTTATCCAACATTATTACATCTTCGATCCGTCGTGTTTTAAAGGTCTTCTCTTGCCCAGTCACTAATTCGTAGGCGTACAATACGCTGAAATCTTCGGTAAACGACAGCGGCTCGACGATTCGATTCGAGATGGTATTGGAGTTAGCCGATTGGTATTGAATCAATTGTACCTGCTGCCGTTCGCGAATGGCTTCTCCCAGTTTTTGGACAATCTTTCCCTGGTGCAGATCTACTACGCCATCCGTTAGGGGTTGTAATGTCGAAGCAAGAAAAAGCTTTTGCTGGATGCCCGCTAACAGTGGATGGGTTGGAATAATCCCGGCCATAGCCTGTCGAATTAACTGAGCTTCTTCCTCAGTGAAATGTGGTTGGCGGAGGCTTTCATCTTCAAAAATGAAATAGCGGGGTGGTTTTCCATCGTGATCTACTGCATAGCCGATAGACTCTAATAAGTTTAAATATCGATAGACCGATCTAGCAGTAGTTTCCAGAGCTTGAGCCAGTTGTCCAATGGTTCTACCTGGACGCTCTTTCAACAGCCTGATCAATTTAAAAACACGAAGAATTTTCTGCTGTTCAGTCATCTTAGGCGTGGGTAGTGAATAAAAATTAATGTAATAGACTATTTGGGTTTTTAACAGATCTGCCTAAAAACAGAGTATGTTTTAATAATTTATGCAAGGTATTTTAGTAAGCAGTGACTAACGAAAATGCAGTAACGCGATTAATTGTTGGAAAAATTTAGATCAATAAGAACCATTTCAATTAAGTATTATTCATCTCTCTTTAATACTATTAACGGAATGAATGTCTATGGAATAAAAATATTAATTTTTGATAATATTTTAAGGATTGATCATTAAGTGACTTTTTTTATTTTAAAAATAAATTATTAAAATAGGCAATTATAGGAATATTCTGTTTATAAAAAAGCTTTTAGTTTATTAAAATAAATATTTATATAAATGAGCATAAATATCAATTAATCCAAGAAATAAAACAGCCATTATTTGAAATACTTATTGCCACCTATAGTTCAATAGATGAATCATCAAATACAAAAGCAGATAGATATGTCTATAAAATACATTAGATATACAGTATACTGGGTTTCTTTAGCATATTTTAAATTATAATCCTAATTAAGTGAGAGTAGTAATAAAAATTACTACATGAATTACTTGATGCTATTTTGCTTGGGTAGTTTTGGGGATAAACTCAATGACTGTTAATATATATATCAATTCATATACTTAGGTTATCAATTCGGATTACTTACTCCTTTAAATTTTTAAAGATTTGATAAATAATCTACCTAGTAAGATCATGAAAAAGAAAGTCAACTCATTGCGAAACAGTCTAAATCTCTCATGGGTTTATCTTCCAGCAGAGTACCTCTTTTACAACGATGATCATTCGTAAAGCTCAAACTGAAATCGCTCAACTTCTGGAAGAGTTTCCAGCCGTTGCCGTTCTTGGCCCTCGTCAAGTGGGTAAAACGACATTAGCTGAAACCATTGCCACAGCTATTAGACCTAATCCCATCTATTTAGATCTAGAGACTCCTATGGATCTAGCCAAATTATAGGAACCCGAGACTTATTTCAAATGGCACAAAGGACAGCTCATTATTTTGGATGAAATCCAGGGTGTACCGGAGTTGTTTGCAACTTTCGGGGTGTCATCGAACGCCGTTGCAGAGAAGGAGTATAAAAGGGGTAATTAGAGATTACCTAGAACTAGACGCTTATTCTTATACCAGCATCAGCGTCGGTGGCTCCATTCAGAAAATCATCTTACCCAATGCTCAGCTTATTGTTTTTGAAACACGGGTAAAGGACGGACAAATTGCTGACGTAAGGAATCAGTTAGCATCCATTACGGTAGAAGCACACTTCAAAGACATTTTTGACAATCAATCTATAATTAGCCGGTCTTTGGAATGGTTTAATAGGACTACCCTTTCTTATATTTAATTCAATTCATGAAAGCTCCATGTCTTACTTCATTGGATATACTTACCCATAAACAGGTATTGAATGACTTTCGACTATTAATGTAATTGCTAACTAATCAAACCGTTGAAGACCAGGGAGCGGATTGGGGCATGGAATATAGATAATGGCTATTTATTCCGGGTTTGGCCTCTCACGTTCAAAAGGATAAAAATAGTCTGACAAGACTGATCTCAGAACACTAAGATTTTATCATTTATAAAAACGACTGGTCTGGTAATGATCGATACTTAGACTGTTGAACAAGTGTACTTAAACACCTCAAATGAAAAATTCGGTCTCATTCACCCTATCATTATCGCTCCTTTTCATTGTTGTTTTTGCCAAGGCACAAGTTGGTATAGGAACGACAACGCCTCATCCTAGTGCACAGCTTGATGTCACGTCTTCAAACAAGGGATTTCTCCCTCCCAGGATGATATCTAGCCAGAGGATAGCTATTCAAAATCCCAACGATGGTCTATTGGTTTATCAAACCGATAATCCAACGGGCCTTTATTTGCGACAAAATAACACTTGGGTTAGATTGTCTAGCATTGGTGAAATTCCGGCTAAATCGATGTCTATTGTGGCATTTACGTCAGGAGTCCCGATTAGAATGATTCCTGAGCGGTCTGGCGTGGAGCACTTTGGTAGTATAATAGGCTTTAGCAATTCTGTTGGCGAGATCGACGTTAGAAATCCGACGATTGATATTGTAAGTAGACAAGGTACCAATATCAATCATGCGGTGATTATGCCGATTAACGGTGTATTGAGAAATATTGCAACCTTCTTCAGCTTTACTGGAGCAATTCCTTCCGGCAATCTAAATATCTACGTTAGGGTATATTATTCAATTGACGGTATCTCCTTTGCAAGGCTACCAGGTGCAGAAATTGTTATGCAAAAACCTGCTAATACATATCCATCCTTCATGAAAGTGCTACGAAACGACTTCAATATACCGGTTTTAGGTGCCCACCGATTGATGATTGTCTTCTCGGCTTCGTCTGATAATGGACGCATCGACGTTGATGGATTCGCAAGTGCAAGTTTGGGTATCGAATGAAATCTGGTTCAGAAATCAATTTACAAAAGTTTACGCACGCCGACATTGAAAGAAATTACCATGGCCAGCTTTGGCATAAGTATGTATCCATATATCTGCTAAATATCCGCTAACAGGTCGAGAGGTTTCTTAGGGTATATACACTGCGATGAAAAGAGAACACTAGAGAACAAACATACTGATGGGATCTACGGATGGCAAAGCTGGTAAAAAAAGCAAAATGCAGTTTTGTCCAAAATTTTGAAAAGAGGTAGCTGAACTATAGAACAACTAAATCTTTTATCGTTGTGGATCATTGCCAATGGAATGGTCTTCATTTTACGTATAATCAACTATTGTTTGTCTAATGTGGTATGTTACATTTTAGGGTATAAATCAGGGTATAGGTTATCCGATAACTAAATAATTTATTATTAAACAATTGCTTATTTAATCCCTTCGAATCCCTCACCGCCCACCAATTTATCGTCTGACTAAGTCAGATGAAGTCTAAAAATCCTTGAAAAACCTCACTTTTTTCGATAAAGTTATCTCATCAGCTCTGATGAAGTCTAACCACATCTACTTCATTTCGGGGTATTTTCCGGGGTAAGAAGAAGGCCAAAAGTATTTTACCCCTGCTTGCAAGGGGGGAACATGGCTCTGTGTGATTTAGATTGCCGTCAGGCACGTCCGAAAGAAAAGGCTTACCGTTTATTTGATTCGGGTGGTTTATATCTGAACGTAATGCCTACGGGCAAACGGGTTTGGCGTCTGAGGTACTATTTTCTGGGAAAAGAGAAGCTACTAACCATTGGCCCTTACCCAGTCATTACTTTGTCAAAAGCCCGTGAGAAACGTGATTTAGCCAAGCAATCGGTCATTGAGGGCATAGACCCATCTCTGCAAAAACAGGAGCTCAAGAAACTGGCTCGCTTTAAACAGGAACAGACGTTTGAACTTGTCGCGACGGAATGGCATATGCGTCATTTGCACCTCTGGTCTCCTAATCATGCCAAACATCTGATTAGCCGCCTGAAGCATAATGCTTTCCCATTCATTGGTAAGTATCCAATCTCGTCTCTTTCCGTCCAGCATATCTTAGCGTGCATCCAAAAAGTGGAAGAGCGAGAAAGGTATGATCTGGCCCATCGCATGCTTCAAATTATCGGTCAGGTCATGCGTTATGCCGTAATCACTGGACGAGCCGAACGTGACAATACAGTTGACTTGAAGGGAGCATTAAAGAAGTATCGAAAAGGCCATTTTGCAGCCATTAGCTCCGATGAACTGCCGGATCTTCTCAGAGCCATTGACCGCAATGAGCCGCGTTTATTTGGGCAAACGATTTTGGCTATCAAGCTAATGCTTCTAACCTTTGTTCGAACCAGTGAACTAATTAATGCTACTTGGAACGAATTTGACCTTGAAAAAGAGGTTTGGAACATTCCTGCCGAACGTATGAAGATGCGTCTACCGCATCGAGTTCCATTATCTAAACAAGTGCTGTCAATTCTGAGAGAGCTACAAAGGCGTTACGGAGATCAGGGCTATATTCTTCCGAGTATCATTTCTAGCCGAAAGCCGATTAGCAATAATACGGTTTTAAAAGGTTTGGGGCGTCTAGGTTATGAAAAGACGATGACGGGCCATGGGTTTAGAGCGTTGGCCATGAGTACCATTAAAGAAAACCTTAATTACCGTCATGAAGTCATTGACCGACAGCTTGCCCATCAGCCCCGTAACAAAGTAGACAAGGCCTATGATCGGGCTCAGTTTTTACCAGAGCGGGCAAAGATGATGCAAGATTGGGCTGACTATATTGATTCGTTATCTATCCAATCATCGAGTAATGATTTGTAAATCGGAAGTCGGCTGGCATGTCTTCATATAAGTTTGAATATCGCTTGCTTTCCAAGCAGTAATCCGTGGAGCTAGTTTGTAAGGTTTAGGAAAACGACCTGTTTTACATCCATTCCACCACGTTGCTTTGCTGACAGGTATAAGCTTGAGTACCTGATCTAACCGCATAAATCCCATAATCTCATTACTCTGTTGCATAAGCTTTCCTTTCAATAAAAGCAAAATCCAACTGAAGCATAGAAAAGGTCGCATTCTGTTTATTTGGATCATTCATTAATCAAAACGACTCAGAAATAAAGAGGCTTCCTCATGATTTTAAGAAGCCTTCCATTTCGAATCGTTTTAATATGAGAAGACACATATTGCTACTAATCAGGACATAAAGTTTAAATATCACACGAGATTGAACTTTCATGTTTAACCGTCATTAATCAATCTTGCATTGAATTGACATTCTGTGATGAAATCCTGTACCTGCTTATTCTGTAACGGAACTGATTATTTCCAGTTACATTTTTCCCTTTGAGGAGGATACTTGATAAATGCCTACGACAAAAAAAGTGCCTGTTCCTGAGCCCTTGCTGGATCGAAGAGCGGCAGCAAAATATTTAAGGGTTTCACCTGGGACATTAGCGGTTTGGGATTGTACGAAACGCTATGATTTAAAGCCGATCCGAATTGGTCGAACCATTCGCTATCGACTTTCCGATCTTGATCAATTTGTACAAGATCGACTCTGTTCATAAAAAACGGGAAAGACAAGTTCTCAGAAAACCTGTGCTTTCCCTAATCCTCTATCCACCCTACGTCTTGCGGAGATCGTCATGGACAAAGAACATGCGAATACAATACCTATGTCTGTTATTTTAGACAAGCTAAACCTTTTTCCTAAAAGCACTACCCTACACGAAGCTATTTATCCATCGCCTTTTCACTCCAAGAGAGTACCAACTTTGAAAGTGGATTTAGAGCGGAATGAATGGTACGACCACACTATCGAAAAGGGAGGTCAGCTAATTGACTTCGTTTGCTTGTATCTAAAAATGCAAAACGAATCTTTTACTTTATCAGATGCATTGCGTTGGGTTGAAAATATGGCACAGACCCCGAAGCATAAAATCATATCCTTTCCCTTGGATTCAACGGTCGAACAAAAGGAGGATAATCAACTCATCTTAAAATCAAAGCGAAGCATCGAACACTTAGGACTCATCCACTATCTTGAAAAGCAAGGTATACCTTTAACAGTTGCCCAAACCTATTTAACACAACTCTACATACTTAATAAGAATAACCGTAAAAATTTCTTTGCCGTAGGATTTGTCAATGAAGACGGTGGGTATGAAGTTAGGAATCCGTTTTTTAAAGGGTGCTTACGTCCTAAATCACTTTCTTTCATACGCGGTAAGACTCCGAAACCTGTAAACATCCATGTGTTTAAAAGCTTTTGGGATTATCTCTCAGCAGTAACCCGAAATGGACAACCTTTTCAAGCTGACTGCATTGTAATAAATGCATACTCCTGTTTGAAACAGATATCTTCTTATTTAAATCACTACGAATATCAAACTTTATATTCATGGATGGATAATACGCCTGCTGGAAGAAACGCAACATCGTATCTTTCATCAACCATTCGTTCCATTACAAATCTTACGCATAAAACTATGAATGGTATCTATGTTCCGCACTTGGATGTACATCGGTGGCATCTTTCTAAATTAAGCCAGCAAGTCTGATTGCTCAAAGCGGCATATCAGCAGATAACGATCCTTTCATAAAACAGATGACATGGAGCTTTCCTGATGACTCATACGTCACCTTCCGTTTCTTCGCATCAAGCCAATGATTCATCCCCTCCAACCAATGATCTTTACGCCCGCATTACCAGTAAAATCATGACGGATTTAGAGCAAGGGCAGCTTACCTGGCGTAAGCCTTGGAATGCTGAGCACTTGAGCTGTCACATCAGGCGGCCTTTGCGTTGGAACCAAGAGCCCTACACGGGTATCAACACGTTGTTACTTTGGAGCACTGCCGCTGAAAAAGGATATGTATCTCCCTACTGGATGACGTTCAAACAAGCTTTGGAATTAAAAGCCAATGTTCGAAAAGGTGAGAAAGGATCACTCGTAGTGTATGCTAACACCATGACGCGGGAGGAAGAAGATGCCTCGGGAGACATCACGACCCGTTCCATTCCGTTTTTAAAATCATATACAGTTTTCAATGCCCAGCAAATAGAAGGGTTGGCAGAACACTTCTATGCCACACCACCGCTGAAAGAAACGTCTACAGTGGCTCGCAATAAAACCTTGGATCGCTTCTTCGCTGAAACCAAAGCGGATATTTATACGGGTACGCAGGCTTCGTACTCGATTACGACGGATCGGGTGCAAATGCCGCCCCTTGAAAGCTTTGAAAGCATCGAAAGCTACTACGCTGTACTGGCCCATGAAATCACTCACTGGACTCGTCACCCCAATCGCCTGAATCGGGATATGGGCCGTAAAAGCTATGGCGATGCGGGCTACGCCAAAGAAGAATTGGTTGCTGAACTTGGGGCCTGTTTTCTGGCGGCGGATTTAGGCTTTGAACCCATGCCGGAGAGCCAGCATGCGGCTTACATTCAATCTTGGTTAGAGGTACTAAAGCAGGATAAACGCTTTATAGTTCAAGCAGCCTCGCACGCACAGAAAGCTGCTGAATATCTTCACCATCTGCAACTGCTTACCTTAAGCTAGTGGAGGCAAGGAAAGTTGATCAATGAGGTATCCGCAGTCGTTGGATCTTTTATAATGTTACCTTAAATATTGATGACACTATAAGCTCCATTGTTGGACTACTGTTAATATCTCTCTTGTGACGACTTTATTGCAAGAGGCTCTTAGCATGCTAAAAAAATAGACAGAGCGTATTAATTTTTTCTCATCTATAAGTGGTGCTTTGGTTGCGTTCATCAACATTACACTATGAAAGGTGATAGATGATGATTACTGAAATGACAACCAAAGATAAGATTATCTAAAAATGCAATTAGAGTTACTTTAACTCATAACCACCAAGCTATAATAGCCACTAAGATGTACGTTATTTAGTAATAACTTGGAAATTAGATCTATCTGGAAAACTTATTTATATACCTAATCTTGTATTTTATTATTTTGAGATATGAATAATATTTTTCAGATAAAAACCTTTCTCTGCTTAAAATAAGAACTTATTATTCTTTTATAAGTTAAAGTATTAAATAGTTTGTTTATGAATACGGATAAATATATTACTTGATTAATGGATGAATTATTTTTTTATAAGTTGATTTGTATAAATAGCATAACTTAAAGAAAATTTACTTCCCGAATTAGTTCGATGAGGAGTATCTCCACCATATGCTATACCAAGCCATCCTTTTAGTACAGGTAAATGGTATTCAACTAAAATTGCTGTATGTCTCCAATTTTCATTTAGATGAGAACCTTGATAGTCTGACCAGATATTAGCAAATTCAATGGAAGCTGCTAAACGATTATTAGCTATACCAGGGAAAAATCTTGCCCTAGCTCCTACGACATATCGGCTTTGCTCTAATTCTGAATTGACTTGATTGAAGCTACGAGTGATTTTTCCACTAATAGTTATTTGTCCAAGTGAATGAAAAAGAGGACGACCATATGCGGCCCATAAGCCGTATTTATCACTTTTAATACTATCTGATGTAAGGATGCTGCTTTTTGCTCGTAACATATATGCAAGACCTACATCAAACTTCTCTGCATTCCACATTCTTTTAAAATAACTATTTCGTATAGAGTCTAGCCCTTTACTTAATGCTTTCACTATAAGTTCATTGTAATTTTTTCCGTCAATAGATCCAGGGATGCCTTCTAAAGGTATATTAATATTATTATAAAGATTTATTAGTTCTGAAAGGAAGCTACTATTTGCTCTCGGGTCGCTTTTATCTAAAATAGGAATTCGAATTCCACAGCTGAGCAATGCGTCATTTTTTATATCCTGGTCAGAAGCCGTGCCTAATGAAAATACACTCCTCCATAAAGCTCTTTTACCTTTATTTTCTTGATAATCTGTAAGAGAAAATGATTTTTTAGTAGGTATTAATGTAAATATACGAAGGTCAAAAGCTGTTCCGGTTTTTAATTTCTTTCCATCGTAAATACTCGGAATTTGAGTAGCAAAATCTTGCGGTGTGCTAAGGTTAACTACTTCAGATGTTTTTCCTGGTAAGAGCTCAAATGCAGGGGATGTAGGCACTCCATAGGATACAGTATTTACTATTTTTGAAACATCCTCTTTGGACGCTTGAGCTAAAAGTAATGTATTTGACAATGTAGTAGCCAATAATGATAACCAGATTGCGTATATATTTTTCATGATATAATCAATTGAAATTCAAACGTGTAAAAGATGTCGGTATCTTTGATCATTCCAGATCCTCCATCTTGAGGAGAAATTTGATAAATACTTTTTTGACCTTGAAAAATTTCAATAATTACTTGGAAACTAGATGGTGTACTATCTTGAAAATGAAATACTATCCCGTTTATAAAAAAGTAAGTCTTGTTAAGTTTATCAGGCATCCCCAAGAGAAGTTTCATATTGGAATTATTCGGGTGGTTATTAAATAACCCTATACTAAACCACCGTGAGTTATCTGGATTGAACTGAAATACTTTTCCAGCAGTTAATTGTGGGGTATTAGGAATATGAATTTTAATGCTAATTGGATCTTGGCTGAGCTTTATATTTATTGGATTAGAAGACATATTTTTAAAATTTTACAGGTTCAACTAACTAGGAATATGTGTAGGTGAATTGATTGCTATAATTTTTGAAAGTACTTCGTCAGATTTTATATCATTTTCTAGTGATATAATATTATTTTTTTCAATTGTACTAATTCTATTTTCAACGATATGTTGATTTTTAATTTCTTTATTTGCTTTTATAATACCTAAAATGCTGCTCCAAAAAGTTGAACCTCCGGTTGCAAGAATTCCAATAATAAAAGAAGGAATTTTTATGTTTTCAGATAAAAAATAAACATCACCAAAAAAATTTAGTTTATTTTCTTTATTTATAAAGCTAGCTAAAAACCATGCACCTATAAAAGCTATTAATTGTACGGAAATCCTTCGACGCTTATCTGCTACTTTATCCAGTTGACCACTAGGAGTTGTCTTTTCATTATCTAAAAATTCAGGCCAAATCGTTTTTGCTACTGTAACAATGCGTTCAGTAGATATACTAATAGATAGAATAATGGTAATGATTTCTATAAGAGTATTTGTTTTCATAGATATTTTTATTTTGGTTAAATTATCATTTAGTAGTCCTTAAAATGAAGTAAGGATAAAATATTTATGTATAATGAATGACATTTTTAATGAGGGAAATTTAAAATATATTATTTATGTTATTAATACTTATGTGTAAATATTTTGTATACCTATTAATGGGTATTTTAAAGGTATAATATTTTTTATAATTTGCTATTTATATCTTCTATAGAGCAACTATAAATTCCTATTATGTAAATTATTTCACAACTATATCAGTAACATGAGGTTGATTGTTAAATTCATACCGGGGAGATATTATATGGATATTCTTAGGTAAATGATCCATAAACAAATCAAAGAGTGCATTAAGTGGGTATCCTTTTAATTCAACTTGATACGAACTAAAATGTAACGTCATCATTTGATGATCATTGTGAGGGATAAGATCAACTCTAGCTAAATAAGCATAGTTGAAAAATGCTTTTCGGCCAGAGTTTAAACAAAAGCATACATTGCGAACCCGCTCATCGGGATGATGGAGTTCAATGGAAGGCCATGCATTCGTTTCCTCTTCAGTAACATCACTATCAAGGCATGATACCAAATTGGTTTTAAAGTCTGAGTTTGGCGACATGCACCAATCCTTTCAAAGACGATTGCTCTGACGGGTTTACTGGGCTTTGTTTTTGCAGTTTGCCTTGGTTCAATTGTTGTTGACGAACCACTTGCTCAACCTGTTCGTGGATAGGTCTAGCTAATAATTCTAATGCGGAGGTTCGGTCACCCGCTTGAGCGGATTGATTTATCAATCCGTCTATGTCATCCGTGTAGATATGAACACGATGACGTGCTCGTGACACTGATACGTAAAACTGATTGAGGTTCGTCGCTACGAAGCTGGCGGCTGGCTGAGCGATGAAGATCTCATCTACAGTTTTTCCCTGTGAAGCATGCGAGGTCAAACAATAGGCATGGCTGATATGGCCGAAATCACGAGGCAGGGTGTAAACAAGTTTACTAGTCCTGTTCTTGACCTGAATATCGCCTGTTTCAGAAATACCGATCACTTCTAGCATTTGGCCGTTGTAAAGTCGATGCGTTTTACTGTTACGTGTAATGCGGATTTGATCGCCAACACTCAGGGAAAGAGTAGCATTTTGATAAACCTCAAATTGCGAACTACTTTCCAGAGGGAGCAGGCTGATGTCACCGTTTTCCTGTGCAATCTCTACATTTAAATTACTGATCGTTTTTACGACGCAACGAGCACCCCGGCGAATATTGCCTACCGTTTGATTAAATTGAATAGTCTGGCCTCTTTGATAAGAGCGGCAATCTTTTTTTTCTGCTTCAGTCGAGGATTGGTTGATGAGTTGTGGTATTAAATATTCTTTCTCACTTATTCGTCCCACGTCCCGCAATCGTTGCCGGATCGCATCTGTTACGAAAACCCCTTGCTGATGGGTGGGACAAATAGCCAAGGCCGTCTTACCTGTTTGTATGACCTCCACATAGGCTTTCGCTAAAGGCTCAAAGCCTGTCAGTGGATCAATGACATTAAGAGCCTTGAGCTCCCCCAGCCGCTCGAACGCTTGTTTAATATGGCCTTCTGACAATTGCTGGACGGCTTCTCGATACAGAGGCTGTTTCTGCCGGAAAATCTGGCTGACTTGAGCTGACGGAATACCTGCAACTGTATTTAATATACGCAATGCATCTCCTCTAAGGACGGGGGCATGTTGACGAGTATCACCACTTAAAATCAACCGGGCATTCTGTTTGATGGTTAGTTCCAGCAAGGCGCTCATATCCTTTGTACCCAATAGACCTGCTTCATCCACCCATAGAACGTTATCCTTCAATTGAGCTTGCAGTTGAGAGTTGGATAGAAGTTTTGCAACGGTTTCGGCTTCAAAGCCTTCGCTTTGCAATACACCCCGTGAAGCCTGAGCTGTCGGGGCTGTGAGAATGACCTTTTTGCCTGATTGTTCAATGAAGCGAACAGCCTCTTTCATGAGTGTGGTCTTACCAGTTCCGGCTCGCCCCTGAATAATCGAAACGCGGTTACAGGTCGTCAACACATGCTTAACGGCCTGAGCCTGTTCACCCTTCAGCTCAAGGGCAGGCGGCTTTCGATAGAGCGGTATAAGTGCTCCTTGGCCTTGGCGGGCAAAATTGACCATCTGTTGCTCTTCAGATAACACCTGTCGAGTGGTACAAAGAGGCTTGCCGTGTTCCATAACCGTTATAATCCGGTCATCGCGTTTGAATACGTCTGTTATGATTTCAAGGGTGAGGTCAGGATGACCGAGACTATGTTGATAGGCCGTCGCCAAAATGCGGCGATCCTGTACGACTGAGGCCCGTTCCAGACGTAAGGCCAACGCATGATCCAGACACTGACTGGCCAATAATACAGGTTTGGGTTGAGGTGGGGCATAACGTAATGGGGCATTCCCTTCACTCGCATCACTCATGCCCAAAGCAAAGATCTGGTCTCGCCAGTCCTGCTTTAATTGAGAAAGGGATAAACTTTTCTGTTTTTTATTACGGATCTGTGCTCCCAGTTGATCAAGCTCCAAAGCGTTAGTGATGCCATGCTCTTTCGCGTATCGCTCAATTAAACTCGTCCGTTTGGAGAAAAGACGGATGACGTTTTGAGGAACGCCGACCACTTCAAAGGATTGCTTGGTGGGTCGAACCTGATAACCAAGTTGGATAAGCTGATCCGAAAGCCGTTTATAAAATCGGGCTTGGTAATAGGGCATATCCCGTTTGATGTCGCGGAACTGAGCCGCTTTCAATCGCTGTTCAACTAAATCCCACGTCACATTGAATGTAAAGCAGTGGGCATGCAAATGCATATCCGGCACAAAGCCTGATACGGGTCTGGCGGTTTGATGAATGAATTCTGTCCAAAGCAGTTCTTCGGTTTTCCGGTCTTCATCCTGCCCGTTACACCGAACGCGGGTTTGCATGTCCTTTTCAACGTCCAACATAGTTTCCTGAACGCTGGTCTGAAAAGCTTTTAGAATATGATCATCATGGGCTAAAACGTGCAAAACAGAAACGGACTTCGGAGGATGAAAGCTGATATCATAGCCAACAGTCCGATTTTCAGTGGTGCGTGGGGTGAGGGGTTTAGCCGTAAGAGGATGAAGATTATCGCATAGGGCTGCAAAAACCTGCCGGGTAGCCAAACTTGATATTCCCAAACGAGCGGCTAATCGTCCATAAAAATAGCCGGGAGATTCTTGATCATTAAGAAAATAATCAGTTTGACCAAAATAAGCTTTGGCTTGGAGTGGCGAGCAGCTTTGAATCATGCGGATCATGCATGATGGAGTAGCTCAAATAAGCAGAAGAATGGGAAAAAGAATTAATTGGTTAGTGAGCAACTAACAGCAATAACAATAAGAGGATTGTCAGTAATCGCATTAAGAATTACCTACAGACATCTTCCCTAACTTTAAATTATGATTAATTAGATTGTATGTATTACTATATTAACAACAGGGTTTGCTTATAGGCAAATATCTATTTATGTACTTATTTCTTTAAAAAGCGTGCAAACTTAGAAAATAGAATCCTTTTTTTAGATGTTTTATTTAGCTTGGCTTTGCACTGAGCATCTTCTATAAATTTAACAAATTTTTTTTCATGCCAATATTTTACTTCATTCCAAGTTTGGCTAGCAAGAGGATAATTTAAAAAGTTACCCATGTCCTTTATTTCTTCTTGGCTTAACCTTTTGACTTTTAGTATATGGGCTTGATAAGAAGTTTTTATATGTAGAATTACATATAAAATATATCTTTTTTCAGTCTTGGTAAGAGTTTTTGGATCCGCAGAAATATCTGTAATTCTTTCATTTAATTCTTTTTCAACTATACGGCTCCAAATTTCTCTATGATTCTGAGTAAGTTGGCTTATGAAATTTAGTTTTGATAGATTATTGGAAAATCTGAAGGTCTTAATTACATAATACAATCCTACAATAGCTACTATTTTATCCAGAGCTATAGAAGGAACTACAATATCTTTAATAATAGAAATATTATGCTGATGCAGATAATTTACTAAATGTTTAACTACATCATAAATTTGACCAAAGGCATCATTCAATGGAATATTTTTTTAGAAAAATAGAGAACTCAATTGAATAAGATCTAATTATAGAAAATAGTTGAACTAAATTCAGTATATGAGCTGTATCATTAACAATCCATCCACCTTTGAACTCTCCCATATTGTTGTAATCTAGAATGATAGCTTTGTCATGATCAAAAACAGCAAAATCATGTAAGGCAATATTGTTAAATATATCAAGCAGAATATTTTCCTCTAAAAAAAATATCCTTTCACAATGTTCAGAGTTGAATTTGTAATTCTCTATTTCCCATTTTAAGTAACTTGTAAGAGGTAAATGTACAGGGCGGCATCTTATAAAATCAACTTTTCTATTTTTTAAATCTTTGTACAAGTTATAATCGCTTTCTCGAACTGATGGTATAAGATCGATAGATTTTTTAAACTCTCCTTTAGCCATTAATTCATAGCTTAAATTACCTGTTTCAATATAAGTCTGTCTTGTCTCGAGTTTAAGAACTTGAGACAAGACAGACTTCCAGGCCGGACGGTAAAAATCTTTTACAACTGTCGTGTACTCAGATAAACTTATTATTTCACTCGTAGAAATTAGATTATTCATTTGGTATATCCTTTTTTGCTGCTAATAAAGTTACTCTAGGAATTACAACAATTTCTTCATCTGCTCCACAACTAGCTGATTTAGGAAGGTGTGATTTTAAATCAATCGTTCTTTTTTTTCCTATTATGGCAAAGGAGCCATCTTCTAGTTCCCATATATCTGGGCAATTTTCAGATGTTGCACTGCCCCCTCCCTCAGCATGAGGATCAATGCCAATTCTTCTTTTAAACATAGGTGTTATGAAGTTTATATTGTTGTTTTCAAATATAAATAATCTTAAAATATTTTCAAATATGTAATTTCATTTACTCTGTTTTTATTTACGTTAAGATTTATAATATTTTGAAATACGGATTTTCGCTTGCTCTATTTTGTAAGTCTATTATTTGATAATAAGGCCGTTTTGCAAACACTGTTGGCGGATTTCCGCCAAGAAACGCAAACATATAATCAGCCGATCCACGCCTGACTTCATCGGGCGTGACTAAGGGCCTTGGATTCGCATTGGCATCACTCACGCCAAACCAACTTTTCGATGTAATGACATGAGAGGTTTGCCCAATGGCGGCACTCACATAATCTGCTGTAAAATTGTCGTTCACTGAAAAAAACTGCCGGACCGCTGTGTTAGCCGTAAAGGTCTCCCAATTATCTCCGTATTGTCCTTTGAGCTGAATAAGCGATTGCAAGATCGGCCAGACCGTTACTTCAAACCCGGCATAGGTACTCAGAGCTGTCTCAATTTCTGGCAGGTAACCAAGGGCTGCAAACTCATCCAGAAGGAACGTTACCCTTTTGTTCGGTTTTCGAACGACCGACCGCAGAGTGGTGGTTACGATTAGCCTCAGCCACCGTGCATGGCTTTGCAGCTTATCAGCGGGGATAATGATATAAAGAGCCGTGTTGCCATCGGATAGACTGGAAGGGTCAAAACCGGATTGCAGGGCTTTTTGCAAAGCTGGACTTTTCAAAAAATCCGTGGCTTGCAAAACGGAAGAGAGAATACTGCCAAAGGTTTCTTCGCCAGCCTCCATGAGCTTGACAATCTCGTTACCTGCATTGCGGACAATCTCCCCATTGACCGGATCATTGTTAAGCCGCATGCGGGCAATCAGCTCATCCCACTGATCCCCTGCCAGCCGTGCCCATCGCCACAGCGTAGCCAGCGACCGATTTTCGCCTTCCTGCGTTGTCGCAATCTGCATAATTAGGCCCGTTACAATCGAGCGGGCTGTATCGGTAAAGAACTTGTTCTTGTCTGATTTCTCAATGGGGACAAGCATTTCAGCGATCATCTGGGCATCGTCGACGAGATGAATACTGCTAGTATCAGCCAGAATATCGAGCGGGTTATAGGATTCAGATTCCCCAATATGATCGGCCAATAAACCCCAGGGATTGAGAATGATCACTCTGCGGCCGGTACTGCGTTGATAACGAGCCGTGATGGCTGCGTTTTCCCCTTTGGGATCAATAACGGCCCATGAACCTTGATAGCTGGTCAGACCCAATAGATTGGGGATAATGAGGTTCGTTCCTTTGCCGCCGCGTGTACCCGCAACTGTTAAAATGTGCCCTTTGTCTTTAAATACAAAACCCCCGCCAATATAAATGCCGGGATCTTGCCGATAGGCATCCAGTTCACTGGCTTTTGCAAAACGGGCAGAGCCAAATCTATTGCCTTCTACAATCGCGTTATTGATACCGATTTGCCAGCGGCGAAAGACGGTAAACACCATCAGGGATAGAAGCAGATTGAAACTGGTATAGATTAAAAGGACGTAGCCGGTTGCCCGCGATAGGCCGAAGATTCGGAACAGTAGAATTGAGAAAAAAATCAAGGCTGCCCAAATCAGTAAAGCTCCCATGAGCATTGCAAATCGAACAATTGGCTTTAGCGGATAAAGTTCGGGATATTCATCAAGGGGTTTGACAAAACGATTATAGGATCGAACGTAGCCGAGCAGGGCTCCGGTCAGGGTAATGGGCGTTAAGAAAATGCCGATCAGATACAGGATCGCTTTATTGCGGGCGGCTGGGTTGGGGTGAAACCGGAAAAGCTCAGCAACTTCATCCGAGGTGACACCAAACCATACATTGAGCTTTGTTTGAGGGGGCTCAAACGCTGCGTCAGAATAGGTCTGATCCATAGAGGCAATGAAGTGTTTAAGGTGCGGTGATTGAACGAACTAAAAATAAGAAGAAAATCATTCAATCCAAACGTACACCCCTAAAAATCAAAAGATTATCGTAAAAAATATTGCTCAGAATTAGCTATTCAAACGGCTAAATTCTTATCTTGGTAAGTGCTGTTGCAAGACGTGGTTTGTAGCTACAAAAACATCGTTTTCGAGCTTTCCAAACCGTTCTTGTAAGGGCGAAAAAATCCTCCCTTAACCCTCCTTTGACTAACGCATGATGGCTCGCCCGCAAAAAATGGGTGACCAGAAACGTGACCTAACCATTCGGGTTCGTGTCACGTCCGCTGAAAAACAGCGGATCTGGAAACTAGCCGCAGAAGCGGCTGTAACCCCCAGTGATTTTTTACGGCTCAAGGCTATGGGTAGCGAGCCCTTGCGTCAGGTTCCGACCCCCGAACGGGAATCCCTTCTAAAGGGATTGGCGGAACTGGGAAAAGTGGGAAGCAATGTCAATCAGATTGCCCACACGCTCAACCGCTATCATAGCAATGGCTACCTGATGGGCATTCACGAAGAGGCCATGCAGACCACGCTTGAGGCGTTGGATGAGTTGACAGCCCAGCTTCTAACCCTCTTAAGTCATGGTCATTCGCGGTAATATTCGTGGCAACGGTCAGCAACTTGCTCACTATCTTACGTCCAAACAGGGCAATGAGCGTGTCCAGATTTTGGACGTGGCAGGGCGACAAAACGCCAATGAGACGTATCTGCATCAAACACTGCTGGGCATGTCGCTGTTAAGCGAGCTAACGCGATCCACCAAAGGCTTATACCATGCTCAGATCAATCCGGCTTATCAAGAAGATAAACGGATGACACCGGAAACCTGGCGACGGGCAACCGATATTCTGGCCAGGCATTTAGGACTGGAAAACCAGCGACGCATCATTGTTTTACATACGAAGAAAGATCGAACCCATGCTCACGTGGTCTTTGAACGTTACGATCATCAAACAGGCAAGATTATTCCGCATCGCTTTAGTCGTCTGGCTCAGGATCGGGCTCGAAAAGAAATGGAGCAGGTGTTTGATCAAAAGCCAACGCCGCATCGTAATCCACATCGCCCTGAACTAAGAGAAGCCCTGACTTTGCTTTGGCAGCAAAGCGAGACAGGAGCTGATTTTATTAAAGCTGTGCATGAAAAGGGTTATCTTATTGCCGAAGGTGTACCACGTCATCCCTTTATGGTGGTAGATGAGCAGGGACGTTCATTTGATCTGGTACGGCAGCTAAAGGGAGTTCGTATAAAAGAAGTCAGGCAACAATTACGACATGCTAAGCTCATATCTGAAAAAGACGCTATCGAACACATGCGGCAAAAGGCAGAGAGTGGATCAAAGGCCAGCCCGATGGATTATCAACAAACAGATGGAGCCTCTCTATCTGCCGCTGAAAAGAAACAGAGACAAGTTAAGACGGCTACTGCTTTTATGGAAGCCAGTCAGGATATATTTGATAAGGCTGATGAAAAGACGAAGGGAATAATAAATGAAAACACGCAAACTACGTTTGAAACTTTTGAGCAGACAAAAAATGAGATGACAGCTACTAAAAACGCTGAGCATAGCACTGAACGGCAACGCATGCTTGCTCTGCAATTCTTTGAAAATGATATTACTGCGAATTCAAATGCTGAGGATGAACTCAAAAAACTTATACAAGAGCAAAAAGATATTCGGCAAAAAAGCCTACAAAAGAAGCGACGCAGATCGCGATAAGGATAAAGTCAGAGAACTTATACAACATATACTTAAGCCGGATAGCTAAAATGACTATCCGGCTTTTTTATTATAAATCTAAAACAGCATCTAAAGCATCATCGGCATCTTTATTAATAAAATTCCCTTGATAGCCGATAGTCGTCGTTATAGAAGTATGCCGATATAGTTTTTGTAGCAGCTGAATTGGGATTTTTTCTCCTGAGAGATTTCCAAAAGTGTGACGGGCAATGTGCATTGTCAAATCTTTTTGAATGCCCGCCGTCTTGGCAAGAAGTTGCAAGTTTCGATCTAACCGCTTGACAGCCGTTGCTATTGCTCTTTGTACCAGATAAGGATCTTCCAAGCTTTCTAGTTTCTGTAATTCTGGAAACACCAAGTCATGATTACTTTCTTTAGGATACGTTTCAAGAATCCGCAACGCTTTTTCGGGCACTTTTAGTGAGCCTGCTTTTAGATTTTTTCCCATTGTGTAATACAGTCGAGCATTGTGAAAATCCATGTGCTTGAGACGCAGTACATCCGAAACACGCATGCCAGCGAAATAAAACGAAACCAACCAGACATTGCGAGCATGAGTCCAATATCGAGGAGCAGAGGAAAGGTCTAAATTTTCAAGCAATTTTAGCTCTTCCAGAGTAAGACCAACTTTTAAAGAGTCGGGTAATCGGATCGTTACTTTGTTTTTGCCAAAAGGATAATGCTTTGGCTCGACTAGGCCTGCGGCAATGGCTTGGTTGTAGATGGTACGGATGAGGATCAAGTGATTGACAATAGTTCGTTCTGTAATCCGCCGCGTTGATTTTAAATACGCTTTAAATCGATTTAGCAAAGGGATTGTAATATCGGTAAAGACAATGTCTTGGCTTTTAAGGAATTCCCGAAAATGTTTGATGCGAGGTTTTTCGGCACTAACTCGGTTGTATTTCCCATGTTTACGAAGGTTTTCAAGATGTTGTTCTGCTTGCTCAAAAAATGAAGTGCCGCTCGTGGATTTGACATGAGAACGTACTGAAACAGAAGAAACAGATTTATGCTGGGTTTCCATTTCCAACATCTTGCCATTAACCTCGGCTTTCTTTTGAAGAATCAAATTATTGAGACGAGTAGAGTTAGGATGTGACTTCTTGACTTTCTGTGCCTTTTCATCCCAGTCAGATTCTTTGACATGTTGTCCTAGATAGATAAACGAGGATTTTCGATTTACTGTAATGCGAAGTGCCAAGGGAAATGTTCCATCCTGATTGGCTTTCTTCCGTAAAACAACTTTCAGCGAGGAGGCCATAAAAATATTAACTTTGCAGGTGAATTAATTTTTATAAAATGTGGTTACTCCGTACCTACTGAGTTTGTGCCTCTGAGATATACATCGTCATTTGGTACAACATAGGTACAACAAATCGTGATTTTCCTTGATTTCATGTGATGTAATGCTTTTGCTAATCTACTGAAAATCAGGACATGACACTACACATCACACCATATTAAACCACTAATCGCAGGACTTTGAACCCTGGCCGATTCGCATGAGCAAACACGGACGTATTTTGGTCGCCATGAGTGGCGGCATTGATTCTTCACTGGCAGCAGTTCTGCTGCATGAACAAGGCTACGAAGTCATCGGAATGACGATGAAAACCTGGGATTATGCCAGTTCCGGGGGAACGAAGAAAGAGACCGGCTGCTGTAGCCTCGATAGTATTAATGATGCCCGCAATGTGGCCGTACAGCTAGGTTTTCCGCACTATATTCTGGATATCCGCAATGAGTTCGGAGATTACGTAATTGATCACTTTACGGGAGAATACCTGGAAGGCCGCACGCCAAACCCCTGTGTGCTCTGCAATACGCATATTAAATGGGACGCTCTGCTTCGCCGGGCCGATAAGCTGGATTGCGAATTCATCGCCACGGGCCATTATGCAAACCTGAGGCAAGAAAATGGCGGTCTGTCGCACGGTCGTCACGTCGTTTCGAAAGGTTTGGATACCTGGAAAGATCAGAGTTATGTTCTCTGGGGTGTATCGCAGGAGAGCCTTTCGCGGACGAAACTCCCACTGGGAAATTTCCGCAAGAGTGAAATCCGGGAAATGGCAAAAGAACGTGGCTTTTTTGAATTAGCAACCAAGGCCGAGAGTTACGAAATCTGCTTTGTCCCTGACAATGATTACCGTGGTTTCCTCAAACGCCGCATTCCTACGCTCGAAGCGGAAGTAGCCGGTGGTAACTTCGTCGATCAGGAGGGAAAAGTATTAGGTAAGCACGAAGGTTACCCCTTTTATACCATTGGACAGCGAAAAGGACTGGGCATTGCATTAGGCTACCCTGCTTTCGTTACGGAAATCAAAAAGGATACCAATGAAGTAGTATTGGGTTGCGATCGTGATCTGGAGCGTACAGGAATGATCGTAAGTCAGTTGAATCTTCAAAAGTATGCGGAGATTCCCCAACCGATGGAAACGATCACGAAAATCCGTTACAAGCACGAAGGAACGCCCGCCCTCATTACCCAAACGGGAAATCAGATGGAAGTAAGCTTCCATGAACCCGTAACGGGCCTGGCCCCCGGCCAAGCCGCCGTTTTCTACGAAGGCGACGACGTTATTGGCGGAGGCTGGATCATGAAAGCCCTCAAATAAGTTTTGAGTTGGGAGTTTTGAGTTAAATACCTAGCATTTTTGAAAAGAAGAAGGCCGTTAGATCATCTAACGGCCTATTTTTATGGAATACCCTAAACTCAAAACTTATAAACACTAAACTCAAAACGCTAATACCTTTCCACTTCCCATTCGGCGATTCCGCCGTTGAATTTGATGTTTATTTTTTTGGCAGCAGAGTTATAGTTTGAGGTTTCGTATTCATTTCCATCCCTAACAAAACCGTTGAATTTTTTATCGGTTAAGGCTCCGTTTGTGGTAATGCGGCACCCCACACCTTCGGGAACCATAATCTTTATACTTGCTAAGCCCGCGTTTACGTCTACATCGGCCAGGTCTGCTCTATCGCCCAGCTTCAGTTCCATTTCGGCGGCTCCAGTTTTGAGTCGTACTTTCTGAACGTTGAAAGGCGTCAGGTCAAAATCTACCTTCCCCGCCCCTACCTGCATATCCAGATCCCAAACGGGTTTAGGATTCAGGCGAATGGCTACGTCGTTGTGAGTATGCTCTTTCAATTTCCAGTTGCCTTTCCCTTTCATAGCAAGCACTACTTCGTTCGACCCACTACCGCTCATGCTCTTCAGCGAAAGATTTCCGAAATCAAGATTACCGTCCGCTTCCACGAGTTCTTTATCGGTGGTTCCCATTGTAAACTCTGCCGCCCCTCCTTCGAGTCTAAACGTCGCCGATTCAATGCTATCCGTCATCGGTTCCGCCAGGTATTGTTTACCCCCTCCGTACGATTCTACCGATTCTTCAATGTCCTCCTCTTCCTCGTGGTCATCGTCGCTCCAGGAGCTTTCAATAGTAACCTCATCTCTTACCTTATCCCGTACTTTTGTCGCAATAAAAATGGGAATACAAATACCCAGCAGCACTAATACGATGACCGTAACGGCTCTGTTTGATTTTCCCAGGATCATGTTCAGTCCAAGTACTACAAACAGTAAGGGCCAGAAACGAAATATTTCGCTAAAGTGAAAATCAAACCAGTCCATGTTTCTGCCCAGAAACAGAAAACCGACTAATATAAAGATGGCTCCGATTATTATACTTTGGGGTTTCATATCGTAGAAGCACAAGCCGTGCAGTTAAGGTATGTTTGATTGACTTAGAGAGGAGTATGAGGTGTTTGCGGCGTTTCAGGAGTCTGCGGGGGCTGTGGAGCCTGCGGATCTTCCGGGAAATGCGTATAGGAAGTAGGCGGATCCAGAGGGGGATCATAGGGCGGTTGCGTCTTATCCCGAACCAGTATCCAGACACCCCAGCTAATCAGCAAAATGGGCCAGTAACGCCAGATGGCAGACCAGTCAAAATCAAAAAACCCCAATTCTTCGCCCAATTTTATTAGGCCAAAAGCAATAAAGCAGGCACCTACAATGACACGCGAGGATTTCATATCCGTAGAGTTTTGGTTAATGAAAAATGAATAGGCTGAGGAGTCAAAATGGAAACAGGGTAACACTTCAATAGAGAGGAAGTTACCCTGTTTTCTAAAGATTAAAATGAGACTTACTCCGCTATTTTTTCACGAATCTGATCCTTGAAAAGGATGCACAATCCGATTACGATGAAGAGCACAGGCCAGAATTTGTGCCAGCTAAACCACCAGGTAAATTCATCAAGTAGGAAAATGCTACCCAATAGGATCGCTACAATCCCCCAGGCCCGGCTGTTATTGCTTCGCTGAGGTGGTGTGGAAGTAGTATACTCCGTAGCATAGGTGCCGTCCAGACGTTTGGGTAAAGCAATCCAGAGAATGATATAGGCAATGATAAAAGGAGCATGAGTAAAGATGGCTCCCAGAACAAACAGTACCCGAACCAGGGCTACATCAATGTTCAGGTAAGCAGCCAATCCGGCAGCTACTCCACCAATCATTTTTTGCGAGGGAATACGTTCTAAGCGGTTCATGGCTATAGGGTTTAAACAGTGGTTGTCGAATGATGAAGCACTTTTGCTTCGTTGTTGTTGATTCAAAATTCAGCAGAATTTCTCTTTCAGTGAAGCCAATTGGGGCAGGTGGTTAAAGCAAACGGATCAACGGACTATTTTATGGATAGAACTAGGCAATACATAGTACCTCCCCTTTTCATTTACTAACTTTTAGTGATTTATAGAAAGAAAAAATGCCAAATCAGGTATTTCTACGTAATCAAATCCAGAAAAATCGACCCAGCTTTGTATCATCAACCTTCATCCCTTCCCAAAAAATTGCTTGTGTAGCAAAGCCATGGAAACAAAAAGTGAATAAGTTTTGTCAAGATTGAAACACCAGTATCCGCATTTGTAATTATACTACTCCAACTCACGGTATCGAACCCACCTCCTACGGTGGGTTTATTATTTTAGGGCCATGGCTAATTTTTTTTACTAACCTTAACGTATCATTTTAGAGGTTATGTCAACTATTGCTCTTATTACCGGGGCGAACTCCGGTTTAGGCCTGGCGACGGCTCAGGCACTTGCTCACAAAGGATTTGATCTTATTTTTCTGGTGCGTTCACGCGAGAAAGGTGAACAGGCCCGAAAACAGATTCTGGAAAAAACGCCTCAGGCCCGCATTGATCTTTTTTTCGCCGATTTAACCAACATGGATTCCATCCGGCAGGTTTGCCAGCAAATCCATCAGAAATACGATCGGCTGGATTGCCTCATTAATAATGCAGGGTACGCTCCAGCTCAGCTAGAATTCACCCGCGATGGCTACGAAAAAAGCTTTGTTGCCAATCATCTAGGCCATTTCCTCCTTACGCTCGAACTTATTGATTTACTAAAAGCCAGCGGAAAAGGACGAATCATTAACTTGTCTTCCGCCGCTCATGCCATGGGAAAAAGCCGTCGTTTTTTCCTAAAGCATAATTCGAAAATGAACATCTGGTCAGCCTATGGTGACGGAAAACTGGCTAATCTGTTATTTACCGTAGCATTAGCGAATCGCTTAAAGGGACAAAATGTATCGGCCTACGCGGTGCATCCCGGCGTAGTGAACACTCAATTTGGTCGAAATTTTACGGATTGGTGGAAGTACGGTTTTGGCTTTTTACGTCCTTTCATGATTACCACCGAAGAAGGGGCTCAAACTTCTATTTACCTCGCCACAGCAGACTTGCCCGAATCGTATAATGGCGGTTATTTCTCCAAGTCAAAACCTGCCCGAATTTTAAATAAGGATGTAAATGATTACAATGCTCAATTGCTGTGGAAGCGAAGTGAAGAAGCTCTCGGCGAACGATGGATGCTATAAGTACAAGCTTATTTTTAAAAAGATAAGATTTTAGAACTAATGCATCCTCCTAAATTTTCTTTGGATAATAATTGAGTTTTATTCCGAACATCACCAGGATATACCTACGAATCAGGAAGCGATCAAGCCATTAGTATTCCATCAAAATAGAAATGTTTATACATTCTTTAATCAATCATTAATTAGAATTAATTATATAACAAATGAATATTTTATATGAGTTATACCCATATCAAATTATATATGTATTTTAAATTTTATTCTATTATTATAGTCATAAGTTACTATAAAATCAGTAAATGGTGTTTTAATCTCTGTTCAATAGTTTCTATAAGGGTAACGTAAATTATCGATGCGTATGCTCTGTAGTTACTTAAGATAAATTACCCTGCAAATGACGAAGAGCAATGGTGCGATAATGGTCCAGGTTAACGCAAACGGCCTGCATATTCAAGGTGCTCACATCCCATTCGTTTACTTTTAGGCTTAGGAAAAAATAAGGATTTTTCTCATATGCTTTAGCCTCCTTTTCGGACATTACCTCAGGGTAGGTGGGAGAACTAAAAGGAGATTCAAACTTTCTTTCGGGGAACTTCCAGGCCAGGTATCGCTGAGCTTCAGTCTGCATGATCACTACCTGAACTACTTTCTCGGAAAAACCATTGGCCCGCAAATAATCCGAGCCGATTTGTCCGTATGAGCGTCTGGAATTGGAAGAATGGTTGGGTAATAAGTAACCGATGTCATGGAAGAAAGCCGCCAGTATAACTTCATCATCATAGCCTTCTTCTTCGGCTAACTGAGCTACTTGAATGGAGTGTTCAAGGATATTGTGGGGCTCACCGGTGCTCTCTCCAAAGGATTCGTATAACCCCAGAATGGCATCAACGGTAGCCTGCATTTCAAAATTTTTCATCAGTGGAAGTAATTTAATAAACCATTGTTAATTAACACTTTCCGACTTCAGACTATATATAAAAAGCGGCAGGACAAGGTTCTGCCGCTTTTAGTATCGTTTCATTCACTTAACCATATTTAATGAGAAGCCGGGTCGGATAATGTAGCTTAATCACAGCAACAAAAGTAACCGGCATAGATTACCTCAATTTTAAGCGGTTGTGAACAAATTGATAGAAACCAGATTATAATCACGCCTATACCAAGAGATTTTTACTTTCCCAGCTTATGCTTTTTCTCCGAAGAAATACACTACGATTACCTGTGCTGCTTCGTTCCGAAGATTTCTGGATCGGTGCGGCACTCGCCCATCAAAGAATAAAGAATCCCCTTCTTTTAGCTGATGGGTTTCCTCCCCAACGATGTATTCTACTTCGCCCTTAATGATATATTTAAACTCGAAAGCTTCTGTTGTAGTCATGTTTTCCCGCTTGGCGTTGGGCAATAGATCTAACAGGACTAAATCGAGCGTTAGGCCGGAAATATTTTTTGTTAAAATTCTATTATAGACAAAAGAATTATTATCTTCTTTATAGAAGGATTGATACTCTTCTTTTCGACGAACGACTAATTTACCATTAGCTGAATTTTTCGCAATTTCATCAAAAAAAATATTCAGATCTAATCCTAATGAACGAATCAGATTAATCAATACGAGTAAGGAAGGAATCGTACGATTATTCTCGATCTGGGAAATTAAAGCTTTACTCACTTCGGCTCTATTAGCCAATTCCTGTAAAGTTATTCCCTGACCTTTTCTTTTATCTTTTAATTGGCTGCTAATCTGTATTAAGACGTCTTCATTCATAGATTTAAAAAAATAAATTGATTGGCGATTGTGGATGAAAAAGAAAAAGGATTAATGAATTTTACGAAAAAAATACACTGATAAAGTGCTTAACAAAAACATACAAACGAGAGGAATAAAGTAAGTAAATCCCACATAAAATTTTAACCATGACCAATCAGGATGACCAAAATTTTTAAATAAAAGAATACTTACACTTCCTATATAGCCAATAAAGTCAGCGGTATAAAACAGAAATCCAACGTTGGCTTTTTCTTCTCGCAGAGCAATTAAACGCTCAAACAAAATTCCATTAAATGGGACATAAATCAGGTATATTCCTAAACCGATCAGCAACATCCAGAGTACAGGAGAAAGCTGTCCGCTCTGAAAAAGCCAGGAGGCAATGGGGATCAGGAGGCTACCTATTGCAATTATGAAAAGATTCATTCCAAAGGCAGCCTTATTACTCTTAATTAGAAAAACCGATCCGATTAAAACCGTTACTACCAGGCCAATCCAAGTTTCGGTTGTAGCCAGAATTTGGGGGGTTAGTACCCCTAATTCCTGCCATATTTCAACCGCGAAATTGTCTCTTATATCCCGCAGCATGGAGATAAGTACGTAGATCAGAATGAGCAGGATTAATCCGGGGGCCAGAGAAATAAAAAAATTACGGCGATCCTGGGCAGTCATGGGCGTTCTCGGCTTCCGATCCCGTTCGTCTTCCTGGGTAGGCGGCGGAGACACGTGTAGCATCCAGACAAAAAGGATTAGCAAAGGAGTGAAGAATAAGCCTACCACCGCAGGCATCCAGGCGGAGGTAATCCCTAAGTCTAAGAACCAGAGACCAATGGATTTAACTACCCCGGAAGCAATAATGAAACTTAAGCAAATACCCGCTCCGAGTAAATCCGTAATTCGACGGCCTTCCAGAAATCCGAAGACCAGACCATAGACCAGGCCAAGAGCCAGACCGTTTATAAAAAGGAGAAAGCAGTTGTAAGGATATGGGACAATGCCAAACAAAAGAAGAGCCACTTCGGCTATTCCAATTACGATTAAAATGTATTTAGACCTATCCTTTGGCTGAGCTTCTGATATAAACTTAATACCGATTCCTTTTGCAGTGGCATAGCCTAAGATCTGCATTACAACCAGTACTATTTTATAATCAATACCCCATAATTGCAGACCGTTAAAAGTAGCTGCCGCAAATGGTTTTCTAAAAGCAAACATGCAGAAATAAGTACCGAATGCTGCCAGCGTTAACCAAAGAGTTAAAAAGATAGAATTATCAAATTGACGAGTTCTTAATATCGCCTTAACGCTCATACGTAGGTTCCGGAAACCACTGTACCGAAATTCATCAGGGAGGTGATTTTATAGTTTATGTTAACAAAGACTTGACTAAATAAATCAGGGCTGGATAATGAATTAAAAAACTAGACGCACTTTTCAAAAATAACATATATGACTAAAATTCATATATAAACCTCCGAAATTATCTCATTATTTATACCAAGATTACTAAAATCGTATTTTTGCGTTAACTTTTACTATGATTTTTAACCAAAATTCCTAATTGCTATTTTGAAAAGCGAATGGCGTTAACTGGTCGCATTCGGGCAATAATAAACGTAGGTAAGATAAGTACTAAAGTTACTAGTAATAGAATAACCATATTAAGTATTAAAACGATAGCCCAATTAACCTCAATAGGCACATAACTCATGTAATAATTTTCGGGATCGAGCGGAAACAAACGATATTTTTGTTGGATTAAACAGAGACCTATTCCAATCACATTACCGATTAATAAACCTTTCAAAATCATAGCAATACCCTGCCATAGAAAGATCTTTCTAATCTGCCAATTCGAGCTTCCCAGGGCCTTCAGTAAACCAATCATGGGAATACGCTCCATGATAAGCACCAACAGTACGGAAACCATATTGAAACTGGCTACAAAGAGAATGAGGGTCAGAAACACACTGAGATTACGATCAAGCAGGCTCAGCCAGTCGAATAAGGGTAAATACTCATCAATGACCGTGCGTAAGTCCTGTTCAGGCTCAAGCACCTTAACAATTTGAGCTTCTGCTTCCTTGATTCGATTGAAGTCTTTTACAAAAATCTCATAACTTCCTACGGTGTCTGGCCCCCAGCCGTTGAGTTTTTGAACCAGTCTTAAATCGCCCAGAATCAATTGCTTATCCAGTTCTTCCAGGCCAGTTTCGTAAATGCCCGTTACTTTCAATTTCCGGGGCCGGGGCGGGTTCTGGATGAAATAGATTACTACTCCGTCGCCGATGTTAAGCTGTAATTGATTGGCAATATTCCGGCTAATGATCACTTCCTTAGAATCAGTGGTATCGCTCTTAAAGTCTGGCAACTTCCCTTCGACCATGTTCTGCCGAAAAACATTCCAGTCAAAATCATTCCCTACCCCTTTAAAGACAACGCCCTGCAAATTTTCGGGGGTCTTGAGTATACCCGCCTTATGAGCCACCATTTGTAAATGACGCACCAGGGGAAGGGTCTGGTAACTTTCGCTTAGTTTGGATTTTTTCGGCAGGGCCGTTTCTTCGTAGGATTGATTGAGGGTATAACGCGTTACTTTCAGGTGAGCGGACAGACTGAAAAGTTTTTCCTGAATGGTGCCTTTAAACCCTAGCAAAACTGCAAAAGCCAGAATCATAACCGCCAGGCCAATCGCAATACTGGCTACTCCGATGCGGGTAACGGTGGAGGAAAACAGGCGTTGCTCCGTGCGACGACGTAAACGGGCCGCGATAAAACGAGGAAAATTCAAGGGGACTTTTTAGTTTTCAGTGATCAGTTTGCTGTTTTCAGTCGTTTGCTCGTTGTCATGTTTTCGTTTCCTATAGCAGAAAACGAGAAACAGTCCCCTGAAAACGCTTACCTGAGCCTCTTTTTAGTACATACTGAAACCGCAAAAGTAGCAGTTTCAGTGCTTTTACAAATTTAGCGTTGGTTTTTCGGTTCTTTCACCCGAAATTTGCACATGGTTTCGCTTCGCACGTCTTGCCTGCTGGCTGTTTTTTCGCTCTTTACCATCGTTGTGCCTTCTCTCGCACAACATTCTTCCAGGCCTACGCTCGGTATTGAGCGTACTGCCGAATACCTGCCCCTGCTTCAGGGAAAAAACGTTGGACTTGTGGTTAATCACACCTCCACGTTTCCCAATCAAACGCATTTAGCGGATTCTTTGTTGGCACTGGGCATCAAGATCAAAACGATTTTTGGCCCCGAACATGGTTTTAGAGGCAAAGCCGACGCGGGCGAGAAAGTCTCCAGCTCGGTAGATGCGAAAACCGGCATTCCCGTGGTTTCCCTCTATGGGGCTAATCATAAACCATCCGCTGAGCAGGTTAAGGATTTAGACATTTTACTTTTTGATATTCAGGACGTTGGAGCCCGTTTTTATACCTACACTTCCACGATGCATTACATCATGGAAGCAGCGGCTGAGCAAGGAAAAACGGTATTAATTCTGGATCGACCCAACCCAACGGGCCATGTCGTAGATGGGCCGATACTGGATCGGAAGTTTGCTTCCTTTGTGGGGTTAAATCCCGTTCCCATTGTACATGGCTGCACCGTTGCAGAACTCGCCCGCATGATTAATGAAGAAGGCTGGCTGAAAAATGGCGTTAAGTGTTCGCTCATAACCGTTCAGTGCCTGAACTATACGCATCGAACGCCTTATACCTTACCAATTCCACCGTCGCCGAATCTCCCTAATCAGCAAAGCATTCTTTTATACCCTTCCATTTGTTTATTTGAAGGTACAGAAATTAGCGTCGGTCGTGGAACGGATACCCAATTTCAGGTCATTGGGGGGACTTCTCCTTCGTACGGAACGTATGAATTTACGCCCGTCGATAAGCCCGGGGCCATGAATCCACCCAACGAAGGCAAGGTTTGTTACGGTCTTGATTTACGGAAGGTAAATGCCTATAAAGAAGGTTTTACACTAAAATATGTTCTGGATTTTTATTCGAAGGCTCCTGATAAAAGTAAGTTCATCAATCGCACGAAAGCTTTTGATCAGCTAGCGGGAACGGATCAGCTTCGGAAGCAGATTCAGGAAGGAAAAACGGAAGCCCAAATCCGGAAAAGTTGGGAACCAGCTTTACGGAATTACAAAGCTTTGCGGAAGAAGTACTTACTCTACCCTTTATAAATGTTTGATTACGTTAGATAAGTTTGATCCATTTCAACTTCCAGGCATATCTAACCTTTCAAACTTGAAACTTTTTTATCCAGATTACTTACTGACCCCTTGTCGGTACTCACATGACTGAAAAAATTCTCATTCTTGATTTTGGTTCGCAGTATACGCAGCTCATTGCCCGTCGCGTTCGCGAACTTAACGTGTATTGCGAGATCCATCCGTATAATCATTTTCCTGAGCTGGATTCTACGGTGAAGGGTGTGATTCTTTCCGGTAGCCCCTGCTCGGTTCGGGATGAAGATTCTCCCAAACCCGATCTGACGCAATTCCGTGGACAGTTACCATTATTAGGCGTTTGCTACGGTGCTCAGTTACTAGCTCAGAGTTTGGGTGGTGAGGTAGCTCCTTCCAAAATCCGGGAATACGGTCGGGCCATGTTGCATTCGGACGATCAGAACCGTTCGATTCTGTTGCAAAACCTGACACCCGAATCGCAGGTTTGGATGTCCCACGGCGATACCATCGTTACCATTCCTGACAACTTCAAAATCATTGGCTCTACCGAATCAGTTCGGGTAGCTGCGTTCCAGATTGATGGCGAAGAAACCTATGGCATTCAGTTCCACCCCGAAGTAACGCACTCCCTGGAGGGTAAAGAAGTTCTGAAAAACTTCCTCGTGGATATTTGCGGCTGTAAGCAGGAATGGACGCCCGCCAACTTCGTGGAAGAAGCAGTGGAGCAATTGAAGGAAAAATTAGGTAACGATAAAGTAGTTATGGCTTTATCAGGTGGTGTGGACTCTACGGTAGCGGCCATGCTGGTGCACCGGGCCATCGGACCTAACCTGTACTGTATTTTCGTAGATAACGGTCTTCTCCGTAAAAACGAATTTGAACAGGTTCTTCACTCGTACGAAGACATGGGACTGAACATCAAAGGCGTACAGGCTAAAGATCAGTTCTATAACGCTCTTGAAGGATTAAGCGATCCTGAAGCGAAACGCAAAGCCATTGGTCGGACGTTCATTGAAGTATTCGATCAGGAAGCTCATTTACTGACGGACGTAAGCTGGCTGGGCCAGGGCACCATTTATCCCGACGTTATTGAATCCGTTTCGGTGAAAGGTCCATCGGCTACGATCAAGTCTCACCACAACGTGGGCGGTCTGCCGGACTTTATGAAGTTACAAATCGTGGAACCACTGCGTACCTTATTTAAAGATGAAGTACGCCGCGTGGGCCGCGAGTTAGGTATTACGGAATCAATCCTGGGCCGTCACCCCTTCCCCGGTCCTGGTTTAGCCATTCGGATTCTGGGCGACATCACTGAAGAAAAAGTATCGATTATTCAGGAAGTAGATGCCATTTTCATTAATAAACTGAGAGAAAAAGGCTTATACGATCAGGTTTGGCAGGCAGGAGCTATTCTCCTTCCCGTTCAGTCGGTTGGCGTCATGGGCGATGAACGTACTTACGAGCGTGTGGTAGCGTTACGGGCGGTAGCGTCGGTAGACGGGATGACGGCTGACTGGGTACACTTACCTTACGAATTCCTGGCGGAAGTTTCCAACGATATTATTAACCGTGTCAAAGGAGTAAACCGCGTGGTTTACGATATTTCGTCGAAGCCCCCCGCTACGATTGAGTGGGAATAATTCGATTCATTACTGAACGGTAATTATTTATCGAAATCATTCTCCTATATTTATTCATGAAAAGTTTGAAAGAGGTAGTGTTTCTACTTCTTTCAAACTTTTTAGCGTTACATCCCTTAGTAACCGCTTTATCTAACCCATCAACCCCTATAAACAGACTCATCATCTGTTGAGAAGTACCTTTCTTTTGGTATGAAAAAATTACTTGCGTTTCTGTTCGTAGGCTTGAGTTTCTGGGCCTGCAATCCTTCCAAAAATGATCCGCAGTCTGCGGGGTATGAGTATTTCCCGCTGGAAAAAGGCAACTACATTGTTTATGACGTGACGGCTACTCAATACGCCATTGCTCAGGATTCAACCACCAGCCGTTATCAAATCAAGGAAGTAGTAGCCGATTCATTCCCATCCCTCGATGGCCTGGCTTCGTTTCGCATTGAACGCTTTCGTAGGAATACCTCGGATCAGGCCTGGAGTATCGATTCAGTCTGGACGGCCCGTCGCACCATCGATAAAGCCATTCGCACCGAAAACAATATTCCTTATGTGAAGCTTACTTTCCCAACCTACCTCGATCAGCGTTGGAATGGGAATCAGCTCAACGGTCTGGATGAGAAAGAATATAAAGTGAGCAGAATCCATGAATCGATGGGCATTGGAGAGAACAATTTTCCAGAGACGCTAACCGTTTTGCAGGAGTCGAAATCCACGGAAATTGATTTGGTGAACCGTCAGGAAACCTACGCCAAAGGAATTGGCCTCATTCGTCGGGAACGAACAGAGCTTTATTATTGTCAAAGTGCCAGTTGCTTTGGTCAGAAAAAAATAGAATTTGGTACTCGCTACATTCAGCAAATTTCAAGTTATGGTAAAGAATAGTTTTCGTCGGTTTCGGGCTTCACTCACCGCTTTTGTACTTCTGGCGGGTGCCTGTCTTTCTGCAGAAGCCCAGACTACGGCTAAATACCTTATTCTTTTCAAGGATAAAACCAATTCTCCTTATGACGTGAATCGTCCGCAGGAGTTTTTATCGAAGCGTTCCATCGAGCGACGCTTCAGACAAAACATTGTTGTTTCCCAGCAGGATTTACCTCCCAACCCGGCGTACATTCAGGCTGTTCGTGAAAAAGGGGCTAAAGTCTGGTATAAAAGTCGCTGGGCCAATGGCGTGCTGGTTGAATGCACCCCCCAACAACTCGACGACATTAAAACGCTGACTTTTGTAACTGGTAACGATGGTAACGTTCCTTTGAGTGCGGTACCCGTCGGAACTTCGAGTAAAAGTGGTAGCAAAGCCTTTCATGAAATCAAACCGCTGGATCTTCCTCCCTTATCACCCAAAGCTGAGCCTCTAAACTACGGGTATTCGCAAACCCAGATCGGGCAAATGCGGGTAGACTCCATGCACGCTAGTGGCTTTCACGGCGAAGGTATGCAGGTCGCCGTCATTGATAACGGCTTTCTGAGCGTGAATACACAAGCGGCTTTTAAGCACTTATTCGACGAAAACCGCATCATCGGTACTTACGATTTCGTAGCGAATAACACCAATGTCTACGATCAGGGAACGCATGGCAATAACGTGCTTTCGCTAATGGCAGCCTATTTGCCCGGGCAGTTGATTGGTACCGCTTACAAAGCATCCTATTTATTATTGCACACCGAAGATAACTCCGGCGAAAAACGTCAGGAAGAAGCATTCTGGCTGGCCGCCGCCGAATACGCTGACAGCGTAGGCGTGGATGTGATTAACTCTTCACTGGGTTACTCCACCTTCGATAACGCCGCCACGAACTATACCTATGAAGATTTAAACGGCAAAAAAGCCCTCTCCAGCCGAGCTGCCAAATGGGCTGCCCAGCGGGGAATTCTGGTAGTAGTGGCGGCGGGTAACGAGGGTAACGACTCTTGGCGTTACATTACCGTACCGGCCGATGCCGACTCCATCATCTCCGTAGGTGCGGTAGATTCTCATATGGCTCGAGCCAGTTTCAGTTCCGTTGGGCCTACTTCTGATGGTCGGATTAAACCAGATTTATCAGCTTTAGGAGCAGGCAATGTGATTAACAACGCTCTAAACGGCCAACTTGCGTCGGGCAGTGGTACTTCGTTTGCTTCTCCGCTGCTGGCGGGTATGGCTACCAGTTTCTGGCAGGCTTATCCTTACCTGACTAATATGGAAGTGATTAGCATGCTGAAGCGTTCAGCCAGTCAGAATGAAAACCCGGATAGTTTCCTGGGTTTTGGAGTTCCTAACTACTTGAAAGCCGCTCAAGCTGTTCAGACCTATCGACAGGGACCGGGTGTACGGATTCTTCCTAATCCAAGCACAGGTTCTAATAATCCGATTGTCGAGTTACCTTTCAACGAACAGAACAATACCTACGTTGTCACCTTACTCGACGCCGCCGGCCGTATCTTCTGGGAAGGTCAGGCTTCGGGCCGCCGGGCCGAACTGGCCATTGGTTCCCTCCCCGTTCCGTCTGGCCTGTATCTGCTCCGCTTTACCAGAGAATCTGAAAATTACACCGCACGTTGGATGAAGTGGTAATACCAAATACTTTAGAAGCAAAGCACTCCGAGGAATTAAACCCGGAGTGCTTTTTTGTTAATAGCCAAATCTAATTCGGATTATCCTTGCTTTTTCAAGGATTAAGTTGAATTCATTCAAGTAGCCCGCTCTTTGGTCGTAACATTTTCGGAGCCAGTCGAGTACTTCAGCGTACTTGCTTCGCTTCCACCTATATTCAATGCTTCGAAATCGCTTCATTCATCACTATGAGAAATCTTTTACTCTTGCCACTGCTGGTTTTGACCACGCTGGCGTACGGTCAAAAGAAAGGTAAGAAAATACCTGCCCCCCCTACTCCCCAAAAAGCCCTAACCCATAATGTCTATGATGGCTGGAAATCCATTACCTATCGGAACCTGACTAACAATAGCGAATGGGCCGTGTATACCGCTAACCCGCAGGAAGGCGATGGAGCCGCTGTTTTTTACGGTCTCAAAAAGAGTAAAATTGATTCCGTTCATCGGGCTGCGGACATTCAGTTAGGTTTTGATTCGGACATTGCCGTTTTCAAAATCAAACCTCAACTGGCTGCCGTTCGCGACGCGAAGAAGAAAAAGAAGAAACGCGAAGATATGCCCAAGGATTCGCTGGGTATTTACACCTTTGCCACGGGTCAGGTAACTAAAATTCCGAAGGTAAATTCCTTCCAGTTACCCGAAAAAGCGGGTGGTTTTTTAGCCTATCAACTCGAAAGCCCCGCCGCCAAGCGTGATACCACCGCTCGTAAGGGTCGTAAGCCAGCGAAAAAGGAATCCGAAGAAAATGGGTATCAGGTTGTTCTGAAAAACCTGAAAACGGGTTCACAAACGTCTTATGGTTTTGTAACGGCTTACGAATTCAGTAAAAATGGCAAACGTTTTGCGTACATCACTACGGGTAACGACAGCACGGTAAAGACTCCGGCGGTTTACGTCGTTGATCTGGCCAATGGTTCATCGCAGAAAGTATACGAAGGCAAGGGTAAAACCAAGAAGTTAACCTTTGACGAAACAGGTGACCAGTTGGCTTTTGTGACTGATCCTGATACCAATGCCAAATCGCTGGTTCATTACTATAAACTCTATTACTGGAAATCCGGCGAATCACTGGCTCGCAAAGTAGCCGACGAAAGCAACCAACCCGGTAAAAAGGGCTGGCTGGTCAGCGGTGATGCTCCTTTGGCTTTCGCTAAAAATGGTTCGAAGTTATTCTTCGGAACAGCTCCCAAACCCGCTATTGCCGACACCACTTTGTTACCCGATGAAGTCGTAAGCGTAGAAGTCTGGGGACCCAAAGATCCTGCCCTTCAGCCGCAGCAAAAAGTAACGGCTGAACGTGACAAGCGACGTTCGTATACAGCCGTTTTCACGCCTGCTGACGGAAAACTGGTTCAGTTAGCTACGCTGGAGATGGATCAAATCATGCCCGTTGCGGATGGTAACCCAGATTATACCGTTGGTCTTTCCGACAATAAATTCTCACATGAACACTGGGACTGGAACAGCCGGAACGATGCTTATGTCGTATCTCTAAAAGACGGTTCTAAAAAACTGATTGGTGAAGGTATTCGTGGGAACATCCGCATCTCACCCGAAGGTAAATACGCGTACTGGTTCTCGCTGTCAGATACCGCCTGGTATGCGTATTCATTTGCCAACGCAAAAACGGTTCAGTTAACCAAAGACCGCAAGTTTGCCGACGAAGACGATGACCATCCTGATTTTCCTCGTGGGTACGGATCAACGGGCTGGACGAAGGGTGACGAAGTATTCTACCTCTACGATAAGTACGACGTCTGGACGGTTAATCCAACTAATTCTTCCAGCCTGACTCGCATTACGAAAGGTCGTGAAGAAAAGAAAACCTATCGTTTCATTAATCTGGATCGTGAAGATCGTGGCGTTGTTGACTTAAGCAAACCCCAACTGGTTCATCTGTTTAACCACACCACTAAAGGTAGCGGGTATGCTCAGTGGAGTAACAACACGATGACGGTGCTACATCAAGGTGATTTTGCGGCTTCTCCGATGGTAACGAAAGCCAAAAATACCGACGAGATTCTGTTTACGAAAACGACATTCCGGGATTATCCTGATCTACTGGCGACGGATCTGACGTTCAAAACCATTCGCAAAATCTCGAATCTGGGTGAACAAACGAAGCCTTACCGCTGGGGAACGGTTGAAATGGTTTCCTGGGTTAATGGCGATGGTGTTCCTTTACAGGGTCTGCTTTACAAACCTGATGATTTCGACACAACGAAGAAGTATCCGATGATTACCTATTTCTACGAAAAAGAATCGGATAAACATTCACAACTTCGTTACCCCTGCTCCAACGGCCAGTGCCCGTAATAATTACGCCTACTCGGTATCCAACGGTTATATCGTTTTTGTTCCAGATATTATCTATCAAGACGGTTATCCCGGGAAGAGTGCCTATCGCTGTATTATTCCCGGCGTGCTGAAATTGCTGGAAAACACCTGGATTGATCGCAGCCGTTTAGGCATTGTGGGTCACAGTTGGGGTGGTTACCAGACGGCTTACCTCATTACGCAGACGGATCTTTTCAAAACGGCTGTTCCGGGTGCTCCCGTGGCTAACATGACCAGTGCTTACGGTGGTATTCGCTGGGGCACGGGTCTGAGTCGTCAGGCTCAGTACGAGCATACGCAAAGCCGCATTGGAGCTACTATTTGGGAAAAACCCATTCAGTATATTGAGAACTCTCCGCTGTTCTATTTACCGAATGTGAAAACGCCCGCTCTGATCATGCACAACGACGAAGATGATGCTGTCCCCTGGTATCAGGGCATTGAGTTATACCTGGGTCTCAAGCGTTTAGGTAAACCCGCCTGGATGGTGAACTACAATACGGAGAAACACGGTCTTCGCGTTCGTAAAAACCAAAAGGACTGGACGATTCGTATGTGGCAATACATTGACCATTACCTCAAGGATGCCCCAGCTCCCCAATGGATGGAAGAAGGATTACCCATGATTGAAAAGGGTATCAACCAACGATTACTGCCCGCAATGCCAGCGGATAACTAAACAGAAAAGGCCGAATTGCTCGTAGCAGTTCGGCCTTTTCTTTCAGATCGCCAAGTTACTTATGCTTCTTCGCGAATAATTTTAATTGACTGGATAACGTCACCCTGACGGATATCATCCACAATATCCAGCCCTTCAATAACCTGACCAAATGCCGTGTGCACGCCATCCAGGTGAGCGGTGTTCGAACGGTTGTGGCAGATAAAGAACTGGCTACCACCCGTGTTAGGTCCGCGGTGAGCCATAGACAGGACACCACGATCGTGACGCTGACGCTCGGCTTTCGTTTCGCAGGGAATTGAGTAGCCAGGGCCACCTGCACCCGTTCCGGTTGGATCACCACCCTGAATCATGAAATTAGGAATCACCCGGTGGAACTTCACTCCATTATAAAATCCCTTTTCTGATAAATCAATAAAGTTTTTAACCGTAATAGGCGTCTCTTTTTCGAAGAGCTCAATCACCATTGTGCCCTTGTCGGTTAGCATTTCAGCTTTTACCATTGCGTGTATACTTAGTTAGTTAAGAATGCGAAGTTAATTATTTCAGCCGACAGGACTGAAAATAGTCCGGGCTTCCTGGAAATTAACCTAAAGTAAGCTCATAAAATTCCCTCTGAGCATATTTAGAAACAGCCTTGTGGAAGACATTGCAAACCTGAAACTTAAAAACGAGGTTAAAATTTTTCAAAAAATAAAAATGACCATTTTTAAACTTGTTTTTATTAAAAAAATAACATTTCAGACAAAAAAGGTCCAAAATTAAACGTGTACTATAGCATTAAAACAAAATTTTATAGAAGTTTCTTCATTTCAAAACCTTATTATTCTACGTATAATACAATGTTTTATCAGAATTAATCTAATTATTCCAAATTATTTATATATATTTGTATAAAGACTTTCAGTCAGTCAGGGAATAGTCTTTTTTTAGTTCAGTATACATTACTAGATATATAAAGTCATGAAACGCTATATGATTACCGCGATTCTGGCCGCGTTGGTTGGAGTTGCCGGAGCACAGGACAAACCTAAATTAGATCACGGATATTCCACAGGTAACTATAAACACGCGAATAAAGCAGCAGTAGCTCGCCAACAGGAACAGACTTCTGCCACTCTGCAAAGAGATGGCTCCGTTAGAGAAACCCTTGGCTTACAGTCTACTGGTAATTACAAAGCTCAACGGCCTTATTCAACGTTAGGAAAGCTGAATACTCCAGCACCACCTGTTACCGGATATGCCACGACGGATCGCAGCCAATCGCCCCGAAATTACAAGACGGGCGTACCGATGACTTCTTCCGCAGAGGCTCAACAAGCCAAGCGAACGAAAGACAGTCTCCGTACTACTAATGCGGATGAATAACCACGAAAGCCGGGTCAATTACCCGGCTTTTTGTTTTGTCTGTATATTATTACCTCTCTCCTACAGTTCTATGTAAGGTATTGAATTGAGTAAGCTTTCTTTCCTTTATGATCTTCTCCCTAAGACGGCCAGAGGCCTACAGCTATGTGGTCACTCGGCAGAGCCGAGCGACTGCATGCGAGTAATCGTGAGTGAAATTCTTTCCGATCGTCACTAGGTAACTAATCCAGCTTTTTCTTTTGTCTATATCTAGGTAGTATTACCTCACTAGAGGTCAATTCTCTACATTATTCCCAACTTGCCAGAATCTCGGCATCTCTATATAAGTAACTGTTTATCAATAGTTTAATTCATATACTTATAAAATGGCACGCTGATTTTACCTACTATAAGCATAACTAAATAGAACTAGATATTATGGATAAGTTAGCAAAGTTTGAGTTAATGGAAAAAATAGTTCGTGAATTAGGCGATCTGCAAAACAGCCAAACTGCTGTCCTCAAAAAAATTGGTCAGATCGAAGTGGAGAACATTGAGTTGAACGATAAACAACTGGAAAACGGTGTATCGGATTTGTTCACCAAGTTGTCAGACTGCCTGGACTCAGTAACGGCCATTCATACGGAATTTGAGCAACGAACTGCTCAGTTCCAGAAAGATAATAATCTGGTGCCGGAAGAATCTGCTAGTTAGATATTTCCTTTCCCCGATTAACCGGAAGAGGAGCTCAATAGAGCTTCTCTTTTTTTATGTCTGAATGATTGGTTTCTTATCCATTTGCTGCCGAATGTGAGTTTTCATCCCAAACAGTAAACGAGTCAGTGGAAAACGCCGGATGATTAATTCATACAATAGCCAGCATCCTCCAAAAGTGATTCCGACCAGTAGTAGAAATTTCAAAGGCCAGGCCATAAGTAAAGGAGCCAGATAGTATCCTGCGGAAACCGTAATCGTTTGGTGAAGGATATAAAATGGATAAACCGCCTCATTAGTGTAAGCTAAAAATCGATTATTGAAACGAAGGTAACGATATCCGTTACCGAAGATGGCCAACAAACAAGCCTAGGCGTTGAAAGTTCTAAAGAATTCATAACCCGCCCAGGCAGCTCCTTCCTTAGGTATCGAATCAATCCAGAAAAATGTATAAAGAATAGTGGTGCAAACGCATACTAAGCCGAGCGTTAAAAAGCGGTAACGAGCCAACGTATCCCAGAATTGCTGTTGGGTACAAAAGACATAACCCGTTAGAAAAAGGCTGAAGTAATGCCAGTGTTGTCGCCAGTCGCGAACCAGGTTATTGGTGGTTGGAAAGCGTTCATCCCACCAAAAATCAGCAAGCCAGTGCCAAACAGTGGGTATTAGCAACAACCACAAAGGATTCGAGAAAACCTGAGCTAATCGAGCCGTGAGTTGTTGCCCTCCAGGCTTTCGCAATAGTAATAAAATGGGTAATCCGATTACCGAATAACAGAACAGATAGGCCAGATACCAGAGGTGATGCCAACTGAAATTACCCTAAGGGTACGGCAGGAATTCGAAGGTTGACGGATAAAATTCCAGAAAGGAATACGTGGCCCCATTACTGATTCTTTCGAAGAAAATTTGAGGCGGAATAATGAAGAACATACCAAAAACCAGTGGAATGAAAATGCGTTTGGTACGTTCGCCCAGAAAAGATCCCGCCGAGCGTTGCCCTAATGCCCAGTATACGCCCATTCCAGAAATCATGAAGAGCAAAGCCATTCGCCAGGCACTGGTAAACATCATCGGGTACTCAACCCAATGGGTTTGAACATTGTTTTTTACGTGCCATCCCCAATAGTTGAAGAACATGCCCGTATGGAAAAAGATGAGTAAAAGAAAGGCAAGGACGCGGAGCCAGTCGAGATCGTAACGACGAATAGATTTCATGGGTATTTTGATTTGAATACCCAAAAGTCTTGTGAATCAGGGCCGTCAGGCGAATGTACAGATCAGGAAGACGTACCCGCCGATAGGGACGAACTCCGAAAAACGGCGGGAGTCTGCCCCGTTTCCCGCTTAAATGCTCCGTTAAATGCTGACTTTGAGTTATACCCTACGCTCTCGGCAATTTCTTCAATTTTCAGATGGTTATATTGCGACGAACGTAACAACTCCTTAGCTTCCTGAATTCGATGCTTTGCTAACCATTCGAAGAAACTCAATCCCATGGCGTCGTTGAGTACTTGAGAAAGGTGATGCGTAGAAACGCCGAGCTGCTGAGCCAGTTTGGGTAAAGAACAGGCTGAGTCCAGATAAGGCTTTTCAGTACTAATCAACGTTTGTAACTTTTCAAGCGTTCGTCGCTGCAACTCGGGCGTTAAAGAAGACCGTTCGTATTTAGGAGGTTCAGGTCTTTCTACTTTGAAAAATCCCGACTGTCGGATAATGGTAAAACTGGTGGCATAAATTACGAAGGCCATGTGAGCCACTACCAAATGATCGCCCAAGTCACTTTCAAAGGTGGCCCGGGTTACCAAGTAAATGATTACAATCAGCGTCAGGTGAACCATCAGATTTCTATACCAGAGTAGTTCCGACTGCTGACTAGACCAGAGCGAAAGCTGACTTCGTTTAAAAGCCTGACTTATTTCTTTCCAACCCAGAAAAAGATAAATCACCATGCTGATTCCGGTAAAATCATTGATATGCCACTTGGGCCAGAACATCCAGCGTTCGCCGTAGCATTCGAAGGGTGGTTGTGGTACTTCCGGGTGAAAAGCGTCTAGAAAAGCTTCATATTTGAGACTCAAAGGCTGTGGATACCACATCGCTACCATGTAAACCAGGTATAAAGCGGCGGGTAAAAAATGCCAAGCTTCTTTCCAGTGCCAGGTTTTACGTAAGCTCGTCCGAAAGTACAAATACAAACAGGGAAAAATGACCAGATTAACAGGTTCGGTGGAATCCACCAGACCTAATACCTGAACCATGTAATTGGTATACCCTAGCCATACATCACTCATTAATACAATCATGGAAAGCAACGCAATGCCCAGAAAACGATTCGGAAACTGCTTGCCTTTGCTATGAGTGAGGAAAAAATACACTAGAAAACCACCCTGTATAATGCCAAGCAGAATCAGGATCGCGAAAAGATCAATATGTGGCTTTAAATCGGGCATGTACAAAACAAAAAAGCCTACCTCGCGGTAGGCTACGAAGCTACAAAAGGTTTGCTTACTTAAGCAAGTTGAGCAAATACTTGCCATAGCCACTTTTAACCAGGGGCTTGGCAATTTCTTCCAGCTTGGCTTTGTCAATGAAGCCCATGCGGTAAGCCACCTCTTCGATACACCCGATCTTGAGGCCCTGCCGCTCTTCAATCACCTCCACAAACTGCCCCGCCTGCATCAGCGAAGCAAACGTACCCGTATCCAGCCAGGCCGTGCCCCGGTCCAGTACGCCTACTTTCAGCTTGCCTTTCTCCAGATACACCCGGTTGATGTCAGTAATCTCCAGCTCGCCCCGAGGACTTGGCTTTATGGCTTTGGCAATCTCCACGACTTCATTGTCGTAGAAGTATAAGCCCGGAACGGCATAATTGGACTTAGGCTGTTCGGGTTTCTCTTCGATGCTGAGCACATTGAAAGCTTCATCAAACTCCACCACCCCGTACCGCTCAGGATCGTGCACCTGATAGGCATACACCACCCCTCCCTCGGGATCGTTATTGGCCTGCAAGAGTTTCGACAGGCCCGAGCCGTAGAAAATGTTATCGCCCAAGATCAGAGCTACTTTATCCTGACCGATAAACTCCTCCCCAATGATGAAGGCCTGAGCCAGTCCATCCGGGCTAGGCTGTACGGCGTAGGTGAACTGGCAACCCAGACGGCTTCCATCGCCCAGCAGCTTCTCAAAGTGCGGCAGATCGTGAGGCGTCGAGATAATCAAAATCTCTTTAATGCCCGCCAGCATCAAAATCGACAGCGGATAATAAATCATCGGCTTGTCGTAGACGGGCATCAATTGCTTGGATACGGCCAGCGTCAAGGGATGCAAGCGGGTACCGGACCCCCCGGCTAGTATAATTCCTTTCATGTGTTCAGTTTTGAATGTCTGCATGAGAGAAGGAGTGAATGGTTGAAGCAAGAGGCCCTTCTTTCCTGGGAAACGAAGTAATCAACTCAGCGAACGTACTATTAAGTTCACCGCATAGATTCACTCATTCATTCCTTCTCTTCTTCAAAATTAACGTTGTGCGTACATGCTTTCGTAGTAGTTCTGATAGCTACCCGAAGTCACTTCTTCCAGCCACTGGGTGTTCTCCAGATACCATTCTACGGTCTGAGTCAGTCCCTGTTCGAAGGTAACCGAGGGCTCCCAACCCAGTTCGTTCATGATCTTGTGAGCATCAATAGCATAACGCAGATCGTGCCCCGCCCGGTCGGTAACGTAAGTAATGAGGCCTTTGGAAGTACCCGCCTGACGGCCCAGTTTATCATCCATGATTTCGCACAGCAGGTGCACTAGATCAATGTTTTTCCACTCGTTAAAGCCGCCAATGTTGTAGGTTTCCCCTTGCTTGCCCTGGTGGAAAACCACATCAATGGCTCGAGCGTGATCTTTCACAAACAGCCAGTCCCGCACGTTTTCCCCTTTGCCGTAGACGGGCAGGGGCTTGTGGTTAAGGATATTATGAATCATTAGCGGAATCAGCTTCTCGGGGAAGTGATTGGGTCCGTAGTTATTCGAGCAATTGGTCAGCACAAAAGGAATGCCGTAGGTATTGCCATAGGCCCGAACGAAGTGATCCGAAGAAGCTTTCGAAGCTGAATAAGGGGAACGGGGATCGTAAGGGGTGGTTTCTAAAAAGAACTCATCGGGATTGTGCAGTTCACCGTAGACTTCATCCGTCGAGACGTGGTAGAAGAGGTGACGGGAGTAGTCGTCTTTCCAGGCCTTTTTAGCCGCGTTCAACAGATTAACTGTGCCCACCACGTTGGTAAGCACGAAAGCCATAGGATCCGAAATCGAGCGGTCGACGTGACTTTCAGCGGCCAGGTGAATCACGCCGTAGAAGTCATGCTCAGCAAACAGAGCCTCCAACACATCCGCCTCGCGAAGGTCAGCCTTGACGAAATGATAGTTGGGCTCGTTTTCGATGTCTTTTAAGTTAGCCAGGTTACCGGCGTAGGTTAAGGCATCCAGGTTATACACCTGATACACGTCTTTGTACTCGGTCACAAACCGGCGGACCACATGCGAACCAATGAAGCCCGCTCCGCCCGTGATTAATAGCTTTTTCATAAATTAATAAGGAAATATTTTAGAACAGGCTGACCCTTGAACGACTCTATTTTGCTAACTGTTCCTGCCAACGCCAGGCATCCGCCAGAGCTTCCGCCAGCGTTTTCTCGGCCTGCCATCCTAATACGTCTCTTGACTTGCTTACTTCAGCATAAATCTCCATAATGTCACCTGCCCGACGAGGAGCAAATTCATAATTTACTTTCACGCCCGTTACCTCTTCAAACGTATCAATCAACTCCTTCACGCTGGTTCCTTTACCCGTTCCGATGTTGAAGTATTCGTAATAGTTCGCGTCTTCTTGTTTCACTAGCAATTCCAGGGCCTTCACGTGAGCTTTCGCTAAATCAACTACGTGGATGAAATCGCGGATGCAGGTTCCGTCGGGCGTGCCATAATCATTACCGAAGACCATCAGTTTTGAACGGATACCAATCGCCGTCTGAGTTACGAAAGGAACCAGGTTTGCAGGAACTCCAATGGGTAATTCTCCGATCAGGGCTGACTCGTGAGCTCCAACAGGATTAAAGTAACGCAGGGCTAATGCTTTTAAACCGGGCTTGGCAGCTACCGTATCCCGAATGATCTCCTCACCCACCTGTTTGGTATTGCCATAGGGCGAAGCTGCGGGTAGTACGGGCGTTTCTTCAGTTACGGGAATGGAGTCGGGCTGGCCGTATACGGTGCAGGAAGAAGAGAAAACGAGATTAGACACGCCATTGGCGGTCATCGCTTCCAATAAAGTTACCAGAGCTGAAATGTTGTTTCGGTAATAGAGCAACGGTTTTTCAACGGATTCACCTACAGCCTTGCTGGCCGCAAAATGAATCACCCCCTGAATGTTTTCTTCTTTGAAAATCTTAGTTAACAGAGCCGAATCATTGCAGTTGGCTGAGTAACTCTTTACTTTTCGACCTAAGATGGTTTCTAATCGATCCAGAACTTTGGGTTCTGAGTTGGAGAAATCATCCAAAATGATGGGTTCAAAACCAGCTGCTATTAATTCTACGACAGTGTGTGAACCAATAAATCCGGCTCCGCCGGTAACTAGAATGTTCATAAGAAAAGGCTTGAACGCTTTTTATATTGACTCCAAAAATAGGCAAAATACCTATGACCAAACTAATGATTTAGATGATGATTTCGTAAAAGATGACCTATTAAACACTATTTTTTTTCTTCTTTTCTTATCGACATACTTTTCTTGTCTTAAGCTAAGCCTAGAATGCCGGGAATGCTTTTGCGAAAAACTATGTTAAAGCCTTTGGCATTTGGCCTAATAAATTGTAAGTTGAATATGTAATCATCAATTTCGCTATGGATAATCGCGAACTAAAAGCTTTGGTTTCTTTACTAGAGGACGATGATCGGGAAGTTTCTTCATTAGTCGAACAGAAAATTCGGTCCCTGGGGGATTCAATCATTCCTTTTCTGGAAGACCATTGGGAAAACTCCGGTTTTAACCCTAATGTTCAGAAACGTATCGAGGATTTAATTCACGATCTGCAATTTCGCACCCTTACAGAACGGCTGCGAGTCTGGAGAAATAATGGTGGCACCGACTTACTCGAAGGCCTCTGGCTCATTGCTACCTATCAATACCCGGACTTATCGCTGACGAAATTACAGCAGGAGGTAGATCAGATTTATTACGACGCCTGGCTGGAATTTCGGCAGGGCATGCACTCCGCAGCCCAGATTGATACGCTGAATTATGTCTTCTTCAAAAAGCTGAAGTTTGGAGCTAATACCAAGAATTTTCATTCGGCGGCCAATTCCATGCTGAATATCGTGCTGGAAACGCACAAAGGTAACCCCATCAGTCTCTGCGTTTTGTATATGCTGGTAGGTCGCCGACTCGGAATGCCTTTACACGGGGTTAACCTTCCGAATTTGTTCGTACTCACCTATAAGGTTGACGACGATACTCAGTTTTACATCAATGTTTTTAACAAAGGACTGATTTTTCGGCGAAAAGATATTGACAATTACCTGGCCCAGCTTAACCTGGCTCCTAACCCCATTTTTTACGATCCCTGCACCAATACAGACATCGTAAAACGGGTATTACGGAACCTGACGCTGGCTTTTGAAAAAACCGGCGATGACGAACGAGCCCAGGAAATGAATCAGCTCATTAAAATGCTTTCTGAAAACGATGATACGTATGATCTGAATTAGTGGTTCGTTACGCATCCAAAGCAAAGGCCAGACTTAGACAGTCTGGCCTTTGCTTTGAATCTTGCTTATACTATTTATTGTTTGTCTGAACGACAACTATTCTGCCACAACGGTCAGAATGCAGTCTTCAACAGCTATTACTTCCAGTTGATAGGACTTAGAATCTGTTTCCGTGCGAATCCAGCCTGTAATATGCTGACCCTCTTCGCTAAATGGCTCGATGAGTATATTTCCTTTAAAACTCAGTTTTTTCTCTCCGTATAACTTATACAAAGCTTCCTTGGCCGTCCAGTAAATGCCCAATTTACGAAGATTTTTCTGGGCATGTTCCTGTTCCATTTCACTCAGGTATTTATGGGAAACGACTGCTAACTTTTCACTAATAGGCTCAATATCAATTCCTACTCTCTCGACAGGATGCCAAATCACTGCCGCAAATCGCAGTGAGTGAGATAATGAAAAATGGCTGTTGGTATTATGCAGGAAAGGCTTATCATAAATGTCCTTCCGAATCCCATGATACGTTTCGCCAACGGATTCGACCAGGGTTTGAATAAGAATCCGGCTGGCCAGAAATTCACGTTGCTTCTGAGGGTGATTAATTTCCTGAAACGCAGCTATATCTGCCGGGCTTCCCCGAAATAAGCGTTGTAGTTCCTCTAATTCTTCCGTAATTTCCCAAAGAGCAACCTGCCCTTGCCCATCAAAAGGCCGCATCCAAACCAATGGCATCCGATTCTGCTTAAATTTGGACAAAAATATGGATTCATCGAACGCTGTAGGACATTTCAGGTTAGAAGTTTTAGGAAAAGAGCCGCTCAGGTTTCTAATTTTCAGTAAAAAATCTTCCCTTTCAGGCCTAAGTTTTCCTCCGTTCAGGAGTGACCAGACCCTTGGTAACTCCTTCATCCAGATGAATCATACAACGAGTTATGGCTTTACAAATTGAAAAGATAGATACATTCGCCGGGCACCGGGACGCTATTTATGCCCTTAGTCCGGCCAAAGAACCGCAGCAGTTCTATTCCTCCGGTAGTGATGGCTTAGTCATTCGCTGGGATCTGACTAAACCCGACCTTGGCGAACTCATCGCCCGCATTCCGGCTTCGGTTTATGCCCTTGCTTATGACGAATCGACGGATTTACTTTGGGTAGGTCAGAATTTTGATGGCATTCATCGCATTAACCCTATAACACTACAGCAGCAAGATTCCATTCAACTGACGTCTTCTCAAATTTTTGATATAAAGCTTTTTGAAGACCTCGCTCTTGTAGCTCAGGGCGACGGAACCGTTACCGTTCTTGATCGGGCTAGTTTCCAGATTCGCAAGCACTTAAAAGCCAGTGAGGCCTCGGCCCGAAGCCTGGACGTAAACCCACACAGCCGGGAATTCGCCGTCGGTTACAGCGATTGTACCATCAAAATTTTTGATCTCGATACCCTAACTTTAAAATTTATTATCGCGGCTCATACACATTCTGTATTTTCCGTTCGTTATTCACCCAATGGCCGCTTTTTAGTTTCCGGTGGCCGTGATGCCCACCTGAAAAGCTGGAAGGTGGGTGATCCTTACCAAATACAACAGGACGTAGTGGCCCACATGTTCGCAATTAACCACATTACATTTAGTCCTGACTATCAGAAAATTATAACCGCCAGCATGGACAAAACGCTCAAGATCTGGGATGCTCAGACGCTGCGTTTACTAAAAGTGCTGGACTGGGCCCGTTTTGCGGGTCATCGCACATCTATTAACAAGGTGCTATGGTTACCGCTGGAATCGGGATTGATTTCCGTTTCTGACGACCGACTGATTTCGATCTGGAAGGTTACCGAGCAGGTTTAAATTTCGGTTTTTTGGAAATAAGCTGGTCTTTCCCGTTGAAATGTAATTCTATTGGATAATTTTGAATACTAGAAACCTTCACAAACGAGATCGAGACCGAGGAGCTAATTTTTGGTTTGAATCAAGTTTCAGCCCAATACGACAATGAAAATTACACCACTTGATATTCGTAAGCAGTCTTTTGAACGCGTTTTCCGGGGTTATGATAAGGATGCCGTCGATGCTTTTTTATCCACCATTTCGCAGGAATGGGAGCGATTATTAGATGAAAACCGTCTGCTTCATGAACGTATTGAACGTACAGAAAATGATTTCAGCAAATTAAAAGCTCTGGAAAATACCCTCTATAAAACCCTGCAAACTGCTCAGATGACAAGTCAGGAGATGGCAGTCAAGGCTCAGGAGGAATCCAGTAAAAAAGTAGTAGAAGCGAATCAACAGGCGGAGGACGTTCTTTCGAAAGCTCGCAAAGAAGCCAACATGCTGCGAATGAATGTGGAGAATAAGGCCCGTTACATCATTGAAGAAGCAGAAAACGAACTCAAAGGCCTCGAACGGGACATCAAGGCCATGGATAAATACCGCGATACACTCATTTCTCAGTTAAAAGGATACGCCACAGAAACGTTGGAACGGCTTCAGCGATACGAAGAAAAATCGCAACCCATTCCTTTTGAGCAAAAAGCAGCTGAGCTTCAGGAAGTATTAGCTGGCATCTCAACCACTGCGGCTCTACCCGAAAACGTAGGAACGGATGAGCCCGAACCTCCGGTTGAGATACAGGAAGAAGTAACCCCACCCACGCCAGTAGCCGAGGTAATAGCTGCGGAGCAGGCTCAGGTAGAAGAACCCGAACAACCCGTTCAGACGGAACCTGTCAATAAAGAAGAAGGTTCTTTCTTCGATAAGATCTAAATCATCGGGAGCTTTCAGGCTCCTCTTTTTTTCATGGGAACAATTGCCTTAGAAGGTCTGGAATTTTTTTCCTACCACGGTTTTTACGAGGAAGAACAAAAAATTGGAAATCGCTACTCTATCGACGTAATCATTACTGTTGACTTTGAGCAAGCTGCCATTACGGATAAACTCAGCGAAACAGTTAATTATTCAGACGTTTATCAGATTGTGGCAGAATTGATGCGAAAATCACATAAGTTACTGGAACACATCGCTTATCAGATTATTCAGGGAATCCGTGATCATTATCCTCGCGTGGAAAAAATTAAGGTTTCCGTGTCTAAATATAATCCACCCGTAGGAGGCGTTTGTGAACGTTCCCGCATTACACTGGAGGGTTAAGCTGGCATGAATTTAGTGTGATGGACTGCCTGTCACACTAAATTTTTTAAGCCATGGATTATCAACTGGTAGACCCCAAAGAAGAAGCTTTTCACAACGAGTATTTCGAAATTTCTTTCCCTGATCAGACGCATCCAAGTCTGTATTTTACCTCTAACGCCGAAATTCTGGAGGATGTAGCGGCTGAAATTGTACACCGCCACGCCGATAATACGCCCGGCTGGCGAATCATTCCTCATGCTAAAAAGCACTAGGAAATTCCTTAACAATCTCTTTCCAAATCTTTCATGTAAGTATTACTTCGGTTCAATAGCTTTGGATTTTTAATGCAATTCATACAACCATGAAATTTGTTATTATCTTATTTCTTCTGATCTGTGGAATGCAGGCTTATGCCATCACTCCCTCAAATCCAGCAGCTATTGCTCAGGCGGACAGCCTTATTTGGAAAGACTACGTGGGTAAATACAAAGGCATTGAGGGCGTTTTTGAAAACCTGATTGTTAGTGTCGAAGACAATAAACTGATGGGCGAAGCTACCGGACAGGGAAAAGGCCAGTTAGTAGCCGACACGAAAGCTGATACGTTTAATGTACCGGGTTATCATGCGATCATTATTTTCATTCGAGACGCTGACCATAAAGTCATTAAATACCGAATGCAGGTACAAGGCCAGGAGTTTGAAGGAGAAAAGATTGAATAAGGCTGCTGATAGGAAGTTCTTACTGCCGGTGGATAGCTGGCAGTTTTTGTTTTATGTCCATTAACCCGAAATGAGTAAAGACAGATTCCTGGAAATCTTCTAGTTTTGTCAAAAAAATGGAGTTTCTATAAGGGCTTCTTTCTTTCTATGACTTTACGTACGCTCGTTAAAATTTCAAATATTACTAACCTTTCCGACGCTCGTTACTGTGCCGGTATGGGCGTTGAGTGGCTGGGTTTTTCGATGGATACCATCGCATTGGATCGCTTCAACGAAATCAGAGGCTGGCTGGCCGGGGTTTCTATTGTGGGAGAAACCGATGCTCCCCATCTGGATCAGATTAAGGCTTTGGTTGCGGAGTATAAACCCGATGTGCTACAAATCAGCCACGTAGAATTAGTGGAAGAAGTAAAAGAATTAGGCTTACCCATTATTCTGAAACTGGATTTGGCCGAAGGATTGCCCACCGAATTAAGCGGAGCCGATTATTACCTCATTGACCACTCCGATCCCTTCGCCCACATTGACCCGCCTACGCTGGGTTACCTGGATCAGTTTGCCTATAAATACCCAACGCTACTAGCTTTCGGTATTAACGAAATGAATGTACTGGAGGTAATTGATCAGATTCCGGTAAAAGGTATTGCCCTCGCAGGTGGTGAAGAAACCCGCCCCGGCTTTAAGGAATTTGGCGAAATGATGGACATTCTCGAACGCCTGGACGAAGAAGGAGACTTTTAGTTATTTAAGGGTTATTGCTTCAAGAACAAGCATAGCCGCGGGATAATCTCGCGGCTATGCTTGTTCTTGGCGTCTAAGTATGCCGATTTGTATCCATTGTTTCAGTAGAGACGCGATGAAATCGTATCTCTACCTGAATGCTTGATTATTATACCTTTTCGGATTAGGAATCATCTGCCCTGGTTGGTTTCCTCACCAACCAGGGCGGGAATAATTGAATAGTAAAACCGCCTCTTACCCAGACGCGATGAAGTCGCGTCTCTACTTGAAATGCTTGATTGCTATGATTTTTCGGATGGGCAATTATCCGCCTTGGTTGGTGTCCTCACCAACCTCTATGCTTTTAGTAATGGCTGTTGAAATGCCCGTTAGAGTCCCCGGATTAACATCCGGGGCTACCCATATTCAACCCCTCCGGGGTTATTACTTTCATTTTAAAACCTCTTCCCTACCTTTATCGGTTTTTCCTTCCCAAACTCCAAACTCCAAACCGCAGCGGCGGCCGCTCCAAACTCTTATGCAAAGAACAAGTATCCTACTGCAATAGCTGCAACAATTCCGGCGAAGTCGGCTAATAAACCTGCCCATAACGTATAACGCGTTTGCTTGACGTTTACAGAGCCAAAATACAGAGCGATTACATAAAGAATAGTATCGGCTGAACCCTGAAAAATACAGGCTAACCGCCCTACAAAAGAATCGGCCCCGAAGGTTTTCATCGTATCAATCATCATGGCCCGTGAGCCACTTCCGCTTAAAGGGTGCATCAGGGCGGTGGGCAATGCATCCACCCATTCCGTTCGGATGGGTAAGTAACTAAAAGCCCAGCGAAACCCTTCTACCACATACCCCAAAGCTCCTGAGTTTCGCAGTACGCTAATGGCAACCAGCATTCCAACCAGATAGGGAATCACTCGAACAGACGTTTCAAAACCACCCTTGGCTCCCTCGATAAAACTAGAAAATACATCTATCTTTTTTCGAAAAGCAGCGATCAAAAAAGAGAGTACAAAACCAAAAAGAATGAGATTACTGAATACTTTAGAGAAAGTTTCAATCCCTTCTTTTGAAAGAGTATTCAGGTAAGCTAACAAGGCTACAATAGCGAGCGTCAAGCCACCCAACCAAGTCAATATTACCCGATCTAAAAGGTTAATTTTCTGACGAAAAGCGACAAAGAGTAACCCTACGAGCGTGGCTACGTAAGTGGCAATCAGGCAGGGAATAAATACGTCGGAAGGATCTGTAGCTCCGTACACCGCCCGCTGAGCCATTACTCCCAAAGGAATTAATACCGGCCCCGCCGAGTGCAGGGTCATGAACATAATCTGGGCGTTGGTAGCTACTTCTTTGTTCGGGTTCAGTTCCTGCAAGCTCTGCATGGCTTTCAGCCCAAAAGGTGTCGCTGCGTTATCCAAACCCAGCATATTCGCCGAAAAATTCATAATCATCTGCCCATGAGCCGGATGGTCTTTCGGTACTTCGGGAAAAAGTCGATTGAAGAAAGGACCAATCCGCCGAGCCAGAAAACCAATGGCTCCTGCATCCTCTCCAACTTTCAAAATGCCCAGAAAAAAGGTCATTACACCCGCCAGAGGCAAGGCAATTTTCATTACCGCGACCTCGGCTGAATCGAACATGCCATCAACGAGGAGTTTGAAAATTTCAGTGTCTCCAAAGAGAATGAGCTTAAAAAGGGCCACGACAAACGCAACAATGAAGAAGCCAATCCAGAGGTAATTAAGAGCCATGGGGAAACACTAATAAAAGTCGATATGCTTTCGGAAGCCTGAATTTCGCTGAAAAGCCTTAAAAACCAGTTTTCCAGGAAAAGAAAAACAAAAGCTCCTCCTGGCCGTATTATGTGTATCATTCTGATTTAATTCAAATTTCCATGAAGTTTCTTCTGTTTTCGCTGACTTTATTATTCACGAATCCTGCAAAGCTCACCACCGCTCTCTGCCCGGACGAGGCAAATCTGGAAAAAGCCGGATTGGTTGATATTCAAAAAGTTGACCCTAGTTTATTGGTCGATTTAAAATATTCGACCACAGACAACTTTGTCAAGAAAGATGTGTACGGCTGCATTACTCGCTGTTACCTACAACCCGACGTGGCCCAGAAACTAAAAAAAGCTCAGGAGCACCTTCGAAAAAATCATCCGAATTATCGTTTGCTGGTGTACGACGGCGTTCGTTCGCGGAAAGTACAGTGGAAGCTTTGGGAAGCTTTACCACAATATGCTCCCAAATACCGTACGAATTACGTGGCTCACCCTACTCGCGGTTCTATTCATAACTACGGCTGTGCCGTTGACTTAACCGTGGCCACTGCCGACGGTAAAGCCTTGGACATGGGTACTCCTTTTGATTTTTTTGGTAATGAAGCTTACCCCCGTAAGGAGGATGAAATGCTTCGGCAGGGAAAAATCACAAAAGAGCATGTTAAAAACCGACAGATCTTACGGGATGCCATGCAGGCGGGTGGCTTCATGGGTATCACCAGCGAATGGTGGCACTTCAACGCCATGAGCCTGGCCCAGGCAAAGTTGAAATATACCATCGTGGAAGAGTAGTCTTGTTGACGTGATTTTATCGCTTCTGGCTACGAAGAGGACTAAAAAGAAGGTAACAGATTGATTCCTACCCAGATGTAATAAATAGTCGTCTCTGCAGAAACAAATCCATTAATTTTTACTGCCGTAACTTTTTAAAAAATTAAATACTGATTATCAGATCAATAAAAATTATTTTAAACTTTTTTCAGCGAATACTTGCGAAAGGCTCATTTCATTACGTAAGTTTGCAACCCCAAACGACGGGAAAACAGAAATAAAAATAAGGGTGATTAGCTCAGCTGGTTCAGAGCATCTGCCTTACAAGCAGAGGGTCGGGGGTTCGAATCCCTCATCACCCACTTCATTTTTATTTCAAATCTAGCCTTCGGGTGATTAGCTCAGCTGGTTCAGAGCATCTGCCTTACAAGCAGAGGGTCGGGGGTTCGAATCCCTCATCACCCACCCTTCTAAAGCCTCACTTTTCAGTGAGGCTTTTTTTTTTCGCCTTAATACCTCGCCAACAAGGATTGGAATCCGTCAAGGTGACCATCCTCAATACGCCCGTTTTTTCCCGGCCTCATTCAATCTACAATCTGGCCCTCGCGAACCTTTCTGTCTTCTGATACAAAGGGTTTTCATTTATTCTCAGCAATCGTCTTTACCACGGCGGTGGGAATCCGACTCGTAACTCCGCATTCAACAACGAAGGATACGTCCAACTGATCATTACTGGTTCAGTATTTTAATCAACAGCTGATGGCAACTATCAAAATATTGAGTCATGGAAACTATTCAGATTGGAGATCAGGTAATCCATAAACCCAAAAATCAGGATTCCATTCTTAATGGAGGAGAACCGATGGTGGTGGCAGGAATTGAAGAAGAAATGGCCATGTGCCAGACTTTGGATGTAACCTTACGGATTCCTCTGGACGAATTGATTAAAACTACCGATGCCATTCCTGGTTTTGTAGGTTAATCAATGGAGCAGGCTATTCCTAATCTCCTCCATCGCCAGCAAATTTATACTTCTACCGAATCATCCTTCAAAGTATCCTGAATGTATAACATTTTTACCATGACCATAACCATGGCCATTAAAGGTGTGGCCAAAATCAGACCCAACACGCCTGTGAAAAGGCCAATGATTAATTGAGAAATCAGCACCAGAGCGGGAGGAATATCAATCATACGTTTCTGCACGATTGGGGTCAGCACATTACTTTCAATCGCCTGAATCCCTACGTAAATCAGGATCACATATAATGCCTTTTCGGGCCCGTCCATTAAAGCGAAAAGCACCGCTGGAATCAAGGCAAAAATGGGACCGATGTTAGGAATAAAGGTTACCAAAGCCGCAAAAAGAGCCAAGGCTCCCGCCAGAGGAATGCCTAAAGCCCATAGACCTATAAAGCTTAGGACTCCCACTACGGCCATAGAGAACAGTTGCCCCATCAGCCATTTTACCAGCGTCTCTCCTACTTTATCCAGCACTTCACCCGCTCGGTTTCTGGATTTTTTGGGAATGAGCAGAATAATACCTTCACGATAAAGTCGGGGCTGGGCGGCGATGAAAATAGCCAGGAAAAAGATAACGTATAAATCTGCTATCGTACCAAAGGTAGAAGACAACACACCCGTAGCTCGATTCATCCATTTAGAACCTCCTTGCATAAGCTCGCTTTCGGAAGGAATCATTTCGAGTACTTTACTGCCCATCTCATTCTGCGAAAGCTTTTGCTGAAAATTGTCAACGGCCTTGGGAATGCCTTCTTTTAAATCGCTGAACTGATGCCCAATCGTCGTTGAAAAAATCCAGATCATTCCCACAAAAAGTCCCAGCGTTACTAATGCGACCATAACCAGACTGATGCCTTCTTTCCAGCCCGTCTTTTTACTTAGCCAGCGAGCAGCAGCCCGCAGCGGCAAAGCAATTAATAAGGAAGCGGTGATGAGTAATAAAATGTCAAAGCTAAAGCCTAGTAATAAGGTAAGCAGAATTAGGAAAATGGTAATACCGACCGTTATGCCTACTCGCTGAGTAAAGGTATAAGGCCGTTCCTCGGATGTGTTTTGTTCAGAAGTAATCGTTTGCATGAAGAAGGGAAGGTTACGTATATGAACTTGTACATTATACTTAAAAAAAATGTACCCCTTCTTCGACCTCCTGCTCTCTTTCCTTTGAATCAAACCCTTCTTTCTCCTCAACAGGCAGGATTTTTTACTTTACTTTTCTGCTAAAACTAAGGCCTCAACTTTATTCTAAACAACCTTCTACCCATACTTTATGCAAAAGCTTTTATCCATTCTTTGCGTCGGTCTGTTCTTTTCCGGTGTCACTACTGCTCAGGAATTCCCAACCCTGGGAAAAATCGTTCGGCTAGACCCAGCATTTGATCAGATTATTCCGCTTCAGGCTACTATTGAGGTAGTCGCCTCTGGTTTTAAATGGGCAGAAGGCCCCGCATGGTCGAAAAACGAAGGTTGCCTTTTCTTTTCTGATACAAAACAGAATAAAATTTACCGCTGGCACCCGCAGGATGGCCTGAGCATTTTTTTATCTCCATCCGGCTATACCGGACGAGGTGAGTACAGCGATGAACCCGGCTCTAATGGTTTACTGATTAATGCGAAAGGAGAACTCGTTGCCTGTGAACACGGCGACCGACGATTAACCCGAATGCCCATGAAGACAGGCGGAAAATATACGCTCGCCGACCGCTGGGAAGGAAAGCGATTCAACTCCCCAAACGATGTGTGCGAACACTCCTCGGGAGCTTATTACTTCACCGATCCACCGTACGGATTAGCTCAGAAAGAAAAGGACCCCAGTCGGGAAATGGATGCCTTCGGAGTCTATCGGGTAGATAGCAGCGGAAAAGTTACCCAGATTATTAACAACCTGAAAAGACCAAATGGTGTCGCTCTCTCGCCGGACGAAAAAACTTTGTACGTTGCTCAGTCCGACGATAGCGAACCTTATATCATGGCCTATCCTTTGCAGAACGATGGTTCGGTAGGAAAAGGTCGCATTTTTTACGATTTCACTCCTTTGATCAAACAGGGATTGAAACGAGCCCCTGACGGAATTCGTACCGATGCTTCTGGTAACCTTTATGCAGCCGGTGGCGGTGGATTCCTTATTCTGAATGCTCAGGGGAAACTGTTAGGAAGACTAGAATTCAAAACGGCTACTTCGAATTGCAGCTTTGGTTCAGACGGTTATATGTATCTGACGGCTGAAAACTACATCTGTCGAGTTAGAGTATCTGTTACAGCAAGATGATTAAATTACCTAGTAGGATGTTAGGTAATAACTGAGTTATACTAAACGTAATTAAAGTATAATTATAAATTAATATCTAATCTTTAAAAATAGCAATGTTTACGGCTTTCGATTTCTAATGTCTTTTTAAGCACCTGCGACTAATCCCCTTATTTCTTCGGTGTTAGACGGCTAAATTTCGATGAATTTATTTTTCCATCTAGGTAAATATTTAAGAAACTAGTTCGTTGGAATTCAAGCATATAAAACATTTTTTTAATCTTAAACTAAGGTTTATGTTTTGATTACAAATTATATCACTCAATTTTAGGAGACGATTCCTCTCCACCACCATGCATCTATCTTAATAAACTTTAAGACTTTAGTACTTATTCATGGCAACTCTCCTGGAGTTGAATACCTTCGGAACCGATAAAGTGGGTTACTTAAGCGTATTTGAGAAAATTTTGCCTGGCGATATTAAACGTGCTTTTTTCGTATATGGGGTACCGCCAGATTCCCAGCGAGCTAAGCACGGACATTTACAGTCTCATCAGGCATTGGTTTGCCTGAATGGTAGTTGCCGTATTGAAATTTCAAACGTCAACGGAACGGCTTCTTTTCATTTAAGCACCCCACAGAAATGTCTGGTCGTTGAACCTGCCGACTGGCTCCTGATGGACCAATTCTCGAAAGGGTCTGTCTTGCTGGTCCTCTCTAATTATTATTACGACTTAGACGATTATTTTTATCAAAAACCATGATTTCCCACCTCGACATGGGACGGGTGAACCGACCCTACGAAGTTCAACTAAGCGAAGCCGCCCAACGCGTGCTTACCTCTGGCTGGTATATTCTCGGAAAAGAACTAACTGCCTTTGAAGCCGACTGGGCTCAATATTGCGGCACTAGCCATTGCCTGGGTGTAGGCAACGGTCTGGAAGCAATTACGCTTATTTTTAAAGCTTTACAATTGCCCGCTGATAGCGAAGTACTGGTTCCCGCTCATACCTATATTGCCTCCATTCTGGGAATTACCAATGCTGGTTTAACGCCCGTACTGGTGGAACCCGACCTGGCTACCTATAACATTGACCCGCAGCAAATTGAGCAGCATATTACCGAACGAACGAAGGCCATTTTACTGGTTCATTTGTACGGAAAAACCTGCGACATGGAACCCATTCGGAAGATAGCTGAAACGTATAATCTACGAATTGTTGAAGACGCCGCTCAAGCTCACGGGGCTACGTACCAGGGAAAAAAAGTAGGTAACCTTGGCGACGCGGCGGCTTTTAGTTTTTACCCCACCAAAAATCTTGGTGCTTTGGGCGATGCCGGAGCCATTACCACCAGTGATCCCGATTTGGCCCGCCGGATTTTTTTGCTTCGTAACTACGGCTCAGAAGTAAAGTATTACAATGAAATGCAAGGAGTAAACAGCCGGCTCGACGAATTACAGGCGGCTTTATTACGGGTAAAAATTCCTTATCTGGATGATGATAATCAGCGTCGGCAAGCCATCGCTCAACGTTTTCTATCAGAAATAACGAATCCTGACGTTCAATTGCCTCCAGCCGAAACCTGTCATCAGGATGCCTGGCATTTGTTTGTGGTAAGGCACCCCCGTCGGGACGTTTTCATGAAAGAATTACAGGCCTTGGGCATTCAGACCATGATTCATTACCCCGTGCCTCCCCATCAACAAAAGGCGTATCAGGAATTCAGTCACCTTTCTTTACCCCTTACCGAACAACTTCACCGCGAGGTTGTTAGTTTACCCTTATATCCAACCCTTACCGACGAAGAAGTTAGCCAGATCATTGCGGCAGTAAATGCCTGCCAAGGTTAAGGTTCGTCCTTTTTGATACATGGACATTAGCGTTATTATTCCCGTTTATAAAAGTGAGAAAACCATCGCTCCGCTCGTCGAACGTATTCTGACGACCTTGCGGGAATATGCTATTGAAATTGTATTAGTCAACGACGGTAGCCCCGATACTTCTGAAGCCGTCTGTACAAAACTGGCTCAGGATTTTGAAACGGTGAAATTCATTTCTCTGCGTCGAAATTTCGGAGAATTCAATGCCGTGATGTGCGGACTGAATTTTGCTACGGGAAAATACTGCGTCATGGTGGATGATGATTTTCAGAATCCACCTTCAGAAATCATTAAGCTCGTGGAAGAGGCCGAACGCGGTGATTACGACGTAGTTTATTCCTATTACGAAAGTAAACAGCATTCCCTTTTTCGGAACACAGGCAGCTCGCTAGTGAACCAGTTGACCACTTGGTTGCTGGACAAACCCCGCGATTTATACCTGTCGAGCTTTAAGTTAATCCGACAGGAAGTCGTTCAGGAAATGATTCAGTATAAAGGCCCTTACCCTTACCTCGATGGGTTGATTTTCAGAGTTACCCGAAATGTGGGTAAAGTAGAAGTTCAACACTCCAAGCGTCAGGAAGGTCGGTCTAGTTATACGTTGCGTAAATTAATTTCCCTGTTTCTGAACATTCTGTTTTGTTATTCTCCCCGCCCCATTCGACTCATTACCAATACCGGATTATTGCTCATTGTGGTTTCTTTCCTATTAGGATTTTTTGAAGTAACTAGTTCTTTAATTGGCAAACATTTACCCGAAACTGACCAGTTGGTTTGGGTAACCGTACTGTTTTTAGGGGGCATTCAGTTAGTAGCGATGGGCCTGGTGGGTGAATACGTCGGAAAGCTTTTCATGACCCAGAACGGGTTACCTCAATACGTGATTAAGAAAACGCTTCTGTAACCCGCATGATTGGCAAACGACAGGAATACGAACGTATGCACGCCACTGAACAGTCCCTGTGGTGGTATCAAAGCTTACACAGACGCGTAGGGCGAGCCATTGAAAAACGCTTTGGTGAGCAGAAAAATATTCGAGTTCTGGATGCAGGCTGCGGTACGGGGGGCTTACTGGAATCGCTACGAAAACGCGGATACACCCAGCTTCAGGGACTGGATGCTTCAGAAGATGCCGTAGCCTTTACCCGGCAACGCGGCTTTCAGGTACAGCATCATAACCTGCTTCATATTGCTTCCTTCCAGCCTGGCGAAACTTTCGACGTCATCGTCTGCGATGATGTGCTATGTTATCTGAGCGAAGAACAGATCGTTAAAGTGTTGACCGAGTTTCGCCGCAAACTTCGTCCGGGTGGTATTTTTATTTCGAATAACAATGCTTTTAACTGGCTAGGTGGAACGCACGCCGCCGCCCTGAACATTCACAGACGGTTTGTTTTATCAGATCTGAAAACCTATGCTCAGCAGGTTGGTTTGCGGATTCGTCAGGGTGGTTACTGGAGTTTAGTATTATTTCCACCGATTGCACTAGTGCGTAGCTGGCAGAATTTTCAACTCAGCCGTGGCTGGGTTAAAACTGAAAACCTAAACTCAGATGTAGCCTTACCCGCCGCCCCCATCAATCACACCCTCAATGGCTTAATGAAGCTGGAAGAATTGATCCTTCCGCTGGCCCCTTTGGGAAGCTCGGTATTTACCGTAATGGATTCTCCCCATGACTGATCTGATTAAATTCCTGTTGATTTTCAACTGGATCGTTCTGTTTTATACCGCCTGGCAATATCAGGGCCGAAACCGAAACATTTATTTCTCCCTACTAGCTCTGTTCGGGGCCATCTTTATTACCCGTTCGGCTAACCTTCTCCATAACGAACCTAACGTCGATACCAGCACCTGGCTTAACAGCACCTTAACCATCGGAAAAGCCAGCGAGACCCTCTGGACCTGGCTAAATTATACCGATGGTCGTCCTTTTACGGTGGCTCCGCTCTGGCTAGGCAGTCTGTTGGGCATGCCCATTAGTTACATGAGTGCGGAGTTGATAGGTATTTTTTTGTGGTGCATTACCCTATACTTCCTCGCCCAAACTTTACAGGTATTAGGCTGGCGATCCGAGCGAGTGTATGTTCTCATTCTGGCTCTGGCAGGCTTTATCGGGACGACGAGTTATGGCGATCATGTAGGTTATAACTCCGAAGTTGCCAGCATGTGGATGCTGGCCCTGGCAGTCTGGATGTGTCTTCGCTGGCTTAATCAGCCTACTCCCTGGATTGCTCTGTTTTTAGGGACTACCCTCGGCCTTTTGCCCTACGCCAAATTCCAGAATGCTCCGATGGGAATCGTTATTGCCGCCTTTGCGGGGATTAGCTGGATTCAGCGGAAGAACTGGCAAGTGGTGCTGTTGCTGCTTCTGGGCGGTCTATTACCCAGTCTGGGTTTTGTTCTCTATTACAGCAGCTTAGGACAACTGGAAACTTTCTGGAATCATTACTTCCTTTATTATTTTTATTACAGTTATACCGACGAATTCTCGAAACTCACGACCGCTCAGCGTTTCAGCCCCATCCGTTTTCTACAGCTGAGTCTCACGCATTATTCCATGCGATGGCTTGCGGCGGGATTATTTACAGCCGTTGGCCTTCTGCTCCTGCATTTTTTCCGTAAAACCAAAACTGCCCTCGATTGGCTGGCTCTGGCTTTGTTGCTAACCACTTATTACGCCATTCTTCAGTCGGGTAACAACTTCCATCATTACGCCTTATACGTTCCTTATTTTTTCACGCTGGTCATTGGCATCTGGGGGCGGGATTTAGAGAAATCCTTACTTCAGAAATTAACTCTTTTACTAATCCTTTTCGGAGGCGTGCAGGCTGTCTGGAATCTCTGGTATCGGACACCCCTTCCCCCACCCGACCACGACGAGCTGGCTCACGAAGTTGCTCAAATCATCAAACAGAACAGCGATCCCGACGACCGAATGGTTCTCTGGGGCTGGGCTGATCGGGTCTATGTATACGCCGAGCGTCCGATGGGCCATCGCTATCCATATACGATTGGCATCTTTTATCCCAGTCCTCTACACGACGCCCGTGTGGTTGACTTTTTAAAGGATATGGAAGAAAACAAACCCCGGATTTTTGTCGATGTCTGCGGCACTTCTCTCACCTATTTCGGCTCTGAAAAAGAACGACACGAGGCTACTCCTGAGATTGGCACATACATTCAGCAACATTACGAACTCCTGAAGCAAACCGAAAACGTGCGGATTTACAAGCGGATGCGATAAGACTCGAAGGTAACGAGACTGATTCCATTTTATTCGGTTAACAAGGTCGGTCGCTTTTCAGGCACCGGCCTTTGTCATTAGAATTTCATAATGGTAAAGGATTTTGAAAATCTTGATGCAGATGGTTTCTTTGTGAGTATTGGCGATTATTCGGAGTAAATCCCTTCAGTTGTTAACGCGTAACGCCCACGTCAATTATTACCCAATTTATCGATCTTCTTTATATTATGTCCTTTTTTTACTCCGTATTGAAGTCCCGCCACGCCTGGGAAATCTTAAGCTGGCTCAGTCTGGTCATCATGGGAATTCTGTGGGCTGGAGCTGGTTTTTCGAAGAATTTGTCAAAAAAGCAACATACCTTATTACTCTTCTTTTTGATTGGTTTTCTGATTATTAACCGAATCCTGATTCTGTTTTTTAATCATGAAATGAACGCCGATGAAAGTCAGCTCCTTTCGCAATCCATCACCCTAGCCAAACACCAGGTCTATTGGAAATCAGTAGATGGAGCTACGATGGGGCCTTTGTCTTCGTACTATGCATCCATTCCCGCCTATTTTGGTTTCGCTCTGGATTTCATGTCACTCCGCTGGACGGGCTTTTTATGTCTTATCGTTACCGTCTTAAGCACGTATGGGGCTATTGTTAATTTCTTTTCCGCCCAAACCGCCCGAATTGCCACGTTTCCTATGGTCGCTTTTCTGGCTTTTGCTTTACACTATGACTTCCTTCACGCCACCAACGAGCAGTTGTCCCTGGCATTATTAGGCCTGAGTTACTGGCAATATTCCCGCATCTGGAAGCTGCAACGATTTACCTCTCCGGGAGATTTGATTCTCCTGGCTTTCCTATGTAGCCTTATTCCCTTTGCGAAACTTCAGGGAACGCCTTCAGCCTTAGTCATTATTCTAGCTACCCTGATCGGACTTTTTCAAAACCGCTTTGCTTTATCGGCGGCAGCGTTCCGAAAAACCTTACTTCTCTTTATTCTAGGCGGGATCAGTTTTCCTGCTTTAGTCATTGCCTTGACGTTCGCTTTTGGCGTTTTTGATGATTTTGTTTACTTCTATTTCTTAGGTAACCTCACGTATTCGGCTGGCGGCTCATTTGCTCATTACGTTTCCTTATTCCCTGCCTATGTGCATCGGGCTACGGACTTTGAATATTACCTGGCCATTATTCTGCTAGCGGTTATTGGCGGACTTTTCGTTCCCACAACCCGCTACTCGAACCGATCCCTGTTACTCTTTTTTATCGGAGCCGTTTTAGCTAGCTTATACGCTATTATTAAGCCCGGTAACGAATTTATTCACTACCTGCTTTACCTATTGACGCCGTGTAGCTTACTGGCTGCCTGGGTGATAGACCGCTGGCCTTCGCCCGTTTACGCTGCCGTGTTCACGAGTTTGGTAGTGCTTTCCATTATTTATAAAAATACCCATGCTCCAGCTTCGCTGAGCCGAATGAATCAGGCCTTTAATCAGGTTCCGTTTGGTCATATTAAGATGGATATTTCGGAGCCTTCACAGGTAGCTTTAACCTACGCCAGAGCAGGAGAATACCTCGTGGTTTGGGGCTGGGCTCCGAGATTTAACGTTGAAACGCAAATGCCCATGGGGGTTTGCGATAATCACACCATCCGCTGCGTACTGGGTGATGCGGCCCATCAGGCCAAACACCGGGAACGTTACATCCGTAACATTACCCGCACCGTCCCCCCGGTTTTCTTTGATGCCGTTGGAAAGAATTCTACCTGGTTAACCGATTCCAAACGTTACGGATACCACGTTTTTCCCGAGTTAAAAGCTTTCATTGATAAGTATTATACACTAGCCAAAACAGTGGATGACGTTCGCATTTTCGTTCGCACCGATCGTTATCTGGACGTTACGCCTCCCGCTCCACCAGCCGAAGATAGTATTCCTTAATTTACCCTACATTCCCCTTTTTCAGGGCCGGGTTCAGCCCCGGCCTTCAACGGAATAATCGACATTCCTATCCTGCTTTTTTGTAAACATTCACAGAATGGCAGTGAACCCTTTTAAAATCCCTATTTTTGCGGCACGAAATGGGATGTCATTCTATCCTGTCATGTTATGCTACGTACACAAACTTGCGGCGAAGGCCGCCTTACCCAGGCTGGACAGGAAGTAACCCTGTGCGGTTGGGTGCAACGCATCCGCGATAAAGGAGGCATGATCTGGATCGATCTGCGGGATCGATACGGCATTACACAGTTAATTTTTGAAGAAGGGTCAACGGCTGCTTCTGTTCTCGAAACGGCCCGTTCTCTGGGTCGCGAATACGTCGTTTCTGCTACAGGAACGATTGTAGAGCGGATAGCGAAAAACCCTAATCTACCTACGGGTGATATCGAGGTAAAGGTGGCAAAACTGGAAGTACTGAACCCCGCCAAGTTACCTCCCTTTCTGATTGAAGATGAAACCGACGGTGGCGATGATATTCGCATGAAATATCGTTACCTGGATCTTCGTCGGGGCATCGTTCGCAAGAACCTGGAACTTCGCCATCAGGTAGCCCGCCGGACGCGTCAGTATCTCGACGAGCTAAACTTCATCGAAGTAGAAACGCCCGTTCTGATTAAATCGACGCCCGAAGGGGCCCGCGATTTCGTCGTGCCCAGCCGTATGAATCCCGGTGAATTCTACGCTTTGCCCCAGTCACCCCAAACGTTCAAGCAATTATTGATGGTATCGGGTTTTGACCGTTATTATCAGATTGTGAAGTGTTTTCGGGATGAAGATCTACGGGCCGACCGTCAGCCTGAGTTTACGCAAATCGACTGCGAAATGTCGTTTGTTACGCAGGAAGACGTGCTGAACACGTTTGAAGGACTGGTACGTCATTTATTCCGCACGGTCAAAAATATAGAGTTACCCGAAACGCTCGTTCGCATGCCTTATTCAGAAGCCATGCGTCGCTTTGGTTCTGATAAACCAGACATTCGTTTCGGTATGGAATTCGTAGAATTGAAAGGTGAAGACGCTGACCTGACTTCAGGTAAAGATTTCGTCGTTTTTGATTCTGCTGAACTCGTTGTAGGTATTGCCGCTCCCGGTTGTGCGGAATACACACGTAAGCAAATCGACGAATTAACGGAATGGGTAAAACGCCCCCAAGTTGGAGCGAAAGGCCTGGTCTACGCCCGCGTAAATGCCGATGGTTCCGTTAAATCTTCAGTTGATAAATTCTATTCGGAGACCGGACTGAAAGCCTGGGCCGAGAAGTTCGGTGCCAAGCCCGGCGATCTGTTATTAATTCTGGCTGGCGGAGCAGATAAGACTCGGAAGCAACTCAACGAATTACGTCTGGAGCTGGGTAACCGCCTGGGTCTGCGTAACCCTGATGAATATTCCGTTCACTGGGTCGTTGATTTCCCCTTATTGGAGTGGAGTGAAGAAGAAAATCGTTACTTCGCCATGCACCACCCCTTCACCAGTCCCAAGCCAGAGGACATGGCTCTGATCGCTACCGATCCCGGTAAAGTTCGGGCTAATGCCTATGATATGGTGATTAATGGAGTGGAAGTGGGCGGCGGTTCGGTTCGTATTTTCCAGAAAGACATTCAGTCACGTATGTTTGATCTGTTAGGATTTACGCCCGAAGAAGCTCAGAATCAGTTTGGTTTCTTATTGAATGCCTTTGAATTTGGAGCCCCTCCACACGCGGGTATCGCTTTCGGTTTCGACCGTCTTTGCTCGCTTTTCGGAGGTGCCGATACCATTCGTGACTTCATCGCTTTCCCGAAAAACAACGCGGGTCGCGATGTCATGATTGACAGTCCTTCGCTCATCGCAGCTAAGCAAATGGACGAGCTGAAAATCAAGACCGTTTTGTAAGCTAGTAATTTTCGTATTTGGGGTTTAGAGTTACTTATGCTTTGAATCTTATTCTATTATTATATCAAACCCATTTCAGTTGTTCGGCTGGAATGGGTTTTCTTCGTTTTAGCCTTATTGCTCTTCAGAATCTTCGGTTAGGTATTCTCTCCTTATTAATTTATTAGTAAATCCTTATTTTTGGTCAGAGCAAAAAGACATAACCTCTCCTCCTTATGATTTTCAGATACTTAACGATTGCTTCAGTCCTGACTGTTACGGGCCTAAGTTTTTCTAATTTATCTCAACCTACCCCACCCGAATCACCCGAAACGACCTTTAAAACGCTCTGTTCCAGTTGCCACGGTGATGTGCAGGCCTTTGTAGACCGCAAGTGGAAACATGGCACCAGCAAGGACGAACTCATCGCCAGTATCAGCAAAGGCTACGCCGATTTTGGCATGCCAGCCTGGGAAGGTACCCTAAAACCCGCTCAGATTGAAGGCATTGCTCAGTTGATTCAAACGAGTATTGAAAAAGGGAATCGCTACAGCTTTAACAACAAACCCAAATCAAACATTTTTAAAACTGAAGCGTTTACGGCCCGACTCGATACCGTAGCTTCTGGGCTGGATAATCCCTGGGGCATGGGTTTTCTGCCCGATGGAAACCTGCTGGTAACCGACCGAAACGGGAAGATTTATCTGGTCGATTCCAAACAGCATAAGACGGAAGTAAGCGGCGGACCCGAAGTATTGGCTCAGGGTCAGGGCGGATTACTGGATGTTACTTTACACCCGAATTTTGCTAAAAATCATTGGGTGTATTTTTCTTATTCGGCGTTCAAAGATGCTCCCGAGGGAAAATTATCCACAACAGCAGTTATGCGAGCTAAATTGGAAGGTAACCAGTTGAGCGATCAGAAGATTATTTTCGAAGCATTACCTTACTCCAAAACCCGTCACCACTACGGTTCACGAATGGCTTTTGATAAAAATGGCTATCTCTTTGTAACCGTTGGAGAACGCGGGAGCGAAAAAACAAATCCGCAAAATCTGGATAGTGATTTAGGGAAAATTCACCGGATGAAAGACGACGGTAGTCCAATAAATGACAACCCATTTAAGGATAAAACGAAGGGTACCATTTACTCTTGGGGTCACCGCAACCCACAAGGTTTATTAATCGACCCAGCCACGGGAACGATCTGGGAAACCGAGCACGGTCCCCGTGGCGGTGATGAGTTGAATATGGTTCGGAAAGGAGCTAACTACGGCTGGCCCGTTATTTCATATGGGATTAACTATGACGGAAAGGTTATTACCGACCTGAAAGCCAAAGACGGCATGGAGCAGGCTCAGCATTACTGGGTTCCGTCTATTGCTCCAAGCGGATTGGCTCTGGTCACGGGTAATCGATATCCAGCCTGGAAGGGTAACTTATTAATTGGTTCGCTGCGTTTTAAATACCTGAATCGCTGCGTAATTAAGAATAATAAAGTAGTGAAGGAAGAAATTCTATTCCCCAATATTGGCCGCGTTCGGAACGTTAGCATAGGACCGGACGGTTATGCCTACATTGCCGTCGAAGACCCCGGATATATTTACCGAATTGCTGTTCAGTAGTTTTCAGTATCAATAGTTTTCAGTCTGCGGTTTTCAGTTTTCAATGCTATAAGTAACATTGGCGAAGGGTTAAATGATTTCTTGCGTTTCAGGATTATTATTTGGAGTTGTTCCGGGTCCCGATAGACCGAAGCTATTTACAAAACCTGTAGAGTAGAGGTTGTAATAATCGATTACAAACCCCGGATTGTCATCCGGGGCTATCCATGTTGAACCCCTCTGGGGTTAGACCTCCCATTTCCAAACAACTCCCTACCTTTACGGGTTTTCACTTTCCAAACTGAAAACTGAAAACTGAAAACTGAAAACTGAAAACTGAAAACTGAAAACTGAAAACTGAAAACTGAAAACTGAAAACTGAAAACTGAAAACTGAAAACTCAAAACTGAAAACTCAAAACTGAAAACTGAAAACTCAAAACTCAAAACTGAACAACTCAAAACTCAAAACTGAAAACTCAAAACTCAAAACTGAAAACTCAAAACCGTAGCGACGGTCGCTCAAAACTCAAAACTCAAAACTCAAAACTCACGTCCCGGGAATGTATTTTTTAGGGCTGCTCATCTTTTTACATTTTACCCTCAGTTGTGTGTATGCTTTCTTCCGCTGAAAAACAGAGATATCAAAAACACCTGCTTTTACCCGAAATGGGTCCCGAAGGACAGGAACGCCTTAAGAGTGCCCGCGTGTTGGTGGTAGGTGCTGGAGGACTGGGTTGCCCGGTGCTTTTGTATCTATCTGCAGCGGGTGTAGGTACCATTGGCATTGTCGACGGAGATACCGTTGATGAAACGAATCTGCAACGTCAGGTACTTTATGAGTCAGCCGACGTAGCTCGTCCCAAAGCCACCGTAGCAGCCAATCGTCTTCGCCGACTGAATGATCTGATTGAATACGAATACTTCCCAACTAATCTGGTTTCGGAAAACGCCGCTTCCATCATTGATGGGTTCGATCTCGTGGTGGATTGCACGGATAACTTCTCCGTTCGCTATCTGATTAATGACATCTGCGTTTTGCAGGGAAAACCATTTGTCTACGGAGCCATTCACCGCTTCGAGGGCCAGGTTTCGGCATTCAACTATGTCAAAGAAGGTATTTTAGGTCCTACCTACCGTTGCCTCTTTCCTACTCCACCCAGCGGTCTGGAAATTCCTAATTGTGCGGAAGTAGGCGTAGTGGGCATTCTCCCGGGTATGATCGGTATGTTTCAGGCCAATGAGGTAATCAAGATTATTACGGGTATTGGAAATGTGCTGTCGGGAGAGTTGTTACTGGTAGATTTACTGGAAAATTCGCAGCGGAAAATGAAATTCAAACGCCGCTCTGACGCAGAAACATTGGCTGAAGAAGGATTAAAAACGAACCGAAAAATAGCAGCAAATGAATTATTACCTACGGAATTATCAGCAGTAGAGTTAGTTCGTCAGCTCAAACGCGAGCCGGATACATTTTTGCTGGATGTCAGAAACCCGGAAGAATATGATGTTTGTCACTTACCCGGAGCTGTGTTAATTCCTATGGCAACCATTCCGGCCAATTTTGATCAGGTTCCTCGTGACCGTCCGGTAGTGGTATATTGTCATCACGGCATGCGATCAGCCAGCGTGATTCAATATTTGGCTCATGAGCACGGTTACGATAATTTATCTAATCTCTCAGGCGGCATCCACTCCTGGGCCGAAGATGTAGATATGCGAATGGCTAAGTATTAGGTTTGATGCAGATTGATAGGGTTAACGGATGGATTCAGTTGCTCCAGTAATAAAACTTTCCGAAAGTTTAAGGCTTTCGGAAAGTTCAAAAAATTAGGATAGCCATGAAGAGACTCCAATGGATCAAACTTTCTCTAACGCTGTATCCAACCTCCTCAAACTCGCCTCCTCTACCAGCCAAAGTACCCTTCTGGCGTAATTCCTTTTAGGCGTAAATAAACGATGCTCTGACCTCGGTGGTGGATGATGTGATTTTCCAGAGCATAACATAGCTGTCTTCCAGTGATAGCTTCGCCGACAAACTCCTGCATCTTGCTCAGTTGCTCGGGCTTTAAAGCTGAAACCGTTTGCTGTACCCAATCGTAAAAACGATTTAACTCTGCTGCTACCTCTGCTTTCGATCGCTGATTCCAGCCCTGAGCAGTTTCATAAGGATCTTTCACTCCTACCCGATTGGCCAGTTGAGCCGTAGTATAGATCATGCCATGCACAAACTGCATTCGAAACGAGAACATTTCAGGCATGGGCTTAAAATTCAGATGTTCTTCCGGCATCTGATTAAAGATCGTCAGTGTATACTCACGCGAGCGTTTCCAGGCCTGGCTAAATTCTTTCTGAAAGGCTTCTTCTTTAGCGGAAGCCTGAGCCGTCAATGCCGAACTTGCCAATAAGCCGCTTACTAAAGTTTGAATCGCTTGTTTCCTTTTCATTTTCAATCCTTTAATCGATAACTAAAGCTAGCGAAAAATCAGGTTATAAAACAAAGAATCCGCTCGGATTGACCAAGCGGATTCTTTGTTTTATAGCTCCCTGGGTTACTTTTCCCGCTCGATTAGATTTTTGAAAAAGTCGCTGAGCAGTTTCTTCTTTTCTTCGGAAACATTCAGAGCGTTCAGGTATTCGAATCCTTGTTCAAAGCAGCGATTCATCTCTGCTTCCGCTGCTTCCCGAACCCCCAACTGATTATAAATCTCCGTCACTGCCTGTATTTTTTCGATATTATTGTGATCCGCTGAGGATAACCAAAATTGTAAGGCCTCCTGCGTTTCACCCTCAGCTTTGTCCAGAGCATCTATTAATAGATACGTTTTTTTATTTGCCAGAATATCACCGCCGACCAGCTTCCCAAACTTGCCAGGATCGCCGTATACGTCCAGTAAGTCATCCTTCAGTTGAAACCCAAGACCGATGGCATCACCCAGTTTCTTGAGTAATAAGCCGGTTTCTTCATCGGCTCCACCAATAATTCCGCCTAGTTCCAGAGCAAAGCCTAACAATACAGCCGTTTTCAGGCGAATCATTTCCAGATACTGAGCCTTGGTAACATCCGAACGCTTCTCAAAATTCATGTCTAGTTGCTGCCCTTCGCACACTTCAGCCGCCGCCCGATTGAACTTTTTCAAAACGGCCTTCAGATGAGCCGTTTCTACCTCCGTCATGAATTCATACGCCGAAACCAGCATCACATCTCCTGAAAGAATAGCCACGTTTTCGTTCCACTTTTCGTGCACCGAAGGTTGCCCACGACGAATCGGAGCTTTGTCCATAATATCATCGTGCATGAGCGTGAAGTTGTGAAAAACTTCCACTCCAATCGCAGGCCGAACGGCTTTCTGCCAGCTTTCCGTAAACAGAGCCGCTGACATAACGGTCAATAAAGGACGAATCCGCTTACCGCCCAGACTCATGATGTACTGAATGGGTTCGTATAATTCGATGGGAGATTGGCCGTATTCGGTAGTTGCAATGGTTTGCTCGATAGCAGCAGTATAGTCGTTGAGTAGCATAAGGATCCGTAACAGAAGCAATTCATCCCATATTTTAGGATGGTTGAATTGGGTTTTCAAAATTAACTCGCTCAGGCAACTTTCTGTTATCAACTTCCGTTTTCAGCGTAATAAATCTTAAGATTATCAGAGATTCTACCCAAATTTGATCCTAAATTAAACGATACATGCGTTCCATCCTTACTTTTTGCTGTATGCTGGCCCTTTCGGTGGCAGGCTGGTCTTTGGCTCCTATTCAAGAGAAACCGCAGTCCCCTAAAGCGGCAAAAATTGAGTGGCTTACCATAGAGGAAGCCTACGCCCGCAACCAAAAAGAGCCCCGCAAATTCATGATTGATGTCTACACCGACTGGTGTGGCTGGTGCAAGGTAATGGATCGGGAGACCTTCACGAATCCTAAAGTCGTAGAATACGTGAACCAAAAATATTACGCTGTAAAGCTTGATGCAGAGGGTAAAAACCCCATCAAACTGGGCTCTCACACCTTTAACTACATCGCTCAGGGGAATCGAGGGTATCAGGAGCTGGCGGCCTTATTAATGAACGGCAAAATGAGCTTCCCCACCGTGGTCTTCATGGACGAAACATTCGTCCAAAACAATGAACTACAAGTAATCCAGGCAGTACCCGGTTTTCACAAAGCCCCTGATTTTCATCAGATTATTACATTTTTTGGCGATAATTATCATAAAAAGCAAACGCCCTGGGAGAAGTATAAAAGCGAGATTTATCCGAAGGCGTTTACCCGTTGATCTAGTAGTTACAACTGAAGAAGCCTACACAAATCCCAACTTTGTGTAGGCTTTTTTATTGATCAGGAGAGCTGAGAATCAGGCTTGTTTTAAACTTTTCCAAGATGAATTTTACTTTTGCCCTCCTTTGGGCTCCATACATACTTATCCGGTAGTAGATTGATTTTATCTGCTTTCTACTAATAATCATATAAAGCAAGTCTTAGATTATATTGCTGAGTTTCACTTAGATAAAATAAAATTTTAAAAAATTATCCCTATTTATTTAAAATTTTAAATAATACAGAATAGATTTGTATGAAATAAAATTATTGTTCGCTCCCTCTGAACAGAATAAAATAACATTTTTAATATAGAATACAGAATATTCACTTACAAATATTATCAATAAGGATTAATTAAAGTTTTTATAGATAAAGTATCAGAATATCAATAATGACCAACCTTTGTGTACCCGTCATTATAACTATTTAAAGTAATCAGTATAATTATTTCTCGACCTCTATACTCTGCTTAATTTATAAAAATACAACCCGCAAGCTGTATACACACGTACGAATTAAACTTAAACTTCATTTTCCATTCTTCTTATGAAAAGAAGCTTATCTAAGACCTCATTGTTGGTTCTTACTTGTCTGGGAATGTGGCTTTCAGGTGCAGAAACTCCTACTTATGGTAGAGAAAATTCTGCTACCATGAGCATCGATCGCCAGATTACGGGTAAGGTGACAGATGAAAAAGGAGAGCCTTTAGCAGGGGCTACCGTATCTATTAAAGGTACCACTCAGGGTTCTATTACAGGGGCCGATGGTAACTTTACGCTTTCTATCCCTAATGACCAGGCGGTTATTATCGTTTCTTACGTTGGCTATAATAAGAAAGAAATTACCGTTGGAACCCAGACCGTACTCAATGTAAGTCTGGCTCCTAATGATGGTAATCTTCAGGAAGTAGTAGTAACGGCTTTGGGCGTATCGAAAGAAGCCCGTACCGTAGGGTATGCCGTGTCAACGATCAATGCAGAAGTAATGACTAAAGCCCGTGAAACCAACCTTGGTAACTCGCTGGCTGGTCGGGTAGCAGGTCTGAGTGTTCGCGGAACCAACGGTGGTCCTGGCGGCACTTCTAAGCTTTTACTTCGCGGTATGCCTAGTATGAACTCTGGTGGTGCTCCTCTGATCATCATCAATGGTGTTCCAATGGATAATACTCAACGCGGAAGTGCTGGTGAGTGGGGTGGTGCCGATGGTGGCGATGGTTTAGGTAACTTAAACCCCGACGACATTGAGAACATGACCGTTCTGAAAGGCCAGTCTGCTTCGGCTCTTTACGGTGCCCGTGCTTCTAATGGGGTTATTTTAGTTACCACGAAAAAAGGTAGAAAAGGTGAGTTCTCAGTTGATTATAACCTGAACTACGCCATGGATACCCCAATGAACTTGACGGACTTCCAATATGAATATGGTCAAGGTCAATATGGTAGCAAACCTACGTCAATTGCTGATGCTCAGCAGTCAACTCGTTTGAGCTGGGGTGCAAAACTGGACGGTTCCATGATGACTCAGTTCGATGGAAACCAATATGCTTATTCTGCTCAGAAGAATAACATTAAGAATTTCTACCGTACAGGAGCTAGCACTACAAATACCGTATCTATTGGGCAGGGTGGTGAAAACGGTTCTTTCCGTTTATCCCTTTCTAATCTGGATAACAAGTCTATACTGCCTAACAGTGGCTTGAATCGTAAAACGATCAACTTAACGGCTGATCAGAACATCACGAAGAAGTTCAGCGTAAGTGTAATGGCTAATTACATCAACGAGCGGGTCCATAACAAGCCTCAGTTGAGTGACGGTCCATTGAACGCTAACAATGGTATGTTCCTGGCAACAAACGTAGATGAGCGTATTCTGGCTCCGGGCTATAACCCAACGACGGGCGAAGAGATTGTATTCAGCGATGATTCTTACGTAACAAACCCTTACTTCGTTACCAGCAAATACGTTAACAACGTAACTCGTCAGCGTCTGATTTCGATGCTGTCAACGAAATACCAGTTTGCTGATTGGATTTATGCTCAGGCTCGGATTGGTTATGACAATGCCAATGATCAGATTTTCAAAGTAACTCCCTGGGGAACGGCTTATTCTATCAAATCGGATCCAGTAGGGCAAGGAGCTCTAGATGAACAATCAGTAGCCCGCACAACAGAAATGAACGTCGACGGTTTGATCGGTATCAATAAAAATATTACCGAAGACTTGTCATTCAATGCCTTGCTTGGTGCTAACCTTCGTAAAAGTAATTACGACAAGCAATCCATTAGTGGTAGCCCTTTCGTTCTTCGTGATTTATACAGTTGGAGAAACGTTGTAAACTACAATCGTGATTATAATTACACTGCTTCAGAGGTTGTTTCTTATTACTACAGCTTTGATTTGGGTTACAAAAACTTCCTGAGTTTAACTACTACAGGACGTTATGACGGCTTTTCTAAATTAGCACCGAACAATTTTAGTGTATTCACTCCTTCGGTTTCTGGTTCTTTCGTTTTCTCTGACCTGGTTAAAGTAAACAAGCTTAGCTTTGGTAAGCTTCGTGCTTCTTACGCAGTGACCAGTGGTGAGCCCTTAGAAGCTTATAAAACTAGAGTTTACTACTCCGTTGGTAACTCTCTTAATGGTATTGCTACGGGTAATTTCGGTACTGGGCTACCCAACTTAGGTCTGAAACCATTCACGAAAAGTGAGATTGAGATTGGTTTAGAGTTGAAATTCTTCTCGGGTCGTTTAGGTCTGGATGCTTCTTACTATACGCAGAAGACCAATAACGAGATCATGAATGCAAACTATAGCTTTGCAGCAGGTTATACATCAGGCTTAGTAGCAACGGGGTCGACTCAAAACCAGGGTCTGGAATTACAATTGAATGGTACGCCAGTGAAAACTTCAAACTTCACCTGGAATACGTCCATTAACATGACTTCTGTTAAGAATAAAATCTTAAGTACCGACGAGAACAATAATCCTGTTGTTTTAGGTAAAAACCGGGCCACGCTTGACAATGCAACCACTGCTTTCATTCCTGGTTATTCAGGTCCTCAAATCAGAGCTTACGATTACAAGTATGATGCGAATGGTCAGATCGTAGTAGACGCCGCTGGTATTCCTGTTCGTGGTGATCTGAAAACCTGGGGCACTGTATTACCTACCCTGTTTGGTGGCTGGAATAACGATTTCTCATTCCATAACTTCAATCTGGCCTTCCTAATTGATTACAACTATGGTAACAAGATTCTCTCTGCAACAGAATACGCTACGTACTTCAGAGGTCTGAACAAAGCTACGCTTGTAGGTCGTGAAACTGGTGTTATTACTACTGGTGTAACAGCAGATGGTGCGGCAAGCACTACTAAAACGCCCGTTCAGGATTACTACCGTGGCTTAGCAAATAACATCACCAGAACCAGCGTTATTGACGGAGACTTCATCAAACTGCGTCAGGTCACTTTAGGATATAACCTACCTGCCAAATTATTGCAAGGACTGCCTCTAATCAAGGCTGTTAACGTTTCTCTGGTAGGGCGGAACTTGTTATACCTGATGAAAAAAGCGAAGAACATCGATCCTGAATCTTCTTTCGGAGCAAACCTGAACTACTACGGTATTGAAGGTACTGGTCTTCCTTCCGCTCGTACCTATGGCGTTAACTTAAACATTAAGTTTAAATAAGATATTAGAGATGAAAAAGAGACTTATTCTCCTTTCTATACTTGCTGGGTCATTACAATTCTCTTGTACGGATAAATTCGATGAGCTGAATACTGACCCGAATCAGGCATCAGAAGCAATTTTCAATCCAAACCTTCTGTTACCTAGTGCTCAGTGGAAATACGTTGAATCTATTTCTGGTTATAACCCTATGTTATTTCAGAGTATGTGGATTCAGGCGTATGCTTCGACTTCAACAGGTGGTGCTAACTACTATACCAACGGTGATAAGTACGTGTTGTCTAACAATACTTATTCATACCTGGATCGCGTTTGGAATAATGCTTACAACGCGGCAAGTTTCGCGTATGAAATGGGGCAATTAGCCAAAAGAAAGGGTTCCATGTCCAATCTGGAAAACATTGGAACTATCATGCAAATTCAAAGTCTGGCAACGGCGGCGGATGTATTCGGAGATATTCCTTATAAAGAAGCTCTTCAGGGTAAAACTACCGGTATTACGCGTCCTGCCTATGATACCCAGCAGAGTGTTTACCAGGATCTGTTAACTCGTTTAGAAGCAGCTACGGTTGCCCTGAATACTTCTCAGACAGGCCCTACCAATGATGCTTTCTACGGAGGAGATGTAGCTAAATGGAAACGTTATGGTTACTCGCTAATGTTGAAGCTTGCCATGCGTTTAACAAAAGTAGATCCAACTACGGCTAAGACTTACGCAGAGAAAGCAGCAGCTGGTGGTACATTCACCAGCGTATCTGATGATGCTTACCTGAAGGCAGATTTAACCAATGGTTACACCAATGCCAATGCTTCAGCTTTAGCTACAGCTGCTGACCTTTATCAGCTTCGCTGGAGCAAAACGATGATCGACTATCTCAAAGCAAATAGCGATCCTCGTCTGACTAAAATTGCTGAAGTTCCAGCCGCTGGTCTGCAAGCCAATCAAGCAGCTACTGCAGGAGATAGCACTTTTGCCAATCAATTAGGTCTGCCTAACGGTTACGACTTAACAGGTGGTGCTACGGATATTACTAAATCTCCCAACTACCCTGGCGGTACCGGAAGTGGAGCAGATGCTACTCCTATCGGTAAATATTCTCGTCCAACAAGTGTATTCCGTAACCAGAGCGGTCCTCTTTTTGTACTGACTTACGCGGAAACGGAATTGTTACTGGCTGAGGCAGCAACGCGTGGCTATTCAGTAACGGGCTCAGCAGCAACGCACTACAAAAATGCAGTTTCTGCCGGTTTGCAGTCATTAGCTAAATTCGGAACGGCTACTACCATTAGTGCCGCAACGGCGGATGCTTACGCCACTGCTCACCCTCTGGTAACGTCTACGGCTCTGAAGCAAATCAACGAGCAATACTGGGCAACCACCAGCATTCTTCAAAACTTCATCGAAGCCTGGAGTAACTGGAGACGTTCTGGTTACCCTCAATTAACTCCTGTAAATTATACGGGTAATTTCTCAGGCGGCAATATTCCTCGCCGTGAGGTTTATCCAACGGGAGAAGGTAGCTTAAATGCTGAAAACTACAAAGCAGCCGTAGGTCGTCTGTCCGGCGGCGATACCTGGACTTCCCGGGTATGGTGGGACAAATAATAATTAATTTCGGATAAAGGGGGGAAACCCCCTTTATTTTTGTATTCTGGTATTAACTTCAACTAATCGTTGAAGTTTTTTCGTTTCTACTTGCCCCCTTACTTAAAACACAGTTCTACTCATGATCCAAAAAGGTATTTTGTATCTTTTGGTTGCTGCTATCATTCCTTCGGTTGCAAGGGCTCAAAAGCCCCTTTTTCAATTACTTCCCTCCGACCGAACGGGTATTACCTTTAAAAACGAAATCATAGAAACGGAAACCCGTAACATTATGGAGTATGAATACTTCTATAGTGGTGGTGGAGTGGCCGTTGGGGACATTAATAATGATGGCCTGGATGATTTGTTTTTTACCTCCAATCTTCAGGAGAACAAACTTTATCTGAATCTTGGTAACCTGAAGTTTAAGGACATCACCCTTTCGGCGGGTATGACGGGCCGAGCCGATGCCTGGAAAAGTGGGGTTAGCATGGCCGATGTTAACAACGATGGCTTTCTGGACATTTTCGTGTGTTACATGGGCAAAGGCGACGCCGAGAAACGTCGTAAACAGCTTTTCATTAATCAGGGTGATCTTACCTTTAAAGAGATGGCCAAAGAATACGGCCTGGACGATCCCTCCTACAGTTTTCAGTCGGCCTTTTTTGATTATGATAATGATGGTGACCTTGATTTACTCTTGTTGAATCACAGCGTAGGTAAGTATGACAACATCGAGCTATATAAGTACCGCAACGACGTTGATGCTCTGGCGGGTAATAAGCTTTTCGAAAATCAGAATAATCATTTCGTAGAAGTTACTAAAAAGACGGGTATTCACCAGCACACGCTAACGTACGGGCTGGGCGTGGTTGTGACCGACCTTAACAAAGATGGTTGGCAGGACCTCTACGTTACCAATGATTATAACGAGCCGGATTACATCTACCTGAATAACAAAAACGGCACTTTCACGGAAGTAAGCAAAAAAGCCTTGCGTCACATGTCGCAGTTTTCCATGGGGCTGGACATTGCGGATTATAACAATGACGGCTGGTCAGACATTGTTTCGCTGGATATGTTACCCGAAGAAAACCGTCGTCAGAAAACCTTGCAGCTTCAGGAAAATTACGAGTCGTATGAATTAATGCTGAAGCAGGATTTGCACAAGCAGTTCATGCGAAACATGCTTCAGCTTAATAATGGCGACGGCACCTTCAGCGAAATTGCCCAGACCGCAGGCATTTCTAATACGGACTGGAGCTGGAGTCCGCTCATGGCCGATTATGATAATGATGGGTACAAAGATCTTTTCGTGTCGAACGGGTATCTGCGGGATTTTACCAATAAAGACTTTTTAAAATATTGGGGTGATTACAAGATTCGCAAAGCGATGGATCGCGAGCCGATGCAGTTAATGGACTTAATTAAAGCCATTCCTTCGAGCCGTTTACCCAACTACGTTTTTAAAAACAACCACGACCTCACGTTTACCAACAAACAAATGGAATGGGGGTTAACCAATCCCTGCGTATCAAACGGAGCCGTCTACGCCGACCTGGATAATGATGGTGATCTGGAATTAGTCGTTAACAATATCAATGAGCCTGCTTCTATTTATCAAAATCTGAGCCGGGAAAATAACGCCAGTAATTACCTGCAATTCAGACTTCGTTCACCCAAAGGCAATAAAAATGCCCTCGGTGCCAAGGTAACGATTTATACGAAAGGAAGTCTGCAATATCAGGAGCTGATGCCTGTGCGGGGTTATCTCTCCTCTCAACCGCTTACCTTACATTTTGGCTTAGGTACCTATACCAACGTAGACTCCGTTCAGATCATCTGGCCAGATTTATCGTTTGAAGTACTTAGAAACATAAAAGCCAATCAGCGTCTGGTGGTTGAACAAAAAAATACGAAACCCTGGGTAGCGTCGGCGATAAAGAAGCCCGTTTTATTCGAAAAAGTAAAACCGCTCATTACGCATACCCACCAGGGTTACTCGGAAAATGATTTTAAACGCCAGCCCTTGATGCTGTCTATGTATTCTCAATCGGGGCCTGTCTTGGCCAAAGGTGATGTGAACAAAGACGGCCTTGAGGATCTATTCATCAGTGGAGATCAGAGTAATACTGGGAAAATTCTGATTCAGCAAAAAGACGGAACCTTTAAAGGCATTGATAAGCTGGTTATTGGGGATGAAACTACTTCCGCCGCCTCCGCCGCAGTATTCTTTGATGCGAACGGTGATGGCTACGACGATTTATACGTGGCAATGGGGGGTTATTCGCTGTTCGAGCCGAACACCGCTTCGTTACAGGATCTTTTGTACCTGAATGATGGGAAGGGCAACCTAACGCTTTCTACCCTACCCAGTGTCAATGCCAGCAGTAAATCATGCGTTCGTGTCGCTGATTATGATTTGGACGGCGACCTTGATCTTTTTGTAGGCGGTAGAGTTATTCCCGGAAAATATCCGCTGAGCCCTTCTTCCTATTTACTGGAGAACAAGGGGAAGGGCGAATTTATCGCTCATCGGTTTCCGATTAACGGAATGGTAACGGATGCTCAGTGGGAAGATCTGGATCAGGACGGGCGAAAAGATCTGATTATTTGCGGAGAATTCATGCCCATTAAGGTTTTCAAAAATACGCCTGAAGGTTTCACCGATCAGAGCAGTCAGTATTTTTCACAGGAGGAAAATGGTTTCTGGTCTTCGATTCTGGTTACTGATTTGGATAATGATGGCGTAAAAGAAATCATTGCCGGGAATCTGGGTACTAATTCTCAAATCAAAGTATCACCCGAACAACCCGGCGAACTTTACTACGCCGACTTTGACAAAAACGGATCGATTGACCCCATCTTCTGTTTCTACATGCAGAACAAGTCTTATCCGTTCGTAAGTCGGGATGAATTGAACGATCAGATTTTTCCGATGCGTAGGAAGTTTATTTCCTATAAAGATTATTCAGAAGCCACGATTGACCGTATTCTCACGCCCGAACAACTTAGTTCAGCCCTTAAATGGACCGTTACTGAAGCTCGTAGCGTACTGTTCCGTCGGGATCAGGGCAAGTTCAAAAAAGAGATTTTACCGATTCAATCGCAGTTTGCCCCCATTACTCAGATTCTTGTGGGAGACTTCAGTCAGCACCATCAAACGGACCTATTACTGCTGGGTAACAAGTCATTTAATCGCCTCAAGCTCGGTACGATGGATGCCAACTATGGCTGTCTGCTCAAAGCTAAGGGATTAGGATTTGAATATGTTAATCAGGGAGAATCTGGCTTATCCGTCGACGGCGACGTGAAATCTGCTTTACAGCTACGGGTTAATAATCATAATTATTTAGTCATTGGGGCTTTTGACCAGCCTTTACAATTCTACCATTTGAAATGAAACGTTTTCTGTTACTTTTCTTTAGTAGCCTTTCCATTACCTGGGCTCAGAAACCTAACCCTACCCAGCATTTACAGCCTTCCGTTTTTGCGGTAACGATGGTAATGATTCACGATGTGGTGAATCCTCCGGCAGCAGCCCGTTTTTACTCCTATTGCCTGATGGGTGCTCAGGAATTTGTTTCGGGTCAGGATAAGAAAATCCCCTCGCCTACGCTGCTTGCTAAGAATTTCAAAAAGCCGGACTTGAGTTCGTTGAAATCGTACGATTATGCCATGGCAGCAACCTATTGCATTCTGGAAACAGGTCGGCTCATTCTGCCTTCGGGTTATATGCTGGAAGAAGACGAAAAGAAATTGGTGGACGCGTGGAAGCAGGAAGGCAAAAGTCAACAACTCATTGACGAGGCCATTGCGGCGGCTCAGTTAATGGCCAAACACGTCATTGCCTATTCTACAACTGATCAATACGGCAAGCTCAGCACACGCCTGCGTTACCGTCCCATCAAAGGCGATGGCTACTGGTACCCAACGCCTCCGGGGTATATGGAAGCCGTGGAGCCTCACTGGAAAACCATCCGGCCCTTTATGCTGGATACTTGCAATCAATTTGCCCCTAAGCGTCCGGTGACCTTCAGTCGAGACACTACCAGTGACTTTTATAAAATTGCTTATGAGGTCTATAAAGAGGGTAAGGATCTAAGCCAGGAACACCGAGCCATTGCTTCTTACTGGGACTGTAATCCCTTTGCCATTAATACTTCCGGCCACATGATGATTGGCTTCAAGAAAATCAGTCCGGGCGGCCACTGGATGAACATTACCAGCATCGCTACTACTCAGGCCAAGCTTAGCTTTAATCGTTCGGTTCTGGTTTTAGCCACTACGGCAATGACGCTACACGACTCCTTCATTAGTTGCTGGGATGAAAAATACCGCAGCAACCGGATTCGCCCGGAAACCTACATTCAGCAAAGTATTGACAAAACCTGGCAACCACTGCTACAGACCCCTCCTTTCCCTGAATATACGAGTGGCCACAGTGTGGTTTCAACCGCTGTAGCGGAAGTGTTAACTTTTTTTATAGGGGACCATTTTGCCTTTACGGATAACACAGAAGTCATTTTTGATCTGCCTACCCGGCAATTCAAGTCTTTCCGGCAGGCAGCAGCCGAGGCCGCTGTTTCACGTTTATACGGAGGCATTCATTACCGGGACTCTATTGAATATGGGCAGGAACAAGGCCGAAATATTGGCAATTATGTTATTGCCCGGGTAAAGAAGGCTGGCTACAGATAGAGTTCTTAACCAGATAAACGTAGATAATCTATAGAATCATGAGGCATTACCATAAGCAACCTATTACTTTGCTCTGACGTTATTCGTTAGACAATCATTTGTTTGTTATGGCTCTACTTCTCGATTTTATAGGCAATACTCCGCTGGTTGAGATTACTCGCCTGCATGCTAACCCTGAGGTTAGAATTTTTGGTAAGCTGGAAGGGCATAACCCCGGCGGCAGCGTAAAAGACCGTCCGGCTCTGAATATGATCCGCAGTGCTCTGGAACGAGGTGAGATCAAGGCAAATACAGCTCTCATTGAAGCCACCAGCGGGAATACGGGCATTGCCCTCGCCATGATTGCCCGACTCTATAATTTGGACATTGAGCTGGTTATGCCCCAGAATTCAACCCGGGAGCGGGTATTAACCATGGAGGCTTTCGGAGCGAAAGTTACCTTACTGGAAAGCATCGAAGCCTGCCGGGATTATGCCCAGGAAAAAGCAGATAACGGTACGCACTTTCAGCTCAATCAGTTTGCGAACCCCGATAATTACCTGGCTCATTACAAATCAACAGGGCCAGAAATCTGGAGAGATACCAATGGCACCATTACCCATTTCGTGAGTTCGATGGGTACAACTGGAACCATTATGGGAAACTCACTTTATTTGAAGGAAAAGAATCCTGACATTCAGATTGTGGGCTGCCAACCTACAGAAGGATCTTCCATTCCGGGTATTCGTCGCTGGCCCCAAGAATATTTACCGAAGATTTTTGACCCCAGCCGGGTAGATCGGATCATGGACGTAGCAGAAGCTGATGCCATTGCCATGACCCGTACATTAGCTCAGGTAGAAGGGATTTTTGGTGGGATGAGCTCGGGCGGATGCGTTTCGGCGGCCCTTCAACTTGCTGAAGAACTCGAAGAAGGAGTCATTGTTTGCATCATTTGTGATAAAGGTGATCGTTATTTATCAAGTAATCTTTTTGGTGAGTAATGACAGAAAAAGCCCCGAAATCGAAATTTCGGGGCTTTTTCATCCAGTTAGGTTACCCTTAAGCTGCGGTTTCTTCTTCTGTAGAGTTTTCTTCCGTAGCCGTTTCGAAAGCCTCTGGCAGGTATTGAGACAACAGGTTATACCAGGAGATCATTTTGCGGATATCCGAAGCATATACTTTCTCACGATCAAATTCAGGGAAAACCTCGCCTAAAAATTCACGTAAATCGGCATCACTGGCGTTTTTCGTGTCCACGTCTACTTTCTCGCCGTGTTTTTCACGAATCGCTAGAAAAATATCAGGAAGAGGTTTTGACCCTTCTTCATTATCCGAATAAACCGAGATTTCTTTCAATACAGAAACGCGAGCATTCGCTCCCACTACCGTACGACCTTTTTTCTCATCAATAGTCTCCACAATCACTCCCGTACGGGTTGGCTTCAGGATTCGGTACAGACCGGGTTTTCCGGAAATGTGGGCAATTTCTTTTAACAATTCCATGTAATCAAAGTTGTTGTGGCAAATAAGCGTTTTTAAGCTTAGGTTTGACCTTTTACCTATCTGTCTAATTGTCAACAGATTAGCTTAGTCAAATCAAGTTCTTTTCTATCAAAATAGAATGGTTTTCGGTAACCGAACCACAAAAGTAGCCAATCATCAGTCTATTACCGCTGGGCACCCCGAAAATCCGCATTCAATTCTCCAATGGCTTCGGCAATTTCATCGCGACCTAAACCGTCAACGGATGAGGTTACAAAGTATTTCGGCATGGCGGTAAAAAATTGGAGAAAGCCTTCCTTATACTTTTTTACCTTTTGCTCCAACTGACTTTTTGATAGTTTATCGGCTTTGGTAAAGACGATGTAAAATGGAACTTCAGCCTCTGTTAACTGTGACATAAATTCCAGATCAATCGACATGGGGTCATGGCGAACATCCACCAGCACGAACGTACACACTAGGTTGGGGCGATTTTGGAGGTACCCAAAAATCATAGGTTCAAATTTATCCCGCTCGCTCTTACTGATTTTTGCATACCCATAGCCCGGTAAATCGACCAGATACCAGGTATTGTCCACTGAAAAGTGGTTGATTAACTGGGTTTTACCCGGGGTCTGCGAAGTTTTAGCCAGATCTTTCCGACGTACCAGTGAGTTAATCAGGGAAGATTTACCCACGTTCGACCGACCAATAAAGGCATACTCGGGCCGATCAGGTTTGGGGCATTTCTCCCAATCTGTGTTACTCACCACAAAAGCGGCTTCTTTAATCTTCATGCTTTTAATATTTACAGCAAAGGTAAGGCTCAGTTTTCAGTTTTCCGTTTTATTAGGTAGAGACACGACTTCATCGCGTCTAGCCGGGCCATGCGAATCATTTGAATCGTAACAAGAACCGCCTCTTACCCAGACGCAATGTGAAGTCGCATCTCTACTTGAAATGCTTGATTGCTATGATTTTTCGGATGGGCAATCATCCGCCTTGGTTGGTGTCCTCACCAACCACTAGGCTCTTTGTAATAGCTGGTGAAGACACCAGCCAGGGGCGGGAGCATGCAATTATATACGCCCCCGGATTGTCATCCGGGGCTACCCATATTCAACCCCTCTGGGGTTATACCTCCCATTTCCAAACAACTCGCATCCACCATGGTTGGTGTCCTCACCAACCATTATGCTTTTCCACCGTAGTTGGTGTCCTTACCAACCACTAGGCTCTTTGTAATAGCTAGTGAAGACACCAGCCAGGGGCGGGAGCATGTAATTATATATGCCCCCCGGATTGTCATCCGGGGCTATCCATATTCAACCCCTCTGGAGTTATACCTCCCATTTCCAAACAACTCGCATCCACCATGGTTGGTGTCCTCACCAACCATTATGCTTTTAGTAAGGGCTGGTGAGGACACCAGCCAGGGCGGGAGTACCTATATACGAAAACACGGGATTGTCATCCAGGTTGATCCTGACCGGGGCTATTACTTTCATTTTAAAACCTCTTCCCTACCTTTACTGGTTTTTCCTTCCCAAACCCCAAACCCCAAACCCCAAACCCCAAACCCCAAACCCCAAACCCCAAACCCCAAACCCCAAACCCCAAACCCCAAACCCCAAACCGCAGCGGCGGCCGCTCTAAACTCTAAACCAACTGAAAACTCTAAACTGAAAACTGAAAACTCTAAACTGAACCTTACCTTTGCGGCATGGAAATTCTTCAGAACGATTTGTTTTTACGAGCGGCTCGCGGCGAACAGGTAGAACGCGTACCCGTTTGGATGATGCGACAGGCAGGACGTATCCTGGCTGAATACCGCGAAGTTCGGGCCAAGGCCGGTAGCTTCATTAACCTTTGCACAACGCCTGAACTGGCAGCCGAAGTAACCATTCAGCCCGTAGATTTGCTGGGCGTAGATGCCGCCATTATCTTTTCCGATATTCTGGTAGTGCCCGAAGCAATGGGCTTACCTTATGAAATGATTGAAGCCCGTGGCCCCGTTTTTCCGACTACGGTTCAGACCTTGCAGGACGTTGAGAAGCTAAAAGAAGTCGATCCTGAGGTAGAGTTGAAGTATGTGCTGGATGCCATCCGCATCACCAAAAAAGAATTAAACGGTCGGGTTCCGCTCATTGGTTTTGCCGGAGCTCCCTTCACCATTCTTTGTTACATGATTGAAGGGAAAGGTTCGAAAACATTCTCAGTAGCCAAGAAATACCTTTACGCCGAGCCCGAGCTTTCGCACAAGCTTCTGCAAAAAATTACGGATACCACGATTGCCTACTTAAAAGCTCAGGTAGCGGCTGGGGCCAATTTGGTGCAGTTGTTTGACTCCTGGGCGGGCATTCTTTCGCCTCAACAATACCGGGAATTTTCATTGCCTTATATCTCTCAGATTTGTGACGCATTGCAGGCGTTGGTCCCCGTTACGGTATTTGCCAAAGGAGCTTTCTTTGCTCGGCGGGAAATGAATGCGTTGAATTGTTCGGTAGTAGGCCTCGACTGGAATATGGACATTGCCGAAAGTCGCGAAATGATCCCTTCGAAAGTATTACAGGGTAACCTGGACCCTTGTGTGCTTTACGGCAGTTTCTCGGAAATTAAGAAGCAAACACTAGAGATGCTCCGGCAGTTTGGCGGCCAAAAGCACATTGCTAATCTCGGCCACGGGGTATATCCCGACACCAATCCTGATAAAGTGCGTTGCTTTATTGATACCGTAAAGGAATATCAATTTTAAAAGGAATAAATAACAGAAGGGTTGAATGATAGTACCAATTCTATCATTCAACCCTTCTGTTATTCATAACGCTACAAATTAGCTACTAAAGCTTCGGCTAGTAAGAGCGATTTGTTAATAGGTACTACGCCCACTTCTTCACACACCAGCCCACCACCTAAATTAGACAGACCAGCGATGCGTTGGGGACTTAAGCCTAAGGCCACACAACAGGCGGCAATACTAATTACCGTATCTCCCGCCCCGGAAACATCCGAAATTTGACGAATGTGGGCCGGTAAGTGGCATTTTTCTTCCTTGAAGTCAATATAAACGCCGCGTTCGGAGAGGGTAATAAGCGTTCCATCAAGCGACAGAGCGTCTTTTAATTTCTGAGCAGCCGCTTCCAGTTCTAAAGGAATCCGAACATCAAAACTGATATTGAGTCCTTCGCGTAATTCTTTCAGATTGGGCTTGAAAAGCGTAGTGCCGTGGTAATGTAGGAAATTCCGCTTTTTGGGATCTACAACCGTTGGAATACCGTGCTCTTTTGCAAAACTGACTACCTGCTGAATCAGATCAGCCGAAATAACGCCTTTATCGTAATCTTCGAAGATAATAACCTGACACTGAAGAGCCAGCTCCTTAATTTTCTGCAGGAGACTTGCTTTTTCTTCCGTTGAAATAGGAGCTTCCGTCTCGGTATCAACCCGCACCACCTGCTGGCTTCCAGCAATAATTCGTTCCTTCACCGTTGTAATACGATCCCGGCTGCGAACAATGCCCCGGGTAACTAATCCTTTGCTTTCCAGAAGATTGCATAACTCATCTCCGTACGAATCCGTACCAATCACGGAACAGGCGATGGCCTGGGCTCCCAGAGCTTGAACGTTCAGTAACACGTTTCCAGCCCCACCTAAACGGTATTCCCGCCGCTGGGCTACCACTACGGGTACGGGGGCTTCGGGAGAAATCCGGTCTACCCGACCAAAGACGTAACTGTCAATCATTACGTCTCCAATCACCAATACTTTTAATTCATTGAATGCTTCAAAGACAGCAGGTAATAACATAATATCTAATAAAATAGCTCAGAAACCTTCGCTGAATGATTCTATTCTTGCAATGGGGAAATACGTTCGAGTGACCGCTCAACTTAAAATATATTGTCAAACAAGTAACTGATACTCAGACCAAAGGTTTGGTTCTTCGCATTTTGTGACATTTCTGACACATTCGCCAGTCCTTGCTGATAGAAAGCCGAAAGCTGGAAAAAATCAAACTGCACGCCTATGCCGCCCTGCACGCCATAATCGAATCGCTGTAGATCGTAATTGAAACGAACACTATACTCCGTTTGAGGCTTCCCGCTCTCCCGTTCGATGGTTTTCCCTCCCAATCCACAGGCTACATAACCACCTCCAAACAGCAGAAATTTGGTATTCCTTTCTTCATTACCCAGTTTCAGTGTTACGTTGACGGGTAAATCCAGGTAGTTGAGCGTGGTGCTAGCCCGACGAGTATCCTGCTTAAAATCAGCAATATAACCGCGTTGAACAAAGAGTAAGGTCGGTTGAATAGTCAGATTACCACTGCTGATAAGCGGAATATCAGAACCTAGTCCCGCGTGAAAACCGGCTTTGGAAATTGGGGCATCCAGCTCAGAGCTTAACGCCTGACTCATGCTTGATACATTTCCGCCTGCCTTAAAAACTAACTTGCTCTGAGCCATTGCTCCCAGTGGAGCTAACAGGAATAAGAGCCAGGTAAAGAATTTCATACTAATGAGTTTTGAATGTGGGGTTTAGATTTATCTCAGGTATTAATAGCCAGAATGAGAGATTTGTTTTGAAAAACTCTACTTGTTCTTCTTACCTACTGGCTCATTCCTTAAACCTAAACTATTTCAAAACGCAGTCCTTAAAAAAGTGATGCTAGAAAAGCTAGAAAGCATCATCAAAAAAGTAATTGATAAACAGACCGAACGAACGGTTAGTAATCGAACCACCTGAACCCAGGTTGGAGAGATTGGCTAATCCCTGGCTATAAGTAAGTCCAAAAACGGTATAATTGCGTCGAATACCTACGGCTAAGTTAATGCCGTAATCCAGGCGTTTGAGGTCACTTTTAAAGGGATCTACTTTCCGGGTTAAGTCTCGCTGGTCTGGAATAATTCCGAGATTAGACGAAGTAGAGTCGTGAACAAACTCTACGGTACGGTATCGAATCGTGTTTTTGCCGTACACCCCTAAGCCTACGTAACCTCCCGCAGAAGCATAGAACTTGGTTCTTTCTCCGCCTACTTGCAAGACCAGATCAATGGGAACATCCACATAATGCAGGGAATTCCAGCTTCGATTTCGGGGAACGATGGTAGAGGCCCGGCGAGTATTATCAACTTTACGGTATACCACCTGCTCATCAAATTTCTGCTGCGACCAATAGCCTCGGGGGCTGTAACGCAGGCCGACATTCAGACTTAATAACTTAGGAACAAATTCAATATTGCGGGCAAAGCCAAACGTGAAAGCGGGTTTCAGAACAGGATCTCCGGTATTTTCAACCAGATTACGATTCATATCCGTGCCATTCAGCCCCATTTTAAAGACCCACTTCGGATCGGACTCACGCTGAGCAAATAGTGAAGTGGAAAGTAATGCTAATGAGATACTGAGAAAGCAGATTTTTTTCATGTGAAGGGAATACGACTACGTGTTGGAAACGCAAAGAAACGAAAGGATTTGAGAATGGCGTGCAAATACCCGTCAGATCAATCGCATTTAACTATTTCTAAGAGCGAAAAAACGAGAAGACCGGATCAAGATCCGGCCTTCTCTGACTTATTACTGCTTTATTTCTTTTTTAGGGTCATGAGGTATTCTACCAGATCCGCCAACTCCTGTTTGCTCATATTTTCGTGCAAACCAGCAGGCATCATAGAATCCTGCTGCTGTTTCATGCTCTTCACCTGCGTCATTTTTAAACGCTGGGCAGTTCCTCCGGGGTATTTCAGGTCCAGATCCGATTCGGTTTTACTAGCCACAATACCGACCAGATTGGTTCCGTCTTTCAGTTGAACATTCCAGCCTTCAAATCCAAAACTGATTCCGGCAGAAGGATAAAGAATCGCCATGTACTGGCCTTCCTTGGGTAACTTCGATCCGATCTCGGAAAGTTTAGGTCCAAAATCTGCTCCCTGCCCATTAATCTGATGGCAAACCGCACAGTTTTGAGCGAAGACTTTTACGCCACGTTGCACATCTCCCGATAAGCTTACCATTTCCTCGATTTTAGGAATCGGTTTTCCTACACTGGTTTCGCCACCCAGGTATGTTGCCGCTTCCTTCGGAATAGCTTTACGCCAGGCCGTTGCCACGCCCTGCACTGCATACAGAATATAAGGTTTTTCGATTTTCCCTTCCCGTAGCAAAATCAGAATTCGATCTTCACCCAGCATAGACCCGCCCAAATTCCGAGTTGCTAACTGCCGCAACCATTGAGGCTGGCTCTTGGATAAAGCCAGTTGCTCCATAATTTCAATAGATTCTTTTTTTCCTACTCTACGTAAAGCCGCCAGCGTTTTTCGAGTTTTATCCTCGTCTTTTCCCGCCAAAATCGCTCTCACTGTTTTGCCTCCCCCCTGCTGTAACAATAAATTCATGGCGGTTGAACCGATATGCTCATTGTCAGGATTTAAGGCAATTGCTAATAACTTCCCATTTTCTTCGGGTAAAGCATAGCGAGCTTCATATTCCAGGTACTCCTGCTGACTAAGCGTGGCCATCAACTTCTTCAGCACCGATTTCGCCGCAGGTGTAGCTTTCACAAACTCAGGATCAAGATGACGCAAGGCTAATCTGGTTAACTCCGCCTGACGAGGATTATTCCCGATCAATAGCTTCATCAGAGCATCACTCTTGGCCTTTCCTGTATTGAAATCAAACGCCCGGAAATACCGTAAGCGTTCTTTGGAAAGCGACAAGCGATCATCCGCTGCCAGCTTAGCCAGAAAGGGACTGGCTTTTTCGGTACGGGCCCGCCAAACCAGATCCCGCTCGGCTTTGGTTTCAACGGGGTTTGGGTGACGTTTTAGGTAAGCCGCAAAATAGGAATCCCACTGCTCGTCGGCTCCTACCCCTAAAGCTTCCAGATACCAGCGATCTTGCCCATCATACTTCTCTGCCAGATTGGCCCATAATTCCGCTGCTTCTGGTGACGTCTGATGACGTAGAGCAATAGCACACTCCCGACGAACCTGGGCGGAAGTATCAGCCGATAATTTTTTAATGAAAGGAATAATATCCGCTTTCTGCTGACGAGCCGCCCGTAAACCCGCTATCCGAAGATTCGGATTAGCATCATTCAGGGCTTCTTCAATGACTGCATTGCCTTTCATCTTCGATAAAATCCAGAAAGCACGGGCCCGCATCCGGGGGTTTCCATCCGAATGCCAAAGTTTGGTTAAGGCAGGCACAGCTTCATCTCCCATATGCATCAGGGCATTCCAGGCTTTGTACCGAATTGACATATTCGGGCTTTGCAGGGCGGCTAATGCACTGTTGGGATCTTCGTAGTTATAGGAAGGAGCCGTATAAGGCCGCCCCTGGGGAGCTACGCGATACACACGACCACGCGTCTGGTCACCCGCCTGGTGCCCGCCTACGCCAGGATCGTACCAATCGGCAATGAGGATAGACCCGTCAGGAGCTATACACACATCCGCCGGACGAAACCAGCTATCCCCTTCGTTTTTAAGAATATTCTCAATGGAAGCCGAATAACCTGCCCCATCAGCCTTGACGGGATAACTCCGAACTACGTTATGCCCCGGTTCAGCATGAATCATCTGATTGCGATACACTTCCGGTAAAAGGTTACCTTCGTAGATGACCATTCCGGTGGGTGAACCACTACCCGTTTGTAATAAATTGGGGACCACGCCGGGATCGTTTAAATGCCAGTGACGATACGGAATTTCTTCTTCCATATTGGTGCGATAGGCTGGCCAGTTTGCTCCTGTCACTTCATCGGTATAGCCATAATTTCCCCCTTCGAGGACGTAATTGATCCGAACGCCTTTATTGCCATCGTCATCATTATCCGACTGCCAGACGGTGCCGTAACTATCCACCGCTAACTCAAAGGGATTACGGAAGTTGTGAGCCAATACCTCTACATTCTTGAAATCGGCATCACAGCGGAAGGCTACGCCCTGTTTGAGCTTACTCTTATTGCCCGTTTGAATAGGGTTACCAAACGGATCTTTAATAAGGTTACCCTGAGCGTCTTTGAGCTGTTTGCCTTCATTTCCGAAATTGAAATAAAACTTCCCGTCGGGGCCAAACACAAATGTGTGCATGCCGTGATCGTGTTGCTCGCCTTCAATACCCTGAAAAATGATGGTCTTTTTATCGGCTTTATCGTCGCCATCGGTGTCCTCAAATAACCATACGTAAGGGCTTTGCGATACAATGGCTTTATTGCCCAGCACCAGAATTCCCAGCGGGGCATTTAATTCAGGTCCCTGATACCAGACTTTCTGAACATCAGCCTTTCCATCTCCATTGGTGTCTTCTAGAATGATTATTCGGTCACCCTTGTCTGTGGTAGGATTCCCGTTAATAGCTGGGCGGTAATTATACGCTTCCGTAATCCAGACTCTTCCCCTTTCATCAATATCCATATTGGTAGGATTTTGAAGCATGGGTTCCGTCGCGAACGTTCTGACTTCCAGCTCATGCGAAGCTTTCAGCGTTTTTAACGCATTTTCGGGTAACCGTTTCTGTGCATCCGTCAGAACAGAATCCATCAATGCATTGATCGTTCGGGCAATCGGATGTTGCTGAGCTGCCGTCAGCGAAAGCATTAATCCGCCCACCGACAGCACCAGCCCCCAGCGAAGGGGATGAGAACTATTTCCTTTCATAGTATCAATAAGTGTTTAGAAGTCACCTAAGCTTTTACATATAATTCGAGGAATTATACCCTTTACTTACTGAAAATAATTCTGAATTATTAAATCCAGTGTTTACGCCGGAACCAGCCCAAAACGGCCACCGAAGAAAAGAGCATCATTGCCAATGACAACCAGAAACCAAACGCATGACCAGTGGTCGGAATGGTATCAAAGTTCATCCCGAAAATACCCGCGATGAGCGTGGGCGGCATAAACACGATGGTTACTACCGTAAAGATTTTAATGATCTGGTTTTGTTCCAGATTGACTAGACCCATAAAGGTATTTTGCAGATATTCCAGTCGCTCAAAATTGAACGTCGAATATTCCAACAGGGAGCTAATATCCTTAAGAATCAGCCGTAAACGCTCACGATGTGAATCAGGGAAGAGAGAGCTTCGGTGAATGTTGGAAAGTACCCGCTGCTTATCAATAATAGTTTCCCGCAGCAACATCGTATTTTCCTGCAGCGTATTGATCCGAATCAGTAACTCCTGGCGGGGCTTCTGATCAGCAGTTAGTGATTTTGACAATAAAGACACATCCCGGGAGATTGATTCCAGCAAATCTGCATCCGTCTCAATCCGGGTTTCGAGTAAAAGGATCATGATGTCGGCCCCCGTCTGAAAGGTTTCATCACCCGTTACCTTCATCCGTTTCACAGTATCAGCGAAGGTCTTGGAATCCCCCCGACGGTACGTAAAAAGAACGCCGTTTCTTAAAATCATAGAAACAGGATAGGTGCGAAATCCTTCCGAGTCCAGACTCAGAAAGTTCGAGTTGGCATTCAGAGAATCGTTTTGCTCAAAAAATCGGGCAGAACTCTCAATTTCAACAATTTCCTGGGGGGTTTGAAAACTTACCATGTACTTGTTTTCTACCCACTCTTCTTCTTCCTGATTAGCCGACTGCAAGTCGATCCAGATCACATTTTGCAGGTGACCTAGTTCCTTTACATCGTTTTCTTTCCGAATCTGCTTCCCGTCTTTATAGTAAATTCTAACCACGTTGCTGCCTGTTATACTCGTTTGTTCTTCAAAACAAACAACTTGTCACGACAGAAACAACCCCCTACTGAGGCTTTACTATTTTCAAATGGTAATCGACTCCGTTCTGAGGGCTCAGTTGAAGCTCAAAAAGTCGGTGAAATAGACCAGCTCAATGTCAAAAAGAAGATTACTGCCCTGACAAATGGCATCCGTAGAAATGGCAATACACGGATAATGATGAGGTTTAGGTAAGGGAAGCCATTCAGGAACCTGATGACCCGGCCAGGCTTTTTCGTAGGTCCCACTTAAAGCTAAAAGGTGTTTTAGATACTCTTCTTTGGTTTTGACGAGTTTTTTTTTCATACTAATTTAATATAGGCGGATACCAGGATTAATAAAAAAGCCCAGCCCTTATGGGGCTGGGCCTTAGTTGCAAGAGTAGGTTAATTCAGCGAATTTTGTAATGTAACTGCTGGCATCTTTCGCGTCGAAACCAACAATGGGGGACATGATTAAAACTTTACCAAATAAATTCTACTTATAAATCCAATAATTACTATACTATTAAATTAAAGAATGTTTATAAGTAAAACTCGTTTGATGAATCAATCTAAATACTTTATTAAAACTGACGGTTATTTAACTTTTACAAATTAATTAAACATTTTTTACAAAAACCAAGTTTAACTAATTATTCTATTTATCTAGGTGAGTTGTCATATCAAATATTCCACCCTCTCCCTATAACTATCACTAATAGACACCCTAAGAATTTCTACTTGCTAAAGTGACACAAAAAACGGCATTACAAACCCACAATTACAATTTTCAGCTATAGACTATGTATAGACAGGGTTATAATTCTGTATTACCTCTATCAATTCTGTAACCTATTACCTGTTACATTATGCCCGCACTTCTAAAAAAAATATTCAAACAAGTTCCAAAAGCTTATTTAAACGATTTTGAAAAACATCGTCAGTATTTAATTCGAAATAGAATTTATTTATTAACGTGGGCTGCTGCTGCTTATTTCATAGAACTAATTATTCTTAATTTTTTAGCTTATCGTAACGGTTCAACTTATGATGATGGAATAAACGGCTATCTTATTTATTCTCAGTTTCTAATTTTATTATGTATTATTTCTGCTATTTATACCTTATCTAACTGGCCTAAAGATGGTCAATTATTAGCAGGTAAAACACGATATGTTTATTACTTTAATCTAATCATTACCTGTTCTTACTTGTTTATTCGATCCTTGCTGGTTTATCAAGCCCGGCAAAGTATTGTCTTTTACATTGTATCGCTCATCACCTGTCAGGTTATCTTCTTTACTGACTGGAAGCCCCGCCTGATCATTTCACTGATAGGTGTTACTTCTATGGTGCTGATGGTTCACTCCATTCCGCTGGATAATTCCCGGGAACAGATCATTCGGATGTTCGAATGCACAGGGATGACGGTTATGCTTTTCATTGCCTCCACGCATTTTTATAACATCGAAGTGCAATCTTTTTTGCACTTGCATGTCATTAATCAGCAGAATTCAAAACTGAGTACTTATACCAAGTTACTGGAAAAGGAGAAAGAACAGCGGGAAGAAGAACTGGAACAACGCAGTCGAGAGTTGACGAGTTATACCCTTCAGGAAGTAAAGTCCAGCCGTTTTCTGGAGGAAATCCGACAAACGATTTTACAGGAGAAAGCGGGTGACATTCGAAAAATACCTCAACTGATTACGAATCATCTGCACGGTGAAGCCAAATGGAGTTACTTCAGGGATGTATTTGAAAACGTACATCCCGATTTTTTTAATCGAATTACTGCTCAGTTTCCATCGTTAAATCCGAATGATATTCGTCTGATGGCTTTACTGAAAATGAATCTTAGTACCAAAGAAATTGCGGATATTCTGGGCATTTCTCCACAAAGTGCCAATACAGCCCGGTATCGACTCCGAAAAAGGTTAAACCTGAAACCTGAAGATGAGCTGGAGACACTGATCAGAAATCTATAACTGAAAAAGACGTTGCTGCCACAACGTCTTCCATTCCCTAGCGACTTAGCTCCCAACGCCACATGATTCCATCCTGGGCGTGTTCCACTTCTCCTATTTTCTTAAAGCCCACTTTCGTGAGCACTTTCGTCGAAGAGTTTTCTTCGGTCAGGGTGTGGGCTACGATGAGATGAACTTCAGGAAAAGTAAAGGCATAGTCCACCAGGGCATTGGCTGTTTCGGTAGCTAAACCTTTCTCACGGTGGCTTGCTTTAATTTCATACCCAATTTCCACTTCTCCTTTTTCGTTGGGCTGGCCTTTATAGCCGCAGCTACCAATGAGCAGGTTATCCGGGCGATAAACAATGAGATGGCCTCCCCACTTTTCCAGCGAAGGGTCTTTTTTAACCTGTTGATAAAACTGAGCAAACGCCGAAGCATTTTCCGTCCAGCGGCGGGGCACGTTGGCTCCTATGACTTGACTTAATACGTTATTTCCAGCCAGAACGGCCTCCCAAAGATTTAGATCACAGGGCAATAGTCGAAGACGGGAAGTTTCTATCATGCAGAATTTTCAGTACGAGTGGGGTGAATATAAAAAAAAAGCGGGAAAGAGCTCTTTCCCGCTTCCGAATGACTCTAAATAACTCAATCCGTAAAAGGTACGAAATCACGGAAAGTACGTTGCAAACTCCGGTCCTGCTGTTCAGCATTCTTAGGCTTGTTACGATCCTGCCAGCCTGCGTCAAGCTCCAGAGCAATCAAATCGTTTACTTTCATGGATGCTTCGAAATCATCCAGATCTTTTGCAAACGCTTGTCCACTAAGATTACGGCGAGCCGATTTAAGGTTGTATTTCCGGGCAAAAATGTCACCCTTGGTTTGAAGTTCGTTTCGCTTTACAATAATCTTGTTTAATTGATCCACTAAGGGGCTGATCGAACGGCCAATTACTTCAGTAGCTTCCAACGTGCCTACAGTCGCAGTTGCGGTTCCACCAATGGTCGGAATTAGGCTTTTCGCTTTGGTATTACTTGGATCAATCGCCAAAGGAGTAATAGCAGTTCCAGCCCCGATACCAGCATTCATTACCGAGCGATTTTTCTTACCTGATTTTGCCCGACGATACAAGCGACTCAATTCATCTTGTTTCTCACTCAACTGAGCAATCAACTCCCAAGCCCGAATTAGGGAGGTACGATACTGCGTATAAAGCTGAATATCCTTTTCCCGTTCATTCACCGCGTTTTCTACAGTCACGTGAACGCGTTTCTCATCTCGCTTCTGACTTTTATCGATCACGAAAAAAGTAACGTTAAAGCCCAGCGTGTCCAGCGGATCTTTTACGAAATCGTAATCGGGCCGCCAGATAAATTCGTACTGTGTATTGGTATTTTTCTTTAAGGCTTCTTTGGGGATCGAGCGGTTATCTGACACAAAGGAAAACTCCTGAATATCCTGGTCACCATTAGGATCGGTCAGATACAAGGCCAGATTCAGCGTAGTGTTTTCCCGTAGCCTAATGTTCTGTGAATTGGGAACGACGGACACCACTGGCGGTAAGTCCATCTGCGTGACGTCTATCTTTAAACGTCCTTTAGTCCGGGCTTTCGTAGGCTGATCTTCCACGTAAAACTCAACGTACAAAGGTGACGTTTTTAGTTTGTTAAACTGGGTTTGAGAAGGTTTCCAGCTAAACTCACCCTGAGCAGATAAACGGGCTCCTTCGGGTAACTGATCCGTGATAGGAATAAAAACCAAGGGATCGTGATCCGGGTCGCGAACTTCGTTAGGGTCAATCTGATACGTATTCTGAACGTTGAATTGTACGTAGAAAGGCTTCAATTCTCCCACCAGTGGGGGACGGTTCACGTGTAATACTCTAAACTCTACGCTTCGGCGAGCTTCTTCTCCTCTATCGTTACTAACTTCAAAAAGCACCGAAAAACCTTTATTCCCCTGAATCCGGTCTACCAGATCGTAACCTGGGGTCCAGTTAAAATAGCCCAGCGAATCGAGCGTCATTCCTTCCAGTTGACCTTCGGGAATATTGAAATGCACCCGCGTGCTGTCCTGGTTAGGTTTGACCTGAATTTTGAATGTAAATGGCTTCCCTTCTTCCAGTACATTCCAGTTTGGAGTGCTGGGAAATATGATTTTCATTCCTGTTTGTCCGGGTACTGATGATTGAGCCTGGCTTACAGCAGACCAGCAAACTGCTACCACAAATAGGACGAAAGAAAGTCTTGTCTTGAAATGCCTTTTCATTGCGGTTATATCATGGCTAAGGTTTATTCCCTCTTGGTACGAACAAAAATGCCATTTATTGCTAATAGAGCGTATTTAGTACTAAAAAGAGGAAACGAGCGTGGCAAAAATAGGAAATTCTGAGTTAGAATAATCGGAAGCCGAAATTGGATTTTTTAAAAATTACGTTCTTAGCAGCTAAATGGTTTACCAGCGACAAAAAAGAATGAGTGATTTTCCAGCAACTGGAGTCCCACTCATTCTTTCAGTTATTCTGTATCAGGCTAGTAGATTTGGTAATTAGATTGCTTTTACAATCTCCACAAAATCACGTGATTTCAGTGAAGCTCCTCCTACCAGACCACCGTCTACGTCAGGGCTGGCAAAGATCTCAGCGGCATTGGCAGCATTCACACTTCCACCGTACTGAATGGTAGTGTTATCAGCTACTTCCTGACCATATTTTCCAGCGATGTGGCTACGAAGAGCCGCATGCATATCCTGAGCCTGCTGAGCAGAAGCCGTCAGTCCCGTTCCAATCGCCCAGATAGGTTCGTAAGCGATAACAATCTGGCCAAACTGTTCCGCTGAAAGGTGAAATAAAGCGTTCGTTAACTGAGTCTGAACGATAGCGATGTAATCTTCATTCTGACGTTGTTCGAGCGATTCGCCGCAACAGAAGATGGGCTTTAGACCATTTTCCAGGGAAATATTTACTTTTTCAGCAAGGATTTCATCCGTTTCTCCAAAGTACTGACGACGCTCACTGTGACCCAGAATGACGTAAGGGATACCCACAGACTTCAGCATAGACGCCGAAATTTCGCCCGTATAAGCTCCAGAAGCTTTCTGATGGCAGTTCTGAGCTCCAATGGAAACACGGCCCGTGGCGTACTGCTGCAAGGTAGATAAATACAGTGAAGGCACGCAAAGAACTACTTCTACGTCACTGGTTACTTCATCGGCAATCATATTAACCACTTCCGAAGTCAGAGCTACTGCTTCGTCAGCTGTTTTGTTCATTTTCCAGTTACCTGCAACAATTTTTTTTCTCATGCTTGAAAAAATATAAAAATCAGAAGAATATTTTTAATTAATCAAATAGTGCCTTTCTGATTCAGGAAAAGCCTTTTTTGGTTATTTATTCAGGCGACGAAAGTAAGGAAAATCCCTGAAAGTGCCGAAATGATCCTCATCATCAAAGCATACCCTCTTGATTATGAGCAAAAAAGCTTCTAAATTAAAGGCAGTTCTGTACTAAATCACGAAGCAATGAAATATGCTCTACCACTCGCACTTTGGTTCGGGCTGGTAATCGGTCTGTCAGAGCTCTGCCAAGCTCAGGAACGATTTGGCCTGCATCTTCAGGGACGTCACAAAACAACCCGAATTCCCTTCGAACTTCACTCTAATCTCATCATTGTCCCCATGAAGGTCAATGATTCTGATACGCTACGCTTTATCCTCGATTCCGGCGTTTCTACCATCCTGATCACTGATCCCAAAGTTCCCGCCGTCCGGCATATGAAACCCGTGCGGCGAGTGCACATTTCCGGGGCCGGTGAAGGGTCCGACCTATCGGCTACAGTCATGGTAGGCAACCGCATTCAAATGGGTTACATGAAAGGCTTCAACCAGAATATTGTAGTGCTGGATCATGATATTCTTCAAATTTCGGAATACGTAGGCATACCCGTTCACGGCATCTTTGGCTACGAGCTATTCAATCAATTTGTGGTTACCATTGATTTTTCCCGCAAGGAGTTAATCCTTGAAGAACCCAGCCATTACCGCTATAAAGCGAAAAAAGGCGATCAGTTTCCTATTACCATCGAAGATGCCAAGCCTTACCTCAACGCCGTCGCTCTGGTCGATAAGAAGCGAACCGTTCCCATCAAAGTCGTGATTGATACCGGAGCGGGCCACGCCCTTTCGCTGGATGTCAATTCCCGCAATCAGATTCCTTTACCTAACAAGGTCATTCGCACGCAGTTGGGCCGAGGACTGAATGGCATTATTAACGGCAGCCTCGGCCGAGTAGAGAAAATTCAGATTGGTCATCTGGAATTGAATAACATCATCGCCTCCTTTCCCGATAGCCTGGCCTACGGCATGAAACTCTCCAAGACCATTGATCGTCAGGGAAATATCGGTTGCGAATTACTCCGGCGATTTAAAGTAACTTTCAATTACCCGCAACGATACATCGTTCTGAAACCCGTGCGGCGAAGAATTCGGGAAGCTTTTGAGCATAACATGAGCGGCATAGACATCGTAGCCAGAGGTTCGCATTTTGATGAATTCATGATTGAACGCGTTGAGCTGAATTCTCCTGCTTCACTGGCGGGGCTTCAGGCTGGAGATCAGCTCATTAGCGTCGATGGCGAGTTCTGCCGATCCATTACCATGTCTGATTTATATAAAATTTTCCAGCGGGGTGAAGGCAAAGAAATCATTATGGCTATCCGTAGGAAAGGCGAACTCCTGGTTACTACTTTAACCTTAAAACGAATTATCTGAGCATTTCTCCTTAATTAACGTATACACTAAAGGGTTCAAACATAGGTTAACCTTCTTGTATAAATCGCTTTATGGTTTAACAAATTAATAATTTCATTAGCCCCTTTTCGTAAATTTCTTAACCTGGAAAAAGGCTAGGCATTAATTTTTATGCCTATTTTTGGTTTAACACAAGTCAACCAAACGCCGCCACGTTTATGAAACTACGTTATCTTCTTCCCTCGATCATCTTCTTGCTGTTAAGTTCTCAGGTTCAGGCCTCTATCGATCCTCCTGGTAAATTCTCTTTTGGCGTACTCGGTGGTACACTGGGATACGGCGGAGAGTTTGGTTACCGCTACAGCGATGACTCACACTGGCAATTTCGCCTGGGTTATACGCACATCGGTTACAAGAAGCCCTTTAACGTTGAGATCAACAAAGATACCAAGGCTCAGTTTTCGCCTTTGGTACGCATGAACCTGGCTCAAATCAAGGCCGATTACCACCCTTCCCTGCACAGTTCTTTCCGCATAACGGGCGGTATCGCTTACCAGATTAATCCCAGATACAGCGTTTTAGGGAGCTCCGAAACGGGTTTAGTTATTGATGATGTCAATATTAACCCGGAAGACTTAGGTCAGGTAGAAATTCGCTTGAAGTGGTGGAAGTTAACCCCTCACCTCGGCATTGGGGTAGGCCGGGCCGTTCCCCGCAAACGCGTAGGTGCTGGTTTTGAATTGGGCTGTTATTACCTCGGAAGTCCTAAAATTGATTTCTGGACGAATGGCTTACTTGACGAAACAACCATCCCCGATCAGATTCCCAAAATTGAGCATAACATGCGTAATTACAGTTTCTTACCCTATTTGCTCGTTTCATTACGCGTTCGTTTAGGCGATTAGATTTTATATACTTTAAAAAAATGGCCGATGATGAATCGGCCATTTTTGTTAGTACTGCTGGGGCCATTCAAGTTATTACCTAAAGTTTTCCGACAAAATCGGGGCTTTGCTTTAGTTTTGCCTTTCAAATTTACCTTAGCTATTCATTATGTCATTTCGAATTGGTCACGGTTACGACGTTCATCAACTGGAAGAAAACCGACCTTTCTGGTTAGGTGGAATTCTGATTCCTCACACGCACGGAGCTAAAGGACATTCAGACGCTGACGTGGTTTGTCATGTCATTTGCGATGCCCTGCTCGGAGCCGCCAACCTGCGTAACATTGGTTACCACTTTTCGGATAAAGATCCGCAGTGGAAAGGCGTTGATTCCAAAGTGCTGTTAAGCCGGGTGCTGGAAATGATCCGTGAAAAGGGATATGAGGTGGGTAACATTGACGTTACTGTCGTGCTTCAGGAGCCTAAACTTAATCCTCACATCCCAACCATGAAGGAGGTATTAGCGAAGGTGATGAACATCTCAGAAGAAGATTTATCCATCAAAGCGACTACTTCCGAGCATTTGGGTTTTGTGGGCAAGAAAGAAGGAATTGCCGCTCACGCCGTTGCCTTAATTGAGCGAAAATAATAAACAATTGAGATGAAATTACGTAGCGACGCAATGCATCTCGTCGAGGCTCTACGTGTACCTCTAAAGAAAGACCCTACCTTCGCCTATGCATTTTTCAGGAGACACAAGCCGTGATTGTGCCTCCTGAAAAATGCTAACAAAAAAATGCCCCAAAGCAGTTACACACTACTTTGAGGCACTCGATTTTCGTCAGCCGTTTTCCTATTCGTAACTCACACGACCAATAATACTTCGGCCCAGTGTAATTTCATCGGCATATTCCAAATCACCGCCAATAGGAATACCCCGGGCGATGGTGGTAATCTTCACGGCATATTGACGCAAGCGTTTCGTTAAATAAAACGACGTAGTATCGCCCTGCATCGTGGGGCTTAAAGCCAGAATTACTTCCCGAATTTCATTTTTCGGGTCAGCCACTCGCTCCATTAAAGATTCAATCTGCAATTCAGCGGGTCCAACGCCCTCGAGTGGGTTAATCAAACCACCCAGTACGTGATATACCCCGCGAAACTGAGCTGTATTTTCAATGGCCAGTACATCGCGGGTATCTTCCACCACGCAAATCAACTGGGCATCCCGACGGGGGTTGGCACAAATCTGGCACAAATCTTCATCAGCAATGGTATGACACTGTCGGCAATAACGCGTCTGCGTACGCATACTAACCAGAGCATCTGCTAGTTGAGATGTTTGCTGTTCTTCGCGTTTGAGCAAATGTAAAGCCAGACGGAGAGCTGTTTTTTTTCCGATTCCCGGAAGTTTACTAATCTCTTCGACGGCGTCTTCAATAAGTTTGGATGGATAATTCAAGAGAAATGCTGGCTAGTTGAATGGCCTGAACTAGTCAAATTCCCGTGGGGAAATACCCCGAAATTTGCTTCCTGACCGGCCCATTCTTACTGTTGATTTTGTTAAACCACTTCGGCACTAATGCCCCGGTTACAAATGGCATTACGCATGGGAGCCAATTCCTCAAAGGCTCCTTTTTTCACTGAACATTTTCCTTTGAAATGAATCAGTATCGTACATTGTTCGGCTTGCTCGGGCGAATGACCGCAGACATCAATGAGGGTATCAATCACCCAGTCAAACGTGTTGACATCGTCATTGAAGACCATCAGATCATGTTCCTGAGTATCTTCCACTTCTTCCAGAACATCTACGCCTTCTTCTTCCCAAGGTTTCGGTAAGGTGTTCATCCACATGGCTATTTCCAGTAAATCAGTTACTTAATGAGAACAAATTTAACCTTTATAACCCGCATCCCCAACCGAAGGTTCATAGAAGTTTTAGATTCTTAGTTAAATAAAAACAATTGATGAAAAACGAAATTCGTGAGCTTGACAACCGCTTCTTTACTCGACTCTACCTAAGCCTTTTACACGGCCTAATTGCCGTTCTTGAGCCTTTCCCAAAACTTCAATTTTGCCGTTCTCCTATCGCTTTTGCAAATATTTGGTCATATTTAAGGCTTATTTACGTTAGGTACCTCTATTACTCGTCCCTGTTTCATTCATGAATGCTTACCTGGCTCTTGCTATTCTCCTGGGTTATTTTGCAGTGCTGGTGGCCGTTTCGTTCTATACTTCCCGCGGAGCCGACACACACACGTTTTTTACCGCCAACAAACAATCGCCCTGGTATCTGGTGGCGTTTGGAATGATTGGCACTTCGCTTTCCGGGGTTACCTTCATTTCCGTTCCGGGGAATGTGAGTACCTCCCAATTCACGTATTTTCAGGTAATCCTGGGTTATTTAGTGGGTTACTTCGTCATCGCCACGGTACTCATGCCCATGTATTACCGGCTGAACCTGATCTCGATTTATACCTATCTGGACAAAAGGTTTGGGTTCTGGTCGTATAAAACCGGGGCGGGCTTTTTCCTGCTTTCCCGAACGGTGGGTTCGGCGGGACGGATGTTTATTGCCGTGCAGGTATTGCAACTGGCCATTTTTGATCGTTTCGGTATTCCTTTTGAGGGAACGGTCGTTTTCGCCATTCTCCTCATCTGGATTTATACCTTCAAAGGCGGTGTTAAAACCATCATCATTACGGATACGCTCCAGACCTTTTTTCTGGTCACTGCTGTTTTCCTCACCGTTTTCCTGATTGCCAAACAGTTAAATCTGGATTTTGGCTCGCTCTGGACGACCGTTCAATCCAAGAGTTACTCTAAAGTTTTTGTGTGGGACTGGGCTCCCAAGAATAACTTCTTCAAAGATTTCGTTTCTGGAGCTTTCATTGCCATCGTAATGACGGGATTGGATCAGGATTTGATGCAGAAAAACCTCACGTGCAAGAATATCGGAGAAGCTCAGAAAAACATCCTCTGGTTTTGCGTCGTGCTGGTAATCGTGAACTTTGCGTTCCTGAATCTGGGAGCATTATTACTGGTCTATTCTGAACAAATGGGTATTGCCATTCCGGCCAAATCAGATGATTTATATCCGATGCTGGCATTGGGTAATCACTTCGGACCTATTGCAGCCATTACATTCCTGTTGGGCATTACCGCTGCTACCTACGCCAGCTCCGACTCCGCTCTGACGGCCCTTACTACTTCGTTCTGCATTGATTTTCTGAATATTGAGAATTACCCCGAAAAACAACGCCAACGCATCAAGACCTGGGTTCACCTGATGTTTTCGTTTCTATTCCTGCTGGTGATTATCCTCTTCAAACAGCTCAACAGCCAGTCTATGATTCGGACGATTTTTGACCTGGCTGGTTATACGTACGGGCCTTTGCTGGGTTTGTATACGTTCGGGCTTTACACCAAATGGTCCGTGAAAGATCGTTATGTGCCTTTTGTCTGTCTAATCTCTCCCCTCGTCACGTACATTTTGGTGGATCATTCGCAGGAGTGGTTTCACTATATCTTCGGTTTCGAAAAGCTATTGTTGAACGGACTGCTTACTTTCGGCGGATTATTACTACTTAAAAAGCCCCAACGCGAATTATCTTTCTAAACATTACTCTGCTAAATCTGAGTAAAAACGCTATTTCTCTATCATTTGAAGGGGAATAGCGTTTTTTTTTGAAATATACCTTGCTTAAAATTTGTTTTTCAAAGACTTACGCCCCTTCGTTATATTCAAACTGTATAGTATCTTTAAACCCAAATTTTAAGTATTCACTCCCCCAAAATCATACTATATGCCTTTTTTTACTCATCTAAGATCACTTAGATTAGGGATATGGGCTACTCTCCTGTGGGCTAGTAGCCTTTACGCACAAACTCCCACCGACGGAATCATGATGGGTAAAACCCTGATTTGTAACGTTGCCAGTTATTCCAACAGTCAATGGGATCAGTATTGGGAAGGCACGCTTAAACGCCGCAACGCCAACCTTGGCACCTTTACTAGTCAGAACGTCATGTTGATGAGTGCGTACGGGCTCACCAAAAATCTCAACATTATGGCCGGATTACCCTACATCTGGAATAAGTCCGACGGAGGGCACTTTTCTCGTCAGGAAGGTATTCAGGATCTTTCGCTGTGGTTAAAATACCGGCCTTTAAAAGCAGAAACTTCCATCGGCACTTTTGGCTTAATGGCCACGGGCGGCGTCTCTATTCCGATGAACACCTATATCCCTGACATGTTGCCTTACTCGATTGGTCTTCGTTCGAAAACGGCGTCAATCAAAGGTATTTTTCATTACAAAATCAAAGGCATTTACCTGACCGCTCACGGAGGGTACATTCGCCGCAGTAATATCCAAATTGACCGCGATTCTTATCAGGCGGGTGGCAAAGTGTATGATACCCATGAAGTGGCCGTGCCGGATGTAGTAGATGCTTCGGCTCGTTTAGGTTACATAAACAAATACGTTCAGGTAGAAGGCTTTATCGAGAACATGACTAGTCAGAGCGGCGATGATATTCGTCGGCAGGACATGCCCTTTCCTACCAACCGCATGAATCAGACTTCGCTGGGTGGTATGGCCAAGGTTCATTTATACCTGAAAAACGGGACGTTCTTTTCGCTCTTCGGTCAGTATGGTCAGGTAACGGCAGGACGAAACGTAGGTCAGGCCCGAATGTATACCGTGGGTATTCAGCATACGTTTAGTGTGACAGGTCAAAAAATCATTATGTAAGCCCTTATGACTCTCCTAACCATGCCTTATAAATTTCTACGATTGTTAACCCTGGCCGGGTCAGTACTTTTTCTGGCTAGTTGCGATAAAAGCGTTGAACAGCCTACGCTGGAAGTGTATGAGCCTGCCGGGCTCGACGAAAATGGGGGCCAGTGGAAAACCATTGTGCTGAGCTCTACCGACGAGGTAACCGTTTCTGCTCCACAAGCCCTCGAATCCTCCAGCTATAAAGCTGAACTTCAGTCCTTAAAAGATTTAAAAATTACACCAGAACAACAAAAAACGGTTGATTTCTGGGCTGTTGGTGGCGTTTATCGCTGGAACGAAATAGCCCGGACGCTGGCGGCTAATTATAACCTCCCACCGGTATACGACGAAATTCAGAAGAAATATCCCGTCCCCGATCCCGCGAACCCAAAGGCCGAACCTAAATTTCCCTTTTGCAACCCTCCGTATGCTTCCCGGATGTTTGCCTATCTGGGCGTAGCCCAGTACGATGCTTTGGTAGCGGCCTGGAAGTATAAATACCAATACAGTCGCCTGGCTCCTTCGAAAGTAGATGCCAGTATTACTGCTACTTTACCCGTCAGCAGTTTACCTTCCTACCCTTCCGAAGATGCGGTGGTGGCGGGCGGCTTCGCTGGAAATTTTGAAGGTGATGTTCCCCGGTGAAGTGGATAAACTCAATGCTTATTACGAAGCCCACCGTAACAGCCGGATCTGGGGCAAAGCCAATGTTCAGAGCGACCTGGATGCGGGTGAAGCTTTAGGAAAAGCCATAGCTGCCAAGGTAATCGCCCGAGCCAAAACCGATGGTATGGGAGCAGCCAATAATCAGTCGGCAGTTCCGGCTATGATCTCTGCTGCCAAAGCTCGTGGACTGAAAACGGAATGGGTAAGTCTGGATGCACCAGCCCGGCCACCGATGTTGCCCACCTTTGGTAATGTGAAAACCTGGAATTTCAACGAAACTCAAAAAGTAGCCATGCGGCCCAGCCCGCCGCCAGCTTTGGGATCGGCAGGTTTTGAAAAAGACCTTCAGGAGCTACGTGGGATGGGCAAAACCCTGACCCGCGAGCAACACCGCATCGCTTCCTACTGGTCGGACGGCGTGGGCAGTTTCACCCCTCCCGGACACTGGAATCGCGAAGCCGCTAACCTGACTCGCAAGTATAAAGAAAATGAGTTACGGGCTGCCCGTACCATGGCTTTGGTAGGCACTTCGTTAATGGATGCCGGTATTGCCTGCTGGGATACGAAGTTTTATTATTATACCCCACGGCCCTTTCAGGTTGACCATGCGGTACGCTCAACGATTGGCACACCAAACTTCCCCAGCTTCACTTCTGGTCATTCAACGTTCTCGGGAGCAGCATCTACCGTTTTAGCCTACCTGTTTCCGAACGAAGCTGATGCCATGATGGTTCTAGCCAATGAAGCCTCTATATCCCGGATTTATGGCTGTATTCACTACCGCTCGGATTCGGAAGTAGGATTAACACATGGAAATGCCGTCGGTCAGTACGCCATTAAGCGAGCTCAAAGTGACGGAGCCGGGCGTTAAGTCACTGATTAATTTTCATTACCCTTGCTCACTATGAAGATTTTATTTTATGCTGGATTAGTCGGTCTGGTATTATTTGAGTTAATGCACATTTATTTCATTATGCCGCTGCCCGGCAGTCAGGAAATGCCCCACTTGGAAGTGGCTTATTTTCTTAACCGCTGGCAGTGGTCCTTTCGCGTTGGGGCTGCATTATTAATTTTAATCGGTGTTATCCCAACGTTTACGGCTTACGGTAAAAAATGGATCCCCATCCTTTCTATGCTTCTTACTGCCGTACTCGTTTCATTGATTCACTATAAATTGGACGCGGCAGAACTCTTTCATGAGCCGGATATGGTTCAGTTAGCCCCCGCCTCTGGTAATCACGTCGATCCTAAACATTTGGTTCTTGGTGTGGTGATGGGTAAGGAAGCCCGGGCTTATCCTATTCCGTTTCTCGCCTATCACCATCAGGTTCGCGATACCGTTGCCGGAACGCCCATCCTGGTTACCTATTGCTCCGTTTGTCGGACAGGACGTGTGTTTAGTTCGCTCGTGGACGGTCAGCCTGAAACGTTCCGGCTGGTGGGTATGGATCATTACAATGCTCTTTTTGAAGATACCCATACGCATAGCTGGTGGCGACAAGCTAACGGGGAAGCCGTGATTGGTTCATTAACCGGAACGCATTTACCCGAAGTGTTAAGCCAGCAGGCAACCCTGGGCGAATGGTTAACGCTGCATCCCAACAGTCTGATTTTCCAAGGTGATCCTGCGTATGCAGCTCAGTATGAAACGGATTTCAAGTATGAAGAAGGCACAAAGACGGATGAGTTAACAGGAACCGATCATCAATCCTGGCACGATAAATCCTGGGTAGTGGGGATTGACGCAGGTCAGGCATCGAAAGCTTACGACTGGAAACGTCTAAAAAATCAGCATGTGATTAATGATGTCGTGGGTAACGTTCCCGTCTTGCTCGTGCTGGCTAAAGATAATGCCAGCTTTTTCGCCTATCAGCGACCCGACGTGAATACCACCTATCACCTCGAAAAAGATTCACTCATTACTACTGGCCATGCCTATGATCTGGCGGGACGTTCGTCTTCGGGACGTTTGCGACCTCTGCTGGCTTCTCAGGAATTCTGGCATAGCTGGCGAACGTTTCATCCCAAAACCGAGAGGTATTAACTTTTCTAACGGCTGAAAAATTAGAAACTTCAGCCGTTTTTTTCATCTTATTCCCCAGAACACCCTTGAAAAATTTTACTTCATTTTTCCTCATCCTATGGTTTTTCCCCTGCTTTGCTTTTACCCAAACCCTTATTCAGGGACGGGTTCAGCAAACGAATGGAGAGGCCTTGCCCGGTACGGTTATTCGGGTCAGCGGAAAAACGCTGGAAAGTGATGCGGCGGGAAATTTCCAAATTGAGTTACCCGCCGGACGGCATACTTTTCGGGCTTCTCATATTGGTTTTCAGACCTTTCGGCAGCTCATCACCGTTCAGAAAAGTCCTTCGCAAAAACTGATCATTACCCTGAATGAATTCATTGAAAATCTACAGGAAGTATCCGTACGGGAAGGGGCCGACCGTTCTGTAAAACCCATGGCGGATGTGCAGGGCACGTATCTGCTTTCAGGCAAACGCTCGGAGGTCATTTCGTTGAATCAGGTGGATGCCAATATTCCCGAAAAAAATATCCGCCAGGTCTTTGCCAAAATTCCGGGTGCCTTTGCGTATGATATGGATGGTTCGGGAAACCAGATTAACCTGGCCACCCGGGGTCTTGATCCGCACCGGGGATGGGAATATAACATTCGCACCAACGGCGTTCTGACCAATTCGGATTTATACGGCTATCCAGCCAGTCACTTTTCATTACCCCTCGAAGCTGTTGAACGGATTGAATTGGTGCGTGGAAACGCTTCCCTGCAATACGGGGCTCAGTTTGGCGGCATGTTGAACTACGTGCTGAAAGGGCCCGATTCAAGCCGGGCGGTTGCTTACGAAACCATCAACAGCATCGGTTCTTTCGGTTTACAAAGCACCTTCCATCGCCTCAGCGGAACCGTAGGAAAGCTGAGTTACAACGCCTATTACCACCGCCGGACTTCGGATGGGTATCGTAAAAATGGAAATTCTATTGCTGAAGGACAGTTTGTAAGTCTGAATTATGCCTTCCGTTCTAACCTCGTTCTACGGGCTGAGTTAGGCCGGTCCTATTACCAGTATCACATTCCTGGTCCGCTGACGGATGCTCAGTTTGCTCAGGACCCGCGTCAATCCACTCGTTCCCGCAACTACTTTAGTCCTGATATTTATTTACCTTCCTTACGGCTCGACTGGACTATTTCTCCCCGAACAACTCTCCAGGCTACGGCTTCGGCTGTATTGGGTCAGAGAAACAGTGTTACCTTCGAAGGTTTTGCTACTAGGCTAGATACCATCAGTCGCGTAACGGGTCAATATGCTAATCGTCAGGTAGACCGCGATCAGTTTCATAGTTATACCTTCGAAACACGAATGCTGCATCGGTATCAAATTAAGCGTGTTTCCGCTACTTTCATTGGCGGCGTGCAGTTAATTAATAACGATCTGCATCGTCGTCAGTTAGGCCGTGGTACCACGGGCACTGATTACGACCTGAGCATTACTGGTGATTATGGACGCGACATGCACTACAAAACGCAGAACATAGCATTTTTTGCGGAAAACCTTTTTCAGATAACCCCTCAATTCAGTCTTACGCCCGGCATTCGAGTAGAAACTGGGGTTACGAATCTTTCTGGACGACTGGCTTATACAGATGCTTCAGCCATTCCGCCCAAATTGATTCATCGTTTTCCTCTGTTAAGTATAAATGGCCAGTACCGCCTGAGCAAAAGTGTAAATCTGTATGGTGGCTGGGCCCAGGCGTATCGTCCAGCGGTTTTCAAGGACATTATTCCCGGTTCCATTCTTGAAAGAGCCAACCCTAATACTTCCGACGCTCGTGGTTCTAATGCTGAGATGGGTATTCGGGGAAAAGAATTCGATGATCGCCTCACTTTTGATATTACCGCTTTTGATCTACTCTATCGGAACCGTCTGGGCAGTCAGATTATTACCGAAGGAACGAAGTCCTTTATCTATAAAACCAACATTGGAGATAGCCGCACTCGCGGGATTGAAGCCTACGCAGAATACGCGTTCATCCAGCGTCCCCGCACCCGCGTTTCAGTATTTACTTCTACATCCTACATGGATGGCCGTTATAGCAAGGGTTTCGTTTCGAACGGAGCTGAGAATATTAATATCAGCGGCAATCGTATTGAGTCCGTTCCTCGATGGATCAGTCGGAATGGCCTGCAAGTGAGTCATCAGGGCTTTTCAACCACCCTGCAATACAGCTACGTATCCAAAACCTATGCCGATCCTTTAAATACGGTAAAACCATCGGCAACGGGTGGCGTAGGCCTGGTTCCTGCGTATGGATTGATCGACTGGTATGCTACCTATCGCCTTAATAGAAGCCTGACGATTCGGGGTGGAATTAGTAACCTCACTAATAAAAGTTACTTTACCAAACGTCCAACCATGTACCCCGGACCGGGCATCTGGTCATCAGATGGTCGTAGTGTACAGCTAACGGTTGGATTAAAAATCTAAAATTAACCAGCCTTCTTAATAAGGTGGCACGGAAATTCTTCACTTTTTTAGCAAAAGAATTTCCGTGCCATCTTTTCATTTTCGGCTAGTTACTATGCATTCCTTAGAGCATTGGGCAGGTCAGCAACGGGTATTAATTACCCGGGTAAGTCCTGAAGTAGACGGCGGACGTTTTGCCGTCAAAGCGATTGTAAATGATCCTGTTTCTGTTCAGGTGGATTTATTAGTAGACGGTTTTGATCTGCCTTCGGGTTACCTGCTCTTCCGACACGAATCCGAAACGGAATGGCAGCGTGTTTCTTTACAGTCGCTGGGAAATGATCGGTACGAAGCCACGTTTTACCCCCAGCAAATCGGACTCTATACGTATACTTTCGAGGCCTGGGTAAATCATTCTCTAACCTGGCAACGAAACATTACCCGACACGCACGCGAATTTTCAGCCCGTCGAAGATGAATTGAAAATAGGAATTCATTACCTGAAACGCATTTTAGCTCAGGCTTCCCCCGAAGATCACTACCTCATTCAGGAAGCCATTGAATTATTCCAAAACCCCGATCGGCATCAGGAAGCAGTTACCAAAGCTCTGAGTCAGCAAATGACGCAGTGGATTGAGAATTATCCCCTTATCGATCACGTCAGCACATATGCTCAACCCTTCCCTTTATCTGTAAGTCGGGAAAAAGCCGTTTTTTCTACCTGGTACTCACTTTTTCCCCGCTCCACTGCTACCGACCCTTTAAAATCAGGGACCTTCCAAACCACCATTGAGGTGTTACCCAAAATTGCTTCAATGGGATTTGACGTGTTACATCTGCCACCGATTCATCCCATTGGTCGTCATTTTCGGAGAGGAAAAAATGATACAGCTCCTGCCCAAAGTACGGACCCGGGTGTTCCTTATGCCGTAGGAAACGAGCAGGGAGGCCACGACAGCATTGCCCCTGAACTAGGCACGCTGGCTGATTTTAAGACCTTAATCAGAGCAGCCCAGCAGCAGGGTATTGAAATTGCTATGGACTTAGCCATTCAATGCTCGCCCGATCATCCCTGGGTTAAGCAACATCCCGACTGGTTTATTGCTTTGGATAACGGTACTTTTCAAACTGCCGAAAATCCACCGCATAAATACGAAGACAGCTATTGTCTGAATTTTGAAACCGATGATTGGCAGAATCTATGGAAAGCTATTCGCGACCTGGTTTTCCAATGGGCCGAATGGGGCGTTCGAATTATTCGGGCCGATCAGCCCCACGGTAAACCTTTTGCTTTCTGGGAATGGCTGATTACAGAAACGAAACAAACCCATCCTGACCTGATTTACCTGGCCGAAGCCTTTACCAGTCCGGCCAAAATGCAGGAATTATCAAAACTGGGCTTTGATCAGAGTTATACCTATTTCATCTGGAGAAATCATAAATCAGAGTTAACCGATTATCTGAAAGAGTTGACCGAAACCAACGTCAGGCATTATTTACGCCCCAATTTCTGGCCTAATACGCATGATATTAACCCATATAGCTTGCAAACAGGTCTGGAGCCCATTTTCCTGACTCGTTATTTTCTGGCTGCCACTTTGTCTTCCAACTGCGGCATTTTCGGGCCCAGTTTTGAGCATATGGTTCACGAAGCCTATCCGGGTCGGGAAGAATACCTGAATTCTGAAAAATATGCAATCAGACATTGGGACTGGACGCTCGAAAACAAACTAACGCTTTTCATCCGACTCCTGAACCGTATTCGCCGGGAAAATTCAGCTTTGCAACGAACGAACAATCTAAGCTTCGTTCCCATTACCAACGATGCGTTACTAGCTTATCTGAAAACTCATCCGAATGGGAATCGCATCTTATGCGTTGTAAATCTGGACCCGCACCATCGGCAATCGGCGGGAATCCAGGTTCCGCTCTCCTTAATCGGAAAACAGGCAGATCAACCCTTCACCGTTCATGACTTATTAACGGATAACCGCTGGCAATGGCAGGGTGAATGGAATTACATTGAGCTGGACCCCACTATTTTACCCATGCACCTCTTTCGGATTGAAGATTAGTTCTGAAGAGACGTATAGCGTAGTAACGGATGCCGCTTGTTCTTGCAATGCATTTTGCTTTTAACCTGAGCTCTACATTCAGCTTCTGCGGCCTTCAGCTGTAGAGCCATGCATTTGTCTCGAAGTAGCTCATAGCTAAACAATCCTGAGCCGGAAGCGGATGAGCAAAGAAGCGATAAAAAACAGCCCTAAGTAAAAGATTACTTAAGGAGTATTTCTTAGAAAAGTACAATCAATAACTTAAGAAAACAGGGTTGGATAGAAAGATCAAAAAATCTTTTCTGAAAAAATTTTATATTTTTTTTATTATCACAAATCATTAATAGTCAGATGTTTATAAAATTATTAAACGATAAGTAAAAAAAAATTTCGTTTCCCTAGGTTACATTTTGCCTTCCCGATTGATATAGGTGTGAATTCGGGACATAAAACTTAATAAAATGAAAAAAATTGCACGCCTTTCTGTATACAGCTTGTTGCTGTCAGTTAGTCTTTTCTCGTTTACTTCATGCCAGCGTGAAGAAGAAATCACTCCTACAAAGCCCAAGTCAGGAGTCGTGCAAGATGCCTCTGAAAGCGATTTCCCTCCTACTCCGATTATTCGTCGATAGGTAGAATAAAAATATAAGGACACACGGAATTTCCACCTGCCCTAAAAATATAGTACTGCGTCTTTGTATCCAACGCATCCGCATTTAAGCAGTACTGCATTAGCCAAAATATCACCTTCGGAACGCACCGCCAGGCTTCCGAAGGTTTTGGCGTTTTTAAGGGTTTATTTGTATTTTGCTTTATTTTGCTGAAGCAAAAAATTGCGAATAATTATATGTTTTTATTCGGAAGGAATAGAATCAATCTTAGCTATGTTATAGGGGTGTTGATGTTCATTCTAACGAATGCGTCCGCACAGAAAAAATCTTTGTCTTATCAGCAACAAATTCAGCTTTTACAGGCCGGTGCAGAAGATGCTTATCAGAAAGGATACAATGATAAAGCTGTAGCGTTATATAATCAGGCTATATCGTTAGCCGCTCAGGCAAAAGATATTTCTTCAGAAGCCAATTTATTAGTGGAGTCCAGTAATCTCAATTTTTCCAATGGTAACTCTTCCGAGGCTATTTATTATTGCTCAAAAGCCTTAAAAATCATTCCTAAATCTTCCTTAGATTCTACTCGATTCAAAGCTTTCTCAAACCTAAGCTACTTTTATTCAACACTTTACAAAAACGACTCTGCCCAATATTACTATTCACTAGCCGATCGACTTCTGGAACAAAAGCCGGTTTTAGTTAATCAGACCCCCATGTACGTGGCTGCTTATTACAATCAGCACGGCATGGATTATAACAATATTGGTGACTTCAGTCAGGCTGAAATCAATTTTCAAAAAGCCCTTCATGTAGCCTATCAATACAAGCTTGAGGCATTATACACCTACCTTGAAAATAATTTGAGCGGACTTTATGTCAATCTGGGTAAGTATGATCAGGCTTTAGCCATTGCATTGCCCAGCCTCAAGAACAGTAAGGAAAAGGTCACAACTATTTCTTACCTAATCAATATTAGCCATATCTATTTTCTGTTAAACAAATTCCCCCAGGTAAAACTCTATTTAACTAAGGCTCAGAACCTTATTAATTTATATAAGAAGGAAGACGTTAAAGAAGCATTTGACTCAGAACCTATGCTCTGGAGGAATTGGGGACAATATTATGCCGCAATTGACGAAAACTTGAAAGCTCTATCGGCTTATAATAGATCGCTTGAACTGGGCCTGAGAAGGTGGGGAAAACACCATACGTATCTATCCCTCATCTACAGAGATAAAGCTAAGCTTCTGCAAAAGCAAAATGATTTAACCGGAGCATTGAATAACTATCGTTATGCGATGAATGCCGTATATATAGGCTCGACACTCCAGTCGTTTCAGGATTTGCCCGACCTGAATAATGGCATAATTTCAGAGCCTGATTTGCTTGAATCGCTCATTGGCCAAGCTGCTGTTCTCCGGCAATTACCTAACCAGAATCTTTACTTAAAACCCAGCTTTCAATCCTACCAGTTAGCCTTAGAACTGGCCGAACGTATTCGTCTGAATTACGATGTAGCTGATACTAAACTTTTGTTCGGCCAGCAGATAGCTGCCGTCAGTGAAGAAGCTCTGTCGGCAGCCTTTGACTTATATCAAAAAACAAAGCAGCCTTATTACTTAAAGCAGGCGTTTCATTTTACTGAAAGTAACAGAGGTTCAACGCTTTCAGACGCCAGAAGAGAACAAGCTTTGAAGAAAACGTTTGTTCCGGAACCGCTGCGGATCGAAGAAAGTCAGCTTAAATCTTCGATTTCGGCATTAAAGGTTCAATTAATGCAGCCCCTGTCGGAACAGGAAAAAAAACCGATTAAGTATAAAATGCTCGAAGAAGAGCTAAAACTGGATAAGCTCCGACAAAAGCTTCGGAAATTCATTCCCTTGCAACAGCTTCGGGCTAGTCAGCCGGTTCAGATTGCTACCCTTCAGAAAGACCTTCTCGATCCTACTACAGCCTTGCTTTCGTACGTCATGACGGCTCGTAATTTGTACGCATTCGTTATTACTTCGCAACAGGTTAAATGGGTGGAAATTCCTTTCGGAACTAACGAAAGAAACGTCATTGCCCATCTTCAGCAATGTCTTTATGATAACCCCGGACTAGACCCTTATAAGGGCCATAAATGGGCCAATCTTGCCTATAATAGTCTTTTCCAACCCATTAAAGCATTCTTGTCCAAAATTGATCGTCTCATTATCATTCGGGATAAGGAGTTAAATTATCTGCCTTTTGAAGTGCTGGAGCAAAGTACCAGTGGTCGGGATTACCTGTTGAAAAATTACTCTATTCGTTATGCCTACGGAGCCTCTATGGCTCAGATCCAACAGATCAACGGATTGGCCAGGGGGACTAAACAGGCTCTGGCGATGGCTCCTTTTTCGGATTCTTCCGTCCAGAAAAATCCCATGCGGGACAAATCCCTAAATCCGTTACCTGCTTCGCTGGAAGAAATTCAGGCCGTTGGCGGAACGCAGTTTGTGAATAAAGGGGCTACTAAAGCTGAATTTTTAGAACATTATAAAGCAGCAGAAGTCATTCACCTCGCCACTCATGCCCGAACGGATGATAAAGAGGCTGAGCGTTCGTTTATTGCGTTCTATCCTAACAATCACAACTATAAACTTTACACCGACGAGCTTTACAACCTTTCCTTCAGCCATACACAAATGGTAGTGCTGAGTGCCTGCGAAACGGGTCGTGGACGTTTGCATCGCGGAGAAGGACTGATGAGTTTGGCCCGGGGGTTTTTATACGGCGGCTGTCCCAGTGTAGTAACGACGCTCTGGAATGCCCACGATCAATCTTCGGCTTTTTTGTCCGAACGACTTTATTTTCATCTGCACCAGGGATTACCCATCGATCAGGCTCTACAAAAAGCTAAGCTGGATTTTTTTATTTCCCCACTCGGAGCCTCCTACGATCACCCTTATTTCTGGGCTAATCTGGTGCTGATTGGCGATGCCTCGGTCGTCTATGAATCGCACTGGACAAACATAGGCCGCATTGCTTTAGGCTTTACGTTGCTTGGCGGAATTTTCCTCCTTATTTTTCTGGCCCGCCATCGATTAACCTCTAAAAAATAGAAACCCTTCCCCGGGACGAAGGAAGGGTTTTGGGGTTGGATGTTGCTTGTACTCTTTAATTTTTTAACAGATGGTTATAGGTTGAACAGGAATCCTATCCTATTGTTTTTTCTTCACTTTTACCGAACCATTTAGCGATTCTGATCTGCCAGCTAATTTTCTGCCGGTCTAACCAGCTAATGTCATAGCTAAATTCGGGGTTGCTGATGATTTGCTGATACATGCTTTCTGCTTCTTCAGGCTGGTTATCCTGTAAATAGGCAACGGTCAGATACCATCTGGAAGCATCCTTGAAGTAAGGACGAACCTCACAATCAATCACTTGCTGAAGTCTTGGAATAGCATGAGTCGGTTGTTGAGTCATAACGAACGATCGACCGGCATAGAAATTCTCAAAGCAAATACGACTGGGTTGCTCCGAAATTCTGGCCTCGCCGCCCCGTAAAGCCTGATTCAGCGTATCACCTACACGAATTGGACTGAGGGTAATATACGTCGTGAAAGCTATCGTTACCGCAGCAGCTGTACCAGCGGACCATTTCCACCAAGGCACAGCGGCCCGATTGGGGGTATGTAAAGGAATAACAGGGGTTTCTTCTTCAGTCTCCTCGGTTTCTGTATTCCATTCCTCTACTTTTTCCGCATGAATTTCTGCGACCAGATCAGCCAGCAAAAAATCATCGATTACCGAATCGGCCTGTTGCATAAATTCAACTTCGCGGGCAAATTCAGCATTGGTATTCAACTCCTTTTCGAACTCTTCACGTTCGGAGGGAGAGAGAGCATTCTGGAGATAGGATTCAATCCATTCCATTTGCTCCTGGCCTGATTTAGGTCTCATAGCGAAAGAGGGCTTTGAGTTTTTGTAAACACTTGTACTTTTCATTAATGGCAACGCGTTCGTTTTCGAACCCCATCTTCTGGGCAATTTCTTTCATAGAAAGCCCGTCTCGGCGATAGGCTGTCAGTATCGTCTGACACCTCTCCCCAAGGAGCTTAAATAACTGTATATAACGTTCCTGTTCTTCCCGTTCTTCCATGATCCGCTGGGCAGAAGCATCCCAGGAATCCTGTCCTTTACCTGTTGCTTCCATCTCCTGAACGTACTCACGCATCAACCCACGCTGTTTTAATGTATTCCGCCAACGGTTCTTGGCCAATACAAATAAAAACGCTTCAATCGTTGTTCCCTCCTGCAGTTCAAAGCTGCCTTTTCGAACAGCCTGTACGAAGTTGAGAACCGTAGTCTGTACTAAGTCGTCAGCATCGTGGGAATCTCCCCCATTTTGCATAACGAAGTATCGAACAGGGCTGATATGATGATTATATACATCCCGAATAGCCTCATTTAATTCGCGACGATCATTCGAACGGAGCCGAGCGACTAACTGTTCCTGGCTCTGAGTTCCTGTCAATACCTTGAAATTTTGCATATATCAATCGAGCGAGCAAAATGTAACCTTAACTTTCTAAAAAAAATTTAACTATACTTACAAATAACTGATTTTCAGATACTTAATTTTTAATTAAAATAACAGACTTGAACTACTCCGAGTTTCTGATTCCAGTCAATTCAAGCCATCTGTTTTTGCCGTTAGGCGTAAAAAAAGGCCATTCTTGGTAGAATGGCCTTCCTGTTATTTTAAGAAAATCTTATGAAATTCGCTGACGGATGGCTTCGTACAGAATAATTCCATTCGCTACCGATACGTTCAGCGAAGCCACTCGCCCCGCCATTGGAATACTTACCAATTCATCAGCGGTGCGTAGTAACTGATCTGAGATGCCGTCTTCCTCCGACCCCAGGATAATTGCCGTGGGTACCGAAAAATCGGCTTCGTACAAAGTCTTGGAAACCTTCTCTGTACAGGCGACTACCTGAATACCCGAATTTTGCAGGAAACGAACCGTTTCCAGTAAATCGTTTTCCCGGCAGACGGGTAAGAAGTTCAGAGCTCCTGACGACGTTTTCATCGCATCAGAGTTAATTTGAGCTCCCCCTTTAGCGGGAATGACTAAAGCCTGAACTCCGGCACATTCAGCCGTACGGGCAATAGCTCCGAAATTTCGAACGTCCGTGACCCGATCCAGCACCAGTAGTAAGGGCGTTTTACCCTGCTCAAAAATATCAGCAACGACATTTTCCAGCTTGGCGTAATGAATCGCTGAGATAAAGGCAATAACCCCCTGGTGGTTCTTACGGGTAATCTGATCCAGCTTTTGCTTGGGAACTTTCTGCGTAGGAATGTTTCTCAAACGAGCAAACTCCAGCACTTCTACGTTACCCAGCTCTCGCTGAACTAAAAGCTTATCAATTTCCTTTCCCGCCCGGATTGCCTCCAGTACGGGCTGAATACCAAATATAAACTCTGACTTTGCCTCGCCCTGTGGCCTTGGTCTGGGCCGGGCATAAAAAGGCTTTTTCTCGCGATGTTCGCCACCCTCTACCCTTGCTCTGGGCTCATCACCCTCTACTCGATTTCCCCGTTTCTCCATGCTTCGACGGCCGGATACCAGATCGGCTGGAATTCTACGAATCTTGAAAGTTCATAGTGGTCTTCCACAAACTGGTTGTTCCGTTTATTGAACGTAAAATTTATTTCTGAAAATTGTGAATTTCTTTTGGTGTACACCCACACTTCGCGGTCTTTACTGCGATTAACACGATTGGGTGTCCCCATGATAATATAGACCATTCCCCGGTCGGTTTTCCAACCTTCCTTGTAAGACGTAAACAGAGCATTGGCCCGTTCTACACGTCGGTAAAATGAGGCGATGGTCCGTTTAGCTGTTTGCTGATTTCCGTTGGAAACCGCCAGCCAATACCGATCCAGCGAACGTTTAGCCTCAGGTCCATTCCGTAAGTCATTGATTTCCTGATTGGTACTCATGTAAACCAACGGACGGGCCAGTTGCTGAGGATAGGTATACCGAGGATATCGATCGGCCACGCCAATAATGCCAATTCCATAGGTATCCGTCGTGTCCCGAACGATGTAATGCAACCCTTCCTGATTGATGCGGAAGGTTTTATTCGTGGCAATCCGAGCGGAAGAATCTACAAAAAGTCGCTTAGGCTGAGGCCTCAGTGTAGCCATGGGCGGCAGGGCGACGTCAAAATCGAAGTTGTAATGAAAGATATAAAAACTTGTATCGATTTTATTCAAACTGGCGAGCTGAACCGTATCGCCCTGGCGAACGAAATTTTCCAGTAAGGGCGTTTTTCCTTGAGCGTCAAAAAGGGCATAATAATCGCCTACTTTTCCCGAACGGAACCGAACGAAGGTATCGTGCGTGGACATGCCTCCCTTGGCATCGGTAATTTCCGTCATTACAACACCCGTATAAACCTGCCCTTCCGGCTTGGGAACATCAAACCAGACGGTGAAGTAAGATCCTTCAGCATTTTTCTTTCGGGTGAAGTTCTGACCTTCGGCTAGGGTAAGTTGCTTGTTGGACTGTAATTCCTGACGACTGTTATAATCGGGCAATACTTTAAAACGAACCCGAAATTCCTGAGCGAATTCAGCCGCTGATAACTCGCGATCCGGCTGAATGTGAACGTACGTACGAATCTGAGAACCATTATCCAGGAAACGGCTTCGTACTGAAAACAAAAATGCATCAGACGAACGGTTTACGGAGCTTCCCCCGGGCACTGCCGTACGCGATTGGGTCTTGACGGACGACGACTTGCAGCCAGCCAATACGATCAAGATGGAGCTTAGGTAAATCAGGTGTTTCATGAATTCATGGACGAATGGTACAAAGATGCGTTATTTTCTTAAGATCACCCCGAAAATGAGGGGCTTGTCTGAAAGCTATAACGAAAAAATGGCTACTTCTCACTTTCAATCGCTCAGAAATTTTCCGGTTTTGACGGGAAGGTGGTATTTTTGAATCCTGAATCACGAAATTTTAAGCGGAATTCGTTTCTATCCAGATACGTTACTCGTCCGTTTTACTGATACCATGTACAAAACCACTGAGATTGCGTCTTCTGAAATTGCCTCAGATAACCCCATTCACCAACGTTTGTTATTCCCCTACATTGAAGCCGCCGGGCTGGTGAGTGGAAATCTTTTGGAAATCGGTTGCGGTACGGGCCGCGGCGTGGCAGTACTGGCTCCTTCGGTTCAGCATTACACGGGCGTGGATAAAAACGAGCCTTTGATGAACAAGTTAAGTCAGCAATATCCGGCTTTTCAGTTCATTGATATGTTTCTGCCACCACTGAAGAATCTTCCCGATAATCATTTCGATTACATCGTTACTTTTCAGGTAATCGAACACATCGAAGATGACGACTTTTTTATCCGTGAAGCCTATCGGGTTCTGAAGCCCGGAGGAAAACTGATTCTGACCACGGTTAACCGGAAATATTCCCTGTCAGTGAACCCCTGGCACGTTCGTGAATACTCGGCTACGGAGTTAAAAAATCTAATCCTGAAGTACTTCCCCACCATTGATACCAAGGGTATTCATGGCAATGAAAAAGTCTGGAGTTACTACGAGCAGAATAAAAAGTCCGTTCAGAAGATTACGCGTTTCGATATTTTCGATCTTCAGCATCGCCTGCCCCGTCGCTGGTTACAGGTTCCTTACGACATTGCCAATCGACTAAGCCGAAATCTCATTCAGAAGTCTGATAATACCCTCGTTTCTGACATTACCTACAAAGATTACTTCCTAAACAACGACGCCGAGAATTGTTTCGACTTTTTTTACGTTGCAACCAAGTGAGTTTTGAGTTTGTAAGTTTTGGGTTTTGAGTTTCTATCATTTGCCTAACTCAAAACCCAAAACTCAAAACCCAAAACTCTCATGCATTTATACCTCCACATTCCCTTTTGCCGGCAGGCTTGTTATTATTGTGACTTTCATTTCAGTACGTCTCTGAACGGACGAACTGACATGGTGGAAGCCATTAGCCGGGAAATTGTTTTGCGGAGGAATTACCTACCCAGCCCTCAACTCGACACCATTTACTTTGGCGGCGGTACTCCATCACTTCTGGAAGAAGCTGATTTTCAGCAAATCTTTCGCACCATCCACGAGCAGTTTTCGGTTAACCCAGCCGCTGAAATTACCTTGGAAGCCAATCCTGATGATCTTTCACTGGAAAAGCTAAGGATATTCAAACGGGTGGGGATTAATCGATTAAGCATTGGCATTCAATCTTTTCACGAACCCCATTTGAAGCATCTGCATCGCATTCATTCGGCAGAAGAGGCTCAGCACTGCGTGCGTATGGCCCAGGACGTGGGGTTTGAAAACATTACTATCGACTTAATTTACGCCATTCCATCCAGCGAAGCCGATCCGCACGCCATCTGGCGAAGTGATCTGGCCAAGGCTATGGACTTAAACGTGCCCCATATTTCGGCGTATTGCTTGACCATCGAACCGCAAACCGTTTTTGGTAAATGGCTAAAAAGCAAACGTATTGCCCCCATTGACGATTCGTTCGCGGCGGAGCAGTTTCAAATTTTGCTGGAAACCTTACGCAAACACGGCTATGAGCAATATGAAATTTCCAACTTTGCCCGTCCTGGCCGTCATAGCCAGCATAATAGCAGTTACTGGCTTCAGCACCCTTACTTAGGCATTGGGCCGTCGGCTCATAGTTACGATGGACAGCAGAGCCGACAGTACAATCTTTCGCACAACACGCAGTACGTCTCTGCTATTCAACAGGAACAGATTCCCGCTGAGATCGAAGAGCTTAGTGAACAGGATTTGATTAACGAATACGTGTTAACCAGCCTCCGCACCCACTGGGGAACGAGTCTGAAACGGATGCGTGAACTTTCTTCAGCAGGTTTTAGCTTCATGGAAACCGTATTACCTGAGTTAAAAGCCAAAGGCTGGATTCGGGAAGAAGAATCCATGATTTACTTAACCGAAGCGGGCAAATTATTTGCCGATCGCGTAGCCGAGGAGTTATTCTGGGTTTAGGGTTTTTTAGGGGTACGTTCGTCAAAATTGCCGCCAGCGTGTATTTTTGCTGTACTCTCGTCCCGGCTGACTGCCGAAGAAACCCTATTCAGACGCAGAGCTGACCACTACTCAACGTTCTCTATGCCCGCTCCCAAACCAACGAATACCTACCGTTCCTGGCCTCAGCAGGTTCTTCGTTTTTTTGGCAAAATCCTTTTCTATTTTCTGCTGATTTCCATCGGTGGGACACTGATTTTCCGGTTTGTACCCATCCCCTTTACCTGGACGATGCTTGATCGGAAAATCAGTAATGGCGGCACCATCCATTACGACTGGACTTCCTACGATGAGATTTCGCCCGAAATGGCCCTGGCCGTCATTGCCTCAGAAGACCAGCGTTTTCCCCAGCATTTTGGCTTTGATTTTGAAATGATGGGGAATGCCTTCAAGGGTAATTTGAAAGGCCGACGTATCAAAGGAGCCAGTACCATCAGCCAGCAGGTAGCTAAAAACGTGTTTCTCTGGCAGGGCCGCAGTTACTTCCGAAAAATCATGGAAGCCTGGTTTACTTTGTTAATCGAAGTCATCTGGGGAAAACAGCGAATTCTGGAAGTCTACCTCAACGTAGCCGAAACGGGTCCCATGACTTTTGGCGTAGAAGCTGCTGCCCAGCGGTTTTATGGAAAAACGGCCGCTCAGCTCAGCCGCAGTGAAGCCGCCCGCATTGCCGCCGTATTACCCAGCCCCAACCGCTTTTCAGTTACCAACCCTTCCGGTTATGTAATCCGCCGCACCAATGCTATTACCCGCCAGATGCGAGCGTTGGGCGGCAAAACTTACCTGGTTTTTTAACGTCTGATTTTAGCACTCAAAGCTTCATAAACCCGGTGGATGGGTAAGCCCATCACGGTAAAATAAGATCCCTCCAGCCAATCAATACCGACCATACCGATAAAATCCTGCACGCCATAGGCTCCGGCTTTATCGAAAGGGCGGCAGGCTTCGAGGTAATAATCAATCTCCCAATCCGTTAATTCCCGAAAATGGACGCGGGCTGTGTCGGCAAAGCTTAAGGTCTGTTCCGCACTCATCAGGCATACACCCGTAGTTACTTCGTGAGTATGACCCGAAAGCAGCTTTAACATTCGCCGGGCATCGGCTGGATCAGTAGGTTTATTTAATATTTTTTCGTTGATTCGAACAACTGTATCTGCTGTTAACACCAGGTTATTTTCTAACACAGGCCGAAATGCTTCTGCTTTTTTTCGGGCTAAAAACACAGGCACTTCCTGACTAGGCATATCTTCGGGGAAATCTTCTTCCGTAGGTAATACCTGTACCTGAAAAGAAAAACCTGCATCCCGCAGAATTTGCTGCCGACGCGGAGAGTTAGAACCCAGAATTAAGGGTTGAGTGAGCAAAAGCATAGTTTAGAATTTCATTGACCGGGGTTGTTGGATCAGCTATACCCAAAGGTTTTCACTGAATTTAAAACAACCCCCTGATCAGATCGGTTGATACGATCTAACTTTTTTTGATATGAGCGACACCGCAAAAGTACCGGTTCAGGTTCGTCCGGGCACCAAAGAAGATGCAAAGATTATCGCAAAACTTGCCACGGAAACCTTGAGAGAAGCTTTCGCCGAGCACGAAAATTCAGCCGATACGGAAGCATATATCACCCAATATTTTCATAAATTAAGCGTACAATCGGAGTTGGCAGACACTAAAAACCATCCCTTCTGGATTGCTCTGGACGGGGAAAAGGCCGTAGGGTATGCCAAGCTGAATCGTAAAACCGAAAAGCCCCGTAACCTCAAAGGATTCAGGGCCGTTGAGCTTCAGCGACTCTACGTCTACGAAAAAAACAAAGGGGCCGATCTTGAAAAGCAGTTACTGGAACTGGCTTTACAGCAAGCTCGAGAGGATAAATTTCAGGCGGTTTTTGTAAGCGTTTGGGAGAAAAACGAACAGGCCCTGAATTTTTACGCAGAAATGGGCTTTGAACGTTTTGGCTGGCACTATTTTCTCTTTGGATTTGGTCGCCAACGTGACTTTTGGATGGTTAAATATTTGTGACAGTTGATCGCTTCGGGACGCATCTTTTCTTTCTTTCTATTCCTGATCGGATGTATGGCATTGCCATATACGTGTCTGGCTCAGGAACCTAAGAAAACCGTTGCAGATTCCATCAAAATATTAACCCCAGCCGAACGAGACAGTATTCGTTACACCAACCTTCGCCAATCCATGCGAAAACGGAAGTGGACCAGCGGCATTTATGATTTACTGTTTCGATACCCTTACAATACAAATGCCCAGAGCCAGAGTGTATCTAAAATTGAAGACAATCCCTTTAAGGTTCACGATGGTAAACACATCCGTAATATCTCTATCAAACGGCTGGAAGTGTTCGGCCCTACCGTTTACGATACTACTCGTGTTGCTCAGGGCTGGATAGAAAAACTGGGCAACCGACTTCACCACGATACTCGCGAAAGCACCATTGCCAAATCGCTACTCTTTTTTAAATCGGGCGACGAAGTGAACCCCGATGTACTAAAGGATAACGAACGGATCATGCGGCAAACGCCGATCTTTCACGATGCTCGTATTTTCCTGATTCCGGTACCGGGTAGTCGCGACCTGGTGGATGTGCTGGTAATTACACAAGATGTCTGGTCGCTGATTCCTGATGGCAGTGCGGGTGGCTTTAATAACTTTAGTTTTGCAGTCGAACAAAAAAACGTGCAAGGCATGGCTCACGCCTGGAAAACGGGCATTAGCTATAATGCCACTGCTCCTTACCAGCCCTTTGAATTTTTCTCCCGTTATACCCTGCCCTACATTGGTCGCTCGCTGACGACAACACAGTTTTATGCCGAAGATTTTCGGGATCGTAAGCGGTTTGGCGGACGTATTGAGAAGGACTTCATTCGTCCCGAAATTCAGTACGCCGGAGCCTTTGAAGCCACCTATCTGGTAGAAAATAAATTTGTTTTCATTGACCCGAATTCTGATACTACGGTTCGTTCTACTCTGCGTTACTGGTATCAGGATGCCTGGCTGGGGCGAGCATTCCGGCTGGGGTTCCGGGATCGTAAACTGGATCGTCGTTCACGTTTAATTGTGGCTCTTCGCACCAGCGGTTATAGTTACATCAATCGGGATAACCTTCCCGAAGAGGCGGCTCCTCTCTTTCCAACGTCCCGACAATACCTGGGCAGTGTAGGTTACTCTAACCGAAATTACCAAAGGGACGTATTGATCTACGGTTTCGGTCGCACCGAAGACGTTCCCATCGGATTTCTGGCTTCCTGGACCTGGGGTAAGGAGAAGTCAGACCTTGGGCTGCGAACGTACTCGGCCCTACGACTGGCTCATGGCACCTACATCAATGACAAAAAGGGTGGCTACGTGTATGGGTTAGGGTCTATCGGTGGTTACATGCAAGATGGAGAACCTCAGCAAGGCACTTTTCACATTGAAGGCAATTACTTTAGCCCGCTTATGGCGGTTAAGCGGTCGCATTTTAGACATTTCATCACCGTTAAATACACCGGTGGTGTTAACCGCTTTGCCTATGAATACCTGACGCTCAATAACGAAGAGGGCTTACGGGGCATTCGCAGTAACTTCTTACGGGGCAATAAACGACTGGTGATTAACCTCCAGAGTGTATTTTTCTCTCCCTTGCAGATTATGGGCTTCCGAACCGCAATCTACACGTACGCCGATCTGGGTTTTCTTTCTTTTTCGAACAAAAACCTGTTTCAGCACATGTATCAGGGGTATGGGGTGGGCATTCGTTTCAGAAACGAAAACCTGAACTTCAATACCTTTCAGATTCGACTGGGTTATTATCCCAATATTCCCGGGAATACCATGCCTTTCCGTACGCAGGGCAGCGGAGAAGCCACCCTACAAATGCCCGATTTTAGAATCGAAGCCCCCGACCGAACCGATTACTTCCGAACCGCCAGGTAGATTGAACAACATTAGTCTATAGTTTGAAGGGTTTGATTCGGTTTGAAGTTTGATCAATAAAAAACTTCCCGAAAACTTAAAAAGCTGTCTAACATTTAGAATCGAAGACCTGAATGCGTTCCTTCGCTTTCCTAGAACTAACAGGCTTGGGATAACAGCAGGTGGAACCTGCCTTTTCATCGCGTCTGGTTACGCGGCAGTTATCGTTGCTGATTGGGATTACAAATCCCTGACAGAAGGCTTTCGGATTGCAAATCCGAAAGAGCGGTGCCGTGGTTAGTGTCTCACCAACCACGGTGGGGCTCTTTTCTATTTCCCGGCCAGACGCGATGAAGTCGCGTCTCTACAATTCAAAATCAAAATTTAGGGTTAAATTACGTTCACTACATCATAGGTTCCCTCGCAGCCGCTTGGCTCTGGCCCAGGTTAGCAAGCTTGTTTTGGGTCGGTAAACGTGTTTTGCAACTTGATACGGGCTTGAATCATACCAGCAGAGGCCTAGAGCCAGGTAGTTACTCGGCCAGAGCCGAGCGACTGCGGGAGATTAACTTGCAGCCAGAAAGGGTTACTCAATCCTACGCTTCGCTCTGAATGACAGGAGGAGAGGCCACCCCCAAATACTTCAGCTCAACCGATGCCAGCTTTTTCGCTGGCATCATTCGTCTAACGCTTCATATCCACCCCCGCAGTCACTCGGCCAGAGCCGAGCGACTGTGGGAGAACCATCAAACCTCTTCCAACGTAATCAAACGCTAGTCAAACTATTTCACCGCTTTAACCTTATACCCTTGCTTTTTCAGCAAAGCAATTACTCCTTTGTCGCCCCCCAAATGCCCTGCTCCGACGGCGAAAAAGCTGGGCTTTTCCTGAATAGCTTTAGTAATGATGGGAACCCAGTTGGCATTCCGGTTCCAGAGCAAATCTTCCATCTGATCTTTAAATTGCTCGTCTTTTTGAGTCGCCAGGTATAGAGCCTCAACATCCTGACTTCTATACAAAGCCAGTAATTCATTAAACTCTTTCTTTGACTTCTGGAAATCTTTCACGAATTCAACCAGTTGCTCAGCGGCTTTTTTATCACCGGGCTTGGTAAGAATCGAAAACTGGTAGTCAGCCGTTTCAAGTCCTAAAACGGGCTTTTTTGCAGTTGTAGCCTGTTGAACAAACAATAGCTCTGGCGAACCGGGTGTACAGCCCAGCATTTTGGGATACATCATCGACATTATGACAAAAGGCTTCATTTTCTGCATCGATTCCAGATTCATTTTCAGCGAATCTTTATAAGAAGCCATTCAGATATTCATAGTCCGAAGTAGAAACCAGATCCTTCAGTCCCTGATCTTTCATGTACATTTTGTTCATCATGGACATCATTTCCTTCGGATCGTCCATATCCAGTTCCAGATAAACCTGATCGCTATTTTTTACTTTTTCCAGTGTAACAGGACTCAATTTCAAATCCTGCTGACACAGTAAATGAAAAGTACCGTAGATGTATGAAGGATGCGTTAGCCCTTTGCCGGAAATTTCGTACAACAAGGACTTTTCACCAGATTGACCAAAACTCTGAAAAGAACAAATCAGGCAGATAAGGAGGAAGAAGTTTCGCATAATGGGTTGGGGGTTTAGGGTTTGGTGTTTAGGGTTAAAATTATCTGATAATTTGTATGCTCGGAAGCAAGATGTGTAATTAGATAACTCAAAACCCTAAACACCAAACTCTAAACAAATTAGTTACAAGCCAATTCGGTTTATGATGAATGCGTATTGGAAGGCTACTTCTTTCAAGTAATCAAAGCGGCCCGTCGCCCCGCCGTGACCTGAGCCCATGTTGGTTTTTAGTAAGGTAATATTATCGTCCGCTTTCAGGGTCCGTAGTTTGGCTACAAATTTGGCGGGTTCGTGGAAACCTACCTGAGAGTCGTTCAGACCACCCGTCGCCAGAATATTGGGATACTTTTGAGCCTTTAGATTATCATAAGGCGAATACTTACGGATGTAGTCATAATCAGCCTTTACTGTAGGATTGCCCCACTGCTCGTATTCCTGCGTGGTTAAAGGCAAGCTCGTGTCCAGCATGGTATTAATCACATCTACAAAAGGTACTTCGGCAATGACGACCTTAAACAACTCAGGTCGCATATTGACAACCGCTCCCATTAACAAACCACCGGCACTGCCCCCCTGAATGGCAAAGCGATCCGCAGCAGTATATTTCTCCTGAATCAGGTATTCAGCACAGGCGATGAAGTCTGTGAATGAATTCATCTTCTTCTGTAACTTTCCGTCTTCGTACCACTGCTCCCCTAAATCACTACCGCCCCGAATCTGGGCAATGACGTAGACAAAACCCCGATCAACCAGACTAAATACATCACTATCGAAATACGCATCGGAAGACATGCCGTACGAACCATAACCCGTCATCAGAGCCGGATTTTTACCGTCCAGTTCGAGGCCTTTCTTATAGACTACTGCCATTGGAATTTTCACCCCATCTTTTGCTTTCGCCCAAAGACGCTTTACTTCGTAGGCATCGGGGTTAAAGCCGCCAGGAACTTCTTTTTCCTTGAGCTTAGTGCTTTTTCCGCTTTCCATGTCATATTCAAAAATACTCATGGGCCGATTCAGCGAAGTATATCCATATCGGAATTTCGTTGATTTGAAATCGGGTAAGCCAGAGGCATACGCTGAATACACCGGTTCAGGAAAGTTAATAGCCTTGGTTGCTCCTGAGGCCAGGTCACGCACCCGCATTTCCAGCAAGCCGTTATTACGCACCTCAATGACCAGGTATTTCTCGTAAACGTCAGTATCCTCAATCTTTACTTTCGGATCATGGGGAACAATTTCCTTCCAGCTTTTCCGATCCTGATAACCCGTTCGGGGCAGCTCGTAGATTTTCTGGTTCAGGTTCTGTTTGTCCTTATAGGTCAGGTAAAAATGCTGCGGGTGAACGTCCACTCCATACATCACATCCTGCTGACGAGGCAGAAACACCTCAAACGTCCCGTTCGGATCTGAGGTAGGTAATAGCTGAACCTCCGAAGTCGTGAAGCTGCCGGAATAGAGTATAATAAACTCTTTAGATTTCGACCGACTGATACTCAGCGTGAATAAAGGGTTTTTCTCTTCGTATACTAAAACATCTTTCGTTTTCGAACCCAGCGTATGGCGATACAATCGATACGGACGCAGAGCCTCGTCATAAGTAATGTAATAAAGCGTCTGGTTATCCGTTCCCCAGACAAATCCGCTGATGTCTTCAATTTCGTCGGGTAATACCTGGCCCGTCTGTAAGTCCTTTACTTTCAACGTAAACTCAGCGTAAGAACCCGTAGTATTACTTTGATAAGCCAATAAGTTCTGATTTTCGCTCACCTGCATACCAGACAGGATAAAAGCTTCGTGACCTTCGGCAAGCTGGTTACCATCCAGAATCACTTCTTCTGGATTCGATAAGCTTTCTTTTTTACGGCACTGAATACCGTATTGCTTCCCCGTTTCGGTACGGGAATAGTAATAATATCCATTCGAAAACACGGGAACCGACTGATCATCTTCTTTAATACGGCTCCGCATTTCTTTGTAGAGCTCTTCCTGAAGAGGCTTCGTAGTCGCCATTACCGCATCAGCATACGCATTTTCAGCTTTCAGATACTGAAGAACTTCTGGATTTTTCTTGTCTTTCAGCCAAAAGAAATCATCTACCCGGGTATATCCGTGTTCGGTAAAGGTTTCAGGCTTTTTAAGGGCTATGGGCGGTTTAGGAAAGTCGTTTTGAGTAGGCACGTTACTTAATTCTTTGGTTGACTGAGAGGTGCAGGAATATAGACCTGCCATGGCTACTAAATACGTAAGTGAATAGAAAAGTTTCATACATTTTTACAGAAAGGGCTTACAAAGGGGCTCAACAGTAGCCGTTTAAATATACATAGTTTACTGAAAAAGGATTTTTTGCTACCCCGATTTCTTCTTAACGGGTAGCTTAAATTAAAATCCATTTATTTTCTCCCTAATCTCGAACAAAAATCCACCTGATCGAGTACTTACCTCAAATCAACACCCCATGAAAACTACCCAATTGCCTTTCATCCAGAAATTAGCCTTCGTGCTGGTAGTACTCATCAGTTTAGGATACCTGGCTATTCTGGGGCATTCGCTGCTGGCACCTCTGCTCTTTTCATTTTTAATGGCCTTGGTGCTCTTGCCAGCCGCCAATTTTCTCGAACATCGACTGAGGTTGAAACGCAGCATGAGTACCATTATCTGCGTGGTGCTCATGATTATCGTAGTATCGGGAATTATGTATTTCATTGGTAATCAACTCAGTGCTTTGTGGGCGGACTGGCCCTTGCTGGAAAAGCAGGTAGCCCTTTCCATTCATAACTTACAGGACTGGATTACCACCACGTTTAATGTTGACTCTAAGAAACAATTAACATACTTAAATGAAAGTGCAGAAAAGGCTTTATCTACCAGTGCGGTAGTCGTCGCTACAACGTTGGCTACGCTTTCTTCTACTTTACTTTTTCTGGGTTTTACGCTGCTTTTCACTTTCTTTTTACTCAATTACCGTCGCATCCTGTTCACGTTCTTAACCTCAGTTTTTGACGAAAAACACGAAGCGAAAGTCATTGACATTTCTTCTCAGGTTCAGTCGATTATCAAAAAATACATCTCCGGGCTTTTCATTCAAATGGTGATTGTCACGGCCCTTTTCATTACTGTTTTATCGCTTCTCGGCGTTAAATATGCGGTACTCCTGGGCGTGATTACGGGCGTCTTCAATGTGGTTCCTTACCTGGGTATTTTCACCGCTTTGTTATTAAGTACGCTCATTACCTTCGCCACTGCTGGTTTGGGGAAAGTAGTACTCGTGCTGATTGTTTACATCGCCGTGCATGCCGTGGATGGAAATATCATTATGCCGCTGGTGGTAGGTTCCAAAGTAAAAATCAATCCGCTCATTGCCTTTTTAGGCATCATCATCGGCGAAATGCTTTGGGGGATTTCCGGTATGTTCCTCTGCATTCCGTATCTGGCGATTATGAAAATCATCTTCGACCGGGTGGAAGAGCTTAAACCCTGGGGCCGGCTGATGGGTGAAGAAGAAACCCCTTACCGAAAAAGACGAGTCTATAAAATTACCAAAAATATTACCCTGGAAGAGCAGGAATGAAAAAGAGGAAGCGAACGATTTCGCTTCCTCTTTTTCGTTAATGACCTTCGTATGAACAAGCCTTTACTTAACTACTTTCAGTTTACCCTGCATAACCGTGTGGTGACCGGGATAGGTACACACGAAGGTGTAATCGCCGGGCTGTGACGGGGCCGTAAAGTAAATCGTTTCCGTGGATTCGGGTTGTAGTAAGTTTGTGTGAAACAACACTTTGGGTGAAGCGGGCACATACTGTAAATCAGGCCCTTTCAAGCCCAGGTTGATAGCCTTCATTCCTACTTCATCCACCGCTCCGGGAGCTACGATTACGCAGTTATGCGTCATGTCATCGTTGTTATTGAAGATAAACTTGATCTTCGCTCCGGCCTGTACCTGTACTTCAGAAACATCAAATTTCAATCCGGGTTTGGTTCCCACCGTAATGACCTGATCGGGAGCGGACCAACTGGCAGGCATTTCTGTTACCCGCTTGGCTGAACTGGCTTTCGTTGCCGTTTTTCCAGGTTTCGTAGTTTCAGCTTTTGCTTCAGCCATTTCGTGATGATGCACCGCAGCCGTAGCCTTGAAAGGCGTAAATTGAGAAGCCGTTACCAAATCCCCCTTAGCTACTGCATTCAGCGTATAATAGCCTACCGGATGCAGAACCGACTCCTGATCGGCTGACTTGACGCCTTCGGGTTTGATTTCGTAGATATAATGTTTACGGAAAGCTCCTTCCAGCACCACTCGGGCCGAAAGCCCATCGGCTGCTACCTTAATGCCTTTGATTTTGCTTTCTTCCGCATTGATAATGGGGCTTCCGTAGAGGTGATGGTACTTGTACGTAAAGCTCGAAATTTTGTAGTTCGCCGGATTAGCCGCCGTTTCAGGATCAACGGGTTTGGTAAACACAATCTCAAAACCATCGGGTTTGGAATGGATCTCCTGCATTTCAAAAGGCGTTTTTCCCGACCAGATTAACCGCTGGATTGCGTACGGAGCTTTACCCGTTGAAGACCAGCCGCGACTGGTCATGCCGCCAATTAACGAACCATCTAATCCCCATTGCAAACGCAGTAACCCTGAGGCCCAGCCTTCACGGAAAGGGAAACAGGCTCCCTGATACTCCCCGTCTACTTTTTCCAGGTACATCCGCATCACTTTGGAATGTCCCTGATCGCCGACGAAGTATTGGCCTTTGAAATGAGGGCCGAGGTTACCCTTTGTGTCTTCAATAATATCGGAAGTGGAAATGCCCATCAACACGTGCGGAAACCAGCAGGCCGGATACTGGTAATGCGGAATCTTCTCCCCCGCCGTCGCCACGGGTTCGCCCGTATCGGGTAACTGCTCCTTGGTTAGTTTCAGTGGTGAAGCCGGGTCACTCGTCCATTTCAGACTTTCGCCGTGACCGTTAAAACTGCCTTTTTTCAGTTGGGAAACTTTGCCTGAAGCGACCCAGTCACCCTGGTTTTCGGAATAAAACAGATCTCCTGACGAATTATACATGTAACTCGACGGGGAGCGTAACCCGGCTGAAATGGGTTCAATTTTTCCATCAGGAGACACTTTCACCAACCAGCCCCGCCATTTGGTAAGGCTGGCTCCGTAACCCACCCAACCCACGTTCAGCGTCACGAGCATGTCGCCGTTAGGATCAAACAGCGGGCCATAACTGTATTCGTGGTAATTACCGACGATGGGTAACTGCGTCACGGCTTCGTAATGATCCGCCCGACCGTCGCCGTCTTCGTCCGTAATCTTGGTTAACTCCCCCCGGTTGGAGGTATAAAACGAACCATTGCGGAAGGTTAGTCCCAGAGGTTCGTGCAAACCCTGAGCGAAACGTTTGAAGTACGGAGCCGTTCCCTGCTGCTGATACGGGTTCTCAATCAACCAGATTTCACCCCGACGCGTACAAACCGCCAGACGGCCATCGGGTAATACGGTCATTCCCCCTACTTCCAGAATGGCATCCTGCGGAATGGGTAGCGTTCGTAACTGGTAATAATCATTTTCGGTCGCTGGCGTTTGAGCCCATAGGCCCGTTGCCGCCAGCGAAAAAGCTATCGTTAAGGATCGAAAAATTTTCTTCATCGTATTGTTTGATAGAGGTAAACCTGCGGGATCTTTTGCTCTGACCTGGAAGCATTTACCAAATGACATCGTAGCTAACTGAAGGGCTGTTTGATACTCGCAGTTCTTGCCCGCCGTTATTAGTTACTACCTGAGCTTTAGCCGGAGTTTGCACATAATACTGTCCGTCCACGAGGTATAACCCTTTCTGTAACAAGGTAATAGACTTACCCTTAGCCAGTCGGTATTCGAGGTTGTTTCCATTTTTCAGCGAAACTGTCCGGCTTAAGCCGCGACCATTTTCATAGGGTAGAATGGAATCCATAAACTCACTACCTGATAGTTGATACTGGAAGGTAGGATGTCCCAAATTGTCCAGCAAGTAACCTTTATAGGTCAATCCAGCGGTAGAATCAGGTGTGGTTGAGCCGGTGGTACCCACAGGAGCTGTCCCCCAGAGGGATAATAGGGCGGCTCCTAAAGCTTCGCTCGTTTGGGCTTCGCCGCGTTCGTGCCAAGCGTCGCTCATGTTTATGAAATCACCCCGCCAGCTTGTTAATACCGTAGCCTGATCCAAATCATAGCTGTAATGAATGCCCTGTGGATCACCGATGTGTAATACCCGTAGTTTTTTATGACCATCGCCTTCGTTATAACCCGGCTCATAGACAAAGGAGCGAATCTGCTCCACCTGATCTTTGGGTGTAACGGCGATAACCGGTACCGGATCAGTATCGGGCACGGAGCCAAAGCCATGTAACTCCTGACGATGAGCCCCTTTGCGTTGTACGTAGATACCAATTACCTTGGGTAACCAGGACATCGTTTTAGAATGCAGCAGTGTAAATTTATGTTCGCCAGCGGTTAAGGGGACAGAAATTGTACGGGGCTTATCAAAGGAAAGCATTCCATCGAAAATCGTTTTTCCGTCAATTATCAACTGACCCATTTCCATCCATTGTAGGATGAATTCGTACTGATCGGTTTCGGGAACTTGTAACGTCCCATTGAAGACGATTAGAAAATCTGACCTCCCATCGGCCAGCGTACTGCTGAGTTTCTCGACCGTTCCCGTCCGAACAGGCTTTGCTTTTAGGGTATCCAGTTTAGGAATGGTATTAAACCTACCCGTATAAAAAGCATACTGCACGGGCCCCAGTTTCACCGGAGCTTTATCAAGTGTTTCAATGGAAATATTACGAAAAGCTACTGCTCCATGATCGCCCTGAAAAACCAGCGGACCTCGGGCTTTTTCTTCAGCCAAAAGAGGACCACGCGTAGGGCCCGATAACTGAATATTTTCGTGAATAGTAGTTCCGTTCAGTACTACTTTCACAAAACGGGCATTGGCCGTTTTCTTACCCGAAGCATCAAATTTCGGAGCTTCAAATTCAATGTCCAGATGTTGCCAGAGGCCGGGGGCTTTCGCTGCATTCTGTCGGGGAGCATGGCCTTCGTATCCTTGTGGCTTGCGATTTTCATCCCAACGTTCGTAGATACCTCCACAGTCGGAAGGCTTGGGTCTTTGCACGCCCCAGCTATCGAATAACTGGATTTCATAACGTCCCATCAGGTAAATACCCGAATTAGAACCTTGAGGAAGCATAAAATCGAGCGATACTTTTACATCGCCGTGTTCCAGTTGAGTAACCAGTTGATCGGCGGCTCCAGCCTGTTTTCCGGGCATGGCCACCAATACGCCCGTGCCTTTTTGGGTTTTCAGAGAAGTCTCTTTGGGGGAACCACTTACATTCCCAACGATAGCCCAGGTTTTGGAAGGATTTTTAAAAGCCGACACGTCGGTTAAGGGCAAAGTCGTTTGTGCGGATAAACTCGTCCAGCCCAAACTTAACCCCAACAACCATTGCAGTGTCGTCTTAGGTTTTATTAGAGGTGTCATTGTACTTTGGTTTGTCTATTTTTATAACAAGATGCTAAAATAATCCTCACATACTCATCCAACCCACAAATTAATTGTCAATTAAACACAAAACACCCCAGCCCTTGCAGACCGGGGTGTTTTTGAATTCATAAAGAGCATTATTAATGTTTTATCAGAAGGAATACGCTTTCATTTTCTACCAGAAAATAGTGTAAAGAATCACTACTAAAACCAGGATAGCACCGGCTCCAACCGCGAAAGTTGGATTTACCTTAAACATGGCTGCGTCTACTTCCAAACCTTTATTACTTGGTTTTTGTAAGCCTAATACAATCATAACCGCCACGCAAATCAGGAAGACGAAGCCCATGGTATCGAGGAACGGAATCACATAGAGGCCTTCTGCATTTTGTACCGCAAATCCCGTGGGAGCCAGGAATTCGAGATTCACCAACTCAGGTAACTGATACTTGAAGAACAGAGACAGCAGGAAGCCCCCTACGATGGCAAATAAGGCTCCGGCTGAGTTTGTTTTTTTCCAGAAGAAACCTAGGATAAAGGCGGCAAACACCCCCGGAGATACCAGACCCGTCATTTCCTGAATAAACTGGAATCCCCCTTTTTTATCGATCCCCATATAAGGAGAAATGAAGATGGCCATAATCATCGCCACCACGATGGTGATCCGACCAATGTTTACCAATTTTTGCTCGGAAGCTTCGGGAGCGATGTATTTACGATAAATATCAAGGGTAAAAATCGTTGAAATGGAGTTGGCTTTACCCGCCAGCGAGGCTACTACCGCCGCCGTTAACGCAGCAAAAGATAAGCCCTTCAGACCCGTCGGTAAGAGGTTCAATAACACCGGATACGCATGGTCTTTATTCACCTCGCCCGTTGCGTCGAGCATTTCCTGCTGGAATAAACCCTGCTGATACAGCGTGTACGCCGCAATACCGGGCAATACCACGATCAAAGGCATGAGGAGTTTCAGAAACGCCGCGAAAAGAATTCCTTCACGAGCGGTTTTTAAATCAGCCCCTAACGCTCGTTGTGTAATGTATTGGTTACAACCCCAGTAGTTCAGGTTTACAATCCACATGCCTCCGAATAATACGGTCAGGCCGGGTAAGGAAGCATAATGCGGGTGATTTTTCGGGAAAATCATGTGGAAGTGATCCGCCGATTTGGTTAACATCAAATCGAAGCCTTCCACTAACCCCTGCGTTCCATTTTCAGTAGATACCAGATTAATTGCCAGATACGTCGTTGCTAAACCACCCATAATCAGGAAGAAAACCTGAATTACGTCGGTAAAACCAATAACCTTCATTCCACCGATGGTAATGATAATGGCGAAAATGGCCAGCCCAAACATACAGGCCGTGAAGTTCAGCCCCGATATGGTAGAAACCGCTAATGCACCCAAAAAGAGAATAGAAGTCAGGTTAACCAACACGTAGAGAAACAGCCAGAAAATGGCCATAATCATGGAAACGGTGTTGTTATACCGCTGTGTCAAAAACTGGGGCATCGTGAAGATGCGGTTTTTTAGGTAAATCGGCATAAAAAAGACCGCTACGACAATTAGCGTAGCCGCAGCCATCCATTCGTACGTCGCAATGGCAAGCCCCATGGCAAAACCATCACCGGAAGCTCCAATGAACTGCTCGGCAGAGATGTTGGAGGCAATTAAAGAAGACCCGATGGCCCACCAGGTTAATGAACCTTCCGCTAAAAAGAAGTCGGTTGTCGACATGGTAGCCGACTGTTTCTTTTTGTAGATGTAATACCCATAACCGGCAACAATGAGAAAATAGACCAGGAAGACTATGTAATCAAGCGTATCTAGCTGTTTAGCTGGCATTAGTTGTAAGTTTATATGAATTCCTAACACAAAAATTCTTCGAAAAATAAGGGTTTTCCGCTTATATCCGATAATAGTAATATAGTTTTCGCGGAATAATCAAATTAATAGGTAGAATTAGCGGTATTTACCAATGTTTTGTACTAAAACCAGTAGCGGAAGGCTACTCAATCATTAAACAAAAGAATCCCTTTCAGGGTATCATCAGCGAAACCAGCATTACGACCAGTTTACAGGCAGTTACCCTAACGATTCTATTGTATTTTTACTTCAACCATCAACCCCTGTCTTTATGGATTTTCTATCGCTTTTCTGGATCGGTTTGTTAGGAGCCGTTGCGGGTTTTGGAATTGCTTTTGTGTTTGGAAAGTCCCGCCGGAATCAGGATAAGATGCTTCGTTCGGAATCGGCTGTATTACTCGAACGGATTGAGAAAGTTTTCAAGGTTGTGCTGGCAGAAGGGCATTTCTCGGAAATTCACGATTACAACGACCGCCGGGATTTATTCATGGGTTTGAAGGCGGGGTCTAAAAAGGCATTAATCGTAACCCGAGCGAAGGTGTTGGTGGGATATGATTTCATGAAGGTGCGGATGCATTGGGTAGAAGGCCAACGCCACATTCGCGTGGAGTCATTACCCGAACCTGAAATTCTGAGCATTGACTCGGATTATACCATTTATGACATCGATCAGGGCATGTTCAACCGCTTTAATAAAGACGAATACACCAAGCTTTTCTCGGATGCCAAGCAGGTGATTCATAATAAAGCGGTAGCATCAGAGTTGCCTGCTGTAGCTGAAAAGCAGGTGAAGTTATTACTGAGCCAGTTGGCGATTACTTCCGGCTGGACCATTGAGTTTTCGGGTCAGGATCAGATTAGTACTGAAGTAGCCCTAGCGTTAAAAAAGCCGCTCTGAAACAGAACGGCTTTTCTATTAATCCACTTGTTACGCAATGATTCAGATGAGTCAAAGGGTCTTTCGACGGCCTACTTCACTCCTGACAGTTGGTAGATAGAAACCCGGGGCGTGTTTCTACAACTGCTTCATCTGTCCATGTTTACTACAAAATTGGGTTATCCTTTCCTTGAAGAAAATGACTTTTATCAGTCTTCATAAATGGCTGACTCATTACGGTAGATACGCGATGAAAAGTATGGTTAATACTTCAGGTTCATACACGTTTCTAACCCAGACAAACAGACATTTAGATTCTATTTTTATCGTAGAGACGCGACTGCATCGCGTCTGGCCGGGAGATGAAAGTAACGTAGGGGTGTTAAAAACCACCCCTTACTCAGAAGCATCCGCCCTGGTTAGTGTCCTCACCAACTACTGTTAATGGCTGGTGAAGACACCAGCCAGGGTGGAAGTAACCAAAACCGCCTCTACCCAGACGCGATAAAGTCGCGTCTCTACCTGAAATGATTGATTGCTATACTTATGCGGATTGACAATCATCTGCTATGGTTGGTGTCCTCACCAACCACTGTTAATGGCTGGTGAAGACACCAGCCAGGGTGGGAGTAACCAAAACCGCCTCTACCCAGACGCGATAAAGTCGCGTCTCTACCTGAAATGATTGATTGCTATGCTTTTGCGAATTGACAATCATCCGCCCTGGTTAGTGTCCTCACCAACCACTGTTAATGGCTGGTGAAGACACCAGCCAGGGCAGGAGTAACCAAAACCGCTTCTAACTAGACGCAATAAAGTCGCGTCTCTACCCCAACATCAATCCCTGAAAGCAAAAACATTCAAACATTCAAACATTCAAACATTCAAACATTCAAACATTCAAACATTCAAACATTCAAACATTCAAACATTCAAACATTCAAACATTCAAACATTCAAACATTCAAACATTCAAACATTCATAAAAAACGCCAGCCTGAGACAGACTGGCGTTTTTGTTTACTTGTATCGTTAATAAAACGAGTTGCCCGGTTGAGAGACACGGCACATTCAGCTTTGAGACCCTAAGTCGAATGTTCCAGCACAACCTTAAGAAATGCTCTGCAAAGGTCGACGGAAAGCGTCTTTAAAGGAATGCTTATTACCAGATCGAAGACTGACTTTTGTCATTGATTAACTGCGTCAGAAATTCCGTTAACAGACGAACTCCATAAGCCGTACCGGCCCGCTGGGGTGCCAGATCCATATCGCCATAAGCCGTACCGGCAATATCTAAATGAGCCCAGGCGGTATGGTTTTCAACGAATAACTCTAAAAATTTAGCAGCCGCTATGGCCTGAGAATGCGGCACGCCCGAAAAATTCCGAACATCGGCAATTGTCTGACTTCAGGTGATCGGCGTAGTCTTCCCACATGGGTAATCGCCAAAGCCGCTCACCCGTGCGTTCTCCCGCCCGCTTGAGTTTTTTACCCAAGAGATCGCTCGTGGTAAATAATCCGGCGGCGTGATACCCCAGCGTTCGAATGATACTTCCCGTTAAAGTTGCCAGATCAATCAATACGTCAGGCTTGAAGTTTCTAACGGCATAAGTTAAGCCATCGGCAAGAATCAGGCGGCCTTCCGCATCAGTGTCAGTTACTTCAATGGTTTTCCCAGCGTAGGACTGGATCACATCGCCGGGCTTCATGCTTTCGCCATCCACGCTGTTTTCGGTAGTCGGGACGATCCCGATCAGGTGAATGGGTAACTTCAGTTTGGCCGCTACTTCCACCGCTCCTAATACCGCCGCCGCTCCGCCCATGTCGGATTTCATAAGGTGCATGTTTTCGGAGGGCTTGATGGAAATGCCGCCCGTGTCGAAGGTTACTCCTTTACCCACCAGTCCCACCTTTTGGGTTGCTCCTTCGCCTTTGTACTCCATGACGATAAACTCAGGTTCGCTTTTGCTTCCTTGCCCTACGGCCAGCAGGGCAAACAGGCCCAGGGAATGACATTCACCGGAATCAAAAACCCGAACTTTATACCCATATTTCTCGCCCGAATGCATGGCCCAGCTTGCCAGCGTTTGTGGCGTTTTGAAATTGGAGGGGGCATTCAACAGCGTGAATAATTGCAACTGCGTTTCGGCGATGCTCTTGCCTTTTTCAATCAGTTCGGGGTTGACCTCGGCACTTAACAGCTCAACCGTTCCTTGTTCGAATAAGGCAACTGGCGTTTTAGGATCAGACTTGTAGAGGCCAAAATCGTAAGTCCCCAGGATGATTCCGTTAACAACGAATTCCGTCCAGTCGGCGGGCCGGTTCTGCAACGAAATACCGATTTGCGAACCTACTTTTGTTTTATGCTTGAAAATCAGCGTTCGGAAGGCTTTGATGAGGTGATGGGAGTTAGCCTCCGAGCCCAAACCCAGAACATAGATTCGCTTTTCGCCCGAAAAAAAAGTGGTAATCTCCGCTTTTTCAGCTTTTACCTCTGTTTCAAGCACTGCCAGGGGTAAGGCCGTCTGTTCGGCAATAACCGCTAATTGAGAAGCCAGTTCTTCTTTTAGTACCGGATAAATAATGGTTTGCGTATCCGCAGAGAATTGGGAAACCGCCAGAAAATTCATTTTCAAAATCGTTTACAGTTTCATTAGTTTTGACTGCTATTTAAATCTAAGGTATGCATATTTTGTGAAGCTCATTTGAAGTCTGACCGACAAAATCAGTTTCGCTAGTGCCCATGACTTATTAAAAATCAACCATGACTTACGAAGCTTTTCAGCAAAGTCTTTCGCTCGACACACCCCCTGCTGGCCTATCCCCTTTACTAACAGCTTTATGGCATGACGGTAAAGACGACTGGGAATCGGCCCATGAGATTGCCCAGTCTGCCGAAGGAACCCCCGCCTACGACCGCATCCACGCCTATCTACATCGGAAAGAAGGCGATCAGTGGAACGCGGGTTACTGGTATCGTCGGGCAGGAGCATCGATGCCTTCTGGCAGTCTTGATAAAGAATGGGAAAGTCTGGTTCGTCACCATTTATCCCTCCTCTCCTGAGGAGTCTACCTGCACGAACCATTGAAATTTTCAGATTTTACTTTAGCATCCGCCCGTGAATTCCCGAAGTGCATTAACTTTGTTTACAAATTAACTCCCACCGTATCCGGTTAAGACAGTCTTTGAAATTTGTAGATTTATTGATTGGCATACACATCGTTTACCGTGCATGCCTTGTGTTGGGTAAAGTAACATGTCTGATACGATTACGGCTTCCAGTTTCGATGCACTGCGAGTAGCCTTTGAAGGGGAACTGTATTATACGAATTCGACAGAGCACGAAGCTCAGCGAATTCTATATGCTACCGATGCTTCCGTTTACCGCGAAAAACCACTTGGCCGTTGCCATTCCAAAGTCGATTACGGATGTAAAGAATCTACTGACCTTTGCCCGTAATCATCGGGTTACCCTAATTCCGCGAACCGCTGGCACTTCGCTGGCCGGGCAGGTGGTTGGCTCGGGAATTGTGGTTGATTTATCCAAATACTTCACGGAAATTCTGGAAATCAATGCCGAAGCTCGCTGGGTACGTGTACAACCCGGCGTTATTCGTGATGATTTAAATAAAGCCCTCGCTCCTTACGGGCTCATGTTCGGGCCTGAAACGTCTACGGCCAACCGGGCCATGATTGGCGGCATGGTGGGTAATAACTCCTGCGGTCTGCATAGCATGGTTTGGGGCAGCACCCGCGACCATCTGCTTTCCGCGAAAGTATTCCTGGCCGATGGTTCGGAAGCAGAATTCAAGGCCCTTTCTCCCTGGCGTTATGACTTGAAGCGGGAAGCTGAGGAGCATTCGCTGGAAACCTCGATTTATCGGGGGCTTCATACGCTCCTGTCCGACCCCACGAATCAACAGCAGATCAGAGATCGTTTTCCTAAAAAATCGCTTACCCGTCGTAATACGGGCTACGCACTCGATTCTTTACTTCAGAACGAGCCCTTTACCGCCGGGGGAGCTGACTTTAACTTATGCCATTTACTCGCCGGTTCTGAAGGAACACTGGCCCTGGCCACGGAGTTAAAGCTTAACCTCATCCCCTTACCTCCCAGCGAAGTAGCCGTAGTTTGCGTGCATTGCCGATCCATTCAGGAATCGCTTCAGGCCAATTTGGTTGCTTTGAAGTACCAACCGATGTCTTCGGAACTGGTGGATAAGTACATTCTGGATTTTACGAAGGATAACCCCGAGCAGAGTAAAAATCGCTTTTTTATTGAAGGCGATCCGGCGGCTATTCTGATGGTTGAATTCATGGCCGAAACGCCACAGGATCTTCAGCAACAGGTAGATCAGTTGGTGACGAGCCTGAGAAATCAGCAAATTGGCTTTGCCGCTCCGGTTATTTTTGGTGAAAAAACCAAACAGGTCTGGGAAGTACGAAAAGGAGGATTGGGCCTGATTCGTAACCTGCCCGGCGACACGCAACCAGTCAACCTGATTGAAGATTGTGCCGTAGCTCCCGAGGAGTTACCCCATTATATTGCCGAGCTCGAAGAGATGCTTCGTCGGCATAACATCCACGCCAGTTATTACGCCCACGCGGGAGCCGGAGAACTGCATGTGGAGCCCATGATTAACCTGAAAACCTCCCAGGGGCAGCAGTTATTTCGTCAGGTTTTAGCGGAAACCGTTGAACTGGTGAAGAAATATCGAGGCTCGCTTTCGGGGGAACACGGGGACGGACGATTACGCGGCGAGTTTATTCCGCAAATGATGGGTCAGGAAGTGTATGCCCTCTTCCGCGAAGTCAAGCAACTCTTTGACCCTCATGGTGTTTTCAACGCTGGTAAGATTGTCGATACCCCACCAATGAACCAGTTTCTTCGGTATGAAGCCGACAAACCCGTTCGAAAAATCAATACTTATTTTGATTTCAGCAAGCAGGAAAACATCCTTCGCTTAACTGAAAAATGTTCGGGTTCAGGCGATTGCCGTAAAACGGAATTAAGCGGCGGAACCATGTGTCCCAGCTTCATGGCTACCCGCAGCGAACACGATACTACCCGAGCCCGGGCGAATATTCTTCGGGAATTTCTGACGAATTCAACCCAAAAGAATCCATTCGATCATCCTGAAATTAAGGATGTAATGGATTTATGTCTGAGTTGTAAAGGCTGTAAGTCCGAATGCCCCAGTAGCGTTGATGTTGCCAAGCTAAAGGCTGAATTTCAGCAGCATTATTACGATGCTCACGGCGTTCCGTTCCGGTCTAAAATGATCGGTAACTTTACCCGCTTGTCCCGCATGGGTAGTCGTATGCCGCGTCTGTATAACTGGGCTATGACGAGCAAATTCCCGTCTTCGATACTCAAAAAAGTGATGGGTTTCGCTCCTGAACGCTCCATGCCGCTCATTGCCCAGCAAACCCTACGGCAGTGGTTTGCCCAGCACGAATTCCGTCTGAATTCGACGGGACGGGTTAAATTCAAACGGATTCTTTTCTTCTGTGATGAATTTACCAACTATAATGACGTTGAAGTCGGCAAGAAAGCCATTCTGTTACTAAGTGGCTTGGGCTATAAGGTCGAGATTCCTTACCACGTTGAGTCTGGCCGCACTTACCTGTCTAAAGGTATGGTGAAAGAAGCTCGTAAAATTGCCATTAAAAATGTTGAATTATTAACCGAAGCGATCAAAGACGGCCCCCCCATCGTTGGACTGGAGCCTTCGGCCATTTTGACACTTCGCGATGAGTATTTAGAACTAGTGCCTGCGGAATTAAAAGAACAGGCGAAGCTAATTGCCGAACGGGCTTTCATTTTCGATGAGTTTCTGGCTCAGGAAGTAGACAAAAAGAACATTAAATCCGATCAGTTTACGTACGAAAAACGACTCATCAAACTGCACGGGCATTGCCATCAGAAGGCCTTGTCCAGCTTAACGCACACGAAGAAGATTCTCTCATTACCAAGCCAATACGAAGTTCATCTGATTCCTTCGGGTTGCTGCGGCATGGCCGGGAGTTTTGGATATGAAGCCAAACATTATGAAGTTTCCATGCAGATTGGTGAACTGGTCTTATTCCCTACCGTTCGGAAACAGCCCGATGACGTAACCATTGCCGCTCCCGGCACTAGCTGTCGGCATCAGATTAAAGATGGCACGGGTAGAATAGCTCAGCACCCCGCCGAAATTCTTTGGGAAGCTTTTATTAGTAATGAATATAAATAATCACTTTATCTAATTACAATCACCTGAATTACAAACACTTAAAAATAACTTCATTTATTATTTAAGCAAATAATAACATTATTAATTCCCTAGGGTTTTATCTTCATTGAGATAAGTACTTCACATCATTCCGATACTGTTTGCCCTCCTTTACCGCCAAAAGGGAGTCCTTAAGAATGTCTGCCAGCAAATTGCTGGCAGCATTAAGGTATTTGCACCGATCTCCGGGTATCTCCCCTTTTACCTAGTTATTTGACAAACTGTCCTATCAGGAAGTCGTTCATGAAAATAATTGCTGTTGGCAATGTTTTTTAGCGGATATTTGGTCTGAACTTCCCGGCTCGTCCATGACCGAACTACTTATCTTATTACTCCTGATTGTTGTTAACGGTATTTTTTCAATGGCTGAAATTGCTTTGGTTTCGGCCCGAAAAATACGTCTTAAAAATGACGCCGAACGAGGCGATACCCGAGCCCGTCAGGCCCTCCAACTCGCCGAAGCACCCGATACTTTTCTTTCAACTGTACAGATTGGGATTACCCTTATCGGTATTCTGACGGGTATTTATTCCGGGGAAAAACTGGAAGGTAACCTCACCGAATGGCTTCGTCAGTTTACGATTATTGCCCCTTATGCAAATACCATTTCCCGGGTTTTATTACTGGTTTTCATCACGTACATCACTTTAGTAATCGGTGAGCTGGTTCCGAAACGCATTGGCCTGACCCGAGCTGAAAGTATATCCAAGACCCTGGCTCTGCCCATGTCGCTGCTTTCCCGCGTGACGTACCCTTTCATCTGGTTACTTTCTATTTCTACCAATCTGATTGTTAAAGTTTTAGGCATTCGCCGGGGCGATGACAGCATGGTTACAGAAGAAGAAATCAAAGCCATCGTCAATGAAGGACTGGAACAGGGCACGATTGACGTAATTGAGCAGGAAATCGTTGAAAACGTTTTTAATGTTAGTGATCGGCACATTGTTTCGCTCATGACGCACCGCAGTGATCTGGCCTGGATTGATATCAACGATACGGTAGAACAGGTACAGCAGAAAATCAAGCTGGAACGTCATTCGGTGTACCCCGTCGGTGATAAGTCTCTCGACAAAATGATAGGTGTTATCACCGTTAAAGATCTATATTTGGCCTCACCCGGCACGCCGCTTAAAAGCCTGATTCACAGTCCTGTCTTCCTTCCCGAAAACATTTCGGCGTATCAGGTACTGGATGAATTCAGAAAATCTAAAGTTCATCACGGGTTTATTGTGGATGAATACGGGGTGTTGCAGGGCATGGTCACAGTTAATGATATTTTTGAAGCCATTGTAGGCCACATGCCCGATGCGGAGGTGATTGATTTTACCTTCGTCAAACGGGAAGACGGCTCTTTCCTGGTGGAAGCTCAAATGCCCTTTATTGACTTTCTAACCCGCATGGGTCGCCGGGACATCCGTGATTTTCTGGAAGAAGACTATTCTACCGTAGCTGGCTTTATTCTGCACCATCTCCGTCGAATTCCAGTGGAAGGCGAAAACTTCCGATGGAGTAACCTCATGTTTGAGGTAATCGACATGGACGGGCAACGCATTGATAAAGTCCTGGTTTCGGAGTTAACCGATCTTGATGAGTAATAAAAAAAGAGGCCGTTCCAGTGTGAAACGGCCTCTTTTTTGGCAATCAACCTTATTTACCCAATAGCCATTTCCTGTTGGGTAAGAAACACTTCCAGAGAAATACCGTCTCCATTAAAGCCAAAACAAGGATACGCATCGCCTCCATTCGTAAATAAACGAGCCTGTAAATATTTCTTTGTAGGATAGTATGATTGTAATTCTACTAAACGCTCTTGTGAATCCACAAGTCCAAACCATAAATTTCCGTCAAAAAAGAAGGCATTGGCAGGCTTAGCAGAAGGGTTTAATGAACTTGACATTTTCATAACTGTTAGGGCTGTAGATTGGAAATAAATCATCACTAATAAGTGTCTGCACACTACTTTCTGGATATCATCGGGAAGAAATATCTGCAAATCACTAACTTTTAAAAAAGCCAGCGGAGCATTTTACACGAATTTCAAATTTTGCCCGATGAGGTGTAGTAAATAGCCGATGTTTAGTATGCTTGCAGCCTAACAGTTAAGTAGTCTTTAACTATCAATGAGTAGGTTTATCCCGGAGGGGTGCCGAAGCGTGTAACTCATGGTATATTTTCAACGTATATTCTTCTAAAATAGCCAGGACTTTCTCCCGGCTTAGGTCATTCACTATTAATCCAATATGGTACTCTTCATCCATTTTCCAATAGACTTCGGGTCGGTCGTAGCTGCTTAAATCCGGGCGAGCCTGATTGATGAGGGAGATCACTATACCCGAATAGTTAGGTTGGACTTCAGGTAAAGTATAGGTTAACTTTCCAGCTACTGCTGTTTCCATCCGGGCCCATTCCCGCCAGAGATTAATGCCGCTGGCCGCCTCTACCATCTCTGCCAAATGAGCCCCACCCACCCGCGAAGCCGTCTCCAGAAAGTAATACTGCCCGTCTTCGTGGCAGTGAATAAACTCGCTGTGACTGGCGGAATATTCCAGCCCAAATGCCTGTAACAATTCTTCATTAAAAGCCAGCAAAGCCTTAGACTCCGGCGAATCGAAAGGAACCGTTACCGAGCGAAAAATGCCCCCGCCGTGAGCTACCTCCATAGGCGTGTCGAGGTATTGACTCGCCCAGTTAAAAATCACTTTTCCCTGATACGTTAAAGCATCCACATGATACACATGACCGGGTTTAAATTGCTCAGCCAGATATTCATGCCGCCGCTCGCCTAAAGCATGGACGGCCTCCCAGAGTTCGTGCCGATTATACACTTTTTTGATCCCCGAAGTCGATGCTTCGCCCCGAGGTTTTATGACGACGGGATACGTTACTGAATCAGCAAAAGCGGTTACTTCTACGTCATTAAATAAAGCCGTAAACGCTGGAATTCGCAGGCCCGCTTCGGCGGCTTTCATCCGCATGGCCAGTTTATCACGGAAGTAACGAGCGGTGGTTTGGCCCATGCCCGGAATCCTGAATGTTTCTCTTAGAAAAGCTCCTTTCTCTACATCAAAATCATCCAGAGCTACAATGCGGTCGATCTTCCTGCTTCGCATGGTATGAGCCAGACCTTTCACTAATTCTTCCAGATTTAAGACTCCATTTTCGGGTGTTTCTACGAAAAAAATTTCATCGATGAATTCTCGAACCCAAGGCTTATGTTCCAGTTTTTTTTCGGTTAATAAATACACTTGATTTCCCGCTTCTTTGCAGGATTTCAGAAATTCATTTCCCTTGAAGTAAGTAGCAATGCACAAAAAAGAGAGCGACATAGAGAGCTGGTTTTGGTCTAACGGTTTCTGAAGATAGAACTTCCCGGGCGGATTCGCGGCCAAATCAAAAACAATTCTTCCGGGCCATTGGCAATCTATTACTTTTGCGGGATGGATTCCAGCCGCAGTATTTATAGTTTTCAATTCTGGCTTCTCTGTGCCAGTAATTTCCTCTTCACGGCCAGCTTTAACATGATGATTCCCGAACTGCCGGGGTACTTGTCTGCCCTCGGAGGTCGGGAATACGTTGGTCTGGTTATTAGTCTCTTCACGCTGACAGCCGGCATCTCCAGACCCTTTTCAGGAAAACTTACGGATACCATTGGCCGCGTGCCTATCATGGCTTTTGGCTCGCTGGTTTGTTTTGTTTGCGGACTGCTGTATCCCTTCATGAGCAGTGTTTATGCTTTTTTATTACTGCGGTTATTTCATGGTTTTTCAACAGGATTTAAGCCTACCGCTACTTCCGCTTACGTTGCCGACGTTATGCCCGAAGACCGCCGCGGCGAAGCTCTGAGTATGCTGGGAATCTCGGCCAGTATTGGCATGTCTTCCGGTCCTCCACTGGGCAGTTGGCTAACGGCTGCCTTTTCCATCGATACCATGTTTTACGTTTCGTCGCTTTTTGCCTTTTTATCGATTGGTATTCTGGCTAATCTGAAGGAAACGCTTCAACACCGGCATCGGTTTTCTCCGCGATTATTACTCATTAAAAAACACGAAATTTTTGATCCCAAGGTATTGGCTCCGGCGTTGGTAACGCTTCTAGTTAGTTATGCTACGGGACTGATTTTAACCATTGGCCCGGATTTGTCTTTATCCGTGGGAATTTACAACAAGGGGCTGTTTTTCATGACCTACACCGTTTCATCCTTACTGATCCGATTGGTAGCGGGCAAAGCTTCCGACCGCTACGGACGGGTAGCCGTGTTACGGATTTCAGTGTTGATTCAGGTAGCAGCGATGGCTGGGCTGGCTTTTGCCTCTACTATTTACATGGTATTAGCGATGGCGATTCTGTTTGGTATTCCCTGGGGACTTAACATTCCCGCCCTGCAAGCCTGGACGGTCGATCTTTCCAATCCACTTCATCGGGGCAGAGCCGTGGCTACGACGTACATTGCTTTGGAAGTAGGCATCGGCATTGGGGCCTTAACCTCAGGCTGGTTACATAATAACTTACGAAACAGCTACTTTGTCAATTTCCTGATAGCGGCAATTATTACCTTCGGAGCCTGGATTTACATGGCCTTCCGAAAATCCCCAGCCTTGCAACGTTGAGAAAAAGAATAGAAGCTACTACATAAAACGCTAGACTCGCAACTTTAAACGCTAAACGCCAATGACTTTTGAAGCCTACCTTACCCAGAAAAAAATAAACGCTCAGGCCTTCCAGCAAGCAGAACCTGAGCGTTTTGAAGAATGGAAACAGTTATTCGAACAAATGCATCCAGACAGTTTTACGGCTCAAAAGAAATTTCTGATTAATCCCCTTCGCCGAAAATATAGCCTCACTGCGGCTTAAGCGGTTCTTCGCGATCTTCAAACGGCATGCGGTCGGAATTGAGTTTCACCATTTCCGTATTCTTCCGCATTCGCATGTTAATCAGTTCGACAATTAGCGAGAAGGCCATTGCTACGTAGAGATAGGCCTTATTCACTTCCTGGTGGAAGGATTCAGCGACGAGCATAATTCCAATGGCAATCAGGAAAGACAGAGCCAGGATCTGAAGCGTTGGGTTCCGGTTGATAAAATCGGCAATAACACCCGAGAAGGCCAGCATAATTGCCATGGAAACGACAACGGCCATAACCATAATCCAGACGTTCTCAACCAGTCCGACGGCGGTCAGGATACTGTCGATGGAGAAGACCGCATCCACGAGTACGATCTGTACGATAATCGCACTGAGTTTAGAATATTTGGGCTTTGTACCACTAGCTTCGTCAGAAGACGCTTCTAACTTGTGGTGAATTTCCAGCGTACTCTTCGCCACCAGAAATAACCCTCCTGCCAGCAAAATCAAATCTTTCCAGCTAATACCAACCAGCTTCTCAGAGTTGTGTTCGTGTAAAAAGGGTATTTCGAACAAAGGCGTCGTCAGCCGTAACAGCGAGGTAATCCCGAAAAGCAAAACAATCCGAAACACCATGGCCAGTAGTAAACCAATGGTTCGGGCCTGTTTCTGCTGGGCCTTTTCGAGCTTCCCAACGATAATGGAGATGAAGATGATGTTATCCACCCCCAAGACAATTTCCAGAAACGAAAGCGTTAATAAGCTTATGAGTACTGCGGGATCGGCCAAATTGGGAAAGTCCATGATCTCTTGTGGATAAATTGATAATAATGAAAGCTTAAATCTGGGTTAAAACTGCCGTTCCACCACCCGGAATAGGATCGAAGGTGAATAAGCGGTTTGGAATGGATTTTTGATTAAATGTAAAACAAACCAATCTTGAAAATACTATGGCACGCAGCTCTCGTTTTATTTCTCTCGCTATCGGAGTAAGCGTCGTTTGGGCCATTCGACAAATGGTTCGTTCCAGCCGTCGCTTCGAAGTTCAGAATAAAGTTTTCGTCATTACGGGAGGTTCACGGGGTCTGGGATTAGTTTTAGCCCGCCAACTGGCACGTCAAAAAGCGAAGCTCGTACTGGTCGCTCGCGATTTGGATGAGCTCCGTCGAGCCGAAGAATACATTGCCGATCTGGGGGCCGAGGTAATTACCCTGGCCTGTGATATGACAAACCCGGAAGAGGTAGAGGAAATGATCGAGCAAACGCTCGATTACTACGGTCGAATTGATGCATTGATTAATAACGCTGGCGTTATTCAGGTAGGCCCCATCGATAATATGTCGCTTCAGGAATACGATGAAGCGATGGAAACTCACTTTTTCGGTCCACTACACGCCATTCGGGCGGTCTTACCTCATATGCAAGGTCGTGGAGAAGGACGCATCGTTAACATTTCTTCGATTGGCGGAAAAGTAGCCATTCCTCATCTGTTGCCTTATTCAGCCAGTAAATTCGCCTTAAGCGGCCTTTCCAAAGGGCTTCGGGCCGAGTTACTGAGTCAGGGTATTCACGTTACCACCGTTTACCCCGGACTGATGCGAACGGGAAGTCCTCGAAACGCCATCATTAAGGGCAAACACCACAAAGAATACGCCTGGTTTAAAATTGCTGATTCGCTCCCAGTATTAAGTGTTAGTGCTGAATATGCGGCGGAGCAAATTATTGAAGGCCTAAAACAGGGCCGAGCCGAAGTTACCATTAGCTGGCCTGCAAAAGTGCTGTCATTCCTGGACCATCGATTCCCGGAATTATCGACAGATCTGTTCAGCCTGCTGAATCGTCTGTTACCCGATGCCGTCCCTGAAGCCATGAATCCCCGGAAAAAAGGCTACGAAGTCGAATCAAAGCTTACGTACAACGGCTTCTCAAAACCAACCAACGAAGCGGCGATTCAGAATAACGAAATCTAGTTCGTTTACTGTTTTGAATTACCTTCGTAGAGACGCCGATTTATCGCGTCTGGGTAGTTAGCTTACTATAGTTCAGTTATTATCCGATTCATTTTCGGAAAGCTCTTCAATAAAAAAGGGTCGCTAGAACTTAAATCTGGCGACCCTTTTTCAAGTATAGAAAAATTTAACCAATCACCACCGGACCATTTTGGTTGATGCTGGATACGTAAATTTCACTGGCAATGTCTACACTGGCAAAGGCCCGTTGCATGGCCTCTCCCACTTTCTTAGCCGAATCCCGATCTTTACTTAAAGCAAACATCGAAGGACCCGCTCCTGAAATACTGCACCCTAAAGCACCCGCTTCGATAGCTGCGGCTTTCACTTCATTAAATCCGGGAATCAAAATGGAGCGAACGGGCTCAATGATAACATCTACCAAGCTGCGGGAAATCAGACCGTAGTCTCCTTTCATTAAGCCAGCCACTAAGCCAGCCACATTACCCATTTGAGTAATCGTATTTTTAAGCGAAGTTTCCTTGCGAAGAATGTTACGGGCATCCCGGGTATTCACCTCAATTTGTGGGTGGACAATCGTCGCAAAAAGTTCGGCTGGGGTATCTACTTTAATCACATCCAGTTTAGGCTCGTAACTACGAATGGCAATAAAACCACCTAACAAACTCGGAGCTACGTTATCGGCGTGGGGAGTACCACTGGCAAAACGCTCGCCTTCCATCGCAAAAGGCAACAAGTCAATTTGCTCCATAGGGCGACCCATCAGTTCGTTCAAAGCAAAAACACCGGCCACCGAACTCGCCGCCGAAGAGCCCAGACCGCTACCCAAGGGCATTTTTTTCCGCAACTCAATACTAACCCCCTGATTGGCATTGAGGTGTTTCATGTAAGCCAGCATCGAAATACAGGCCGTATTTTTTTCAGGATTAAGCGACAAACGCCCTTGATCGCCTTCAATTTTCACTATCTCCAAACCAGGAGTAGCTTTTTTACGAAGAATAATTTCGTCGCCGGGATTATCGACGGCAAAACCAAATATGTCAAATCCGCAAGCTACATTGGCTACGGTCGCCGGAGCGAAAACTTTGATGGATTCCATGAAAAGAATAGAACTAAAGGCCTTTCTCTGCGAAAGTCGCCTCAATACGTGAGGGTGAGAACTTCCGACAAATGTACAAAATGAGTTTGATGGATACCGTCTAAAAAACGCTTATCCTGAATTTTAAACCATCCCTAGAAGGTATTCAAAAGTTGCTTTTCGTCCGAAGTAACCGGAATGACATCCACTCCAACTTTAATGGTATGCTTGCCGCCGCTAAAAAGAATACCTTTAAGCGGGGAAACATCCCCAAAGTCCCGCCCCCAGGCCGTGGTAATGTGCCGTTCCTGCGGAACCAGATCATTGGTCGGATCAAAGTCACACCAGCCAATACCCGGAGCATACACCGAAACCCAGGCATGAGTAGCATCGGACCCCTGCAACTTAACTTTACCCGGTGGCGGTTTGGTTTCCAGATACCCACTTACGTAACGAGCCGCAAAGCCCAGGCTCCGAAAACAGGCAATAGCCAGGTGAGAAAAATCCTGGCAAACGCCTTTGCGTTCGTGAAAAGCAGTCTTCAAAGGCGTATGAATCGTCGTGAAGCCCGAAACGTATTTAAAATCCGTGTAAATTTTATGACACAGCTCCCGGGCACTTTGATAAAATGACTGATCCTCACGAAAACATTCCGAAGCATAATCCCTGATTTCGGCATCCCATTGCACGTAGGGACTTGGCAGGGTGTATTCCAGCACTTCATTCTTCACCACCAGATTCCGCTGAATTTGCTCCCGAACCTGGCGATTCGTCATGAATAAATCCGTAATAATTGTAGAGCGGGTTTCCACTAAACTGGTGGCTAATACGCTCAGTTGCTGGTGTGGTTTATGAATTGAAAAGTGATGTAATGTATTACCAAAATAATCCATTCGCTGGTTAATTTCATCCGGCATCGGACTAATAATCAGCGAAAAATTAGTAACCTTCTGCTTAGGAAACGTCTTGGGCATAACGCAGGCGATACCGTGATAACTATTGACATCACCCGTATAATTATACTGCGTTTTATGAATAAGCTTATAAATCATTATCTACATCCATTAAAGTATCTGTAATTGAATGCTGCGTGAACGTATGTTTAAAATATAGATTCGCAATGAAGTTGGAAACGGTGCTTACATGGCCATAAATATCCAAAAGCATCTGATCTAATTTTAAATACGGTTTATCCGCTTCTATAACCTTATTCAGTTCATTAACATCCACTAATTGTAACTGTGTAGAAGCCTGTAAAATTGCTTTTTGAGCTTCATTCAATCGTTCTGAATTTTGAGGTAATTTGCTAAGAGCTTCGTTTAGAGCTTTTAATAAATAAGATAAAGAAGTCGGTACCTGCTGATCTAATAATAGCATATCCAGTACGTATTCCATCTCAAAATTTGACTTATACGCTAAGCGATAATTCACTAAGGCAAAGTGACTCATTAAAGCCGCCTCCATCAATTCCGTCTCTACAAACTGTTCCGTCTTCGTACTGAAAATAGAACGAAGAATGGTTACTTTCGAAAGAATACGTTCGACCAGTTTTCCTACTTCAAATAGGTAATAACCGTGATTTCGAGGCAGCGTTTCATTGACAAGTCCGTAGAAGGTAAACAGGTTATTCTGCAACGTATTCAACGCGTTCTGAATATCGTTTGGATTTTGATGAGTATGAATGTTTTTTAATCGCTGATTGATATTTTCAATGTTATCAACGGTTCGCCACGTTACCTGATTCCAGCGATCACGAACGGCTATAATGGCTTTCATATAAGACTGTATGCTCGACGTTATCGTACCCCGTTGATTATCGTTTGCAATACTTTCATAAATCAGAGGATATGGATTTTCAAACGCTTCTTTATTTTCATCCGTAAATCCATTTTCCATTCGAATCAACCGCGAAACGGTTTTCAAAAGAATTTCGATATGCTCGGTCTTATTTGTACTGCCAAAATTTCGCTGAAAATTCAGAGCATTAAGGGTAATAATTAAAAAGCTACTGGCTACCATAGTTCGCTCGGCGTAACGAGCCGTCCAATAAAGGTTTTCGGCACTTCGGCTAGGCAGCGAAGACTGAGCTTTCTGAGATAGTAAACCCGGTAACTTGATACGCTCGCGAATCACCTCTGCTTCATCCGAAATGATCCAGGTATCTTTTGATAAGCCTCCGTATTGATTGGAAAAGGTGAATTTATCCTTGATAGGTGAACTTCGGGTCAGCCCTCCCTGCATAACCTGATACCCCGTGGGCGTGGCCGTGAGAAAGGCCCGAATAGCGGCATAACGAGGTTCAATATGATCCTCAACGAAGGCCGGAGTCGTTGAAAAACTTGTTTCCTGCTGAGCTACGTATTCCGTTGGGTTTTGCAGGATTTGTTGTTTCAATTCCTGCAATTGCTGGTGCGTTAACTGCCTTCCGTATACCGATCTAAATACTTGTTTCCGATTCGCTTTTTTAATGATTAATTCATGCAAATGCTCCAGTACATACGCCCGTTCTTTTTCCTGACCACACCACCAGGTAGCTACCGAAGGCAGGATTAATTCCTCCCCTAAAAAGTGCCGGGAAATGGATGGTAAAAAAGCATTTAAAGCGGAGTTCTCCAGCATACTGGTCCCCGGAGGGTTAATCACCAGTACGTTTCCATTCCGCATGACCTGCAATAATCCGGCTACTCCCAAACGCGAACCTGAACGCAATTCCAGTGGGTCGCACCACTCATCATCAATCCGGCGAATAATGACATCCACCCGTTGTAAGCCTTCAATGGATTTCAACCAGACATAGCCATTCTTGACAATTAAATCATCTCCCTGAACCAGCGTATAGCCTAGGTAAGAGGCAAGATACGCCTGCTCGAAATACGTTTCATTATTGGGACCTGCCGTCAGATAAACGATGTTTAAATGTTCTGATTTTTCTCTGAACACTTTAAACATGGACTGCTGAGCCTGCGTGAAAAAAGGTGATAATCGGCTGATGTAAACATCCTCCGCCAACTCAGGCATGATCTTACTGATGATTACCCGATTTTCGAGTGTATAACCCGACCCCGAAGGAGCCTGCGTACGATTATCCAGCACCCACATCCGGCCATCCGGCCCCCGAGCCATGTCGGCAGCGTAAGTCATTAACTGATTTTCGGTGGGAAGCTTTACGTCCAAACAAGGGCGAAAAAAGCCAGTATTTTCAAACACCAGTTCGGGAGGAAGAATCCCTTCTTTCAGGAGTCTTTTTTCTCCGTACGCATCACGGTAAATTAAATCCAGCAATACGGCCCGTTGCTGCAATCCTTTCGAAATAGATTCCCATTCTTTTTGTTCAATTAAAAAAGGGATGGGATCTAATTTCCAGGGAGAATTTAAGCCTTTAGGTTCCTGATACACATTATAAGTAACCCCGTTTTCACGGATTTTATTCTTGATTTCCTGTAACCTATTTTTTAACTCTAAATTTCCTATTTTCTCCAGTCCTGTAAATAAATTTTTCCAGTAAGGTTTTATACTTCCATCGGAAGCTAAAATCTCGTCATACGAACTAATCTGGCTTTTGTAAGAATCTAATAAAGAATGAATCGTTTCTGTTACCATGCGTTCTGCTTGTGCGAGTAAGGTCGAAACCTCTCCTCCAGTTTTACCCACATTTTACCAAATACAATAGTTCATTTCTACTATGTCCGTGAGTTTGCTTAGTCAAAAATAGGACTAAAAAAATAGATTAGCCTGCTGATGAAAAACTTTAAACAGAGCTATAAGCCAAATTTTAACCAATACAATAGCTACTTATTCAAAATAATAACTACGAAACAAGCTAGAAACCCTAATAAATATATATTTTAAGCTCTTAGTGAATTTTAAACGTGCCTTGATTTTAAGAGAAACGGTATTAAAAGCATACCAGAAACCAACCTGTTAGCCCTGAATCCGTTAACTTTCGAAAGTTACCTGATCGAGTTCTTCAAAGTATTAAACTATTACAGGGTTAATTATGCTTATTCCCACATTCCCCCCGGGATTCAAAAGCTATTCTTACTTTTGCAACTAGATGAATCACCTGACGTTATCTTCTTTTCTGCATCTAGCCCTTACTCCACCCTGAGTTTGGTCTTTTCCTGCTTCCCTTTTCCAATGATTAATCTTTCTGGCCATCCCAAGCCGCGGAATTACTGCGTTCCGTTCGGTGTAACTATACTGTTTTATGAACTCACGATTGAATCTGTTCGATTTAAGTCAAAAAGTAAATTACAAAACTGAAGTACTTTCGGGTCTTACGGTTGCCCTGGCCCTCATTCCCGAGGCCATTGCTTTTGCCCTGATTGCAGGTCTTTCGCCTTTGACTGGCTTATACGCTGCCTTTACCATGGGTTTCGTAACCTCTATTTTGGGAGGCCGCCCCGGCATGATCTCAGGAGCAACGGGAGCCGTCGCCGTGGTTATTGTTAGTCTGGCTCAATCGCATGGTGTTGAATATATTTTCGCTACTTTAGTTCTGGCGGGACTACTTCAAATTCTGGCGGGAACTTTAAAACTTGGCAAATTCATCCGGCTGGTACCTCATCCCGTTATGTTCGGATTTGTGAATGGCCTGGCCATTGTCATTTTTATCGCCCAGCTTAATCAGTTCAAGTATACTGATGCCTCAGGCACTTTGCGGTGGTTACAGGGTACGCCTTTATGGATCATGCTTGGCATTGCAGGTATTACCATGCTCATTATCTGGGGTCTTCCTAAGCTTACCAAGGTAATTCCGGCCTCATTAACCGCTATTGTGGTTGTTTCGGCGGCTGTGATTGGGTTTAACATCGACACTAAAACCGTTGGAGACATCGCTTCTGTTCAAGGTAGTTTTCCACCTTTTCACATCCCATCGGTTCCGTTTACCCTTGAAACCCTGCAAATTATTTTTCCCTACGCCTGTATCGTGGCTGGTGTTGGCCTGATTGAAAGTCTGTTAACCCTCAACCTTATTGATGAAATAACTGAAACCAAAGGCCGAAGCAATAAAGAATGCATGGCTCAGGGAACGGCCAATATCGTTTCCGGGCTTTTCTCAGGCATGGGTGGTTGTGCGATGATTGGCCAGAGTCTGATTAATATTTCGTCTGGTGCCAGAGCCCGGTTATCGGGAATAGTAGCTTCCGTGATGCTGCTCGTATTCATCATGTTTGGAGCAGGTCTGATTGAAAAACTGCCTATGGCCGCCCTAACTGGCGTGATGATTATGGTTTGCATCGGAACTTTCGAGTGGGCGAGCCTGAAAACGATTGGACGGATGCCCGTAATCGATGTGATCGTCATTATACTGGTCACATTGGTAACGGTATTTTTACATAACCTGGCTCTGGCGGTGCTCGTCGGCGTTATCATTTCTGCCCTTGTCTTTGCCTGGCAGAATGCCCAACGCATTAGGGCCAGAAAATACACGGACGAAAGCGGTATCAAACATTACGAGCTTTTTGGTCCGCTGTTTTTTGGTTCGATTCAAACCTTTAACGAAAAATTTGACATCACGAACGATCCAAGTGAAGTAGTTATTGATTTTGCCGAAAGCCGGGTTGCTGATATGTCTGCGATTGAAGCTCTGCATAAACTAACCCAACGATATGCATTAGCGGGTAAAGTCGTTCATTTACGCCATTTAAGTCCTGATTGCCAGCGATTGCTTCGGAAAGCGGGAAGTATTATCGAGGTTAACATCATGCAAGATCCCCACTATCAGGTGGCTTCTGATCTGGAATAATCACAATAAAAGCCCGAGGTGACGAACCTCGGGCTCTTTTACTATCATAGCTATTATGCCTAGGAAAGATAACTTCCAATCGAAACGATATCGGCAAATACGCCTGAAGCCGTTACTTCAGCACCCGCCCCGGGGCCTTTGATCACCAGCGGGCGATCATGGTAACGCTTCGTGGTGAAAGAAATGATGTTGTCGGCACCTTCCAGAGCGTACAGCGGATGATTCGGCCCTACGGCTTTCAGGCCAATGGTAATTTTGCCACTTTCCAGCGTAGCCACGTAACGTAGCTTTTCGCCTTTGGCGTCGGCATCATCCACCCATTTCTCGAATACGGCATTACAGTTCTCCAGTTCTGCGAAGAAATCATCCACCGAAGGAGCATTCTGGCAACTTTCAGGCAGTAAGGGTTTGATTTCGATATCTTCAAAATTCAGTTGCATCCCAATTTCACGAGCCAGAATCAGGATTTTTCGAGCTACGTCCTGACCACTTAAATCGTCGCGAGGATCGGGTTCGGTGTATCCTTTGGCTTTCGCTTCGCGAACCACTTCCGCAAAACGTAATCCCGGACGGAAATTGTTGAAAATGTAACTCAGTGTTCCCGAGAAAACGCCTTCAATTTTCAGGAAACGATCCCCCGACGCGATGAGTCCCTGAATGGTATTAATGACGGGTAAACCCGCCCCGACGTTGGTTTCGTACAGGAACTTTACTCCTTTTTTCAAAGCCATGCGATGACGACGAGCGTACTCTTCATAAGAAGCCGCGTTGGCCGTTTTATTAGGCGTAACGATGGAAACCGAAGCTTCCAGCAGGCCTTCGTAATAGTCTACTATCGATTTATTCGCCGTACAATCAACGAAGATACTGTTTGGTAAATTGAGCGTTTTGATCCGTTCGATAAAGCCCGAAAGATCGGCCTTTTCCCCATCGTGATCCATGCGTTCATCCCAGTGTTCCTTGGAAATACCGCCTTCGTCAATCACCATAACCCGGCTGTTGGTTACGCCAATCAGACGAATCTTCAGGTTGCGGAATTTCCGCATGTAACTCTCCTGCTGCGACAACTGATTGAGTAACGTCTTTCCAATCAGTCCCGTACCCATCAGAAACATGTTCAGCGTTTTTACCTGATCGGCAAAGAAGCTTTCGTGAATAACATTCAGTGCTTTGGAAAGATCTTTCCGCTCTATCACAACCGAGATGTTCAGCTCCGAACTTCCCTGAGCCGTAGCCACGATGTTAATCCCGTTTTTACCCAGCACGGAGAACAAACGGCCCGAAACGCCCGTATGCTGACGCATGCCTTCACCCACTACGGCAATTACGGAAAGGTTTTCCTGAATATCCACGCCTTCTACGTCCCCCATGCGAAGTTCATTGGCGAACTCCGTTTCCATGATTTCCCGCACTTTGGCTGAGAATTTAGGATCAATAGCGAAACAGATGGAATGCTCGGAAGAAGCCTGTGAAATCAGAATGACCGAAATTTCGTGGCGAGCCAGCACGGTAAATAACTTAGCCGAAACCCCGGCTACTCCAATCATTCCCGAGCCTTGCAGGTTAACCAAAGCCAGGTTATCAATGGAACTGATCCCCGTAATTGTGTACTCATGCGGCGGAGCCTGACGCGTGACAATCGTACCCGGATGCGAAGGATCAAAGGTATTCAGTACCTTGATGGGGATATTTGCTTTGAACGCTGGCGTTAAACTGGGTGGGTAAATTACCTTGGCTCCAAAGTGCGTCAGCTCCATCGCTTCCGCATAGCTCACCACGGGAATCGTAAAGGCGTTACGAACCTTTCGGGGATCGGAAGTCATCATGCCTGGTACATCCGTCCAGATTTCAATTACCGAAGCATTCAGAGCGGAGCCAAAAATACTGCCCGTATAATCTGAGCCCCCACGACCTAAGGTTGTGGTAATACCATCTTCAGTCGAACCGATGAAGCCGGTAATGAGCTGTAAACTTTTATTTTTTGAAAAATGATGCTGAATCAGGTGGTTGGTTAACTCAAAATTTACCTCGGCCTGCTGGAAGCTGGCGTTGGTTTTAATGAGTTTACGGGCATCGAGAAAGTCACAGTCCACGCCCTGATCTTTCAATACTTCAGTTACTAAGGTCGTAGAGAGACGTTCCCCAAAACTTACTAACAAGTCAGACGTGCGAGGTGAAATTTCCCGAATCAGGGTAATTCCCCGCAGCAGATCTTCCAGTTCATTGAAAAGTCCCATCACATCAGCAATCACACGACTGCGGAAACGGGGGCCAATGAAATGATTAATAACTTCCAGGTGACGATCCGATGCTTTCTTGAATACGTCGCGATATTCTTCATTACGAGCAGCCCGGCTGCCCATTTCGAGCAAATGGTTGGTAAAACCACCCATGGCCGAAAAAACTACGGCAATTTTCTCACCGCGTTGAAGATTATCATGAATAATGCCCAAAACCGCCTCAATGGCTTTGATGCTTCCTACGGAGGTGCCGCCAAACTTTAGAACTTTCATACGCTAATGAACGGCCTGATCGCCGTCCCGATAAAGTAAATGAGCCTATGGGGAATAGGCTATTTAGACAATAGAGCCGCAAAGATAGCCGAGACACCCATTATGCAGGTGAAGAATTAGAAATTCTGATGGAGAAAAGCCAATTCACCCCATTTATTTACTCAGTTAATTCGGGAAGAGAAATAGATTATTTGGCTAAAAACGAAAAAATCCCGAAGTTTTCGAAGCTTCGGGATTTTACTTGGTTCAGAGCGATTGTTCCATCTTTTCTCCCTGATGCCACCAAAGTTCATTGAACTTCTGGCCATTTTTACGTAAGAACTCAAAAGAACCTTCTTCCAGAATCCGCCCTTTGTCCATGACGTAGACGTAATCGAAATCCCGCAAGAGGTGCAGTCGGTGCAAAGAAGAAATAATGGCCTTATCCGAGAACGCCTTAAACATGCTGTTGTAAATTAGGGCTTCCGTTTTGGGATCGACACTGGAAGTAGGTTCATCCAGTAATACCACCTGACTTTCCTGAGCCGCCAGAATGCCCCGAGCCAGGGCCAGCCGCTGTTTTTGTCCACCCGAAAGGTTAACTCCTTTTTCCTGAATACTTGATTCCAATCCCTGAGGTAACTGCTCAACGACCGTCTGAAAATGAGCGATTTCACAAACCTCCCGAATCGTTTCTTCCGTAAAGGGCAAACCTAGCGTGATGTTGTAGGCAATGGTATTTTCAAAAATTTCAGGCTCCTGCGGAAATAGCGTTACCGTATCATACAGCGTACCCATGCTTTGAGCTTCTACTCCATCTACTTTTAATTGAGCACCTTCTTTGGGTTCGTACAGTCCTCTCAATAAGGCAAGTAAGGTACTTTTTCCGCTGCCACTTTCGCCAATTAATGCGATGCGTTGGCCCCGTTGAATACGTAAATGGAGGCCATGCAAACCCGTAACCTGCTCCGTCTGGTGAGAGAAGTTGATGTTTGTGAAGCGTGATTTCTTTCCAGTTTTCAGGCACTTTGGTAGCAGCTTCCGGGCGGTGATGATCGTTATAGGCTTCCGCAATCTCATTGGCCGCCTGTAAGTCGGTATTATGTCGAATGATGTCCGTATACTGCCAGGCTACGTCCTGAAAAACGCTGGTAAACTGATTGACGTATCCTAGTAACGTTACCAAACCACCGACGGCAAAAGCTCCCGTTGGGCTATAATTCTGGTAGACATAGCCCAGCGTGATAACCGCGTAGATCAGACCGATCATCATTTCGGCGGTAAACCATTTCCATTCATTAATGACTGCCGTTCTGCGAAAAGGCTGGAACATAGCGGATACTTTCCCCAGCAAACCCGTTTCCATGCTTTTTTCCAGTCGAAGCGTAATGACCGTAATGATGTTGGAAAGGCTGTCAAACAAAGTTGCGGAAACCGTGTGCTCATGTTCGTTCACCTCATTTAATGATCTAATGAAAGGTTTGTCAAACATGAAAATAACCCGCAGGGTAATCGCCCCAATGAGCACTCCAATGGTTCCGAAAACCGGGGAAAAGTAGAGCATCGCACTCAGCGAAAATACGAATTTGGCCAGAGCGTGTAAGTAAACGAAGCCATTCTGGAAAAACTCCCGCAGAGCTTCAAAAGCTTTTCGAATCCGGTTAATCGTCGCTCCCGAGTGGTGATCTTTGTGCCATTTCACGGGCAGGTGGAGTGCCTGATGATACCGTTCCTGAAGGAAATTTCGACTCAGATTGAAGGCTAGTTCACGCTCCATTACCCGGGCTGGGCCGTGACAGGCCCAGAACAGAAAACGAATCAGCAAATAGCCCAGAGCGTACCAGAGGGCATAACGCAGGGCATGCATTCCGTCCTGCTGAAGCTTATTAACCAGCCAGCCCAGCATCAGCGGCAAGGCTGCTTCAATTAAGTTGGAAAGAATAAAAAGAGCGTACACGAGCAGATACCTTCGACGTTCCTGTCGGGCATACTGCCAGGCCGTGCGTAGCAGTGAGATATAAGGATTATTCATGGTTTCGGGATGGATGGGAAAATCGGCTTGCGAACTTTCAGGAAACTTTAGTTACTGAAATACTCCGCGAATCATCAGCATTACTCTCAATCCGTACCGATAAATAAGCTTCGGGCCAGAGATGAGGTATCTGGGAAGGCCATTCGACGAAACAAAAGTTCCCGGAATAAAAATATTCTTCAACACCGATATCAAAAGCCTCTATTTCGGACTTAATCCGGTAGAAATCAAAATGATAAATGGTGTCATTCTGATCCGTAGAATATTCATTCACCAAGGCAAACGTTGGGCTTTGCACCGTTTGAAGCACTCCTAGTTCGCGACATAAAGCCTTCACGAATGTGGTTTTGCCCGCTCCCATCTCTCCTTCGAATAGCCACACCCGCAAATCCTGGCCGTAAGCCAGTACCTGACGAACCGTTTCGGGTAAATCCGCCAATGAGGCACAATGAAAAACTTTCTCCTGCATGAATGTATCTCTAAGAATTTAGGCGGGTATTACCTTTTGCAGACGTTCCACAATTTCAGCCACCGCCGGGCAAACCTGGGTATTCGCCAGCGTTAAGTCCAGAATCTGGTGCATCCGCCGCCGGTCCGTGTGCGGGTATTCCCGACAGGCTTTGGGCCTTACCTCATAAATGGAACAATAATTGTCGTAACCTAAAAAAGTACAGGGCGAACTGTTTAGGACATAATGCCGGTCTTCATCCATGTGAAGATAACGAGCAATCAAATCCGCTGGACGCATCCGCAGGTGTTTGGCAATCCGCTCAATATCGGCATCCGTGAAGATGGGACTGGTAGTTTTGCAGCAATTGGCACAGGTGAGACAATCCATATCGTCAAAAACTTCTTCGTGCAATTGCTCAAAAGCTTCGTCTAATTTTTTAGGTTTACGGGCCTTAAGCCGGTTCAGATACCGTTTGTGCTCCGCGTAACGCTCGTTCATTTTACAAAATTAATCTAATTAGTTTTCTGTTTGCAGTTTTCTGTTGATGTAACATATAACCAACCACAGGGTTACTCAAAGTTGTAAGTCTTATGATCCTGTTCTTTACGGATTTGCAATCTGAAAGAGATCTATTACTCTGAGTAACCCAGTGGTTCCGTCAACAGAAAACCGGAAACTGTAAACTCTATATCTATGATACGTACCGCTCTAGCGGGTTTTGGAGATTCTGCCCGTTACCTTCATGCCCCTTTTATACTCGCCAATTCCTCTTTTCAACTCACGCATGTGTTCGAACGTTCCAAAAATCGAGCAGCAGAGGTTTTTCCTTTTGTAACGACCGTTCGCAGTTTTGAAGCCCTGCTCGAAGAGCCTTCGATTGATCTCATTATCATCAATACGCCCAACGAAACGCACGCCGATTACACCCGGCAAGCTCTGGAGGCAGGCAAGCACGTGGTCGTTGAAAAGCCTTTTACGCCTACCGTTGAGGAAGCCGAAGAGTTAACGCAGTTAGCCAAAGAGAAAAATCTGGTATTAACTATTTACCATAACCGTCGCTGGGATAGTGATTTTCTGACCGTTAAGGATGTACTGGAATCGGGCGAACTGGGCGAAATTTTGAGTTATGAAGCTCACTATGACCGCTATAAGCCCATTTTGAACGTAAAAGGCTGGAAAGAAAAGCCGTCTCCCGGTAGTGGAACACTCTACGATCTCGGTTCGCACATTCTGGATCAGGCCCTGCATCTGTTTGGTATTCCTACTAAAGTCTGGGCTGACATCTGGACGCAACGGGAAGGTTCCACCATCCATGATGCCTTTGATCTCCATCTGACCTATGATAAACTTCGGGTTCGCCTACGTTCGAGCCTGTTAGTTCTCGAACCTGCTCCTCGTTATACCATTAATGGAACGTTGGGAAGCTTTCTAAAACCCGGTATTGATATTCAGGAAGATCAATTGAAAGCCGGAGAAATTATGCCAGGTCACCCTAATTTTGGTGTAGAACCAGAGTCGCTTTGGGGCATGATCCACACTCAGTTAGGCGATACTTCCATCAAACGAAAAATAGAAAGTCACGCTGGGAACTGGGGTCTTTTTTACGAAAATGTAGCCGATGCGATCCTGAACGGAGCTGAGCTTGCCGTGAAGCCTGAACACGTCATCAATCAGATTAAAGTCATCGAGGCTGCCTTTTTAAGTACGCAGACGGGTAACGCCGTTTCTCTACGATAATTGGTAAAAGATCGGAAAGTTTTTGGCAGACTTTCCGATCTTTTTCTTTCTTTCAAGCACCATTTCTGCCTGTAAATAGTTATAGTTGCATCTTGAAATGGAGGCTATGGAAACAGTTCAATCTAAAAATACTTCAATTCGTACCCACTCATTATCCAATCTATGGAGTACGGCTGAACGCGGAGGTTACCCTGCCGCGTTGTGGCGGTTACCACGAGCAAGTGAAAAACAGTTAATCATTGACTTATCGAGCGAAGACCGCCGTACCAAGATTGACCTGGAAGAATTGCCCGCTGGTTTTGCCATTAGTCCGTTTATAAATCCCGAAGGAGATCAGACTCGTTTTTTAAGGGCTGATCTTTATTTTTCTTTTGATTCAGAAGAAAATTTAGTGGCCGAAAAGACTTCCCCCTCGGCTGACTTCTGGCGAATTCAGGCATTTGAAGACGATGCCTTTGAGGAAGTGGATGCTCCCGACTATAACCTGTCTCCCATTCCGCTGGATCTAGAGTCGTTGAGTGAGCGGGAGAAATTTGAAGAATCGGTGCGGCAGGCGGTTACGGAGATGAAGCTCGGTGCTTTTCAGAAGGTTGTACTTTCGCGAAGAAAATGGGTGCAATTACCAGCCCAATTCGATCATGTGGCGGCTTTTCATCGCCTTTGTGAAGCGTACCCGCATGCGTTTATTTCCTTGGTTTCCTTACCCGAATCGGCCTGTGTCTGGCTGGGTGCTACGCCCGAAATTCTGGTTAGTCAGGACCAACAGGGTATGTTCAGAACCATGTCGCTGGCCGGAACGCAGTCCGCTCTGGATGAGAATAATCATCCTATTCCCTTGGGCGAAGCTCGCTGGTCGCATAAGGAGATTGAGGAACAGGCTCTGGTGAGTCGTTATATTATTGAATGCTTCAAGAAAATCCGATTAAGGGAATACGCTGAAAGCGGCCCACAGACGGTAAAAGCAGGTAATCTTCTGCATTTACGGACGGATTTTAAGATTGATACTAAATCCGTTAACTTCCCGCAACTGAGTACGGTTATGCTGGATTTGCTGCATCCTACGTCAGCCGTTTGCGGCACGCCTAAATCTTCTGCTCTCCGATTTATTGAACATTACGAAGCCTACGACCGCACCTATTACAGTGGTTTTTTAGGTCCAGTGAATATCAATAATGAATCTCATTTGTTTGTGAACCTTCGTACGATGAAGATCGAAGGCGATCAGGCGATTCTTTACGCCGGAGCGGGTATTACTGAAAGCTCTGTCCCCGAACAGGAGTGGAACGAAACCGAAATGAAGTGCCAGACTTTATTGTCAGCTTTGCTTTAGTAGTTAGTTTTCAGTTTGTTGTTGTCAGTTTTCAGTTGGGTAACTAGGGAGTTACTCGAAGTAAGGACTCTTTGGATTCATCATTCCACGGCCCAGATAAAATCTAATGGAAAACCCCGGGTTTGACACCTGGGGTTTTCCATTCTTAAACCCTGCTGGGGTTATCCTACTCATTTTGGATTTACGACCCAGAGCTTCCCCGGATTTCATCCGGGGCTATCCATATTCAACCCTGCTGGGGTTGTTATTATGATAGGTTTACAACAAATAACCCCAGCGGGGTTAAACATGGATAGCTTCGGTCTAGATGAACCCAGGCTGGATAGTCCCATCCCAGGCTGAATAGCCCCGAATGAAATCAGGGGACACGGTTAGTAATGATAATTATCTCATACCTGAAAGATATATCATTACTTAATCATCAGCGTCTGTCATTCAAAGCGAAGAATCTTATGATCTTTTTCTAATGTATTGGGACATGCGATAACTCGACTAAACCCGACCCGCCCCATTCCACAGAAGGTCTCTCACTTCGTTCGAGAGGTCAGGGATCATACCCAATTTTTCCTTTATAGAAACTCCACTGGTGGGAGATTCCATCTCGTACCTAAAAATAAGGCAGAAACCCAGAGGTCCTGAGCAAAGCTTTAGTTACCAACTGAAAACTACAATCTAACTACTCCCTGAATTGCAGGACGTTCGAAGAATTGATGAAGACCGGCAGCAAGTTATTACCCGTGGAGCTAGTTGATTTAACTGGCGTCGGCAAGGGCTTCTGAGCTACTTTTTTCCGGGGAAAGATATAGTTGAAGCTCTTGGTATAAAGCACACTTCCGCCCACCGTCGGCGTGTTCTGGTTGATGGTACTTTGCAGGAATGTATTCTGCGGGAAACGACTAAAGGCTTTCAAACGCCAGCGGGCATCAGGAGTGACAGTCCATTCGGCTGCCCAGTCACCAATCAGATTGGCATTTTGCGTACTGTACACCGAAGAAAATCCTCCATCTCGACTGATAGTCAATCCATTACCAAAGTTATAGGAAACCCTTGCTCGCAACTGATCGGCCAAAGTCGAATTCGAACCAATGATATTAACCGTATTAATATCCACCTCTACCCCATTCGCCACTTTCGAGAGAATATCACTTAAGACACTCGTCCCCGTTTCGGCTAGTAGATTCAATAACGTTCCCTGCGAGAAAGAAGCCTGCGAGTTCTGCGGTAACAAACGACCCGAGAAAAGCACGCTACTGACCTGATTATTCAGCTCCTGCTCATCATTGGCAATGCGGGCTTCAAAGGCCTGCACCGAACCCGAAAACTGGGGTTCCAGTGGATATTCCTTGATTTTTAAACCAAAGGCAACGTTTGGTTTCATTAAGCGATCCTTCAAACTAATCGTTACCTCTACGGGATACGCCCGCCGGGCCTGAGCGGAAGAGGTTTGCTCATTCGTCAGGTTCATGATAGGGGTCAGTGACGTTAGTTTCGTGTAAGAAGCTTTTACATCCACAAAGGCCTCATAAGGATCGCCGTACCAACTGATGCGGCTGTTGGGCTGGATGGCAAATTCTTTCGAAACCAGAGCCTCGTATTTATAGAAGTATTTCCCTTTTTCCAGTTCGTAACTTCCCCGCATGGAGAAATCCCCTTTGGTATCCACTTCCAAAGCCAGGTTACTATTTCCATAGGCTTCCAGGCGGTCGCCCGTGCGACGATCCAGCACCAGAATACATTTGGCATCGGGGGTAATATTAAAGTTGAAATCCATCCGAATACCCGTGCGAACCCGACGTTTCAGGCTAAAATCTTCCTCTTTTTTCTTAGGAATGGCCAGATTAACAAACTGGATATAATCGGTATTACTTACTTCACTGGCATTGTCAATTGGAATGGTAATCTCCGTTCCGGGACGCGTGGTCGCGTTAGATTTAATCACCAGATTTTCCAGCGTCCCTACACTCTCTACGCTTACATCGCCCGTAACGTAAGCTTTTCCGAAGAACAACTTATTCTCCTTAATGGTGGTATTCAGTACTTTGAAGTTCCGCAAATTGGCTTTCAAATCCAGAGCGTAATTCCCATTGCCACCCGAGTAAAGTCCAATCCGCACATTTCCGGGGTTACCTTCTTCATCCGTCACCGCCATTTTCGCTAATGCTTCACTTCCCCGGAACCGAATGGTATCCGCGAAATTCAATCGAACGCCCAGGTAATCGAACCGTAATTGACCTTTTTTTACGTCTGCTAATCCCCGAATCTGCGGCGATTTAGGTGTCCCTTTAATGGTTAACTTTCCACTCGCCTGACCTTTAATTTCGGAGAATAAGCCTTCCACGAAAGGTTCAAAAATCTGTAAATCCGTACGATTCAGGTTTGCGGCTAAATCCAGAGCATTTTCTCCCTGATCAGGCGTGTAAGTGCCTTTTATGTTCAGAATCGGATTATTCATCCGATCTACATTCACGTTCACATTCACCCGCTGATTGGCCTTGTCCCACTGCGAAGACGCGTCTACATTACCGATCAGAAAGCCTTTATACACCAGCTCGTCGATGTTGAGTTTTCCATCCAGATTGATATTCTCGTAGGCGTCCCGCATCCGGACATCCCCATTAAGCGTCCCGTTGATTTTCACCTGCAAAATCGGTTCAAGCGTTTGCAGATTAAAGTCACGGGCGTTCAGTAATAACGTTTCCTGCGGATTTTCTGAGACTCTTCCGTTTAAAGCAATGGACTGTTCGGTATTCTGGAAGGTCAAATCTTTCACGTCCACTGTTGAGCCCGTCAATCGAATCATATTACCCGTGTTCACATTCCAGTCCTGATCCAGAATTCGGATTCTGGAACGACGGAAGTGTAGATCAGTACCTTCGGCTCTAAAGAAGATATCTCCGTTTAAACTCAGGCGGTTTGTACTGGCTTTCTGCTGTAACCGACTGGTAAAAGCAATGTGGTCTTTATCCCAGGAAGCTTCCACCTGAAGATTTTCGGTGGGAGCAGCGGAATAAATCTGCTGATTATCAGAGGTAATAACGGCAGAAGCCAGCACATCATTCTGATGGGCAAACTTCGAAGTATTGATATCGACTTCGGAGTGGAAGAATTTATATCCCCCCATTAAAAGCGTGTCGGCTTTCGCATTTAGCGTAAAAACGGAGGTATTTCCCATCGTGAAATTACCCTCCACTTTACTATTGGGAGACAGGTAACCGTCGGGATAAAGAAAAGCCATCAATGGCCGGGAATCTTTAAATTCGACGGCATAATTCAGATTATAGGGGTTTGGAATGGGCTTGGTAGCCTTTTTCTGGTAATAACTTTGCCGGGCAGAATCCAGCTCGGTGAAGTAGATTTTATACTCTTCAATCAGATTGGGTAAATCCTTCAAAGCCTGCGAAAGCTTAAAGGGACCCTCTACGCTGGCATTCAGAATATCGGTTTGCAGGGAGATATACCGCTTATCCACCGGTTTGGGCATAAACAGATACAACGTATCAATCAGCAGGTTCCGATCACCGTCCTTTAAGTCACGGGTTAAATAGGTGTTTTTCAGGCGAGCTACGCCGTACATTTCGTCAATATCCAGTCCCGTCCAGACGACGTGTACTTCCGACTGCAAACGCATGTTTTCTTCGGAAATACCCAGCGGATGTAGCATCGCCTTGCGAATCGTTCCGTCAATATCGAAGTAATTCCGTTTTTTCCGAATATCAGCCTTACCCGTCAGATCGAACACCAGATTGGTATCCTGCATGGCAATTCGTCCATCGAATTGACCTAACTGTAGATTCCCGTCAACGCGAATATGACGGTAATCGTACCCCTGAAAACCAAACCTACGAACGTCAGTATTCAACTTCACTATGGCCGTTTCCTTATCAAAACCCTTGCCTTCAATCTGCCCTTTCAGATCAATCTTCTGAAGCATCTTCGGATCGTTAATCAAATCGCCCAGAGCAAAATTAACCAGCTCAATATCCCCCTTATAGGTTGAGTTATCGATCTTGTTGGCAATTTTCATGCTTAAGTTGGGCTTCGCAATGCCGTATCGGGTCTTCAACGATCCATTCGCCCGGAAATCATTATAGCGTCCGGCAAACAGTCCTGTGTATTCCAGCGTACCAAAATCATCCAGCGTTTCAGCGGCTGTTTTGCCCGTATACTGAGCCAGATCCTGAGCGTTGGTAGAGAACTGCGTCAGGTTGAAATTCATGTCGGTGGTTTCAAAATCGGGCAGGCCCTTAAACGCGAAAACACCCGCCGCCTGGCTTTTCTTGCCATACCGCAGGTCTTTAGCCCAAAATTTGAAATTCCGAACGATACCATCAAAATGCCCCGTCGCTTCCCACCGATCATTGAATTCGTATAACGGTCGCGAGAAACGGGCCAGGTCATTCGCATACACCACACTATGATCCAGATCGGCTAGAATGCGGACTTTCTCGTTAAAATCGCCCAGATCACGACTTCGTTTGTACCGAAATTCAATGTGCTTGCGAAGTGTGGAGCGATTCACCTGTACTAGCAAGTTTTCAAACCGCATCTGTTCCGAAGAAAAGAAAAACTTGGTATCGAACTTATGAATCCGCATTTGAGCCACCCGATCAATTCCTCGCAGGTTTGTAATATCGGCTGCAATGGTATCGGCAAAAACCAGAAAGTTTTTCACGTCTCCACTTAAGTCATTGATCACAAAATGATTGTAATCAAAAGTCCCCTTTCGGTTCAGAGGTTGGGTTCGCGGATCGTCGTAATGGAACTCTCCGGCTTCCACTTCTCCGGTTCCAATGGTAAACGGAATAATTTTGGGCGGGCCTTTACGGGGTGTTTTCGGAGCCGTTAATCGATCAATTGCCGCAATGAATCCATCAATATTCAAATCTCCGCTCGGCTGAACAACCAGACGAACATCGGGATTGACTAGCTTGACTTTATCGAGGTGAATATTGGTACTGGCGGAGTCGATCAGGTTAAAGAGGGAAAGATTAACTTCCAGCCGATTCACATCAATCATCGGCTGACGTAACGTGTCAGGAATTGAAACCTTCTCCAGAATCAGGTAATCAGGAAACTGGTAGTTCACCCGGCCAATGGTTATCGGATATTGTGTTTCCTTATAGAACCAGTCAGTTATGTAACGGGTAATCCTGGTCTGCACTTTCGGAATCCGCAGAAACGCCATGATACTTACGCTCAACCCAACCGTCAATAAAAAGAAGAAGGTAACGTTTCGGATTAAAATCGGAACTTCCTGACGAATCAGGCTGGCGACTTTGCTTCGTACGGCAGGAAAAAAAATAATCAGGAATAGCCCTACTAGTGCGGCGGGTAATCCTACCAATAGCAGTCCCCTTTTTATTTCTGTAAGCTGATTGGGAGTAAGGGTTATCCAGGATAAATAATGACCTACGCTCAGCCCAATGACTGCCACTACGAGGAGTGTCAGCAGAAATCGGGATATAAAACGCAGTAAGTAAGTCATCATGGAAAAGAAAGACAGTCAATGAAACAGCAGTAAACCTGCCATCAATAACTGTTTTTAGAACGTTTCAGGCGTACTTTTGTTGATAGTTCAGTAGTTAAAATTAATAAAATCAGGCCGAAACCTTCGGTTACTCCCCAGATTATGGTATTACTTGCCATCGAATCTTCCTGCGATGAAAGCTCCGCTGCGGTGCTGGTAGACGGGCAGATTCGTTCCAATATCGTAGCAACTCAGCTTATTCATCAGCAATACGGCGGCGTAGTGCCCGAATTAGCGTCCCGAGCCCACCAGCAACACATCGTGTCGGTGGTACAGGAAGCCTTAGCACAGGCCAAAGTTACAAAAAAGGACCTGAACGTGATTGCCTTTACCCGCGGGCCGGGCTTATTGGGAGCTTTATTAGTAGGAACTTCCTTTGCTAAATCGCTGGCCCTGGGTCTGAATATTCCGTTAGTGGATGTGCACCACATGCAGGCTCACGTGCTGGCTCATTTCCTGCAAACGCCTCATCCCGCCTTTCCTTTTCTGTGCTTAACGGTTTCGGGCGGACATACGCAAATTGTACTTGTCCGGGATTACCTCGACATGGAAGTCATCGGAGAAACGCAGGACGATGCCGTGGGCGAAGCCTTCGACAAAACGGCTAAACTCCTGAACCTTCCCTACCCTGGTGGCCCCTTGATTGACAAATATGCTAAAGAAGGTAACCCCGAACGGTTTCCTTTTCCGGCTGTGGATACGCCCGGATTAAGTTATTCTTTCTCTGGAATCAAGACGGCCATTTTATACTTTTTAAAGAAAGAAACGGCTCAGAACCCTAACTTCATTGAAGAAAATCTGGCGGATATCTGTGCTTCGGTGCAGGCGGCGTTAGTTCGAACGTTATTAACCAAACTCAAACGAGCCGCCCGCGAAACAGGTATTCGGGAAATTGCCATTGCTGGTGGTGTTTCCGCTAATTCTGGTTTACGGAAAGAACTTCAGGAAACGGGCGATAAACTCGGCTGGAATGTCTACATCCCTGATTTTGAATATTGCACGGATAACGCCGCCATGATCGGCATGGCTGGTTATTACAAAGCCGTACGAGGTGAATTCTGCCCGCAAACCGTTTCTCCTTTACCCCGAATGGACTGGTAATCACAAACATCGAGCCCACTGCATTTCCATGAAGCAGAAAATGCAGTGGGCTCGATATTTGTCAAATTCTTGTAAAGATGCGATTGTAAAACGTCGACTATCAATCGAATAACCGCAGCGGCCGCCGCTAGAAACGATCAACTACTTTTGTTATCTATATTACTTAAACGTCTTTTCGTATTCGTCTGGCTTAAAGCCCAGAGCCACTATCTTTCCATTGGACTCAATCAAAGGGCGGCGAATGACGGACGGTTTTTCCAGCATTAAGGCTACCGCAGAAGCTTCGTCCGTTGGTTTTTCTTCCAGTTTCTTCCAGGTCGTTCCGGCTTTATTGACCAAGTCCTCCCAGGATTTTTGCGTTAACCAACGTTCAATGATTTCCCGACTAACTCCCTGCTTTTTGTAATCGTGGAATTGGTACGTAATGCCCTGATCGGCGAGCCATACGCGGGCTTTTTTTACGGTATCACAATTCGGAATGGCGTATAATGTATACATATGTATGCTGGCAAATCAGGTTATTTATCAAACTTACGCAAACCTGAAATTTTCAAACTAATGAGTATTTCACGAAAAAAGAGCGGCATTCCCAAAGGATACCGCTCTTTTTTGTCTGTTCTTAGATCTTATTTTCTAGGTTCGCGTTTTTCCAGGAATGATCCAATGTAGAACGCAGAAACCATCAGCAATACGAAGAATGCCAGAGGAACATAAGTAGGAAGTGGAATATTCAGTAACATATCTGTGTAATGATCAGTGTTCAGAATTCGGTACGTGCAAAAGTAAGCCACAAAGCTTAAACTCTAAAACCATTTTTCAAATTACAGCACACCTTTTGTACTGGGCAGATTATTGAGCTCTTTTACTTCCCGGCGAACGGCCATTTTAATGGCTTTTGCCCAGGCCTTAAAGATGGCTTCAATTTTATGATGCTCGTTATCCCCTTCTACCTTAATATTCAGGTTCGTAAGCGAAGTATCGGTAAAGGATTTGAAGAAATGGTGGAATAACTCCGTTGGCATATCCCCAATTTTCTCCCGGCGGAAATCCGCCTCCCAAATCAGCCAGGGGCGACCGGAAAAGTCAATGGCTACCTGAGCCAGAGCCTCGTCCATGGGCAATAAAAATCCGTAACGGGCAATGCCGCGTTTGTCCCCCAGGGCTTTGCGGAAGGCTTCGCCAAGAGCTAAAGCGGTATCCTCAATGGTATGGTGTTCGTCAATGTGCAGATCGCCCTTGACTTTAATGGTCAGATCCAGTCCACCGTGTTTAGCTAACTGATCCAGCATGTGATCGAAGAATCCAAGACCAGTCTCAATGTTGGCTTTACCCGTTCCATCCAGGTTAAGTTCAACAAAAATCTGCGTTTCCTTCGTATCGCGTTGAACCCGTCCGATTCGGTCTTCGAGTCTTACTTTCCGGTAAATTTCATCCCAATCAGGTGTAGCCAAAGCCACTACGGCTTCCAGCTCGGGGGTTAATAAGCTACGTTCGGATTCCTTATAATCGGGCTCCACCAGAATCGCTTTTGCCTCCAGATTTAAAGCCAGCCGCACATCCGTCAGACGATCACCAATCACGTAACTATTCGCCAGATCATAACTGCCGTCCAGATACTGCGTTAGGAGGCCCGTTCCGGGTTTGCGGGTAGGTAAATTTTGCTCCGGGAATGAACGGTCAATGTGTATGGCGGAGAACTTCACTCCTTCCTTTTCCAGCGTTTTCAACATTTTATTCTGAGCTGGCCAGAAGGTATCTTCAGGAAACGAATCCGTGCCGAGGCCATCCTGATTGGTAACCATGACGAGTTCATAGTCTGTTTCTTCGGCAATTTTCCGAAGGGCAGAAATGGCTTTGGGCAGAAATTCCAGTTTTTCGAGGGAATCAATCTGAAAATCGGTTTGCGGCTCTACGATAATCGTTCCGTCCCGATCTATGAATAAGGCTTTTTTCATGTAAACGATTTTGCTGCAAATTTGAATAAGAATCAGTGACTTTGAACGGTTATCGGCTCATTTGATGAACAGATTCCAGGAAAATTTACAAACAGTGATACATTTCATTGATTATACTGGATTTTTCCACCACATAGTACAATTTAGTTGCAGAAGCGAACTCTTTCACCGTATTTTGCATTTGTATTTATAGCAGTGGAAGATATACATAGTTCTGCTGACTAAAAAGGCCTCCCGTCTGCCTTGCTCTGATTAGGTTCGCGTGCCGAACCCTCCTTTGTAGCTCACACTTTGGTCATCAGAAGCCCGACGGATGTGTAGGCATCGTTGTGGTTTATTTTACATCATTTTAAAACCGATTGTACCACAAACTTCCTGTTTGTGACGTCTTTGGTTACAGGCAGCCGCCTGTGGATGACCGGAGCACAAGGAACTCTTGTGGTATTACTAATTCATGGAGAATCAAATTTTATTTGCTGACCTGGGTCTTTCCGACGAGGTTAAGCAAGCCGTCGCGGAAATGGGTTTCGTGGCACCTTCGCCTATCCAGGCAGAATCTATTCCTCACTTACTTGAAGGTCGTGACGTTATTGGCCAGGCTCAAACGGGTACTGGTAAAACTGCCGCCTTTGGTATTCCCTTAATTGACATTATTGACCCTAATGAAAAAGTGATTCAGTCGCTTATTCTTTGCCCCACCCGCGAATTAGCGGTGCAGGTATCTGAAGAGCTTCGTCGACTTGCTAAATTCAAAAAAGGGGTATGGATCACTGCTATTTATGGTGGTGACAGTTACGAACGCCAGAACCGTGACCTGCGTAAAGGCTGCCAGATTGTGGTAGGTACGCCGGGCCGGGTAATGGACCATATTGATCGCGGAACACTTCGTCTGGATAATATTCGTTACATCGTATTAGATGAAGCGGATGAAATGCTGGATATGGGCTTCCGGGAAGATATTGAAACGGTATTAGCTGACTGTCCTGAAGATCGTCAAACGGTGTTCTTCTCGGCTACGATGCCTAAGCCTATCATGGACTTAACGAAACGTTACCAGAAGAATCCCCAACTGGTAAAAGTAACGAAGAACGAAGTAACCAATGTTAACATTGAGCAGAGTTGGTATGCCGTTCGTCCAGATGCGAAATTCGAAGCAATGTGCCGTCTGATTGATTTCCACCAAATCAAATTGATGCTGGTGTTTAGTAATCAGAAAGCACGGGTAGACGAAATCGTTGAGCAATTCCAGATGCGGGGTTATGCCGCAGAAGGTCTGCACGGCGATATGCGTCAGGCTGCCCGTACTCAGGTGATGAGCAAGTTCCGTGCCGGTACGACTCAAATCCTGGTAGCAACGGACGTAGCTGCCCGTGGTATTGACGTAGACAGCGTGGAAGCCGTATTTAACTACGACGTTCCTATGGATTCTGAGTATTACGTACACCGGATTGGTCGTACGGGCCGTGCGGGTAAGTCTGGAAAAGCCTTTACGCTGGCTTCAGGTTCAGAAAAATACCGCATCCGCGACATTCAGAACTATACGAAAGTAGAAATCATCCGTGGTAAATTACCCACTTTTGCTGATGTATTTGCAATCAAGAAAAACCGCTTTATCGAACGCGTACAGCAGACGATTGAAGAAGGTACTTCTGAGTTTTACGCTGACGTATTAAGCACTCTAGAAGAAGCTGGACATGAGCCTGCGGCTATCGTATCGGCTTTGGCTCAGTTAAATCTGGGTGGTGTAAAAACAACGGAAGATAACCTGGAAGAACAACCTCGGAATAATAAATTCGAAGGTCGTGATTCTCGCGGTGGTGATCGCAATGGCAGCCGTTTTGGCGAACGTCGCAGCAACGATCGCTTCGGTGATCGTCGTGGTAACACTGCCGAACGTAACGGTAACACGCGTGAGCGGGTTGATCGGGAAGGTAAGCCTTTCCGTCGGGGTGCAGATGCCGGTATGGTTCGTCTGTTTATCAACATCGGTAAGAACTTCAAAATCACGCCTAGCCACATCGTTGGAGCCATCACTGGCGAAACCGGTCTGCCTGGTAAAGTGATTGGTCAAATTGATTTATTTGACAGCTATTCATTCGTGGACGTTCCGAAAGAACACCACCAAACGGTTCTGAGTGCTCTGGATGGCAACACCATCAAAGGCAAACGCGTAAACGTTGAAGTAGCGAAAGGATAATAGGGTTTAGGGTTGTGTGTTAGGGGTTCTGAGTTTTTTTATCCTTTACATTAAACCTGCCTATATAAAAAAGCGAGTCTGGGTATCTATTTGATACTCAGACTCGCTTTTTATTTTAAGCTATTCATTAACTCCGAACGCAAAACTTTCCACACTAAACTATAAACGCCAAACCTGTTAAAGAAAGTTAAGGCTTTAAACGTGGCTGATGGTTTCTTTTCATAGTCTCGAAAATGAAAAAATCATTGATACTATAAACAAAAACGCCATGAAAAACTCCTTGTTAAAAAAAGCTTTCTTTTTCGCTGCTACCCTTGTAATTGGTTCTGTTACCGCTGCTCAGGCTCAGTCTTACGGTCGGTATGATGACCGATATGATCGTCGGGACCGGTACGAAGATCGTCGCTCCGAAAGCCGGGGCCGTTTTAATCCTGAGTTTCGTCAGCAACAACAAAATAGAAGAATTGAGCAGGGAATCCGTTCTGGTCAGTTGAGTCGTCGTGAAGTGCGTAACCTGAAACGCATGCAGGCTGATGCAGATCGTGCCATCTGGTCTGCTCGTGCCAATGGGTACTCTTCCCCCCGCGAACGTTTGATCATTAATGACTTACAGGATCGCATTGACCGGGCCATTACCTGGGAAAAACGCGACGGACAACGTGGTTATGACCGCTGGTAATTCTGGACTTTCATTTCTCTCCATTGCTTTCCTATTAATAGAATACCGTAGTAATTGGTTTGACAGGTTATCAAAGTGATCGGTGAATATTTCGCCGATCACTTTTCTTGTTAACGCCTAAAACATTACCTATTTTTCACCGTTATCTACTTGACACATAGCGACTAAGCCGCTTGCAACTAGTTCTATGTGTTCCGGCGATTACAGTCTTTTACTCTTCCAGGTTTCAACCTTATTCAACAAATCAATGATTTCTCCTAAAAACCTCCGTCGTTTCTTCAGTATGGGTGCATTAGTAATGCTCCTGATTCCCGCCGCAGAAGCCCAGGTAGCTTTTAGTCTTCACGGCACCCTGGCAGCTCCAACGCTGGATGATGCCAATACCCGTGGTGGGGCAGGTGCCAATCTGAAATTATTTCTCGGCAAACAATTTGCTATTGGAGCGGCTGCCAAGTACATCAGCCTTTCTTACGAAGCTAATAACAGCATAGGTTTACAGGCCATCGGTTCGCTGATTCCAGTAACGGCTACTGCTGACTATTACCTGACTTCCGGTTTTATTCGGCCCTATATTGGTGGAGAAGCTGGAGCGTATATCCAACGTTATGATTTACGCCAGGGTACTAATAGCCTATACGAATCTAAAACTACCCGATTTGGGGCAGCTCCCAAAGTTGGCTTAGCCATTGCTATCGGAAACTTGGGAATCTTTGCCGAAGGGAATTATCACTTCATCTTTTCAAACAAAGACGGTAGCCCCGATATTACTTCAAGCAGTAACATAAGCTTCAAAAGACCTCAGAACCTTTGGTCGCTTAATGCTGGAATTACCTTCGGATTCCCCAATTCCAATTAATCTACGTTACGTAGATTAAACAGGAAGTTAGCCTACATTGTGTAGATAAATAGCCTCTTTTTATTGAAAAAGTACTAATTATATTCACATAATTAGTACTTTTTTTATTTTACATTCGTGTATATTCTTGATCTAATAAGCCGTTACAGTTCTTGAAACTCAGGCTTGCTATTTTTTCATTCACTGATCCGATTATACATGAAAAGTACTGCATTAGTACCCCGCCTTCTGCTATTTGTTCTGTTCATCCTCTCTGCTCAGCTCGCTAATGCCCAAATTGCCTATACCTTACATGGTACGGCAGCAGTAGCCAATTACCCCTATGCTCCACTTAAACCCGGTTTTGGGGCTGGGGCCAAGCTGTTTATCACTTCGTATTTTGCCGTGGGAATTGCGGCAAAATATACGGCTCTTGGTTACAAGCATAAACAATCCTCATCTTCGATTATTACAAATACGGGGTCGCTTATTCCTATTACTACTACTGCTGATTTGTACTTAGCTAAGGGCCCCGTTCGTCCTTACATGGGTCTCGAAGCGGGAGCTTATTTCCATTCCCTCAAAACGGATGTAGAAGGCAATGGCTCTTACAGAGCTACCTATACTAAACTAGGCACTGCTCCGAAGCTTGGTATTTCATTCAAAGTCAATAAGTTATCTCTATTTGCTGAAGGTAGTTATCAGTTTTTATTTGGAAGTACAAACGGGAGTGTAACCGATCAAACCGTAAAGTTCAGATGGCAAACGCCCAATCAACCGTAAAGTTCAGATGGCAAACGCCCAATCAATACTGGTTTTTTAACGCCGGAGTCTCTTTCGGAATGCCTTGATCAAAATAATATTTGGCTATTCCCGCTAATATATGTACCCATCTGAGGGCATACACATAGGAGCACAAACCAATGTTGTAGATATTATTACCCATTATTCAAAGCTATGCCAAGCCCTATGTAGGGTTTGGCATCTTTTTTTATATTACCTAAGTACAATTGTTAAACTAGACAACTATCCATGAAAACAATTCGATTCTACGCTAGTATGGCTCTGGTGGCTATGTTAGCTACCTTCAGCACAAAATCATTCGCACAAGTTGGTTTCACGCTTCACGGTACAGCCGCCGCTCCTAATATTGACGGTGCGGAAGTAAAGCCAGGGGTTGGTGCAGGTCTGAAAGTATTCCTCGGTCCTAACGTAGCCGTAGGTGCAGCCGCCAAATACATTGCTCTTTCTTATGATTATAATCAATCGGTAGGAAGCAACGTGGAAAACAAAGGTTCTTTGGTTCCTATTACTGGTACATTAGACATTTTCCTGACCAGTGGCGTGGTTCGTCCTTATATTGGTGCTGAGGCTGGTGCTTACATCCGTAACACCAAGGCAACCATTTTGGGCAACGAATTCAAAAGCTCACGTACTAACTTCGGTGCCGCTCCTAAAATTGGGGTAGCCTTTGCCTTAGGTGGTGTAGGCCTGTTTGCCGAAGGTGCTTACAACTTCATCTTTGGTAACAAAAATGGTAGTGCAAACATTGGTTCAGGCAGTAATATTAGCTGGGATAACCCAAGCAAACTATGGGCCGTTAACGTTGGTGTAACCTTTGGTTTCCCACGTACGAACGACTAAGATCTAAAATCGAAGTACAAAGTGTTGTTTAGGCTGTTTATTGCCAAAAAAGACTAAGCCCACGAAGAACAAATCGATTGTTACCGTCACGCTTGGATGAGCCTGGATTTCGATCCAGGCTTTTCCCATTTCTGGTGACCAGTGGATATCATCAAAGACAAAAACGCTGTCCTGATGAGCTTTCTTTAGGCATTGCAGAAAGTATCGAACCGTAGGTTCATAGCGATGGTTGGCATCGAAGAAGGCAAAATCAATTTGCGAAACCTGTTGTGCTTGAGTAACCAAAGTTTCATCGAGATTCCCTATTACTAATTCAACCTTTGAAGCCTGAAGTTTTTGAAGGTTTTTAGCCGCCACCTGAGCCGTCTGCGGACAGCCTTCAAAGCTATAAATCTGAGCTTCAGGAGCAGCTTTGGCCTCGTAAAGTGTAGTAATACCCAGTGAAGTGCCCAGGTCAAAGAGAACGGTAGGCTGAAAATACTGAATCAGGCGATACAGCAACTGGGAAAATTTGGGCGTCTTCTGAGCATTTTTTGCAATGGTGGAAACCTTCCGAAGCGGAGTATTACTTAGTCGGGAACCCGCTCCGTAATCGACGACTTCAATCTCCAGTGTACTACTTTTCATCTCCGAACGAATAGCCTCAATTTCCTGAAAAACCGACTTATCTACCGAGTTACGAATAACTTTGGTGTATAGTTCGAAAACAAACGGAGAGTGAATCGAATGCTCGTTTTTCGCAGAAAACAGGTAACGCAGGAAAGCAGTAATCAAAATATATTCGCCCGTAAAGGTTAACCTGAGTTAACCTTTTTGAAGCCGTTAAAATGAGTAACAAAAAGATAATAGCTCTAAAGCTTAGTTGAGCTTGTAAGGAACAATGAGCAGGAATTCAGGAATCTGAACGGAAAACTCGCGACCATCGTACGTACGCTCCATCAAATAGCTACCGGCCATTTTACCCATGGTGGTTTGCAGGTTGCTTCCCGAAACGTATTCATGAATTTCGCCCGGCTCCAGCACGGGTTGTTGTCCGATAACGCCTTCCCCTTCTACTTCGCGAATAGTGCCGTTGGAGTCATAAATGAACCAATGCCGACGACGAAGACGAATGGTGTGATCCGACTGATTTTCAATGCGTACGCGATACGTGAATACAAAATGCTGCAAGGAAGCATTTGAATGGTCGGAAATAAACTCCGTAATCACACTAACTTTGACGCCTTCTGTAATAGCCGTTACCATAATCGTTTCGTAGTTTGCCGAATGGATTCTTACTTACTAAACAATCGAAATTAACCATCATCCCGATACGGGGCAAATCCTGGAATTGATTTTTATGAATTCTTAATAAAATATCTACGGGAAAAGCTCTATTCAGGTCGTCAATGATCCCTGTTATTCTTAATTTTTTACCTTATGAACGTTCAAATCGCCGAATCCTGGAAGACCTATCTACAGCCGGAGTTCGAAAAACCTTATTTTCAGACGCTCGTAGAATTTATTAAGCAAGAATACGCCACCAAGCAGGTTTACCCACCGGGCAAGTTAATTTTCAATGCGTTCAATCACTGCTCATTCGAAAATACGAAAGTAGTTATTCTCGGCCAAGACCCTTACCACGGCCCTAATCAAGCTAATGGATTGGCCTTTTCAGTGAATGATGGCGTTCGTACACCGCCCTCGCTGGTTAATATTTTCAAGGAAATTAAAGACGATCTGGGTAAGCCCATTCCACATTCGGGTAATCTTGAACGTTGGGCAGATCAGGGGGTATTACTTCTTAACGCGACCTTAACCGTTCGAGCGGGAGAAGCAGGTTCACATCAGGGAAAAGGCTGGGAAACCTTCACTGATGCGGTTATACGTATCTTATCGGAACAGAAAGAAAATCTGGTTTTCCTGCTTTGGGGAGCTTATGCTCAAAAGAAAGGAGCCGTTATCAATCCCGAAAATCACCTGGTCTTGAAGTCCAAGCACCCCTCTCCTATGTCAGCCAATTATGGAGGCTGGTTTGGGAATAAACACTTTAGCAAAACTAACGATTATCTGCGAAGCAAGGGATTACCGGAAATTAACTGGTAATGGAATAAGGTTGAAGGTTGGTTCTTGACTGTTTAATAAGTTTGAGGCGACGTTTGATACATTAAGCTGCTGACAACGTGCTATAGGGTTTATTTTACCAGACTACCATTTGAGATAACTTATTGATAGTTAGCATGCCGCTACTAGCATGGCCCGACCAGCTTTTTCGCTGGTACTACTACTCCCTGTAACTCGACACCATCAAACACATTGCTGCCAGCGAAAAAGCTGGCAGCGGTAATTCCTCTACAATTATTTTACTAGGCTACCTACCATTTAGGGTAACCCAGCGTTAGTTAGCATGCCGCTGCCAGCGTGGTCCGGCCAGCTTTTTCGCTGGTAGCACTACTCCCTATAACTCGACACCATCTAACACATTGCTGCCAGCGTGGCCCGGCCAGCGAAAAAGCTGGCAGCGGTAACCCTACTATTGTTTTACTAAACTACCGTTTTTGGCAATTAACTATACAGCAGATTCATCATTAACTGGATTGAACTCCTACTGGCGGCAATACCACTAAAATAACTTCATCAAAGCATTCTCAAACTTTCAAAAGAAACCAAACGATCACGTCATTCAAATTTCTTCCGCATTAACTCCATTTGATCGCACATTTTTATCATGAAATAGCGGCGAGCCATGTCATGTTCCTCGATGAAATGTTCGATTTGCTGTTTATCAAAAACGAGTAAGATTGACTCATCATTCACCTTTACAGAAGACTGATGAGATTCATTTAATAAGGCTTCGTGCAGCCCTAAAAAGCAGCGACATCCCTGCAAACGATGGCCCGTCTGAGCTTCTTCATCCAGAATATCTACCGATCCATCTTTCAGATAGAAAACGAACTCCGCGAGTTGTTGTTTTCGGTATAAATATTCCCCTTTGTGAGCATAAAGTTCAGTCCCACGGGCCAATAGTATTTTCTCCGTATCTAGTAGCATAGCTCTTCGTCTGGCTTTTGGGAATCAATTTCACCTGATTCATTAAAAGCTTATTTCTAAGGCGAAGTTGTTGAAAATCTGGCAAGTAAGAAATGATATAAATCAGTCGAAGAATTGAGAATTTCCGAATATTAATAAACAGAAACCCGATTCTTACCCATATTTATTAATCGTACAATTGACTGATTTTTAATAAGCGATCAGGCTTCACAATGGTAATGGTGCTACCGTGAGAAGTAACGATTCCATCTTCCTTAAATTCAGACAAAAACCGAATAACCGTCTCCTTAGCAGTACCTACGATGGCTGCTAAATCTTCCCGGGAAATGGAAATACTAAAGGGAGCATTTTCTTCTTTTTTCTGATACGTCGAACGCAGTAATAATAAAGCCTCAGCGAGTCGTTCACGTACGGGTTTCATCGCTAAATGAATCATTCTTTCCTGCGAATCACCGAGTGCTTTAGCTAACATTTTCATCAAATCATTAGCCACTTTTACGTTCGAGTCAATCAGGTTATTAAAATCCGAAGCGGGCAAAAAACAGGCTTGTGTATCGTCTAAAGCCACAGCTGAAGCTGTGTATTTCGCATTTTCAATTAGCGAACGATAGCCTAACGTATCGCCGGGTTTAGCCAGACGAATAATATGTTCTTTACCATCAGAATTCAGGCGGCTGATTTTTACTTTTCCATCGAATACACAGAACAAGCCAAAGGGTCGATTTCCTTCGTGGAAGATAACCTGTCCCTTTTTATACGTATGAAAGCACTTGTTTTCATTCATGCCTTCCAGCTCTTCATGCTGACAGTTTTTGAAAAGTGAAAATTCACGAAAAGCACAACGTTGGCATTCGGGAGCAGCTTGCGATTTCATCAGATTCTAGTGGATCTCGGGCAACGGTTCCGATTGAATCCCATGTTCGAACAACGGGCCGTTACGCTTATTAACAATACGCCGTTCCGTTTAGACTATTCTTCCGGGTTGGCATTACAAAGGTGACAGAAGTTATCAGTTCAAAAAATGATATAAATCACTTTGTGCACTTATTCCTTATCATAGGCCGCCGGGGCAATGAATCGGAGCTTTGATGTCGAATTGGGGGCCTTATCTAAAGAACTACTCGTACCGCAGAAAAATTTCTTTCCAGTGGGTATTTCTTGTTAACGTCAGCCCCTTTCCTGATCCATGCATACAATCCAGGATTCCGTTCTTACCCCGACGCATTGTTACCACTGCGGTAACGAATGCCCTGAAAAGGCCTTCGAGCAGGACGATCATTCGTTCTGTTGTGAAGGATGCCGGACGGTCTATGATCTGCTTTCGCAGAATAATCTATGCCGTTATTATACCCTTGAAGATCAGCAGGTAGGCATTTCGCCTTCTTCCAGTCGATTTGAATTTCTCGACCATGCGGAAGTGAGTCAGTCTTTACTTGATTTTCAGAACAATACCCAGTCTAAAGTTACTTTCTATATCCCCAGCATTCACTGCTCGTCGTGTTTGTACTTACTGGAGCATCTCAATCGGCTGAACCCGGCGGTGCTGAGTAGCCGAGTGGATTTTCTGAAAAAGCAGGTTTCCGTTTCATTTTCGAAAGAGGTAACGCTGCGGCAGTTAGCCGAGTTGTTAACTTCCATTGGTTACGAACCGCTGATTAGCCTTCAGGATGTAGTCAAAGAACAGCAGAATCCTGGCTATCGAAATCTGTTAAGCCGCGTGGGTGTGGCGGGGTTCTGTGCGGGGAATATTATGCTTTTCAGTTTCCCGGAATACCTGGGGCTGGAAGATGCCTCCTACAAAATTCTTTTCGGGTGGCTGAGTTTAGTTCTGTCCATTCCAGTAGTGTTTTACTCCGGCTGGGAATACTTCGAGTCCGTTTACAAAAGCCTGCGTGCCGGGCGTTTAAATCTGGATTTTCCGATTCTGCTCGGGATTCTGGTAGCCTGGTTGCGGAGTGTCTACGAAGTTACTTTTCTGCACCAAAATGGATATTTTGACTCCCTTACCGGACTAACTTTCTTTTTATTAGCCGGAAAATGGTTTCAGCAGAAAACCTACTCCTTTTTGTCTTTCGAACGGGATTATAAATCCTATTTTCCTTTAACCGCTACGCTGGCCGAAGCATCTGGTTCGACTCTGGAAGTTATCCCTGTTCAACAGTTACAGAAAGGTAATCGCATTCGCATTCGCCACGGCGAGTTAATTCCCGCCGATGGTTTATTATACCGGGGCTCGGGACTGATTGATTACAGTTTTGTTACTGGAGAAGCCCTACCGGAACCGCATCAGGCGGGTGATCTGGTTTATGCCGGTGGCCGACAAATGGGGGATTCCATTGAAATGGAAGTTCTCAAAAACGTTTCTCAAAGTACACTCACCCAGCTATGGAATCACGCTTCGTTCTCCAAAAATCAGAATAGCGTGCTGAAAACCTTTGCCGATCAGGTAGGTAATTACTTTACCATCAGCGTACTGATTCTGGCCTCATTGACAGCAGGGTACTGGTACTTTCATGATCCCTCTAAAGTGCTCAATGCCTTTACGGCGGTATTAATCATTGCCTGTCCCTGTGCGTTGGCCCTTTCTTATCCCTTTGCTTTGGGGCATGGCTTGCGAATGTTAGGCCTCCGCAAATTATACCTAAAAAACGCCGAGGTAATTGAGCAAATGGCTCAGTGCGATACCATTGTTTTTGATAAAACCGGAACATTAACAACTACCGAAGAACAACCCATTCAATTCATCGGACTGGCTTTAAGCCCCGAAGAACGGCGGATGGTGGCTTCGCTGGTTCAGCATTCCAATCACCCCCTGAGTATAAAAATCCAGCATTTTCTCCATGAATCCTACCCTCTTGAGTCCGTCGAAAACTTTGCCTCTTTTACGGGTAAAGGGTTATCAGGAACCATTCAGGGACATGCGATCAAAATAGGTTCCGCATCCTGGGCGGGAGCGAATGTAGCTCCACAGGAAGGCAGTACGGTATTTGTCAGCGTGGATCAAATATGCCGGGGTTATTTTCTCCTGCATACGTCCTACCGCCAGGGACTTGACTCCATGCTGACTCAACTTCGCCCCAGGTATCAGCTTTACCTGCTTTCCGGCGATTCTGATTCCGAAAAAACGGCTTTACAGCAATGGTTTTCCCCAGAGAATATGCGTTTTCGGATGAAACCCGAAGATAAACTGGCCTTTATCGAGCAATTACAGAAAGCAGGAAAACGAGTGATGATGCTGGGCGATGGACTGAACGATGCCGGAGCCTTGAAACAGGCTCATGTGGGTATTGCTTTAACGGATAACACCCTGCATTTCAGTCCCGCCAGCGACGGTATTCTGGAAGCCAGGCAACTCAGAAATTTACCAAAGATGCTTAAGTTCAGCCGCATGGGACTCTGGGTAATTCGCTTCAGTTTTCTGATTTCACTCATCTATAATTTCATCGGACTGAGTTATGGCCTAACGGGACACCTCGCCCCTATTGTGGCCGCCATTCTTATGCCCGTCAGCTCTGCTACCATGGTTTTTATTGCTACGCTGGGAATGAACCTTGCTAGCCGCCGACACCTGCCTCAACCTTCAGCCTACCTTTAAAACAGCTTTTACTAACTCTTTTTTTCATGTACATCTTTTTGTTTTTCATTGCCCACTGGTATCTATCCCTATTTTCACAAACGTTTTTTCTACATCGCTACGCAGCACACCAGATGTTTACCATGTCGAAGGGATGGGAGCGGTTTTTCTACTTTTTCACCTGGGTAACTCAGGGTTCCAGTTTTCTGAGTCCGTATGCGTACGGGGTTATGCACCGCCTGCACCACGCCTTTGCGGATACCGAAAAAGATCCGCACTCCCCCAGTTTTTCGGACAATGCCTTCGACATGATGTGGAAGACCAAAACCATTTATAACCGCATTCTGCACCACAAAGAGAACGTGGACCCTAAGTATTTCAAGAATGTGCCCTACTGGGGTTTCATGGAAAAGATTGGCGATAACTGGATTTCACGGGTTGCCTGGGGAACTGCCTACACCCTATTTTACATCCACTTCGCAACGAGCCCCTGGCAATATCTGTTACTGCCCATTCATTACCTGATGGGTCCCGTTCACGGGGTAATTATTAACTGGTTTGCTCACAAATACGGCTATACCAATTTCAAAGTAAATGATACTGCGAAGAACCTGTTACCCTTCGACTTTCTGATGATGGGAGAATCGTATCACAACAATCACCACAAGCTTGGCGGTCGGGCTAACTTCGGTGTTCGCTGGTTTGAATTTGACCCTACGTTTCCAGTTATTCTGCTACTGAACGCCGTTGGTGTGCTGAAGCTGAAGAAGAACAATGATTTGAATTATATGTAGGTAACTTACCGCTCCCAGCGAAAAAGCTGGCAGCGGTTATAGCCTTCCACAGTCGCTTGGCTTTATCGGAGTAACTGCGAGAGGCAAATCTGTGAGGTAGTAAACATAGTTTACCCCGAACTTGGTCTTTCCCCAAACAAACGTAGAGACGCCGATTTATCGCGTCTCAGCCGAGGAAAGGGAAATCATTGGGAGGTTATAAATCAATTCTACCCAGACGCGATAAATCGGCGTCTCTACTAAGGGGGTTTCCAAACGTAGAAATGCCGATTTATCGCGTCTCAGCCGAGGAAAGGGAAATCATTGGGAAGTTATAAATCAATTCTACCCAGACGCGATAAATCGGCGTCTCTACCAGGGGGGCCAAACGTAGAAATGCCGATTTATCACGTCTCAGCCGGGGAAAGGGAAATCATTGGGAGGTTATAAATCAATTCTACCCAGACGCGATAAATCGGCGTCTCTACTAAGGCGTTCTTTAAAATGTAGTACGACGCAGTCTCAATAAATGAAAGTTTATCAGGGCGGCACCTAGCCTTTTATTTTCTACGAGGCTGGTAATCTTCGTAAAAACGATCCTCGAAGGTATGGCCACTGGGAACCCCATCTTTCAGAATGCGATAAACCATCCAGCCTACCACAACCGGAGCCAGTATCCAGAGGGTAACGATGAGGGGCAGAGAAAACCAGCCCATATTTGCTCCAATAGTATAGACCAGTAAATAAAGCGTAGCAAAAAAGAGGGGAAAGCGAACGTTTTTCATAGCAGTATTGATTGAATGGTTAATTCAGAATCCTTATACTTGAATTCTGCTTAGATGATTCGCCGCCCGCTTTTCGCGAGTAGCCCCATAACTAACAACTAACTGCCAGCAGAAAAGCTGACAGCGAAAGACGATATGAATCCTCCTTCAAAAAAGATGTACCTTGATAGTTCAGAAGCCGTTCGGCATTTGGTGGATTCTTTCTATGAAAAAGTTCAGAAGGATGAGTTACTGGCTCCCATCTTCACCGACGTTGCTCAGGTAGATTGGGCCAAACACCTACCCAAAATGTACGGTTTCTGGGAAAACCTGCTGTTGGGGAATAACAGTTACCACGGTCACCCCTTTCGTCCGCATTTGATTATTAATCAGAAGCATACCTTAACCATCGAGCATTTTGAACGCTGGTTAACACTCTTTACGGAAACCCTTGCGGAAAATTTTGAGGGCGAAGGGGCGGAAAACGCCCGACAACGAGCCACGCAGATTGCCCTGGTCTGGAACAGTAAGCTCGAATACCTCAATAACGATTCTTATATGGAGAATTAAACTCCATTTCTTACTAGCCTACCCTTCGAAAATCACCCCCCGGGGTGATTTTTGTCATTTTTAAGAGTGCCCTTTCTCCTGACCTTTGAAACTGAAAATCAAAGGTTTATGAAAATCATTTTTCTTCTTATCGGCATTAGTCTTCTGCTGGCTTTAGGCTTTTTGGCTGCCTTCTTCTGGGCCATGAAATCCGGGCAGAATGATGATTTGTATACACCCAGTCTCCGAGCCTTACTCGACGACGAAGCCTGAGTTCACATTAACCATTCCTGTATCCCATGATTTCCTATTCTTCTACTGAAATCGCCCCACCTAAGCTCGAACGCTTCGCGTACGACAACAAGGTCGTTAAAGCCTTTTCCATTGCTACCATCATCTGGGGGTTAATCGGTATGCTGGTCGGTGTGATTGCCGCCACGCAGTTGTTTCAGCCCGCCATGAACATGGATAACCAGTACACCACGTTCGGTCGCATCCGGCCTTTACACACTAATGCCGTGATTTTTGCCTTTGTGGGTAATGCCATTTTCATGGGCGTTTATTACTCTCTGCAACGGCTGCTGAAAGCCCGGATGTTTTCGGATGTATTAAGCTGGATTCACTTCTGGGGCTGGCAGCTCATCATCGTTTCTGCCGTAGCAACGCTGCCTTTGGGGATCACCTCTTCCAAAGAATACGCCGAATTAGAATGGCCCATCGACATTGCCATTACGCTCATCTGGGTGGTTTTTGGCATCAACATGTTCGGAACGATCATCAAACGCCGTGAACGTCACCTGTATGTGGGAATCTGGGTTTTACATCGCCACGTTTATTACCGTAGCCGTTCTGCACGTGGTGAATTCCTTCTCCATTCCCGTTACCTTCCTGAAGAGTTATTCTATGTACGCTGGCGTTCAGGATGCTCTGGTGCAATGGTGGTACGGGCACAACGCGGTGGCGTTCTTCCTGACCACGCCTTATCTGGGGCTGATGTATTATTACCTGCCCAAAATGGCCAACCGGCCCGTTTACAGTTATAAACTTTCCATTCTACACTTCTGGTCGCTGATCTTTATTTACATCTGGGCTGGCCCTCACCATCTACTTTATACAAGTTTGCCTAACTGGGCTCAATCCCTGGGAACGGCCTTCTCTATTATGCTCATTGCTCCGTCCTGGGGCGGCATGATTAACGGTCTGCTGACCCTTCGCGGAGCCTGGGATAAAGTACGGGAAGATGCCCGGCTGAAATTCATGGTCGTGGGGGTTACGGCTTACGGGATGGCGACCTTTGAGGGTCCGATGCTTTCGTTGAAAAACGTAAACGCCATTGGCCACTTTACCGACTGGATTGTGGCTCACGTACACGTAGGTGCTCTGGGTTGGAACGGCTTCCTAACCTTTGCCATTCTGTATTACCTGATTCCTAAAATGTGGAAGACGGAAATTTACTCGAAACGGATGATGAACATCCACTTCTGGTTAGGCACACTCGGTATTCTGTTCTACGCCGTTCCGATGTATATCTCAGGCTTTACGCAGGGAATGATGTGGAAAGAATTTACGCCCGAAGGAACGCTCAAGTATCCCGCTTTTCTGGAAACAACGCTGCAATTGTTACCCATGCACATGATGCGTGCCATTGGCGGAGCCATCTATCTGCTTGGGGCTATTCTGATGGCCTATAACCTCTTCAAAACCATGGCTAAAGGCAGCTTCGTAGCTAACGAATCCGCCGAAGCTCCGGCTCTGGAGAAAGCATACGTACCCACAGGGGAAGACACCTACTGGCACCGCGTCTTCGAACGTCGCCCCATGCAGTTATTAGCAGGTTCATTAATCGTTATTCTGATCGGAACGGTGCTGGAATTGATTCCAACCTTTACCGTTGAGTCCAACGTACAAACCATTGCCTCTGTCCAGCCCTATACGCCTCTGGAGCTTCAGGGACGCGATTTATACATCCGCGAAGGTTGCAATAACTGTCACAGCCAGATGGTACGTCCCTTCCGTTCCGAAACCGAACGGTACGGGGAATACTCCAAAGCGGGCGAGTTCGTATATGATCACCCGTTCCTCTGGGGTTCTAAACGTACCGGCCCGGATTTACACCGCGAAGGAGCCAAATACCCTGATTCCTGGCATTACCACCACATGAATGATCCGACGAGTATGTCTCCGGGATCGATCATGCCGGCCTACCCCTGGTTGTTAACCCAAAAGCTGGATAACTCCACTCTGGAGGCCAAACTCAAAGCCATGCAGTCGCTCGGGGTTCCTTATGATGACTACGCCATTTCACAGGCTTCTGCTGACGCCGAACAACAGGCCGAAGCCATCTCGGCACGCCTGAAACAGGAAGGGATCAAAGTTAAATCAGACAAAGAAATCGTTGCCCTGATTGCCTACTTACAACGTCTGGGAACGGACATCAAGAAGGACGAAGCGGCTTTGAAATAAGTTGATGGTTGTTGGTTAGTAGTTGTTAGTTCTCCCGACTATAACCGCAACGGCAGCCGCCAACAACCATCAACCAACAACTAACAACCAAACATATGTTTCGCAACCTCATCACCCAGCTTCAGGGAGCCGATTTCTTTATGATTTCGTCGCTCGTCATCTTCGTTGCCTTTTTCGTTACGGTAGGTCTTTTCGTTTTTCTGACCGATCAGAAACACCTACAGGAAATGAGTAAAATGCCTTTGGAATAAATGCGTTGGCTGTTGTTAGTTGATGGTTATTCGTTTCCGCTATCAACTAACAACGATCAACCAACAACTACGAACAAAATGAACTTTGAAATAAAAACGGGCGAAGAGTTACTGCTGATGGTATTACTCATTTGCCTGATCTTCGGAGCTTTAGCCTTGCTGGTTTCTACCCTTCACTTATACCTAACGGTAAAAAATACCTTACCTACGAAGGAAGAAACCAAAGTAGATGTCTACGAAGGCAGTAGCATCTGGAATCGTATTTTCCGGGTACCGCCCTCTTCTACCAACGAACAGTTACTCATGGCCCATGCTCCCGATGGCATTCAGGAATTGGATAACCCAACGCCAGGCTGGTTTATGGGCCTGTTCTATATCACCATTATCTGTGCAATTGGCTATCTGATTACCTACCACGTCATCGGCGACGGCGATGTGATGCATCAGGAATACACCGCCGAAATGGCCGCTGCTGAACAGGCTCACGAAGCGTATCTGAAGAAGTTTGCTAATGCGGTGAATGAATCGAATGTAACGGTACTGAAAGATCCAAAATCCATCGAAGCTGGGAAAAAGCTCTTTGACCAGAACTGTACCGCCTGTCACGGAGCGGCGGCTGAAGGCAAAGTGGGTCCGAATCTGACGGATGCCTACTGGCTACACGGGGGAACGATTAAAGCAGTTTTTAAAACCATTACCGAAGGCGTACCCGACAAGGGAATGATTTCCTGGAAGAAGCAATTGAACCCCATTCAGATTCAGCAGGTTTCGAGTTATATTTTTTCACTCCAGGGCAGTAAACCCGCCGGAGCCAAGGCACCTCAGGGCGAGGAAGTGAAGCCCGAAGAGGTAGCCCAAAAACAGTAAGTCATGACTACCGCAGATGATCTATTAGAGGACCTCGCCATCACTTCGGGGAAACGTCAGTATCCGCGTTTACCCGAAGGCGGGCGACTCTATCGCTGGAGAGGAATCGTAGCCGGAGTTTTATTGCTCACCCTCTTCGGCTTACCCTGGCTTGAATTTGAAGGGCATCCGCTGTTTCTTTTTAATGTTCTGGAGCGGAAATTCATTTTCTTCGGGGTACCGTTCTGGCCACAGGGATTTTCACCTGGTAGCCATCGGCCTGCTTACTTTTATCCTGTTCATTGTGGTTTTTACGGTAGCGTTTGGACGCCTCTGGTGCGGCTGGGCCTGTCCGCAGACGGTTTTCATGGAAATAATTTTCCGGAAAATTGAGAACTGGATTGAAGGCGATTACAAAGCCCAGAAACGACTCCAGGCAGCTGCCTGGACGGCTGAGAAAATCAAAAAAAAGGTACTCAAACACGGACTGTTTTTACTGATTGCTTTCGCTATTTCCAATACCTTTCTGGCTTACATCATTGGTAAAGATGAATTGCTTCGTATCCAGACGGATGATCCCGCTAACCACCTCGGCGGCCTGGCTGCGATCCTGATTTTTACGGTACTCTTTTACCTGGTTTTTGCTAAAGTTCGTGAAATGGTATGCATCGTCATTTGTCCCTACGGACGATTGCAGGGGGTATTACTGGACAAAAAATCAATCGTGGTGGCTTACGATTACGTTCGGGGCGAGCCTCGGGGGAAACTCAAAAAACAGGATACGGCTCCCAAAGGCGATTGTGTGGACTGCTCGCTCTGCGTACAGGTTTGTCCGACGGGCATCGACATTCGGAAAGGTACCCAACTCGAATGCATCAATTGTACGGCCTGTATTGATGCCTGTGATGGGGTCATGAACAAAATTCAGAAGCCCCTCGGACTGATTCGTTATGCTTCCCAGGAAGGTATTGAGCAACATAAAAAATTCCGTTTTGATGGTCGATTACAAGCGTACACCGCGGTATTAGTAGTATTAATCAGCGTACTCAGTTACCTATTGATTAATCGAAAAGACGTCGAAACAACGGTATTACGGGCTTCCGGGTTAACTTTTCAGAAACAGGACAACGGACAGGTTTCCAATCTTTACACGGTAGAGGTTATTAATAAAACCTTCCGCCCCATCGAACTAAATTTCAAAGTAAAAAATCCCGATTTTCAGTTACAATACGTGGGGCAGGCTCTAAAAACAGCCCGACCAGGCGAGTTAACAAAGGGTTCTTTTTTCTTACTAACGCCTGCCAAAAAGATTACCGAAAATAAAACGCCCATCGAAATTGAAGTAACCGCCAACGGTCAGCTCATCGACCAGGTAAAAACCAATTTCATGGGACCCGTGGAATAATGTGTTTTCAGTTTGCTGTTTTCAGTTTTCAATTGTTAGAATGCTCATCATGATTTTAAATCAATGAGTTACTTAGAATTTTCAACACAGATAACGCTGAGTCAAGCTCGGTGAAACCCTGGGGATAATTCGATTGAAAACAGAAAAACTATAAACTGAAAACCGTAAACTGAAAACTAAAAGATGAACTGGGGAAAATCGATCATTCTTGCCTTTGTTGCCTTCGGCAGCTTTATTGGCTTTCTGGTCTATCGCATGGCCAGTACTAAAGTAGATCTGGTGCGGAAAGATTATTACCAGACTGAAATGGCTTATCAACAGCAAATCGACCGGATTCAAAACAACAAATCCGTTCATAACCCTTTCAAAGTCAACTACCAGCCTTCCGAAAAGGAAATTCAGTTTTCCATCCCTAAAGGTTTAACGAAGGGCCAGATTCAGTTTTTCCGCCCCTCCGACGCTCAACTGGATTTCAACGTAGCCGTTGAGCCCAACCATACCGAACAAATCGTTTCTACGCGAAAGCTAAAAACGGGTCACTGGCGAATCAAAATCACCTGGACCGATGGACAACAGGAGTATTATACGGAAGAGGAAGTTAGGTTGTAGGTGCTAATCTAACCCCTCATGAGGTTAGATAGGCTTGGATATAATCCGGGGTTCGTACAAACTGGGTCATCCGCCGTGGTTGGTGTCCTCACCAACCACTATGCTTTATATGAATGGCTGGTGAAGACACCAGCCATGGCGGGAGAGGAAGTTAGGTTGTAGAGGGTTCTCCAACTCCAAGAGGGGTTAAATAATCCGAGACCCGCCAGGGGGACACATTTTCCGCCGTGGTTGGTGAGGACACCAACCACTTCCTTTACCCTTGGCTGGATACCCCGGATTAGCATCCGGGGCTACTCCTATTAAACCCCTCCGGGGTTATCACTTCCATTTCCAAACCTCTTCCCTACCTTTATGGGTTTTCTCTTTTCAAACTGAAAACTGAAAACTGAAAACTGAAAACTGAAAACTGAAAACTGAAAACTGAAAACTGAAAACTGAAAACTCAAAACTCAAAACTCAAAACTCAAAACTGAAAACTCAAAACTGAAAACTGAAAACTGAAAACTGAAAACTCAAAACTGAAAACTCAAAACTCAAAACTCAAAACTCAAAACCGCAGCGGCGGCCGCTCCAAACTCCAAACCCAATGCTAATCGCCTTCTTCACCGGACTTACTGCCAGCCTGCACTGCATAGGCATGTGTGGGCCGCTTTCGCTGGCCCTGCCCGTGGGTGGACTTTCAGTTAATCAGTTATGGCTCGCCCGGCTGAGTTACCATCTGGCCCGGTGCATGAGTTATAGTTTATTGGGAATGGCAGTAGGGTTGTTGGGGGAACGGTTTTCACTTTTTGGCTGGCAACAGCAGGTTTCAGTACTGGCCGGTCTGTTAATGATTGCCTTCCTGGTGGGAAATCGCTGGCTGGCTTTTCGTCCGATTCTGCGGCTACAAAAACTATTTGGAAAGGTATTAATCCAGAAAACCTGGTGGTCTTACCCCGCTGCCGGGTTTCTCAACGGCTGGTTACCCTGCGGACTGGTTTACGTGGCTTTAGCGGGGGCATTAACGGCTAATTCGCCATTAGAAGGAATGCTTTTTATGACCGTTTACGGTCTCGGCACCTTACCTGCCCTGCTGGCCGTTAGCTGGGTTTGGCGATGGATCAGTCTTCCCATTCGTCAACGACTGAACCGCTGGTTACCCGTAGTTACCTTAACCATTGCTCTGCTTTTTATCTGGCGAGGACTGGGACTAAATCTTCCTTACAGTCCAAAAGTTAGTATATCTGCCTCGCAGCCAGCTCCGGTTTGTCATGAATAGCTTCTCATGAATCAACAATTATGTGCATATTTAGGCCCTTCATTGATGAATTATGAGCACTATTCAAACCACTGATTTCATCCTAAAAATCCGAACGCTCGATCAGATGCTGTTTGATTTGTTACGTTCCCTAAATTCGGAAGAGTGGCAGGCTCAAACCATTGCGAAACGCTGGAAAGTAAAGGATGTAGTTGCTCACTTGCTGGATGGGAATATTCGCATTCTTTCACAACTAAGAGACGGGTATCAGGGCGAAAATCCTTCCATTCATTCCTATCAGGACTTACTAGATTATCTCAATGGCTTAAATGCCGATTGGGTGCAAGCCATGAAGCGGGTAAGCCCACCCCTATTAATTCTCCTGCACGAATTAACCGGGCCTTTGTATTGTGATTATTACGCTACGCTGGACCCAGAAGCTCCTGCTACTTTTTCAGTAGCCTGGGCCGGAGAAGAAGAGAGTAAAAACTGGATGCACCTCGCTCGGGAATACACTGAAAAGTGGCTACACCAGCAGCAAATCCGGGCAGCCGTTCATAAACCCGGGCTTTTAACAAAAGAATTTTTCTATCCGTTTATCGATACGTTCATGTATGCTTTGCCACACACCTATCGAAGCATTCAGGCAGAAAATGGGACGACCATTCAACTTACCATTACCAGCGAGATAGGTGGTTCCTGGTACGTCGTTCGGGAAAATAATGCGTGGATATTAAAGAAAGAATATATCGGTAATCCTACAAGTGAAGTAAGTCTTTCCCCGGAAACGGCCTGGCCTTTGTTTTCAAAAAGTATTTGGCCTCAGGAAATTATGCATCAGGTTATGATAAGGGGAGATCAGAAACTTGGAAGAGTAGCGTTGGAAATGGTTTCGGTAATGGCCTAGTAATTTAGGGAACTTATATTCAAAAAATTCCCTAAATTACTAAAACTAAAGTATAATTTAAAGTAAATTTTCTAGTCCAACAACATTAGCATTAAATATTTTTGATATATATACTGATTTACCTCCATTATTAGGCTGGATTTTAAATGAAACTCGTACTTTAACATTTGCAGCCATCCGCCTTCCATTTCTCCCTATAATACGAAAGGTATTACTCCCTGAATCATACCATTCATCTTGAACAAAAGGAGTATTGGTATTTTCCTGTTTCCCTTCTGTTCTAGTAATCAATGTGACGGGGGAAGTAGAAGTTGGTGATACACTTATACCATTAAATGTTTTTAGCCATACAATACTTTTTTGGATTTCAGAAATAGTTATATCATTGGCAACTTCTGGATTAATATCTACGTTAAAGGTAGATGGATTAAATGAATAAGTTATACCATCACTTCCGTATGCAGACACATTAATAACAGGTGTTGTTGAAATATTAAAAACGCCCAATGGTTTATCATAGTAAGGTACTAATCCAGGGTTATTAGAGTTTCTTATAGTACCAGGAACAAAGAAATGTTGATTATACAACAGGAATTCTGATTCCGCTGTACCTTGTACTTTTAATTTTGCATTCATTTTTAAATGCACATTTTCAGTATTTTCAGCAGGAGATGCTATTAAAGAATTGAAAAACTTTGATATTGGAGAGGTAATTATGTTTAGCCCCCCTGTCGCTAATGTGTTAGCTGCATTTTCCACCGAAGACTTAAACCCGTCTGTAATCGCACTTCCTAATATTTTCAATATACCATCTTTAGCTGAACTTTTTCTTGATCCGGTTCTAACATTTCCGATAACATTAGAAATAGAGTTATCATTTGAGGTAAACAGAGTATTAATTAACGAAGATCCTTCTTTACCCGATATTTCTATTGTACCATCTATAGAACCGTCTAAGGATCCTGTTAATGAAATCTTCTGTTGTCCAATAGCTCTCGCTTCTAAATCCATTCCGACGCTCATTTCATTTACACTTGTAATAGTTGGATCATAAGCAATTTCATAGTCAAAACTATACCAACTGTTATTCAGTGCTCCTGTATTTATACTGGATGGATTAATATTAGATATAATAGTAAATGGTCTATCTGATTTAATATCCTTTGCTGATGCAAATTGCTCTGAAAAGTTCAACAGTCCAGAGTTTAAAACTCCATCACTACCAAAACGCAGTTTACCTAAAACGTAATTTGAATAACTAGGAGGATTGTCTTTATTATAAAAAAACACTCTGACTATACCTCTCCATTTATTATACAATATAAAAAATAGTTTATTGTCTATAAACTGATTAGGATCTAGAGTACTATATAGCAAAACCCATCCATCTTGCTGAAGCCGGTCAGTAGCTTCATAAAACGAAAATACAGAACTTCCCCCTGATGACCAAGGAGTCCTAACTGCTCTAGTTGTGCCAATATCATCTTTGTAATAAAAAAAATCTGCATTTTCCCAAGCAATATAACTAGTATTCTGTCGTCCTCCTCTAGCAAGATAATCAGGCTTTCTAGCTGGTAAGTTAGGCTTTATTTCTAATTGCTTTGAACAACTGAAAAACAAAAAAAGAAATAAAATAAAAAAAGATGTAAATTTAAATTTTCTCATAATTATAAAACTTTAGATAAAGTAGATGGTTAATTATGCTAATATAACGATACATATTATTCTGTCACAAAACAGAATAATATTTTATTTAAATAAAATATAAAAAATCTATTTTACACTAATTAATAGCATTGTTTTTAATAACAAATACCATATTTATTAACTTTTATTAGTTATATATCAAACAAAACCGCTCCCATTCCATCCTTCTCATACGAAGCGATCGGATGATATTTTTCTTCAAAATCCTTTTCTTCTGGATTCAGTTCTTTAGGTACCATACTACCTGCTTTGAAGAAATAAACTTTCGTAGTTCCGTATTTGGTATGCGGCATAAAATCGCCGTATTTTTTCATTTCTCCCCACAACGTATCTTCCACCGTTACGGCATAGATGCGGGTAATAGGTCCGGTATTGTTTTCATTCCGATACAGGGCTACTTCCTGAAAATTACCTTTTAAATCCTGAATGCCGGGCTGAGAAGTGGCATTATAAACCATGTAGGCCATCAATAACAAGATGGCTCCTATCAATAGATATTTAACTTTCATTTTATTCGTTTTCAGTGGTCAGTTTTCAGTTAAGAATAGAGCTCCTACGCATGCAGTAAGAGACGCGATGAATCGACGTCTCTACTTTTTTTTTCTAACAACGAACAACCATCAACTAAGCTAAGCTTTCGGTTCTACCATCACTACTTCCTCCTTTTCTACAATGACCTGACCTTCCTGTAAATCGCGGGTTTTGCGGACGAATTTTTTCGGGGTAACAATAACTGGACACAAACTGTCATTGCGACGTTTGGAATAATAAGCCGCTAGCTGAGCCGCTCGTTCAATGACTGGATTTGGGAATCGTTTACCGGCCTGATGGCGAATAATAACGTGCGAACCCGTGACATCGCGGGCGTGCAGCCAGAGGTCTTCTTTACGGGTATATCGTTGCGTAAGCAGGTCATTGTTTTTGGCATTCTTTCCCACAAAAATTTCGAAACCCTGATACTCGTAGCGTTTGAACAAGGTAGCCGCCGAAACATCGGGCTTCTCCATTTTGTCCAGCCCACTGGTTTTTAGGTATTTCCGCAGCTCCTTTAACGTTTCCAACGACTCTACTTTTTCGATTTGGGCATCGTATTCAGCCATTTCGCCTTCCCGAACTTCCAGAGCTTCCATCAGGTGTTCTATCTCAATTTTCTCGTTTTTAGCCTTTCGGTAATACGACTCGGCATTTTTCTGAGGCGTCAAATCGGGCTTTAAACGAATCGTGACGGGCTGATCGCGGTAGAAATCGTGTAACTCAATACTTTCGGATCGTTCGGGAATCTGGTGCAGATTTGCCATCAGAATATGTCCGATCTCCTCGTGCTTGATGGCTTTTTCCATCTCGTCGAGTTTCTCGTAGACCGAATCAATGTATAACTGGGTTTTCTGCTTACGTTTTTGCAGTAATCGAACAATCTGTCCCTTCTCCCGGTCAAAAACATTGATTCTCGAATAAGCATAATAGAAGCCATTGGCTGCCTCAATCGGATCGGTAAAGGTCTTTTCGGCCTCGTCGGGAATGAGCGTCAACACGGGCTGGTATTCCACCGTCTTGATGTAATACTGCGGATTTTCCAGGTAGGCCCTTACCTGCTCTACCAAGGCCCATTTTTCGTCAATGGGTAACGAACGGTAGTGATGCCTATCCAGCCAGGACGTTACATCTTTACCAAACGTTGGGAATAACTTCCGCCAGTCGCCATTAGCCCGATCAAAGGCTTCCCGACTCTGGTCTAAAGGTCGGTCCAGCGTCTGGATATTCAGGTTTTCGTCGGAAACGAGTTTATTATGAAAGAGATCAACGACCTGCGTACCCTGAATTAATACCAGGTTGGAACGGTTGCCAAAGAGCTTAAAAACCAGATGGTAATCATCCGCAAATTCAATTGAAAAGGCCCGTTCGTTGAGAAACTGACGAACGCCAACCACTTGCTTATCCAGTAATTCCGAGAAAAGATCCACCGTATTTCGGCCTGCTCTTCTGAAATCATCGGGGAAGCTTAGAGCTACGAAATCAGGTCGAATGGTAGCCCGGATGTAAAAATCACGCTTTTTTCGCCACTGCTTTTCCTCAGGACAAAACCCAATGACTAGCTCGTCTTTTTCCTGCGAAAAACACTCCGCCAAAACCAGGCCTTTCAACTGATTTTCCAGTTCGCTGGACAGTTGGCGAAGGAAGTAATAATTGCTTTGCATGATACAAAAGTACAAACGGCTCGTCCGTATACCGGAAAGGTTTTGGAAAGCTTTGCCAAATGTCTTTTTTTGTAGGTATGCTACACGTCAAAAATTACCGAAAAGCGTATCACGGTCGCACCATTCTGGAAGTTCCCGAACTGCAACTTCAACCCGGCATTCACTGGATTCGGGGTGTGAACGGAGCCGGGAAGAGTACTTTTTTTCGGTCGGTAGCAGGGATGTTGCCTTTCGAGGGTGAAATCTGGCTAGATGATACCTGGGAAGTAAAGCGTGATCCCGTTGCGTTTCGATTACGGGTGAATTACGCCGAAGCCGAGCCGCTCTACCCGGAATATTTATCTGCTTTTGATCTGATTTCTTTTGTCGCCAAAGCCAAGAAAGCTCCGGCAGGACAAGTGGACGCGTTAGTAGAAACGCTGGAAATAGCCTCGTTCTGGAAACAGCCCGTTGGGACTTATTCTTCGGGAATGCTCAAAAAAACGTCTTTAATTTTGGGTTTTCTGGGCAATCCAACGCTCATTATGCTTGACGAACCTCTCATTACGATTGATGATCGGGCTGTGTCCAATGTATGTCAGCTCATTGATCAATATCACCAGAATGGGGTTCAGTTTCTACTTTCCTCCCATCAGGATTTCAGGTTAACCGACCTAAAAATGGACTCTTCTTACATCATCCGTAACCAAACGCTGGAGGAAATTCACCTCGGCTAAAGCCTCGCCTATTCCTTGAAAACGGTCCTCTATCGAACGCTGGTAACGGAGTTTTACCGTCAAAATACGGGTTTCTTTCTGGTTATTGTAATGCTAGGCTTCGGCATTATTCGCTCGGATGATCACGTCGCGGTGTTTCAGTATGCCATGACTTCGCCTTCTATTTTACTTTATTACTTTGCCGTTTGGACGTTATATGCCCTTAAAATAATTGGGTTTGTCCGGCAACAGTTTCGTCATCCAGCCTATCGATTTCTGCATTATTTTCGATTAATTTCCACCCCTCAGCGGGTGATTAGCTGGTTAACCATTACCATCAGCTTATTACTACCCATTCTGGCGTATGCTTTCTGGATGAGTTTGTATGCCATTCAAAATCAGCAGTGGATGGCTATTATCAGCCTTATTCTCTTTTTTGCTGCCATCAGCCTACTTGCGTTACTAATCTTCGAACGAACCCTTCGGCAAAGTGATACGGAAGCAAAGGTTCGAACTTTTGCCCAGAACTGGCCGCTACCCTATCCGCTGTTTTTCATTCAGTTTTTATTACGGAAACATGCTATCTTGGTACTGGTCACTAAATTCTTCTCGGGGGCCCTGCTCCTAGGCGTCTGCCTGCTTTACCCCACAGATGATTACGATGAACGGTTACTGGCCATTGGCTTACTACTAGGCAGCCTGATTCACCTCGGACTCACCACCGAACATTATACGTTCGAGCACGAGTATTTGCTCTTCGTCCGAAACTTACCTTTATCCTTTGGGAAGCGTTTTACGGCTCATGCCCTGCAAATGCTGTTGATTTTCATCCCGGAAATCATACTCCTGTTTCGCTATTTACCCGACACGGTCTCTTTTCTTTTTGTGGGGAAAGCATTCGTGTTTATCAGTGGTATTCAAATAGCGGCTTTGCATCGGGTGTATCAGCATGACAAAAGTCTGGAAAAACTAAGTGCGTATGGTTTGTGGGGCTTTATCGTCGGTTTACTGCTTATTATGTTTCATGTAGATCTAGCCATTTTAGGTGGTTTCCTCTGGGTATATGCGGCATGGATCAATGCGTATAAGTATTATCAATCGGAATTTCAGTTTGATTAGATGTTGAGAAGTGAGCTTATTCTATTTTTCGGATTTGCAATTCAGAACAGCTGCTAGCCGCATTTCTGTAGAGACAGTTAGTGTTACTTTAGGGATTATAAATCCGAAAGAGCGTAGGCTAATAGTAGAAACGCGACTTTATCACGTCTGGTTTTCCCTGCCCTGGCTGGTGAGACACCAATCACGGCGTAGGAAGGAATACAGAGGTAACCCAAAACCGCCTCTTACCCAGACGCGATGAAGTCGCGTCTCTACCTGAAATGATCGCCTGTTATTTTCCGCCCTGGTTGGTGTCCTCACCAACCTCTATGCTTTATACAAATGGCTGGTGAAGACACCAGCCAGGGGGAGGGTCCATCTATAGGGAACCCCGGATTTTCATCCGAGGCTATTCATATTAAACCCCTCCGGGGTTAGGGTTCCCTTTTCAAACATCTCCCTTATCTTTATGGGTTTTCTCTTTTCAAACTGAAAACTGAAAACTGAAAACTGAAAACTGAAAACTGAAAACTGAAAACTGAAAACTGAAAACTGAAAACTGAAAACTGAAAACTGAAAACTGAAAACTCTAAACCCTCCCAATGAAACACCTTTTCTTTCTTCTCATGATCAGTTCTTCCATTCTTCAGGCCCAAACCCGCTTTCGCGAAGATACTGGACTCCCCATTGGAATTTTAAAAACGGGTGCAACCAATGCCATTACGGATGTCGCCGGGTTAAAAGTTGGACACGTCACCTTAAGCCAGGGGACGGATGTTCGTACGGGAGTGACGGCCATTGTTCCGACGGAAGGTAACCTGTTTAAACAGAAAATTCCGGCGGCTGTTTTTGTGGCCAATGGATTCGGAAAAATGGCGGGAATCAGTCAGGTGAATGAGTTAGGAAATCTGGAAACACCCGTTGTATTAACGAATACACTTTCCGTCGCAGCGGGCATGCAGGGGATTATCCATTACACGTTAGCCCAACCGGGTAATGAGAACGTTCGCTCGGTTAATGCCGTGGTGGGTGAAACCAATGATAGTTACCTCAATGACATTACGGGCTTTCACGTTAAACCCGAACACGTGCTGGAAGCCATTCAAAAGGCAAAAACGGGGTCAGTTACTGAAGGAAACGTAGGAGCCGGAACGGGTACCATCTGTTTTGGATGGAAAGGGGGTATCGGTACGAGCTCCCGCGTGATTCCTAAAAAATCGGGTGGTTATACTGTAGGTGTGCTGGTGCAAACCAATTTTGGCGGTGTGCTGGAAATCAAAGGCAAACCCATTGGAAAAGCTTTAGGTAAATACTTTCTTAGCGATCAGCTAAACGACCCCGCCGATGGTTCCTGCATGATTATTGTAGCCACGGATGCTCCCCTTACCCATCGAAATCTGGAGCGACTAGCTAAACGAGCCTGGTCGGCGTTGGCAAAAGTAGGCGGTATTGCGAGTAATGGTTCAGGAGAATACGTGCTGGCTTTTTCTACGAATGAAAAGGTTCGTATTCCACACGAAACCAAAGGAATTATCCAAACCCTCGAAGAAGTCAATAATGACTCTATGTCGGCTCTTTTTTTAGCTTCGATTGAAGCAACGGAAGAAGCCATTCTAAACTCGCTTTGGGCTGCCCGAACGACCCAAGGGAAGAATGGGACCATTGAAGAGTTACCCAGGGAGAAGGTAAAGACTTTACTGAAATAAAGTAACCGCTGGCAGCCTGAGTTATTCAAGCTGCCAGCAGAAAAGCCAGCAACGATTATAACTTATTCAAAAAGTTACTCTTAATCGTATCCACCACTTCGCTGACATCGCCGCGAAGCGTATCTTTCATCATGTACATCCCGAAGCCCCAGGCTTGTTCGAAGGTAACTTTAGGCGGCATGGAAAGCTCCGTTGGATTCACTACGACGTCCAGTAATACCGGACCAGAATGCCGGAACGTTTCCTCAATCGCTTCGGGTAAATCATCTGGACTTTCGACGCGAATGCCCCGAATGCCCATCGCTTCAGCCATACGAGCGAAATTGGGATTTTTCATATCCGTCCCGAAGGGTGGCAATCCGGCTACTTTCATTTCCATAGCTACAAACCCCAGGGAGTAGTTATTAAAAATTACCAGCTTAACGGGAAGGTTGTATTGAAAGATCGTCAGCAAATCGCCCATTAACATCGCAAAACCACCATCACCAGAAAGAGAAATTACCTGCCGATTCGGGAAGGCCAGTTGTGCCCCAATCGCCTGTGGCATCGCACTAGCCATAGAGCCGTGCGTAAACGAACCTAATAATCGACGCTGGGCCGTCATTTTCAGGTAACGGGCCGCCCAGACGGTGGGTGTTCCCACATCAGCCGTGAAAATAGCGTCCTTACTTGCCTTCTCGCTGAGAGCTGCCATCAGGTATTCCGGGTGAATTACTCCGTCGTTTTCGGTTCCCCGGGCGTGCGAATCAAATTCTTCCCGGTTCTTTTTATAATCTTCTAAAGCCCGATCCAGGTGTTTACGATTCGTTTTCTCGATCAATAAAGGTAATAAAGCCTGAATGGTCGGAGCCACACTTCCAACTACTCCCAGGGTAAGGTTGGAACGACGCCCCAAATGCTCAGGACGCGTATCGACCTGAATCAGTTTGGCCTTATCCGGGTACCAGTCTTTGTAAGGGAAGTCCGTACCCAGCATAAGTAATACTTCGCCATTAGCCACGGCTCTTGCTCCAGAACGGAACCCAATCAAACCCGTTAAACCGACTTCGTAAGGATTATCATATTCCAGGTATTCCTTCCCTCGCAACGCATAGACTAAGGGAGCTTTTATCTGCTCACATAACTGCAACACCTCGGCGTGAGCACCCGCACAACCGCTTCCCCCCAAAATAGTAACAGTTTCAGCCTCGTTGATAAGCTGAGCCATTTGCTGTAACTCCTGATCCGATGGCCGGATGAGGGGCTGGGGAAGAAAGATCTGATGTTCAAGATGGGATTCTTCTACTTTTTCCGAGGATACATCCCCAGAAAGGGTAATAACAGCTACCCCCTGTTTACCAATGGCATTTTGCATGGCAATCTGCAAAACACGGGGCATTTGCTTGGCTGAAAAGATAGTTTCACAGTAATGACTGCACTGCTGAAAAAGATACTCAGGCTTCGTTTCCTGAAAATAACCCGTTCCAATTTCCATACTTGGAATTTGGGCCGCAATGGCTAGCACCGGAGCCATGCTTCGGTGGCAGTCGTATAAACCATTGATAAGGTGAAGATTACCGGGGCCACAACTTCCGGCACAAACCGCCAACTGACCCGTGGCCTGAGCTTCGGCTCCGGCAGCGAATGCAGCCGCTTCTTCGTGCCGGTAATGAATCCATTCAATTTTCCCCGAACGACGGATTTCATCTACTAATCCATTGAGAGAATCTCCCACGATTCCGTGAATGCGTTTAACTCCGGCATTCACCAGCATTTCGACCATCACAGCCGCTATAGACTTTGCCATATTTCATGATAGGTTTTGCACAAAACTTCAAAGTCACAAAAGCCTTGCCAGCTAAGCTACCTAGCCGGGTTTTAATCAAATTATAATCCGTTGTTTCGTCTTTCGTATAAAATAAGAAAAGAGGCCCCTCCTTACGGAAAGACCTCTTTTCTTATCACCCTATTCCTAATTAAAATGAATAATTAAGCGTCAGCATGAATCGCCGACCATTGCCACGGGTGTAGTTTTCATTACTTCCAAAGAACTGAGCGATATAGGTATAGTAGCTCTTATTAAGTAGGTTTTCAATCCCCAGGCTCAGCCGCACGGGCTCACTCACTTTATATCCTACATTTAAATTCCAGAGGTTATACGATCGTACCCGTCCTTCGTAAATGGCATAGGTACCGTTGGCCCGGGGCGTAAACCGATCCCTGTCTCCTAATCGCCACCAGTTCAAATCAATACTTACATTTTTAATACCGGAATAGCGGGCATACAGAGTAGTTTTATCGGGAGAAATTCGGCTGGCATTTAAATAGGTATCATAGCGTCCATCCGAATTTTTATCCACTTTTCCTTCCGTAATAGCATAGTTCCCGCCCACGGAAAATGCTCGAACCGGTGTCCAGTCAAGCTGAATTTCATAACCCCAGACGCGTTCAGGAGCACGCTCAGTTGTATACACTCCTTCCCCGAGGTCAACAAAATTAGCTCCCAGTTTAGACGTACTGATGTAACCCGCCGCCGACAGGGAAAGTGTTCCGACTTGGCTACTGAATCCAACTTCATAATTATTCACAATAATGGGCTGGGTTTGTAGCTTCTCGATGGTATTTTCCTGAGCCGACCGTAGAATCCGTCCCAGATCGTAAATGGAAAAAGCCTGCGAATAACTTACAAAAGGATTAAACCATTTGTTTTGCGAATACCGTAATCCGGCGTTGAATACCAGGGCCTCATAGCCAAGATTACCTCCTTTTACAAAAATACTTCCCTGCCCATTAGGACCCGTTGCCAGGGTATTGTAATCGGCTATTTTAATATTAATGTTTTCTGCCCGAACCCCTGCTTTCAGCGTCAGCCCTTCCACCAAAAGAGCACTTAGCTGAGCGTAGGGGGCCAGGTTTCGCATGTTAATGTTAGGAACCCAGGTACGCCCGTCCACCAGAGACTGAGAAGTCTGGTCATTGAGTAAATCAAAACCATACGTAAGATCCCCGCGAATACGACTGGCAAGGACGAAGGGACTATTCAGGTTGACCCGAAGACCTTTCTTAACGGAGGGAATCTGAGACTGGCCAGAACCGTAGAACGAAGCCGAATTCGAGTAAATCGTCAGGAAATCCTGGTAATATAAACTGGCATTGATATTAGTACCCCCAATGATATTTCGTCCGATGTATTGAAGATTTGCATTATGGTTATGCCGGGTTCCTTCGTCCACTCCCACGCGTTTGCCAATGACCCCAATGGCAGGACTTACCCCATACTTACCGGCCTTGAGAACGTAATTGGAATGTTGATTGGAACCGTAAAAATTATACATTCCTTCAATCCGGTGCTTGCTGGAAATATCGTAACCTATTTTAACAAAGGCATTATAGATTCGTGTCTCGCCCAGGCCATATTCAGGAGAGATCACTTGTCCCTGTGCATCCCGAAAGACACCCGTCTTTTCGTGCATGCCACTAACGACATAATCCACCTTTCCACTACGACCAAAAAATTGTTGTGAAAAACGGTAACCGAACGTACTGTCCCCTCGTGTATTACCCGTCATGGCCAGTTGCGTATTACCCCCCGAGTGATTGCCCGGACGAACTTTCTTGGTGATGTAATTAATCAGTCCCCCGTCGGCCCCGTTTCCGTAGATAGAGGTTGCTCCTTTGATTACCTCAATGCGTTCGATAACCGAAGGGTCAATGCTGCGGATGTCACGGCCACCCGCCCGCAGTGGAGTTGACTGCGGGATTCCATCAATGAGTACCAGCACGTTACGTCCTCGCAAAGTTTGTCCGCTATTACCCGTCTGGTTAGTAGAAGGAGCGAGACCGGGCACGGTGTTCGATAGAATATTAGCTACGTTGGGGCTAATTCCGGCCTGGGTTGCCAGCTCTTTTCCGGTAATAACGCTAACCGAAGAAGGGGTTTCTGCCAGCGTTTCTACCCGCCGACCCGCCGAGACGATTACTTCTGAGAGCTGCTTGTCAATTTCCGTAGTTTGCAGCGTAACTTCATTTTTTTCGCCTGCCACCAGTTCGATGGACTGACGTATGGTTTCGTAACCTACGCCACTAGCAATGATTGTATACGAACCCGCAGGGGCTTTCAGGGAAAATTTCCCGGATTCATCCGCCGTAGCAATCATTCGAATGCGGCCTTCCTGCTCCAGAGAAATGTTGATGAAGGCAGCCAGTCCTTTTGCTGTTTTAACCGTGCCCTGTAAAGTAGCTCGATCGGATTGAGCCCAAGCGGTGGTAAAGAAGAAGAAGGATAAAAGTAAGAGATAGGGAAGTTTTGAAATGGGGTACATAACTAAGGAGTTCATTTTACGGCCCCAAATTTATTTGTATTTAGACTTATTTCAAATAATAATCTTTGATGGATTTTCTAATTCTTAAAAAATGGTTTTCTTCCATGTCTGAAAGAATAGGGTCATTAGGTATGGGGAGGGCTTTCTTGCCAGCCTTCATCTGTCAGAGCTATACTCCCTTTTCTAATACCTTATCAGCCAAAAGGGAAGCCCCCTTACTCCCATAAAGATGTTTGCTTAATGGCTCCTTCCAGTCTCAGTAATCGATTTTTACGGTCCAATCCGCCCGCAAAACCCACTAACTTACCTGAAGACCCGACCACCCGGTGGCAGGGAGCAATGATGGAAATGGGATTACGGTTCGCAGCTCCACCTATTGCCCGTACCGACTGCGGGTTGTTTAACTGCTGGGCAATCTCTCCGTATGTACGCGTTACTCCGTAAGGAATAGTCAGTAAAGCCTGCCAGACCTGTTTTTGAAAATCCGTTCCGATAAAATCGAGCGTTAACTCGAAACGCTTCCGTTTCCCGGTAAAATATTCATTCAACTGACGTTCCGTTTCCAGTAAAACTGGATGTTGCTCATCCCGAGTCCCTAAGTCCACGGCAATTCGGTCAGGATTATCATTTTCCCACAGGATCGCCGCTAGCCCTTTTTCCGTAGCAATCAGGGTTAAAGCTCCTACGGGTGAGGTTATTACTTTATGATGATTGAGCATGGCTGCTATGCATTTGAGGAACGGTAGCCGGCTAGCTGGTCCAGTATATACGCTTTTACCCCCTCGTAATCTGAAGCTTCGAACCATTGAAAATCGCCCTGATGGCGAAACCAGGTTAGTTGCCGTTTGGCGTAGCGGCGACTATTCTGCTGAATTTTTTCGACCATTTTGCCGGAATCGTACGTGCCATCGAAGTATTCAAAAACTTCCTGGTAACCTACGGTTTTCAGAGCATAATGCTCCCGATAATCCGTTACTGATTTTACTTCATTGATTAACCCAGCCTCCATCATCAGGTTGACCCGTCGGTTAATCCGGTCATATAATACTTCCCGGTCGCGGGTCAGGCAGATTTTTATTACCTCAAAAGGTCTTTTCGCTTTTTGCCCCGTTCGGAAGCTCGAATAAGGCTTACCTGTACTCAGGCACACTTCCAATGCCCGCACAATCCGCTGGGTATTATTGCGATCTACGTATTCAAAATAAGCTGGATCGAGCCGACGTAATTCTTCCACCAGCGGCGTAATTCCTTGCTCTGCAAATCGTTGCATCAATTCCTCACGAACGCTCAAATCTACCTCGGGCATTTCGTCCAATCCATCGGTAATGGTTTTCAGAAATAAGCCGGAACCACCCGTCAGAATAACGACGTCTTTTCTTGAGAAAATAGCCTCGAGCGTTTGCAGGCATTCCCGTTCAAAATCGCCAACACTGAAGTAATCCTGTATGGAATGTGAATCAATGAAATGATGCCGGATTCCCTGCATTTCTTCCGCCGTGGGCTTAGCCGTTCCGATGCTTAATTCTTTGTAAAACTGCCGCGAATCCGCCGACACAATTTCGGTATTTAACTCCTGAGCCAGCTTTACACAAAGCTCCGTTTTACCCACTGCCGTAGGCCCGGCAATCACGATTACTACTTTCATTGATCAATCTTCCTTACTTTTTTACCTGGTGTTTCCAACGCCATAAGGCCCGACTAGCCGTGGAGCGATACGGTCGCCAGGACTCAGCAATTTCAATCATTCGTTTACGAAGATTCCGGTCTTTCTCCAAACCATACGCCAGCATCATGGCCTGCTGAACGCCCAGATCATCAACGGGAAAAACATCGGGGCGTTGCAGGGTAAAGATTAGAATCATCTCCACCGTCCAGCGACCTACACCTTTAATCTGACTTAGGTAATCGACGATGGCGTCATCATCCATCTCGTTCCAGTTTTTGGTCTCCAGATTTTCAGCCAGCCAGAACTCGGCGACGTTTTGCATGTATTGAGCTTTACCCCGGGATAACCCCACGTCCCGTAATTCTTCAGTTTCCAAAGCCAGTAACTGCCTGGGATGCGGATATTCTCCGGGAAATAATTTAAGAAAACGATTAAAAATCACGACGGCTACCTGCGTGGAAAGCTGCTGAGAAACAATCGAGTTCAACAGGTCGTAATATACATCTCCCGAACTTTGCGGTTCGGATAAAGAAACGGAGGCGATAATGTTAGCCATTTTCGCTTCACTATGGGCCAGATGGATTAGTGCCTCCCGCATCGGTTTAGTTCTCTGTTTTGCGATTCCGCTGGCAGCAACCACTTTCTTATCTCCCTACCTACTTACTCCCCCGGGTTAATACCCGGGGCTATTCATATTCAACCCCGCTGGGGTTACGAGCTCTACATTAAAAGCTCTTTTAGATTTACGATTCCGCTGCCAGCGTGGCCCGGCCAGCCTTTTCGCTGGCAGCAAGCACTCTCTCCTCTTCCTACCTATTGCTGCCAGGGTCCCCGGGTTGACACCCGGGGCTATTCGGATTGAACCGCGACCCCGATACCCTTGCATTGCTTCCCTTCGCTGTTGACACCCGGGGCTATTCGGATTGAACCCCGCTGGGGTTATAAGCTCTGCATCAAAAGCTCTTTTGATGTGTCATTACACACCGCTAAACTAGTGATCACCCGTTCACCACCTTATTTTTCCCCAGTATAGTTTCCAGCAATAAACCCATGGCTACTACAGCCACGCAGCCGATTACATTGAGCCAGAGGAAAGCCGTTAAGTTTAATAACCAGCAAACCACTACCCCGATCTCTGCCATAACTGCCGCCCAGAAAGTTGCTTTGGCTCCAATCTGTTTAAAATAAAAAGCAACCACAAAAACCCCTAAAACGGTTCCGTAAAATAAGGAACCCAAAATGTTAACGGCCTCTAGTAAACTTCCTACCCGACTGGCGTACATGGCTACTGCAATGCTTAATACTCCCCACACAGCCGTACTGATTTTAGAGACCTTTACATAATGAGATTCCGAAGCCTGCGTTACCCACATGCGTCGGTAGATATCCACTACAAAACTGGAAGTCAACGAGTTAATCGCCGAGGCGATGGAGCCCATCGAAGCAATAAAGATGATAGCGATCAATAAACCGACTACCCCCTTAGGTAAGTATTTTACGACAAAAGTCAGGAAGATGTAATTGGTATCGTTGGCGTCGCCACCCTTTTCTCGGACGAGTTTCTGCGTTTTTTCGCGTAGTTCGGTGCTTTGCTTGGTTAAGTTCAGTACCTGCTTTTGAAGCAGATTTACCTGAGCTGCATCCTTTTTCTCAAGAGCTTGTTGTAGCTGCATGACGGCCTGTTTTTTCTCCGTAAAAATCTGCGTATTTTTTTTCTGCAAAACCTGATAATCAACCGTATTTTCGATCTTACTCAATGCCGTTTCATTAAATACCAAAGGAGCTTGATGAAACTGGTAGAAGACAAAAACGAGTGCTCCGACCAGCAAGATCAAAAACTGCATGGGAATCTTGATAATCCCATTCATTAATAAACCCAACCGACTTTGGCTAATGGTTTCGCCCCCCAGATAACGTCCCACCTGCGACTGATCCGTACCGAAATAACTTAATTGCAGGAAAAACCCACCGATTACACCCGACCAGACATTGTAGCGATCATTCAGGTCAAATTCCCAGTTGATGGTCTGGAGTTTATTCATCTTTCCGGCCACTTCCAGCGTATCCACAAAACCCATATTTTCGGGTAGTAACCGTACGACCAGACAGCCCGCCAGAAACATGCCGCCCAATACGATGAACATCTGCTGCACGTGCGTATAACTCACCGCCTGACTTCCACCTATTACGGTGTAAATCAATAAAATACCGCCCATCGCTATATTCGTCCAGACGATATCCCAACCGAAAATGGTCGAAAGAATAATACTGGGAGCATAGATACTGATACCCGTTGAAAGCCAGCGTGGCACCAAAAAGAGAATTGCCGTTAGGGTTCGGGTACGAAGGTCAAAACGGGTTTCCAGGTATTCGTAAGCCGTATAGACATTGAGGCGGTGAAAGATGGGAATGAAGGTAATAGAAATGACCACCATCGCCAGTGGCAACCCAAAGTAAAACTGCACAAACCGCATCCCGTCGGTATAGGCCTGCCCCGGTCCCGAAAGAAAGGTAACCGCGGAGGCCTGCGTAGCCATAACGCTCAGGCACACCTGCCACCAGGGTAACGTATGACCACCCGTCAGGTAGGATTCGAGGTTCTGTTCCCGCCGACTGCGATAAATTCCGTAACCCACAATAAAGGTTAACGTAACGGCCAGAACGATCCAGTCGAGTAAAGACATTCCAGAGTATTTAAATTTTAGGGTTAAGAAGTGTGGACGAAAGAATAGTCGGTACTTACGAAAAGGCTTCCGTAAACCACCAGAACAGCATAATCATCAAAATTAGATTGGCAATAACCAACCCATACAACTGTCGCCAGGAGCGGACAAATGGGGGTAAGCCTTCCTTTTCTTCTTCCATTATTGTTTCGCTATGCAATCTTCTACGCAAACTGCCCATTTTCGATCAGTTGAGCAAGTAATAGTTCATTTCTCCATCGAAAAACGTCTAAACCTATTCAATCGTGACAGGGATATCCCTATTCTATGCATTTTTTGCAAAGACCTGGAGGCTTTCTAAGATGATGTTTTGAGTAAAACAGGGAGCCATGAGTATGTTTTTCCTTCATGCAAAACCCGTTCTACGCCGTGGTTGGTGTCTCACCAAACACTATTTGCGTATAAATGGCTGGTGTCTCACCAGCTAGGGCGGGAGGGGCTTTCTAAGATGACGTTTAAGTAAAACAGGGAGCCATGAGTATGTTTTTCCTTCATTCAAAATCCGTTCTACGCCGTGGTTGGTGTCTCACCAAACACTATTTGCGTATAAATGGCTGGTGAGACACCAGCTAGGGCGGGAGAACCAGTCACAAAAGCCGCCTCTTACCCAGACGCGATAAAGTCGCGTCTCTACCTCAAAAACGTTTTCATCCTATTTTGGATTTACGCCGTGGTTGGTGTCTCACCAAACACTGTTTGCATATAAATGGCTGGTGAGACACCAGCCATAGTGGGAAATTTCCATCTCCCGACTAGACGCGATAAAGTCGCGGCTCTGCCTCAAAAACGTTTTTATCCTATTCTGGATTTGGTTTGCAAATCAGGCGTGATTAAAAACCTATTATTTGGGTTTTCCCACTCAGCCCAGGCTCTTCCCCTTAATTTATAAAATTATTTATTAATAACCAAATAAGCAATATTACTTAAAAATGTCATAACATTATAGCGATTCACGAATACCCAAATTTTAAACATTATGAACCTTTTATTTTTACGTTTATGGATGCTGTGTTTATGCATTCTTCCTGGTGCATTATTTGCTCAACAAATTCGCGGCAGAGTACTGGATTCTAAAGGAAATGCCATTGTTGGAGCAACTGTTCAGATTAATTCAACCAACAACGGAGCGAATGCGTCGGGTACTGGAGAGTATCTGTTGAAAGTACAGCCCGGTTCTTATCAGATAACTGCTCGGGCCGTAGGTTATGAGAGTCTGGTTAAAACCGCCGAGGTGAAGGGAAATCAAACACTTGAGCTGGATTTTGTCCTCAACGAATCTTCCGTTAGCCTGAATGATATTGTAGTGCTGGGTTCCCGCTCTTCGCAGGCCCGTACCAGCACCGATACGCCCGTTCCGGTGGACGTCATTGGAGCCAAGGAAATGAAGCTGGTGGCTCAGACCGATCTTACGCAGATCATGAACTACGTAGCTCCGTCATTTAGCTCCAACCGTCAGACCGTTTCGGATGGTACCGACCACATTGATCCCGCTTCGCTACGGGGTCTTGGGCCAGATCAGGTGTTAGTACTGGTGAATGGAAAACGTCGCCACACCACTGCTCTGGTCAATATCAATGGAACCTTTGGTCGTGGAACTGTGGGAACGGATTTGAATGCCATTCCAGTATCGGCCATTGAGCGAATTGAAGTATTACGCGATGGAGCTGCGGCCCAGTACGGATCTGACGCCATTGCCGGCGTTATTAACCTGGTTTTGAAAAAAGAAACGCCCTGGAATGCCAATCTCATGTACGGTCAAAGTCTGACGAATACCTTAGGCAAGAGTTATTCGGACGGAAAAACGGTACAGTTCGATCTTTCGAAAGGCTTTAATCTGAATAACAAAGGCTTCGTAAACATCGCCGCTCAGTATCAGGATCGGGGAGCTACCAATCGCGGTGGACTCGATACCCGACCCTTATTATACTCTTCGGTATGGCCTTCTTCGGCGACTACGGTAGAAGCTCGTCAAACCCTGAAAGCAGCCGACGATGCCAAGGCTCAGGCCGCCGGACTGGATCGCAATAACATGCGGGTGGGTAATGCTGCCGTGAAAAATTTTGGTGTAATGGCTAATGCTGAGTATAAACTCGGAACTAACGTTACGCTTTACGGCCAGGCGGGTTACACCAATAAGGAAGGAAATGCCGCTGGTTTTTATCGCCTGCCTTCTCAATCTACTCAAATTGACCTGTCAATTTATCCGAACGGTTTCCTGCCGCAGATTAATACTTCTGTACATGACCTCTCGGGCGGACTTGGCCTGAAAGGAATGTTGGGAAAATGGAACTGGGATTTAAGTAATACCTACGGAGAAAACAGCATCAAATTTAATATCTCCAATACGCTGAATGCTTCGCTTCCGGTCGGCACCAGCCCTACTGAGTTTTACGCGGGTAAACTCAAATATGGCCAAAATGTAGTGAACCTGGACGTTAGCAGACGGCATGAATTTTCAGGGGTATTTTCAGCTCTGAACACGGCTTTTGGCACGGAGTTCCGCACCAGCCGGTATGAAATTGGAGCAGGTGAAGAAAAATCCTGGTCTTTTGGTATTCCTTCCGAAAATATTCCTGGCCGAATGATTGGCTCCTCTTCTACCGCCGCGGGTGCTCAGGTATTTCCCGGTTATAAACCCGCTAATGCCCTGGTAAAAACCCGAACTAACGTTGGTATTTACGCTGATTTTGAGGGCGAGTTCAAAGAGCGTTTATTACTGGGAGCGGCCTTACGTTATGAAAACTACTCGGACTTTGGTAGCAACCTTTCTTACAAAGCCACGGGTCGTCTGAATCTGTTCCAGGGGCTGGCTTTACGGGGGGCCGTATCCACGGGATTCCGGGCTCCTTCGTTACACCAGATTTATTTTAATAACGAATCCACCCAGTTTGTAAACAGCGTAGCCCGACAGGTATTGACAGTCAATAACGAAAGCCCCGTGGTAAGTCAGTTTGGCGTAGGTAGGCTCAAACCTGAAATCTCCCAAAACTACAGCCTGGGTTTAACGGGTAAATTTGGTAGCTTCAGCATGACCATCGATGCCTACCAGATTAACATCAAAGACCGGATCGTTTTCTCCAGCCAGTTTGCCCGTGAGTCGGGTACTACTGGAACGGTTAATACGATTCTGAATACGGTTGACCCGAATCAAACCATCAACTCTGTTCAGTTTTTCACGAATGCCATTGATACCCGCACGAAGGGTCTGGACATTGTGCTGAGTGATCGTATCAAAATCGGTGCGAATACATTGAACCTAACTGTTTCAGGAAACTTCAACGAAACCAAAGTAACCCGCATTCAGGGTTCTTCGGTGATTGAAGCCGATCCTTCTCTGAAAACCCGTTTATTCAGCCGCGAAGAGCAGTCCCGCTTTGAGTCTTCGGTACCCAAAAGCAAGATCAATCTAAGTGCTAACTATCAGGTAAAAGCCTGGAATTTCTTTTTGCGGACGGTACGCTTCGGTGAGGTAACGTATCGAAGTGCTACCATTCCTGGTACGACTGTAGCAGGCGTTCCCTACCCCGCTGACAATGACCAGACTTTCTCGCCCAAATGGGTAACGGATGTAACGGCCAGTTATGCTTTCAACAAGCACGTAACCCTGACACTGGGAGCAAACAATCTGTTCGATGTGTATCCCGATAAGGCGTACATCAATGCCCGTAACAACCAGTTCAATTACGCCACAGACGCAACCCAAAGTTATACGACGGCACTGGATAATACCTCTAACGGTCGATTCCTCTACAGCCGGGCCGTGTCGCAGTTTGGTTTCAATGGCCGCTTTGTCTTTGCTAAAGTGGGGGTAACGTTCTAAGAACCGTCCCTTAGTAATCTATTCCGTCAGATAACGCCAGCTTAATTAAACAAAAACCGGAGCGTAAGTGTAAAACTTATGCTCCGGTTTTTATTTAATTCCTGCTCTGGGAATACTAAATATCCAGCGGTAATGATATGGTGGGTGGCGTTTTGGTATCCCCGGCAACCCCTCTCAGGATAATGGTATAAAAGCGTCCGGCATAAGGTTGAATCCGATCTGCGGAGGCCGATGTTAAGGTAACTGAGCCATTTTTAGCCGTAATGGTCTGAGCTGCCGAATTGAACGCGACGGGATCAATGGCAATGAAGTTAGTAATGCTTTTATAGGCAGATACCGTGGTAATTACCTTGCCATTGATTGCCACTTCATAGCCCCCAGCAGGACTGTTCACTACCAAATTAGCAACCCGCACGTATGCTTTTCCAGCATCAGCCACGGTTCGGTTATCTTCCACACTAATTACTTCGTAGGCCGAGGCATTTCCAGCGGCAAAGACGGAGTAATACTTCCCATCTTCCAGCGTTAGGTTAGCCCCCCATAAAGCCGCTTCCTCAGCCGTTGTCGTTTTCGCCGCATTGATTTTCAACGTGGCCGTTCCAGGTTCTACCGCTGCATAATTCCGAACCGGAAACGCAGAAAAATAGGTAACCGCCGCAGGTAGCGGATCGGGCGTGGTGGGCACGGTGTTTACTCCTGAAAAAGCCTTGTTATTAAGGTACAGAGCCAGTCCAGGAGCATCGGGGGCGGCGTGATAAAACCTCAGCCGGGCTCCGGTAGCGGGCTTTAGGCTTGCCAGAGGATCGCTTTCGTTACCACAGGCCACGACGGCAGCAGCCAGTAGTACAGTGATGAATGATTTGACTATTGATTTCATTGAATAGCTGTTCAGATGCCTGCCCAGGATTTTATGAAGAAAACCCTGAGCATTCGGCATGGTTAGGGATTAACAAACCAGGTTTCGTACGTATGGTAGTCCAGGTTATTCCCGCCGTATTTGTCCAGGGAAGCTCGGTTCCATACATATTCGGAGTTATACCGGGGACGAACCCGATAGGCCAGTTTTCCATTGTTGTCGGGGAACAGACGCTCAGGTGCAGGAGGGGTAAATCCGGGATATACCTCTGAACTGTACTTGTACCGACGCATATCAACCCAGGTTTCGATTACCCCGTGTCCGTATAAAGCCAGGTATTTCTGCATCATGATGTCACTTAACTTCAAACTCGCCGCCGCTTTCGGCACGGCATTGCTGGCCAGATAGGTCTCCCGGTTGGCAGCCGTTACGCCCGCAAAATCCATGGCTGCCGCTACTCCTTTTTTATAGGCATCGTAGGCAACCGACTTGTCTCCTTTCTTAAAGGCAGCCTCTGCTTTCATGAACTGCACTTCACTGTAAGTCATCAAAGGGAACCCGGCCAGATCCGTAAAAATATACTTACCGGGGGTACTGCTGGTAACCTGATTAGACACCACTCCCCATAAAGTCGGAATGCGGGCCTCATTGCCATTGATATTATTAGGATCGCCATAAGTTACCGTCACCCCCCGGTATTTTCCATCGGGCGAAGGAGAAGCCAGAATGTTCAGGCGAGGATCAGTCGCTCCGAGTAAGCTACCATCCAGCATTTTAATCAACCAGTCGGTCTGGCGGTAACTACCGAAGTTACTCCGGGTAGGCCCCATAAAACTCAGCGTTGCCGTATTACCCGCCGCATAAGGAACAACGAAGTTATCAGCATTGGAGGCCAGTGATTTATCGCAGTACTCAATGACCTTATCGGCATTAAAGGTGCTCTTGTTACTTTGGTGCAGCATGTTACGGGCCAGAACAGCATAGGTAAATTTAACCCACTTGCTTTTGTCACCCTTATAGGCCTGATCGGCTCCGTTCCGATTTAATACGGCAGCTCCCTGCACACCATCCGTGCGGTTGAACGTTTCCAGAGCTTCGTTAGCCAGCTTGGCTACGTATTCGTAGACTTCCGGCTGCGTGTCGTAATCAAAGACGTAACGATTAGGTTCGAAAGCCTGCTTCAGAACGATTTCTCCGTGATAGTCCGTTGTGGTTTGCCAGCTCCAGGCAAACAGAGCTTTCGCCGCTCCCACAAATTCCCATTGCTGATTGGCCGTCGCCTGATTAATCAGTAAGTTGACGTTAGGACCCAGGTTCCAATAATTTACCCGCCAGATTAACCCAGCGTTGTCGGAACCCGCCTGGTAACCGTGACGATCCCAGGTATCGTTGGCCGCAGCATCGCCCCAGCTTTGAATGTATTTTCCGATGAACCGGCAATCGAACTGTTCCCCCAACACCGTTTGCTGAATCATGGGAGGCAGCAGGGCACTGGGATCCGCTACCTGAGGGTTAGCGGGATCGACGTTAATGTCAAGGTATTTATTACAGTTGCTTAAGCCCATGCTTAAAGCAAGCAGTACGAGTGTTGATTTCAGTTTTCGCATAACGTAATAATGCTTGTCAGGTTTCGAAACTAGAAGCCCAGTGAAACGCCAAAGGATAATCCACGGGGCATGGAGATGGTACCGAAGTCAAAACCGCCGGCCCCTACCCCACCCGAAGCAGCTGAAGCTCCGTTCACATTAGGATCGGCTCCGGTATAGTTGGTCAGCAGGAACAGGTCCGTTCCGTTCACAAAGACACTGGCCGAACGAACCAGTTTGCTGCGAGTCAGCCACCCGGAAGGCACCTGATAACGAAGCGTGACATCTCTCAACCGAACCCAGTTAATATCTTTCTCCACAAATTCTGACTCAGGAATGGAAGAGAAGTAATCGGCCGAACGTGCTACCGGGTTGATCTGAATCGTATTTACCGTTGGGTTCTCCGAATCTTCCTTTCCATCACGCAGTACGCCTTTAAACACCACTGGATTTTCGCGATTCAGCGTTTTCAGGCTCAAACCATTTCTCCACAAGTACATTTCGGTACCGTTAAATACGTCTCCACCTTTCCGAATGTCCAATAAGAAAGAAAGCGTCAGGTTTTTGTACGTAAATGAGTTCAGGAAACCCAGCGTAAAGTCAGGGTTCCGATCCCCAATGGGCAGGAAGTTGGCATTCGTCAGCGGTAATCCAGTGGCCGGGTTAATCAGGACTTCTCCCTTGTTATTACGCTGATAGGAATACCCACCAATAGCCGTTGCTGAGCCCATACCCCGTTGGTAATAGTTCCAGTTTAAGCCCCGATACGCCGCCACTGATGAAGGAAAGAACGTCTCCAGATTATTGACAAATGCACTGGCCCGGGCATTCCCATAAGGCCAGGCGTCGGAGTTATAATACTCCGGTACATCGGCAGGCAGACTGGATACACTTGTATTGAGTCTGGTAAAGTTTAACGTCACGTTCCAACGGAAATCCTGGTTCTTGATGGGTGTTCCATTGAGCTGTATTTCTACCCCACGGTTTTTGAAGGTACCGCCATTAATCAATCCGAAAATAAACCCAGTCCCGTAACTCAGTCGTTGGTGAACAATCTGCTGGGAAAGTGTTTTTTCGTAATAAGCTACGTCAATTCCCAACCGATCATTAAAGAACTTCAGTTCTGTACCCAACTCGAAGCTTTTTCCTCTTTCTGCTTTCAGGTTAGGGTTACCGCCGTAAAAGTCATAGCCGAAACCTCCACCATTGGTGGTTTGAAGCACGAGTTTAGGTAATACGTAATACGGCGGTGGGGGGTTACCCGTTTGTCCGTAGGCCAACCGCACTTTACCCGCATTAAGAATACCCGTGTTCCCCTTCAAACCCGGCATATCTGTGAAGACGTAGGACAAGCTAGCCGAGGGATAAAAGAAGCTGCGATTAGAAACAGGTAACGTAGAAGCCCAGTCGTTCCGGCCCGTCAGCGTCAGGTATAACCACTCGTCATAATTCATGGTTAAGCTGGCAAAGGCACTTACCGTCCGCTGTTGTAATCGCCGGAATTTGTTACGCTGCGTCGTTGGGTCCGTGTTGTTAACAGAATTAAATTCTGGAAGGTATAACTTCTGTCCATACGTCACACTCGTGCTGTAATCCCGGTCATCAATGGCCGTTCCCAGAATCAGGTTGGTACCTAATCGGCCCACTTTCTTTTGAATCGTCGCCAGAAAGTTTCCGTTTAACAATCGGCTGGTTTCTACCAGATCTTCGATAGAACCCTGCGAAGCATATCCCCCCGGCGTACCCGCTCCATTACCTGACTGCCAGGATTCGGGATGCAGGAAAAGGTTACTACGAGTGGTATAAATATCGCCCCCTACACGGCCCGTAAGCGATAACCAATCCGTAGCCTTATAATCCGCTTGCAGGTTAATCCGACTCTGATTCGTTAAATCCTGAAAGTTATTCTTGTTAACTGTGAAGTAAGGATTGTCCGCTTCGCCCAGGTTAATCGCTCCCAGAATGGTCCGGCGAGAACCGTCAGAATTCAGATACACGCTGGCATCGTCATTCGTCGGCCAAGTGAGCAATCCAATCACGAAACCACTGTTGTTGCGTAAAGCTTTTTTCGTGTTAACATTAATGTAGGTAAACGACGGCTGTATGCTCAGTTTAGGCGTTAACTGAATGCGGGAAGCCAGCTTGATGTTGAAGTTTTTCATCCCCGTGTTAGGAACCACTCCATCGCTACCAATGAATTGACTTGACAGGTTATAAGTAGCCGTCTCCGAACCACCCGAGATGGAAACATTATGCGTTTGCGTCAGCCCCGTCTGGAAGAAATTACGGGCGTTGTCAAAAAACGTAGTTCCCTCAGCATACTTAGGTCCAAAGTAGGATACGGCGTTAGGATCAGAAAAGCCCTGCGTTCCGCGACCATATACTTTCTGCACCTCGGGAAAGCGATTCACATTCAGAAAGCGGAAATTATTGCTATAGCTTAACTGTCCACGGCCTTTCACCCCTCGCTTAGTCGTAATCACGATGGCTCCCGCCGCCGCATCGATACCGTACAGAGCCGCCGCCTCGGGACCTTTAAGTACCGTAATCGACTCAATATCATTAAAGTTAATATTAGCCGCCTTGTTCATGTAATCCACATCACGGTTCGCCCGGTCTGAATACAGCACCCCTCCTGACGTAGTCCGGTTGTCAATGGGTAGACCATCGACCACGAATAAGGGCTGGTTGTTGCCGCCAATCGAAGTAGCCCCGCGAAGCTGAATACTCGTGGAAGAACCCGGCATTCCCGAAGTAGTCGTCACATTCAAACCCGCCACCCGGCCCTGCAAGGAAACCAGGTAGTTGTCCCGTTGGGCATTTACGAGTTCGGTTCCTTTAATTTCCCCGATGGAATAACCCAGAGCCCGCTTTTCCTGCTTAATACCCAAAGCCGTCACAACGACCTCGTTCAATTGGGCGTCCGTACTGGTCATGATTACGTCCAGCGTGGTCTGATTGGAAAGCGTGATTTCCTGCGTTTTCATACCTACCATCGTGAAAACGAGCGTTTGGCCCTGGCTTGCCGTGATGCGATACACCCCATCGGCATTTCCCGAAACGCCTTTGGTGGTGCCTTTCACCTGCACAGAAACGCCGGGCAAGGGCGAACCTGATTCATCACTTACTCTTCCACTTACGGTGCGATCCTGAGCCCAGGCCATTGGGCCTGCCCCCAGAACGCTCACCAGCAAGAGTAACCGAAAAGTCTGTAGAAGTGTGTGTAGCATAAAGAAGCTGTTAATTGAGATAATAAAGGGAGACAAGAAGTGCGTTTTTATGCACGAAAATAAATCAAACTTGATAAAAACATATAAAACTGCATTTTACTGCAAAAAAGAAAATAATGGACCCATATGGATCATTTGACCATACATAATTAGCTAAATATCAAATAAACAGCAATAATGTTTATAAATATATTTATTGCACTTCACTTTATTTAGTGTTATATTTAATAGGAGTTACTCTCTATTTTTTAGTTTTTACGACAAATAACCGCATAAAACAGCATTAGCACGTTTTCAATCAATAGCACCATGTCCTCTCTTACTAATGCTATGCTGAAAGCAGAAAGACATTCGTTTATTCTGCACCAGCTTAATATTTATAACCGGATTTTATCTTCTGATTTAAGTCAGAAGCTCAACGTATCGGAAGACACCATCCGCCGGGATTTGAACGAACTCGCCGACAGTGGGCAGCTTATTAAAGTTCACGGGGGAGCTCTCTCCCGCTCGTACGGACACATCGCCACCCGAAGCGAGGTATATGCCACCAATCAGAAAGACATTATTGCTCAGAAAACCCTAAGCCTGATCCGGGAAGGTATGTTTCTGCTGCTGGGAGGAGGTACTACCGTGCGATCTCTGGTTCGGATGATTCCGTCGCATCTACGCCTGACGATTTTTACCATCAGCCCCGTGATAGCTCTGGAATTGATTGAAAACCCTAACCTTGAGGTATACCTGCTGGGGGGACGAGTGACCGCCGAGAATCAGATTTGCTCGGGCGGGGAAGTCATTCACCGCCTGAGTGAAATTCGGGTAGATTTATTGATTCTGGGAACTACTGGCATTGATGCCGTTCAGGGCCTCACGGAAAGTGACATGGAAGTAGTGCAGGTGAAAAAAGCCATGATGAAATCGGCAGATCAGGTTGCCATTCTTACCATTTCTGAAAAACTGGGAACGTCTCACCGGATGAAGCTCTGTGATCTTGGTTCCATCCAGACGCTCATTACCGAACTTGAGCCTCAGGACGCCTCGCTACAGATGTACGCAAAAGCGGGCCTGACCTTACTTTAAGGGAGGACTTGCGTTTAGTTCTTTACGCTACCAGCTAATTCTCTAATTTTGCGGTTATGGTAAAAATTGCTCCGATCACCGAAAGTCTGCCTGCTTTTCTGGCCGCTCATTCTTTTTCTCAGATAGCCGTTGTAGTAGATGAACACACAAAGGCTCATTGTTATCCGCTGATTCAGTCGCTGCTTCCGGCTCATACACTCATCGAGATTACATCCGGTGAGAGCGAGAAAACGCTTGACTCGGCCAGTCTGATCTGGGAAAAATTAACCGAAGCTGCTTTTGATCGTCATGGGTTGGTCATTAATCTGGGCGGTGGGGTAATCGGTGATATGGGTGGTTTTTGTGCCGCAACTTACAAACGTGGGCTTTATTTCATTCAAATTCCTACTACGCTTCTTTCGCAGGTGGATGCCAGCGTAGGCGGCAAACTTGGTATTGATTTTCACGGCCTAAAGAATCACATCGGCGTTTTCCGGGTACCCGACGCCGTTTTAATCGACGCGGTTTTTCTGAAAACCCTGCCCTGGCGTGAGCTTCGCTCAGGTTACGCCGAAGTGATTAAACATTGCCTGATTGCCGACGCCAGTAAGTGGGAAGAGATTCGGCAGAAAAACTGGCAAGAACAGGACTGGACGGATTTGATTACGCATTCCGTAGCCATTAAAGAGAACGTTACCACGCAGGATCCTACCGAAAAAGGCCTCCGGAAAATCCTGAACTTCGGTCATACGCTCGGCCATGCCATCGAAACGTACTTTCTGGACGATTCCGATCAACGTCTGCTCCACGGCGAAGCCATTGCGGCCGGAATGATCACGGAAGCTTACCTGAGTTATCAACGCGGCTGGTTGACAACGGAGGCATTTGAGACCATCACGCATTACCTGCTCGCCACGTACGGAAAAGCAGTAATCCCAGCCGACACCTACGACTCCATTATCGAACTGACGGCTCAGGACAAGAAAAACCGGGGTAAGGAAATTCGGTTTTCACTCCTGAAAGGCCTGGGTACCTGCGTCTTTGATATCCCCGTTTCGAGTGAAGAAATGCAACAGGCTCTGGCATTTTACACCAGCCTTTCCTAATACAATCATCTATACGAGCCTTGGATCAAGGCTCGTATTTTGGCTCTCGCTCCATGAATGTTATCTCTTTCCTTCAACAAACGATCAACCTTGGCCCGGAAATAGAAGCCGATCTGACCCACATCATTGTGCGGGAACAGTTTCCTAAAAACCATATTTTGATCCGGCCCGGCCAATATTACCGCCGCTTGATGTTCGTAGAAGAAGGCCTCATTCGGGAACATTACCTGAGTATGGCCGGAAAGGATACCACCTACCGTTTTCATACCGAAGGCAGTTTTGTTACTGCTGACGAAAGTTTCACCGATAACCAGCCGAGTCAATATACATTCGAGACGCTCGAAGATTCCGTGATCTGTTCGATCTCACATGCTGATTTCGAAAACATTCTTCGGCAGCACCCGGAGTTGGAGCAGTTACATATTCTGGTAATGCATCAACTCATTCGGGAAATGAAAGAGCGAATTACAGCTTTGCAATTTCAGACCGCTACCGAACGCTACGAATCACTCCTTAAAAGTCAACCCTCCATTTTTCAGCGAGTTAGCCTAGGACATATTGCTTCTTTTCTGGGGATTTCTCAGGAGACGCTAAGCCGTATTCGGAGTAAGCGTTAGGGATCTCCAGCTTTCTCAAAGTTGCTTTTCTACTAGCCCGCGGATGCGGATCTATTATTCGCTGCCAGTTTTTCCGCTGGCAGCTTTTTCTAAACTATTCTTTCTCAACGTTAGATAGTCATCCTTCTAGGGATTGATGCCAGCAGAAAAGCTGGCATCGGCATAGTGTGTATTTTGAATTTTTCGAATTTATCATGTGAAAGAACGGGCTGGTTTAAAAACCGCCTCTTACCCAGATGCAATTACGCACCTCTCGCCCGCCCGGGCTGGTGTCTTCTCCAGCCATCCATAAGCCTAGTGGTTGGTGAGGACACCAACCACGGCGGAAGGCATCGGCATATATTTCCCTCCCATGGCTGGTGTCCTCACCAGACATTAATAAACCTAATGGTTGGTGAGAACACCAACCACGGCGGAGGATTGCCAATCCGAAAAAGTATAGCAATCGCGTCCCTACCAACTAATTCTCTTCCAGCGAAAAGCGGGTAGCTCTAACTTCCCGAAAATTACTTTTCTAGTAACCAAGCCTCATCACCAATCTCTCGGAGTTTCCCCTTCCGATTTGCTTTTTGACTTTTGTCAAAGACTCTGGCCTTAACTTTTAGGACCTTTGCCTCACCAATCCAGAGTAAAAGCCATGAATAAGTTATCTCAATTAATGAATACGTCTGATCAACCGAAGCCTTCGCTGGTATTTATTACCGGCGAAGCTTCAATTGATCAGGTCATTGAGCGGATCATTCCTTTGATTAAACAAGGATATATCATCCGCGTATTTTACTTATCCAGTGATCTTTCTTCCCATTTTTCTAACCCAACATTAAAGGGTTTAGAAAAAGACTTTATTACGCAGTTAAAAACCTATTACATTTCTATTGACTCCAGCCTTTATGACCCGGTGGTTGCCTTAGAAATGATTGAATCCTTTCTGAATAATTACGATAAAGAGCAACTACATTTCTTTTTATCCGATCAGGAAGAATGGAGTGATTGTATTCATCAACAATTGATTTTTTTAGGAGTAACTACCCATCAAATTAACCTTCTGGAAATTGCCAGTTAATCAAATTATGAAAACGAAATATTATCCTGCCCTGCTCATGGGATTGGTATTAGCGAGTTGCCAGTCCAAGCCGTCCACCGAAAACGTGGTTACTACCGAATCTGCCGTACCCGTTATTACACAGGCAGCCTCCCTTTCCTCCAGCGAAAGCCAGCTATCAATCAGTGGTAATGTAGAAGCAAACCGAACCGTGAAACTTGGCTTTCTTGTGGCGGGTAAAGTCAATTACATCGCGGCGGCGGAAGGCCAAATGGTGTCTGCCGGAAAGGTATTAGCCAGCCTTGACCCCACGAGCTATAAGCTTGGCGTTGATGCGGCTAATGCCAGCGTCAGCCAGACTCAGGATGAATATAATCGACTCAAGCTCATGCATGATCGCAATAGTTTGAGCGATGCCGATTTCTCTAAAATCAGCAATGGCCTCAAGCAGGCGGAAGCTCAGGCGGGCTTACAGAAAAAGAATTTGTCTGATACAAAACTATACACTCCCTTCTCCGGCGTATTACTGAAAAAGAATACCGAAATCGGTGAAATTGTGGGATCAGGAATGCCCCTGTTTATCGTTTCGGATATTCAGAAAGTAAAGGTAAACGCGGCCGTTCCAGAATCTGAACTTCGGAATGTAAAAATCGGGCAGAAAGCTCAGGTTTATATTTCTGCTTTGGATAGTACATTCACCGGAAAAGTCATTGAAGTAGGTTCGGCGGCAGATGCTACCACGCGATCTTTTTCGGCTAAAATTGAGGTTGGTAATCCGAAGTTATTAATTCGTCCGGGAATGATCGCTGAGATAAAATTACCCTCCGCTAAAAAGTCGGAATTCCTAAGCTTACCTACTGAAGCGGTACTTCGGGATACTGATAATTCCTCGTACATCTACGTAGCCGATCCGCAGAAAAAACAAGCATTTAAACGTCGGGTTTCCATCGGTCGGTTACAGGATTCAACGATTGAAATTACCTCTGGTTTACAAAAAGGTGAACTGGTTATTACGGGCGGCCAGCAGAAAATCCATGATGGTTCATCCGTAAGTTTTACGAATCCTTAATCTTAGGCCGTATAATCTCAATCGTTGTTTTGTTTCATCTTCTTAAAAGACCGATTTAATACGATTGATCTGATCTTTTCAATCGGTCTCCTATAGTCATGAATTTTGTTAAATCATCGCTAAAATATTCGCAGGTCACCCTGACGGTGCTACTGATGGTCTTTGCCGTCGGCGTGCATTCCCTCCTGACCATGCCCCGGCGTGAAGATCCTAAAATTACCATTCGTACGGGTCTGGTGCTGGCCTATTATCCCGGAGCTAACTCGGCTCAGGTGGAAGATCAGGTAACTAAAAAACTAGAACAGTATCTTTTTCAATTTGAGGAAGTTAAAAAGTCAAAAACCTTTTCCACGACCCGCGACGGAGCCGTTGTCATTAACGTCGAACTGGAAGATAAGGTCAAAGACCCCGATATTTTCTGGAGTAAACTTCGCCACGAGTTACTGATTGCCAAAAGTTTATCCCTACCCGAAGGCGTACGTGGCCCGATTGTTAACTCTGATTTTGGAGATACAGAAGCCTTGGTCATTGGAATTGAATCGGATAAAGCTTCTTACAATGAACTGAAAAGCTACACGCAAAAAGTGGAAGATCAGATCCGAACGCTTCCAGCCGTTTCTAAAATTAAACGCATTGGCGAGCAGAAAGAGCAGATTCTCATCACCAGTAATTCGGAAAAACTGGCTCAATACGGCATTCCCTTTACGCAGGTCATGAACGTTCTGAAATCGCAGAATGCCATTGGTCCTACGGGTAATGTAAAAACAGGCACCGCCGAAGTACCCCTTTACGCCAACGGTATTTATAATACGGAAAGTCAGATTGCCAGCCAGATCATCGGTACCTCCAAAACGGGGGAAGTGATTCGTCTGGGTGACGTCGCGACCATTACCCGCCAATATCAGGACCCCACCAGCACCACGACCGTGAATGGCCATAAAGCCCTGATGCTGGCCGTTGAAATGCACGAGGGAAATAACATTGTGAAGTTCGGCGATGAAGTGCAAGCTCAGTTGGAAGCCGTCCAGAAGTTATTACCATCCGAAGTAAAAATCACGACTATCGTTAACCAGCCGCATCTGGTCGATGAAAACGTGGGACACTTCATTCGGGAGTTTTTCCTGGCGATTGTTTCCGTCGTAATTGTAGTGATTTTGCTGTTACCCTTCCGCATTGCCACGGTAGCCGCCATGGCCATTCCCATGACGGTAGCCGTCACGTTTGCCTTATTACATGCCTTCGGAATCGAACTACATCAGGTATCACTGGCGGCTTTGATTGTGGTATTAGGAATGGTGGTGGATGATGCCATTGTTATTGCGGACAACTACGTAGAACTGCTAGACGAAGGCGTAGATCGCTGGACGGCAGCCTGGCGAAGTGCGAGTGATCTGGTCATCCCCGTATTGGCGGCCACGATTACCATTATTGCATCCTTCATGCCCATGGTTATTCTGTCGGGTTCGGTTGGTGAATTCATTTTTGCTCTGCCCATTACCGTAGCTATTGCCCTGGCGGCCTCGTTTATTGTCGCCATGATTTTAACACCGCTGTTGTGCTATACCTTCATTAAAAAAGGCTTGCACGATCCTTCGGAGGCGAATAAGAAAAAACGTACTTCCTTACTCGACCGGATGCAAAATGGCTATAATCAGGCGATTGACTGGTGCATGCGTCACTCGGGTATTACCATTGTGGGAAGTTTGGTAACGGTTGCTCTGGCGGGGCTATTATTCACGCAGATTCGTCAGAAATTCTTCCCCGCTGCTGAACGTAACCAGTTTGTAGTAGAACTCTGGATGCCCACGGGAACCCAATTGGATAAGACCAAATCGGCGATTGAGAAGATTGAAAGTGTAATCAAAAAAGAGGATCGGGTGACGAGTTACGCGACCTTTACGGGCACGAGTGCTCCCCGGTTTTACTATAACTTCTCACCCGAGGTTCCTGTTACCAACTACGCTCAGATTCTGATCAATACCAAGGATATCCCAACCACGCAAAGTCTGGCGGCGGATCTTTCCAAACAGGTAGACGCTCTGGTTCCTGAAGGCCGCCCTCAGGTAAAACTCATGCAGCAGGGAACGGTTACGAAAGCTCCCATCGAGGTTCGGATTGTAGGCGATGATCTGAATACGCTGAAATCCATCGGTTTGCAGGTAGATAGTATCATTCGCAGTACGCCCGGCAGTGCCATGATTCGCACCGATTTCATGGAGGATTATTACGGCGTAAACATTAACCTGAAAGGCGAAGCCAGCCGACTCGGATTTACGACATCCAGCATTGCTCAAACGGTTTACGCGGGTTTTAATGGAGCTCCGGTAACGACGATGTACGAGGGAAATACCCCCGTTGATTTAGTAGTTCGGCTGGATGAAGCCAATCGTCGCAACTTCGATGATTTACAGAATACGTATCTGCCCTCGCCGGTAACGGGAGCCAGCGTTCCACTGCGTCAGATTGCAGACTTACAACCCGCCTGGCAAACGGGCCGCATCATGCACCGCAATGGGGTTCGAACACTAACGGTTCAGAGTGAAACGGCGAATAACCTTTTGCCCTCGGAGCTGCTGAAATCCGTTCGTCCGAAAATTGATAACCTGAAGTTACCCGCCGGGTATCGCATCGAGTACGGCGGTGAATTTGAAGGCCAGAAAGAAACCTTTAGTCAGATGGTGGTAGTCATGGCCATTAGTATTGTGCTGATTTTTCTGATTCTGCTATTCCAATTCCGCAATATCAAGGAAGCTCTGCTGGTGATGTTAACTATTCCGCTGAGTCTGTTCGGAGCGGTTCTGGGTCTATTCCTCACCCATAATAACTTCGGTTTTACGGCTTTCGTTGGGCTCATTAGCCTTTCGGGAATTGTGGTTCGGAACGCGATTATCCTCGTCGATCATACCAACGAATTACTCAAGCACGGCATGGACATTCCTACCGCCGCCGCCGAATCCGGGAAACGACGGTTACGCCCCATTTTCCTGACGGCAATGGCCGCAGCCATTGGGGTATTACCCATGATTCTTTCGGGGTCACCGATGTGGAGTCCACTAGCCAGTGTGATTGCCGTGGGGGTAGTCTGGTCCATGATTATGGCCTTATTAACCGTGCCCGTTCTCTACGTCAAGATGATTAAACCGAAGGATAAAAAGTACATTCTGGAAGGAAATCACGCCTAATATTTCAACCCAACAGCCTGCCGAAGCGAAAAGGCATTCGGCAGGTTTTTCAAAGAAAACAAGACCTGAACGTCATGAAAAAGGTTCTTTTTTATAGTCTTCTGCTGATGAGTAGTTTTTACGCTCAGGCTCAGGAGGCCCTTACCCTGGATCAGGCCAAACGGATGGCCCTGCAAAGCAACCGTCTGGTAGGCATTCAAAGAGAGAAAGTTAAAGAAAACGAGTTGAAAGTGCTGGAAGCCAAAACCAAGAACAAACCCATGTTTCTGGCTTCGGGGACTTACCTTTTCAACGGAATCAAAAAAGACCTGGAACTTCCGATGGGAGCCTTCGGGCAGGTGGGCGGCACGTATCTTCCCCAGCAGAACATCCCGCTGTTCAAAGGCAAACATAACCTCTTACTGGGATCGGTAGCGGCCTATCAGCCCATTAGCCAATTGGGCAAAATCAAAGTAGGCGTTAAAGCCGCCGAAGCCGATGTCCGCATCGCAGAAACGCAGGTAAGCAAGGCCGAGCTGGAAGTATTACAAGGGGTTGAAAAGCTCTATTACGGAATGCTTATTGCCCAGAAACAACTCGACGAAGCCAACGCGAATGTGCAGCTGACGCAGGCTAAGTTATACGATGTTGAAAGTGCGTTACTGGCGGGCAAAACGGATGAAGTCTACAAGGTAGGTTTGCAGGCCGAGTTAGCCAACCAGCAACAAAAAGTCGTGCAGATTATAAACCAGATGGAAGATTACGCAGCCGATTTAAGAAATGTACTGGGTGTGCAGGATACCACCTCCTTTAAGCTGGCGGATGTACACGTGGAACCTGTTTCCATCCAAACGCTCGAAGCGTATCAGCAGGAAGCAAAAAATGCCAACCCGGACGTAAAACTGGCGAATCAGACGATTGAGAAAGTGAACTATGGGCTGGAAGCCGCCAAGAAGGATAAGTTACCCAACATTGGCGTAGTAGGCGGATATACGTATCAGAATGTGGTTTCTGATTTACCCAATAATAATTACTTTCTGGGCCTGAACCTCAGTTGGGATATTTATGATTTTGGCAAACGCAAATCGCAGGAGAATCAGCGACTTTCTCAGAAAAAACAGGCCGAAGAATACCTGGCATATACACAAGAGGATGTAGCCGCAAAAATTGGTAAAGCGTATCGGAAAATCACGCAATCGCAGCGGTTAATCACAGTAGCCAATCAAGCGGTTACGTTACGCCGGGAAGAAGTACGGATGAAAACAAACGCCCGGGAGGCGGGATTAAAACTGGAGAAAGATTTACTGGAATCAAAAGTAAATCTGGCGAAAGCAGAACAGGATTTATACTCGGCTCAACTGGCGTATCGACTGGCCGTTGCAGAAATTAATACATTAACCGGAACGCGGTAACCTTCGCAGAAGAATACTTTATTAGCAAAAACGGCAGCAAAAAAGTTGTCGTTTTTTTATTGCCTAACAACAAGCAACGATGACCTAACAACGCTATTTCAAGGCATAAGCCTGAGCCGGATTTCCTTTTTCCAGCTTAATTCGTACGCCATCGATTTCGGAAGGAATTCGTTTTTCCCATTCCGCACCGAAACTTCTGACTCGGATGAGAATGTATTCTTTTTCGTTCTCCCGCCGAATCGAAACCCCTAGAAACTCCTGTTTGTCACAGAGTTGCCGGGAAAGTTCTTTTTTTATTTCACCTACCGTACTCATTTTCATAGCATTATCCGAATGTAACGTTCAAAGCTTTCAGGACCTGGGCAATCGGATTGGCGAAAGTCAGATTCCCGTCTCCGGCGAATAACAAACCAACCACTAATCCCGTTCCAGCCTGTAAAATAAGTGAACCGGAATCGCCTGGTTGTGAGAACGAACTACCGTTTTCACTTTCAATCTCCAGTTGGTCAATGAAATAGGCCTGTTTGTGCCCGAAACTTACGGGTAAATCCGTGGTTAACGAAACAATTTTTCCTTTCGTAAAACCCGTCGTTCGACCGTATTTCACGACTTCCATCCCGTACGTAGGGACGGTAATGCCCGTAATGGCAGGCAAAGCCGGATTCGATGGAGGAAAGGTAGTGGAAATCAATGAATTATCCAAAGGTTCTGCCAAAGCTGCGTCTACTTCATTAGAACCCGAAAAGTCAATAGGCACAAATCGGGCCAGTTTAGCTACCTGATCTTTCGCTGTCCCGCCATCCCGACTGCCGGGTTGCCAGATTGCATCTCCCGGCGTGGCTTCATTTCCATTGGCAAAGACGTGGTTATTACTCAGCCAGAACGGTTTGCCTTCGTCATAAACCACCCCTCCCAGTGTACCCGCCGAAACCTGATTGTGGCCGATAGAAATACCGTAAGGCAAAGGTCGCTGACGGGTTTGAATAGGGCCGTTTAAAGCCCTGATGCGGTCAGTAGCTACGAGTCGCAAATCGGTCTCTTCTACCTCCAGCACCTGCATGAGAGCTTTTACTTCTTCTGCGGATAAAGGCTTTTGTAACAGAATCCGCATGTGGTAATCATCAAGTCCGTCCCGCCCAATACCGATCCCTGCAATGGCCGGTGGTTGCATCAGGTTATGACTCGTCTCTAAAACGGACTCCAGCCCAAAAGCTCTGATAATTTTATGTTGAGAGGCCAGTAATTGACCCGATAAAAGATTTTTAGCTTCAACTGCTTTCTGATAATCCATTACTCTGGGTTGAAATGGTTTGAGGTACTTACTTAATGGTTTGAGGAAGTTTGAGTAACGCGTTTGATAGAAAAGTTCGAGAGTTTGATTAAAGGTTTGACGTTTGATTGGACTTTGCTTGGCAAACGTTATCAAACTACATCAAACATAGTCTAATCAAACTCAGGTAAATGAAGCCCGGCTGCTTAGTTTATCCGCTCGGATTAATTGCCCATCCGACTGAAACAGCATATAATTCAATTCCACCGAGGCATGATACTCAATCTCTGCATTCCACCAGAGTCGCTTGGTAATCTGATATGCTCCCTTCGAACTCACCTGCAAACGAAGGTGATAGGCTGAGTTATTCATTAGTAACTGGGACAACTGTTCCAGCGGTTGAATCATAAAGGCGTTTTCCCTAGTTCCCTCCTGCTTCAGTTGAACATGAGTGGTCTGGATAACCGTCAAAGCGGCCTGCAAGTCGTTCCATTCTTGGGTAAGTTGTTGCAGGCGAAACTTTCTTTCATCCGTATCAGCCCAGGTGTGCAGACGTTCCAGCAACCCCGGCACAGCCTCCGCTGCTTCTGCCGCCAATTGAAGCGATTGAGCTAACGAATGCCACTGTTCTACAAAAGGTGAAGTCACTCCGGTTTTATAGACGGGGTATAACTTCGGGTAGTAAATTTCCAGCTTTAATCCGGCCCTTAAGGCTTCTTTTTGCAGTAATGCCACCGCGTCCTCTTCCGTTAGTAAGGAAGACTGACTGCGAATGTCTACCTCCTTTTTAAATAACTGCACCAGATCGGCGACCGATTTGACAATTCCGCTGGCCAGAGCGGGTACAGCAATCAACCCAATTCCTACGTTTTGCGACTCAGCTAAGGGTTGGTTTTCCAGCCAGGCATTCGCCCGTCGGATGATTTGTTGGGTACGCTGAAAAACTTGTTCAGATGCTTTATGAAGTGATTGGATCTGATCCAGCAACAGGCGATAGTGATGAACAGCCCAGGCATCCTGCTCCTGATAAATAATGAGCTGTGACGACTGAAGATTTACCTGATCGCCGAGCCATTGCTGAATCAGGCTTCGCAGTTGCTGATTAACGGAATCCAGTATTTGCGGGAAAACGACCCCTTCACCGACGGTCAAGCCCCCACTAGGAAGGGTAACGGGCGTTGCCGGAGTTTCCGTCAGGCTAGTGAGGGATTTCAGTTTACCCACTTGAGCAGCTACTGTTTCTTCCAGTGCCAGGTCTCGCCGGGCCTGCCGAATGGCTCGTTCGCCTTCGGCCATTTGCTTTTCCGCTTCAATCCGTTCGGCTTTTGCTTTGGCTAAAGCGGCCTCCTTCTGAGCTTGCTTTAAAGGATCGTCTCCGGCTTGTTCTGGATATGCCATGTACTACTAGAGGTTAAGGTTCGGTTGTTTTCCGGCTGTGTTTCCAAATTAGAACAAACCGCTGGCTCAATCAAACGATCCCCGCGTTTTATTCGGTCGAGCGACTAAAATCTACGGATAATAGCGGAGCTCAGACCTCCACTTCCTTCATTTTTCACGAAAGATTAACCTTCGGGTAACATTCATTTTTCTTCTTTTTTCTTGACTCAACCAAGAAATTATTGGCTATTGAGAAGATTCAAAGGTCCATTTGCCTTTCATCCCGATTAATCATCCGTTCATCCTCGATTTAGATAAAAAAGCCTTTTGCTTGCAACGCTGGCCGTTTCCATCGCATCATTGGTACGTAATTCAAACGAAAAGTAAGGCTTGAGTTAGTAAACGAATACTACCATTCATCACACTAGATAGCCACACATACTACTTTGTATTACATAGTACCTTCCAGTCCATTATCTTTGAATCATCAATCAGGGCAAAACACCCGAAATTGATAAAGCCATGAAATTCTAAAAACATAACACGAACCTTTTTGTCAAACCAGTATCAATTTATAAAAGCCATGAAAACTTCAATCAAATCCATCTTCGTTGCTGCTCTTGTTGCTCTTTCTTTCGTTAGCGTAAACGCTGCTTCTCTGGAAGATCCTAAAGAAACCGCTAAAGCCTCTTACGCCGTTAATGTCTTCAAAGGCAAAGAAGGTAAAGTAAACTTCCTGTTGGAAAAAGTTCAGGGTAAAAAACTGAATGTAACGCTCCGCAACGGTAAAGGTGAAATTCTCTTTAATGAAAATATTACGAAGAATGCAAAAGGTTACGCCCGTCGTTTTGACGTAGCCAGCCTGGCCGATGGGACTTACTCCATTGAAGTATCTGACGGAGAAACAAAACTGAAAAAAGACTTCGTCATCAGCACGGATCAACCTTCTCGTACGATTGCAGTAAACTAATTTTTTATGAACGAGTAAAACGTGGTAGGTATGCAGCTGTTCTCTCATGATAGTCCTGGGCCGTAAGGTCTGGGACTATTTTTTTGCCAGCATTTCCCGGGTTATCAACCGAGGATATCCGAATGTCACGCCCCAGTAACTGCCCCTTACGTATTATTGATTTTCGTTCGTCCGCGTTTTCTAATCTACACTCCCTGTCACTCAGAGCGAAGGACCTTCCCTCGTTCTCAGAGAAATTGTCTAAAAGAAACATACACCTCTTACCCATAAGGTCTCTCACTTCGTTCGAGATGACCGACAGGGGTATACTGGTTCGGATTTATTCCGCTCTTTCGGATTTGCAATCCGAAAGCAAATCTGTCAGGGATTTATCATCCCGCAGTAACGTTAATCCCTTCATTACCTTAACCAGAAGCGATCAATCGCGTCTCTGCAATAGAGTTTATCCGTGGCTTCAAAAGAAAACCATCTCCAAATAATCTTTTGTAAAAAGCAAAAACTGAAAATGGTAATACCGTAAACTATTCACCCGATCGGTTACCTTTGTAGCCCCGAAGCAATAAAACGAATCATGACTACAGCAACGGATCGATTAATTACGAAGTCCTCAGTTCCGACCGAAGCTCTCCGTGACCTTGCCACCCAACTCGAAGGCGAATTCTACTACGACGAAACCATGCGTACGCTTTACGCTACTGATGCTTCAGCGTACCGGGAATTTCCAACGGCGGTGGCCCTTCCTAAAACGCAGGAAGATCTAAAAATCCTTATCGCTTTTGCCCGTCAGCATCGCACTTCGCTCATTCCCCGTACCGCCGGAACCTCACTGGCGGGTCAGGTAGTTGGAGCGGGTATCGTGGTAGACGTTTCCAAATATTTTACTAAAATCCTGGAAATAAATCCACAGGAAGGTTGGGTGCGGGTGCAACCCCGGCGTCGTTCGCGATGAACTGAACCTTTTTCTGAAACCCTACGGATTTTTATTCGGCCCCGAAACCTCTACGGCCAACCGGGCCATGATTGGAGGAATGGTAGGGAATAACTCCTGCGGTTCTAACTCCGTGGTTTACGGTTCCACGCGGGAGCACGTGATGGAAGTTAAAGCCCTTCTGGCCGACGGCTCGGAAGCTACCTTTGGTTCCCAGGCTTCTCAAAGTCCGTTCATTCAGTCTTTATTGAAGAAAAGTAATGCGGTTGAAGGCCTTTCCAATTCTCTGGAAGCGAACATTTACCGTCAGACTTTCGATATCCTTTCGAATCCAGATAATCAGCAGGAAATTCGGAAGAACTTCCCTAAACCCAGCATCGAACGCCGGAATACGGGTTATGCCCTGGATATGCTCCTGAATTGTGAGCCTTTCACGCCCGGCGGCATGGATTTCAACTTCTGTCAACTGATTGCAGGTTCGGAAGGAACGCTCTGTTTTCTAACGGAAATCAAACTGCATATTAACCCGCTGCCTCCCAAAGAAGCCGGACTGGTTTGTGTGCACTTTCATTCGGTGGATGAAGCTCTGCGGGCGAACATCATCGCCATGCAGTACAAGCCTTCGGCGAGTGAGCTGATTGATCACTATATTCTGGAGTGTACCAAGGAAAACATCGAACAGAGTAAAAACCGTTTCTTCGTACAGGGTGATCCGGGAGCAATTCTGGTCGTTGAATTCCGTCGGGAAACGCAGGAAGAAGTACTGGAAGTAGCCGCCCGAATGGAAGCGGAAATGAAGGCGGCCCATCTGGGTTACCACTTCCCTATCCTTTTTGGTGCGGATACCGGTAAAATCTGGACTTTGCGTAAAGCTGGATTAGGCTTGTTATCCAACCTGCCCGGCGACGAAAAAGCCGTAGCCGTGATTGAAGATACCACGGTGGATATTCATGATCTACCCGATTTTATTCGGGATTTCAATGAAATTCTGGCTCAGAATAACATGAGTGCCGTACACTATGCTCACGCAGGTTCGGGTGAGATTCACTTACGGCCCATCATTAACCTAAAAACGAAAGAGGGAAATCAGCAATTTCGCTTAATTGCCGAAGAGATTGCCCGACTGGTAAAGAAATACGACGGTTCGCTTTCGGGTGAACACGGCGACGGTCGTCTGCGGGGCGAGTTTATTTCCTGGATGGTGGGTGATAAGAATTACGCTTTAATGAAAGAGGTAAAGCGTATGTGGGATCCAGAGAACATTTTCAATCCCGGCAAGGTCGTGGATACGCCTCCCATGGATACCTTCCTGCGGTACGAACCTGGTCAGGAAACACCGGAGTTCAAAACCTTTTTCCGGTATCAGAATCAGAATGTTTTGCAACATGCTGAGCAATGCAACGGCTCGGGTGATTGTCGCAAGACCGAGCTAAGCGGAGGTACCATGTGCCCTAGTTTCATGGCAACGCGAAACGAAAAGGAAACCACGCGGGCACGGGCCAATATTCTCCGGGAATTTTTAACCAACTCTACGCAAACCAATCGCTTCGCCCATGAGGAAATCAAGGAAGTACTGGATTTGTGTCTGCTTTGTAAAGGTTGCAAGGCTGAATGTCCTTCCAATGTGGACATGGCTAAGCTTAAAATGGAATTTCTGCAACATTACTATGAGGAGAAAGGTATTCCGCTGCGTTCCCGACTGGTAGCAAACTTTACCTCCCTTAATAAGCTGGCAAGTTTGGCTCCCTGGGCCTACAACGGCATTTTTGATACCCCTGCTCTTAGACGCGTCGCTAACCGGATGGTAGGCTTCCATCCCGACCGGACGATGCCATTACTGGCCAAACAGACCTTTACCAACTGGTGGAACAAAGAAGGGAAATCGAAAAACTCGCAGGGCCGGAGCTTCTACTTGTTCGCGGACGAATTTACTAATTATAATGACGTTGAAGTAGGTAAGAAAGTCGTACAACTCTTTGAACGACTGGGTTATAACGTGATGCTTCCCGGCGAAAATATGCAATCGGGACGGCCTCAGTTATCGAAAGGATTACTGAAAATGGCCAAGGAAGTAGCCAACCGCAACGTTCGACTGCTTCGCACGCTTATTACCCAGGAAACGCCACTGGTGGGTGTTGAACCTTCTGCGATTCTTACCTTCCGGGATGAATATCCTGATCTGGTGGACGACGATCTGGTAAACGATGCCAAAGCCATTGCTTCTCACGTGTACACCTTTGAAGAGTTTCTGGCTCAGGAGCTGGACGCGAAACGCATCAAAGCCGACCAGTTCACAACCGAAAAACGACTCATTAAACTGCATGGGCACTGCCAGCAGAAAGCGATGAGTTCGCTCGTGCCGAGTAAGAAAATCCTGTCCTTACCGGCCAACTACGAAGTACAATTGATTCCTTCGGGTTGCTGTGGCATGGCAGGTAGTTTCGGTTACGAAGCCGAGCATTTTGACGTTTCGATGAAAATTGGCGAGCTGGTTTTATTTCCAACGATTCGAAAACAGCCCGAAGAAGTAATCATCGCCGCAGCCGGTACCAGTTGCCGCCACCAAATCCACGACGGAACGGGCCGCAAAGCCCTGCACCCAGCGGAAATTTTGTGGAATGCACTAAAAAAATAAAGTAATAAAGGCGACTCTGTGAGTCGCCTTTATTGTTTGAGATGCCTAAGGTTTCAAAGCCCAGATGGCTTTCGGATTGTAATTCAGCCGGGACGATAAGAATAAAATTTACCTCAGATCGCTTTCAATTTTATAGATCACCCCTTTGTTCGATTGGTCAAAATCAAACTCTTTCACAAAGGCAAGGCCCACCTTCTCCAGCACTTTGATGGAAGCGATATTTTCTACCCTAGCTCGTCCAATAATCGTTTTTAGTTTTAACGCATTAAACCCATAGTGAATACAGGCCTTTGCACTTTCGGTAGCATACCCCTTATTCCAGTGCTCTTCAAAAAACCTGAAACCAATATCCGTTTCTCCTAAACTTCTATCATACTTAAGTCCACACCAGCCTAGAAATGCATGGGTTGATTTGTGAATCACCGCCCATCTTCCAAAACCATTTATTTCATAGTCCTTATAGTTTTCAAGAAATTCCTGAGCTTCCTCTATACTCGCGAATGCTGAATTTCCTGTATATTTTATGACGTTGGGGTTAAGATTTAATCGATAAAAATTTACGGCATCGCTTGCATCCCATTCCCTCATTAGTAGCCTATTGGTTTCTAAAATTATTTTCATACTCTATAAAATTGCCTAAGCTTTTACTATCAACATAATACCCGCCTTCGCTCCGCAGTCGCTCGGCTTTGCCGAGTGACCACCTAGTTGTAGGCCTCTGGCCGTCTTTCGCGAATAAATATAGGTGACCAAGTACTTACTTGTCCCAAAGGTCTTTTAATACCACCCGGCCAGAGACCTATAGCTATTTCGTTACTCGGCAAAGCCGATCAACTACAAGTAGATGTGTTTTTCTGTAATGTAGAGACGCGACTTCATCGCGTCTACTCGGGGAATAAAGATCCATTTCAATCGTAACAAAAGCAGCCTCTACCCAGACGCGATGAAGTCGCGTCTCTACCTAATCTACAGTTACTCAGCTCTGCCGAGTGTAAATACGAAGGTCTTGGATGCGAATGCATAGGGAGGATTTTACTAAAAATGTCAGAAACTTGATATGCAAAAACCTTTCCCTCTACATGACCAATTCGCATTACCCCATTCACAAAATAAGCTTAGCCTTTTGAACTAAAAACCATCAAATTTTGATATATATGTATATACATACATTTTAATCATGACCTTACGATCCATCCATAAAATCATTCATCCTCAGCCTCGACCCATGGGTCCGCTGACGATGCATCAGCCACTTCCAGCCGCGGGACTTGATCAGATTGATCCTTTTCTGTTATTGCACCACCACGGTCCGCAGGTATTTCCGGCTCATAACAATGGACTTCCTTTTTCGCCTCACCCTCACCGGGGTTTTGAAACAGTTACTTTCATTTACGAAGGCGATGTACAACACCGGGATAGCAGCGGCTTTGCCAGTACGATAAAAAAAGGGGGCGTTCAATGGATGACAACGGGAAGCGGACTGGTTCACGCCGAAGAATCCTCAGAGGAATTTCTCGAATCGGGTGGCCCTGTTGAGTTAATCCAGCTTTGGACGAATTTGCCCGCTCGTTATAAAATGGTGAAACCGAACTACACGGGTTTACAGGAACAGGACATTCCCTTAGCCTCTGTTGATAAAGGCTCAGTAGCCGTTATTTCTGGAGAATGGAATGGCATAAAAGGCCCAATTCAACCGCTCATTGACCTTTCCCTTGCGAATGTAAGTCTGCAAACGGGTGGCTCTTTTACCCGAACTATTCCCGCCCAACAGAACATTTTGTTTTACCTACTCAATGGTTCAATCATCGTGAATGGCCGGGAAGTCAATAACCGTTCTTTAGTACAATTCGCTAACGATGGTGATGAAATTACGGTGGAAGCCACCAGCGATTCCCGCATTCTGATTGGTTCTGCAGAGCCTTTAAACGAACCTGTTGTAGCACACGGGCCTTTTGTGATGAACACCTACGAAGAAATTCAACAGGCCATTACGGATTATCAACTGGGTAAAATGGGCGTGTTGTAATGAGGAGTTAACCATCTTTTGCTTTACTTCGCTTACTATTCAATAAAATAGAGCGGTCCTGAAACTAGGTTTCAGGACCGCTTTTCTATATCGATTGCACATGACAACCCTCAACTAACTTTATACGCCTGTCTATCCAGCAATACCCATTTCCCTTTTTCCTTTATCCAGGTCAGTAATACCCCAATTTCTACGCTCTTTCGGATTTGTAATCCGAAAGCCATCTGTCAGGGATTTATAATCCCAATTAGTACCTAAAACCGTTGGTTTCATCTTATTTAAGCTCAGATGAATGTCAGTCTGTGACTGACGGCAGATGTTGAATAAGAATCTGTCATCACGAACGAAGGGAGGGCTCTTCCTTTTCGCATTTCTAATAAGGAATAACTAAACTCTTAATTTTTGTTTCTAAAAGAGCAACCACTCTGTTTCCCGTTAAATTTTTTCTTCGACTAACCTATAGAAATAATCATCAGGTTGTTTCATACGGAACCCCTGCCGTCCTCTATCAGGGACTACCTTTTAATCAACCTTTACAATGGAAGATGTAAAAAATTTTGAGACCGCTCTCCTCAAACGGCTTTCACACGCCGAGTTCGACAAAGAGTTTTTACGTTCGGCTTCCGGTTCAATCGTGGAAATGCGGAAAATGGGGTTCGATATCCACGAAGCCTTTCCGAAAGGGAAAATCCGATTTGACAGAGTCTTTATTAAAGGTCAATTTCCTCCAGACATGATTCCGAAACTTGGAGATGCATTTAAAATCAATGGCTTAAATAGATTTGATGTTTTCCCAATTGGTATCCTGTCACCTGACCTCTATCGTTTCCAGCTTACATTAAAAATGTAGCAAATGACGACTAACAACGTTTCACAACGTTCTGAACCGGACCGGCCTATGTCGGTCCGGTTCAGAACCATTCAGATTCATCCAACCCGGAAATGCAATCTGACGTGTCTACACTGCTATTCTTCCTCGTCTCCGCACCTGAAAGAAATGCTCGACCCGGCAGCTCTCAGCCGTTTTTTGGCGTATGCTCGTCATGAAGGCTTCAATACCATTTCCGTATCAGGCGGGGAACCGTTCATGTATACACATCTGGAAGAAGTGCTGGCATTTGCCCAGGCAGAAGGATTTAATACGGGCATTGCTACTAATGGCATGTTGCTAAAAACCGATCGGGCCCGGCGAATTTTGAAACATGCCGATATCGTAGCCGTAAGCATCGATGGTCCCGCAGATCTGCATGATTTCATACGGGGCCAACAGGGAGCATTCGATAAAATGCTCGAAGGTGTCGAGGTATTGAAACAACACAACAAACCCTTTGGATTTATTCATACGGTCACGCCCGAAAGCTGGTCGTCATTAATCTGGCTGGCCGATTTTGCGTATGAGCAGGGAGCTCAACTGTTGCAACTGCACCCACTGGAAATGGCCGGACGGGCAGGCGAAAAGTTATCCGGTCACAAAATTGACGATACGCTGGCTCATCAGATTTTTATTCTAAGTCATTACATCAAGTCGAAATACGCCAACCGTATGCTGGTACAGCTGGATTTACTTCACCGGGAGTACATACGAACGTTTCCCGAAATCGTGAATATGTTTGCCGCGGGTACGCCCAAAAATCCCCGACTTTCGGATGTGCTGGATACGATTGTGGTAGACGAACGAGGCCGTATCATTCCGGTAGCGTATGGGTTTAATGAGAACTTGATTATCGGAAATGTGCATAACTTTTCGGATACGATTTTCACAGATTATCTAAATCAACAAATGCCTGTATTGCAAAGTATTTTCGACCAAACCATGCAAAAAATCAATTCAGAAAATCAATTCGATATTGTGAACTGGAACGAAATTCTGATCAACGAAAGTACCCAAGCCGCTTAATTATAGACAGAATTACCCAAAAGCTTTTCCACTGAAATGTATACGGGGTCAATGGGTAGGTACCTTTGATCCTTAACTATTCCAATTGTCTTCTTTTAGACTTAAAACAGCTAGGATGTAATTGGCATTAATCGTTAGTTAACCATCTTTTGCTTTACTTCGCTTACTGTTCAATAAAATAAAGCGGTCCTGAAACTTAGTTTCAGGACCGCTTTTCTATATCGATTGCACATGACAACCCTCAACTAACTTTATACGCCTGTCTACCCAGCAATACCCATTTCCCTTTTTCCTTTATCCAGGTCAGTAATACCCCAATTTTCACCTGGCCTGCCTGACCTTTGTTGGCCGTTTCGCCAGTAAGAATATGCCTTACCAAGGCCGTATTACCCACAATCGTAATGGTTTGATCAGTCAGGGTAATGGACTTGAAAACAGAATTTCCATTCGTCAAATTATTAACAAACGCCGCCTTATCTTCCACGATACCGCTGGAATGTCCATAATTCAATTGGTTGTTGGTGATGGCGTTTAGGGCACGTTTATCCCCTTTGATCATCGCCGCTTTGAGTTGTTCTACGGCTTCGGCTACTGCTGTCTCGTCTTTCGACTGAGCCTGACTCGCAAAAGCGATCAGTACCAGACTCAGGTATAACACAATCGTTTTCTTCATCACAAAAGATATTTTATTTGTCGAGGTATGTTTAAACAAGGACGGTAATAAACGCCCGCTCCCCTTGTTTTCCTAGATCAGTCTCGTGCCGTTAGGAACTATACGTTCAGGTTGGGAAAGTACAATATTCCCCTGCTCATCCGCAAAACCGGTTACGAGCACTTCGGAGAAAAAGTTAGCAATCTGCCGAGGCGGGAAATTTGTCACCGCGATTACCTGTTTACCTACCAATTCTTCTTTCGTATACAAAGCTGTAATTTGAGCTGAAGAACGTTTTTCGCCAATTTCCGGGCCAAAATCAATGAGTAACTGGTAGGCAGGTTTGCGGGCTTTGGGAAAGCCTTCTACTTGAATGATAGTACCCACTCTGATTTCCACGGCCTCAAATTCATTCCAGGTAATCATGCTGTAAAGAGATTAAGTAATGTCATAAAACGGGCTTGCGAAGAAAGCTACGTTTTTGCTATTCAACATAAAAAAAGGCTTTCCCTAGCGGAAAGGCCTCTTGTAGGAAATTAATGAATCCTCTAAAAATAAAGTCTCCGATCCGAGAAACCCGAATCGGAGAGCGGCGTCTATCCAACCCACGTTATACCCGATCTGCAGACGCAGCGAGATCGAGTGAGATTATTATGAATGCCCTGAGGGCGATCAATTCGAATTAATACCTAAATGAATAGTACAATTTGATTTTCTAATATCCTCCATCCTAGGCGATGGTGTATTCCGGTCTCAAGCTGTGTCATTTGTTCTGCAACATTACAAGTTTTTTCTCAATTTGCTACGCTTGTATCCTATTTTTTTTTGTAAAAATGTAAAATAACTGACCATGGAATAGTAGACAAAAGTACTTACCAAAAAAGTAGTGATTCATTTCAAAACCAAATGGTTCGACTCAAAACTAACAAAACTCAATAGATAATCTATGTAAAAACATACTTTAACGGAAAAATTATAAAACCTACCCGTTGTGCATATAAACAAAATCGGAGATGGCTGGCGGGCGTTTGGACAGCTAATCGCTGTATTTTACATCAAAATGATCAGCCTATTCGAAAGTTTTGCGAGGGGAAAGGTTTAGATTTAGTCTTGTTTCATGCCTTTATCCTGATGGAATGGTTATACGCACAACGGGTATAAAACCTATGAATTAGATGATTGACAATTAAAACCCATTTTATACCGCCGTTTTAGCCTAATCCATATTTCTTTGCTGGCGACTAGTATGTTCAAGCCCCCGGCTACTGTAATTTTGCAGCATGCTTATTCTTTCACTAGACACGTCAACGCAGGTTTGTTCGGTTGCTCTTCACCAGAACCGTGAATTACTAGGATGCTATGAACTCCTTACGGAAAAGACGCATTCGTCCATGCTCACGACCCTGCTGGACCATATCGTAACACAAGCCGGCTTTTCACTGGCTGATCTAGACGCCATCGCCGTAGCCAAAGGACCAGGCTCCTACACAGGGTTACGTATTGGCGTGTCCACGGCCAAAGGGTTATGCTTCGCTCTCGACAAACCGCTTATTGCCATTGATACCCTTCAAGCCATGGCAGCTCAGTTACGCGATTTTTATCCGGAATCGCACGTCTTATGCCCCATGATTGATGCTCGTCGCATGGAAGTATATTGTGCCCATTACCAGTCCGTCAGTCTGGAATGTCTACGAGAAACAGCCGCTGAAATTATCGACGAACGTAGTTTCGAGGAACTTTTAAAGGAGCGACCCGTTGTATTCTTTGGAGATGGAGCCGCCAAGTGCAAACCGGCGTTAGCCCAACAGGCCCATGCGTTATTTCCATCTCAATTGATTTATCCTTCGGCTAAAACAGTCGGATACCTGGCAACGGATGCATTTCAGCGTCAGCAATTTGAGGACCTGATTACGTTTGAGCCTTATTATTTAAAAGAATTTATGGGTACCAAGCCCAAACCAAAATTATAATCATTCCAAGGTCAGATGGAAACGCCGGAAATCATTAATCGGGTAGCTAATTCGGGCATCAAGAGCCTGGATCTGGAAGAATATTACCATCAGGGAGAGCGGATTATCTACGATCTGAAGGATAACCTTTTTATGGAAGCCATTCTTCGCGAAAAGGATTTCCGCGAATTTCTGAAGAACCATGACTGGAGTCAGTACGCTGATAAAAACGTAGCTATTATCTGCTCGGCAGATGCGATTGTTCCCACCTGGGCCTACATGTTGCTGGCCGTGCATTTAGAGCCTTACGCTCATCAATTTGTTTTCGGGGATTTACAGGCTCTGGAAGACCGACTTTTTCAGGATGCCCTATCTCAGATTAATCCACAAGACTACGAAGGAGCTCGTGTGGTAGTGAAAGGTTGCAGTACCTATCCCGTCCCGATTTCAGCTTACGTGGAAATTACCCGCAAACTTCGCCCCGTGGTTCAAACGCTTATGTTTGGCGAACCCTGTAGTACAGTTCCACTCTATAAGAAAGCTAAAAAGTAAAAAGCGGACTGGCGAAATGGACAAGCTCCAGAAGTGAGACACTACTCGGGAGCACTCCATTTCGCCAGTCCGCTTTTGTTACTAGTCCCTTCATCCAAACTGGTCAGAAAATTCCTCTATCCGCATTCCTAATAGCTAGGAATCAGTTGAATCTGACGTTTTCGTGCCGATCTATATCTATATATTGGTTCGTAGTTAGTTCTTTTCAATATTTTTGTGGAAAGTTTTACTGCATGAATGCTCCATTAGCTAACGACATTTTCCGTCAGAGTATAAATGATTACCATCGCACGGACCACGTTGATACTCCTTTAAATAACCCCTACGATTCAGGCACGATTGAGTCCTACCTCTATCATAAAAACTGGATCGACACCGTTCAGTGGCATCTGGAAGATTTGATTCGTGATCCTCATATCAATCCCGCTGAACTAGTGGGTATTAAACGCCGTATTGACGCCTCGAATCAGGATCGGACGGATATGGTGGAAAAAATGGATGACTGGTTTATGGCTTTTTTCGGAGAAATTGCCCGAAAACCAAACGCTCGCCTGAATTCTGAAACGCCCGCCTGGTTACTGGATCGGATGTCCATTCTTCAGCTTAAGATTTACCACTTCCGCGAACAGGCCGAACGCTCGGATGCGTCGGAAGAACATATTGCAAAGGCAAAACAGAAGCTTCAGCTTTTACTTGAACAGGAACAGGATTTAGCAAGCTGTTTCGATGAGCTTTTGGAAGATATTCGGGAAGGCAATCGGTATATGAAGGTTTATCGTCAGATGAAAATGTATAATGATCCGGCTCTGAACCCGGTGCTATACCAGCAGAAATAATTTCACAACGAGTTAATCTATCAAAGCCGAAGTCCTGCGTACCTACTCGGGGTGATGGCTAGCGAATGAAACAATTAATCATTTTTCGGTTCTCGGCGATGGGCGATGTGGCCCTGTTAACTCCGGTTGTACAGGCCATTGCCCGGCAATACCCCGATCGGCAATTAACCGTAGTCACCCGTCCCAAACTGGCGGCTTTCTTTGAAGGAATGGCTGGTGTGAAGGTGTTTCCTGCCGATTTACAGGGTCGTCATAAAGGCATTAAGGGCCTGTATCAGCTTTACCGCGATTTGAAAAAAGGGGGTGAGATTGAATACGTAATTGATACGCACCAGAACCTGCGAACGTCCATCCTCAAATCATTTTTTGCTCTTTCAGGCGTTCGTTTTACCACTATCGACAAAGGGCGATCCGATAAAAAAGCCCTGACTCGTCCTGAAAATAAGGTATTGAAGCCCTTACCTCACAGCATTGAAAGGTATTTGCAAACCTTTGAGAAAGCAGGCTATAAAGCTCAGATAGCCGCACCTCCCTATTTTTCATTAACGGCTCAAGGTGAATTAGAACGGTTTTTGCAGGACCAGGCTATTCCGGCAAAATCTACTGATATGCAATGGATTGGACTAGCTCCTTTTGCTCAGCATAAACAAAAAATGTGGCCTTTTGACCGCATGCAGAAAGTGCTTGAGCTCATTACCCAGCAACAGAACGTTCGCATTTTTCTGTTCGGCGGTGGTGAGGTGGAAATCGCCCAGTTAAGGACCCTGGAGCAAGCGTTTCCACAGGCAAAGGTGGTAGCGGGTAAGTTGTCCTTTCAGGGGGAATTAACGCTTATCCATCAACTTGATTTAATGATTTGCATGGATTCCAGCAACATGCACCTGGCTACGCTGAACGGTGTTCCCGTGGTTTCTATTTGGGGGGCCACGCATCCTTTTGCGGGTTTCGGTCCCTGGATGCAATCAGAAGAAAATATGGTACAGGTATCTACGGAAGAGCTCAGTTGCCGCCCTTGTTCCGTTTTTGGCAATAAACCCTGTGCTCGAGGGGATTTGGCCTGTCTGGACTGGATTACCCCAGAAACCGTAGCCAACCGAGCCTTAGCATTACTACAACATTAATACCACAAAAAGCCTCCTGCAAAGAATGCAGGAGGCTTTTTCTTAGGTGAGGTTCACTCAAGACCCTCAACCCCAAAACTCTATACGCATAAAGTTTATTTAACTGGCAGTTACCTGTAAGGTCACTTCTACATTGTTACGGGTGGCATTTGAGTAAGGGCAAACCTGATGAGCCTTCTCCACCAATGCTTCCGCCGTAGCCTGATCTACTCCCGGAATAGTTACATCCAGCGTCACCGCCAGACCAAATCCTCCCGCATCGTTTTTACCGATACTCACTTCGGCCGTAACGGTGGTTGTGCCTGTTTTTACTTTTCCAGTGCGAATAATCAGATTTAATGCACTATCAAAACACGCAGCGTAACCCGCTGCAAATAATTGTTCAGGGTTAGAGTAAGCTCCACCGGAACCTCCCATTTCTTTGGGAACGCGAACTTCCATATCCAGCACTCCATCACTTGATTTAACCTGACCGTTGCGGCCGCCCGTGGCCGTAGCCTGAGCTGTATACAATTTTTCCATGGCGTTTGTTTTCTATTAAATGGGATTCGAATGATTGGTTAATAAGGCCTGAAGCTGATTACGTAATTGTACCGCCTGCTCAATTTCCATATTCATGCAACTGATTAACTGGTTAGGAATATCAGATGCTTTGTTTTTTAATTGCTTGCCAGCCTCCGTCAGGGTTACGTTCACGACCCGTTCATCGGCTTTATCCCGCGTCCGCAGCACCAGTTCTTTCTCCTGCATGCGTTTAAGTAGAGGGGTCAGTGTTCCGCTGTCCAGCCAAAGCTTTTCACCCAATTCTTTAACGGTAGCGGACTCTTTCTCCCACAAGACCAGCAAAACCAGGTATTGGGGATACGTCAGCGACAATTCTTCCAACATGGGACGATACACCGACGTAATGAGCCGGGAAGCCGCGTAAATCGGAAAGCAAAGCTGATTATCTAATTTCAGGTGTTCCATAATGATTAAGTGGTTCAAATATATTGTACACAATTTAATTTTAAACAATTTATTTATAATTATTTTATTCTGATGAGCTAAATCACTAACATTCAGATTATTGTATTCATAAAAAAAGAGCCTCGGGGCGAGGCTCTTTTAGGGTATTCATTTAATTTATTCTTTACCGGTCTTTTCTGCTTTGGGTTTTTCCTCTTTGGGACGCACCGTTGGATACTTAATTCCTAACTGCTCCAGATACGATTTATACTTGCTTGGATCGTAGTAATACTTCTTCATTTTTTCGCGATACTCCGCCATGATTTCCGTGTTTAGGTGAACGGCAGGCTTATCTGTCTCCCGAACCAGCGGCTCGTATTTCATATCTTTGGTTTGCACGTTGGTATAGTAATCCCAGGATTTTTTAATCAAATCAGGGTTAACCAGTAAATCCAGAATGGTCATGGCCTCTACCTTCGCTCCCGCCGTAACGCCTTTATGAGCAATTGGGGTAGCCATCGAAATGGCATTTGCCCAGTGGTGACCGGGTAAGCCCGGAATGTTGGAAGGGTAACGCAGCACAATCGTCGGCATAGACCAGGCAATGTCGGCAATATCATCCGAGCCGCCGCCCAGAGATACGGCGGGAGGCTCAATTGTGCTATCAATTTTTGTCGCTAAACCATTTTTTTCCGGTGACATTAATTCCTCTTGTAGTGCTTTTGCCAACGTCTGATCTTCCGTCGACCAGGTAGGTAACCCTACCCGCTTGATGTTTTGGAAGGTTACTTCCGCCATAGGCTTGTTGAAGTGCCCCGGCCAGGCCGAACCCAGAATTTCATAAGTGTATTTAGTATCGGTCATGATGGAAGCTCCTTCGGCCATTTTCACGCCGTAGTCAAACAGTTGCTTGATTTTATCATAACTACGTTCGCGGAAGTAATACCAGACCGAAGCTTTGGACGGAACCACGTTAGGCTGATCGCCACCGTCTACAATGACGTAATGTGAGCGTTGAGTGGGTAATAAGTGTTCACGTTTGAAGTTCCAGCCGATGTTCATCAACTCTACGGCATCCAGAGCACTGCGACCCCGCCAGGGAGCACCGGCGGCGTGGGCGGCGGCTCCTTCAAAATTAAACTTCACCGAGACTAATCCGTTATTACCTACGTCACCATACGTTACGCCCAGATTATTACCGACGTGCGTGAAAATACAGGCATCTACATCTTTGAAATAGCCGTCTCGGATGTAATATGCTTTTGTTCCTACCTGCTCTTCTGCAACGCCCGGCCAGAGCATCAAGGTGCCGGAAATTTTCTCCCGTTCCATGATTTTCTTCAGGGCCAGAACGGCGGTAATGTTCAAGGGATTACCCGAGTTATGCCCTTCTCCATGGCCAGGAGCACCTTCGATGATGGGGTCGTGATACGCTACACCGGGTTTTTGCGAAGCTTTGGGAATACAGTCAATATCGGAGCCTACCGCGATTTTAGGTTTGCCCGTTCCCCAGGTGGCCGTCCAGGCCGTGGGAATGCCTCCGATGCCTCTCTGGATGGTAAACCCGTTTTTTTCTAAAATCCCGGTCAGGTATTTAGAGGTTTCGTGTTCCTGAAAACCCAATTCCCCGAAACTGAAAACCATGTCATTCATTTCGGCGGAAAAGTCTTTCATCTTGTCGATTTCCACTAACAATTCCTGCTTTAGTGATTCCAGTTTTTTAGCCGGAATCAGCAGATTTACCGAAGCCTCGGGAGCTTTCTTTTTGCTTTGAGCTTCCACTTTTCCCAGCCCTAAGCCCAACAGGGCCAATCCACAAAGTAGTGATCGTTTCATAGGTAGTTTGGTTAAGATGTGTTTATCGTTGTTGGTGGGTTGTTCCTAGTTGTTAGGTTTTACCCGCACTAGCGATTTTTAGTTATGGGTTGATGGGTGTTAGTTTTCATCCACTGCTGGCTTTTGCTGGTAGCGAATGGTTCATTCTCCATAACTTATATGAATCACTATAACCATTGATAACTTTAATTCTTTTTCTCTAAGAGCCTAAGCTAGTGCTGCCAGCGAAAAAGCTGGCAGCGGCGGCTCAAATGGTGGTTTTATAGTTGTTGATTGTTTGTTTTTCTTTTTAGGTTTTTACCCTCTGCCAGCCTTAAGTTGGGCAAGTGGTTGACTGCCCGCAGAATGTTGGCCGGGCCATGTTGGCAGGGAATCTTAGTTAGTAATAACAAACGGTTGATGAATTCATTATTAGTAACTTTCATACGACTAATAACCCATCCATCAACCATCATAACTGTTTTTAATACCAAGAACTAAAGTATTACCATTCACAGCTAAACTCGTCAAAGCTACCGATGGGTGCTCCGTCTGGTTCTTTAGAGGGAGGCGTAATAATGACCGTTTCGGGGCTCGCTTCGAATTGCTGAATTTGCGAAACTGCGAAAAGATACTGGGCTTTCTGGTTGACATCTTTAGCCGAAGTAGCTGATTTCTCGAGCCAATCTTTTAGATCTTTTAGCTTCAGTAAGGCTACTGCCCGCACTTGGCTAGCGGCATCTTTGTTAGCCGCCAACTGTAACAACCGATCCAGCACCGCCGCGTTTACTACGCGTTGTACCTCACCTGCATAGCCCTCCTGTACGGGAGCCTTCCAGGTTGTTCCTACTACTTTGTCTACCACTTCACTGAAATCGGGTAAGGATGAATCAATGGAATGGTTACCAATCAGTCGAGCGGCCCGTTCATCTTGTAATACCAAACGAAGGGTCATGTTAGCCGCGGCTTCGGCGGGAGCCAGCGGATCAAAAGTCAAGCCCGTACGATCTTTAAATACTTCGCGGAAATTTTCGTTAAATCCGTAAGGACGGGGCGGAATCAGCTTCACGATGTTGGCTGGTAGTACCAGTTCTTCGGGTTTTAGCGTCGCCATCAGGGCATCGAGAGCTTTGCGTTGCTCATCGCCTGAAACGTATTCCATGACTTTTTGCTTGTCGCCACGAACGGCATAGGTATAGAATACGCCGCCCACTACTTTACTGGCTGCTTCGATCTGATACCGGTGAAAAAGATAAATCGGCACGAGTGCTTCCTCCAGTGTCGCCATCGGAGCATTCATTGGAATTTTCTTTTCGCTGAAATTGGTCAGAGCAATCCGGCGAACCTGCATGACGCGGTTGAGTTCTTCCACTGAATTTTTACCATTATCCCACAAGTGTGTAATGGGATGAGCCGAACCTTCAGGACGTCCATCCTGATCGCTCAGAAATAAGAAACCTTTGGCGATATAATCGTCGATGATCTTCTTCAGACCCGCTTTTTCTTCTTCTTTCGTTTTAAACTCGCGGTAGGCGTAGTTGATGGCTACTTTATCCCAGCCACCAATTTCCTTGGTATAGGCATCGGCCAGACTTAATTTATTCTGACCCATGATGCGAACCAGCGGATGCGGGTAGTCCATTACCGACGCCCGATCATTATGGTTAGAGGCATAGTTATGAGGTAGACCCAGCGTATGACCCGTTTCGTGGGCTCCCAACTGACGCAGACGAGCCAGTGCCATTTCTTCAGCTTCCTTACTGGGTTTATCCCCTTCGTACTCTCCTACTAAGCCGTTCGCAATCAGATAATCCTGACGAACGCGAAGCGAACCCAGCGTTACCTTTCCCTTAATAATCTCACCCGTGCGAGGATCAATCACACTTGCTCCGTATGACCAGCCCCGCGTTGAGCGATGAACCCATTGCACAAGGTTATAGCGAATATCCATCGGATCAGCCGAGTCGGGTAATACTTTTACCTGAAAGGCATTCTTGAAACCTGCGGCTTCGTAGGCCTGATTCCACCAGGCAATCCCGTCCATCAACGCCGAGCGAATGGGTTCGGGAGCACCAGGGTCCATGTAATAGACAATGGGCTTCACGGCTTCCGAGACGGCTGCGTTTGGATTTTTCTTCTGCAAGCGGTGACGACGAATGTACCGCTTCTCAATAGCCGTGCTGAAAGGCGACGAGTAGTCGAAGTAATCGATGGAGTTAATACCCGCCCGTGGGTCAAATTCACGAGGCTGATAACCGGGCTCGGGTAACTTGATGAAGGAATAATGTTCCCGAACGGTTACTGCATTTGGGGTAGGTACGACTTCCCGAAGGAAAGAACCTGCCTGCTCACCCGTTAGCGTGATGGTTACTTCTACTTCGGTATTTTCGGGAAAGTTTTTAGTATAAGGCAGATAAAAAGCACAACGCGTAGGATCGACCCGAAAAACACCCTGCTTAGTACGGGCAATGGCTGAAGCCGCCTCGTAACCATCCCGCAGAAAGAAGCTGGTGGCATCCACTAAAACGGATTTCCCTTCTTCAGCTGCCACGTCAAATCCCCACAGGGCAGACTGAGCAAAGGATTGCTCTACGGCTCTAACTTCCATTTTTTCACCAGAAGTGGCCCGATACCCGTAATTCTGCTCCAGCATTAATACCTTCGGTCCCGTCCGCTGAAACTTGATCACTTTGGCAGCACCCATTTTTCCACGGTCCAGTCCAATATCATTGGAACCTACTCCCGCCGGGAGCGTGGTATGGAAAAGCATTTCGGTATCCAGCTTATCAATTTCCAGATACATTTTGCCCTTTTTGGCGTCCCAGTACATATTGAGATAACCAGGCATTTTTTGCAGGCCATTGGTAACTCCCGAAAGACCCTGAGCAAAGGAAGGCAACGAACACGCCAGCGATGCGGCTAGTAATAGAACTCTACGCATAAGAAGTATTGGTGAGGAAATCAATGGGAAATGAACAGCATCACAACAAAATATCGCTATCTATAACTAATACAGAACAATATTAAGCTATTAATGCTTTTGACCATCAATTATACAAACAATGCTTAAAAGTAGGGTAGAATTATAGACCTAACCTAAAATTTACCCGTCCAGCCGGAAGATTGTATGTTTGTGAAGTTTTTATCACCGACCTGTAGATTCTGGTCTGAATCGCCTTTCATCTATGCATATTATTGAACTGGATCATGTCGCCTTATACGTCGCCGATACCGAAACGAGTATCGCCTTTTACCGGGATGTTTTAGAGCTGGAAGTATTACCCCGCCCCGCGTTTGATTTCCCGGGAGCTTGGTTTAGCCTCGGCGGTACTAAGCAGTTACATTTATTAGGAAACCGTACGGAGGTAGTTAATGGAGAAGTATTAGGCTCTCGCAAGAATCATTTCGCGGTGAAAATTGCGGATATGGATGAAACAGAGGCTTTCCTCAAAAGCAAAAATCTAACTTTCAAAGGCCCCAAAGCCCGTCCCGATGGCATTCGTCAAATCTTTCTGCAAGATCCAGATGGGTACTGGATTGAATTGAATGAATAGCTGGACTAGGTTTGAGTTTATTTAAAAGCTTGCGGGAGGGCTATCTACCAGAATAGTTTTGAAACCTTCCAACGTTTCTTTTCATCGGCGGGTCTTTTCCTTACAACAACAATTGAAGTACTTCTCAACGAGAGGAGTATTGACCATAAGTCAGTAAAAAAGCTCTGAGAATTCAGAGCTTTTTTCTTTAGTAACTTCCCAAAAATTTAAACCGAGGCACGCTGTGCCCGGAGCACGTTGCCTTTCGGGAAGATCTATTTCTATCTTATTTCCGCCCTGGTTGGTGTCCTCACCAACCCCTAGGTTTTTAGTAAGGGCTGGTGAAGACACCAGCCAGGGCAGGAGTAACCAAAACCGTCTCTTACCCAGACGCGATAAAGTCCCGTCTCTACCTTTCAAAACCAAAAGTTTTAGGCCAAACTACGTTTATTACATTACAGATTCCCTCGCCGTCGCTCGGTTCTGTCCGATGTTCGTAACGCCTGTTTTGATTGTGAAAAGAAAAGTTGGTCTCTTCCCCCCTACTGGTTCGTAGTCTACCGGCCAGAGGCCTAGAGCCAGGTGTCATTCGGCCAGAGCCGAGCGACTGCGGGAATTTCGCTTTTAATAACATTGTCCCCGGATGAAATCCGGGGACAATGAGAGGACACGCTTAGCAATGATCATTATCTCATACCTGAAGCATACATCATTACTTGATTATCAACGTCTGTCATTCAGAGCGAAGCGAAGAATCTTATGATCTTTTTCGAGATTGTTGGATCATGCGGTAGCTCCACTAAACCCGCTCCGCCCCATTCCACAGAAGGTCTCTCTTCGTTCGAGATGACAGGGATCATATCTAGGTTTTCCTCTATATAAACTCCACTGGTGCGAGATTCCATCCCATTCCTATGATAAGACAGGTTCCACCTACCGTTATCCTTTAAGCCTGCGGAAGCCCTGATTCGCAATAAGGTCTTCGATTCTAAATTTTAGACAGCTTCTAAATTATCCATTAAATCAAGCCTGCTTTTGCTTCCCGCAGGTATAACTGAATGGTGTTTTCCAAACCGTAATACAAAGCATCACAAATCAGGGCGTGGCCGATGGATACTTCCAGTAATCCTGGAATGTTCTGCTGGAAATAGCGAAGGTTATCCAGACTCAAATCATGCCCGGCATTAATACCTAAACCCAATTCATTGGCCCGTTCTGCCGCCTTAATGAATGGCGTTAATGCTAATGACTGATCGAGTGAATATTGATGAGCATAGGGCTCCGTGTATAATTCAATGCGATCTGCTCCAACGGCGGCGGCTCCCTCTACCATTGCGACGTCGGCATCCACAAAAATGGAGGTACGAATGCCCGCTTCTTTAAAGGTCTTAACCAAATCCGTCAGTAACGCTTTATTAGCCAGGGTATCCCAACCTGCATTAGAAGTAACGGCTCCGAGCACGTCGGGTACCATCGTTACCTGAGCCGGTTTTACCTGAAGAACCAGATCAACAAATTTCTGCTCCGTGGGATTTCCTTCGATGTTAAACTCCGTTGTTAATACTTTGCTCAAATCCAGTACGTCCTGATACCGAATATGACGTTCGTCGGGACGCGGGTGAACGGTGATTCCTTCGGCTCCAAATCGTTCGCAATCGAGGGCCACTTTAATAACATCCGGATTATTACCTCCGCGGGAATTCCGCAGCGTAGCTACTTTATTAATATTTACCGAAAGACGAGTAGGCATAAATCGTATGATATGCAGGGGTGCTAGCACAGGAAAGCCCCTTCTGCGGTTGAGATTTTGTAACTTTGCAGGGTAGAGAACTCTTCTTTAGCAAGAACAGTTCTAAATAACGCATCAAATATTGCGGGAAATCTTTTTAAATCTTTATAGATCAATCCTGAATTTTAGGTTATGTCTTTAAAATCAACCATCGAAGCTGAGATTAAATCAGCGATGCTCGCGAAAAATCAGTCACGCTTACTGGCGTTGCGGGCTATTAAATCAGCCATTTTATTAGAAGAAACGTCTGGAACTGCTCACGAACTAACTTCCGATCAGGAAATGAAAATCCTGATGAAAGCCGTGAAACAACGTAAGGATTCGGCGGAAATGTACGTCGGAAACGGTCGTCAGGAGTTAGCCGATAAAGAATTTGCGGAAGTAGCCGTAATTGAAGAGTTTTTACCAAAAATGCTAACTGAGGACGAACTCAAAGCTCGTTTGCAGGAAATCATTGCACGCGTAGGTGCCAGCGGCCCCAGCGATCTAGGCAAAGTTATGGGCGTAGCCACGAAAGAGCTGGCCGGAAAAGCCGAAGGGAAAGCCATCTCAGCAGCAGTGAAGCAATTATTACAGTAGTTGGAGGAGGTTTTGGTTTGGGGCAGGTTTGAACCGTTGTTTGATAAGGTTTAAAGCCGTTAAACGTTACTATTTCACCAGCCGTTCTCTCGAATGAAGCAAGAAAACGGTGATGCGGAAGTTTCACTCTGGATAGCTGTGAGAGTAAATTATAATCCATAAGCGACGGTATCTCGGCTGGGTAGAAGCGGCTTTGGTTACTGCCGCCTTGGCTGGTTTCCTCACCAGCCCTTACTAAAAGCATAGGGTTTGGTGAGGAAACCAACCAGGGCGGATGTTACCATTTAAATAATTTTCATTTCCCGGCCAGACGCGACTTCATCGCGTCTCTACATAAAAATTAACCCAGATGGCTAGTTGCCTGCGGTTCTTTACGTTACAAATGCGTACCCATAATGACGGCAATGATTTGGCGAATTATAGTTCAAACCCCATCATATATCCATAAATCAAACCTGCTCAAACCCAAAATCAAACTATTTTCAAACCCTACCCATACCTAAATGAATTTCAATTTTCTTGACCTGTTGTTGCTAATACCTCTGGCCTACGGAGCGTATACGGGATTTCGGCGGGGCGTATTGGTCGAGATTATTGCAGTTATTGCTTTTGCCGTATCCATTATCCTTGGATTCAAGCTATTAAATGAAGCCATTGCCTTTGTAGCTCCGTATGTGGGCGAAACCATTGGTCGAAAGTTTCTGCCATACCTGGGCTTTTCCAGTATTTTTGTGCTGGTCATTTTCACCATCAATCGTTTCGGATGGCTACTTCGGCGAAGTATGCGTTATACCATTTTTGGTAGCTTCGATAGTATGGCTGGGGCCGTTGTGGGCTTGTTTACGTATGCTTTCGGTATCAGCATTTTTTTATGGTTACTGAATGCTCTGAATGTAGGTTACCCTAATCGCGAACAGATGAAGGGAAGTTACGTTTACCCCATTATCCGTCCTTTTGCTCCAAAAGTTATGGACAAGGTGTCGGATGCCATTCCCAAAAGTGACCGATTGATTGAAAAAGTTGATCAGTTACGGAAAGATTAAGTATAGAATTGGAACCCAATGAGTTAGATTGCAGTTGGGCAAAGAATTAGGATTTCGAGCAATGGAACACACAGTCATACAAAAACAGGATATTCGGAAAATCTCAGCGGAAGGGCTGAAGACCTTTTTGGTCGAGCACGGAGAACAGGGTTTCCGGGCCAAACAGATTTTAGAGTGGTTATGGAAGAAGTCGGCCCGCAGCTTTGATGAGATGACGAATCTGTCCAAAAAGACACGGGAAGTCCTTGCCGAGCATTTCGAAATTCGACCGATTCATGTTTCTAAGCAACAGATTTCGAGTGATAAGACCATCAAATCCGCTTTTCAGCTTTTTGATGGGAAATTGATCGAAGGCGTATTAATTCCCGCCGATGATCGGATGACGGCCTGCGTTTCGAGTCAGGTGGGTTGTTCTTTAACCTGTAAATTCTGTGCAACGGGTTACATGGATCGGGAACGGAACCTCGACCCTGCCGAGATTTATGATCAGGTGGTAGCCATTAAAAACCAGGCAGAAGAGAATTACAACCAACCCCTGACCAACATCGTGTACATGGGTATGGGCGAGCCTTTGCTGAATTACGCCAACGTTCTTAAATCCGTCGAGCACATTACTTCTCCCGAAGGGCTGAACATGTCGCCCAAGCGTATTACGGTGAGTACTGCTGGCATTGCCAAGATGATTCAGAAACTTGGTGACGATGGGGTAAAATTCAATCTGGCTCTTTCGCTGCACGCAGCTAATGACAGCAAACGGAATCAGATTATGCCGATTAACGAGAGTAATACGCTAGTAGCTTTGAAAGATGCTCTGAAGTATTTTTATAACAAAACAGGTAATAAAATTACGCTAGAGTACATCCTGTTTTACAACTTCAACGACTCGCTTGAGGATGCCAAGGAGCTTTGGAACTTTGCCAAGCACATTCCCAACGCTCACATCAACATCATTGAGTATAACCCCATTGAAAACGCTCAGTATAAAAACACGGATCCGCAAACGCTATCTAAGTTTGCCCGTTTCATTGAGCAGAAAAATATCCCGATTACCGTTCGTCGCAGTCGCGGAAAAGACATTGACGCCGCTTGCGGCCAGTTGGCTACCAAGACGGCTCCTGCTACGGTTTCAGCCTAAGTTTTCGCCTTCGTGAAACTATTTTTACGTAGAGCCGAACAAAATGCTTAAAACTTAGTTGGAATATATTTTTTGGTTCTTCCAATAAAAATTCGGTATTTCCGGCACCAATCCGAAGGATAGCTGGATTATTCGCCTGATCTTTGCTCTAACGATTGGTCAAAAGCAAGTTCACCAATCGTTAGAGCTTTTTTCTTAGCAGAGGGTAAGCCTGTTCATTCAGATACTCTTAACAATTCCTTAACATTAGGCTTAATCCCTTTGCGTAGCTTCGCGTCAAAATAGCCCCCTTAACTCCTTATGTTTGGCTTAGAGACTGGAATTTTCTTTCTTCTGTGTATCTGCCTCTTTTGTGCGTGTGCCTTCGAATTCGTGAATGGATTTCACGATACGGCCAACGCGGTAGCTACTGTTATTTACACAAACTCCCTGAAACCTAACGTGGCCGTTATGTGGTCAGGTTTCTGCAACTTCCTTGGTGTATTTTTCGGAGGCATCAGCGTCGCAATGGGTATTGTCAATCTCCTTCCCGTTGAACTGCTAATCGACCAAAATGTCTATCATGCCGTGGCGATGGTACTATCACTACTGATTAGTGCCATCATCTGGAACCTCGGCACCTGGTATTTTGGTCTTCCTTCGTCGTCCTCACACACGCTGATTGGCTCCATCCTCGGCGTAGGTCTGGCTTATTCTTTATTACCCGAAAACGTATCAGGCGTTAGTTCCGTTAACTGGGACAAAGCAAAAGAAACGGGTTTCGCCCTCCTGCTTTCTCCACTGGTGGGTTTTAGCCTGGTTATCATTCTGATGTTTATCCTGAAAAGAACCATCAAGAATGACATCATTTTCAAGGAACCTAAGAAAAACCAGTCGCCTCCGGGCTGGATTCGCGGTATTCTGGTGGCGACCTGTACGGGCGTAAGTTTCTTCCACGGCTCGAACGATGGACAGAAAGGCGTGGGTCTGATCATGTTGATTCTGATCGGTATTACTCCTGCTTATTTTGCACTGGATGCCAATAAGGATACGTCCCACATGCAGACGAATCTGGTAAAGATTCAGCAATTGGTTAATCACATTGAAGAACCTCGTCTGGCAGCTGTAGATCAGGAACGTCTGAAGGTAGTGAAAGCCAGTATTTCTGACCTTGATAGTGTACTGAGAGTTTCCAATGGAAAGATTCCTCCTCAGTTACGTTTAGAATCTCGCAAAGACATTCTTCTGATTGCCAGAGATTTATCTAAAATTCAAAAAGACGGAGCATTAACGCTCAACCGTGACGAAGTATCTACGCTGGATTCTTCACTGAAAGGCTTAAAATCTTACACGGAATATGCTCCGACCTGGGTTATCCTGATGGTTTCTCTCTCTTTAGGTTTAGGTACGATGGTAGGTTGGAAACGTATTGTCGTAACCGTAGGTGAAAAAATTGGAAAGCAACACCTGACGTATGCTCAGGGAGCCAGTGCCGAGTTAGTAGCCGCCGGGACCATTGGTCTTTCCTCTGGATTAGGCTTACCCGTATCGACCACACACGTACTTTCTTCGGGTATTGCCGGAAGTATGGTGGCCAATAAAGGAATTAAGAACCTTCAGGCCAGCACCATTCGTAACATCGTTTTAGCCTGGGTATTAACCTTACCCGTTTCGATGATTCTGGCAGGAACGCTGTTCATCCTGTTCCGCACTATTTTATAGTTATTGATGGTAGTAAAATAGTTGAGGGTGGTTCATTTCGGTTTTCCGAAACGAACCACCCTCAACTATTTTTAATTAGTTTTCAAACAACTAACAACCCATAACTATCAACTATTCTACACGGCGAGTTCCTGAAGAGCCAGCCAGCTCATTAAGCCCGCTCCGATTTCCAGCGAATGTTCATCTACATCGAACGTAGGCGTATGCACTCCTGATACGATGCCACGTTCTTCGTTACGCGTCCCCAGACGATAGAAACAGGAATCGGTTACCTGGGAATAAAACGCGAAGTCTTCACCTGCCATCCAGATGTCCAGATCGACGATGTTTTCTTCGCCCATGTATTCGCTGGCCTCCGCCCGCAAACGGCGGGTTAATTCGGGATGATTTTCCAGATAAGGATACCCCCGAACGATTCGCACCTCGCATTCCGCCCCCATGCTTTCGCAGAGGCCTTCGGCTAACTTCTGAATTCGACGCAAGCCTTCTTCCCGCCAGATTTCATTCATGCAACGGAACGTTCCGTCAATCTTGACTTCGTTAGGAATAACGTTTGTGGCACCGTTCGCAATGACCCGGCCAAAGGATAACACCGAAGGTGAATTCTGGGGACGATTCCGGGAAACGATCTGCTGCAAAGCGACTATCAGATGCGAAGCTACCAGCACGGGGTCCACGCCCAATTCGGGAGCGGCTCCGTGCCCACCTTTTCCTTTAACCGTCAGGTAAATCTCATCCGTTGAAGCCATGTACATGCCTTCCCGAAAACCGATTTTACCCACAGGAATTTGCGGAGCAACGTGCTGCCCAATCATTCCCTGAGGAGTAGGATTTTCCAGCACGCCTTCCCGAATCATCATCGAAGCTCCACCGGGAGCCAGCTCTTCACCGGGTTGAAAAACCAGCTTAACCGTTCCTTCAAACTCGTCTTTCAGCTCGGTCAGAATACGGGCTACCCCCAGCAACGAAGCCGTATGTACGTCATGACCGCAGGCGTGCATCACGCCGGGATTAGTGCTTTTATACGACACATCATTGGCTTCCAGAATGGGCAGAGCATCCATATCCGCCCGTAGAGCTACTACTTTTTTGGATGGGTTTTTACCTTCCAGCAAAGCCACCAGACCAGTATTCGCCATGGCCTGCGGAGCCAAGCCCAAGGTTCGTAACTGTTCGGCTACAAACTTCTGGGTTTCGTATTCCTGAAAAGACAATTCTGGATTTGTGTGCAAATGCCGACGATTAGCTACAAATTCAGCAGCGTATTTTCCGGCTAATTGTTTTATTTTCTCTTTCATTCCTGCATCAAAAGTTGTTGCACTTCTTCTTTCAGAAGTGGTAAATCATTTTGCAAAACCCACGTAATATCATCGAGCGTTATACGTCCATCATCCGTTTCAATGCCCCTAGCTACTTCCACCACGCGTTGATTCATGCGTAAGAAAGAGCTATTCATTCGATTTAATTCAGAAACTACCGCTCCTATAATTTTCAATTCTTCCCCTACAGCCTGAACCAGGAGTGCATTATCTTCCATTTCTGTGAAACTGAAAGTTGTCCCTAATACGGCTTCAATTTCATGGATAGCTAACTGAACTTCCGTCAGAAGCTTTTTCTCATAGTCATTCATCATTCGCACTGATAGCAGGATTCTTCTGCTTTAGACGGTCAACACGGTTTTTACTAGATCAGGTTTAACATGAACTTCCGTCCGCTCCAGAGCGACAGGTGAGTTTTGACTTGATACAACTGATTTAATTCCACAAAAATAGAATGAATACCTGCGATACACGTTTTATAAAATAATTTAATACGCCTTCCAACCCTTTTTCAACCCTTCGTGTCCTGTTTTCGGAGGAACAAGACATGGCTTAACCTTTACAAATGACTTTTGATGAACAAGAACTGGTAACTGGCTGCCGCCGAAAGGATCGCGTCTCGCAGCGTCGTTTATACGACGCGTTCGCTGGGCGGATGTTGGTGGTATGCCTACGGTACGTCAAAAGTCGGGATGAAGCCGAGGACGTATTGCAGGAATCGTTTATTAAAATATTCGAAAAGATAGACAGTTTCCGGTTTGAGTCTCCCTTAGCAGCCTGGATTAAACGCATTGTCGTTAATACCGCTCTGAATTATTTAAGGGATAATCGCCGCTATCATTTTGCCGAAGAACTGGAACACGTGCAAGAGGAAGTGGCCACCACCATGACCGATGACCTGCAATGGAAAGACCTTTTATTACTAGTACAAGAGTTACCGCCGGGCTGCCGAACAGTCTTCAACCTTTATGCCATTGAAGGGTATCAACACCAGGAAATCGCCACTTTACTGGATATTTCAGAAGGTACCTCAAAATCACAATACAGCAGAGCTAAAACTCTGATGCAAAAGATGTTACTAAACCACCGCATCGCTGAAAACAGACATTAACATGAATTTTTCCTGGACATGAGCCAGCAAGAACCTAACGATTTTGAAGAACGCTGGCGTAAGGCGTTCGAAGAAGCTTCCGAATCTCCTTCGGACGAGCTTTGGGATCGCCTTGAGCAGAAACTTCCGCCCGAGCAACCCATGGGCCTGCCCTTATTCTGGATAGGCACGGTGCTTCTTTTCTTAGTAGGCAGTTTGGGCTGGTGGTATTTTTCCCAGTCCAATAACACTCCTATGACCAAAAATCGCCCGGTACTGGCTCAGTCTGCCCACGGAAAAGTAACTAGTGAATCTCCGAAGGTCCCTGCTCGGGCAACTACGGAACCAGCTACCCGTATGCATTCTTCTTCCGCTACATTGAAAGTAGAGGAGCCTTTCCTATCTTCTGGATCGGAGTCTAAAAAGGCGGGATTGGCAGGTAATGAAAACCAGACTGACAAGCGAGTTACCCGTAAGAAAACCAATTTAGTACTCCCTAATTCAACCCAACAGCGGTCGGAAAAGGCGATAACTCGTCCCTATTCTCAACCTTCAACCGTACCCACTTTTTCTATCCAACCTACTGCCTCAACTACCCCTGCTAAATCGCAACCTTTAACACTTCAGAAACAGGAAACGATTACTTTACAGGATGCTCAAGGTAAGTCCTGGACTTTATATACGGTTGGCAAGAAGTTAACCTCACCAGCCATAGCGACGGCTCCTGCCCTTCTCGTAAAGCCCAAGTCAAACTTACCACTATCGAAGCACTGGATTGCTTTCCATGCTTCCTGGGCTAATTTCGACCCGGCCGTTTCTACTAGTGGTCAATATACGTCTGCCTTTTATTCCTATGCTCCTGCCTATAGTGGACTATCCCTGGCAACGGCCCAACCTCAAACGAATACGTATCGTAACAGCTCGCATATTTCATATTTGCTTGAGCTTACGGGAGGGACCCGCCTTTCCCGGCACTGGTACCTGGAAACTGGTGCCCAATACCTGAAAGGCCATTCCATTATGAATAACAATATTATTTTGACTGGTAGCAATTACCGGAATACGTTATATAACCAGTTACTATCAACCCAGAAGAACTCTCGAACCAACCAATTGAATTTTCCGTCTCCCAGCAATCCAACAAACGACCTCAATTCAGTATCCGTTGGTGGTACCAATCAATTCCGGTATTCGTTTGATTTCCTGTCTGTTCCGGTGAGTATTGGTTACAATTTCCGCCCAGAAAAGCGTCTGAATTACTTTGCTACGGCGGGATTAACGCTGGATTTCTTCCTGAAGAACGTTCTGGTCGATAATAGCTATGAAGATATTCCGCCGGCTGAATATGGGCCGAAAGATGGGGTTTATCGCAACATCAATACAAGTACGCAGGCCGCCATCGGAGCCAACTACCGGATTTTCAAGAAAACCTCGCTTAACCTGAAAGCCTTCGCCCGGAAAAGCCTGATGGGCGGGATCAGAGAGGGCGATTACATGCAAATCCGGCCCATGACGGTAGGCGTTGGTCTCGGGATCAGAAGAGACTTATAAGCGTGATTACCAATAGACCTTCAACCCTTCAGAAACATATTTCTTCATATCCTCATCCTGGCTGATGAGGATATGATTATTAGTAAGACATTGCCAAACCAGCATCCGATCGAAAGGATCTTTGTGATGCGTGGCGGTGAGTAAATGGTAGGTGGAAGCTTCCTCGGCGGAAAGCTCTACGATGTCAAACCGCATTTCCCGGCAAGCTTGATGAAAGTCCTGCGGCACGAGGGTTTCCAGCTCCAGCTTTCCCAGAGCGTATTTGATGGAAATTTCCCAGAAAGAAATAGCACTCACACCAACCGAACTCAACGGGTCTTCCAGAACGGTTCTGACTTTTCTGGATAACTTTTCAGGCTCGGTTAAAGCCCAGATGAGTGCGTGTGTATCCAACAGGTAACTAATCATCCCAACAATTCCTCGTCCGACATTTGGTAAGCATCCTTGAAAACCACTTTTCCCTTTCCCTGAAGAATACCCAGCGTACGAGGTTTCATATCTTCTTTTCGGGGCACCAGAAAAGCTTTAATCTCCCGTTTTTTTCCGAAAGTAATAGCGATTCGTTCGCCTGCTTCTACTTCCTTTAATACTTCCGAAAAATGGGCTTTTACTTCACCAACAGTCATCGTTTTCATACCTTCCAGTTGAGTATATAAACAAAGATACATTTTCGAGACAAGTTGTCAAGAAAATGTATCCATAAAAATACTACTCATCATCAGTACCTTAGTCATCAAAATCCGCTGATCGGCTTAACTCTTCCCAGGCTTTGATGTGTTTCAGTTCGGTTTCGAGCTTTTGAGTATAGCGATCAACGGCCCAGTTGCCCAGTAGTAATCGCAGCGGAGGCTCATCTCTTTCAACCAGACCAATCAAAATTTCGGCGGCCTTTACGGGATCTCCTAGCTGATTCCCATTCGTTTTATCAAAGTAATTACGAATTTTCCCCGCCGTTTCTGCGTACGCTGGAATCGGGTCAGCCAGTTTGATGGATGATCCGGCGAATTCCGTACGGAAAGGGCCGGGTTCCACGATGGTTACCTTGATACCGAAAGGTCTTACCTCTTGTTGTAAAGCTTCAAACATGCCTTCCAGAGCAAATTTAGAGCCATTGTAATAGGCAAAGCCAGGGGTTGAAACTAAGCCTGCAATGGACGAAAGTACCTGAATATAACCACTTTTCTGCTCACGCATCAGGGGCAGGATGGCCTTTGTTACTTGAATGGTTCCGAACACGTTTGTCTCAAACTGAGCCCGAATTTGCTCGTCGCTAGCTTCTTCCAGTCCTCCTCCCAAGCCGTACCCGGCATTGTTGATCAGCACATCAATCCGCTCAAAACGGCTGATGGCTTCCTTCACTGCGGATTCCACGGCAGATTGATCCGTAATATCCAGGGAAAGCTTAAGTAACTGCTTTTCAGAATCCAGATCCTGAAGACTATCCAGATTGCGGGCGGTGGCTACCACCTGCTCGCCTTTCTCAAGTAATTGTCGGGCCAGTTCTTTTCCAAAGCCGGAAGAACAACCCGTAATAAACCAAACCATCGTTTCAGAAGATTAGCGTTTGAGATTACCTGCATTACGGTTGTAGCCGCAGCCTACAAGTACCTGCTCAAACTAAGTCAAAATAGCTTTTAGAGCTGGCTCTAATTCCGGGTACTCATACTGAAAATCCGTCTCCAGCCGAATGCGTTGATTCAAAATATAATTCCCACCTAAAACGGCAATCGACATTTCCCCAAATAAGGCCTTTAATACCCAGGCCGGTACATTCGGAGCCCAGTAAGGTTTATGTAAAACAGCCGCCGTTTTTTTCACCAACTCTTCATTCGTTACCGGATTGGGAGCAACGGCATTATAAGCCCCCGTCCACGAAGCATTTTCCAGGGCTTCGATGTACATCCGGCAAAGATCATCGGTATGAATCCAACTGATGAACTGCTCACCACTACCGAGCGGTGAACCGATGTTCAATCGTACCGGAATCAGAAAGCTTTTCAAGGCTCCGCCTTTGGTATCCAGCACAATGCCCGTGCGTAGTTTTACGGTACGAATGCCCAGAGCCTGTAGTTGGTCAGCCGCCGCTTCCCATTTGATTACTACATCAGCAAGAAAATCAACGCCGGGGGTGTGTTGCTCCGAAATCCGTTCTGCTCCGGTGTCTGCTCCGTAGTAACTAATGCCCGAAGCCGAGACAAACGATTCAAAACGATGTCCTGAATCTTTTAATTTTCGGGTAATAAGCTCAATAGTCTGCACCCGGCTGTCAATGATCTCCCGTTTGCGTTCTTCCGTCCAGCGACCTTCGGCAATGCCCGCTCCGGCCAGATGAATCAGGTACTGGCTATCGAGCAAAGCCTGCTCGTCCAGCATATTCTTACGCACATCCCAGCGGTATTGCCTGACTTTGGGATCAATCTTTGCTTCGCTCTTGCTGCCACGCGTCAGGTAAGCGACGCTATACCCGCGTTCGAAAAGCAATTGCGTTAGTCGGGTTCCGATTAATCCTGTTCCACCCGTTAGTAATACCTGTTTCATCGTAGATAGAAGGAGCGTTAGTTAATTCATGTATGGATGGAAGTAAAACTAAGGAATTGAAAAAGAATACCGTCTTTTGCTAAAATTTCTTCTCAGATCATGATTCGCTTTCTTTTTCTGACCTGTATACTACTGACGGGTCACCCTGCTTTCCAGCCTATCTGCCGTAAAAAAAACGAGCCGCTTCAACAGTACTTTAAGTGGGAAAAGAATAAAAAGCTCATCATGGCTCACCGAACGACCCCGGTTTCAGGGTATTCGGAGAATACGCTGGCGGCTCTGCAACACGCCTATCAACTATCGCCGTGTGCTACCCAGGAAATTGATGTACGCATGAGTAAAGACAGCGTGCTTATGCTTCTGCACGATGCTACCCTAGAGCGAACTACGACGGGAAAAGGAAATCTGAATGATTTCACGTATCAGGAATTACGAAAACTGGAATTGAAAGACGAACGCGGTCGGGTATTAAAAGGCCAGCGAATTCCTAAGCTGGACGAATTACTGACTTTCGCTAAGCATAAAATAGTTCTTTTTCTGGACATGAAACCCGGCACGGATCCGAAACGATTGATGCAGACGCTGGTCAAACACCAGATGATTACCGATGTCGTTGTTATTTGTTATACCGTGGCCGAAGCTCAGAAGCTTCATCGGCAATACCCCTCCTTAATGATTGCTCTGGGTTTCAATGATGCAAAAGCGATTGATGCCATCACTACATCCGGCATTCCTTACAAAAACCTTGTGGCCTTAACTCCTTCGCAAGTTCAGCCAGCAGCCTTTTATGACCGCATTCACCAAATGGGAATCATGACTTCCTGGGGAGCTAATAATACCGTGGATCACCTGCCTTTTGCTGAAGCAAAAGCTCAGTATCAGGACGCTCTTCTTACCGGAGCCGACATTATCTGCACGGATAGTCTTCAACGGGTACAGTCGCTTTTTGTCACTAATCCACAATCAACTTCGAGGAAAAACTAGTATTGACCGGAAGGTTTATCCCAATGGTTTCCAATACACTGGCTTCGATGATTTGGCACATCGCGTTGAGGGGCAAGTCATTGGGTTCGGTGCCGAAGGGTTCTTCAATTTCACTGCCGATGGCATCCACCGCGATGAAGGTATAACCGATAAAAACCACAATAACGGGCGTCATCCAGCCCAGCGAATCAACCAGGCCAAAGGGTAATAATAAGCCATAGATATAAACCGTACGGTGCAGTAATACATTGTACGTATAAGGGATAGGTGTGTTGACGAGACGTTCGCAGCCCGTTACAATGGCCGAAAGCTGATTAAGCGTATGGTCAATGGTGGTCAGGGTAATTGAATCCAGCTTTCCGGCTAGCCGTTGTTCTTGAAGCCAGAAGCCCATTTCCCGTAATAGAAAAATAGGTTTGAAGCGAGCCTGCATCACCTGCGTTACTAAAGATTCGGGTAAGTTCCGCTCCAAATCAGGTCGTGGGTCTGTGGACCGTAACTGGTGTTTCAGGGCATAGACAAACGCAATTTGCAAGTGAATAAAAGCCGAAAGTTCGTTGGACTGCATAGGTAACCCCGTCAGCGTGGTCACCTGCCGGGCCAGCGAGCGATTCTCCCGCACTAAGGCCCCCCAGAGTTTTCTACCCTCCCAGAAACGGTCATAACTGGCACTATTTCGAAAACCGAGGAAGATAGCAACCGCCACGCCAATCAAAGAAAAAGGAGTTGGGTTGAGGGCGATTTTATAGTCAAAAATTTCTCCCCGCAAGTATACAATGACGCAGCAGAAAAGAAAGAGACCGATCAGCCTGGGATAGATTTTTTCAATAATAGAACCTTTCCAGACAAACAATAATCGAAACCAACTGTATTTAGGAGGTACAACCATGGCAGAGGCAGAATTTGTCCCCGCAAAGTAACTGGGCTTGTTTTATCTTGAATAATGTTTTTTCAAATAGCAGGCAAAGGATGTAGCATTACCTGGAAATTGGACCTTCCCGATTGCTTTGCTTGCGAGGATAACGACAGGTAGGATTGGTAGGAACGAGAGGGAATGTTGCACTAGAGGTCTCCTTCAACGGTTCTTTCGAACGAACTCACGGTCTTCCTATTTTACTTTTAACTATCATTATTGGACAGTCGCTACTAGTTTTACCATTATTTTTTGCCGGATGGGCTATGCCTAGTTCATCCGTTTATGCTAAACCTATGAAATCCTTACTTATTGCCTCGTTACTGACGCTTTCAGTAACTGCTTTTGCTCAGCAGCAAGCCGTTCTTCCGGGCGATCATGCCGATCCTTCCGTTACCAAAATTGGAGATACCTACTGGGCTTCGGCTACTTCTTCTAACTGGGCTCCAGAATTTCCGCTGTTAAAATCCAAAGACTTAATTCACTGGCAAACGGCAGGTTATATTTTCAACAAGCTTCCCGACTGGGCGGATTATTACTTCTGGGCACCCGAAATCTCCTATGAAAAAGGTAAAGTGTATGCCTATTATACCGCTCATAAAAAAGGTGGAAACCTGTGCGTAGGTGTAGCCAGTGCTGATAAGCCCGAAGGTCCCTGGAAGGATCACGGGCCGTTGGTATGCCAGTCAGATGGCTCTATTGACGCCTTTCCGATGCGGGATGAAAACGGTAAACTACATCTGATCTGGAAGGAAGACGGCAACAGTATTCGTCAGCCAACACCCATTTGGATTCAGGAAATGAACGAAGAGCGGACGGCACTGCTGGGCGAGAAAAAGGAATTATTCCGCAACGATCAACCCTGGGAATCCAACCTGGTGGAAGGTGTCTCGATGATGCGGCACGGTGGATATATCTATGCTTTTTACGCGGCAGCAGGCTGTTGCGGAGAAGGTTGCACTTACGTTTCGGGCGTGGCCCGGGCCAAAAATCTATTAGGCCCCTGGGAGAAGTTTTCGGGGAACCCTATTCTGATTTCGGATGAAAACTGGAAATGTCCCGGTCATGGTACACCCATCGTAAAAGACGGAAAGTATTACTTCCTCTACCATGCCTACAGCACGAAAAGTACTGCTTATTCAGGTCGTCAGGGAGTCTTGCGGGAATTCGAATTTACACCTGATGGCTGGGTAGCATTCAAAACTCCCCTTGCCACGACCAATCAGGTACCTACATTGGTGAAAGATGATTTTTCCAGCTTTTCCAATCAATGGAACTGGTCAGTCTTTCATCGCCCCGAGTATCAGGTCAAGGCAGGAAAACTTCAGTTAAAAGCTATTCCCGAACAAGCTGGCGTTTACCTGGCCCGTAAAACGTACACGGGCAACTATACCGCTCAGGTACAGGTGGAAGTGCCAGCAAAAGAGGGGTTAAGTAGTGGTTTGAGTTTAATCGGAGATGATGATAATGGTTTGGGGATTTCTGTTCGAAAAGGTGAAATGCTCGTTTGGAAACGTGAAAAAGGAAAAGATAAAGTCCTCCAAACGCTTCCGATAACAAGTGCTAAAACGGTAGTCTTGCAAGCTGAAGTAAAGAATAGTAAAGACATTACCTTCAAATACCTCATCAACGAAAAAAACACCCAGGTATTCGATTCCGTCGATGGAGCGTTTTTGCCGCCCTGGGACCGGGCCGTTCGGGTTGGGGTAATTGCCAAGGGTGAAGGAACGGCTGTATTTGATAATTTTCAGTTGAAGACGGTGAAGGAATAGATTTGGGTTGGGGGCACGTCTCAGATGTATTTTTCAAGTAATGTATAGCAGTTATGAAGAAAGAATTGACTTTGTCACAACTTCGTTTTTTGACATTAGAAAGTCAAGGATTAACAAAGACGTTTTCTTTTGGAAAAGGTAAAGATGCCGCTCTTAAAGTATTAGGACATCTCGGATATCTACAAATTGATACTTTGTCAATTGTTGAACGAGCTCATCATCATACCCTTTGGACAAGAATTCCCGATTATAAAACTGAATATTTAGACGCATTAGTGGAAGAGCGAAAAATTTTTGAATATTGGTTTCACGCGGCATCTTATCTTCCTATGCGTGATTTTCGTTTTGCATTACCTAAAATGTTGGCGGTAAAACAAAGCAGCAATCACTATTACAATGCAAACCCTAGCGTTATGCAATATGTTTTAGACGCTATTCGTGCAGAAGGGCCCAAAAAAGCAAGAGATTTTGAAAGTGAAACCAAAAATGCAGGAAGCTGGGGGAGTTGGAAACCAACAAAAATTGCACTTGAAAGACTTTTTCTACAAGGTGATTTAATGATTTCAGGCAGAAGCGGAATGCAAAAAATGTATGACCTTACAGAAAATGTGTTGCCAAAATCCATTAGCACAGCCATACCCACTGACCTTGAGTTTGCGGAATATTTAATAAAAACCTACTTAAATGCGTACGGATTTACAACCATTGGGCAGATTACACATCTTAAAAAAGGAGACTTAATAAGAAAAAACGTTGATAAAGTATTAAAATCAATGCTTCGGGCAGGAACGATAGAACAAGTAAGTATTAAAAATATGCCTGCTGTTTTTCTGAATAAAGAATTTCTAGAAAAGTCGTTACAGAAGACCAATCCGAATATCCATATTTTATCGCCATTTGATAATGCTATTATTCATCGGGACCGGATAAAACAATTTTTTGACTTTGATTATAAGATTGAATGCTACGCCCCCAAAGAAAAAAGACAATTTGGATATTTTTGTTTGCCTATCTTATTCGGAGACACCTTTATCGGGCGGATGGATTGTAAAGCTCATCGAAAAGAGAAAACTTTCGAAATCATTCATTTATACATTGAAAATACAGCTATTGACATTGAATTATGGAAAGAAGCATTCGTGAAAATTGTAAAGTCTTTTGCAGCGTTCAACGGTTGCAGATATATCAAGTTAACAAAAGTTAGCCCATCAAAATTACTGAGAGTGGACACTGTGAACTTCGATGTATAAGTCTTGCGGTCAATTAGATTGCTCTTCTAGAAGTCGGCGGGCAGAAATTTATAAAGTTTGGAGAAACGACAACCACGCGATGCCGTGCTAGACTGAAACTTTCTTTAGGCAAAAGCTAACCTATCTTCCTAATAATCCAGTTAAGCAGGGCATCGTTATGGAAGCTTATTAATAGTGTAGTCGATTACTCTGGCATGAAGGGATTAGTTCCTGTTACTCAGGTTTACATTCATGAGACACGTCGCGGACGTGCTTCTCTCCAATCCGCGTTGTAAACGCGGAGTAACTGAGCGAGAAAATGGTCACCTATGGGGCATAGCTACAGTAAAAATTGGGTACCAAAGCACTTATCTATATTTGAGTTTGTGCCCCTTTACGGGAGAAGGATTTGACCTTTTTCGCCTCAACTCAATAGTACCTATTTCGACTGGTTCATCCAGAAAATACAAGAAACTGTTCCATAAATACGTTGTTTATTACGGATGGATCCACTGCCCATAAGACCAATCTTTTTAAGAATAAAAAGCTTACATTCATAAATCGCCGCCGGTATGTCTCGAGCTTAATCGCAGAGGTCAACTGTCCGTTAGAACACTTCTTCAAATAAATACTAAGACGTTTAAAAACAAAGTTTTCAAACCTTGGACTTATCAGAATTAACCATTTAAAAAGCCCTTGAACAACTTTCTACATCGGCTAAAAATGTGATCTCTATTAAATGTGATCTCTATTAATTGTTTCCCTTATATCAAAAATACTTCATCAGCAATCTGATTTAGTATTACTTCTTGTCTAGTCTTCCCTTATAAGAAAGAGATTGCCGATTGGTCAATCTCTTTCTTATAAGGGAAGACTAGACTCCTTCGGACCCAAAAAGAAAACTGCTTAGAGGGTACTGATATGGCCTAGAGACTTCATCCAGTTCAAACTCGGAAGGAATAGCACCATGTACCATGATGGTACAGACATCTGAATAATCGATGAAAGAGAAGTTGGAGTATTCTCTTTCGACAAGCTTTTTTGTTAAATCGATCCAATCATTTTCTTCCTTGGAAACTTGTTGACGATAAAACACCCCATAAAGGTTAGATTTATAATTTCTGAGAGTATTGAAATCTGTCTCTGAGAAACGAAAATCTGGCTTTGATACAAATTTTTCATTTATAAATACTGTATACACCGGTAAGAGTAGTGATACCTGTATATTAAGGTGTACGCTTCGCTCAATCGTTTCGTCTCCGAACAATTTTATTTCGATGGCGGCTTTTAGACTCGGTTCTTTAAAGATATTCAGATCGTAGATAACATGCTCTTTAAATGTTTCTTTAAGAGAATCGCATAAATTTTCCCATGGTTTAGGACCTCTCCCATTGACGGAAACAAGATCAACCTTATCGTTGATAATGTTTACAACTTTCTCATATCCTGGATAATTGTTCCGCAAAAGCGGAAATCCAATTGGATAGAATTTCTTTATTTGATCCAACAAATTGAAATGAAAATCTATTCTCTCTTGAAACGTCATGGTCTATACGTTAAATAAATCTGAGAACCCGAGCCCCTCAGATTTATGATGACTCACTAGAATTTAATTTTAACAACCGTACTGTGCTTTATTTTGAGAAACATCGCCTAAACAGGGGCCAGATGAAAAGGAGGAGGAGGATTTGATTTTACGAAGGCTTATTTTTAACAGCCTTATAAACTCATTTCTCAAATCTAGAGAATTTGGTTGAACTGTCCCTTCTTGAAGCTCAGCAGCCAGATCAACTCTAGCTCCATTAAAAGCCTGAGCAAAGATAACACCTGCTTGGTCAGTAGTTAAATTATACGCAGGGATAGTAATACAGTTGGCGTAAAGCTCAATATTAATAATTTTTTTTTCAAGTGGATTTATGACCAGTGCACCGAGACCATTAACCTGAGTTGTCCAGGATGATCCCTTTTTGCTCCACTGTGTCGGCGGACAAAGGTACCCTAAGACAGAAATACCCCAGCCATTACCCTGTCCATTAGGGTATGAAACATCTCCACTACTGGAACCAACCGTTCCATAACCACTGTCTGTTGTTGTTCCGTCCGTTATGTCCGTGCATGTGCTTTGAGTGTACATATATGTACAATACATGTCAGGAGAAAAGGAAGGGACACTCCCGCAGCTATACCAGTCAGTAGAAACGCATAACTGATACTGGGTGCGACCGCCCGATTATCCGTTGTAATTCGATAAGTTTTTTGATCGGCGGTCGTCTGAAAGCCTTTGATGAAGTTTCCGTAAATGTCCTCCACGAAAATGGTTCCTGAAAACTTTTTCCCTTCTTCCCAATTCAGGTAATCTTCATCCGGGATTTTCGTGACTATTTCATAGATATAGTTGCCATTTTTTTTCATAACGGTCAGGAACGAAATATTGCTGTACGCAAAATTCAGGCCGTTTGCACTCTTATAATAGATTTCTTCCTGTAATGTGAAGGGAACAATCATTTTCCATTCGGATTCTATTTTTTGAAAGTAAGCGTCTTTCCAATAAATTCTTTTATCGAGTGTTTTAACATTTTTTCCCGATCTGTTAATGCGACCGGCAGCCATTTTTGACTCATAACCTTCCTGAATATCATCATAGGAAAAGCCATTGAATGTAACGTTAATCTTATTTAAAGAGGTACTTTCGTCACTTTTTTTGCAAGAATAAAATACTGCCGAAGCAACAGAAACGAAGATAATAAAGAGGATGGAATAGCACAGGTAGAATATAGTTTTAATTGAATTTTTACGTTTTTGATCGCCATAAATTATACAAACTTCAATAAATAAGATTGAGCCTTCTTAAATTTAATCCAAAATTAATAATTCATTTATAGACATCTAAAACGATAAATAAATCTGTTTTTTGGCTTAGTTTTTTTTAAAAAATAGCTGCACAAATCACTACAACTAGCAGCTTAATATAAGTTAGCATAATATATTAATCTTCCCATTTTTAGAAATATATTTAAAAACTAATAGAGAAATATAGTATTGATTTAGTATTCTGAGCGTAGCTGTTATTTAATTTATGTATATTGTTAAATATCACCTATCAAAATATGAACAAAAATAATTTTTAAAAATATTAAATTTGATCTTCAGTTAGTTCAATGTGTTTTACATAGATTTCCCTGTTCGTCCGCGAGTACGTCGCGAATGCCCGAGAAAGGCGTCTGTGACGCCCCCGTTAATAGTCATCCATCCGAATCGCATGAACCTAAACACCGAATCCACAACCAAGTCCTATTACCACGGCACCAAAGCCGATCTGAAAACCGGAGACTTGATTCAACCGGGCTTTCACTCTAACTACGGAAAGAGAAACAAAGCCAAGTTCATCTATTTAACCGCTACGCTGGATGCGGCCATCTGGGGAGCCGAACTGGCTGCTGGCGACGGACGTGAGCGAATATACATCGTTGAACCCACCGGCCCCATCGAAGACGACCCCAACTTAACCGATAAGAAATTTCCAGGAAACCCTACCCAATCGTACCGCTCGCAACATGCCTTTCGGGTGGTGGGTGAAATAACTGCCTGGCAAAGCCACTCTCCCGAACAACTTCAGACCATGAAGGATCATTTGGAACGGCTGAAGCAACTGGGTATTGAGGCAATCGAAGATTAAACCCTTTCGATAAATAGCTATTCTTTATCTTATTAAATTTCAATAATAAATAAGTATGTTTATATGACCACTTATTAGCATACGTATTTAGTGAAAGAAGAAGCTACATTCGACGCCATCGTTATTGGCTCTGGTATCAGCGGTGGCTGGGCAGCCAAGGAGCTGTGTGACAAAGGATTAAAAACGCTGGTCCTGGAACGGGGTCGTTCCGTGGAACATCTCAAAGATTACCCAACGGCTCATTTGCATCCCTGGCAGATTCCGCATCGGGGTCGGATGAGTAAGGCCTTTCTTGAAGAAAATCCGCTCATTAGTAAAGCCGCCGGATTTGGTTCGGATACTGCTCATTTCTTCATCCGCGATCAGGATCATCCCTATATTCAGGAAAAGCCTTTTGACTGGATTCGCGGGTATCAGGTTGGTGGAAAATCCCTGACCTGGGGAAGGGCCTGTCAACGCTGGAGTGATTTTGAATTTACTGCTCCCCAACGTTTTGGCTACGGTATTGACTGGCCCATTCGGTACAAAGACATAGCTCCCTGGTACACACACGTCGAAAATTTTATTGGCGTTTGCGGTAATGCCGATGGTATCGAAGCCATGCCTGATGGTGAGTTTTTGCCGCCTTTTCAGCTGAATTGCGTAGAAGCCGCTCTTCAGCAATCCATCAAAAAAAATTATCCTAATCGGCATCTGGTGCAGGCCCGCTGGGCTCACCTGACCAAGCCTAAAGAAATTCATCGGCAACAGGGACGGGGGCAATGTCAAGCCCGTAACCTGTGCATGCGGGGGTGTCCTTTCGGTGGCTATTTCAGCTCGGTATCCTCTACCCTGCCCTGGGCCCAGAAAACGGGAAAACTTACCATTCGTCCGCATTCGGTAGTGCATTCGATTCTGTACGATGCCCAAACCCAAAAAGCTTCGGGCGTACGGATAATTGATGCCGAAACCCGGCAGACCATTGATTTTTCAGCCCGGATTATTTTTGTGAATGCCTCGGCGTTGAACAGTAATCTTATTCTGCTAAACTCCCGCTCTTCCCGCTTTCCCAATGGACTGGGTAATGACTCCGGCTTGTTAGGCAAATACGTTGCTTTTCACAACTACCGGGCCAGTCTACACGCTGAAATGCCAGGCTTCACGGATCGGTATTACTTTGGCCGAAATCCTACCGATGCTATTATTGCCAATTACCGGAATCTGCACACGCAGGATACTGATTACCTGGGTGGCTTCACCACCTTTCTGGGAGCGTACCGAAGCAAAGGAAAATTGGAAGCCCAAAGTTCTGGTTTTGGGGCGGAATTCAAGCGGGCCATGACCGAGCCCGGCCCCTGGCAGATTTACATGTACATGCAGGGCGAAACCATTCCGAAAGTAAGTAATCACGTACGGCTGAGTTCGGATCAGACGGATCCCTGGGGGATTCCACGGCTCATTACCTCGGTAGGTTATGACGAAAACGATGAGAAAATGACGCAGGATTTTCTGCGGGAAAGCGAGGCCATGCTGGAAAAAGCGGGTTGCAAGAACATCGAAACCCATGATAACAAGCAGGCTCCCGGACTGGATATTCACGAAATGGGTGGGGTACGAATGGGCCGCGACCCGAAAACGTCGGTACTGAATGCTCATAACCAGATGCACACGGTGCCCAACGTATTTGTAACCGACGGAGCCTGCATGACCAGCACGGGAAACCAAAGTCCTTCGCTATTATACATGGCCCTAACGGCCCGAGCCGTTCACCATGCCGCTCAAGAATTGAAGGCTGGACATTTGTAGGGCTGCGGTATTACCATTCATCCATGATTACCAGCGTTGGAAGAATGGTTACTTGGGTGCATTCATGTGGTTACCTAATATTGCCTAACGACATGGACCTCTACCATTCCACATCTGTAATTCTAACCTATGGAGGAAATTAAGCCTTACACTACCTTTGAAGAAGCCCTCCGTGATCTGGATAATGGCGGTCACTTTTATAACCTGTTTACCCAAGCTGAAGACGATATCATTACTCAGGCCGAATTGTCTAAAGTATCTGGTGTGTTTTTCGCCAAACAGCAAATGATTTTATTTCTGGAAATGGCTCTTTCCAAACTTGATGAGACGGAAAAACTGAAGTTTTGTCGAAGTTGGACGAATCGCTCCAGAGTTGTTATCAGCAATACAAACCCCAACGTCTGGCCTCTTTAAGAACGGATGAAAAAGGTAAACTTACGTCCAGTACGATCATTACCGGCATTCCCAAACTACAGGAATCAAAATCCTATTTAAATGGCTTTATTATGATTCCCGTTGGAAAGTCGTTCACCATAGTACCCATTATGGATCTATACCAGGTGTACGAAATTGCCGAAGAAGGTTCTTCCTATCAGGTTATTATGGCTAATAGTAAAAGTAAAACCAAATTGACGTTACCCGAAACCTCCCTAACGGTGGGTGGTGTCTGGAAAAAATTCACTTCTTCGTACGGTGAAAACAAACCCATAACCCAGGAACTTTCCCCGGGCATACCTCAGTCTTACGACTACATTACTAGCGTTTTTGAAAAGCTGGAGTCAGATCAGAAAACGACAAATTATCTGGAGATCAATTACTTCATAAGATCATGATCTATTTTTACTGTCTAAGATTTTACGATTAAAAGTATTGCTTCCCCTATCATCCAAACGAATGAGTAATAACGCTGTTGACCTCCGCCATTTTCAAAGCTTTTTGAGAAAAACAAGCACGGTTCTTGTTCTCACCCTATTACCCCTGATGGCATCTGCACAAAACAAAATGCGTCCGCTTGAACAGCTTATCAATGAAACTGACTCAGGATGGCCCCTCGTGCAGGAGTGGATCAGTAAGGCCAAAAACAAAGTACAAGTTCTCCCCTGTAATACAAACCGAGCAAAAGACGCTTTATATAAAACACAAGTAACTACGCGTTCTCCAATGGGAGCGATTGTTTATGCCACAGGTGGGTTACTCATTGATCATGGGTGGATACGTGTTCTAGGGTCTGGCTGCTCTAAACTTAATCGTTCCCTTCCTGACTGGAACAAGGGAAAATCCTTCAAGGAATTTGGCCAACGGCCTGGGGTTCTCCTGATAGCTGATGATGTTGCAGGAGGTTTTTTCGCGGTAAATGGAGGGGCTTTGGGAAGTGATGCTGGTAAAGTTTATTATTTATCCCCTGATCAGCTGGAATGGGAGCCCCTGGACCTCACCTATACCGATTTCTTGCATTTTTGCTTTAACGGCGACTTGGCTACGTTTTATAAAGACCTTCGCTGGAAAAACTGGAAGAGTGACGTGGAGAAACTGAACGGCGATACCGTTTTTAACTTTTATCCTTATCTATGGACAAAAGAGGGCCAGAATATTAACAAAGTGTCAAGAAAGGCTGTACCTATTGAAGAACAATATCTTCTGAATTTAGATCTTATAAAGCAGCTTCTTGAAAAAAAGAATGGCTCATAGTCTCAGAAGTAACTCCCCTGTTCGTCCGCGACTATTTCGCGGACGACTTCATTTTAACCTTTTCAGCAAGCTTCCCTAGCAGCTCGCAAAAAATATTAGAGTTTCTGGGGATTGAGTAATTGAGGCAACCAGACTCGAAATCTCGAACGTGCATCATTAGTATTTCCTGCCGACGCATAATCACACAAAATAACCGATACGGGGTTTCCCGGCCCTTCTTTGTATGATTCTGGCATAAATGATCCCTGAAACTGCATCCAGATTCCATCCGTGTTTTCCTTTACCAGATCGAGTTTCAGCGTACCTGTTTTGTCCATCATAGGGCTCAGTGTAGCATCAATCACTGGACCTGGTAAGCGGGCATCCCGTGCCAGCAGAATCGGGCCTCTTACAATTGCCACCTGTTGCGGTTCAGTCCCCATCTGAATTACTTTTCCCTGAAGGTACAGATTCAGCGTGATCTCGTCTCCTGATTTCCAGGATTGTTTCAGGCGTTTGTATGTCCCTTTCTTACCCGAAACTTCCTGAGATTTTACCAACAATTGATACGAATCCGCCCATTCGGGGATCCGTACATCAACGGCAAAATCTTCTGCTTGGGGGATTTCTATTTTCCAATGGATGTCTCCAGAAACGGGATAACGAGTCTGGCATTTCACCGTGACAACCTGACCTTTCGGACTTTTGAAGGTATAACTTCCGGGTACGAAAAAATTCAACTGTACGCCCTGCTGGCTTTGCATAACTACCGTGGAAGGTAACGTAAAAAGTCCACGAGGACCACTGGCCACGCAGCAGTTTAGTCCCATACCACATTGCTCGGAACCTTCCAGTCGTTGGCCCATGAGCGGCGTATACTTGGCCCAGTCAGAGCCGTCAGGTTTCATCGATCCCAGCAATGCGTTGTAATACGTCTGTTCAATGGCATCAGCGTATTTGGCTTCCCCTGTCAACCTTAGCAATTGTTGGTTCAGCTTAATCCAGGTGGCCGTAACGCAAGTTTCCTGATAATGGTGTATGGCCATCGTCTGGTACTTTTTCCCGCCAAACCAGCATTCTACCGCAGACCCCGAGCCTGCCAGGTTAATTTCCGTATCATGGATATTCTGCCAAGTTTTTTCGACCGCTTCACGATACGAGGCTTTGCCCGTGACTCGGTACAGCTCCAACAGGCCTTCGTAACAGGACATCATTTCGTATGCTTTCTGACCCTGCTCCCAACCAAACCAATTTTGTGGTTTCGGAAAACGCTCAGATACGGGAACACCCGCCCTGGTGATCAACTGTGGACCATCCGCCGACTCCCATTGGCGAACAATCTCTTCCGCAAACTGTAAGTATTTGGGTTCTTTGGTACGCGTATAAAGTAGCGTGATGGGCTCCAGTACGGAAGACGTGGCCATGCCCCGGTGATTCCCTTTTCGTACCAATAGAACGTTCTTCTCTTTTAATTGCTGAATCAGGTGGTCAGCCAACCGACGGGCAGCCGTCAGGCTTTTGGCATCCTGAGTAAGATCATAATACGCCAGCAAACCCAGCATACAATATTTTCTTCCCCAAATATCCCATTGCTCCAGTTGACTGGCCTCGCTGTAGTTTCCAATGTATCCATCCGGGGTTTGCGTAGCGATAAGTCCCTGAACTGCTTTATCAAGTTTAGCTTTCAAGGTGGGCTCCGGTTTGTACCGATAAGCTAGTACGGCTGACGTAAACCATTTACCCCAGAATTCACTCTGCCAGCATCGGGTCTCGGTTCGGTCACGAAACGGGGATACGAGACGATCTACGTCTTGTGCCAGGATACGGTTCTGATACGAAGCATCCAGTTTTTCACCTATATATCCGGTAATTTTTTCCGTATAAACCGGCGTTAACTCGTCCGGTACAGGAGATTGGGCTGTTGCCGGTAACCAACCCAGGCATCCAATGAGCAGTGATGCCTGTCGAATGAGGCGAAGCATAGGATGATCTTTTCGTTTAGAGGATACTTATTCTCTGATAAGCATAATCTAAAATACAAAAAATCTAATGAGGTGTCCTATAAAAATGTTAAATGCGTAGCGGCGTATGACGGAAAGGCACGAAAGAAAGTCCAATCAAAAACTATTAGATTAGCTATGGATGTATCGCCTGAATACACCCTACAAAGGGAAGTCCTTTAGCAATGCTCAAGATAACCGGAAAGAAGAGTCGCATAAACCTAAACAAAAAGACCCATCCGCATAAAGCCGATGGGTCTTTCCCTAATCAGAAAACCTTACTAAGATCCTTAGAAAGAAAGCTGATGAGTCGCGGAGGAACTCGTCGTCATTTTCTGAACAGGTGGGGCAAATTGGGTTAACTTGATTCCCTTCACTGCCGTTTTGTATTCTTCGATTGTAGGAGTTCTACCTAAAATGGCAGAAAGAACCACCACCGGCGTAGAGGCCAGTAAAGACTCTCCTTTCTTACGATCTGAATCTTTTACCACACGTCCCTGGAACAAACGAGTAGACGTAGCCATTACGGTATCGCCCTTCTCTGCTTTTTCCTGGTTACCCATACACAGGTTACAACCGGGACGCTCCAGATAGAGGATGTTTTCGTATTCGGTGCGAGCCGTTACTTTCGGAGCCGCATCATCGAATTCGAAACCGGAATACTTTTGCAGTACATCCCAATCACCTTCCTCTTTCAATTCAGCGATGATGTTATAGGTCGGAGCCGCCACTACTAACGGAGCCTGGAATTCTACTTTCCCGTAGTGCTCTTCCAGGTTTTTGAGCATTTTGGCAACGATTTTGATGTCTCCTTTGTGTACCATGCAGGAGCCCACAAAACCCAGGTCTACGTGCTTTTCGCCTTCATAATAGGTCAGGTCGCGAATGGTATCGTGCGTATATCGCTTCGAGGCATCCACGTTATTTACGTCAGGATCGGCAATCATAGGCTCATCAATGATGTCCAGATCAACTACGAATTCTGCGTAATACTTCGCATTATCATCAGGAGTCAAAGGAGGCTTCTCACCTGATTTAATTTCGTTAATTCGCTTATCAGCTTTATCGATCAGCCCTTGCAGTACCTGCTTCTCATTATCCATGCCCTTTTCGATCATGATTCGGATGCGATCTTTCGCGATCTCTAATGATTCGATGAGCGTTTCAGGCTGAGAAATACAGATCGAAGCTTTGGCTTTCATCTCTGCCGTCCAGTCGGTGAAAGTAAAGGCCTGATCTGAAAGTAAGGTACCGATGTGTACTTCGATTACCCGGCCCTGGAATACGTTTTCACCATTGAATTCCTTCAGCATCTGTAACTGGGTAGCGTGCACGACATCCCGGAAATCCAGGTGATCCTTCATTTTACCCTTGAACGTTACCTTAACCGATTCAGGAATAGGCATGGAAGCTTCACCCGTAGCCAGTGCCAGAGCAACCGTACCCGAGTCAGCACCGAAGGCCACACCTTTTGACATCCGGGTATGGGAGTCTCCCCCGATAATGATCGCCCAGTCGTCTACCGTGATATCATTCAAAACCTTGTGAATTACGTCAGTCATGGAATGATAAACTCCTTTGGGGTCACGGGCCGTGATGAGACCGAAGTCATTCATAAATTTCATCAGTCGGGGAATATTCTGCTGAGATTTGCTATCCCAAACTGATGCCGTGTGGCAACCCGATTGATAACCAGCGTCTACGATGGGAGAAATCACCGTGGCAGCCATAGACTCCAGCTCCTGAGCCGTCATTAATCCCGTCGTATCCTGCGAGCCTACAATGTTTACCTTCGCCCGAACGTAAGAACCGGCGTGTAAGGTAGCACCAGAGGTTCCCACCGCATTGCGATTGAATATTTTTTCTACCGCTGTAAGGCCTTGTCCTGGAATGGAGATTTCTTTCGATGGAGCGAATACCGCAGGAGCCGTAATGCCCAGCGTCTTTGCCGCAAACGTCTGTAATTTTTTACCGAATTCGATGGAGTAAGAACCACCGGCTTTCATGAACTCGATTTTCTGAGGTGTGAAGGCTGAACTCACATCCATTACCTCCTGGCCATCTTTGTAAAGCTTCTTGGTCTTGGTATTCACCGTAAGCACCGTTCCGGTATCCACCGAATACGTTTGCTTTAACACGGGCTGACCATCCGCATCGACGATAAGCTTACCGTTTTCATCGAACTGCTTCACCCAGTTTTTAAGATCCAGGCCAATACCACCCGTTACGCCAACCGTAGTCAGGAAGATCGGAGAAATGCCGTTAGTTCCGGCTACTACCGGAGCAATGTTCACGAAAGGCACATAAGGACTAGCCTGCTTACCAATCCAGAGAGCCACGTTATTTACACCCGACATCCGCGAAGAACCTACGCCCATCGTGCCTTTTTCAGCCACCAGCATAACTGTTTTATCAGGATGTTGAGCTTTGAGTTCCTTCAGTGCGGCTTGTTGTGCTTTGTTGTGCTCAAACATACACTGGCCGTGCAGTTCACGGTCTGAACGTGAGTGAGCATCACTGCCGGGAGAGAGTAAATCCGTAGAAATATCACCAATACCGGCAATGAAAGTTACCAAGGTAATCTCTTCGGGGATATCAGGTAACTTGGTATAGAAGTCTGCTCGAGCGTAACTCTCAAGAATATCTTTAGCAATTTCGCTGCCGTTTTTGTAAGCCTGCTCTAAACGGTCGGTATCTGCGTCGTAGAGGAATACCTGCGTTTTTAAAACCTCAGCTGCCTGTGTGGCAATGGCAAGATCATCGCCTAAGGCTAAATCCAGTAATACCTCAATGGAAGGACCGCCCTTCATGTGGGACAACTGCTCAAAAGCAAAAGCGGGGGTAATTTCTTTTACTTCCGACTCACCCAGAATAATCTCCTTCAGGAACTTTGCCTTTACACGAGCTGCACTGGTAGTGCCGGGTAATACATTATAAATAAAGAATTGAAGTGACTCATCCCGATGCTCGTGGCCGGCGTGTTTGATCTGTTCAATGACCTCGTACATCAACTCAGCTCCATCAATCGGCAAAGGGTGAAGCCCCTGGGCTTCTCTATCTATAATCTGCTTTTGATACTCGTCATATTTGCTCATAATTAACCTATTAGTTCAAGAAGATTAGATAAATCATCGAAAACTACAAATCTACTAAAAAAGTAGTAAATAGCCTTTCTATGCGTTGTTTTTCGCAGGACGGAGGGCCCCTGTAGAGGATGGCTAAAGTAAGTATTTTCCGAAGACGACAAGGCCATTCCAACGTATCAAGCTGGAAAGCCATCTCAGACCAATCGTTACTTGGATAGATCTGGACGAAGGAATAGGCAAAGTCCTCGGTTTTACGTAACCCGATGTAACTATTCACCAATATCACTTGGAGTAAATTATCCCCCCGTTCGCCTGCGACCATATCGCGGATATCCTAAAGCATGGACTAACGGAGAAATCTTGTAATGAACGCACCAGCAACAAAAGCAACTTGGAAAAATTTTCCTATGGATCATCCCAAACGGATTGACATACACTTGCTGTTTACAGACAGGCAATTCTCTACGTTAGTAGCAGGACTTATTCCTCAGCAAATGGAAGACAAATGGTTCATTTATTACGAAAATGAATGGCTTTATTTTCATCGTTCCTGGACAGGTCATGGTATTTATAAAGCAAAAATCAATAAAGTAACTGACGGTTACTCCATAAAAGAGTTTTGGGCGGAAAGAAACCCGAAAAAATATAAAAATCAGGATGATACTACTGACCTTGAAACGTTTTCATTTTTAATTGCAAGAGGTATTTTAGGGATTAATGTTCGTAACATTTATCCAGGAAGAACTACAAAGTCAGAAACTGATGCTCTAATAGACTGGAGTACCTTTGGAAATATGCTTTTCACAAATCAAGGTGTTGATTATTTTTATGAAATAACATCTGCTCTTTTCGGTGTTGCTACTGGCGATGCTTTGGGTGTTCCTGTAGAGTTCAACAATAGGGAATCCATTAGTAAAAATCCCGTAACGGATATGATTGGTTATGGAACATATAATTTGCCAGCAGGAACCTGGTCAGATGACAGTTCGCTCACTTTTTGCCTTACCGAAGCATTAACCCAAGACTTTGACTTACATGTAATCGGGCAAAATTTTGTAAAATGGTATCAGGAAAATTACTGGACACCGCACGGAAACGTTTTTGATATTGGCATGGCCACACAACAGGCTATTTCACGACTTGCCCAAGGTGAAGAACCAGAATTAGCTGGCGGCTTTGAGGAAAGCGACAACGGAAATGGTTCGCTTATGCGAATTTTACCCTTGCTTTTCTATTTGCTTGACAAACCAATCAAAGAACGCTACGCCATTACCAAACAAGTTTCGTCGCTTACTCATGGGCATATCCGTTCTGTAATTGCTTGCTTCTATTATCTTGAATTTGCAAAGCAAATTTTGGAAGGTAAAGACAAAATTGAAGTTTACAGAAACCTGCAAATAGAAATCCCCAATTACTTGACCAGTATAGCCATCAATCCGAAAGAGATTGCGTTGTTTGACAGGCTACTAAAAGGAAATATTGATAAAATTGAAGAAGAAAAAATTTTAAGTGATGGTTATGTTTTGCATACACTTGAAGCAAGTATCTGGTGTGTACTAACCACTAATAGCTACGAAGAAGCCGTTTTACGAGCGGTAAATCTAGGGGAAGATACAGATACCACTGGTGCAGTAACAGGAGGACTAGCAGGTCTTCTATACGGATTTAATAAAATTCCTTTACATTGGCTTCGACAACTAGCAAGATATGACGACATTGAAAACCTGGCGAAGCGATTTAACAACAAAATTACCAGCCGCTAATACGGTAACGGTATCCACCATTCTCCCATGAACATGTTGAGCAATGGCGTCGGAGACACCCATTAGTTGTCATTGCATATTTATCCCCAAATTTACCTTTTAAAGAATATGATAACTGGATTACCCCCAGAAGTTAGACACTTACTGGGGTATTTTTATCGCAAAGGGGAGAGGAACAACTACTGTATGGTTTCACTATGAGTAATTATCAATCTCCATTACTAAGTGGCTTATCGACATCTATTGTTAGAAATGTCTTATCAAAACTCAATAATGATTGAAGTGTAAGGGTATTCTTCCTATTTACGTCACAAACGAATATCTATAAAATCTATATTATAAACGCGGACGAACAGGGAAATTTAAACTATAAACTTAAAGTAGCATATCCGCCAACTCCACCACAACTTTTCATTCATTTAGCTTAAAGGTTCTTCAATAAATTGATCTGGGCTTTTCGCTCTTTTCTTACCTCTGCCCTATCGCCGGGAAACATTTTGTTAATCAGTGTAACCGCAAAATCAGTGGCCCATAAGCCATGATATTTTGTATGTGGGCTTGCGGCTATTTGTGCCATAGTTCTTAAAAACTTCACCTTAACCAAGTCTTTTTCAAGTTTAGCAATTCTGCTAATCTCAAGACTCAAATTCCTTGCTTCGTGATAATTGGTCTTTCCATCCAGCCACCTTTGCATGGCTTCGAATGCTTCCTTTATTTCACGACAAGGCTCAAAACCCGTTAGATCTATCAGATGTTGCCCGAACATCAAACAAAACTGCACCATCTCCCGGTGGCTTTTAGTATCGTACAGAACTATAAATTCCTGCTTCAACTCAGGGATATCCTCTATCTTCCCGACTAATCGCTGGTATTCGTAAATATTCATGAGCTTTTTATGTTTATGCAGCCCTCACTCGACTCTATCAAACGGACGGTACAATTGTGCTTCTCAAAACTCGTATAAAAACTTCTGTATTGACCCAAAGTCCGCCTATAGACACTCATACGAGACTTTTTATCAATTATTCGCTTCGCCATTTTAGGTGACATTCCGCTAAACACCAATAACGGCGAGAATGTGAAAAGTATTTGAATTGTTGATGGAATGTGCATAGGCAGAAACGGCTCTTTGCCTTTTGCTATAATCATAAAACCAGTCCTTCAATCAAAGCCTACATTACAGGGACGTAACTCTGTAAAATCCGCTTCTAAATAAGGGAAGGGTACTGAATCAATCATGACTTATGTGATTGATTCAGTACCCTTCCCTTGTTAGATACTTCCTATTACTCAGCTCAAGCCTAGAAAGAATACCGGGCTCCTAACTGCATTTGCCAGCGAGATCCGAGGGGATCAATCGAATAGGGCGTGGTAGGACGGCTCCAGGTAAAGGTCGGGTCGCCCGTAGTGGGGTTAGTAGCCCGAGCTAGACCGATAGAAGCCGTTGAGTTAAAGGTATTGGGTGAGAAGTAATAATACCCTAACTTCTTGTCTACCAGATTCAGGAAGTTAAGGATGTCATACGAAAGCTGAAGAGAATGGCCATTTTTCATGGTAATCTCGTGTAGAAAACGTAAGTCCATCGTATTGTTCCAGGGGGTACGTCCACCGTTACGCTCCGTAAAGGTTCCCATGCGGGTTTTCAGGTAGTTATCACTCTGCACAAAGGCCATGAAATCCTGTGCCTGTGTACCCGTTGGGAGTAACTTCTGAGCTTCCGTCAGATCTTTTGGAATGTAGGCTAACCCGTTTGCTTGTCCAGAACCATTAATCGTTGAGTTAACATACCCCCAGGAATACGCAGAACCTGACTGGAAAGAAGCGAACAGAGAAACCGTCGTGGCGTTGGTATTGCTCCACTTCTGGCGGTAATTAACGCTGGCTACGATGCGGTGACGAATGTCAAAGTTCGAATAAGCCAGAGATGGATTGTTCGGTGAGAGCGACTGGTTCAACTGCCAGTTCGATTCCATGGAGTTCCGAATACCATTGGTGATATCAAAAGCCTTTCCATACGTATAGGCAGCAGAGAAACCTAAACCTGCCGAGTAGTTTTTCTGAATCTGGGCAGTTAAGCTATACCGACGTCCCTGACTCGTGTTGGAAAGCATGTACGCGTTCGCGAAGTTATTATCAATCCGCTGGGCACCCGCCGCTCCGGTTGACGATACGTAAATAGGCTGCTGATGCTGCGTGTCATAACTGTAGTAACAAACGACATCTTTGGTATTCACCTGTTGGAATTTCAGGTCATGGATGACTTTCGTATACAATCCTTCCAGCGTGATCTTATAACCGTTGATTACATAGTCTACGGCTAAGTTACTCCGAAACATCTGAGGCATCTTGAAGTTATTGTCAATCAAGTCAACCTGAGTCCGGCGAGTACCTCCGTTGTTATTGTTAATAGCCAAGGCTCCACCCGGTACCAGCGGATCTCCTACGAGTTTCGTGGAGGCGGTAGCGTTGTTGTTAAAATCATAAGCACCGTAACCTACCCCGTTGTTATAAAACGCATAGCCCAGCCAGGCAAAAGGAATCCGGCCCGTAAACAGACCCGCTCCACCCCGAATGACAAGACTTTTATCCCCTTTCGCATCGATATTGAAGCCCAAACGAGGCGATACCTGTACATTGTTCAGATACTTATTCGTGATCTGATTTAAAGGAGTGTACGTATAGGTTGTACCGTAATTAGGATCTCCCGTAGAAGCCGCTACCTGAGGACTCAACGCAGGTTTGGTAGGTAATCCCGTATAATCGAAACGAATGCCGGGAGAAAGTTTAATACGATCCGTAAGCTGAATATCATCCTGAGCATACAAACTCAGCAGGTTAACATTGAAATGAGCGTAGGGATTGTTGAATTGATTGTCGAGGCTGTTGCTGGCATCAGCAAACGGATACGAACCCCGCACCCGGTTGGGTAAGTTAATCAGGAAGTTCTGAACACCATCGCGGGCAGGTGTAGAAGCATTTGCCGCCGTTGAAACGTATGAAATCCGACCATTAGGAGCATTCACGAATCCATAATCAATTGTATAAAATTCGTTGTGCGTACCTACCGTGAAGGTATGGTTACCTTTGTAGAAGGTGAAGTTATCCGTTAACTCAAACGTTTTCTGACGCAGGTTGAACACGGAAGCTTCCCGGTCGTTACCCAGGAAGATCGTACCGCCATTGTAAGCAATCTCTACCTGTGGGAATGTACGAATATTAGAAAGGGTCGTACGGTAATCGTGTACAGTAGAATATCCTGCAATTAAGCTATTGGAAGCACGTCCGAATTGCGTTTTCAACTCCGCAACCGTACTGGTCTGGTTGTTATTCTGACGGAAATCGATGCTACCGAAACGGAAGTTTGCGGCATCCCGCTCGAGGTTGGTTGCTTCCGAGAATACCGTGTTATTACGCAAGCTTAACTGATTACGAGCATTGATATTCCAGTCCAGACGATTGAAGAATTTCGTACTTTTTGAATAGATGGAATAATTACCGTACGAACCAGCCTCAAACCCGTAATTAGTTTTCACGAAATCTGAAATCTGTTGAGCTACTGCCGCATCTTTAATCAGAGAAGAAGCCGAACCTGCCTGGAACTGTACGGGATCCTGACGGTTGGTGATTTCTTCATTAGTAAAGAAAAACAGCTTGTTCTTGATGAGAGGTAAGCCTACTCTAAAACCCGTTTGATATTCGTGAAAAGTGCTGGGTAGCTTTTCTTTTGCGTTGGCGGCTCCATTCCAGGCTCCCGTCAGCGTCGCATTGCGACCAAAACCATAGACAGAACCCGAAACCTTGTTTGTACCACTCCGCGTAACGGCGTTTACCGATCCACCCAGGAAGTTACCCAGCCGTACGTCGAACGGAGCAACGGCTACCTGAATATCCTGAATGGCATCCAGACTAACGGGGTTGGTACGCGTACTTGAACCGGGCTGTCCTGACGTTCCGGTTGATCCACCCAGCGAGGGGCTAAAACCAATGGCATCGTTATTAATCGCTCCGTCAATCGTTACGTTATTGTACCGGAAATTGGTACCCGCAAAGGAGTTCTGATTGTTTACCTGAGGCGTTAATCGCGTCATGTCCGTGAGGCTACGGGAGATCGTAGGCATTCGGCGAATCGTTTCACTACCCACGTTTAATCCGGCTCCGTTGCGTTCTCCTCCTTTTTCGCCTTTTACAACCAGCTCACCTAAGGTTTGGGTTGAGTTCTGCAAGGTGACGTTGATGGTAGTCGTTTCCCCTAATTGAAGGGTAACTCCGGGGATCGTATTTGTTTGAAAACCAATGGAGGAAAATGTAATTTCATAGGGGCCACCGACACTCATGTTATTGATTCGGTAACGGCCCTCCGTATCAGTAATGGCCGCATAACGGGTACCCGTGGGGGTAAAAACGGCCTGAACCGTGACTCCTACCAGCGTCTCTTTTTTGTCATCTATGACACGTCCACTCAAGCCGCTGGTGGTTACCTGAGCCCACGCCTGACTACTGACCAGTAAAGTAAATAGTAGAATAACCCTATAGAGTTTCATAAATTAGTTGGGATCCTTAAGTTTTAAGATGCCCCGCAATTTATGTCTGGTATGTTTCCTGAATATTAACAACTTCCCTCTAGAGATTATAATGAGATTAAAAGATACGACTAACGCCCACCCACCTGTTTTTTACCTAATAATTTCATTTATTTATCTCATTTATAAGTAGTTGATAGTTTTTCGTTGTTAGTTAATAGACTGGCACTTAGTACTTCTACGCCGACCTATCTATTATTAAATCATTATAAGAACTTATCACCACTTGACCGTAGGTTTCTACTGTATGATTTTCGTAAAATCCATTTATGATTATTCAAAACCCGTTTAAACCAGCAACGAGTTAATCGATAAAGAGACCTAGCTCCTTCATCCATTAACTCGTTGCTGGTTTAAATTCAGTAAAACCTATTTAGTTGGGCTGTAAGTATTCGATACGCCTTCACTAGTCATCATTACTCGTTTTATGGTTCCGTTTTTATTGTAGTCCAATTTGTCGATACATATCGAGCGGCTATAGCTATTACCATCGGTTTGAATACCGCCGTTATGATAAATGAAGTACCACTGCCCTTTGTGCTGGACAATCGCCTGATGATTAGTATTACTGTTTCCGGCAATCTCATTTAAAATACCTTTGTATTCGTAAGGTCCTTCAATGGAATTAGCCACTGCATACGCAATTTTTTCCGGGAAGCCCGTCGCATAACTCAGGTAATATTTGCCCTTGTAGGCATGAATCCAGGGAGCTTCCGTAAAATCGAAACCAGGGAACTGAACCCGTTTAATTTCCCCTTCTATCTCGATCATGTTCTTTTTTAATTTGGCATAATAGCATTCGAGGTTGCCCCAGAAAAGCCAGGCCTGATCGTTAGCATCGATATATACCGTAGGGTCAATACAGGCCCAGGAGTGGGAAGAGGCAAAACAATCCTTATTAGTAAGCAGAGGTTTCCCCAACGCATCTCTGTAAGGTCCTTCCGGTCGATCCGCTACTGCAACTCCAATACCTGACCAGTTTGTGCTGATGTACCAGTAATATTTCCCGTTTCTTTCCATGACCTGACCCGCGTACGCATCTCCACTCTTCGCCCAGGGGAAGTCCGTTATTTTTAAGGGCACGGGATACTGGGTCCACGTTTTCAAATCCGTGGTTGAATACACCAGCCAGTCTTTCATTTTATATCCACTTTGCCCACCGGCGAAATCGTGACCCGCGAACAACCACAGCGTATCTCCTTTCACCAGTGCCGCCGGATCAGCTGTGTACGCATGCGTAATGATGGGGTTTCCTTTCGAAGTAAATGAATAGCGATCAGAAGCCTCGACGGGTTGTAACAAGTCATTAGGAACGCCCCCCCATTTCGCCTGTAGACGGCGGGCTTCTTCTCGGGTAATGCCGATGACACTGCCATGCCGGGGATTAAAGTTTTTGGTGAAAGACTCGGGTTTATCCGTAAAATGATACAGATCGGTGCTCCGCTGAAACTCATACCGCAGGTTCGTGTATAGATCATACATCAAAATATACTCGTCCGAGTCGTTGAGTTTGAAGACACTGGAGCCCTCTACTACAATATGTTTATCCGAATAAGCATCCAGATACTTGAAATCCTCTACCCAGGGGCCGTTCAGCGATTTCGAAGTGGCCTGTTGAATGCCATTTTTGATTTCTTTGCCGCTCTCATCTTTTGTATTCCCTTTAAAGAACAGATGGTACGTGCCGTCTTTATAAACAATATCGCCATCAATGGCTCCGTACTTTGCCCGGAACATCAGCTTGGGTTCAGCCTCAAAACCAGTAAAGTCCTGATTGGCGTAGGCGGAATAAAAATCAAGCTTCGAATCGTCTTTGAAACGTACCGTGAAGTAGATCAGATACTTTTTGGCCTGGGGATCATAGATGGTCTGCGGAGCCCATACCCATTGTACATTCCCAAACGTCTGCGGGTAGGTTTTGGCCAGGTCGATACTCCGGTGGGTCCAATCCACTAGATTAGTGGAACGCAGCAGAACAATACCCGGATTACTCCCCCAACCATTTTTACCTACGAACATATCAGTTGCCGTCAGATAAAAGGTATTTCCATCCTGTCCGCGTAACAAATGTGGGTCCCGAATTCCACCCGTCTGCGAGATGTCACTGGAGGCAAGAATAGGCTGATTGTTATTTAAAGCAGACCAATGGATGGCATCCTTGCTGATGCCCAGGCGTAACTGCTCCTGCTTGAGCGGATCTCCTGAACCCTCGAAGTAAGCAAATAGATACCCTTCGAAGGGCGGTGAAGCCTGCTTGGTCTGGGTAAAAGCGGTTACACTGCTTAACATGGCCCACAGGAAGGCCATTGCTTTTTTGCGTAGATTCATTTTAGAAAATAGACTTAGTAGCACAAAATAGACGAGGTTTATTATTGTTCTTTTTAAAGCGACTATAAAAGGCCCGATGCATTTGCCCACAGGGAATGGGTTAGCCTTTTACTTGCCCTTTCCACCGCAGCATTTACTACTCTTATGTTGTCTTGAGCTGTTTATACTCGTTCTGGAAGAATTAATCTGGTAAGTATCTGCCTCTATTTTGGAAAATTAAGGCGTGCAACCCTGTCCTCCGAGCCGGAGTCATGGATGCCGGAGAGAAGTGTCTCTGGCCCTACTATTCCGGGTGTTAAGCCTGAAAGGCGTCACTTGGAATAGCTGATAAATGTCAGTCTGTGAGGGTCGGCAGTTGCAAACTACCTTTCGTCGTTCCAAGTTAGGTCTAATGGACGAACACTTGGAACAGTCTGAAATCATTTTTGCTGGGGCTTTGGGGCAGTGATGATAGGTAGTGGTGAATTTATGACGGATCTGTATTCCTGAAGAATCTTCTACTAATATGTTGAAATGAGCAGTTTATACTCATTCGCGAGCCGTTAATCGTAAGAATTTTGCTGTCGTTATGGGTGTTTAAGCAAAGCGAAACCAATAAATTTAATGAATATTATTATTTGCCCCACGAATAAAGTTGTTGATAACGCTACGCTAAATCCCGACAACGGCGGTAGTAACACCAACAATGGTAAGAATAATTTAATATTTATCTTGTATACCAGCTTCAATTCGCTTCTTTTTTATTTCGTCTTTGTTGGCTCTAAAGTAATTAATACTTTCTTCAATATCTTTCTCTTTTTTCGTCTTAATTTCTTCTAATTTAGTATCAGATAAGAACTTTGTTTTTTTATAGACGCTTGTATAAAATTTTATATTTTTTATTTCTGTTTTAATTATTTCCATGGTTGATGCAGCTTTTTCAACGTCATTGAAGCCATATGCATTTATATAACTACCAACAATTTGATTGAATGCCGTAAAAAGATGTTTAAGTTCGAAAGCTTCAGAACCTATACCTCTAATTTTTTCGGGATCAAGTGCTTCTACAAAAATTCTGGCTCTTGTCTTAGCAGTATGAAACCAATAAAATGATTCATCTTTTTTGCCTAGGTCATAAAGTCTCAAAGAAAGGACATATAAAGTCTCGATTGAAACATTGTTAATGTCCGCTTTAATTTTATTAGCTAAGTCAAGAAGCTGGGTAGTATCATTGGTTTTTAGCTGTTCGCTATATTTTCCAATATTAATTCTTAGTGGCTTATAATTATAGTAAGGTTCAGCGTAAAACGGAATTTGCCCATTATCTAAGTCTTGAGCACATAATTTAGTAAATGACAACAATATAAAAAGTACAATACTACTTCCCCTCATGATGCTATATATTATGGTATTTATTATTACTGCAATAAATAGTACTATACGTACTATTCTGGTTGGTCTTCAAAAATATATTAAATTCATATATAGTGGTATCAAAATATTTTAATTTATTACTAATTTTCTAATAAAGTACTATTTAATAGTTCATTACAATGACGAGATATATTTTCAATATCTTATTCATCTACGAATATGTTCTCAATCTTTCTACCGTTGTTAGTGTTTAAGCAAAGCGACACCAATAACTTAATTTCAGTTTTCAGTTCAATAACACAAATAACCCGAAAACCATGTTGTTAGCAATGCTCCATTAACTTCCAATGACGGCGAAGCGTATTAACGATGTCCACAAATAAAAAGACCCACTAGCCAAAGCCAGTGAGTCTTCCTTCTTATTAATATAAAAACCTTAATTCAACCGAAAACTATTCTTCCCAACCAACTGCTCCAATCCTTTAATCAGATCATTTGAGACGTTGATTTTATTGAAACGGCTTTGCAGCGTTACCTCTACCGGACTTTCCGAGTCTTTGAGTTTCACGAATAAGTTACAGGTGCCCGGATTTTGCTTGAATAACTCGCTCAGACTTGCCACCAGTTCCCCACTAACTTCCTGCAAATTAATCTCCAGACTCAACTGCTTACACATCTTCTCCCGTACTTCGGGTAATAGTTGAATCTGCGTAGCCTTGAACTCGTACTGCCCCTGGTTCCGCCAGCTCGGTTGCAGTTTTCCCCGAATGTACAGAAACCGATCCTGTGATACATACTGACCCATTTTTACGTAATCGTCGCCAAACAGGGCCAGTTCCATGCTTCCGGCATAATCTTCAATCGTAAACAAACAGAAGGGATTGCCATTTTTGGCGTATCGCTCTTGGTACTTGGTCACGATTCCGGCAATGCGGACATCGCGATTGTACCAGTTTTTTTCCTCTTCCGAATCGCGGAAACGGTCCAGTGTAATATCGCAGAAATTATCCAGCTCAATACGGAACTCATCCAGCGGGTGGCCGGATATGTATACGCCAATCACATCCCGTTCCTGATTGAGTTCGATCATTCGGGCCCAGGGCTCCGCCGAAGGGATGCGAGGAGCCATCATGTTGGCTCCACCACCCCCACTCATCGCTCCGAAAAGCGACACCTGAGCAGCGGCTTTTTCTTCGTGGTGCTTGTTGGCATACCGAATCAGCGTTTCGATGAACGTACCCGTTCCCGTATCGGCGAAGAATGCCGCCCGGTTGATGCCAAAGCTATCGAAGGCTCCGGCATAGGCCAGCGATTCCAACGTCTTCTTGTTCACCGTACGCAGGTTGATCCGCGTGACGAAGTCAAAAATATCCTGGTAAGGACCATTCGCGTTTCGTTCCTGAATGATGCTATCCACGGCCGCATCGCCCGTACCTTTAATGCCACCCAGACCAAAACGAATCTGCTTTTTCTTATTAACGTTAAATTCCTTGATGGATTCGTTCACGTCGGGACCTAATACGTCGAGACCCATCCGGCGGGTTTCCTCCATGAAGAGCGTAATCTTCTTGATGTCGCCCAGCTCGTTGGTTAAGTTGGCCGCCATGTACTCCTCCGGATAGTGGGCCTTCAGGTACGCCGTCTGGTAGGCCACGAATGCATAACAGGTCGAGTGCGACTTGTTGAAGGCGTACTGAGCAAACGCTTCCCAGTCGGTCCAGACCTTTTCAAGTTTCTTGGCATCCAGACCTTTGGCGACGGCTCCTTCCATGAATTTGCCCTTCATCTTGTCCAGCGTGGCCCGGTCTTTCTTACCCATGGCCTTCCGCAGTACGTCGGCGTCACCTTTGGAGAAGCCCGCCAGTTTCTGAGACAGCAACATCACCTGCTCCTGATACACCGTGATACCGTAGGTATCAGCCAGGTACTCTTCCATTTCGGGAAGATCATATACAACGGGTTTCCGGCCGTGTTTCCGGTCAATAAATTCAGGAATGTACTGAATCGGACCGGGCCGGTACAGGGCGTTCATCGCAATAAGGTCCTCAAACCGCGTGGGTTTTAGTTCCTTCATGTACTTCTGCATTCCCGGACTTTCGTATTGGAAAATCGCGTAGGTTTCACCGCGTTGGAAAAGCTCGTAAGTCTTCGGATCATCGAGCGGCAAACTATCCAGATCAATATCTACGCCGTGGTTTTGCTTAATCAGAGCCAGAGCGTTTTTCAGGATCGTCAACGTGGATAATCCTAAAAAGTCCATCTTGATTACCCCGGCATCCTCGATTACCTTTCCTTCAAACTGCGTGATAAACCAGTCCGAATCTTTTGAGGTACACACCGGAATAATATCCGTTAAGTCTTTAGGAGCGATGATAATACCCGCCGCGTGGATACCCGTACCGCGTACGGAGCCTTCCAGCTTCAGGGCTTCGGTCAGTACCTTACCCGCTACGGTATTGGATTTCATCGTATCCCGCAACTTCTGGATATTCTGAATTTCCTCGCCTCCCCAGCCTTCTTTATCCTTCACGCCGCCCGGCCCATCAATGGGAGCCAGCAGGACGCGTTGCAGGTTCAGATCCAGGGGTTTTTCCGGAATCAACTTCGTGAGTAAGTTGGTTTCATCCAAAGGTAAATCCAGTACCCGGCCCACGTCTTTGATGGCCGATTTGGCTTTCATCCCCGTGTAGCTCACAATCTGGGCTACCTGATTTCGACCGTATTTATCGACTACGTAGTCAATGACTTTCTGGCGACCCGCATCGTCAAAGTCCGTATCAATATCGGGCATAGATTTCCGGTCAGGATTCAGGAAACGCTCGAACAGCAGATTGTACTTAATCGGATCGATGTTCGTAATCCCGATGCAGTACGCCACCGCCGAACCCGCCGCCGAACCCCGACCCGGCCCCACGAATACGCCGATGTCACGACCCGCCTTGATAAAGTCCATCACGATGAGGAAGTATCCAGCGAAACCCATCGTTTTGATGGTATGCAGCTCAAAGTTGAGGCGTTCCTCGGCTTCGGGCGAAATAGTTTCATAGCGTTGACGTGCTCCTTCAAACGTCAGGTGACGCAGGTATTCCCACTGGTTCAGGGTATCATCAGCGTGTACCTTGAATTCGTCAGGAATGGGGAAATTGGGCAGAAGAATGTCTTTCTTCAGTTTCGGTTCAAAACACTTATCGACAATTTCCTGTGTATTGTCTAGGCCTTCGGGAATGTGGCCCCAGACGTTCAGCATTTCCGCTTTCGTCTTGAAATAAAACTGATCGTTGTAAAAGGCAAACCGCGACCCCCGGGGCATGGCCTCATCGTCCGAGAAATCCTTAGCCGAGGGCGTACTCTGCTTTTCGCCGGTGTTGACGCACAGCAAAATATCGTGAGCGTTGGCATCCTGCTGGTCTACGTAGTGACTATCATTAGAGACGATAATCTTCACATTATGCTTACGAGCAAACTTTAGCAATACTTCATTGACCCGCTTTTGATCGGGAATTTCGTGATCCTGTAGCTCGACGTAAAAGTCTTCACCGAAGATATTCAGCCACCACAAAAACTCCTTTTCACCTTCCTCTTCCCCTTTCCGTAGAATGGTTTTGGGCACGCTGGCTCCAATACAGCAGGTTGTGGCAATGAGGCCTTCGTGGTATTGTTCAATCAGGGTTTTATCAATGCGGGGGTACTTCCCGTACATCCCTTCAATGAAACCCAGCGAACAGAGTTTGACCAGATTTCGATAGCCAATTTCATTTTTGGCCAGCATTAACTGGTGATACCGAACGTCTTTCTTCTCCTTCGTAAATTTCTTCTCGTGACGATCCTGTACCACGTAAAACTCACAGCCTACGATGGGTTTTACCCCATGCTTCCCGGCTTCGGCCACGAATTTGAACACGCCGAACATATTACCGTGATCGGTAATGGCAACTGCCGAATGTCCATCAGCCTTGGCTTTCTTGAACATGCCACCAATATCGGCGGCACCGTCGAGCAGTGAAAATTTGGTATGGCAGTGAAGATGGGAAAAATGCATAATGACTGGGCTCTAATCGTAATTCAAACTTGAAGATACCATTAAAAACGTGGGGGTACAAGTTAGGTTCCGGGACGACGGGGAGAATTTGAAGAAAATAGCAGGGAATAGATGATAACCTTTTTACAGGGGCTGCTATAGTAATTCTAAAGAACCTTCAGCCTTTTTTCTTCATGTCATACCCTTCTATTCAAACACCCTGGGCTAAATCCCCCTTTTTCGAAGAAGAACTTACCAAATATCAACTAACCCCTGCTAATAAAGCGTTAGTCAGGCATTTTGCCGAACACGGTTACGTAATCATTGATCCCGAAATCGATGAATTATTCATTGTAGAAGCGTTAGCCTCTACTAAGCCCGAATTTAAAAATCAGAATACTAATCGTCTGGAGAATGCCTGGCAAAGACATAAAACGATTCGAAAAACTTCCGCAGGCCCACGCGTACTGGCAATCCTGGAGTTATTGTACCAACGCAAACCGATCCCCTTTCAAACACTGAATTTTTCAACAGGCAGTCAATAACGATTCTATTCATTTCGATTCGGTGCCGGAATGCTTTTTAATGAAACCATTTTGGGGATCAAACTGGATTGACATTACGCCTCAATCAATGGCATATTTATTGAATTTCATCAAAAAAAATCAGCCATTAATACCTATTCCAAACTCTTCCACATACTTGATGAATATTTATTTCAAACCATTTCCATCAATGCTTCAGAGCAGGCAATAAGAACGGTCATCAATTCCAAATTTACCTTTTCTTAGTTGAAAACACCTACTTAATTAAGTACATACATTGACCTTGACAACCTGATAAGTTCAGGCGATTTATTAGTCATAAAATTCGGTCAAACTTATGATGTAACTATTTTAGACTGGTTGGATAAACATCATAGTTAACCCCTTTACTATGAAAATAATTGCGGTTCATAATATACTCTGGTCTCATTACAAGGCTCGTATTTTCAATGAAATTGAAGAAAAATCCAAACAGAATGGCTTTGATTTTCATGTGTTGCAGTTAGCCGATACAGAACAAAGTCGAGCCAATCTGGGCACTGATCTAGGGGTTCATCAGTATAGCTATCAGGTTCTGTTTCCGGGACAGTCTTTCGATAGTATCAGGTGGCTTCCCAAAACCCTAAAATTGTTAGGTAATGTGCATCGATATGCTCCGAATATCATCTACCTCAACGGTTATTATGATCCCTCCTACTGGTTTGTATGGGCTTATTGTAAAGTACGTGGAATAAAGGTTTTGTTAGATTTTGAAAGTACAGAAATAAGCCGTCAACGAAAGTGGTGGAAAGAAGCTTTGAAACGATTTTTTCTACAAAATAGTGAAGGTATAGTTTGTTTAGGAACACTAGCAGCAAACTACGCTTTAAAACTAGGAGTTCACCCAGATCGGTTATTAAGTAAAAAAAACATTGGCATTGACAATGATACTATTTACGAAATTTATAGTAAGAATTTAACTCATCGCCAAGCCAGTAAAGATCGTTTGGGTTTACCCACATTTAATTTCATTTATGCCGGACGATTTATTTATAGAAAAAACCTTAAATCATTAATTGAATGCTTCGATAAGGCTCAGAAAAAATCAGTTAACGGCCCCCTTTTTGGCCTAATACTGAGCGGAGAAGGTGATCAGAAAAGCATTCTTGAATCAACCCAAAAAAAGCTTCATAATTCTTCAGTATTTTTTATTGATTCCTGCGAATGGTACGAAGTACCCATTCGGTATACGTTGGCGGATGTTGCCGTTTTACCCAGTGTCTTTGAGCCGTTTGGTTTTTTAACCAATGAAGCTATGGTTTTCGGATTACCCGTTTTAGTATCTAATCGTTGCGGAAGTGCCATAGACTTGGTCGAACAGGGCAGAAATGGATATACGTTCGATCCATACAATCAAGAAGATTTAGTAGAAAAGATGACCTATTACATGGATAATCCCGAACAGTATCAGGCCCTGGGTAAACAGGGGCAGGAAATAATCAGAGCATGGGAACCTTCCGCCATTGTAAATGAGTTAATCGCAGCTTTTAAAAAACTTCAACCCTTATGAAAGAAAGAGTATTAGTTACGGGTGGTGCTGGATACATTGGTTCCTCACTGGTTCGCATTTTATTAACTAACGGATATAAAGTTCGAGTTCTGGATAATTTAACATTCGGCGGAGAAGGTTTAATTGAATTCTGGCTACATCCTGATTTTGAATTTATTAAAGGTGACCTAAGAGAGCTTTCCACCGTTCGTGAGTCGCTCCAAAACGTCGATCACGTCTGTCACCTGGCGGCTATCGTTGGCGAACCTCCCTGTAATAAATATCCTCAGGAAACGAAGGAAATTAACTGGGCGGCCTCCGTTCAATTATATGAATGTTGTGAAGAAGCTAAGATTAAACGATTTGTTTTTGCCTCGACGTGCAGCAATTACGGAAAAATGCAAGACCCTACCGCTTATCTGGATGAAGAATCACCACTTAATCCCATCTCATTATACGCCGAGACTAAAGTAAAGTTTGAAGAATACTTACTCAGCATTAAGTCCCAAACCGTTACCCGGACTATACTTCGCTTTTCAACCGTCTATGGGGTTTCTCCTCGGATTCGCTTTGACTTAACGGTGAATGAGTTCACACGGGATGCCGCTTCCGGTATCAATTTACTAATCTATGGAGAGCATTTCTGGCGTCCCTACTGCCACGTATACGACCTAGCCAATGCGATGTATATGGTATTAATTTCCCCCAAAGAAGTGGTAGCTAATAACTATTACAATGTGGGCGATACCCGGGAAAATTATACAAAAAAAATGCTGATGGATGAAATCTGTAAACAGATTCCTACGCTTCAGGTAAGCTATAAATCTATAGGTAGTGACCCACGTGATTACCGGGTTAATGCCGATAAAATTAAAAACCAGCTAGGTTTCCAAATCACCCGCACAGTACCTCAGGGGATTACTGAAGTAAACCAGCTCATTACTTCCCAAATTCTATCCGATCCATTCGCTCGTAAATACACCAATATCTAATCATGAACTCCATTCCACTATGCGAACCGAACCTGGCTGGTAACGAATGGACTTACGTCAAGGAAAGTCTGGATTCAAACTGGTTATCAGGTGGCAGTTATTTACGGGCCTTCGAAAAAAGTATGTGTGAATATACCGGAGCTGTTTATGCCATTGGTGTAAGTAGTGGTACTTCAGCTTTACACATCGCACTATTAGTTAATAAGATTGAAAAGAACGATTTAGTGATCGTTCCTAATCTAACATTTATAGCCACGGCTAATGCCGTGACTTACGTTGGAGCAGAACCCTTATTAATAGACATTGATTCTAAAACCTGGCTTCTGGATTTAGATGTATTAGATGAGTTTCTTACTACTCAAACGTACCAAAAGAATAATTACTGCTATTATCACAAGAGTAAACAACGGATTAAAGCCATTGTTCTGGTTCATCTGCTGGGAAATATGCCAGATATGGAGCGGTTACTGTCTTTAACTCAAAGGTATAACATCGAATTAATTGAGGATGCTGCTGGTTCATTAGGTTCTTTTTACAAGGGTAAGCACGCAGGTACGTTTGGGTCCGTGGGTACATTTAGCTTCAATAGTAATAAGATTATCACTACCGCTGGCGGTGGAATGGTTATCACTGACGATGCCCTTATTGCTCAGCAGGTAAAACATCTAATTACTCAGGCTAAAACTGGTACAATAGAATACCTGCACGATCAGATTGGATATAATTATCGATTGGTTAATCCATTAGCTGCGATTGGCTTAGCTCAAATGGAATATCTAAACTCTTTTGTCACTAAAAAGCAGAAGATTGCGGCGTATTACACGCAAGAGCTATCTACTATTCCAAATTTAGGTTTTCAAACGATAAGTCCAGGAGTTAATTCTAATTTCTGGCACTTTGTAATTACGGTTCCCAATAGTCGAAAGCTAATTCAATATTTGGCTGAATTTAAGATTGAAACCAGACCTCTTTGGATTCCTATTCAGGAGCTACCAGCTTTTAAAAACAACGTTTACATTTCAAAAAATCATACGACAGCAGGAGTCGCCAACAAGGGGATTATGCTGCCCTGCTCCACCTCTATTACCCAAGAGCAATTAGCTTTTGTAGTTAAAAAAATAAAGTCCTTTTATCTATAAACTCATCTTTATGCAAACACCTTTACAATCTTATCCCGTTCACTTTATGATCATGGCGGGAGGTAAAGGGAGTAGACTAAGTCCTTTGACAGATAGCATTCCAAAAGCACTACTCAAAATTAATCAGGTTCCTATTATTGAACGGATTGTTAATCATTTCCAAACCTTCGGCATTCAGGATTTTATTATATCTGTAGGTCACTTAGGTCAACAGATTAAAGAACATTTTGCTCAGACCAATACTTCTATTGAGTTCATTTCAGAACAACAGCCTTTGGGAAGTATTGGAGCTTTACGACTCATCCAGAACTGGAAACATAAGTACGTTTTTATCATCAACTGTGATTTATTAACAGATTTTGACGTTCATGCCTTTCTACAGGAGTTTCTGGACAGCGGTGCTGAATTAGGTATTGGGACCTATCAGCATCAAGTGAAACTTCCGTGGGGAGTAATCGAAAAAGATATTAATCGCCAATTCATAGGTATCACGGAAAAGCCTTCCTTGACTTTTGAGATTAATGCGGGCATATACGTTATAGAAAGATCTTTACTAACTCTGATTCCAGAATCTGGTCCTTATGAAGGTTGGCAATTCATCGCTACAGCCGCCCAGGCTGGTCATAAAATTAGCTGTATTCCCATTCAGGGCGAATGGTTGGATATTGGCAACTTCTCGGATTACGAGAAAGCTCAGCAAACGTTTGTCACTACTCGTACCATTACCTTTTAATAAAAAGCCCGCGAAAATGGACTAGAACCCTAAAGTTTCATAGTAGTAAACTCTTTTCCTTGTAAATGGGGCTTGATACGATACTCATGGCAATAACCCGGCATATAACTTTCATCAAAAGTCAGGGCTTTTAGTAGTCCTGACTTTTGATTGTTTTCGATCATAACCTGAAGATTGACTAATTATGTCATTGATACATACAGGAATCGTCTGTCCGGGTTTACCAATTACTTCTGATTTGTTTATATGCACATCTTTTATAACTAAAGCGAAGCCCTTGCTGGATTAGACGGGGGCTCTAATTATCATATCAAATTTGAAAATACTCTTATAAACGTGGGGACAAGTTAGGTTCCGGCAACGGGCGTTTTTCCTCAACACTATCAAAAGGCTGCCTAGTGAGACTTCACCTTACGATCCTGTGAGACTAATTTCATTTTAACACTTTACCATTGCAACTATCTTTCACAGAAGACTTAAGTTGTCCATAGGCAGTCCTTATTCGTACATACCGCTGGCTCGTATTCAACAAGCTAACTCGCTGTATCTCTTTCACAATCAAGCTATCACCTACTAATGACTTTCCATACAGAAGTCCATTCCTACCGAAAAACTGAATTTCCTGCCTGATTAACTTATTCTTAACAAGTCGTTTGGAATTTTTCTATATTTTTAACCTATGATTATTCCCCCACCAGGAAAAGGTTGTTCTCTGGCCTTGTGGGTGGTCTTTAAGTTTGGAGTCGTTACGTTTTCACTTCTAATCAAAAATCATTTGACAATTTTAAAGTATTGCCTATCACTTTAAAGAACTTAAACAAAATAAACTTTTGAGCATAGATACTTATCTAAACTAAATTGATTTAGCTAACTTAACGGTCCTATTCGCTATCTTCTCTTGAGCATACTTAAGAAAAGGTAAAAACTTGATCATTAACGTTAATAACTGGCTAATTTCGTTATCTATCTTCCTGTTAATCCATTGATTTTAAATAATTTACCAAGCTTCCCACGTAATTTATCCCTGTACCCAACCACAACTCACGCACTACGCATCAGTAGCCCCATTTCTTTAGCCCTTGATATGAAAAAAATCTACTTTTTACTGCTCGTTCTTTCACTAGGCTGGACGACAAAATCCTTTTCCCAACAGTTTGGCAATGAATGGATTAATTACCAGCAAACGTATTTTAAAATTCCCGTCACTCAGAAAGGGATTTACCGGCTTACTTACACTGAATTGCAAAATGCTGGTTTTGATTTAAAAGCAAACCCTCAACAAATTCAGCTTTTTAGAAGAGGGGTTGAGCAGGCCATCACCGTCGTAGGAGAAGGAGATGGTACATTTGATACAGGTGATTACGTTGAATTCTTCGGGGTTGGTAACGATGGTTCCCGTGATGCGGAACTGTATGTACCCAAGGAATCCCACCATAACCCATATGTGAGTTTATTTACGGAAAACTCTTATTACTTCCTGACACTGACGGTCAATGGACAGAAGGGAAAGCGGGTGAGCACTCCGACACCTCCCAGTAAAGGTACCCTGGCAGCAGAGCCTTATCACTGGGCGGAAAATGTCTCTCTCTTCACCTCTCATTATGACGTCGGGCCAGCCTATTCCAGTGCGTACACGCAGATGAATTTCGAACGGGGCATGACTTTAGCCAGCTACGGAGTCGGAAAAGGGTATATGGATTCCCCTATCGGTAATAATAACCGGAAAGCGTATAATCTACCTTTAGAGAATCCATACCAAGCCGAGGCAAATACGGTAAAACCTCGTCTGAGCATTTCGTTATTTACCGCCAACATTGGTAATCACGAGATTGAGGTTAGCATCCGTCCTTCCTCATCTGCCGCAGAAAATACCATTCTGACCTTTCCAACGACGACCGATTACCAAATCCTAAAAAATAGTGCTGAATTTGACTGGAGTTTTTTAACTAACTCGAGTTCACAGGCTGTTGTCTATTCAAAAGTTGGTTCTGCCAGTGTCATTTATTTTAAGTTTACCTATCCTCAACTTCTGAATTTATCTGGGGTTACTCAGGGAAAGGCAATCAATACCCGTACAAACCCCAGTGGTACGTCCCTTCTGCAATTCAGTAATGCCAACACCAATGATCAACTCTATGACGTTACCGATTTAAACAATATTCAGCGAATTCAATCTTCTTTCACTTCGAACACGTTAGAAGCCGTAGTAAGCAACACCCAGCAAGCTCGCAATTTTTGGGTCAATCGATCATCAGGCTCGGTCTCTAAAATTGAGAAGATCAATTTCATTCCTATTGATCCTTCGCAGGTTAATTACCTGATTGTAACGAATAAAGTGCTCCGCCAGGCTGCTGGTGGATCTTCGGATATCGTACAAGCCTATGCCGACTACCGGGCTTCCGTAGCAGGCGGAGGTTATAAACCTCTGGTGGTAGATATGGACGTACTGTCGAATCAATTTAACTATGGAGAACGTAGTGGTTTGTCCATTCGCAATTTCGCGGGGTACATGCTGAAAAACGGTTCTCCAAAGCACCTGTTTCTGATTGGTCGAGGGATTTTTCCGCAGTACTTCCGTTTCGGCTTGGATGAGCAAGGGATGGCAGACAATAGTTTAGTACCAACAGGGGGATGGCCGGGTTCCGACTGGCTATTAGTCAATGGTTTAAATGGCGAACCCGCCAACGTACCCGCTATTGCTGTAGGCCGATTAAATGTTACGAAGCCTGATGAAATTGCCTCTTATTTAAGTAAAATCAAAGAGTACGAACTTAGTAAGAATCAACCCTGGAGAAAGAAGTTTTTATACCTGAGTGGTGGGCATACGGATTACGAAAGAAGCAGTTTTACGGGATATGCCACCGATTTTAAGAATATTGTTGAAAATGCTCCTCTACAGGGAACAGGTAAAATCATCTCAAAAACGACTAATCAAAACGTTGAAACGATCGACGTATCGCCAGATGTAAATGATGGTACCAGTATGATTACCTTTTTTGGCCACGCTTCTACGAACTACACCGATATTAATATTGGGCTAGCTTCCCAAAGCTCTTATACCAATAAAGGGAAGTACCCCATCATATTTGTTAATGGGTGTGAGGCAGGAAATATCTTTTACTACAATGCCCCGGAAACTGTAGGTAGCAATTGGGTAAACACGCCTGATCGAGGAGCCATCGTCCATCTAGCTTCTTCGTTTTTGGGCTGGCCTTTTTATCTGAAAGATTACTCTAATACTCTTTTCACAAAACTTACTGACTCGGAAGGATTAGACAAAACCTTTGGAACAAATCTGGTAAGAGCAATAAAAGCGTTCGTAACCGCAAGACCTAACGATGCCATGACAGTAGGTCATGCCCAGGAATTTGTCCTTCAGGGCGACCCGGCTATTGTAGCCTACTCCACTAGTAGTTCCCTGCCCGTTAGTCTGATTTACTTCAAAGGCCAGGTAGAATCCAGTGCTGGTAAAAAACTTACCGATGTGGAGGTCCATGCTATTCCTGAAAACATAGGAGTACTCACCTGGGAAGTAGCACAGGAGAAAAATATTTTGGGCTATACCGTTGAAAAAAGCCTAGATGGTAAAAACTGGGCAAGCATTGGATTTGCTGCTTCTAAAAACGTTCCTTCGGGTATTTACACCTTCTATGATACTAAACTTCAAGTAGGTACGGCTTACTATCGTCTAAAAATCAATGAAGCTTCAGAACCAGATCATTACAGTAGAATCATTGCACTAAGCCTGGCTCCAACCTACGGTTTAGTTGCCTACCCGAACCCTGCTAGTACGGATATTACCATCAGCGTAAAAGAAAACACCAATACTAAAGCCCATTCTATACAAGCCGTATTGCTCCACATTACCGGGCAGACCGTATGGAAAGGGGAAATTCGCAATGGCAAAGCCCTTATCCCTGTGCAGGGACTAACCAGGGGTGTCTATACGTTACAAGTGAACGACGGTGTCAGTATCCAACAGCAAAAGATTTTGGTTACTCCGTAAGAGGTACCCATACTAAAATTACGTTAATACTACCTGACGTACAGTTCAGAACACATGTCTTGGACTGTACGTCTTTTTATTTCACTACTAGTATACAAATGCATACGGTTACACTATCTAAGGACTAATTTTTACGCCTCTACCAATAAAAGAGAGAGGCCTGAACCAGACCTCTCTCTTTTCTAACTTACTTCAGCGTCTCTTCTAACCACTGATAGAACTCCCGCTGCCAAACAATGGCATTTTGGGGACTCAGCACCCAATGGTTTTCGTCGGGTAAGTATAACAGCTTACTTTTGATGCCACGTAACTGAGCTGCCTGAAAAGCCTGCAAACCCTGCTCGATGGGAACCCGGTAATCTTTTCCACCCTGAATAATGAAAATGGGTGTATCCCACTTATCTACAAAGTTACTGGGCGACTGGCTAAACGAACGTTGAGCTACTGCGTTTTTCTTATCCCAGTACGGACCACCTTTTTCCCAGTTTTCAAAGAATAATTCATCGGTGGTACCGTACATGCTGCGAAAATCATAGATGCCATCATGAGCAATGAACGACTTGAATCGCTTGTTGTGCATACCCGCCAGAGCAAAGGCCGAATACCCACCAAAACTCGCTCCAACGCAGGCACGGCGATTTTTATCCACAAAGGATTCCTTCGAAACTTCATCAATGGCACTCAAATAATCCTTGAGCACCTGACCGCCCCAGTCTTTACTTACCTGCTCATTCCATTGTGTACCGTGACCGGGCATGCCGCGACGATTAGGGGCCACAATTACGTAACCCTGCGAGGCCATTAGCTGAAAATTCCAACGGAAAGAATACGATTGCGTCAGCGGTGACTGTGGTCCGCCCTGACAGTACAACAACGTAGGGTATTGTTTAGATGGGTCAAACTGAGGGGGATATATCACCCATACCAGCATTTTCTTTTTATCCGTTGTCGTAATCCAGCGGCGTTCGGTTTTGCAGGTTTCCAGTGATGACATAGCCGCATCGTTTACATGCGTCAGCGTTTGGATGGTTCCCTTCGTTAGATCAATGGAAACTAACTCCGCTGGATGATTCATATCCGTTCTACTGGCAATGAGTTGATTTCCAACCTGACCAACGATCCCACTTATGTCAAAATCTCCTTTGGTTACCTGAGTAATCAAAGGGTTCATTTTGGTAAGTCCGGGATAGGTCACCTTGAAAATCTGAAGCGTGCCATCTATGGGAGCCCAGAAAAACAGAGCCGTTCCGTCTTCACTCCACTTGAAACCTTCCACATGAATGTCGTCCCGCTGAGCGGTAAGGTTCATCGTAGAAACGCCATTAGATACGACAATATCCTGTTTATCAGCTTCGTACCCATCACGTTTCATTTGCAGCCAGGCAAGCTGTCCTTTATTGTTGTACTCAGGACTTACATCATAGCCCTTATTGTCGGGCGTCAGATTTTTCGTCGTTCCGGTGGTCAGATCGTACTCGTATAAATCGGTATTCGTACTTACGGCATAATCCGTTCCAAATTTCTTTTTTGTTACGTAGACCACTCGCTTGCCGTCAGGATTCCAGATGAAATCCTCATCACCACCGAAAGGTTTTTGCGGAGAATCATGGGGTTCACCGGGCATAATATCTTTGGCTTCGCCAGCTTTCCCATTCACTAAAGGAGCCACAAAAATGTGGTCAAAAGAGCCATCCTCCCAGGTATCCCAGTGGCGATAATTTAAAGACGTAAAGACGTAAGCGTCTGATTTGGGTAAGTCCTTATACTTGTCGGAACCCTTAATGTCAAGCACTTTTACTTCTTTGGTACTCAAAATATGCTTACCATCTGGAGAAATTTTAGGGTTAGCCAACAGGCCTTCCGTCGTAGAAATTTCCTGAGCTTCCCCGCCTGAAAGAGCTACTTTATAGAGTTTTCGGCTACTCTTATTAGTCTCCAGTTGAGGTGTACTCACCGCATACACCACAAACTTTTTGTCTTTCGAAATACCTAAGCCCGTCACCCGACCCATTTTCCAGAGTAACTCAGGAGTCAGCCGATTTTGTGCCTGCGTTGCCAGTGACACCAGAAGCATGCCACCCAATAGCCAACGATTTTTCATACGCTTATCAAAAAATTGAGTTAAAAACTTGCAGCAAAGGTAAGCTCCTCCGTGGTTAATCCAGCTTTCTCAGTGGCAGTCTTGCCCTCAACAATTCTGCTTCATTCATAATTTTTTTGAGATTTTTTAAAATATTTTTAATAACTATTAAAACGAAATAAAATTTTGACTAACCCATCGCGAGGCTTAGCATTATACATATAGTTCAAAATATTATAGATATATTCATATATAAAATCTTTTTTTTATTTGGTTTTCTTCGCTGAGATTTTCCTCAAAAACACCGTCTTAATCCTACTCGTACGTCTCTAAAATTTGACAATACGTAGAATAATTTATAATAATTGCAGACAAATTACCGCCGCGAGCAATATATCCTCAGTTCTTAATCTATTACTCTCTCTATGAAAAAACGACTAATTTTTATGTGTACGATCCTATTTTGGATGGTACAAATGGTTCATGCTCAAGATCGTCGGGTAAGCGGCAAAGTCAGTGCCATAGACGGACAATCAGTGCCGGGGGTAAGCGTACAGCTTAAAGGCACAACGCGAGGAGTAAATACCGACAATAATGGAAATTTTACCATTGCAGTGAATAGTAACTCCGACGTGCTGGTATTTACTGCCGTCGGATACCGATCTCAGGAAATCATCGTCGGCAATCAGACCATCATTAATGCAACGCTGGTGGAAGAAAGCCGTGCTCTCGATGAAGTTGTCGTAACGGGTTATGGCTCCCAACGGAAAAAGGACATTACTGGAGCCGTAACGGTTGTGAAAGGTGCGGACCTGACCGCTTTACCAACCGCTAACTTAACCCAGGCTTTGCAGGGTCGGGCCGCTGGGGTAACCGTCGGTACGGATAACTCGCCCGGTGGTGGAACGATGGTTCGTATACGTGGATTTGGTACGATCAATAATAACTCTCCCCTTTACATTGTCGATGGCGTTCCAACGCAGGGTACGCTCAATAACATTAACCCAAATGATATTGAAAGTCTTCAGGTTCTGAAAGATGCTTCGGCGGCTTCCATCTACGGAGCCCGGGCCGCAAACGGAGTAGTAATCATCACCACTAAAAAAGGGAAACCTCGGAGAGCCCAAGCTTACCTTTGATACCTATGTGGGCATTCAACGTCCGGGTAAATTCCTGAACCTGCTGAATTCTCAGGAGCTGGGTCAGCAAATCTGGGCTTCGGCTAAAAATGTGGGGGTAACGCCTAGCCACGGCCAGTATGGTAGTGGAGCCAACCCTGTAATTCCAGATTACATCTACCCTTCAGGGGCCTTTGAAGGCGATCCTCGCGTGGCCCAGGATGGGAATGGCAACTACATTTATTATACCCACGATTTACGAGACCCTGAATTGGGTAAAACCAAATTCATGATTACAAAAGCCAGCAAAAATGGTACGGACTGGCAACGGGAAATCTTCAATCCTGCCCTGATCCAGAACTACCAGTTAGGAGCCAGTGGTGGTACGGATAAGGGTGCTTACGCGATTTCTTTCAATTATTTCAATCAGAAAGGAATCATGAAATACACCAATTACAAACGCTATTCAATGCGGGCGAACACTGAATTCAAGCTCAAAAATCGGATTCGGGTGGGTGAAAACCTGACGGTTTCGTACGATGAACGCGTGGGTATCACTAATAACGATGAATCGAACCCCATTGCTTTCGCCGTTCGGATGAATCCGTTGATTCCGGTTTATGACGTAGCCGGAAACTTCGCCGGGGCCAAAGGTGCGAACTTAGGTAATGCCCGTAACCCAGTAGCAGAACTGTACCGGAATAAAGACAACGTAACCAAAGGCGTTCACTTGTTTGGTAATGCGTTTGCGGATATTGATCTTTTGAAAGGATTAACGTTCCGTACCAGTCTGGGGATTGAATATAACCTCTATAACTTCGCTCCCTTTACCCCACTCGATCCCGAGTCTCCCGAAGCTCGTAACACGAATAACCTTCGCGTAGAAAACCGTTACGATAACTCCTGGACCTGGTATAACACCCTGACTTACAACAGAACTTTTGGCGATCACAGCATTAACGTACTGGCGGGTACCGAAGCCATTGCTACGTATGATTACATTTTTGATGCCACCCGTAGTAACTACGCTTTCGAAGATCCTGATTATCTGTACCTGAATGCAGGTAGCCCCCTGGGTCTGCAAAACAGTGGTCGTGGAGCCAACCGATCTCGGCTATTTTCTTTATTTGGTAAAGTGAACTACTCCTATAAAGATATTTTCCTGGCCGATTTTACCCTGCGTCGTGATGGTTCTTCCCGCTTTAGTGCCGCAAACCGTTATGCCGTATTCCCCGCCGCCAGCGTTGGTTTACGTTTATCCGAACTAGCTGCTTTAAAAGAGGTAGGCTTCCTGTCGGATTTAAAACTTCGGGTGGGTTGGGGAAGCACGGGTAACCAGAACATTCCCAACATTTACAACGCCTATACGCTGTACGAATCAAGACCAACTGAAAACCATTCTGACATTAACGGCTCCAGAAATTCCATCGTTCCTGGTTTTGACCTAGTTCAATTTGGTAATGACCGGGGTAAATGGGAAACCACTACTTCGACTAACGTAGGTTTCGATGCCAGTTTATTTAACAATAAATTACAGTTCGTTTTTGACTGGTATATCAAGAAAACCAAGGATATGCTGAGCCAGATTGACGTACCTTACGCCTTAGGGCAGGCTACGATTCCTTACACTAATATTGGTGATATGCAGAATAAGGGCGTTGACCTTTCGCTAAACTACATGGGCCGGGCTCTGGATGGCAAAGTACGTTTCACGGTTGGGGCAAACTTCTCAACGTATCGAAACAAAGTACTGAAAATTAACGATGACCCTTCGTCAATCAAGTTTGGTTTCAGTACGCGTCTGCCCGCGATGAGTGCCACGAAGGTAGGTGAGCCGATCTCTTCCTTCTATGGCTACGTAATCGATGGCATTTTCCAAACCGACGAACAAGCTAAGAATGCCCCTCCAGCTTTTGGAACCTATAACCGGGCCGGTTCATTCATCTTCCGGGATGTGAATGGAGATGACGTGATTACTTCTGCTGACCGTACCTTCATTGGTAACCCCCACCCTGATTTTACGTATGGTCTTAACGTTAGCGTTGGTTACAAAAATTTTGATCTGACCTTATTTGGACAGGGCGTACAGGGTAATGACCTCTTTAACTACATGCGTTACTGGACTGATTTCAACACTTTCCAGGGTAACCGTAGCAAACGAATGCTGTATGATTCATGGGTTCCTGGTAAAACGGACGCGTTACTTCCCCAGCTGCGTTCTACCGATGCTACCAGTGCTCAGGTATCTACTTACTTCGTAGAAAAAGGCTCTTATTTCCGTCTGAAAAACATTCAACTGTCGTACACCATTCCTTCGGTTCTTCAGAAAAATCTGGGCTTAGGTACGTCGCAGATTTATGTTCAGGGACAGAACCTGTTCACGATTACCAAATATACCGGACTTGATCCCGAGGTAAACCTGCGTCGTTCGGGCGAAAGTGGTCAGGATACCCACCTGGGTGTGGATGAGGGAGCTTATCCCGTATCACGTAACCTGATTGTAGGTTTACGCCTGAGTTTCTAATTCTCAATTATTAGATTAAAGTAAAACGAATTCTACTTAGACATTCCTATGAAAAAAAATATAATCGCGGTTTCTCTGGTAATGGCGGGACTTCTTTCTTCCTGCGGGGATTCCTTCCTTGATGTGAAACCTCAGGGGGTAGCATTGGTGACGCAATTGAATAACAAAAGTGGAGTGAATGCCAGCTTAATTGGAGCCTATTCTTTACTGGACGGAATTGGTTCAGGAGGTACCAACTGGCACGGAGCAGTTTCGAACTGGGTATACGGTGGCGTTGCTTCCGATGACTGCTACAAAGGTTCAGATGCCAGCGATCAGCCCGAAATCACCGGGATCGAACGCTATGAAGTGCAGCCCGCTTTCGTGCATATGCGGGGGAAGTGGCGAGTGGTTTACGATGGTGTTTCCCGTTGCAATGAAGTTATTCAATTGGTAGCCAAAACGACCGACATGACTGACGCTGAGAAAACCCAGGTAATCGCCGAAGCCCGTTTCCTGAGAGGCCATTACCATTTCGAAGCCAAGAAAATGTGGAATATGGTGCCTTACATTGATGAAAAAATCTATAATCCATCAGATCCTAACTCAGTGAAGGTGCCTAATGATAAAAACATCTGGTCTAACATTGAAGATGACTTCAAGTATGCGATGGATAACCTACCTGAGACGCAATCGCAAAAGGGAAGATGTACCAAATATGCAGCAATGGCTTACCTGGCGAAAGCTTATCTTTTCGAAGGAAAGTATTCTACGGCCAAGCCCCTGCTGGAAAGCATCGTAGCCAGTGGTAAGTATCGCCTGGTGGATTACCATGATAACTACAAAGCAGCAACGAATAACAATGCAGAATCTATTTTTGAAGTACAGTTCTCAGTGAATGATGGTACCAACGGTAATAATGGTAATGCAGGGGATGAGTTAAACTGGCCCTATTTTTCGGGGGCTCCCGGTGGCGGTTGCTGCGGTTTTTACCTGCCTTCATCGAACCTGGTGAATTCATTTAAAACGGATGGAAACGGATTACCCATGCTGGATACTTTCAATGATACCGATTTAAAAAGCGATCAGGGTTTAAAGATTACGGATTCTTTCACGCCAGATACGGCTCCGCTTGATCCACGACTGGATTGGACCGTAGGTCGCCGGGGCATTCCATTCCTGGACTGGGGTGCTATGCCGGGTGTTACCTGGATTCGTGATCAGACTTATTCAGGACCTTATACGGGTAAAAAATGGATGTATTATAAAGCCGAAGAAGGAACCAATACTCACTCTACTAACAAACGCCGGGTTGCCAACAATTACCGCATGATCAAGTATTCACACGTGTTACTCTGGCTAGCTGAATGTGAAGTAGAAGCGGGTAACCTGACGAAAGCTCAGGATTACGTGAACCAGATTCGGAAGAGAGCGAAAAACAGTACTTACGTAACGACCTCCGATGGGAAACCAGCCGCCAATTATGTGGTAAATGAATACCCTAGCGGTTCATCTGCCTTTGCCAATCAGACTGCGGCTCGTAAAGCCGTTCGTTTCGAACAGCGTCTGGAATTTGCGATGGAAGGCCACCGATTCTTTGATCTGGTTCGCTGGGGTATTGCCGATCAAACGTTGAATACCTATCTGCAAGCAGAAAGTAAAAAACGGACCTATCTCAATGGGGCCAGTTTTACAAAAGGAAAACATGAGTATTTCCCCCTTCCGGTTGATGAAATCAATAACAGCTATGTAAATGGTGCCCCGACTCTAAAACAGAATCCGGGATATTAATTAATCAACCCTTACCGAAGCGAGCCCCGTTCAGATCTGGACGGGGTTTCTTTTTATAGTTCATTCCGCTTTTTCTGAGTATCTTGAATACTTTAGCGTATTCATTTAGCACTGGATTTATGAGCGTCTCGATTAAAGAAATAGCCCGTCGGTTAAAAATTTCTCCTTCTACTGTATCGAGAGCTTTGCAGAACCACCCCCGCATTGGCTTACGTACGAGGGAGCGGGTGCAGGAATTAGCTCAGGAACTTAATTATATTCCCAGCACGACCGCACGAAACCTGCGAAGTGGGAAAACCTTTATGCTGGGTGTAGTAGTACCCGAAATTCAGGAAAATTTCTTCTCTAAAGTTATTAACGGTATTGAAGAGTTAGCCTTCCAGAAAGGATATACCGTTGCTCTTTATCAGTCACACGATCAATACGAACGCGAAAAGCAGGTGCTGGAAGTATTATCCCATCAGCTAGTAGACGGTATCATTTTATCCGTTGCGAAGGAAAGCCGACAATTTGATCACGTTCAGAAATTAATTAATCACCACATTCCGCTGGTTCTTTTTGACCGTATTCCACCTTCCATTACTACCCATCAGGTTAGTTGTGACATGGAAGCCGGAGCTTACGAAGCTACTTCCTTTTTAATCAAAAAAGGCTTCAGGCGAATCGCCTTACTCAACGGTCCTTCGGCACTGGTGGCTAGTCAGGAACGGTACCAGGGTTACCTCCGGGCGTTACAGGAGGCAGACATCCCTTTGCAGCAAAACTTTATTCAATCCACCAATTTAAGCTCGGAAGAAACCCGTCAACAAATGCAGGCCTTGCTGGAGTTGCCCAATCGACCTGACTCCGTTTTAACCTTCAATGATTATGTGGCTCTGGATGCGATGGGTGTTTGTCGTAGTAAAGGGTTACAGCTTAATAAGGATATTTCCTTTGTTAGCTTTGCTAACCTTCCCATGAATGCTTACCTCGAACACCCTCCATTAGCATCCCTGGAGCAACACCCCTATCAGATGGGGTTCCAGGCCACGCAAATTTTGCTGGATGCCATCTCCGGTACAAAAACCGAATTTGAAAAGGTTGTTCTTCAGCCAGATCTTATTACGCTTTCCTAATCCATTCTTTTTTTATATCTGTTGAAAATTTGTGCATTCGTTTGTTCAGTTCTGTGCAAACGAATGTGCAGTTCAATAGGCCTGAAATTACCCGTTTCAGGTAAGGCTTCACTGATAATTGTTCTGTTTTCTAGCGTATTTTAGTCCAGAGTTTCTCTTGAACCATCACTTATGTCTAACACTCTAACCGTTTCTGCCCCGGGCCGAATTTGTCTCTTTGGCGAACACCAAGATTACCTGGGTTTGCCCGTCATTGCAGCGGCTATATCCCTGCGACTACGAATCACGGGTACGCCACGGGAGGATCGAAAAATTCATATTGATTTACCCGATATTGATCAGAACGAATCGTTCTACCTTCAACCAGAAATTCCTTACGAAAATGAAAGGGATTATTATAAAAGTGTCCTGAATGCCTGGCATCGAAAGGGTGCCTCCCTGAAGAGCGGCTTTGACCTAAGTTTGACGAGCTCGATTCCTATTAATGCCGGAACATCCAGTTCGTCGGCCCTGGTCGTTGCCTGGTCTTATTTTCTTGCTCAGTTCGCCCCTCAGGGAACACCCCTACTGGATTTAGCGGATTTAGCGTATAAAGCGGAAGTCGAAGAATTTGGAGAACCCGGTGGTCGGATGGATCAAACTTCTATCACGTTTGGAAATGTCATTTATCTGGAATCGCAGCCAGCTCCTTACGTCGAAACGCTTCCCCCCATTTCAGGAACATTCGTTTTGGGCGACTCCCAACAAGCCAAAGACACGCTTGGTGTTCTCAAGCACGTCAAGTATGGAATGCTGGATGCTATCAAAAAGATCAAAGCTTCCGATCCATCTTTCTCTCTACATACCTATCCAGCAGCAAAGGCTGAGCAGTATAAATCATTGCTTACTTCGGATGAATACACTCTTTTAAAAGGCAACCTTTCAGACCGCGACATTTTACGGGAAGCGAAACGTCTGCTCCAATCTTCCGACCCGGATCCAATAACATTCGGAGAACTTTTAAATGCCCATCAATTCAATCTGCGGGAAGCGAAACGCATTTCTACGCCTAAAATCAATCGCATGATTGATTATGCATTGGAAGCTGGAGCCCTGGGAGCTAAAATCAATGGCTCGGGCGGCGGTGGATGCATGTTTGCCTACGCTCCCGAAAAGCCTGAAGTGGTAGCCGAAGCTATCGAAAGGGCAGGTGGAAAAAGCTACATCATAACGATTGACGAAGGCGTTCGCCTGGAAAATAACTAGTTCAACTGATTTACTTCTTACGTAAACCAATGAATAAACGATTACTAATTCTTGCCGGAGGCATGTCGTCCCGCATGAAAAAAGCCGCCGAGAATATCCAATTGGATCAGCAACTCATTCAGCAGGCTGATACTTTAACGAAAGGTATGATTCAGGTTGGTTCGGCGGGTCAATCACTTATTGATTATCAACTAAAAAATGCTCAGGATGCCGATTTTAATGAAGTGCTTTTACTACTTCATCCCGAAGATGCACTGACGCAAGAGTATTATGAGTCGGCGGCTACCCAACAAAAATATGCAGGGTTATCTTTTCGCTACGCCCGCCAGTTCATCCCCGCAGATCGCCAAAAGCCAGCTGGAACAGCCGATGCCGTATTACAAGCTTTGCAACAAACGCCAGACTGGCAAATCGGACGGCTGGTCATCTGTAACAGCGATAACCTGTATTCCATAGAGGCATTAAACGTATTATGGAACAGTGAAAAGCCGAATGCATTGATCAGCTACGATCGAGAAGCTTTACGCTTTGCACCGGAAAGAATCCAGGCTTTCGCGGTCATCCGAAATGATGAAGAAGGTAACTTAATTGATATTCATGAAAAACCCAGTCAGGAAGAAATTGATAGTATTCTTGAAAAAACTGGGCGGGTAGGTGTAAGTATGAATCTCTTTGTAGTGGAAGCCGAAAAAATTCTTCCCTGTCTGGAAACCACTCCTTACCATGCAACGCGTAATGAGAAAGAGTTACCCACGGCAATTAATAAGCTGGCTACGATAGAAAAAGTGGCTGTGTTCCCTCTATCCGAAAACGTTCCTGACCTTACCAATAAACAGGATATTCTGACGGTTCAGAATTATCTCAAGGCTCATTATTCATCACTTAACTAACCTCCATCGTATGGAAAACCGTAGAACCTTTATTAAAAACATATCATTGACAGCCGCAGGCATGGCTCTATCTCCAGCTATTCTTAAAGGAGCGGTAAATGATCAGAAAGTACGTTTAGGATTTATTGGTGTTGGTTTAAGAGGAAGGGAACACGTTAAGAATGCCATTCTTTTCCCACAGGTTGAAATCAATGCCATTTGCGACATTGACCCTGCAACGATTGAGATAACCCAGAAAATGCTGCGAAATGCGGGACGAAAAGAAGCAGTAGTATATGGTAAGAATGACCATGACTTTGAAAACATGGTCAAGCGGGATGATCTGGATGGAATTATTATTGCTACTCCATGGGAATGGCACGTACCCATGGCAGTATCAGCGATGAAAGGTGGTAAATATGCAGGAGTAGAAGTTTCGGCTACCGTTACTCTTCAGGAATCCTGGGATCTAGTTAACACCTTCGAGAAGACGGGTTCACACTGCATGATTCTTGAAAACGTTTGTTACCGAAGAGATGTGATGGCAGCTTTGAACATGGTCAGACAAGGCTTGTTTGGAGAATTAACTCATTTGGAATGCGGCTACGAGCACGATTTAAGAGAAGTAAAATTTAATGATGGGAAAAAAGCGTATGGAGGAGGTGTTGAATTCGGGGCGAAAGGATTTTCAGAGGCAAAATGGAGAACCCAGCATTCTATTGATCGCAATGGAGACATTTATCCTACCCATGGATTGGGGCCGGTTGCTCAAATGATCAATATTAATACTGGTAACCAATTTCAGTATTTAGTATCCATGGCAACCAAACCACTAGGACTTCATAAATACATCGTAGACAATGGCGGAGAAAACCATCCAAACGCGAAAGTGAAATTCAAGTTAGGAGATCAGGTACAAACCATGATTAAGTGTGTCAACGGAGAAACTATCTTAGTTACCCATGATACGAATAGCCCCAGACCCTACTCATTAGGATTCAAAGTTCAGGGTACGAATGGTTTATGGATGGACGAAGGAGATCAGATTTATATTGAGAAGAAAAGTCCTAAACCCCACCAATGGGAAAAAGATACGGACTATATGAAACAATATGATCACCCCTTATGGAAGAAACTGGAAAGCAATGCTCAGGGAGCTGGACACGGGGGCATGGACTATTTTGTAATCAGAGAATTCATCACTTCCATTCAGGAAAAACGCAGCCCAGCCATAGACGTATACGATGCGGCAGCTTGGTCAGCTATCAGCCCTTTATCTGAAGAATCCATAAAAAAAGGCTCTGCCCCCATTCAAATTCCAGATTTTACCCGAGGGAAATGGAAAAATCGAAAATCTACATTCGGTATAGAAGCTTAATAACAAAAGGCCTGCAAAAAATGCAGGCCTTTTGTTTGAATTAATTATTTCTAAAGCCTATTGGTAATAGGAGTGGTATTTCGCAAGCAGTAAGTATGGGCATTACGCTCCCGTGAACAGTTATAGGATAGGAGTAGCCAGGCTAGGGAGTGAAGCAAAAAAACGACTCCTGCATCCCGGCAGGAGTCGTTAGGAATTATAAGGGGGAGGCGATTACCTACTTTCCCGGGGGTAAACCCAGTATCATCGGCGGAGCGGGGCTTAACGGCCCTGTTCGGGATGGGAAGGGGTGAACACCCGCCCTATGATCGCCATTGGCTCTTTGGGTTGCTAATCTCCGTAGAGTCAGCTTCCGATGCCTATCGAGGTGTTCCCTCTTTTGAACGTGATGTGAAAAACAGAAAAGTATACCTAAGCAACAATAAAGTTAATTTAAAAAGAAGTCTTGGAGGCATTAGTACTACTCGGCTTTGTTGTCACCAACTTTAGACCTGTAGCCTATCAACGTCATCGTCTCTGACGGCTCTCATAGGAATTCTCATCTTGAGGCAAGTTTCGCACTTAGATGCTTTCAGCGCTTATCTTCACCCGACGTGGCTACCCAGCGGTGCTCCTGGCGGAACAACTGGTCTACCAGCGGTCGGTTCAACCCGGTCCTCTCGTACTAAGGTCAAGCCCTCTCAAAATTCCAACGCCCACCACAGATAGGGACCGAACTGTCTCACGACGTTCTGAACCCAGCTCGCGTGCCACTTTAATCGGCGAACAGCCGAACCCTTGGGACCTTCTCCAGCCCCAGGATGTGACGAGCCGACATCGAGGTGCCAAACCTCCCCGTCGATGTGAGCTCTTGGGGGAGATCAGCCTGTTATCCCCGGAGTACCTTTTATCCTTTGAGCGACGGCCCTTCCATTCGGAAACCGCCGGATCACTATCTCCCACTTTCGTGCCTGCTCGGCCTGTTTGCCTCACAGTCAAGCACCCTTCTGCGATTGCACTCTACGCACGGTTACCAAGCGTGCTGAGGGTACCTTTGAAAGCCTCCGATACTTTTTTGGAGGCGACCACCCCAGTCAAACTACCCATCATGCATTGTCCAATCTAATGTTAGACTCCCAGCAACCGGAGGGTGGTATTTCAACGTTGGCTCCTCGATGCCTAGCGACACCGACTCATAGCCTCCCACCTATCCTACACACCAGTTACCAAAAGTCAGTGCAAAACTGTAGTGAAGGTTCACGGGGTCTTTCCGTCCCGTGGCGGGTAAGCGGCATCTTCACCGCTACTACAATTTCACCGAGCTCACGGCTGAGACAGTGCCCAGATCGTTACACCATTCGTGCAGGTCGGAACTTACCCGACAAGGAATTTCGCTACCTTAGGACCGTTATAGTTACGGCCGCCGTTTACTGGGGCTTCGATTCAATGCTTCGCCTTGCGACTAACATCCCCTCTTAACCTTCCAGCACCGGGCAGGTGTCAGGCCTTATACGTCAACTTTCGTTTTAGCAAAGCCCTGTGTTTTTGTTAAACAGTCGCCTGGGCCATTTCTCTGCGACCACATCGCTGTGGTTCCCCTTATCCCGAAG
>NZ_JAUTAM010000004.1:975000-1477500 GCF_030818595.1 Siphonobacter sp. SORGH_AS_1065
AAAAGGCTTCAATGCCAAATTGAATGACGGGATTAATGTAACCCATCAATAATACAGGGACGGTGATTTCCTCACGCATGCCTTTGAGTTGTTCAAAAAGCATTTTCACACTCATCCCATTTTCCAAAGCCTGCTGATTCGAATCCTGAATGGTTTCGCCATCGGCTACGGGGTCAGAATAAGGCATACCGATTTCTACTAAATCGGCCCCAGCCTCCTGAAGACTTTTTAGGATGATACGCGTATCGGTTAATTGAGGAAAACCGGCTGTGAAGTATACATTAAGCAACTTCTGAGATTGTTGCTGAAAAAGCTGAGTAATCCGATTCATTGTTTCAATGCTGTTCATGAGGGCCTACAAGAATTTCATGTAAGTAGAAAGGTCTTTATCACCGCGACCAGAAAGATTAACCACTACTACATCATCAGGATTTAAGGTCAACGTCTTTAAAGCGGCTAAAGCATGAGCTGACTCTAAAGCAGGAATGATACCTTCGAGTTTAGCTAGTTGGAATCCGGCGGCTAACGATTCCTCATCCGTAACAGCTCTGAAAATGCCCCGACCACTCGTGGCCAGGTTGGCGTGCATAGGTCCGATACCAGGATAATCAAGTCCTGCCGAAATAGAGAAGGGCTCTACCACTTGTCCATCTTCCGTCTGCATAAGGATACTGCGGCTGCCATGTAACACCCCTGGTTTCCCTAAGAAGGTAGTAGCTGCTGATTGTCCGGAATTCACTCCTTTACCGGCCGCTTCTACAGCAACCAGTTTTACGGATTCTTCATTTAAGAAATGATAGAATGCTCCGGCTGCATTAGAACCTCCTCCTACGCAGGCAATCACGTAATCGGGTAATTCTGTTCCTGCTTTTTCTGCTAATTGGTTCCGCATTTCTTCGGAGATCACTGACTGGAAACGAGCTACCATATCAGGGTATGGGTGAGGTCCTACGACACTACCTATTATATAATGCGTATCGACGGGGTTGTTAATCCAGTGACGCATGGCTTCATTAGTTGCGTCTTTCAAGGTACGTGAACCACTGGTTGCTGCCCGGACTTCCGCTCCGAGCATTTTCATGCGGGCTACGTTGGGAGCCTGACGTTCGATGTCAATCTCACCCATATATACGATGCACTCGAGTCCCATCAGAGCACAAACGGTGGCCGTTGCTACTCCATGCTGGCCAGCTCCGGTTTCGGCTACAATTTTGTGTTTACCCAAACGCTTGGCCAAAAGAATCTGACCGATGGTATTATTTACCTTATGAGCTCCAGTATGACACAGGTCTTCTCTTTTGAGATAAATTTTCGCGTTAAAAGCCTCCGAAAGGCGTTCGGCGAAATACAGTGGCGTGGGGCGACCAACGTAATCCTTTAATAAGTGTTCAAAATCGGCCTGAAACGATGGATCGGCCATAATTTTCAGGTAGTTTTCCCGTAGTTCTTCAACATTGGGATATAACATTTCGGGAATAAAGGCTCCACCGTAGGGACCATAATACCCTTTTTCATTAACCTGATAAGGATTGTTAACCTGCTCTGCAATCTTCATAATCCTGATTTTTGACTAATAAAAAACCCGCTGTTCAGCTGAACAGCGGGCGTGTGATATAGAGGATTACTCCTTACGCAAAAGAAAGCTGTTCAACCGAGGATTCCCAGTTGCCACCACCATGCTTTTGCGAATGAGTTGTTCATTTTCGTTTCGAATTCAATTGTACGGCAAACTTAGAAAAGTTTTTGGTTTGATTGCCTATCGGATAGATAAATTTTATGAAGATTCGGAAATCCAGCAGGTTCTTCTCTTTTAATCGAAAATAGACCCTTATTGCTAGTAGCACATCCTTACTGTAACTCAGCACATGGATGCTATGGGCGAAAGTTCATTCTTTTTGAAATGGATGTTACTTACTGAATTTTCATTCCCATAAAAAAATAAGGGACCGAATCCGGTCCCTTATCATAAACACTTTTAAAGACATTCTCAGGCTTCAATTTCTTCCACCTTTAGCCGCTGAATAAATTCCCGCACGGCTTCAATGTTTTTTATTCCTGGTTGTTCTTCAAACTTACTATTGATATCTACAGCGTGCATGCGAAGACCCGTTTTTTCCTTCAGTTCCAGAATGGTTTCGGCATCTTCCAGGCAAATTCCTCCCGAAAGGAAGAAAGGCTTTTCATTATCGTATCTCTTCAACAAACTCCATTCGAAAGCTGTTCCGGTACCTCCATAAGCAGCAGCTTTGGTATCGAAAAGAAAGTAATCACAAACGGGTTTGTAATTGTTCAGTTGAGTAAAGTTAAACGTCTCATCTACCCGGAAAGCTTTGATGATGTTGATTCCCTTGAATTGTAAGCTGCGGCAAAAATCCGGCATTTCATCGCCGTGCAACTGCACGAAATCCAGTCCGTAGGTCTTTACCGTCTGAACGATCTGGTTGATGCTGGCATTCACAAAAACGCCGACCTTTTTTGTGTCTTTAGGTACACTTTTCACGACTTCCGCATCGAGTGTTTCTCCCATAAACCGAGGAGAATTTTCGTAAAAAATAAATCCTACGTAGTCGGGTTGTAACTCAAGTAAATCCTGAAGGTTTCCCTCCTCTTTCATTCCACAGACTTTAATTCGCATAGGTTTCTGGAGTTTAGGTACAACAAAGGGAAAAACACGGGGCACTTATAAAGTCACGTACTGTAAACCTCCCACAAAATCGGCCAGGGCCTCACCGGGTTGGGACGTTTTCATAAAATTTTCACCAATCAAAAAGCCGCGATACCCTGCGTTATGGAGTTGATGAATCGTTTCTGTACTACTTAACCCGCTTTCTGATACCTTAACAAACTCTTGAGGTATTTGTTCTACGAGCTTAAGCGAGGTTTCAATTGAAACATGAAATGTTTTCAGATCACGGTTATTCACCCCTACCATATTCAGGTAAGGATTCAGACTGCGTTCGAGTTCTTCCTGATCGTGAACTTCCAGTAATACTTCCAGACCAATGGACTGAGCAAACTGACCGAAACGTTTGATTTCTTCAGGAGATAAACAAGCAGCAATCAGCAGAATTACGTCAGCACCCCAAGCTTTGGCCTCCAGAATCTGATATTCATCAACAATAAATTCTTTCCGTAACAGCGGCGTTCCGGGGTTGGACTTACGAGCCAGTTGCAGATCGTCGGCATTCCCTCCGAAAAACTCTTCGTCCGTCAAAACCGATAGTCCAGCGGCTCCGGCTTCAGAGTAAGCGAAGGTAACTTCCTCTACCTTCACGCGGTCATTAATGATACCTTTGGAGGGAGACTTACGCTTGAATTCGGCAATAATACCGGAAGAATTTTCCTGACGTAATCGCTGGGATAAAGAGTTAGTGGCCCGTCCGAAACTAGGGAACAGTTCAAGTTCACGAGCCGTAATATTGGCTTTCGCCTGAGCTACTTCTTTATGTTTATGAAGAACAATCTTTTCGAGAATATTCATGATCTGGTTAGAATGCAGAGGGGAAAAATTATCCGTGGTGAATTGCTTCGTTTACTTCTTCGTCAAATTCTAAAAACTCTTCCCAGAACGAATTCTGCGGAACTGCCGCCTTACAAATCACGGCTTCGTTTTTGATGGGATGAATAAAGTATAAACGGCGGGCATGCAGGTTAATGCTTGCGTCGGGATTCGGACGGGGGTAACCGTATTTCAAATCACCGCGAATCGGACAGCCCATCGAGGCCAGTTGCACCCGAATCTGATGTGGACGGCCCGTTACGGGATTCACCTCCAGTAAAAAATGGTGATTCATTTCACCAATTAACTTGTAGGTTAACTCCGCCTTTTGCGAGCCGGGTCTTTCGTAATCGTAAGCCGTTACTACGTTGCGAGCCTCGTCTTTTACGAGCCAATGCGTTAATTTTCCGCTTTTCTGCTCGGGCTTTTTACCCACAACGGCCCAATACGTTTTCTGAATATCCCGGCGACGGAATAGTTCATTCATGCGTTCGAGGCCTTTGGAGGTCCGGGCAAATACAACCAGCCCGCTCACCGGGCGATCCAGACGGTGTACCGTTCCCAGAAAAACCGCTCCGGGTTTGTTATATTTTACGCTGATATATTCCTTAACGTAATCGGAAAGAGTTTTGTCGCCCGTCTGATCTCCCTGCACGAGTATCCCCGCTGCTTTGTTGACGATGATGAGGTGGTTGTCCTCGTAAACGACGTTAAATGGTTTTGCCATATGATGCACTTGTAAAAACCCAAAGTTACACATTCTCAGGCGTAAATAGAATCTCCCTTTGTCATTACGGGGCTTACTTTCGAATTAAAATCACGACTCAGACGTTCTGATTCTGCATTCATCTTAACTTGCCTGTATGAATCAGCTCGATTTTACGGAAGAGGTAACGCAGTTTGCCGACGTTATTCTGCCCATTCCGATTCCCCGCTTATATACCTATCGCGTGCCCCGGGAATTCACGGGACAGTTACAAATGGGTGCCCGCGTGATTGTTCAGTTTGGAAAAACTAAAATTGTTACGGCTCTTATTGCCCGCATTCATAACCAGCCGCCTAAACAGTATCAGGCCAAATACATTCTGGAAGTACTAGACGACACGCCACTGGTAACTCGCTGGCAATTAGAGTTATTTCAGTGGATTTCCGATTATTACATGTGCCATATCGGGGAAGTGATGAACGTGGCTCTTCCCTCGGGATTGAAGATTTCGAGTCAGTCGAAGGTACAGTATAATCCCGATTTTGAACACCCGGATTTACTCACGCCCCGCGAAAAGGAAATCATTGAAGAAATCAAAGCCAAGCAATCTTTGAGTTACGACGAGCTGGCCCGCTTTGCGGATGTTAAAAACGTGTATCACCTCATCAAGTCGCTCATCGGCAAACGGGCGGTTATCGTTTTTGAAGAAGTTCGTGAAAAATATACGCCCAAAGTTGTTCGTAAAGTTCGGTTAACTTCCTTTTTCGCCGATCCTGAAAACTTAAAAACCTTGATTGGGCAACTGGAGAAAACGCCCAAACAGTTAGATATTTTACTCGAATACCTCCGGCATGTGCCCGCCCTTCGCGATCCGGAAAAAAATACTGAGGGGTTACTTAAGTCTACGTTTTCAAAAAACGATGAGTTATCAGATTCTTCGCTGGATACCTTACTAAAAAAAGGAGTCTTCGAAAGTTTTGATATCGTCATCAGTCGTTTTGCTGAAGATACGGGCACGATTGCCACCATGCCTGTGCTGTCGGATTCCCAGCAGCGAGCGGTACAAGAAGTAACGCAATCGTTTCAGGAAAAAGATACCGTATTACTGCACGGCGTAACCGGAGCTGGTAAAACTGAAGTTTACATTCACCTGATCGAGCAAGCTTTAGAAAGCGGCTCGCAGGTTTTATACTTATTACCCGAAATTGCTTTAACAACCCAGATCGTCGTCCGTCTGAAAAAGATTTTTGGGGAACGGGTTGGGATTTACCACTCTAAATTCTCGGATAACGAACGCGTAGAAGTCTGGAAAGGTGTGCTTTCCGGGCGTTTTCAGTTTGTCATTGGCGTACGGTCGGCCATTTTTCTGCCCTTCGATAGTTTGGGGTTAATCATTGTCGATGAAGAGCACGAAGCTAGTTACAAGCAGTATGATCCCGCTCCACGTTACCATGCCCGGGATTCGGCCCTGGTAATTGCTAAAATGCAGGGAGCTAAGGTATTACTGGGTTCCGCTACGCCCAGTATTGAAAGTTATTACCATGCTACACAGGGTCGGTACGGGCTTGTGGAACTAAAAGAGCGATTTGGAAATGCTTCGTTGCCTTCCATTGAGCTTATTGATATTCGGCAGGCCCGAAAGAATAAAGCCATGAAGGGCGATTTTTCGAGTGAGTTATTATTTGAACTGGGTGGAAATCTGGAGCGAAACGAGCAGACCATTCTCTTTCAAAATCGCCGGGGTTACTCACCTTACCTGACTTGTGATGATTGTGGTTGGATTGCTAAGTGTGATAGTTGCGATGTGAGTTTGACGTATCACCAACGCGATGCCGAGCTTCGTTGTCATTACTGCGGCCATAAAGAGCGGCTACCCAAAACTTGCCCCGCCTGCGGAAGTACGAAAGTGCGAACGCAGGGATTTGGTACCGAAAAACTCGAAGAAGATTTACAGCTGCATTTTCCCGCCGCCCGCATTCAACGGATGGATCTGGATACGACCCGCTCGAAAACCGCTTTTCAGCAGATGATTTCTGATTTTGAAAAAGGCGAAACGGATATGCTTGTAGGAACACAGATGGTCTCCAAAGGCCTCGATTTTGACAAAGTAAGTCTGGTCGCCATTTTCGATGCCGACCGCATGATTAACTTTCCCGACTTCCGGGCAACCGAGCGTTCCTTTCAGTTATTAACGCAGGTTTCTGGCCGTTCGGGTCGACGCAGTGGTAAACAGGGTCGCGTATTAATTCAGACCAATAATACCCAGCATCCGCTGCTGGCCAAGATTATTACCAACGATTACGAGGGTTTTTATGCGGAGGAAATCGAGGAACGACAATCGTACGCCTATCCGCCTTTTTCAAGGGTTATTCGCTTAACAACCCGCCATATTGAGCAGCAGGTAGCGGAGGCAGCTTCTAAAAAACTGGCCACTCTACTGATGCAAAAATTGGGGAGTGATCGCGTGAAAGGACCGGAAACGCCCCTCGTCGAGCGAATTCGGAATCAGTTTCTTTTTGATGTGTTACTAAAGTTTGAGCGAAACCTCAATCTGAAAGCCATTAAAGAATTCATCAAAGAAACAATTGAGGAAGTAGTAACCCTTAAGGATTTTAAAGGCGTGAGTATCGTCATTGACGTGGACCCCGTATAATCATTCGACTTTTCTACCCTTTTCAAAAGGATATACTTGTAAAGACGAGTATATCCTTTTTTCTTTATAGGCTTTCCTAAACGTCTTGCCTATGAAAAAATGGTTTCTCTGCCTTTGGGCTCTATTTAGTATTCCCACACTTTTTGCCCAGACACCCGCTAAAGTGCGGGCGTATCGTCAGCAAAATGAGCAAGCTTTATTGCAGGAATACTTTAAGTTTTTATCCATTCCGAATATTCTGCTTGATACCACTAATGACGTTCGCAAGAATGCCTTTTTCATTCAGGATTTGATGAAGCGGATGAAAATTCCGGTACAATTATTAGAACTGGATGCGAAAACCCCGCCCGTAGTATTCGGTGAAGTGAAAACTCCTGGAGCTACGCAGACGCTTTTATTCTACGCTCATTACGATGGGCAGCCGACGAATCCATCAAAATGGGCCAAGGGAACAGCCCCATTCAAACCCGTATTAGCCACGAATTCCATTGAAAATGGCGGAAAGATTTTATCCGAAGCTGAAACGAGAGGTAAGCTTTCGCCGGAGTATCGCATCATCGCCCGTAGTGCAACCGATGATAAAGCTGGTGTTTTTGCCATTCTTTCGGCTTATGAAGCTTTATTGAAAAGTGGCATCAAGCCCACCTATAATCTCAAATTCTTCTTTGAAGGCGAGGAAGAAAACGGCTCGCAGCATTTAGGTGAATATTTAACCAAATACAAGAATCTGCTCGACGGCGATTGCTGGATTTTCTGCGATGGCCCTGTTCACCAGTCAGGTAACAAGATTATTGTTTTCGGTTGTCGGGGTGATATTAATGTTGAGATCGCTACTTACGGCCCGCGTCGCCCCCTGCACAGCGGCCACTACGGCAACTGGGCCCCTAACCCTGCCATGCGACTGGCAAAGTTACTTTCGTCGATGAAAGATGATTCTGGCCGAGTATTAATCAAGGGTTTTTATGATGATGTAACGCCTTTAAGCGAATCAGAAAAGAAAGCCATTGCGGCGATTCCTCCCGTTGAAAAGGAAGTTCAGAAAGAACTAGGCATTGGACAAACGGATGGAGCGGGTAAAACATTAGCTGAATTAATCAATGAACCATCCTTAAATATCAACGGCATCGTTAGTGCTGGCGTTGGGGCTCAGGCAGCAAACGTCATTCCTTCCACGGCTGTAGCTACGCTTGATTTGCGGGTGGTAGCGGGTAATGACCCTCATAAACAGGTACAAAAACTCATTAACCACGTGAAAGCTCAGGGATATTATGTAACGGATAAAGAACCCACGATGGAAGAGTTACTCAACTATCCACTCGTGGCCCGCGTAAAACCTCTGAAAGGATACCGGGCTCAGCGAACGCCGCTGGATTTACCCATTGCTCAGAAAGTAGTGAAAGCTGTACAAAGTACTACCAAAGATCCGATCGTAATCATGCCCTCTTTAGGGGGAAGCTTACCGCTGTATCTGTTCAGCGATATTCTTCAGCAAAAAGCTATTATTACCGTTCCCATTGCCAATTACGACAGTAACCAACACGGCGAAAACGAGAACATTCGTTTGCAAAACCTTTGGGACGGCATTGAGTCCATGGCTTCCATTATGACCATGTAAGTTCCTGGTAGGATTTAGCCTCATTACAGATAAAAACTTTGTATCTTGAGGCTAAATCTCCCCTCCTAACCATGTCGTTATCAATCTCTTACCGTTCCAGAGTCAGTAGCATAGACTGGCTCCGTGGCTTAATTATGATGATCATGGCTCTTGATCACTGCCGTGAATACCTACATGTAAATGCATTTTTCTCTAACCCACTGGACCTCGCATACCCTTCTTACTTATTATTTTTCACCCGCTGGGTTACTCATTTCTGTGCTCCCAACTTTGTATTTCTAGCGGGAATTTCAGCGTATCTATCTGGGCTAAAAAAAACGACTCGTCAACACCGATGGTTTCTATTCACCCGTGGCCTCTGGCTTATTTTTCTCGAATTAACCGTAATTACCTTCGGACTATGGTTTGATATTCATTTTTCTTTTATCACACTTCAGGTAATCTGGGCGATTGGTATAAGCCTTCTCCTTCTAAGTGCTTTACTTGGGCTACCGAGTTATGCTATTTTATTGCTTGGCGTGCTCATCATTGCAGGGCATAATTTACTAGACACTATCGCCCCCACTGAAGGTTCTTTACTTTGGATTAGCCATCAACCAGGATCGCTCCCTATCGGTTCAGGTCGTTTCTTGCTGAATCTTTATCCCTTTTTAGCATGGGCGGGAATTTTGTTAACAGGTTATGGAGTAGGAGCCTTATTTCGCCCTCAGGTTAGCTCTGCTGAGCGAAAGCAATGGTTGGCTTCTCTGGGTTTAGGAGCTCTGCTTCTTTTCGTAATTATTCGCTGGATTAATCACTATGGGGACCCCTCCCCCTGGCAATCGTACTCTTCTTTCGGTATTACCTTTCTTTCCTTCATTAATACATCTAAGTATCCCCCTTCCCTGCTTTATACCTTAATGACCCTTGGCCCCGCTTTACTGGCCTTATCTTTATTGGAAGGTCGTAATACAGGTTATTTTTCCTGGATTGAAGTATATGGGAAAGTGCCTTTGTTTTATTATGTGTTGCATTTCTACCTCATCCACGGACTTTCAGTACTACTGCACCTCTATCAAGGCATTTCCTGGGAAAATCTGAATTTTCAGAATGGCAGTGCTGGGGTTACTCCTCATGTTGGGCTTCCTATCTGGGGAGTTTATTTGGTTTGGCTTACGGTCTTAGCCTTTTTGTACCCTTTATGTAAAGCCTATGGAGCATTTAAAAAGCGGCAACGTCATCGCCTTTGGAGTTATTTATAAGCTCTGGATATAATTCCCCAATTTCAGGATTGGAATGACCTTTTTATTTTACAAAGCTCAACCAACGTGAAAAAGTCATGAGCAATCACACCTCTAATACAAAAGATCCGGGAACCCAGGGTGTCCCCATCAAAGATAGACCCGAAGGAACGGCTGAGCTGACTGAAGTAGAACGCACGGGTGAAATGCCAATCGTCGATACAGTTGCCGACGGAGAAAGTGATACCTCCGGTGAAGTAAAAGCTTCGACCCTCGAAAAACAAAAAGTGGACGCTCTGCTGGATGCAGAAGAAGCTCGCGAACGAGCCAAGCACACTAAAAAATAGTACATTTAACAAAGACTGATCTAAATTATTTTGGATGTTATTTATGTCAGTCTTTGTTGAATTACCAACAAAAAGCCCCGTTCAGCAATTGCCGAACGGGGCTTTTTTATTGTTTAAGAGAATTGACTTAAGCTAGCTCTTTCTTCTTACGAGAAGTAGATTTGCTTTCAGTGAATTTCTCTCCTTCTTCTGGATTGGTTACCAGCAGGTCCTGATAGCGACGAACGCCGGTACCTGCAGGAATCAGGTGCCCTACGATAACGTTTTCTTTCAGACCTTCCAGACGATCGGCTTTCGCACGAACGGCTGCTTCCGAAAGTACTTTCGTAGTTTCCTGGAACGAGGCTGCTGAGATAAACGATTCAGTACCCAGAGACGCTTGTGTAATACCCATCAACGTTGGACGAGATACCGCTGGCATGGCATCGCGAACGAGTACCAGAGCTTTATCCTGACGTTTCAGAGATGAGTTTTCATCGCGTAACTGACGAGCAGTGATGATCTGACCTAACTTAACGTTACTTGAATCACCCGCGTCGATAACTACTTTACGATCCAGGATCGCGTCGTTTTCAGTACGGAATGTCCACTTATCTACACCTTGATTTTCAAGGAAGTTCGTGTCGCCTGAGTCGATAATTTCCACTTTCTGCATCATCTGACGAACGATACATTCAATGTGTTTATCGTTGATTTTTACCCCTTGCAGACGGTATACTTCCTGAATTTCATTTACCAGGTATTCCTGAACGGCGGTTGGCCCTTTGATCGAAAGAATATCGGCTGGTGTAATGGCTCCATCGGATAACGGCAGACCCGCCTTGATGAAGTCATTGTTCTGAACCAGAATGTGTTTAGACGTTGGTACCAGGTATTTTTTCTCCGTTTCGTCTTTACCACGTACGAAGATTTCACGGTTACCACGTTTTACAGCACCCAGAGAAACCACACCGTCGATTTCAGAAACAACTGCAGGGTTCGATGGGTTACGAGCCTCAAACAATTCCGTTACCCGAGGCAGACCACCGGTAATATCCCGGGTCTTACCAACCGAACGAGGAATCTTAGCCAGGATGTGACCTGGTTTGATTTCAGCTCCTACTTCTACGCCCAGACGAGCACCTACAGGCATGTTATACCCACGAGAACCCTCTTCCGTATCGTTTTTAACCCAAATCGTTGGGTTTTTCGTACGGTCACGGCTTTCAACGATTACCTTCTCTTTAAATCCGGTAGTTTCGTCAAATTCCTCTTTGAAGGTTAATCCGTCTTCAATGGCTTCATAATCAACTTTACCGCTGATTTCGCTCAAGATCACGGCGTTATAAGGATCCCAGGCACAAAGTTCCTGGCCTTTAGTTACCGTTTCTCCGTCTTTCACGCTCAGGTAAGCACCATAAGGTACGTTCGTTGAGATCAGAACCTGACCAGCATACGTAGTTCCGGGAGCTCCAACAACTTGAAGTTCACCTGAACGACCCATTACTACCAGGGTGTCTTCACCCGTTGGACGTTGCGTTTCCAGCGTACGTAATTCCTCGAAACGAACGATACCGTCAAACTTCGCCCGGATACTTGCATCCAGAGCAATGTTTTGAGCAGTACCCCCTACGTGGAATGTACGAAGAGTCAGCTGCGTACCAGGCTCACCAATGGATTGTGAGGCAATTACCCCTACTGCTTCACCAATGTTCACCATACGACCCGTTGCCAGGTTACGTCCATAACATTTGGCACAAACTCCATTACGAGTTTCGCAGGTTAATACCGAACGAATTTCAACACTTTCAATGCTGGTTTCGTCAATCTGCTTGGCTTTATCTTCATCGATAACATCACCCGCTTTTACGATTGTTGTTCCTGAAAGAGGATCAACTACGTCGTAGGTAGTTACCCGACCCAGAATACGTTCTGACAGCGGTTCAACCACGTCATCGTTTTCTTTCAGAGCCGAAATGGTAATACCACGCAGCGTTTGGCAATCTTCTTCATTGATAACCACATCCTGGGCTACGTCATGGAGACGACGAGTCAGGTAACCAGCATCCGCCGTTTTCAAGGCAGTATCGGCCAGACCTTTACGAGCACCGTGCGTAGAGATGAAGTACTCCAATACATCCAGACCTTCTTTGAAGTTCGAACGGATCGGGTTCTCAATGATTTCCCCAACCGAACCTTGTAAGTTCTTCTGAGGTTTGGCCATCAGACCCCGCATACCACCCAACTGACGAATCTGCTCGCGAGAACCACGGGCTCCCGAGTGCATCATCATGTAGATCGAGTTAAATCCACCCTGATCTGTTTCCAGTTGTTTCATCAGTGTATCTGTGATTTTCGAGTTAACCCGAGTCCAGATATCAATGATTTGGTTATAACGTTCGTTGTCTGTAATCAGACCCATATAGTAGTTATCCCAAACGCCCTTCACTTCACCTTCTGCTCCAACGAGTAACTCGTCTTTTACTTCAGGGATTTTAATATCGTTCAGACCGATAGATAAACCACCTTTGAATGCCATCCGGAAACCTAATTCCTTGATATCATCGAGGAACTGAGCAGTCCGGGCAACACCCGCGATTTTGAATACGTGAGAAATGATTTGCTGAAGTTTTTTCTTCGTCAGCAGTTCATTCAGGTAACCTACTTCTTCAGGAACTGCCTGGTTGAAGAGTACACGACCCGCTACGGTTTCAATGATTTTGGTCTCGAATGTACCATCTTCATTACGAACCCGTACTTTACACTTGATATTGGCGTGTTTCGAAATACGACCTTCGTTTACGGCAATAATCACTTCTTCTGCACCGTAGAATGTCATACCTTCTCCGGCGATCGGGTATTCTTCCGTGTGCACACGGCCTTTCGTTACGTAGTACAGACCAAGAACCATGTCTTGAGAAGGTACCGTAACGGGAGCACCGTTGGCAGGGTTCAGAATGTTGTGCGAAGCCAACATTAACAGAGAGGCTTCCAGAACGGCTTCATGTCCCAGGGGAACGTGAACGGCCATCTGGTCACCGTCAAAGTCAGCGTTGAATGCCGTACAAACCAGTGGGTGCAACTGAATTGCTTTACCTTCAATCAGCTTGGGCTGGAAAGCCTGAATACCTAAACGGTGCAGCGTTGGAGCCCGGTTAAGCAATACAGGGTGACCCTTCAGTACGTTTTCCAGAATGTCCCAAACAACGGGATCTTTCCGGTCAACGATTTTCTTAGCTGATTTTACGGTCTTAACGATACCACGTTCGATCAGTTTCCGAATAATAAACGGCTTGAATAACTCGGCAGCCATATCTTTAGGCAGACCGCATTCGTGCAGTTTCAATTCAGGACCAACGACGATTACCGAACGACCTGAATAATCCACCCGCTTACCTAATAAGTTCTGACGGAAACGTCCCTGCTTTCCTTTCAGCATGTCTGAAAGTGATTTCAGGGCACGGTTACCTTCTGAACGAACGGCGTTTACTTTCCGTGAGTTATCGAAGAGCGAATCTACTGCTTCCTGTAACATCCGTTTTTCGTTACGGAGGATTACTTCGGGAGCTTTGATTTCGATCAGACGCTTCAGACGGTTGTTACGGATGATTACACGACGGTATAAATCGTTCAAATCAGACGTAGCAAAACGACCCCCATCCAGAGGGACAAGCGGACGTAATTCGGGTGGAATAACAGGAACCATACGGATCACCATCCACTCAGGACGGTTTTCAATACGAGTCTTGGCATCACGAAGGGCTTCTACTACCTTCAGACGTTTCAGAGCTTCCTGTTTCCGTTGTTGTGACGTATCATTAGCAGCGGCGTGACGCAGTTCATACGAAAGCTCATCCAACTGAATGCGTGACAACAACATTTCCAAAGCTTCCGCACCCATCTTCGCAATAAACTTATTGGAATCAGTGTCTGGCAGCAATTGGTTTTCACGGGGCAGCTTGTCGATGATATCCAGATATTCGTCTTCCGTTAAGAAGTCCAGCATCTGCACACCGTCTTCGGCTTTAGCACCGGGTTGAACGACTACGTACCGTTCGTAATAGATAATTTGATCAAGCTTCTTGGAAGAAATTCCGAGCAGATAACCAATTTTGTTAGGTAAGCTACGGAAGTACCAGATGTGAGCTACAGGAACCACCAGTTCGATGTGTCCCATCCGCTCACGACGTACTTTCTTCTCGGTAACTTCAACGCCGCAACGATCACAGATAATGCCTTTATAGCGAATCCGCTTGTATTTGCCACAGTGACATTCCCAGTCTTTAACCGGGCCGAAGATCCGCTCGCAGAACAAACCACCCATTTCGGGTTTGTAAGTCCGATAGTTGATCGTCTCGGGCTGGGTCACTTCACCGAACGAGTTCTCAAGAATCGACTCGGGAGACGCCAAACTAATAGTGATCTTCGAGAAGTCACTATTTAGTTTTTTGTTTTTCTTTAATGACATTTTCAAATATGGTTTTGAATGAAAATGATGCTTTCTCAGGCTTTTCCGATGTCAAATCAGAAAGGTAAATAGAACTAATCTACCTGTACATTATTTCAACCGTCTGATCTAGTGATTAACAAGACCACTAGTTGGTATTTAATTAAAATTAGCCAGAGTAAGTTTTTCTCACTCTGACTAATTTCTCAGACTTATTAATCCAGCGTGATTTCTAACGCCAGACCACGCAATTCGTGAATCAATACGTTGAAGGATTCAGGAATGTTTGGTTTAGGCAGGTTTTCACCTTTCACGATGGCTTCGTACGCTTTCGCACGGCCCTGCACGTCATCTGACTTCACCGTCAGAATCTCTTGCAGAATGTGAGAAGCACCGAAGGCCTCGAGTGCCCAAACTTCCATCTCTCCAAAACGCTGACCCCCAAACTGAGCCTTACCACCCAGCGGTTGCTGCGTAATAAGTGAGTATGGTCCGATAGAACGGGCGTGCATTTTGTCATCAACCAAGTGACCCAGTTTCAGCATGTACATGATACCTACCGTTACGGGTTGATCAAAACGATCTCCTGATAAACCATCATAGAGGAACGTACGACCGAACGAGGGCAGACCTGCTGCGTCCAATTCTCTCACTACTTCTTCTTCAGTAGCTCCGTCAAAGATTGGCGTTGCGTATTTTTTACCCAGTTTCAGACCAGCCCAGGCTAATACGGTCTCGTAAATCTGACCGATGTTCATCCGGGAAGGTACCCCTAGAGGGTTCAATACGATGTTAACCGGCGTACCGTCTTCGAGGAATGGCATATCTTCTTCACGAACAATCCGGGCTACTACCCCTTTGTTACCGTGACGACCTGCCATTTTATCCCCTACTTTCAGTTTACGTTTCTTAGCGATGTAAACTTTAGCTAATTGTACGATACCTGCGGGTAACTCATCCCCTACTTCCAAAGCAAAACGCTCACGCTTGAAGTGACCGGCTACTTCACTACGATTAACGATGTAGTTTTTAACCAGTGTTACAATGAGTTCGTTAATATGCTGATCATCCGTCCAGTTATTTAAATCCAGATCGGTCAGCAGGTTTACTTCTTCAGGAACGGCGTAATTACTTTCATCTCTGTAAGGGTTCTTTTCAGGGAATAAGTAATTTTCAATATTCGCACGGGTAAAACGAGTCGTTTTCGGCATTACTTCATCACCGAACTTGTGTTTTACACCTTGTGAAGTTTTACCTTCCAGCAACTGAGCCAGCTTGTCGATCATGGTATCCTTGATCTTATTCAAGTCACGGCTGTATTGCTTCATCAGTACTTTGAGATCTGCTTTCGCTTTCTCACGTACTTCTTTCTCCTTGCTTGGACGCTTAAAGAGTTTGGTATCGATTACCACACCTTTGAGCGATGGGGGTGCTTTTTTGGAAGCATCCTTCACGTCACCGGCTTTGTCACCGAAGATGGCACGAAGCAGTTTTTCTTCAGGAGTAGGATCGGTTTCTCCTTTAGGAGTGATCTTACCAATCAAAATGTCTCCTTCTTTTACCTCAGAACCAATCCGGATGATACCGGTTTCGTCCAGGTTTTTAACCATATCCTCAGATACGTTCGGGATTTCAGAAGTTAATTCTTCTTCACCACGCTTGGTATCACGCACTTCAAGGTCGAATTCTTCAATGTGAATCGAAGTAAATACGTCGTCACGAACGATTTTCTCCGAAATCACAATCGCATCCTCAAAGTTGTATCCTTGCCAGGGCATGAATGCTACCAGCAGGTTACGACCCAGGGCTAATTCACCCTGCTGAGTTGCATAACCTTCCGTCAGGATTTGGCCTTTTACTACCCGCTCGCCTTTGAATACAATCGGCTTCAGGTTAATACAAGTATCCTGGTTGGTACGACGGAATTTAACCAGATTATACGTACGTACTTCGCTATCGAAGCTTACGAGTTTTTCTTCATCCGTTAGATCGTAACGAACCACGATTTTGGTGGCATCTACTGATTCGATGACACCGTCACCTTCAGCAGCAACCATCGCACGTGAATCTTCCGCTACGCGAGCTTCCAGACCCGTTCCTACGATTGGAGCTTCAGGACGTAACAGAGGTACGGCCTGACGTTGCATGTTAGAACCCATCAGGGCCCGGTTCGCATCATCGTGCTCCAGGAAGGGAATCAACGAAGCTGCTACCGAAACAATCTGGTTTGAAGCAACGTCCATCAACTGCGTTTCGCTAGGCGATGCCATTGGGAAGTCACCTTCAAATCGAGTTTTGATCCGATCTACTTCGAAATTTCCATTCTCATCAACAGCCGCATTTGCCTGGGCAATGTACTGGCCATCTTCTTCTTCAGCCGTCAGGAAACGTAAATCGTCCGTTACTTTACCATCTTTAATAATCCGGTAAGGCGTTTCGATAAAGCCCATTGAGTTGATTTTCGCGTGTACACACAGCGAAGAAATCAGACCAATGTTTGGACCTTCAGGTGTTTCAATCGTACACAGACGACCGTAGTGCGTATAGTGAACGTCACGAACCTCGAAACCAGCACGCTCGCGAGACAGACCACCAGGCCCCAGAGCTGACATACGACGCTTGTGCGTGATTTCAGCCAGCGGGTTAGTCTGGTCCATGAATTGAGAAAGCTGGTTAGTTCCGAAGAACGAGTTAATAACCGAAGACAACGTACGAGCGTTGATCAAATCAACGGGCTTGAAATCTTCGTTATCACGCACGTTCATCCGCTCTTTGATGGTACGAGCCATCCGAGACAGACCTACACCGAACTGAGCATATAACTGCTCACCTACTGTACGAACGCGACGGTTTGACAAGTGGTCAATATCATCGACTACTGCCTTCGAGTTGATCAGTCCGATCAGATATTTCACGATAGAAACGATATCCTGAGTAGTCAGAACTTTCGTATCCATTGAAATATCTAATTGAAGTTTCTTGTTAATCCGGTAACGACCTACATCACCTAAATCGTAACGTTTGTCAGAGAAGAACAAGCTTTGAATAATATCACGGGCCGTCTGTTCATCAGGAGCTTCCGTGTTCCGTAACTGGCGATAAATCTGCTCTACGGCTTCTTTCTCGGAGTTAGCGGAATCTTTCTGTAAAGTGTTGTAGATGATGTTATAATCGGCGATGTTCATATCTTCCTTGTGCAGGATGATTGATTTAACGCCGCTTTGTAAGATCATATCAACGTCTTCAGCCGAAACAACAGAATCCCGTTCCATCAGGATTTCGTTCCGGTCGATAGACATTACTTCACCCGTATCTTCATCTACGAAGTCTTCCTGCCAGGTACGCAGTACACGAGCAGCCAGCTTACGACCTAACGCCCGTTTCAGAGCAGCAGGAGTAGCTTGTAATTCTTCAGAAAGACCGAAGAGATCAAGGATTTCTTTATCAGAACCAAAACCAATCGCCCGTAACAACGTCGTAACCGGGAATTTCTTCTTCCGGTCAATGTAGGCGTACATTACGTTATTAATATCCGTCGAAAATTCAATCCATGAACCTTTGAACGGAATGATACGAGCAGAGTACAGTTTTGAACCGTTTGTGTGCTTACTCATAGAGAAGAACACACCAGGAGAACGGTGCAACTGAGACACGATTACGCGTTCTGCTCCGTTGATCACGAAGGAACCGCGTTCGGTCATATAAGGAATGTTACCTAAGAAAACTTCCTGCTCAATAGTTTCGAAGTCTTCATTATCAGGATCTTCACTACGCAGACGCAATTTCGCTTTTAAGGGCAACGCATACGTTAATCCACGGTCGATACTCTCATCTACAGAGTATTTAGGAGGATCAATAGAGAAGTCAACGAACTCAAGAATATAATTTTCTCGAGAGTCAGAAATAGGAAAGTTTTCAGCAAAAACTTTGAAAAGGCCTTCATTTTTCCGGCGGTCAGATGGCGTATCTAACTGGAAAAACTCTTTAAAGGACTTTACTTGCAAATCCAGGAAGTCAGGGTAATCAATGACTGCACGGATTCGGGCAAAGTTGTGTCTGGAAGTTCGGTTTGTTGCCAAGGCACTACGGTTTTTAAAGTCCGAATTTGACTATTTGAAAATCGATCAGGCTTTTTGCCTAAATCTCAAATTAGTACCTCGTAGTTGACAGCATTAATTCCCTTGCGACTCCCCTACGAGTGGAATCGTGTGTCGGAATTAATACTCAGGGGTAAGAACTAGTAGGATGAAGATTCATCCTTTGGGATCATGTACTCAAAGCCTTTAGGCCCAAGTCTATAATCAACAAATGAATAGCGATCTAAGTTTCAAGGTGAAAGCAACTAATCTTTAATCAATTAATAATCAGATTATTAAGATCAAAAATAAGTCTATCAAAACCAAGACCTTTTAACGCAGGAAAGACCCAGCCAAAAGACTGGGTCCTAACCATGAGATTAAATCTCTGTGCAATAGAAATTATTTGATTTCTACTTCAGCACCAGCTTCTTCAAGAGCTTTCTTCAGTGCTTCAGCTTCATCTTTCGTTACACCTTCTTTAACGGCTTTAGGAGCACCGTCAACCAGTTCTTTCGCTTCTTTCAGGCCAAGACCAGAAAGATCTTTAACAACTTTCACTACTTGAAGTTTACCAGCACCAGCTGACTTCAAGATTACGTCGAAAGAAGTTTTTTCTTCAGCAGCAGGAGCAGCATCTCCACCACCTACACCACCAGCTACCATTACGGGAGCAGCAGCAGCAGGTTCGATACCATACTCATCCTTCAGGATTTGTGCAAGTTCATTAACTTCTTTAACCGTCAGGTTTACAAGCTGCTCAGCGAATGCCTTTAAATCTGCCATTGTATTATGATTTTAATTTTTTCGAAATGAGTTAAAAACAGAGTGATATATATTCAGGCTTGGAAGCCACTTCAATGTCAATAAGCTTCAACAGCTTATTGAGGGGATTACTCAGGACGCTCAGAAAGCGTTTTGAGGATACCAGCCAGTTTGTTGCCACCACCTTGCAGACCGCTGATAACGTTCTTGGCAGGAGATTGTAACAGACCAACGATTTCGCCAACGAGTTCTTGTTTCGATTTCAGAGAAACCAGGGTATCTAATTGATCTTCACCAGCGAATACACTGTAATCAACAGAAGCACCTTTAAACTTCAGCTTGTTAGCTTTACCTGATTCCTTGATGAAATCTTTAATCAATTTCGCAGGAACCTTACCTGACTCTGTGTGGAACATGATACCACTGAATCCTTTCAATACTCCCTCATTGAATGAAGAGTAATCTGTATCCAGTTGCTCAAGAGCCTTAGCAATCAGTGTATTTTTTACTACCCGATACTCAACACCAGCTTGGAAACATTTGCGGCGAAGATCGTTTGTCTGAGCTACAGACATACCAGCGGCATCGGTGATATAGAAGTAAGGAGTGGTCTTGAACTTTTCAGCCAGCTCCTCAATGATTAAGCCTTTTTCTTCTCTCGTCATGACTTACAGACCGTTTACAGTGTTTTTATCAATTTGTACACTCGGGCTCATGGTACTAGACAGGAAGATGCTCTTCACATATGTACCTTTTGCCGAAGAAGGCTTCAACTTCACCAGAGTATTGATTACTTCCAGAGCGTTTTCTGCCAGCTTATCGGAATCAAAAGAGACCTTACCAATGGAGGTATGAATGATACCCGTTTTATCAACTTTGAAGTCAATTTTACCCGCTTTAACTTCGCGAACGGCATTGCCAACTTCCAAAGTCACTGTACCAGATTTAGGGTTAGGCATTAAACCACGGGGACCCAGGATTTTACCCAGACGACCGATTTTTGCCATTACCGTAGGCATGGTAATAATTACATCGATATCAGTCCATCCACCCATGATCTTTTCGATATACTCGTCCAGACCTACGTGATCAGCTCCAGCGGCTTTCGCCTCTTCCACTTTATCAGGAGTACATAATACTAATACGCGAACATCTTTACCAGTTCCGTGAGGCAGTGCAACTACACCACGAACCATTTGATCCGCTTTACGAGGATCTACACCTAAACGAACGTCGATATCAATCGAAGCGTCGAATTTAGTGTAAGAAATCTCTTTCAAAATCGATGCAGCTTTTGCCAGTTCGTACGCCTGAGTCTGATCGAATTTCGAGCGAGCTTCTTTTTGTTTTTTAGTTAATTTAGCCATGAGAATGGTTATTTTGGGGTGATATCGAATGTGCTTCGGTACGCTGAAGGTTATTCTCCCCCGTTAGGAAATTATTCTTGCCAGGGAGCAGTACCAGATACCGTGATACCCATACTGCGAGCTGTACCAGCAACCATCTTCATTGCTGCTTCGATTGTAAAGCAGTTCAAATCAGGCATTTTGGTTTCAGCAATAGTTTTAACCTGATCCCAGCTAACTGAACCTACTTTCTTCAGGTTAGGCTGAGCAGAACCCAACTTAATTTTAGAAGCTTCCAGTAATAAGTTAGCAGCGGGAGGAGTTTTGATTACGAAATCAAACGATTTGTCTGAGTAGTACGTAATCAGTACAGGCAATACCTGACCCATTTTGTCTTGGGTACGAGCATTGAACTGCTTGCAGAATTCCATGATGTTCAGACCCTTGGAACCCAGTGCCGGACCGATTGGGGGCGAAGGGTTTGCCTGACCACCTTTAACCTGCAACTTTACATATCCGGTGATTTGCTTAGCCATTGTATAATAATATTTGAGGCTCTAAGGCCCACGTTACATTTATCGAAAGAAGCATTAACGAAGGGGCAATTCCTTGGAAGCTTGAAGTGCCAGTACCGCGATGGCTCACAACATCTGCGGAAAGAATGGTTCGTATTAGCCCTCTTTTTCCACTTGAGCGTAACTCAGTTCAACTGGCGTATTTCGGCCAAAGATTTTAACAGTTACGTGAAGTTTCTTTTTGTCATCGAAGATTTCTTCGATGGTGCCGGTAAAGCCACTGAATGGTCCGTCCATTACTTTCACTGATTCTCCTTTCAGGAAAGATACCGAAGAGGTAGACGTTTCTTCAACGACTTCATCCACCTGACCCAGCATACGCTTTACTTCAGAAGCTCGCAGTGGTACAGGAATTTTGGTTTTATCTTTATCATTACTTCCGAGGAAGCCAATTACGCCTGGCATACTCGTAATCAAGTGCATCACTTCGCCGTTAGACAAGTCAGCCGAGATCATGATATAGCCGGGGAAAAATGCTTTTTCGCGAATGCGTTTCTTACCGTTACGCATTTCAACAATTTTCTCGGACGGAATCAGAATTTGCGGAATAGACTCCTGAAGCTCTTGTCTGGCTACTTCCGTTTCCAAATAAGACTTTACTTTTTTCTCTTGTCCGGAAACAGCCCGCAAAACGTACCAATTCACGTTACTCATATTCTTCTCAGTTTTCAGTTTTCAATCTTCAGTTTCCAGTGATAGCGGAATGAATGCGTCAACTGAAAACCTCAAACTGGAAACGCGTTACTTACTTGGAGAGGCTATAGAAAAGATCCAGCAAATTCTGGAAACCCGCGTCCATCAGACCTACTACAATAGCGAAGATCAGAGAGGCGATCAACACTAACCATGAGCTCGATTGCAAATCCTTGAAAGGAGGCCAGGTGATGTGTTGCGTCACTTCGTCCCAGGAAGCCTTAAATAATGACGTTACCTTTTCCATGTGTTTAGTTTAAAGCTTTCAGGTTTAAAGTTTAAAGCCTGACTATCAAGATAATGTCAGAATTCACTTTAAACTTTAAACCTGAAACTTAGTTGCACGGGCACCAGGATTCGAACCCAGACCGAAGGTTTTGGAGACCTCTGTACTACCCTTATACTATGCCCGTGTGTGCTTGTACCTTAATTTTGGGACTGCAAAAATACGTTTTTGTTTTAATTAGGTCAACTTTTGGCCGACTTTTTTTTCTGAAAACAAAAAATAATTTTTAAATAAAGAAAGCGTCCCGATTAAAGGACGCTTTCTTTTGCTGCTTATAATAAATTATAAGATTTCAGTTACCTGACCAGCACCTACAGTACGGCCACCTTCGCGGATAGCGAAACGCAGACCTTTATCCATAGCGATAGGGCTAATCAAAGTTACGTCAATCGTGATGTTATCACCAGGCATAACCATCTCTACGTTCTCAGGTAACATGATTTCTCCTGTTACGTCCGTGGTACGGAAGTAGAACTGAGGACGGTATTTGTTGAAGAATGGCGTGTGACGGCCTCCTTCTTCTTTAGAAAGGATGTAAACCTCAGCTTTGAAGTGAGCGTGAGGCTTCACTGAACCTGGTTTACAGATAACCATACCACGACGGATATCAGTTTTCTCAACACCACGTAACAGCAGACCTACGTTGTCACCAGCTTCACCACGGTCAAGGATTTTGCGGAACATTTCCACACCCGTTACCGTAGATTTCAGGTTTTCAGCACCCATACCTAAGATCTCTACAGGATCACCAGAGTTGATTACACCTGTTTCGATACGACCCGTAGCTACCGTTCCACGACCTGTGATTGAGAATACGTCCTCAACAGGCATCAAGAAAGGCTTGTCAGTCTCACGAGCAGGAGTTGGGATCCAGCTATCAACAGCAGCCATCAATTGATCGATCGTTTCAACCCACTTAGGCTCGCCATTCAGACCACCTAAAGCAGAACCCTGGATTACAGGAATGTTGTCACCATCGAATTGGTAGAAGCTCAGAAGCTCGCGGATTTCCATCTCAACAAGTTCTAACAGCTCAGGATCGTCAACCATATCCACCTTGTTCATGAATACAACAAGCTGGGGTACACCTACCTGACGAGCAAGCAGGATGTGCTCACGAGTCTGGGGCATAGGACCATCCGTAGCAGCTACTACGATGATTGCACCGTCCATCTGAGCAGCACCTGTTACCATGTTTTTCACGTAATCGGCGTGACCTGGGCAGTCTACGTGTGCATAGTGACGGTTCTCAGTTTGGTACTCAACGTGTGCCGTGTTGATCGTAATACCACGCTCACGCTCTTCAGGAGCATTATCAATTTGAGAGAAATCTCTCTTTTCTGCCAGACCTTTTTCAGAAAGAACTTTCGTGATCGCAGCAGTCAAAGTCGTTTTACCGTGGTCAACGTGTCCAATAGTACCAATGTTGACGTGTGGTTTCGAGCGGTCAAAAGTCTCCTTTGCCATTTTTTGAAAGAATTATCGGTTTCGCGATTGGTTATTGTTCTGATGAAAGTGTACTTGCGAAAAGAGTCACTTGCACCTTTCGTTACGAAAAAAGTCCCTCTCTATACGGAGAGGGATTTCGCAATATCTGATCTTTCAACCTAAAACTCGGACCGAAAGTTTCAGAGCCTTTGAGGGGATTTGAACCCCTGACCTCTTCCTTACCAAGGAAGTGCTCTACCCCTGAGCTACAAAGGCAATACTCTAAAATCTTAAATTTACAAGCTTGAGAAAGGATTTACGAGAGAACGTTACGTAAATCAATTATCGCGTAACTTGTAAATCTTATGAACGTAGTAGAAACTGTTTTATCGCTACGAAAGCGAAATAACTTTAAAATGTTACGCTCAACTTATTGAGCGGGCGACGAGGCTCGAACCCGCGACCTGCAGCTTGGAAGGCTGCCGCTCTACCAACTGAGCTACGCCCGCATTTACTAAAAATGACTATCGATTTTATAATACACTTACACAATCAATAGTCATTGAAATTGTGGGGCGAGATGGATTCGAACCACCGTAGGCTGACGCCAGCAGATTTACAGTCTGCCCCATTTGGCCACTCTGGTATCGCCCCAAATGAGATGTTACTAAGCTTGTATTAAAGAACGTTTTCTCCCCTTCCTTCGAGTAAGTTTTGTTTTACCTTCCGGTTTGGAGTTGCAAAAGTATAGCGTTCTCGAGCCCTTGTCAAGAGGTGACTCAAAAAAACTTATACTTTTTTACGGAATTCAATCTTCCATTCCTCTTAATTCTTTCATTTTCAGAGCAATCCATCAAAAAAAAATCTATAAAAAAAGGGAGCCATCTTTTTAGAATAGCTCCCTTTCTCTCGTATTTCCTTCGTTTAATTCAGACGCACGCCAAAACTGACTGCCTGTACCTGCGGTCCACGAGCTACCTGATATAACTCGTTCAGGTCATATTGGAAGAACAAATCCACCGAGTTACGGAAACCAATCTCAGCCATTAATCCGTAGCGAAAATCGTTTAGCCAGTACCCTCCATGGTTATGGTCTTTTTTGCCATTTTCTGTTTTAGTCTTGGTATAGCTGTCCAGCCGATAGCCTACATACCCTCCTGCCCCAATGTGCGATATGACTCCTTTTCGAATCGCAATGCTTGGCATAACTGGAACCGTTATATAACAAACGGTTAATTTATTTTTCCGGAGCGGTTGCCCAAACTCCCGGAATTCTACTCGTTCTTCTCCTTTGTAAGCTACCTTATCCCCATCAAACATGAAGTTATACCAGGAAAATTCCAACCCTAGCCTTACTCGTAAAGCGGCATCCTGACCTTTCACTAACGTAGGATTACGGTAAAAGCCTAAAGCAAAGTAACGAGAGCCCAGAGGTCGAAGGTCATAATCATCTGGATTCGGGTAAGCCGCCGTATTCTCTTTACTGCCGTACGCATTCAAACCGATGGAAATAACAAAATTGTCCTGATCATTTTGCCACCAGGGACGGGTCTTTTTTACGGTTCTTTTGGTGTAACGAATGGTATCACCTTTAGCGGTAATCTTATACCCGTTACGTTCAATTACTGTTTCATTCATTAAATACTGCTCCCCGTTGATTTCATCCAATACAATACGAGTCGTCCCGTTGGAATCAGCTGCGTCAATTTTAGCTCCTACATCCTTCAATAACTTATTTACATCATAATGGAGTAACTTCTTAAGTTCCTCTTTATTCTCACCGTAAATAATAATCCGGGAATTATCCCCCATCACCACTATAATGGAATCTTTTTGAACCTCTTTGGCAGAAGCGATTCCGAACGTTCCTAAAACGGCAAGCAAAGCGAATACGATGCGTTTCATGTTCTTAATTCAAAGGATTTACTTTTCAGATGTAACTGAAGGAGCAAAAGTTGCTTAGTGCTTCTTAAAAATATTATCTTCTGTCCGGGCCAGGATAGCTTTTCCATCTAATCCCACTTCTTTCCATTCGCCCTCCTGGATATGCTTCAGGCTTTTAGCTATTCTGGAGAAAAATTTCTTCTTCCTGGCAGGCTTTTCATCCTTAACATCTACCGCTGCGATTTCCGATTCAACTACTTTAACAATAAAGGTCTTGTCTTCCTCAGGCTTTTCTGGCTTAGACACTGCCACTTCTGTGGCTTTAGGTATTTCTATAGTTACTGGTGTAGGTGCCTTTACCTCGGCTTCGTTTCTGGCTACTGATTCTACCACCGGGACTGCCTCAAGAGTCATTTTATCCTGACTTGGTACCGGACGAGTGTTCTTGTTAGGCACTACCTTTACTTTAGATTCCTGTACCTGAGGCTTCTCTTGTGCCGTGCGACCTTCCTCAGTAGCTATTGCCACTTCCGTCTCAGGGGTAAAAGCTGGTTCAGGAGTAACAACTTTAAGAGCAGTAATTGCCTTAGGCTGTTGCACCGCTAACTCCTGCGAGTTAGGCTGACTCGCTTTCTGGAACCACCAACCTGCCATCATTAATAAAGCAATGGAAGCCGCAGCAGAATACTTGGCCCAAAGGGGCAAGCCTCTACGCTGGGTATAGCTGGAGTTGAGTCGGCTCTGTATCTTTTCCCACGATTGAGATTGCGGTGCCTGCTCATGGTTTTTTAGCTTTCTGGCAAACAACTCATCAATCGGATGATTTTCTTTTGGCTGTTTCATAAGCTTAATAATTTATTGACAACCGGGTATCGCTTTCAGCAATCATGCGTTGCAACAAAGCTCTGGCCCGGTGTAGTTGCGATTTAGATGTACTCTCCGTAATTCCCAAACTCTGACCGATTTCTTCATGCGTATACCCATCAATGGCATACAGGTTGAATACGGTTCGGTAACCTACCGGCAATTGTTCAACCAGCTTTAAAAGGTCCTGAGCTTCTAATGACGTTTCAGGCAATTGCGGATTAGGTTCATAGATTATATCATCATAACTCATCTGATTCCCCATCTGTTTTTTTGCTCGTAGAGCCATCAAACATTCATTTACTACAATCCGGCGAATCCAACCTTCAAAACTACCTTCTAATTTAAACTGACTAATCTTCTCAAAAACTTTGACGAAGGCTTCAATCATGCATTCCTCCGCTTCGTACTCATCTTTAAAATATCTCCGACAAACAGCATTCATCCGGCTGGAATATTTATCATATACCCTCCGTTGAGCTCTGGGGTCGCCCTTTTGACAGGCTTTTACCAGTTGTTCTTCTGTTTGAAATAAAGATAAGATTTTCACGGGACTCGGTCTAAGGCTAGTTACCTGCAAGACAGATGCACATCCATTAGAAAGGGTTGCATAATTTGTTTAACTAATTTTAAAAATATTGCTTTTCACGTTCATTATTTTTTTATCCTTTTGATTCCCAGAAACTTACTAACTCTATCTTTTGGGTTTGCTAAAAATAAAACCTCCTGACCGAAGTTCAGGAGGCTATTATCAGGCAATAAATCTAATCACAAAGTTCTTAAGACTGGGTAATACTCTTCATTCGTTCCCACAGAGCCAGTTTCTGAGCATGCTCTTTGCGGCTACCTTTGTACCACAAATAGGCAATCAGAGCTACTAACAAATAAGGCATAACCAGTAAGTATAGAATGCCGGTATTGAGTCCAGAACCATTTAAGTAATGCCCATCGCTGTAGGTACTTTCCACAGAAGCCCGGCACATGGCACATTGAGCAAAGCTCATCGTAGAACTCCAAAGGAGCAATACAAAAGCGGCAATGAGTTTTTTCATGAGTGGTAATAAGGACTAATCATTAAATAAGCAATGACACCAGTTACTGACACATATAACCATAAAGGATACGTAACCTTCACGATACGTTTATGCCGTGGGATCTGATTACTCCAGGCATAGTATACTGCCAATAAAACGAACGGCACAACTACTACCGATAGTACAATATGCGTCACTAAAATAGTATAGTAAAAGCCGCGAATAAACGCCCCTTCACCACCAAACTTCGTTGATTCGGTGGTCAGGTGATACAGTACATAACTTACCAGAAACAACGATCCCAGCACAAAAGCCGCCTGCATACTTCTACGGTGCCCGGCAATGTTTCCCTTTTTAATAAAGATGTAACCTGCCAGTAATAGAATTGAAGTGGTGGTATTAATAGCCGCGTTTAAATGGGGTAATATCTTGGTCCACTCTCCTAAATTTACTTTAGGTACACGAGGGTTCAGTAAAACGGCCACCGCAATAGGAATCGCAAAGGATAAAATGCGAATCCACATCAGATAGCTCTTCTGCTTTTCTTGGGGTATAATTAACTGACTCATTTTGATTCTCGTTTTTTGTAAATATCCTGCAATACCCGTATTTCCAGAATCAGACGATCCACTTCTTCTTTATCTTCTGCGTCGTAATAACCTCGGATCACGCCTTCCTTATCCACTAAAACCAACTTACTGTCGTGCGTGAAAGTTTCATCCGAGCCCGTTTTTGGAGCGTCATCCTGAACAGCCAGTTTGTAGCCTTTTATCGCTAGCTGGTAAATCTGGGATTTATCCCCTGTCAGAAATACCCATTTATTAGTTTCCGCATCATAACGTTTGGCGTAGGCTTTCAACACCGACGGTGTATCATGAACGGGATCAATAGAATGCGAAACAAGCAGAACTTCGGGATAATTCAGAAATACATCCTGAATCCGATTCAATTGACTCGACATTTTAGGGCAAATCGTTGGGCAACGGCTAAAGAAGAAATCTGCTACTACAATTTTTCCTTTAATCAGGTTTCTATCGACAGCTACACTATCCTGATTCCATAAATGAAAATCTGGAATGGTATGGAAAAGCGTATCCTGTTCAGGCTCCCACCATTCGCGGTCAGGACCATTTTTTACAATTGTTACCTGATTCGTCACTGAATCACGCAGGGGGAAGTAACGGGGTAAAGTATAATGATTTACGCCCCCAAAACGAATCCACAAAAAAAACAAAACCGGAATCACCAACATGAGAGTCAGGATTCCGGCTTTTTTAAAATTCCACATAACTAGCTCTCTTAATATGCACAAAAGTACATATTAATGTTATTAGTAAGTAGATATAAAACCACCTTCTAGTAAAAGAGCCAGCACTAACCATGCAATAAATACGATGGGAACCAAGATGGTCCAGAAAAGACCTTTTGTTTCCTGCGATAAGTGCATGAAGTCGCCCATGATGTAAGCCGCTTTAATAAGCGTCATACCTACGAAGATGGCTACCTTCAAAATGTGATAATGGTGAGGTAGCGAGAATGCTACCACGAATTCCAATACAGTAATGATTAATAAAATCCAAAAGGTTTTCCAGATGGCTTTGGTCTGAGGCTTAGCAACCATCTTACCGTCCTTCTCGATAAACTCGTTATATTCAGATGCCATGACGACTTATGCTTTTCAATTAAACCAGATAGAAGAATGTAAATACGAAGACCCAAACCAAGTCTACAAAGTGCCAGTAAAGACCTACTTTTTCAACCATTTCATAATGTCCACGACGCTCGTATAATCCCATACAAACGTTGAAGAAGATGATGATGTTCAGGATAACTCCCGACGTTACGTGCGTTCCGTGGAAACCTGTAATGAAGAAGAAGAAATCAGCAAATGGCTGAGGACCGTATTGGTTGACGTGTAAATTAGCTCCAAATACTTCTTTAGTTACCTGTACTCCGTTGATGATGTCGGTTACAATGGTTGGCTTGTCTGTTCCGGTAATAAAGTGACCCCACTCCCAAGCCTGAGAACCTAAGAAAGTAATACCACCTAAAATCGTCCAAAGCATCCATTTCTCTACATCTGCTTTGTCTTTGCGGTGTCCTGCTTCAACCGCCAATACCATCGTTACAGAACTGAAGATCAGAATGAACGTCATGATACCTACGAAAACCAGGGGTAACTGATAACCGTGGAAGAAGGGTACTGCCTCAAATACTTTTTCAGGAACAGGCCAGTATTCCGTAGAAAAAACGAAATCTTTTGGCTCTCCCTCGAATGCAGGGTGACTATAACGGACTAAGCCGTAAGCAATGAGTAATCCAGAGAATGTAAATGCATCCGATACAAGGAAGATCCACATCATCAATTTACCATAGCTGGCCTTCATTGGTTCAGCACCACCCAGCCATAGTTGTTTCGGTTCAGCAGCAGCGTGTGTTGCCATGTACGCTAATTCGGTTTACAGTTAATAATTTCGTTTTTTCGCTCCGTTGAGAGACGTTTGGTGAATAAATCACCGAGGCGTTTGTTCTACCGAAAATTCAAAAGGAAGACAAACAGGTATAACCACAATCCATCCAGAAAATGCCAATACATGGCAGCCATCTCGATACGGTTTCTATTTTTAGAATGAATCTTCATTTGCCAGGCCGACACAAAAGAGACGATCAAAACAATCAAGCCACTGATGACGTGCAAACCGTGAATGAAAATTAAAACATCAAAAAAAGAAACTGCTGGATTGCCGACGAGGAATAGCTTCTGGCTTACCAATTCATAAAATCCCTGAACCTGTAAGTAAAGAAAGACCAAGCCGAGTGCAAAAGTAATCGAAATCGCTGTTTTCAGAGGACCAAATTGGTCTTTTTTTGCAGCACGTACTGATAAATGCATAAAAATGCTACTAATCAGCAATACCCCTGTGCTATACCAGAAAATCATGGGGATTTCAAACTCTAACCAGTTTCCTTCTGCCCGGCGAACCAGATACGCACTCGTCCAACCAGCAAAAGACATGGTAATACTGGCTATAGCCAGCCAAAGCATAAATTTTTTCGGGTTAAACGAAAACGTAGGTTTCGCTTCTTCCGTAAAGTTTTTTACCGATGTTACTTCCGTATTCATAACTACAGTGATTACTCCTGTGGGAATTAAATGAGTTTACGCTTTATCTAATAAAAACACGATCTGTAGGATCGGCAGATAGGATATAGAAACAAAGAATAATCGACGGGCGGCGGCATCATTCACAACCCGGAATAAGTAAATGCCATGAGCCAGGAAGAGCAGACCTCCTATCGTTGCCAGGATGGCCGAGGTAATGCCTGTAATTCCCAATTCATAGGGTATCCAGCCTAAGGGTAACAGGAAAAGAGTATACCCAATAATGGCCTTCGCCGTCTTACGATCTTTACTTCCGTTGTAAGGTAATAATTGAATGCCCGCTTGCTTATAGTCGCTATCAATCATCCAGGCCAAAGCCCAAAAGTGAGGAAATTGCCAGAAAAACTGAATTGCAAATAATACGCCCGGTTCCCAGCCAAACGCATTGGTAGCTGCTACCCATCCAATCATAGGAGGAAAAGCTCCGGGAAAGGCTCCCGCAAAAACGGCAATCGCTCCCGAACGCTTAAGAGGCGTATAGACAAATCCATATAGCACTACCGAAAGCAGAGCTACAACAGCCGAGCGGAAATTGAAAAAGTGAACAAACAGAAAAAGACTGATTACCGTTAAAATCAGGCAGAACACGGTCGCTTCAGTAACCGTCAACCGATTGGATGGCAAAGGACGATTTCGCGTCCGTTTCATCATATAATCAGTATCTTTTTCGTAAATCTGATTGATTATATTGGAAGCTCCCGTAATGAGGAAACCAGCAATCGTGATGAGAATCAGATTAAACCAGTTAATCTCTTTGACTGCCAGATAATACCCAAAAGTTCCTGATAAGGCTACGTAACTACTTAAGCGGTGCTTGAGTAACTCGAAGTAAGCCTTGGCTTTTTCCTGCCAGGTAAGATCCAGTACGCTCGTTTTAATTTCGGACATTGCTCGTATGTAAGGGCGTTGCGAATGCTTCCGCGTCTACCCTATTAATTCTACCGAAAACGTTCTCGGCATTCAATAATAAAAAGGCTACAAACTGTACGCCTAACATGATAATCGACAGCGTCAAATGTACCGGCTGTAAGTACGCAGGAATGGAAAAATACGCCATGATTACGCCCGTGAGGATTTCTACCCCTACCAGAGCTAGCATCGCTTTTCCGTACGATCGCAGTACGCCATTCTGACTCGTATTCTTCATTAACGAACGAATGAACCAAATATGAAAACCAAATACGATTAGAGAAAAAGAGCGGTGTACATAAAACCAAAGTCCCGATTGGCTGGCTTGTTCAATCCACTGATCGCGGTTATCATAACCAATTCTGAATATTACTTCATCAATGGCTTCACGTACCTGCGTCCCCATCAGGATTTGAACCACTGATAAAATAATAGCCGTCGCTAATATAAAATTCAGCTTAGGCTTATGAGTTACTTTTTCAACTTCACTAACCTCAGAATAAGCTCGGGCAACAGCATAAATCAATACGAAAACTATGATGATGGCTACCAGCATGTGCAGGGTTACCATCAGAGGTTTCAGCTCAGTTGATACCACTTTTGCTCCCAACCAGCCTTGAAAACCCATTAATAGAAAAGAGAGGAAAGACAGCCCTACTATCGTCTTGTCACGTTTCCAGTATTTAAGGGAGGCAATAAAGGTAGCAAAAACAAATATTCCCGCTAATACTCCTACCAGTCGGTTTACGTATTCAGTCCATGTTTTTACTGGATTGAAAAGAACTTCACCTTTGAGTTTCGCTCCGAAAATTTCCTGATAATTGGCGGGTAATTGGGATATATCAGTGGGAGGAACCCAGCTACCAAAACAGCGTGGCCAGTCAGGACAACCCATTCCTGCACCTGTACTACGTACCACGCCTCCGGCTACAACAACCAGATAAACAACAATAATGGTAGCAATACCTAACTTTCTGTAATTCATACTGCCCTTCGTTACTTGCCTACAAAGATACTACTGAATTTTCTTCAACGATAAAAAGATTTCAATCTAATCTTTAAGTATTTGCTTAAAATTCAACCTTTCCTTTTGCCAGGCTCACAAAAAAACGGAACCCCGTAAGGTTCCGTTTTTGAAAGTTAGAATCGCTTCTGGCTTAGTGTCCACCAGACTTAGCTGAAACTTCTTTTTGATAAGGGTGTAACTCCTCAATTGTTTTCTCAAGAGCAATTTGCTCATTTTCTTCAGGCAGGTTAGACTCTGGCGTAGCAGAGAAAGGAACCGTCTGAGGAATAAAGTCTTCTACTGCTCCTGGTTTCGAGAAGTCATAAGGCCAACGGTATACCGCAGGGATAGGACCTTCCCAGTTGCCGTGACCGACTACTACTGGTGTAGTCCACTCCAGTGTAGTGGAACGCCATGGATTTTGAACCGATTTCTTACCTTTAAAAATCGAGTAGAAGAAGTTAAAGGCGAAAATACCCTGAGCTGCAAACGTTATGATCGCCGCAACGCTGATGAACTGGTTCAAGTCAGCGAAAGAGTTCGTCATATCGTACGTAGAGAATGAGTAGTAACGACGTGGGAAACCAGCGATACCAATGTAGTGCATGGGGAAGAATACACAGAATACACCAATGAATGACAGCCAGAAGTGAATATAACCTAAAGTGTTATTCATCATGCGACCGTACATTTTGGGGAACCAGTGGTAAACCCCTGCCATCAGACCGAAGAATGAAGCAGAACCCATTACCAAGTGGAAGTGAGCTACTACGAAATAGGTATCGTGTAACTGGATATCCAAAGCAGCATTACCCAGAATGATACCCGTTACCCCACCAGCGATGAACAGAGACACCAGACCGATAGAGAACAACATCGCAGGCGTAAAGACGATGTTCCCTCTCCAGAGCGTGGTAATGTAGTTAAAGCCTTTTACTGCTGAAGGTACGGCAATAATCAGCGTTAAGAACATGAACACAGAACCTAAGAAGGGGTTCATACCTGTTACGAACATGTGGTGAGCCCAAACGATGAACGCTAACAGCGTAATACCTAACATCGAGCCAATCATGGCACGGTAACCGAAAATAGGTTTACGTGCGTTGGTAGCGATAACTTCTGAAGTAATACCTAAAGCAGGTAATAATACGATGTATACCTCAGGGTGACCTAAGAACCAGAATAAGTGCTGGAATAAGATCGCAGAACCACCTTGTTGGGGAAGAGCTTCTCCACCAATGTAGATTTCAGAAATATAGAAGCTCGTTCCGAAGTTACGATCAAAGATCAGTAACAGAGCTGCTGATAACAGTACAGGGAATGAAAGAATACCTAATACGGCTGTCAGGAAAAATGACCAGATGGTCAGAGGTAATTTGCTGAATGAAAGACCACGAGTACGTAAGTTGATAATCGTCGTTACGTAGTTAAGTCCACCCATCAACTGAGAGACAATGAATAGGGCCATTGCAACCAGCCATAGCGACATACCCATTCCTGAACCATTCGATGCGGTTGGAATAGCAGATAAGGGAGGATAAATTACCCAACCGCCCGCTGCTGGACCTGTAGAAATGAACAGAGAGCTTAACATGATGATACTAGCCACTAAGAAGAACCAGTATGAAAGCATGTTTAAGAAGCCCGATGCCATATCACGAGCACCAATTTGTAGAGGAATCAAGAAGTTAGAGAACGTACCACTCAAACCGGCTGTCAATACAAAGAATACCATGATGGTACCGTGCATCGTAACCAGAGCTAGGTAGAACTCAGATTCTAATTTCCCTTCTGGATTGATCCACTCGCCTAATAGCCAGCGGAGTCCGTCCAGCTTCATGTCAGGGAAACCTAACTGAAGACGGAATAAGATAGAAAGCAAACCACCAATGAAAGCCCAGATAATACCCGTAATCAGGTATTGCTTAGCAATCATTTTATGGTCTTCAGAAAAAACGTATTTCTGAATAAAATTTTGCTCGTGATGCTCATGCTCGTGCTCGTGTGCATCATGAGCGTCGTGAGTCAGTGCAGCCGTTGCCATATCGCGTTATGATTTAAAGATACAAGATTAACGAAGTGAAGCAGTAGCAGCGGATGCTGACGCAGTGCTATCAGCGGGAGCTTCTCCTTCAGCAGGAGCTTCTTCCGATCCAGATTCTGTATACTTCATCGCTTTAGCTTTTAAACGAGCAGGTACACGATCCAAATAACTAGCATTGGTAGCCAGGAAAGATTTCTGAGTCTTCAACCAAGCCTGAAAGTCTTCTTCTTCCAATACAACTACGTTCATCTTCATAGAAAAGTGCCCCTGACCACAAATTTCAGTACAGTTCAAACGGTACTCAAATTTAGGATCATTGGTTTCAGCTTTCATTTCGTCCGTTGACTTAGTAGCCTTAAACCAGAATTTGGTAGGCATACCAGGAACGGCATCCATTTTCACGCGTAAGTGAGGTAAAAACACACTGTGCAATACATCACGAGCACGGATTTTCAAAAGAACGGGAACACCTTTAGGAATGTAAAGCGTATTGCTGATTACATCATCGAATGAGTTCTCATCCGTCATATCGATACCTACTTCATTAGTAGCGTCAATTAACTTGTAATTGTAACTACCTAACTTGTTGTTATCGACACCGGGATAACGAGCAATCCAGTTAAACTGTTTACCCGTCACTTCAATTACATAAGCATCTGCGGGTGCTTCGCTAGTGATATCACGCCATACTCTCCACCCCATGAACACCATGATTGCCATTACAATAGCAGGAACTACGGTCCAAGCTAATTCAAGGCGGTGGTTAACAGGATAAAACGTAGCTCTACGTTTCGGATCGTATTGATACTTGAACGCAAATACGAATAATAAAATACTAGTCAGGAAGAAGGCAGTTGTAACAATTGCCATAAACCACCAGAACATCGTATCGGTATGCACGCCGTGCTCCGAAGAAGGAGAAGGCAGGAATTTAGGAGCCGCCTCAACGAAAGACCAAACTCCGGCAGCACTTCCAAGCAGGAATACAATTGGCAATAATGCCGCATTGATTTTGTTTGCCATACCAGGGGTATTCGCATCCTGAGCAGAAGCGAATCCTTTGGTAAACACGGACATTCTATTCAGTACTACCAGAGTTAGTACCAAAAGAACCGCCGCTAGCAAACCAACGATATAAACCATGACAATCTTTGTTTTTAATACTTTCTATTTCAAAACAGCTCTACGAATACTAGACTAAATATCGTGATGAACAGCTTCTTCTAACATCGGGTGGTTTTTAGCCACTAACGAAAGCTTCGTTAATTGGTTGTTGATCACAAAACCAAAAGCAGAAGCAAAGAAAAGAGTCGTTCCCCATTCGATCAAACCAATTCCACCGTGTTCACCCATAATACCTGGCATCATCATCTGATAGAAATCAAAATAGTGAGCCACCAGGATTGCACAAGCTCCAACTTTCAGGAAGGTAAAGTTACGTTTAGCATCACGAGTCATGAACCATAAGAATGGAGCCAAGAAGCCCATAATTAAGTTAATGAAGAAAGGAGCTTTGTAGATTCCACCGTATCCGCTAAAACGCTCACGGAAATAGATCGTTTCTTCAGGCATGTTTGCATAGTAGATCAATAGGAATTGAGCGAACCATACATAAGTCCAGAAGATAGAGAAGGCAAACATAAATTTACCTAAATCGTGTAAGTGGTTCTCATTTACACTACGCAGGTAACCTTTTTCTTTCAGGAAAATAACTGTCAGAGTAATAACAGCATAGCCTGATACGTGCCATGAAGCAAAGTGATACCAACCAAACATCGTTGAGAACCAGTGCGTATCAATCGACATAGCCCAGTCCCAAGCACAGGTAGAAGAAGTAACGGCAAATACTAAAACGAAAGCCCGTGAAAGGTTTTTCATTTTGTACCACCACTCGGTTCCACCGATCTCATCTTCCTGCTTCGAAAGGTTCCGCAGGAATACCCAAAGGCCATACCATAAACCAATGTAAAGTACCGTTCTAATAACAAAGAACGCGTTATTCAAATACCAGCTCTTGCCAGCAATGATTTTATCGTAATGATCGCTTTCAGGATCCATTACTCCTTCATGACGCCAGTGGAACAATTCCTGTCCAAAAGCAAAATAAAGAATTAACAGTACTGCTCCTGAAAAAGGTAAGAATGCTGGGAAAGCTTCAGGGATACGTTTGATGATCGAAGACCATCCCGCCCACGAAAGGTACTGAATCGCAATGAAGAACATTCCGATTACTGAAATACCTGTGAAAAACTCAGCGTTCATCCAAAGGTTAGCTACTACACGTTTCGCCCAAACGGGTAATCCATGATGAGCTTCATGACCATGAGCGGCGTGTTCTGCGTGCTCGTGGGCATGTTCGATTCCGATTCCAAGACCTTTCGATACTAAAAACGCACCAATCAAAAGAGTAGCCAGACCTGCCAGCATACCGATAATCAGCTTCCGTTTCGAGGAGGAGGTAAAGTCATACCATTCTTCCATCTCCGCTGGATCAAAATGGTGATTGTGCTCTGCCATTATACTTACGTTATTCGTTATCAGTTATTCGCCAATCGTTAACACAATTAACAACTAACTCTCTTGATTGATTAGGGTTCTTGCTGAAGTTTGTGAACATATTGAACGATCTTCCAGCGATCTTCAGGAGAAACCTGAGAACCGTGAGGCCACATCCGTCCTTTTCCGTAGGTAATTACGTGGTAGATATGTCCATCATTCAAATCTTTCAATGCATCACTAGAGTAAACCGGTACCCCACCATACTTCTTACCTACAGGGCCATCTCCTTTACCGCTTCCGCCGTGGCAATGCAGGCAGTAACGACCGTAAAGTAACTCACCCTGTTTGGTCACTTTCTCATCAGTTGGGAAAGGATTAGTTAGTGCAGTTTCAGCGACAGCCAAGTCATTAGGACCAATGTTACGGGCAATCATGTCCATTTTTTCCAATTTGGAAATAACTGAATCTCCATCTGTACTAGCAAAGTACTGACGAGGAATCGTGCCTTTTACCGGAACACGCATGTTCAAATTTCCTTTACCCGTTGCACTATTAATAGGGTTAGCGTCAATTTGAGACAGGGGCTCGTATCCTACTGGATAGTACATGTTAGGAGCAAACTCCCATGCCTGATGCTGAGGATCACGTTTCAGGGACGCTAGCCCAACCACCACGAGGGAGGCTGCAATCCACACAAACGGTAGGTATTTTTTCATTGTACAATCAGTTGATAATTACTGATAGAAACACAGAGGTAGTTCTATCGGATTTTTAAGCTTCTTCTTCAATTACTTCTTTCACATTCACCTCAATTGCTCCTGTATCACGAAGAGCTTTCTCGATTTCTGCTTCTGATTTTTGGTTAGAAGCGGTGTCAATAGCCATTACGAATTTATCGTCCGTACTACGCAGATCGAAAATAACCGCTTTGTTACCCCACCATAAACCATTTGTAATAAAGAAGCTAAATACCATTCCGAATGCAGTAAACAATACTGTAAACTCAAACATCGGAGGAATGAAATCAGGGAAGGCATAAAAGTCCTTACCACCAATATTCATAGGCCAGTCAATTGCCATGGTGTATAATGTGAATACAAACATGGTTAGCAAACCTAAGCAGCCGAACATAAAAGCGGCCATAGGAATACGAGTACGGGGATGCCCAATGGCTTTATCTAAACCGTGAACGGGGAAGGGCGTGTATACATCGTGGATTTTGATGCCGCTGGAACGAACTGCTTTTACAGCAGCCATTACTTCATCATCATCGTCGTACACCCCTACTAAAAATCTTTTGTTAGTATCCATAATACGGATTGTATGCTTTATCCTATTAATGAGGTTATTCGGTCACGTGTTCGCCTGGTTTCTTCGTGTTTGGTTTCACTTTGTAAGGGAAACGTTCCGAAGAACTCTTCATTACTCCTTTTACTTCCGCCATGTTAATTACGGGTAAGTACTTAGCGAAAAGCAGGAACAGGAAGAAGAATAAACCGAATGTGAATACGTAGTCACCAATATCGATGATTGTTGGAGAGAACATAGCCCAGCTTGAAGGCAGGTAATCACGGTGCAGAGAGGTTACGATAATTACGAAACGCTCAAACCACATACCGATGTTTACTACTACAGACAGAGCAAAAGTCCAGGTAATACTACGACGGATGCTACGAACCCAGAAGAACTGAGGAGTGATTACGTTACAGCTCATCATCGCCCAATATGCCCACCAGTAAGGACCGAAGGCACGGTTAATGAAGGCATAACTTTCGTATTCTACGCCCGAGTAAGCGGCAATGAAGAACTCAGTAATATAAGCGATACCTACAATCGATCCCGTTACGGTGATGATTTTGTTCATCGTTTCGATGTGCTCGATCGTGATGTAATCCTGTAACTTAAAGGTCCAGCGAATAATCAACAGCAGGTTGTTTACCATGGCGAAGCCAGAGAAAATTGCCCCTGCAACGAAGTAAGGAGGGAAGATCGTGGTGTGCCAGCCTGGAATAACAGACGTAGCAAAGTCAAACGATACAATCGTGTGTACAGAAAGTACCAGAGGAGTAGAAATACCAGCCAAGATCAGCGATACGTATTCGTAACGGAACCAGGTCTTAGTATTACCGTTCCAACCCATGGAGAGTAATCCGTAGATGTATTTGGATACTTTGTTTTTCGCACGGTCGCGAATCGTAGCAAGGTCAGGAATCAGACCTACGTACCAGAACAAACAAGATACTGAGAAGTACGTTGAGATAGCGAATACGTCCCATACCAGCGGAGAGTTAAAGTTAACCCAGATTGAACCGTAGGTATTAGGGAAAGGGATACACCAGTAAGCTAACCACGCACGACCTGCGTGCATTAAGATAAAGCTAGCTGCACAGATAACCGCGAAAATTGTCATTGCTTCCGCAGCACGGTTAACTGAAGTCCGCCACTTCTGACGGAATAAAAGTAAGATTGCTGAAATCAGCGTTCCGGCGTGACCGATACCTACCCACCATACGAAGTTGGTAATATCCCAGGCCCAACCTACCGTTTTATTTAATCCCCAGTTTCCTAAACCGTCCCACCAGGTCCAGAATACTGAAGCAGTTCCCAGAAGCAGTACGATAGTAGAAATGCCGAAAACGATTTTCCACGAAGCAGTAGGCTTGCCTTCTACCTGCCGACATACGTCCTCGGTAATATCGTGGTAGGATTTCCCACCAGTCACCAAAGGAGGCCTTACAACAGCACTAACGTGTGACATATTTCTAAATTTTCAGAGTTTCGAATGAATACTGAGTCCAGAACAAGTCTGAACTCAGTGTTTACTTACTTATACGTGTGACTTAGGATGCTTATGTTCGTTCTCTTTATGCTTTTCCTCTTTATGAGGAGCTTGCGAGTCCGCTTCATCCTTATTCCGAATCTTCGTCAGGTAGCTGATCTGTGGCAACACGTTAATCTCTTCAAGCATGTGGAAGGCACGACCTTGTTGTTCCACTGCCAGAATTTGTGAGATTTCGCTTTCTGGGTTGTTCATATCACCGAAGATAATCGCACCCGTAGAGCAGGATTGCGAACAAGCTACCTGTACTTCGTTAGCATAAGGTCTGCGACGTTCTTTTTTCGCAGCCAGTTTTGTCGCCTGAATACGTTGAACGCAGAATGAACATTTCTCCATTACCCCACGGCTACGTACAGTAACTTCAGGGTTGATGACCATTTTACCCAGATCATTGTTGTAGTGATAAGGGAAGCGATCTTCATCAAAATATTTGAACCAGTTAAAACGACGTACCTTGTAAGGACAGTTGTTCGCACAGTAACGAGTACCAATACAACGGTTATACGTCATCTGGTTAAGACCTTCATTACTATGCGTCGTTGCCAATACTGGACATACCGTTTCGCAGGGAGCATTCGAGCAGTGCTGGCAAAGCATAGGCTGGAATACTACCTCTGGGTTATCAGAAGCAATTTCAAGCGTTTCTAATTCCTGGAATACACTTTCTCCTTCTTTAGGCTGCACTGAAGAATAGTAACGGTCAATGCGAATCCAGTGCATTTCACGACGCATCACTACTTCTTTACGTCCTACTACAGGAACGTTGTTCTCAGCCTGGCAGCTCACTACGCAAGAACCACAACCTGTACAAAGGTTCAGGTCAATGACCATTCCCCAGCTGTGATTTTTCTTTTCGTGACCATTCCAGAGCGTGATGTCCGTAGCATCTTTTGCTCCTTCAGAAGTCTGAATTTTAGGAATAAAGCGGCCAGCCTGTACGTTTTCCTGGTATTTCGCCAGAATCGTTTCTTGTAACACAGACTCACGAGCCATTACGGTGTTGTGAGTTTGAGTCTGACCGATACCCCACTTATATTGGCTGCCGGTTGGCGTTACCTTAATTTCAGCACCAACTGATTTAATCCAGGGGAATACATTCTTACCTACGCCATCTGCTGCTTTACCTGCTTTCGAACGACCGTAACCGATAGCAACCGATACGGTGTCGTTAGTTTGGCCAGGTTGAATCAGAACGGGAAGTTCAATAGCTTCTTTACCAGCGATTTCCAGTTTCACCATATCATTCTGGTGAACGCCCAATTTCTTCGCAGTAGCCTGAGAAATAGCTGCGTAGTTGTCCCACGTAGCTTTTGAAATCGGATCTGGGAATTCTTGTAACCAAGGGTTATTAGCCTGAGAACCAGTACCCATACCTACTTTTTCGTAAGGTACGAATTCAAGTACGGTAGACGAAGCTTTATAGGTACCACTGATTTTACCTAAAGCTGTAATCAGATCGCCCGTTACTGCGGGAGCAGCTCCTACTGTACCTTTAGCAGGCTCAAATACGCCCTCGTAAACAGCTTTGTTCCAGGCTTCTTTGCTAGCTGTTTTCAGGATATTCGTGGCCCAGTTCTGAGTCAGGAATTCGTAGTAATCAGCATTTTGTCCAGCCCACGTTAATAAGCTTGACTGAGCCTGACGCGTATTGAAAATCGTTGATATCGTAGGCTGTACAATAGAATAGAACCCTGGTTTAGGTTCTGCATCACCCCATGATTCTAAGTAGTGAGAATCGGGAGCAATGAATTGACACAGAGAAGCCGTTTCATCCGCACGATCAGAGAACGACACGCTTAGTTTCGTACGAGCAAGGGCGTCAGCGATTTCTTTACCACGAGGACTATCGTAAACAGGATTAGCTCCGTAGAACAGAACCGCGTCAACACGACCACCTTTCAGATCATTTACAAATCCGTCAAAAGCCGCGTCATTACCTTGTTTGTAGTTACTTGTACCAGCAATCGTTGTACCGTAGTTACCTAAGATACGGTTGATTTCTGCTACAACTACCTGTACGTTAGGATCATTCGAACCAGAAACTACCAGTGTAGTTCCGGGAGCAGCTGCTTTCAGATCACGTGCTGCTTTTTCAAGGAATTCAACTTTAACGTCAGCCGTACTTGAAGAACCACCCACCAGGCGAAGTAACGTAGAAGCTACTAAGCCGGACTGAGAAGGCTTCAAACGACCCCGGTAATCCGCATTAGCACCCGTCAATGTCATCAGCGTGCTGAAGTCATAGTGACGAGACATTTGCTTATTACCACCTTTCGCCGAAGATAACTTACGACCAGCAGCCCACTGCTTCGAGAATTCGTCAGGAGCAATCCAGGTACCTAAGAAATCGGCATCAAGGCTTACAATAACTTTAGCTTTACTGAAATCAAATGCAGGTAGTTGTCCACCATGTACTTGGGTTAAGCCGTAAGCAGAACTGGCGTCGTAAGCTACATGAACCGTAGAAGGGTATTTCGCTTTGAATGCTTCGATAACCGCTTTCGTCGTAGGACTCAAAATCGTACCAGAGACGATGCGAATATTCTGAGCAGAAGCTAATCCAGCGGCTACTTCTTTATCCAAAGCAGTCCACTCAATTTTCTTGCCCCCTTTTTGAGGATCACGCAGTTTTTCGTTGTCGTATAAGCTCAGCACTGAAGCATGTACGCGAGTACCTACGCCACCCTGAGAAATACTTGACTGAGGGTTACCCTCAATTTTAATAGGCCGACCTTCGCGGGTTTTCACCAAAATGGAGCAGTACTCACCCCCATCAGTAAAAGTTGATGCGTACCAGTTAGCAATCCCTGGTTCAACATCAACGGGTTTGTTTAAGTAAGGAATAACTTTCCGTACAGGAGCTTCGCAGGCAGCTAAAGAAACAGCTGCTACACCAAAGCCCAGCATTTTAAGGAAGTCACGACGGTAGGTTCCACCTCCGTCGGTAATATCAGATGAATCGGCAAATTCGCGATGAGCATTCTTTACGAACTCAGGATCGTTTCGTAACTCCTCTATTCCTCGCCAGTATCGCTTCGTAGTATTTTCCATTCTATTAGAAAAACTCGTGTTGGGGAAAGGCGGCTCTTTATCAGAGCCGCCCTATTATATTAATAGTGACACTTAGAGCATTCCAGCCCACCGATGTCAGCCACTTTCATGTCTTTAACACCGTCTTTTTTGTGAATCTCAACCAGTTTGTCATAGTAATGGTTGTCTTTAGAATTCACGCTAGTTTTACGGTGGCAATCAATACACCAGCCCATGGTCAGTGTAGAGCGTTGTTCGATTACTTCCATTTTCTCTACTTCACCGTGGCATTGCTGACATTGCAGACCGCCTACGTTTACGTGCTGAGAGTGATTGAAGTAAGCCAGATCAGGTAAGTTGTGAACGCGAATCCACTCGATAGGCTGATCTTTCTCGATAGCTCTGTAAATTTTCTGAATTTCAGGGGAAGATCCTTTGATTGCATTATGGCAGTTCATACAGATGTTAGGCGAAGGAATATTCGCTTGCTTGCCTTTGTTAACACCCGTATGGCAATAGTTACAGTCAATTTTGTATTCACCTGCGTGCAGCTTGTGTGAGAACGCGATGGGTTGCTTAGGAGCAAAACCCTGGTGGATACCAATTCCGTACATACCATCTACAGTAGCTTTACCCGCCAACAGGACGAATAATAATAAAGCACCTGTACGGAACGCAGGACTGCTACCTAGTTTGCCAGTACTTTCTTTCAAACGAGCAAAGAAGGGAATCTTCTGAGCTTCGGGGGAAGAGGGATCAACTGTCGCTAAACGATTCAGAACCGTCAGGATGCCAAACAGAGCAACCAGCATCAGAATCATTACTACCAGCAGAGCTACTAAAACAATACCGAAGAAACCAGATGATTGTTCACCGTCGCCTTGAGCAGCACCGCCGCCGCTACCCGTCACTGCTGGACCTCCTGGCGTAGCAACTGGAGCGGAATTCTTTTCTTTAACGTAAGCTAAAATGCTTTTGATGTCGTCGTCGGAAAGGCTTCCGAAGGCGGTCATCATAATAGGCTTATACTGATCGTACAGTTTAGTAGCTGCTTCGTCACCGCTAGCTACCATGCCGGCTGGGTTTTTAATCCATTTGATTAACCAGGCTTCGTCATGACGCTTGTCAACGTCTTTTAAACCGGGGCCGATCAGCTTTTGCTCTCCTACATTGTGACAGGAAGCACAGTTGTTGGTGAAGAGCTGTTCGCCTTTTGCGGGATCCTGTGCAAAGCCGGACGTGCTACTCCACAACGTCAGAACGATAGCCGTTGCGGTCCCGAAGAAGTAGCTAAGTGCTCGTTTGATCATAATAATACTTTTCAACTTTTATTTTCAGTACGGGATGCCCGTATAGACCCATTCCGGGCTCACAAAACTACAATCGGATCGTTGTTCTTCAAACTCAGGATTTTTCCGAAATGCCAAAACTAGATGAAAAATATCTATTTAAATTTATTCTAAATAAGTACGCAAACTTTTGTTAACCTGATCAGCGATTTAGAAGTCCCTTCTCCTATTAATTCAATCTTCTTTTTACTGAAAAATGATTAATGTTCTAATAATCAATAACTTCTGTTAAATATTCAAAGTATTACACAATAAAATCTACAAATAAAACAAAAACTCCCACCCTTATGGGTAGGAGCTTTTCTGATTAGTATTCAATTATCAGGACTTACAATCGGGGCAGATCCCCTGCACAAGAAGATTGATCTCCTGTCGTTTGTATCCTTCAGGTAAAGCAAGGCTGGGTATCTTTACGTGATCCAGACAAGTAGTCTGCCCACAAGACAGGCACTTAAAATGCACATGATCGTGATGATGGGTATGATCTTCCGACTGACAGGCATCTTTGCACATGGCGTACTTCACGGTTCCTTCATCATCCAGAACTTTATGAATAATACCTTTATCCAGAAAGGTTTTTAGGGTTCGATAAATCGTTACCCGATCGAAACGCTCCTGTAGCTCACTTTCCAGCCCCCCGTGCGAGAGGGCAAAGCTTTTATTATAAAATAAGTCAAGCACTTCTTCCCGGGCTTCGGTATGCCGCAGATTATGTTGCTTTAACGTAGCAGGCACGAGCTTGTTCATGGGTATTAGTATAGTTAGGCTGGCAAAACTCCGTGGGAAGCTGGAAGCCAAGTTATTCCATTTTCAGGGCATTTTCAAATTGTAATTTCACGAGCCCACTGTATAAACCATCTTCGAGTAAAGACAATTCCTCGTGCGTTCCTCTTTCGATGATTTCTCCCTGCTGAAGCACATAAATCTGATCAACATTACGAATTGTGGCCAGACGGTGAGCAATAATAATCGTAGTCCGATTTTCCATTAAGCCATCCAGGGCTTCCTGGACGAGTTTTTCTGATTCCGCATCCAGTGAAGACGTCGCTTCATCCAAAATTAAAATAGCGGGATCTTTCAGAATTGCTCGGGCAATGGCAATGCGTTGCCGCTGACCACCCGAAAGTTTAACCCCCCGTTCGCCGACAATGGTATTGAATCCTTCGGGAAAAGAGGTAATAAAATCATAGGCATTGGCTTTACGGGCCGCTTCTACGATTTCCTGGTCCGTAGCCCCAGGACGACCGTATTCTATATTTTCGCGAATGGTACCCCCAAATAGCATCACTTCCTGCGGCACAATGGCCATGTGGCTGCGGTAATCAGTGATTGAGTAATGATCAATCGGCTGGCCATCCACTAAGATATGCCCCTGCTGGCTCCGGTAATACCGCATTAATAATTGCACTATAGTTGACTTACCGGCTCCTGAGTAACCTACTAAAGCAATTTTCTCGCCTTTCTGAACGTGGAGGTTAATATTTTTCAGTACCTGAATATCGGGGCGGGAAGGATAACTAAAGCCTACATTCTTAAATTCAATACTGCCGTCCAGAGTAGGTTTGCGAATCAGATTGGTTTGATCAAGTTCAACTTCTGAAGATTCTTCCAGAATTTCCAGAATACGCTCGGAAGCACCAATGGTTTTCTGCACCTGAGCATACATATCACCTAAACCACCCACTGACCCACCGATGAAGGCAGTGTATAATACGAAGCCAAAAAGATCGGCCATGATCATTTCACCGTTTAATACCAGTGTTGCTCCGTACCAAACTACGCCAATGATGCCGCCGAAGAGAGCAAAAATGATGAAGGAAACAAAGCCACCTCTGTACATGGAAGCTTTCAAGGCTGTGTTAACTACCCGATTCAAAGCCGTCGTGTAACGGGTTACTTCCAGTTTTTCGTTAGTGAATGCTTTTACTATATTAATAGACTGAAGCGTTTCTTCCACAATAATATTAGCCGAAGCCAGTTCGTCCTGGGCCTGCTTGGACATCGTGCGAATGAACTTCCCAAACACCATCGCGGCTACTACTAGCACTGGAAAAGTGGCCAGCATGAATAAGGTAAGTTTCCAGGAAATCGTCAGAATCACTACGATTCCAATCACCAGGGTTGCCACGCCCCGTAATAACTCTGCCAGGGTGATGGTTAACACGTCCTGTAACTGAGTGACGTCGGAAGTCATGCGACTCATCAGCTCTCCTACTCTGCGTTGCTCGAAGAACCGAATGGGTAAGGTTACAATCTTTGTGTATAAACTCTTGCGAACATCGGCCATTGACCGCTCACTCACCCGTGTGAAGTAATAAATCCGGGCAAAAGAGAAAATCGCCTGTCCTACCAATACTGCAAATAAGGCAATGAGTACCTGATTGAGTGAGAACTGTGATTTCTTTTCCAGTACTGCCACGATTTCCCGAATCAGTAATGGAAAAGACATCATGGTTAACTGAGAAAGAGCCAGAAAGACCAAACCGATCAGAAAAAGCCCACGATAAGGTTTAACGAACCGAAAAATATGTAATGCTTTATTAAGCCCCGCCCGACTGACTTTCTTTTTGTCTTCGGGAGATGGTTCCTGACCAAAGGAGCTTTGACGTTTAGCCATAAATGAGTTTTACGTTTTGAGTTCGGGGTTTTGCGTTCATTCATCCATCACTTAACCCCAATCTTTCTACTTATTAGTGGCAAAGCGGAGCATGTTTTCCAAAACTGCAATGGGTGCTTTACCCGTCCGCTGGTCCCAGGCGGCCCAATCAGCCAGCAAGGGGCGGCGGCCCTGAACCTGGGCATATAGCCGCTCTGCTAAATCCGTAATGTTTTCTTTGGGAATCCAGTAATCTTTTTCGGCATTATCTGAAGGGTTAAGGCCAAACTGAGGTTGTTCAGAAAGATACCAGGCTAATTCAGAATAAAGCTTTTTGACTAGTGACTCTTCGTAACCCTTCTGGATGAGAGCGGCGATAAACGTTTGCTCATCCATGGAAGGACGTTCCGAGATGAGTTTTTTCAGACGGCCTTCCCGCATGGACTCTCCCTGAGAGAGCGTCACAATCAGAAAAATAATTCCGCCCAAACCTAATAATACGACAAATGCAAAAGCAAAAAGTAAAAACATGAGAAGGAGCCGCAGACGTTTGAGTCCTGAGCTTTAAGTGAAAAAAGTCATTTATTGTTCCGCCTGCCCCCGATATTTAGAAGATTCGAGAATCTGTCGGGCATTCTGATTTTTCATCAATTCCTGGAGACTAACATTCGGGTTATTCATTTCATAATACCGAACGATCTGCCAACCCAGCCAGCGACCAATACTGCCCGGACAACGAGGGCCAATCTCCGGTGTTTGGGGACGATCACCGAGGTACTTTATCCGCTTGTTAGGATTGGTTTCATAGAGAAGTTTATTATCTATGAAATGTCCCCACACTAAATCCTGGGCGATTTTCGTTTCCGCTAACTGCCGGCCCGTGTAGCCAATTAACAAACTATCGGGCGTTTGAGGTAACATGGTTTGAGCAAAAACGTAACCTTTGCCGTAGTTGATCATCTCGGATAGCATGGTCTGGTCTTGTGGATTGTTTTTGGCATATTGCTCAGACAAGACGAAGAGAATCTGAGGTACCAGAGCTTTGGGATTATACCGCCACATCTGATAGCCATACACGTCAGGCCGAAACTTAGCGTTTGAACCGAGAAAATAATCCAGACCAATAATGATTACACTATCGCTAACGATTAGATCAGAGCCCAGAAAACCAGAAAATGCCAGCTGAATGCGGGGTACTTTGAAACTGGAATCATAAGCTTTCATATTTTTGAAGGCCGTAGTGAGTTCCGAGCGTAGCGTGTCAAAGTTACCGAAGCTGGCTTGCGTTTGTTTATAAAATTCCCGAAGGCTGGGCTCGTTGACTCTCCGGTACAATTCTGTTAGCAGTTGCGTTGAGTCCTGGAGTCCATTTTTCAGGAAATAATTGTTGACAAACGCCGCGTGCGAATCAACCCAGAGCTTGAATTGCTGAGGCGTAGTACTAGCAAAAAGCGAAGAATCCAGCCGTTCGATGGACAACTGAATTTGAATAGCATCAGCTCCAGGAAGGCTTTTTACCGTATATTGATCGGAATCCTTTGTTTGATCGCAGGCTACCAAACCACCCAAGATTCCAGCTAAAAAGCTGATAATCAAAATTTTTCTCATGAAAACGTTCTTCAAAAAATCGTGCAAAATTAGTCAAAAAAATGGCCTGTTGGGGCTTTTCTTTATTCTTTCGTTTTCAGCCTCTGCTCAATACCGAAAAGTGCAAGAAACGTATCCTACCACCAGGGGCATGGTTCGCTATCGGCCCGTGGGGGTACAAATGGGTTTTAAATTATCGCCTTTTATTAGTGGCAACCGCCTGGAAAGCCGGGGGAATTATAACTCCTTCGATAATAACGGAGCGGTAGTGCGAATGAGTCTCGGACCCATTGCGGATATTTTCTTTTCTGAAAAATATGCCTTCAGTACGGGCTTGTGGTACACCGTAAAGGGGGTTCATGTAAGAAATTCAACCTCGTTCCTGCAGGACTTAACCCCTCCCGGCACGGCGACGTCTTCCTTATATAACCTCCAGTATCTGCAAATTCCTTTGACTTTTAAATTATTAACTAACGAAGTAGCCGATCGGCTGCGGCTGTTTATGCAGTTTGGTGGGGTAGCGGATATCAAGCTGGCCGAAAAAGCCATTAATGCTCCTATTAATGCTCTCTATATTTATAATGAATCGAAGAACAGAAGCCGGGCTTTTGGATTCGGAGATTTTAACTTGCTGCTAGCCGGCGGCGGAGAATATGCCTTATCCGGAAGTGATGCCCTGGTTTTCGGCATAAGCTACCAAAGAGGCCTGATTAACATTTACCGAGACAATGATTTATCCATTAAGAATAACTGCTTCTTTCTGGATTTAGCGTATAAGTTCTGAGTCTTGAGTTTAGGGTTTAGAGTTAGGCGTTAATTAACTTAACTCTGATATCTCTTAGTTGAAGAGGGTATATCTATAACTCAAAACAAACAAACTCAAAACCCTAAACTCAGAATTCAATCCGAAAACCTACGCCGTGTACACTTACGAGGCGTAGGTTTTTATCTTGACTAAGGTATTTGCGAAGGCGGCTGATGAAGACATCCAGACTCCTTCCTAAAAAGTAATCGCTCTTCCCCCAAAGTCTGCTTAAAATTTCTTCACGGGGAATGATTTCGTTGGGCCGCTCGGCCAGCATTTTTAGTAGATCCGCTTCCCGGGCAGTTAGGTTAATAAAACTGGCCCCGTAAATAAGTCGCTGGTTTTTTAAGTCCAGTTGATACGCTCCCAACGTTAAGCCCTGATTAGTCACTGCTTTAGCATCCATTCGTCGAAGAATAGCCTCAATGCGAAGGGTTAATTCCTCCATACTAAAAGGCTTGGTCAGGTAATCGTCGCCCCCCAGTTTAAAGCCCCGAATGCGGTCTTCCGGTAAAGATTTTGCCGTCAGAAAAATAACAGGAACTTGGCTGCCGGTCGAACGAATTTTTTCGGCTAAAGCAAAACCGTCCATTTCCGGTAACATCACATCCAGCAAACAGACATCGTAGGATTGCTGCGAAAAAGCTTCCCAACCCCGTTTGCCGTCTTTTTGTAAATGTACTTCGTACCCTTCCTGAAGCAGATTATCCGCCACGACAAAGCCCAGCGTTTCATCGTCTTCAACCAGCAAAATTTTAATCATACGTTTCTTTTAATTCAAGACAGGATAAATCAAGGTAAAGCAACTACCCTGCCCTTCCACACTTTCCATGGCAACCTGCCCACCCATGGCTTCGGTCATGGTTTTTACGTAATATAACCCTAATCCAAAGCCCTTCACGTTATGCACATTACCCGTAGGAACGCGGAAAAACTTATGGAAAATGCGGGATTGATGTTCCTTCGAAATTCCAATACCCCAATCCTGAATATCTATCCTCACCCGCTGCTTAATTACCTCCGTACGAATGCTTATTTCAGGATGCTGACTGGAATACTTAATGGCATTATCCAGCAAATTATACAAGGCATTCGTCAGGTGCATGAGATCGGCCTGAATAATCGAGGGCTGAGCTTTTAGCTCCAGGGTAATGTGAATATGTTCTTCCTGAATGCGGGGTTGAAAGCGATCGACTAAATCCTTGATGACTTCGTGAATATCCAGATTTTCTAACTGTAGTTTTTGCTGATTGCTTTGAGCCGTTTGTAGTACTGTATCTACCTGTTGCTTCAGCCGTAATGCCTCTTTTCGAATGATACCCGCATAACTGGCCAGCCGTTCAGAAGATTGATTGGGTTTACTTAATACATCCGTTGAAATAAGAATCGTCGATAGAGGAGTTTTGAATTCATGGGTCAGGTTATTCACAAAATCGGTTTGTAATTCGGACAATCGTTTCTGTTTAAAAATGACGTATAAAGCGTAACTAAAAAAAAGGATAACTAATAGAATTCCTACTGAGGAAAAGGTCCATGATTTAAGCTGATCAAAGACATAATTACGCTTTTCGGGAAAATAGACCCCGAAGTAATAATTCTGTCCGGCCACTTTAGGAAAAGACGTTTTAATGGCCTTCTGGTCATCGCAGTTAGCGGTATGGCAGACAAAACCGCCGTATTGAATTTGATGCTGCTCGCAATCGTAAATCCCGTATTCAAAATTAGCTTTAAGGTCATGCCGGGAAAACTCCTGTTTCAGAAAAACCTCCAGAGCAGACGGATCCATCTGATCATTAATCTGAACGGTATAGTAATTGGCCGATACCCGTTCGACGGGTCTTAAAGGTAAGCTGTTGGGGCGATTATTATAGTCGATCATTCGCCGGCAAACGATCCGTAGAGCAGAGGTAACTCGCTGATCAAAATCACGGTCTTCCAGTTGATAGGCCTGTCGGAACCAGTAAAACTGCACCAGAGCCAACCCCAGCAACAGCAGGACGGATAATACCGTAAAAATGCGAAGTGTACGACTGGACATGTAACAAAAATAGCAGTTGTGCTGAAAGCCCGCCTGTTATTAACATTTCATTAACTCATAAAAATCAGACATCTACTCATTTGGAAATAAAGAAAAAGTGCGATCTTTGTCCCCGCAATGCAAAATTTCGCCCTAGCATACCGTCAAGAGATGAGCTTACGTCAAAACCCGGCATTGGATTTTGGACGGAAGGATCGTGATGGTTCCGGGCGGATGAGATAGCACCTCAAGGATGACTTAGGCCTAAGTATCCCTATATAGCCCGGAACTGCGTGTTTCGGGCTTTTTTGTTTTATTTCAACCTCAATTCACATGGAAACCCTTATTACCCAGGACGAGTTACTGGCCCTGGGCATTGACTCTCCCGAATTACAAAAGCAATTTCTACGAGTCTCTAACGGCCTGATTTCAAACGGCGTTTATCCTAAAGATAAGGTAATGACGCTCTTTGCTCAGTTGTTGGAGAACCCAAAGAAGTTTGCGTACTCTAAAAATAAATTAACCAACCTCGGACTCGCCGTAAAGAAGATGGCAGATGCCGGGCTATCCATCACCCTGACTGATTATGCCCGGGAAATTCTGGCGGTAGAAGCCGCCCGCACCCCCGTATATGAGTTACCTGCACGGCCCGGTCAGACTACGCGGGAGTTTATTTTACGCGAAGAACCCCTGCCCTACCAGGTTTACGGATCGGATTTTATCGAAGAAGGAGCGATCAAACAGATGCAGACGGCGATGCAGTTACCCATTGCAGAAGCCGGAGCCTTGATGCCCGATGCTCACCAGGGTTATGGTTTGCCCATCGGTGGGGTGCTGGCAACGACGGCTAATACCGTCATTCCTTACGCCGTTGGTGTGGATATTGCCTGCCGGATGTGCCTGAGCGTGTTTGACTTACCTGCTTCGATGATTCAAAACGAAACCCGTTTGCTGAAGTCGCTTTTAAACGAACATACGCATTTTGGTATGGGAAGTGAGTCACGGAAGAAATTTGACGATACCCTCTTTGAAAAACCTGAATGGTCGGCAACCAAGCCCATTCGCGAGTTACGCGATAAGGCCTATCGTCAGTTAGGAACATCCGGGACGGGAAATCATTTTGTGGAATGGGGCGAGCTGGAAGTACTTTCCGACGAGTTATTACCCGCTGGAAAGTACCTGGCCTTGCTTTCCCATTCAGGCTCGCGGGGTTTTGGTGGTAACATTGCCAATCATTATTCTAAACTGGCTATGCAGAAGACAAAGCTTCCTAAAGAAGCTCAGCATCTGGCCTGGCTGGATTTAGATTCTCAAGAAGGGCAGGAATACTGGATTGCCATGAATCTGGCGGGAGACTACGCTTCAGCCAATCACCACGAAATCCATAATAAAATGGCTCGGGCATTGAATCACTCGCCTCTGGTAATGGTGGAAAACCACCACAACTTTGCCTGGAAAGAAACGCTGGCCGATGGCCGGGAAGTGATCGTTCACCGCAAAGGAGCTACGCCTGCGGGTGAAAAGGATTTAGGGATTATCCCCGGTTCGATGACGCAGCCTGGTTATGTAGTTCGTGGAAAAGGGCTCGATGCTTCGCTGCAATCAGCTTCACACGGAGCAGGGCGACTCATGTCGAGAACCAAAGCCATCCAGACGATTCAAAAGTCTGACGTAAAGAAAGCTCTGGAAGAGGCGGGTGTTACGCTTATTGGAGCCGATCTGGACGAAGCTCCTATGGCCTATAAAAACCTGGAGCATGTCATGGCGGCTCAAACGGATCTGGTTAGTGTATTAGCGAAGTTCTCACCCAAAATCGTCCGCATGGCTGATGGCCGCGAGAAAGCGGAAGATTAATCTGGTTTGAGAAATTTGATTTGACAGGGTTTGAATACGTTTTGATTCTATCAAATCTTCAAACGAAATCAAAACCTGTCAAACTAATAAACCACAGAGTTACTCAGAGTTATGCACAGCGTTTACTGTGTTGACTTTTGAGTAACCCTGTGGTTAAAACTTTGCACTAATAACTCTCAACCCAACAACCAACAACTACTTTTTAGCCGTTGAGAACGAGTAAGGGGCATCTGAGGCAGCCGTTCCACGTTGCTTGTTAGGCTTGGCAGACATTTGGAAATTGATGGTGGCTCCCTTCATTAATTCCTGATGGCTCAGCCAGTTTTTCGTAGAGGCCTTGCCGTTCACATTTAAAGATTGTACGTAGCGATTATTATCATTGTTGTTAGCCGCTGAAATCACCACTTTCTTGCCATTTTCCAGCTCAACCGTTGTTTTCTTGAACAAGGGCGTACCCAATACATATTGGTCGGTGCCGGGGCAAACGGGATAGAAACCCATCGCGGAGAATACATACCAGGCCGAAGTCTGACCGTTATCTTCATCCCCACAATAGCCATCGGGCGTGGGTTTATACATCCGCTCCATTACTTCCCGAAGCCAGTACTGAGCTTTCCAGGGTTCGCCCGCGTAGTTATAGAGATAAATCATGTGCTGAATGGGCTGGTTGCCGTGAGCGTAATTGCCCATATTCATAATCTGCATTTCACGGATTTCATGGATAACTCCACCGTAGTACGAATCGTCGAAAATCGGAGGCACTACGAATACCGAATCCAGCATTTTCACGAATTCTTTCTTACCGCCCATTAAATCAGCCAGACCCTGTACATCATGAAAGACCGACCAGGTGTAGTGCCAACTGTTTCCTTCGGTGAAGGCATCCCCCCATTTGAAAGGATTGAAGGGCGACTGGAATTTACCGTCCTTATTTTTACCCCGCATCAGCTTGGTTTCAGGATCAAACAGATTGCGGTAGTTCTGGCTGCGTTTCGCAAACAAATCAATCTCCGCCTGCGGACGGTTAAGGGCTTTCGCTAACTGATGAATCGTCCAGTCATCATAGGCGTATTCCAGCGTCCGTGCCGCGTTTTCGTTGATTTTGACATCGTAAGGAACGTAACCTAGCTCATTATAATATTTTACCCCTTTTCGGCCAACGGAACTCAATGGGCCTTCGTTCTGGGTATTTTTCAGGATTCCTTCGTACAGCGTATTAATATCAAAACCACGAGCCCCTTTCAGGTAAGCATCCGCAATCAGCGAAGCTGAATTCGAGCCAATCATACAGTCACGATGACCAGGGCTGGCCCACTCGGGTAAGAAACCACTTTCTTTATAGGCATTCGCCAAACCTTCCATGATGTGGGCATTCATGCTGGGGTACATCAGGTTAAAGAAAGGAAATTGTGCCCGGAAGGTATCCCAGAAACCGTTATCCGTAAACATGTACCCGGGTAACACCTGACCATTATAAGGACTGTAGTGCATGACTTTTCCAGACGCATCCAGCTCATAAAACTTGCGGGGAAATAGCATCGAACGGTACAGGCAAGAATAAAACGTCCGGGTTTGGTCTACCGAACCGCCCTCTACGTTCAGACGGCCCAGTTCCTTATTCCAGATTTTGCGGGCTTTTTCTTTGACCGTCGCAAAGTCATCCTTACCAATTTCTTTTAAATTCAATTCCGCCTGCTCGGCACTGATAAAGGAAGACGCCACCCGAGCATATACTTTCTCACCTTTCTTGGTAATAAAACCAACGACTGCTCCTACGTGGTTATCCTGCACCTGCATTTTGTTGGGGACAGCATCTTTTCCGCTCCAAACCATCGTGTTAGCAAAGGGACGATCAAACTGAATAACGAAGTAGTTCTTGAAATTGGAAGGCGCTCCACCACTGTTTTTGGTCGTGTAACCTACAATTTTATTCTCTTCAGCAATGATTTTCACGAATGAACCTTTGTCAAGGGCATCGATAACCACGCGGGATTCTTTACTGTCGGGGAAAGTAAATTGTAAAGCCGCCGCTCGCTCGGTCGGAGCAATCTCGGTGGTTACGTCGTGATCCGCCAGATATACTTTGTAATAATAAGGTTTAGCTACTTCCGATTTGTGCGAAAACCAGCTTGCCCGCTCGTCCTGATCGAAACGAAGCTTACCTGTAGTAGGCATGATGGCAAACTGACCGTAGTCATTAATCCAGGGACTGGGTTGGTGAGTTTGTTTGAACCCTCGAATTTTATCCGAGTCATACGTATAAGCCCAGCCATCGCCCATTTTACCTGTCTGGGGCATCCAGAAATTCATTCCCCAGGGCAGGGCAATGGCGGGATAAGTATTACCAGTAGAGAGACTGTGCTTCGATTGGGTTCCCATGAGGGTATTCACCCATTCCACGGGTTCGGCTACTTTGGTCACCTCCTGAGCGGTTGCCGTCAACATCGACAAGCCCAGCAGGCTAAGCAGACAAGAGCGTATCATTAATGAAATGTTTAGAAAGTGGTATTCAATGGAAAAAGTAGCAATTTGGTGGTTTCAACTCATTTTCCAGCAGAAGAAAGCCGAAAAACCTTTGGAAAGCCAAACGAAGTTTGTAGCCATTGATCTATTCGGACTTTAAACAACCGGTTCCCCTCCTTGTCTCAACCTTAATCCAAACCTTACACTCATGTTTACCGTAGAACAGATTGAACAGGCTCATGAAAGAGTAAAATCAGGAGCCGATTTTCCAAAATATATTCAGGAAATCAAGGCCCTAGGCGTAACGACATTTGAAACCTGGGTAAAGGACAGTCACACGGACTATTTCGGCGAAAATGATTATCAGACTTCATCTCAGCCACAATATGAGGAGCTAAGCATTGCAGCTACCAATCAATCTGAGGCATTCAAGCAATACCTGAAAACTCACCAGCGAGGAGAAACGGATTATTACACATTCTGTCAGCATTGTGCTGAAACGGGCATTGAGAAATGGATAGTCTCTTTACAGCAGATGACCTGTACTTATTATGATCAGGCAGGCAATGAGATTTTGGTAGAACAGATTCCTGGTTACTAATTCATTACTCGGCTTTTCCTGCCATCCTGCATAAAGCGACGGCTAAACCCCTCGCCTGTCATCTCGAACGACGTGAGAGAACTTCTACAGAAGGAGACGGATTTAGAGGAGTAAAGCTTTCCCTAAGCCAAGTAAGCTCGTCAAATCAATAAGATCCTTCGCTTCGCTCTGGATGACAGGCTTGTTTTCTTGTGTGATCTCAAGAGTCATTAATCTACCATCATTTCCCACTACCTTAGGTCATTCAAAGCCAACGGCTGGTACGCTATGAATGCAACGCTTTCGAACACTTACTACGACGATTATCTGTCTTCTCTACTTGCTTTAGATCTTTCCGCAGCTTTTGCTGAGCTAAAAAGCAAAGACTGGACGATTGATAATTTCAAGTTTTACACCGCGGTATCGGTCATGGCTTCTTCCCGAATCGAAGGTGAAAGCCTGGAGGTTGACAGTTACGTTAAGCATAAGTTGCTTGATATCGAATATTTACCAACGCTAACCGAGAAACCCAATGATTTGTATCGGGCCTATGAATTTGCCCGGGATCATTCACTAACACTTATCCATTTTCTTCAAGCTCATTCCATAGCTACTGAACATTTATTACCCGAAGCTTTTAGAGGAAAGGTAAGAAACCGAAACATGCTAATTATGGATCAGCAGAGTAATCGTATTCGCTACGAGGCTGCTTCAGGAAACGTAGTAAAAGAAGAATTTGAGATTTTCTGGAGCGAAGTAGACGCCCTGATTCAGCAGGAATTAAGTCTTGAAGAAGCTTTTTATTATGCCGCTTTTATTCATCTGGTTTTTGTAAAAATCCATCCATTCAACGATGGGAATGGTAGAACGGCCCGCTTGCTAGAAAAGTGGTTTCTTGCCAGCAAGCTGGGTGAAAAAGCCTGGTACATCGGGAGTGAATTTTATTACTATACTCACTTGCAGGACTACTATAACCATCTGGGAAGAGTTGGGTTATTTTATGAGGCTTTGGATTATGAAAAGGCTTTACCTTTTTTGAGGATGTTACCCTTGAGTTTGGTGTATAAATAATACCCCTTAGTATTTTCTATTCTTACTGCTTCATTAACATACATTTTTACCTAATCTAAATGAATAAAATATTTACTTACCTCAAGGTCATAGCTATTCCCGTTGCCTATGGATTAATACTCCGTTATCTATTTGGGGTTGAGGATTGGCAAAGACTGTATTCTGTCATGTCCCTTACGTTTCTGGTTTGCTTACCAACCATCATGGGCATCCTGACCATCTTTTTTTCCAGTGAAGAAAAAGCGAAAGAACGTTCTTATCGCTTTTTTGCTCCCTGGGTTCCTATTCTGTTTTTTTTCGTACTCACTCTACTAGTGGGATGGGAAGGATGGGCCTGCTGGCTTATGGTATTACCGCTTTTTTTTCTAGCTGCTTCCCTAGGGGGCTTTATTGGCTGGAGACTTAAAAATAGGAATCGGAACAAAAGAGTATACTTATCTACCATCCCCTTAATACCCTTACTCATTACCCCACTTGAAATGGCAGTTGGCTCAATACCAGGCACCTATCAAGCTTATACCTTTATCGATATTCAAGCTCCTGCCGAGAAAATATGGAGTAATGTTACCAGAGTTAAAGAAATCAAAAAAGAACAAGATACAGGTTGGCTAACCAACGCCTTAGGCTTTCCTAGACCCGTCAAGGCCATCCTCAATTATGAAGGAGTCGGAGCGTATCGCGAAGCTATATTCACGAATGGATTAGTTTTCCATGAAACTGTTTCTGAGTATATTCCTCAAAAGAAAATGGTATTTTCAATTAAGGCTTATCCCCACGAAATTCCATCAACGACGCTGGATGAACACGTGGTTATCGGAGGTAAATACTTTGACGTATTGAATGGAACGTATGAATTAGAAAAATTAAATTCCAAAACGTATCGATTGCATTTATATAGTCACTTTAAATTAACAACTACCTTTAATTTCTATGCAAGCTGGTGGGCCAGATGGATTATGCAGGATATTCAGGATAACATTTTACAGGTAGAAAAGTATCGAGCAGAAAATGAATAAATTACCCATTATACAAATTGATTTCATGAAAGCTACGAATGATCAGTGGAGTCTTACGATTAGAGTATCTACAACATTTTATGGCTTCTAATTGTCTGTTAACCACGCCGTATTAAAATTCGTTAACTAGTTATTAGATAATTGTGTAAATAAGCAAGCCTTTATTTAGTACCCACAACGGATTCTATAGTAAACTTTTTAGTTAATGGATTATTATTCATATTTGAAATCTTTCACCATAAACTTCCTATCTATTACGATGAGCTTATTTTTTCGATTGACTTTTGTTATATACTTTTTTAGTTATTTAAACTTTACTGTTTCAGGACAGCATATTATCGAGTTACCAGAACACCCTTTAACTACTAATAATCTTGGATTTAATTTTAAAAAGGTTATAGATGCCCGACTTTTTAAGGACAATATAGGCCTATTACAAATGAATCAAAATGAATTAATCGAATGCAATTTTCCAGCAGATGTATCAGAGTATTTAGAAAGTTACCTTAAAAGAAATCTTTCTTCTAGTGGAGACAGCCTAGTTCTAGTAATAAATGATTTATGGGTTAGTAACAAATCGAATAACAATACTGGTGAAAAAAAAGTAGATCTTTCGTTTACTATCTGTCGTCAAGACACTTTAGGTAAACTATGGAATATTTATTACGTTGAAAACTTAGCCGAAATAAGCGATTGGAGTGGTCAGGCAAGCTATGGAAAAAAAATTAGGAAATTATTTGATATTTGTCTTAATGAATTCTCAAAAACTAACTGGAGAAACAATGCCGGAACCTTATTTGAGCTGGGACCACAAACCAATGATAAAGTAGCCAGTTTATTTGAACAAGTTATATTTCCTGCAGGACTATATTTTTCTATTCCTGAACTTATGGATAAGAAACCTAGCATTTTGCCTAATTATATTGATAGTAAACGGTTAGATGGCAAATATTTGGCTATAAAAAACTTGAAGGTTCTTTCTGAAGGAAAAAAGGCATTCGCCTATTCGGATGGGAAGCGTCTGTATATATATGCGAATCAGTACAAAGTGGGAAATAAGGCTACTTACTTTGCACCGGTTCGAGAAACGGGTCGGTTCTTTTTAGTTGAAGATGAACTTGATGCTAGTAATATGAGAATATTGTATTCTTATGGATCAATTGGATTGGCCATTTCTGGGGCAATCTCAGGAGTTGATAGAACAACCGTCATTAATAGGAATGACTTAGGCTTTATTGTGGATTTGTATACTGGACAAACCTATACATGTAACGATAAAGGAATATTGAAACTTCTTACAGAATTTCCAGAAGCTCGGGAAAGATACTTAAACAAAAAGGATCGTAAAACAGCTTCTGTATGGCGTTCCTGCATTATGTATTTGAATCGAAATGAGTTTAATAAATTAAGTAAAAATTAGTTATTTAATCTAAAACTTAAAAAACGGAGGCCGAGCTATTTACTCGGCCTCCGTTTTTTATTGCCTATTCATTCTTATAAACCACTCCATCCTTCATAACAAACTTGACATTCATCATCGTTTTAATGTTCTGTAGAGGATTTTCAGAGGTAGCTACAATGTCAGCCATTTTTCCGGTTTCAATGGTGCCGATTTGTTCTTTAACTCGTAGCAAATCTGATGCACTAGCTGTGGCGGCTTTGATGGCCTCCATGGCGGGCATCCCGGCTTCTACCATATATTCGAATTCCTTAGCATTAACGCCGTGAATGGAAACGCCCGAGTCTGTGCCGAAAGCGATTTTCACGCCTTCTTTATAAGCTTTCGCAAACATACTTTGAATCTTTGGCCCTACTTCCAGGGCTTTTCGGGCCTGAACCAGCGTGTAATACCCCATGATTCTTGCCGAATCTGCTACCGTTTTTCCCGCCAAAATCGTTGGAACTAAGTAAGTCCCATGCTTTTTGAACAAAGCAATCGCTTCATCATCCATATACGTGCCGTGCTCCACACTAGTAACCCCCGCCCGGATGGCCCGCTTCATGCCTTCGGCTCCGTGAGCGTGGGCGGCAACCGTAAAGCCGTAATCCTGGGCTGTTTCCACGATTCCCCGAATTTCATCTTCGGTAAACTGTGGGTTTTGTGAATTGGAAGCCAAACTCAGCACGCCACCTGTAGCTGTGATTTTGATAAGATCGGAGCCATCTTTATACCGCTGCCGAACGGCTTTACGGGCATCTTCTTTTGAATTTACTACTCCCTCCAGCGGCCCAGGGTCACCCATCAAGTCTTTCCGATACGCATTCGTCGGGTCAGCGTGACCTCCAGTGGTGGCAATGGATTTTCCTGACGTATAGATTCTTGGGCCTACTACCAAGCCTTTGTTAATCGCGTTTCGTAAAGCCACGTTAACGCCACTCCCGCCCAGATCACGCACAGTAGTAAAACCAGCCAGCAAGGTATTCTTGGCGTTTCGAGTCGATTCAAAGGCAATGTCGGCAGGGTTAAGCGTAAAGCGGTCAATGGCCCCTCCACGACGAGTCTCGGATTCCAGATGCACATGGCAATCAATTAGCCCCGGCATTACCGTCTTACTTTTCAGATCAATAACCTTTTCCCCGGATTTGGCTGATTTATAGCCCTTTTCAATGCCAATGATTTTATTTTTCTCAACGACAATCGTCATTTGACTCTTGGCTTCGTTTGCTACGCCATCAATCAAGGTACCACAATGAATGAGTGTATTCTGAGCAAAAAGACCTCCTGGCAGCAGACAGAAGAATAGAAGTTTTTTCATAAACTAATTTTGATATGGAAAGATGATCGGTATTTAGCCTATAAAAATATAAAATTTTAAAATAGCATCTATTTTATATATAAAATTTTGTTAAATACAGTATTATCAAAACATACATCAGATCACTCCTAGTAATTCAACACACCTATGATTCGCCTTAGAGGTTGAATCTCACAAGATTATATAGGTATTGCCAGAAGCTTGACAGGTAAAATACTCAAGAAGGCTTAAAATGCCCTGCCCCCAGCTCTCCTTTCCAGTTATTAAACATTACCTATTAAATTGAATCGTCTTTTCATCTGATTATCGAGCATTCATAGCCCATCCTATTTTCTCTTCTACTGATCTTAAGTTGCGTGCATTGAACGCTAATTATAGCTCCGTTAACTATAAATTTTTCCCACCATATTATAAGTTAACTTATTATTTAATCTTACTAATAAGTGTCCATTTACATAGAATGTAAAACTTGATTCGTCTCAATATTTAACTTATCTCAATACCTGACGCATCGCTAAATGATGTATAATTAATCTATTAATCCCGCACCATTACTTATCAAAAGTTATTCTACTTGATATAATTCAACAAAGAATGTCTATTATCTCTTACAAAACGTATTATCTATAATGAAACTACTATGAGTAACATAGTTAAATAGTTAGGTAAAAAATTTACAACTAACCTACAAAAATCAATGTACTAATACCAAACACTCAATTAATAAAATTGAGTGTTTATAAATATTAAAATAATTTTAATAACCATTAATGGTTAGCAATACAAAAGGCTCAAATTCAATATATTTGCTAGGCAGATATTCCAGTATTTGCAAGTAAGTATAACCTCTATCTATAACTTATTTAAAGCCTTAAAACTCCTACCTAAAACCAGCTATTTTTTCAATAATAGGCACTATATACAATCAAAAATTAACAAATTTCAATTGACTATTTTTATAAACATTCTTTTCAACCACAATCTTGATCTATCATTTAAACCCTAACTGTTTGTCTAATGAAAAAAGTTTTACTACTACCTCTATTGTGGGGGATTACTTTTCAGAGCTTTGGGCAAGACGTCGACTCCAGTAAGTCGGAACGTCCGCTCCCAACGTATACGGAAGGTTTTGCTCTGGGTTTGAAAGCCGGAACCGCAGGCTTTGGGCTCGATCTGTATCATTCTATTAATCGCCACTTCACCGGGAGAATAGGTTTTGGACTCTTCAATTACAAAACCCGGTTCATTTCTGGATCTAGTACAGATGATGTTCAAATCGGTTTGGATGGAAATATCAAGATTAAAACGGTTAACGCCCTGATCGATTATTACCCTTTCAAACGCATGGGATTTCGTCTGACGGGAGGAATAATGCTTAATCTGAATGAGGTAACTCTGGACGGAAAGCCAACCCGTGACGTAAAACTGGAAGATTTAACCTTTACAGTGGATGAAATTGGCACGCTTTCGGGTAAAGCTGAATTTAATAAACTAGCTCCCTACATAGGCCTGGGGTTTGGGCAGCCTTTTCTTCGCAATCGACTTAAGTTTAACATTGACTTAGGATTCTTTTATCAGCAGTCGCCCAAAGTATCCCTGACCGCCACCAAGATGTTAGAGCCTTCGCAGGACCAGGCCGCTATTATTGAGCGGAACCTGAAGCCTCTCAAGTATTATCCTGTTTTGAATTTAGGTGTCTCCTATCGTTTAAATAAATAATCCACTGCCTTCATGAAAGATACTGTTTTTTCTAAAAAACGGATGCTTGGCGGAGTTCTGCTGAGTTCTTTTCTTGCCGTAATTGTCTTTGCCTGTAAAGACTTAAAGGATATTGCTAATCTGGATCCATTGGAAGATGTAAATTTTTCAATTAATGCGAATCCATTTACTGCTCCGGTGATGATTCGGTTTGTTAACGCAAACCCTACTGCAACCAACCAGCCGGGGGCTTTCGACGTAAGCGTTTCGGGTACTAATGCGGACGTTGTTTATATGGCAGATGGTTCAAAAACTTTTAAGGCCTCTCAGGGGCTACTGCCTTTAGGTATGCGATCAAAGGTTACTCCATCAGCCAGTACTCCTTTGAAGTTTACCATTCATGCAACGGTCTCTGGCTTCAGCCCCGTTTCTTATAATGTGATGTTGACGGATACTTCGCAAAGCGAAATCCAGATTCCACTCGTTGAGTTGAACAACCCAGCCGAAGGGACTTCGGCCCGCGTAGCCAGCACTACGGTAGACGGAAACGGAAACACCACGGCTGCCGTCACCATTGTTACCCCCAAAACCGCTGCTACCGCAGATGAAGCTACATTAACTATTGCGTCTGGGACTCAGATGCAGGATGCCTCTGGCAAAGCTCTGGCAGCGGGTCAGGTTCGGATGGAGGTAGTGCATTATACCACGACATCCGATCAATCGCTAAGCTCGTTCCCCGGCGGATTTGTTGCTGATAACGTGCTCAATGCCAGTGGTCAACCCATGAGTCCCATTACTTTTAGTACGGCGGGATTCATTTCCATTAATATGACCTCGGGCGGAACCAGTGTGAAGAAATTCTCCAAGCCTGTAGAAGTTAAAATGGACTTGGATGAAACCTTAACTAATCCAACAACAGGTGAGGTTATTAAGGCTGGGGATACCGTTCCCCTATGGAGTTTAAATGAAGAAACTGGCCAATGGAAAGAAGAAGGTACAGCAACGATTTATGCCGATGCCAATGGAAAACTTCAGGCTAAATTTAACATTACTCACCTTTCCAGCTACAATCTGGACTGGTATACTTCCGCCTGTGTTAATCACGTATTAAAGGTTCAGTTTCGCTTTAATTCTGCATCCTCTATTGGTCGTTATTATTACGTTGTATTCCGGGATCGATTTGGGCGGTTTTTAACCTACCAGTATGTGTATGTGCGAGACGGAGAAATTGCTTCTTTTTATCGCCACCCCACCTCTCCGAACCTAAAAATTCAGGTGTACGATAATTATTTCAGCTATGGCTCAGCTAAAGTCATTGGACAAACTACCGTAAGTAATCCTTGCTCCAGTGGAACGGTAACTTTAACCGTTACTCCTCCAGCACCCCCTGAATTTGTGAATGTCAAACTTAATTTCACTGCAACGAATACCAAGAGTAAGTACAGCTACCGCCCATCTGGCTGGATCTACTTTTTCCGAATGGGAGGTTCCTATTGGTGGGAACCTGGTAGTTATTCTTATCTCTACTCCTATTATGGCAGTGGAAGTACGCGAGTCATCAAAAATGGCACCTACTTTGTATACGCCTACTTTAATCGAAAATGGGAGTATACCCTCATCAAGTTCGATCCCTCAAGTCTGCCTCAAACAATCAATGAGCAGACTTTAAAAGGAAAGGCTAGTTATAATTCAGCTACCAATACTATCGATATTGCCTTGACAGCAGCTATTAAATAGGACAGATATACAGTAAAAAAGGTACTTCAACCTGGGTTGAAGTACCTTTTTTATTAATCAGTTTTATGCAATCCAATTGATACAGCTGAAGCTCATAACGAAGTTTTCTCCAGGCCTTTTCTTTCCAGTTTTTTAATCACCCAGGCTCCTACTTTCTTCCCCTGCGTACGGCCATTCACAATAGCGTCCATAAAGTGAATACCTCCGTATAAACGCGACATCCCCGCTTCATCGGCGGCTTGCATAAACGAAGTAAACGAGCGGGCTTTGAGTCCAAAGGGTTCTTCAACCGTATCGGTATAAGCAAAATGGTCCCCTAAATAATGCGTTAACACCGTAGCAACAGCCGTTGAAATAGTAGAATGCCCGCTGAGGTACTCTGGGAAAGGTGGCGTTTGCAGAAAGGGTCGCCAGTTAGGATCGACTAACTGCCGAATGGCCGTTTCGGGGCGGATGCGATTACTGCGGTATTTCTCATCCCAGCAACAAATAAATCCATCCATCAGGGTAATGGAAACAATGGTGCTCATCTTGAGGGTTTGAGCTAAATTCAAACCCGCTTTTTTGCAGGCTATGCCCGTAATTCCCAGCCAGTGAGCCCCCGGAGAAATTTTCTTCATGCCCACCATCAGGTGGCCATTATCTTCCAAAGCAAAGGGATTACAGTCCCAAAAAGCGGCAATTTCCTTATGATCGTCCGGGAGTTTTTCCTCAACATTAATAAGCATCAGCTTATAAAATTTAGAGTTTTTATCCTTTGAAAAGGCAACCGGCGGAACCGGTTTAAACTGTGAACAGGTATCGAGGGTAAAGGGACGAACCGTGGCAAAATAAGGTTCTACGGGCGAAAAATACCCCGGGGGTGTAGGATACCAGTTCCCTTCCTGATTTTTAGCCTGATAACGCGGATAGTTACTAATGCGGTTATAGCGATCTTTCTTTGCGTATTTAAGTAACTGCTGACTAATCTGCTCGGCATATTTTTGAGAATGCTCCAGCGTTTGTTCCGAAAACCCGATGGCCTTGCAGGAATCAAGAAAATGCTTTTCATAGGCCGCCATGCGACTGCCCGAAGGCTGCATTTTCTTTGACGTTTCCATGACTGCCAAAACTGCCGCCAGAGAAGCCGAGTGCGATTCCAATCCCTGCGGTTGCTCGATTTTGGGAAAACCGTTCAATACCCCATGCATGCTGTGAATGGAGGAGTCATGCTGGGCCATGACTTCATACCCCGACAAACAGGCGTAGGAAAAAAAGCGGGCAGCCAGCGGCGGATTGGTTACATCATGAATCATGATCTCCGTCATCTCATTCAAAACCCCGGTTAGGGCTTCGGGAGATACCTCGGGCTGCTTCACTTTCGAACAGCCAAACAAAGTAATCAGCAGCAAAAAGAGACTGTATTTTTTCATGGCTTGCGGAGTTGATACGCTTCCAGGGGTTTTTGATTGATTCCGAAAAGCAAACGATTTTCCAGGGGTAATACGCTCCGCACATCACCGCGTAACAGGAAGCCGGATTTGCGTTGAGGAATGTACTGAAATTGTCCTTTGCCGTCTCCTTTCAATAGCACCCCATGATTTGCATTGCAATTCCCGAAACGCAGTCGAGCTTTATTAACATTTCCACAAAGAAGCAGATCCTTTTTACCGTCTTGGTCAAAGTCGAGGCTGGTCACGGTAAATACCGGAGCCAGCTGAGCCTGTATGGGTAAAGCCTGTTCCTGAAAGGTCCCCTTAGGCGTTTGTACCCATAAAGTCGTTTGCAGGGTATTCGCCGATAGCTTCGTACTGCCCTGTAATTCTTCTGGGGTGAAAATGTCCGTAAGCGTGGCTTCGGCGTAGCTTTTATAATCCGGGAATCGCGTCCGCATGATACTCATCTGATCAAGTAATTCATCGCGAGAGACGTAAGGATAGCTTTTCCCCTGAATGTAAAAACAAAGAATAGGGTCCACAGAACCATTATCGTCGAAATCCTTGTACACTAGCTCAGCGGGTTCACGGTCGGAAACTTTGCATTGGGTATTCAGGCCCTGATTACCTCCCAACAAGTCCATTCGTCCATCGCCGTTTACATCGTCCACCAGCAGTTTGTTCCACCACCCCCGATAAGATTTTGGGAAGTATTTACTCGTCTGATCCGTCCAGGTATTCCCCCCACTTACAAAGGCCGTAATGGGCATCCACTCGCCTACCACTACCAAATCCGGTTTCTTATCCTGATTTAAATCCAGCCAGGCTGCATCACTTACCATTCCTATACGAGCCAACGCCGGGGCTAGCTTTGCCGTCTGATCACTGAAATTTCCTTTACCGTCGTTAATTAACAGGAAGCTCGGTGGTGTTTCGGGATACCGCCCGGGTATTACTCTTCCTCCCACAAACAAATCCATGGCTCCATCACCGTTCACATCGGCGGCCCGAACGCAACTTTTGCTAGCGACCATAGCGGGTAAGGCTCCTTTACTGAGTGCGAAATTTCCTTTACCATCATTCAAATACAAATGATCCGACAACCGGGCATCGTCAGGCATGAGGTCACCGTAACCGCCACTCACCACGTATAAATCCGGGAAATTATCTTTGTTTACATCGACAAATAAGGCATCAGCGTCTTCGCTGGAGGTCTGGAAGCTCTGTTTACGAGTGAAATTTCCTCCTTTTTGCTGGAGGAATAACTCCCCTGCCTTTCCATTACTGCCGCCCACGAATACATCTTCTAATCCATCCCCGTTTACATCGGCTTTTACCATGCAAGGCCCCGTAAACGACAGCGGATTAACCAGTAAAGGTTGTCGCTTGAAATCATTTAAGGAATTGGACGTTGCCTGAACCAATACGGGAGACTTAACGGAATGATACCAGGGGGCTTCACTAGTTCCAGGCTTTTTGCCAGCAGAGGCTTCAGACTGTTTAAGCGTCAGTAACTGATCCGCTTTGACAGCCGTTTTCGTTTGCTGTGAACCGTCCAGCCAGGTAATCGTCAGGGAATCAATCTGAGTAGCTGATTTCAATCCAAAATGCAGTACAGAGGACACGCTCGATTGATACCCACGGGTAGGCATCTGCTCAAGAAATTGGCGTTGCCCATTTACTGAAATCATTACTTTAGCCCCAATTCCCTGGGTATTACCCCCCTTGCCTTCGAGTTTGACATTCAGAAAATGATTCTTCCGACTCGACTGGTTTTCATACACACTGGCGACATGATTAACATTATTGACGATTAAGTCCAGATCGCCGTCGTTGTCCAGATCTGAATAAGCAGCTCCATTGCTATTCAGGGGCTGATTAACTCCCCAGGCCGCACTGACATTACTAAAGGTCAGGTTCCCATTATTTCTGAATAGATAATTGGTTACGTTAGAAGACGGAATCTGCTGAACCAGCGTCAGTACATCCTGCCGGTGAATATTACCCTGACGATTTTTCATAAAATCACCCATGTATTTCAGGAAATCCATGTTGGTGTAGTCCCGCAGATAGCCGTTAGAAATGAAGAGATCTTTCCAGCCGTCATTGTCATAATCCGCAAATAGAGCAGCCCAGCTCCAGTCGGTGTTGGAAATACCCGCGAGTTGACCGATTTCGCTGAAACTCCCATCTCCATTATTTACCTGGAGCATGTTTCGCATGTACTGGTAATAAAATCCCGAACGCAGATTCAACTCAAATTTTTCATAGTTATCCGCACTCATCAACAGTTTCTGCCTCCGGTTATCTTCGGGTAACATATCCAGCGTAAAAATGTCAGGCAGAGCGTCATTATTAATGTCGGCGATATCATTACCCATTGAAAATTGGGACGTATGCCGTAAGTAGTTTTGAATTTGATTGCGGAAAGTTCCGTCCTGATTATTGATGTATAGAAAGTCTGGAACGGCATAGTCATTCCCAATGTAAAGATCCGGCCAGCCGTCACCATTCATATCTGAAATTCCAATTCCAAGTCCATACGACAGGGAAGCACTCTGGATGCCCGCCTTTGCCGTAACGTCTCTGAAGTGATTACCCGTATTCTCAAACAATCTGGAACCAACGCTGGGATCTTCCTTTTTGAGAATTTCTTGTGGTGGCAACCTCATCCAGAACGGGCAGCGATTTAGGATTATGATTTAGTAAAAAAAGGTCCAGATCGCCGTCTTTATCATAATCGAAAAAAGACCCCTGCGTACTATAAGCGGGCTGGTCAAGCCCATACTCCCGAGCTAATTCTTTAAACTGCGGAATTCCATTTCCATCCACACCCTGATTAATAAAAAGCTGATTGGTGCGGTTCTCAGGAGATACATTCCCCGAATAACATACGTAAATATCCAGCTTGCCGTCGCCATTCACATCGGCCATGCTTACCCCCGTTTTCCAGGGACCGGGTCGGCCTGCGGCTCCCGAAGCATCCGTAATATCTTTAAATTGTAAATTGCCCTGATTCAGGTACAGTTTGTTGGGAGTCATGTTAGCCGTGAAGTACAGATCATCCCGACCATCATTATTCAGATCCCCAACGGCTACCCCCCCGCCGTTGTAGAAATATTCATACATTAAAATATTGGTATTCAGCCCTTCAGATAAGGTATTACTAAAGTCGATATGCGTCTGATCCGTAGAGAGTTCTTTGAAAAGAGCGGGACCATTATCGGCAGGAAGAGCTTCCTTTTTGTCCTTTTCCTGACAAGCCAGAATAAGAACCAGAAGGCTCAGGGGTAAAAAGCGATTCATGCAAAGTTTCAGTTTGGGGGACACGCGAGAACCAGGTATTCACGTTGCGAAGAACAGTGCCTAGCCTATTTTACGAAAATAATCTACGCCCTTTCAGACGTAGATTATTTGGTAAAAGTATTTATCCTTTCTAAGAGATTAGTAACCTGGGTTTTGAACCAGTTTATTATTTCGGTTCATTTCGTCCCGATTGATAGGAACAAAATACATTTTATCCAGCCACTTACGATTCTCAATACCGGGATCAATGTTGGTAACCTGATATTTATAGGTATAGCTGTTTGGATCGTATTTGTAGAGACTTACCGTCTTACCCGATTTGAGCGTACCCGTAATCTGGACAATCCGAGCCTGCTGACCGAGCGTATTTGGAGCAATCATCCAGCGACGGGCATCGTGATAGCGTTGCTCTTCGTAAGCCATTTCAATACGACGTTCGTTACGATAGCGGTCCCGGAGGGCACTTCCCGTTTCAGTAATCGCAGGCATACCGGCCCGGAAACGTATTTTGTTAAGGTACGTTTTCGCTTCGGCATCTTCTCCCAATTCGATACAGGCCTCAACGTAGTTAAGTACCGCTTCCGTATAACGGATCAAAGGCCAGGGAATCTGTTGACGAGTATTTTGATCAACAATCGATGGGTTCGGATCAATGAACTTACGCATGTAGTAACCCGTACGACTTCCGTTCCAGTCTTCTACTGAACTTTGACGAGTATCTAACCCAGCTACGGCAACAACGGCTCCACTGGAGTTGGTCACCTGATACTGTCCGGTCTGAATCTGGTTGTTGGGGTCTTTACCCGCTACATCCGAAGGACGGGGCTTCCAGGGTGCTCCATCGTAAAGGATTGTACCGTAGAAGCGAGGATCGCGGTTCTGGTAAGGCGTGGTCGCTTTCGTAGCATCGCTCCAGTCAAACTTGCTACCATCCATCATTTCATAATCATCCACCAAATTCTGAAGTGGCGTATTACCTGCCCAGTTGTGGTAACCGTTGGGTCCGTTGTTACGGCCTACCCAGGCTCCGGCTTCGTCCTTAAGATCCGTGAAATAACGACCCAGAATCAGGTCTTTCTCTCCACCGTTCTTAGCAGTGGATACATTGATGTAGTTGGTCGTTCCCTGATCTTTAGAAACGGGAGCCGACAAGTTCAACTCATATCCATACGAACCCAGGCTTATGACAGCTTTAGCCGCTGCTTTTGCCTTCTGCCAACGATCAGCCCGGCTACCACTGGTGTACCCTAACACTTCGGGATTAGAAAAGCCAGCAATAGTGGTTGATTTCGTTTTAGCCGTAGGGATATCATGTAAATCACTGGCGGCATACAATAGCACGCGTGATTTAAGAGCCAGAGCAGCCGCTTCAGTAGCCCGACCGGGAAGTAATGACTTTCCTTTCAGAGCCGTAGCGGCATCATCGAGGTCTTTCGTAATGAAAGTGATGCATTCTTCGTAGGTATTCCGTTTTACCGTATAATCGGCTTCTCCCAGTTTGTAGGCACGATCAATGATGGGTACACCACCGTAATATCGCGTTAGTTGCTGGTAAAAATACGCCCGCATAAACTTGGCTTCTCCCAATAATCGAGTCGCCAAGGTAGCATCGCTGAACTGAGGGGTACTCAGGTTTTCGATAGCCAGGTTACAAGCCCGAATCCGGCTGTACATGGCTCCCCACTCGTAGGTATTATTGATCCATCCAATGTCAGCCGGATTGGAACGAGCTTCCGTAAAGGTGTTGATGCCCCGACCTGGGTGGGTAAATAGAGCCTCGTCGGTCAATGAAGCCAGCATCTGTTCATCAAAACCTCCCTGACCAAAGCCGTTGTAGATTTCGCTCACAAACGCCTCAGCCAGTGGTCCATCCTGCCAGACTCCTGACAAAACCACTTCTCCCAGGGGTTGCTTATTAACAAAGTCTCCATTACAGGAAGCCATGAACGCCAGCACCGCAACGAAACCCAGTTTTTGAATTGATTTTCTCATAGTATGTATTTCATTTCGAGCCTGGATGCTATCCTTCGGTAAGAACAATAGCACCCAAACTAACCTTCCTTAGAATGTGATAGACAAGCCCGTGTTGATGATGCGAGCAGGGGGATAGTACTGACCCGTAGTATTATCTGCTTCAGGATCGTACACTTTCAGTTTGTCCACTGTAAAGAGGTTCAGACCATTTACATAGAAACGCACTGCATTCATGCCAATCTGCTTGCTGATGGTTGAAGGCAGGGTATAGCCTAACTCCAGGTTTTTCAGACGAATGTAATCGGAGCTACGCAGCCAGTACGTGTTGTCGTAAGAATAATACTGGTTACTACGGTCCGCAATCCGGGGGTGTTTATCACTTGGATTGTCCACTGTCCAGCGGTGTTGGTATACGTCCAGCAGGTAGTTACCAATACTTCCAGATTCACCCGTACTAACGTACAACTGAGCACCCGTAGCGTACTGGAATAACACCGTCAGATCGAAGTTTTTGTAGTAGAACGAGCCGTTCAAACCGCCTTGCAACGTAGGAATGGTGTTCTTGTTACCACGAACGCGGTCATCTGGATTAATTTTTCCATTGCCATCGTAGTCTTTGTACTTCATATCTCCAGGACGAACGGTATTCGTAATGGCTGAGTAATCCACCTTGGCAAGCGTGGCATCAATATCGGCTTGGTCCTTGAATACCCCGTCGTATTGATAGAACATGAATGCATTCAGGGGTTTACCCGTCGTACGCTGCCAGGCAGGGGCTCCTGCTGCTTCATCCCAGAAGAGAACTTTGTTTTTGGCGTAACCTCCGTTGAAGCTAATGTTATAGCGGAAATCACCCTTCTGTCCGTTGTGGCCAACCTTGAATTCAAAACCGGTATTCTGCATCTTACCGATGTTCTCGGCAGGCAGGTTCATACCCGTTGTTTGAGGAATGGAAGCATTTTTACGCCACAGGATACTTGTCCGCTTATTGTAGAAATATTCAAACTCGAAGTTGATTTTTCCATTGAACAACTGACCTTCCAGACCGATGTTTGAGTTATTAGCTACCTCCCAGGTAATGTTAGGGTTAGGAACGCGAGACTCATACAACGTTTTCTGTAACTGGTTATTGATTACGTACGTACCAAAACCTGCCGTCGAATAATACTGATATTCCTGAAGGGACCCGTTATAATAGATCTGGTCATTACCCATTTGGCCGTATGAAGCCCGCAGTTTCAGATAATTCACGAAGTTGACATTGTTCTTGAAGAAGTTTTCTTCTGAAATCTGCCAACCAGCCATGATACCGGGGAAGAATCCGTAACGGGTTGCTTGGGGGAACATGTAAGAACCATCGTATCGCCACAGGAACTCAGCCAGATACTTCTCTTTGTAGTTATAGGCCACCCGACCGAAGTAGTTCAAACGAGCACGTTCCCAGGCACCACCGTTGTTCGTACGCTCCAGGTCACCACCCGCGAAAAGCTGATCAATAGCGGTAGAGATAAAGTAACGACGGTATGCACTGAAGTTATCGTTACGAACGGTTTCCTTGTTCACACCCGCTAAAACCGTCAGGGCATGATTTCCAAACTTACGTTCGTAGGTTCCGATTCCACCTAACAGTACGTTCAACTGATCTTCATTACCCTGGGTCAGTCGGGGTTCCGCAGGACCACGTTTGCCTCGTACTAAAACAGGCGTTACGCCATCACTTTCGTACGCTCCCTGGAATGTATACAGATACCAGGGGATTTCCCAGCGTTTGGTTTGTCTGATGTATTTATCCAGAGCAGCTGTTCCGGTAAATTTCAGTCCTTCTACACCCGGGATTTTAATATCAATCGAACCGTTCGTTTGCCAGTAATAACGCGTATCGCGGTCATATCCCGTCTGATTCGTTGTGATTACCACCGGGTTTTCACCGTTTTCAATGTCAGGGCCAGGCATGCCATTAGGCCAGTAAGCTGGCTGCGTAGGCAGACCACGCATCAACATCCGGAAAATGGTTCCAGCTCCTTTCGTAGGGAAGCGACGGTTTTCCTGACGAGCAATACTTCCCAAACTCACGTGTACGTACTTATTGATATTCGCATCCAGATTCAAACGAAGGTCATACTGTTTGTAACCCGTGGCTGAATTTTTGTAATACGCATCCTGGTTTTGATAGCCGATAGAAGTCAGATACTTCACATTTTCAGTACCTCCACTAAGCTGCACATTGTGCCGCGACTGCGGAGACCAAGTTTTCAAAGCATCTTTAAACCAGTCGGTATTGGGGTGAAACCAGGGATCTGAACCGTCCGCAAATTTCTGGAAATCTTCAGGTTTATAAGGGGCTGCTTTTACCGTTCCGTCTGGACGCGTGTAGCTACCTGTAGAGCGGAACGCATCCGTGGCTGCCCGCCATTCATTGGCAGGTAAGTTGAAGATTTCCAACTCATTACGCATTTCTGCAAACTGAGAAGAATTCGCCAGTTTAGGAATAACCGTTGGCTGCGAGAAACCCTGATTAAAGGAATACGATAACTCAGGCTTACCCGTTTTTCCGCGTTTGGTTGTAATCAAAATAACCCCGTTGGCGGCCCGGGCACCGTAAATGGCAGCCGAAGCATCTTTCAATACAGAAATCGTCTCGATATCGGCTGGGTTAATGCGGTCAAAACCACCCGCCCGTGCCGGAATTCCATCTACTACGATCAAGGCATCGCTGTTACCCAACGTGTTTGTACCACGAATCCGAATACCGGCTCCGTCATAACCAGGCTCACCACTGCGTTGCACGGCGATTACACCTGGCATCCGTCCAGCAATAGAGTTCGATAAGTTAACGGCGGGAGATTTCACCAGATCCGTACCTTTTACCGTAGTCACCGCACCCGTTACCGTTTCTTTTTTCTGCTCACCGTAACCTACTACGACTACCTCTGACAAAGACTGGGTATCGCTTTGTAGAATTACATCAACGGTCGACTTGGTTCCTACGGGAATTTCCTGTTTTAGGTAACCCACGTAACTGAAAATAAGTACGGCTTCGCTGTTAGGCACCGTCAGTTGATAGGAGCCATCGGCTTTAGTTGTTGTTCCGATAGTCGTTCCTTTTACCTGCACACTCACACCTACCAGGGGTAGGTTATCCTCACCAAGCACTACCCCTTTGATAGAAATATCAGCGGGTGTTTCGGTCGTTTCGGTTTTAGTGATTTTTTCATTAGAAATCATCACCGTATGGGCGGTCAGCATGGGTTTCCGCTTCACTACAATTTGCTCATCCATGATCTGGTAGGTTAATTCCAGAGGGTTAAGCAACTCCTGTAAAGCCGAACCAATGGGCTGGTTGCGGAGAGTCAGGTTCACTTTACGATTAGAAGCCACCAGTTCAGGGCTATATAAAAAATGAACGTGGGCAATTTTCGAAAGTTGAGCCAATACTTCTTCCAGTTCCTGATTTTTTACGGCAATAGTAACTCGTTGGCGGAGAACTTCCTGTCCGGAGCTCTCATGTGCGTGACTGACTCCAACAAAAACTACTGCCATGAAAAACTGCACAAAACTGACTTTCATAAGGTCGTACAGCAGTTTGTTTGAGTAGCTAATTTTTTGCATAAATTTGGGAGGTTTAATAAACCAATTAGACAAACAGATCCCCTGCATCCTTTCTGAGAGGATGTGCATTTTTTTGCAAGCTTTTAAGGGGAGATTTTTTGGCCTCCGATGCGGCAACATCGGGGGCTTTTTTTCATTGGGGTGTTAAAGTTCTACATAGGCAAATCGTCAAGAAGAAACTAGAAATTGATTAAGGTTTAGTACAGCCTTTTCCGTAAATAGCTACTTCGCCATTACGATATTCATACTTGGCTTCAATAGCGGTACATATCAGGTTTAGCTTTTCCTGTAAGGGCCGATCATCCAATACTGCCGTTAGAGAGCAATACTTTAAGGCCTCCGAATCGTACTGAAAAGCTACTCCATAGGTTTTACTCAGTTTTTCAAATACTTCCTTGATCGGTGTATGAACGTAAGAAAAGGTTTCTTTTTCGAGACTTGATAGTTCAGGCAACGTAATATTTTTGAGATGGAGACTGTAATCCTGTCGCTCAAAGGTGGCCTGCTGCTTGGGTAATACGATCAGCGAAGGCGTTTGGCTCTGCTCTTTTTTATAAACCGCCACTGACCCCGTCTTGACCGTTACTTTCACTTCTTCGTCCGTATCAAAAGCCCGGATATTGAAACTTGTACCGGTTACCTTCGTAATTACTTCGTTAGCGTAGACATAGAAGGGTTGCTTTTTATTCTTTTTAACTTCAAAAAAGCCTTCTCCCTTTAGCGTTACCTCCCGTTTATCTGCCTGAAAGATGGTTGGGAATTCTATTTGACTTTTAGGCTGCAAAAGCAGTGAACTGCCATCGGGTAATAACACCAGCTTCGTCCGCTGACTTGTATTTCTGACAATTTCCCAACCTTTTTTATCCTTTTCTACCGGCGTAGTTACGTGTGCCCATTCGGCTTTTACTGGCCGTTGCGATTTCCAATAGATCCAGCTAACGGCTATAGCTCCCAGAGCTACAAAAACAGCCACCGCGATATTCCATCTCCACCAGCGTAACTGATAAACAGGCGTTTCGGGAGCTAGCTGACTTATAATTTCATTGGATCTTTCCTTGATATAAGCATCTGAAAGCTCAATCTCTTGCTCTGTCAAGGCTTGAAGCAGATGTTTTGCCTGGCTGATTGCGTCTTCTGCTTCGGGATATCTTAACAGAAAAGCGACCCAGAAATTTTCTTCTGATTGTGTTGCTTTTCCATAGACCCAATGCCGAAAGGACGGGTTTTCCAGAAAATCCTCTACCTTGAAATCATTATAACTATCCATGAAATAATTAAAGAGAGAGCTTACTTCAATACGATTAGGAAAATGGATCATGGATATACTCTTTGATAATAAATTTTCTTAAAATAATTTTCCATGAAACCAGATTCTACTCTTTTCCTGAGAGTAAAGCCCTGTATAGTAGATTAAGTATGAAGGGAACGGAGGTGTAAGACTAAAAATCCGTTAGTAATAGAGGTAAACAGCCAATGATGTTAAAAAACAATTGCTGTTTCTGAACATGGCCTTTTAAGTAATGAATGGCTTTCTGAAGATGATTGGAAACGGATTGCCGGTTAATACCCATGATATCCGAAATCTGCTGAATATCGCAGTCGTGATAATATTTCAGAAATAAGGCTTCCCGTTGGCGGTCAGGCAGTTGGGAAACAATTGAAGCCAAATGGGAATTCAGATGCGTTTCAGTTTCCGTATGGATCCAGCTATCCTGAATGCCCCCTTCTAGAAAATCATCCCGATCCTCATGTTTTTCAGAGAAATCAGTTAATCGCTGATGTTGCTTCAGGTCAAAGATAACCCGGTTGCGAAAGGCCTTGAAGAGGTAGTTTTTAACGGAAGCCGGTGTCTCTGTCAAATCTTCCTTATGCTCCCATAAGTAAATAAAGAGGTCCTGAATTACGTCCTCAACGAAATCCTGATCGCGACAAAATCGCATGCCGTAATTAAGCAATGGCTTGTAATGCGAAAGAATGAGTTCCTGAAAAGCCTGACGATCTCCTCTGATGAATTTTTTCCATAAGAGCGGTTCTTCGCTCACGAGTCGATTAGTAGTCGTTTTCATAGAGTTTAGAAGTAATCAATTCCAAATATATAAATTACAGCAATATTATAATTTATTATATGTATAATCTTATTCGATTTAAATGAATTTTTAACCAATTCGCATAGATTCAGCTTGTTAGAAACGAAAAACGGTCTGTGGGAAAAATCCACAGACCGTTTTGTCATCCTGATTAAGTTATGTGCTTAGCCTACCAGCTCCATCAGATCCTGATCGTGGATCATCTTACGCTCATCGGCCATTAATAAAAATCGTTCGTAAAGACTATCGATATCCAGCTTATCTGATTTAAAGCCTAAAAGTTGTAGACGGTGACGCAAAGCAGCCCGTCCGCTACGAGCCGTCAGAATGATTTCTGAGCTAGGCACTCCTACATCTTCAGGGTTAATGATTTCGTAGTTAGATGAATTTTTCAAGTGCCCATCCTGGTGAATACCCGAAGAGTGAGCAAAAGCATTACGGCCTACGATGGCTTTGTTAGCTTGTACGGGCATCCGCATCATGCCAGATACCAGCTTAGAAAGGGGGTACAGACGTGTAGAATCAATGCCCGTTTCAAATCCCAGATCTTTATGTACTTTCAGAGCCATGGCAATTTCTTCCAACGAAGTATTACCCGCTCTTTCACCAATACCGTTGATGGTTACCTCCACCTGACGAGCTCCAGCCCGAATACCAGCCAGGGTATTCGCCGTTGCCAGACCTAAGTCATTATGGCAGTGCATAGAGATCGTTGCCTGATGAATGTTAGTTACGTTGGCAAACAAATACGAAATACGCTCGTACATCTGCTCGGGAAGTAAATAACCTGTTGTATCAGGAAGGTTTACTACCGTAGCACCTGCTTTAATAACGCCTTCGGTCAGTCGAGCTAAAAATTCGAGATCTGCTCTACCCGAATCCTCGGCAAAGAATTCCACGTCTTCAACGAATTTCTTGGCATACTTCACGGCCTTCACGGCCCGTTCCAGAATTTGGTCACGGGTGGAATTGAACTTATGAAGAATGTGTACGTCTGAGGAACCGATACCCGTATGAATCCGGGGACGTTTGGCATGCTTGAGAGCTTCAGCGGCTACTTCAATATCCTTCTCAACGGCTCGGGTAAGTCCACAAACCGTAGGCTCGGTTACTGCCTTGCAGATTTCTTCCACGGAGCGAAAATCGCCGGGACTTGAAATCGGAAAGCCCGCCTCAATAACATCCACTCCGAGAAGCTCAAGTTCCTTAGCAATTACTACTTTTTCTTCGGTAGTTAATTGACAGCCGGGCACTTGCTCGCCGTCCCGCAGGGTGGTGTCGAAGATTTGAATTCTTTGGCTCATAAGTAAACAATGTGATCGTGAATTAACGCTTGGTTAGGTTAAACCTGATAAACAAGCGGGGATTTCTTTATCAAGTCAAAACAATAAAAACGCCTCATAAAAAAACCCTTTCCCAGAAGTCTGAGAAAGGGCTGAGTATGGCTACAACCAGCTCCCGTTCTCAGACAGTGTGACCGAGAAGAATAAGAGAAAGGTTGAGAGTCTTCGCAAACATAACACAGGCGGTTTCTATTGTGAGGACAAAAATAGCCGGAAATTTGATTCTGACAAATATTTATTGTGTAACAAGAGGACTTTCTTATTACCTTTTTTCGCTTTGAGGATTAAGCAATCCGCTTAAGCAGTTCTGCCCCCATGGCATCCGTTCCCAGGATTTTGGAAGCATCTGTAGTGGCGTCAGCAATATCTCCCGTACGGAACCCATCTTTCAGTACGCTATCTACCGCTGCAATGATGGCTTCGCTTTCGGCTTTCATGCCAAAAGAAATATCCAACATGAGAGCCGCCGAGAGTACAGAAGCCAGAGGATTGGCCACGCCTTTTCCGGTAATGTCGTGAGCTGAACCGTGAATGGGCTCGTAAAGACCTACCGAATCTCCCACCGAAGCCGAAGCTAGCATACCCATGGAACCAGCAATCTGACTGGCTTCATCCGTCAGGATATCCCCGAATAGATTAGCCGTTAACACCACGTCAAAACGACGGGGATCCTTAATAAGCATCATGGCCGCCGAATCTACAAACTGGTGCTCTACTTCTACGTCAGGATACTGTTTTGCAATTTCCTGCACAACTTCACGCCACAGACGGCTCGTTTCCAAAACGTTGGCTTTATCAACCGAACACAATTTTCCGCGACGGCTCCGAGCAGCTTCGAAGGCTTTGTGAGCAATGCGTTCTACTTCGTATTTACTGTATTTTGCAATATCATACGCGGTAGCTCCTTCGTCCTGGCGTCCTTTCTCACCAAAGTAGATATCGCCGGTTAATTCCCGGAAGAAGAGAATATCCGCTCCGCGAAGGATTTCTGCCTTGATGCTAGACGCTTCCAAAAGCTCATCAAATAGTTTGATGGGACGAAGGTTTGCGTACAGTCCCAGAGCTTTGCGAATGCCTAAAAGCCCCTGCTCAGGACGTACTTTCGCCGAAGGGTCATTATCGTATTTGGGGTGTCCTACGGCACCGAATAAAATGGCATCGGAAGCTTTCGACTTTTCAATGGTTTCTTCAGGGAGCGGCTGACCCGTGGCTTCGATGGCCGCGTGACCAATTAGGGCATAATCAAACGTAAACTCATGACCAAATTTCTGGCCAATGGCTTCTACTACTTGCTTGGAAACGGCTGTCACTTCCTGACCAATCCCATCACCGGGAATTACTAAAATGTGCTTGCTTGACATTTGCAGGTTTAATTAACCACAGAGTAACTCAGAGTTTTTCACAGAGCTACTCAGAGTATTCTTATTAAAGTACGACTCGCTTGATTCCATTTTTCAGGCTTGACACATTGAAATTCATTAATAATCCCAATTTGTAAGGGCCAAGCCTCATGTAAGTTAGAATTTGAGCGAGATGTACCTCATTTAATGCTTCAACTGATTTTAGTTCAATTACAATTTGTTGATTAACCAAAAGGTCAATTCGGTATCCCACTTCAAGCCTAATTTCTTCAAATACCAAAGGCATGGGCTTTTCTTTTTCTACGAACAAACCTTTTTTAGAAAGAGAATAAGCCAGACATTCCTTATAAGCACTCTCAAGTAAGCCTGGACCCAAAGCAGTATGAACCTGATAAGCACAACCCAGAATCTGACTTGAAATTTTATTTAACTCAGTGAAACTCTGTGCCATACATTGTGCACCTCTGTGGTTAATTCAAACTCGCCTGAAATGCTTCGATTTCTGGGCGTAATGAGATCAGATAATCGATATCATCATAGCCATTCATCAGACAGTTTTTCTTGTAGGGATTAATCTCAAAAGAAGTCGCCGTTCCGTCGGGTAGAGTTACCTGCTGATTTTCTAAATCAACAGTAATCTGAGCCTGAGCATCCGCTTCGATGGCGGCAAAAGTCTTGACCAAGAATTCTTCGGATACCTGAACGGGTAATACAAAGTTATTGAGCGAGTTATTACGGAAAATATCCGCAAAGAAGCTGGAAATAACGACACTGAAGCCGTAATCGTGAATCGCCCAGGCTGCGTGTTCACGGCTGGAACCCATCCCAAAGTTCTTACCCGCTACCAGAATTCTGGCGGCTTTATAGGTAGGATCATTCAAAACGAAATCCGCCTTCAGCGTATCATCTGAATTATAACGCCAGTCCCGGAATAAGTTATCGCCAAAACCCTCACGAGTAGTTGCCTTTAAAAAACGGGCGGGAATAATCTGATCCGTATCTATATTTTCAATAGGCAGCGGAGCCGCCTGTGAAGTCAATTTGGTTATTGTTTCTTTTGCCATTTTTATAATGAATATAGACGAAGGCCTTGGATGAATTGAAAGTGCTTCTTGTTTAATGTAAATAACTCTACATCATTACGAATAGCAGTGGCAGCAATCAGTCCATCAGGCACGTCTAAATGATGACTTAAGGAATACTCAGCCATGAGTTGAAGAAAAATTTCACAAACCTGGCTATCAATCTTCAGTAAACTCACTTTCGCTAGATCCTTACGAATACTGGCAAGTTCTTTGCGGTTCATAGCACCGTACAAAAGCTCACCCGCAGAAATTACGCTAAGAGCTACGTTCAGCTCTCCTATCTTTCCTACTTCCGAAATGATAGAAGCGTTATTCCGATAGATTTCAATAAGAATATTCGTATCGCAAAGGATCAATCTTCCTTCTTCCATGCTTTTTTTCTCAAGGTGTCAGCATCGATACTTCGACCAGCCCACATTCCTGCATGTTCAAATAATCCGGTCTTCTTCTTACTGCTTTTAGCTTTGGGAACCTGAATTTCTACATAGTCTAATTCAGAAAGTAATTTTTCAACAAAATTCACTTTCGAATCATCTTTGATTTTCAAGATTAGCTGAGTCATGACCTTTGCGTTTTTTTACTAAGTGATAGTTACACCAATTCCCGGATGTCGCCCACTTTCCCTGTAACAGCAGCTACAGCGGCAGTCAGAGGAGAAACCAGCAACGTCCGAGCTCCAGGTCCTTGCCGACCTTCGAAGTTTCGGTTAGACGTACTCACGGCATATTTGCCTGCGGGTACCTTGTCTTCGTTCATACCCAGACAAGCTGAGCAGCCGGGACCGCGTAATTCGAAACCGGCTCCTTCAAAAACTTTATCGAGCCCTTCGGCTTTGGCCTGTTCAGCTACCTGATTAGAGCCGGGTACGATCCACACCTCTACCCCATTAGCCTTTTGCTTGCCTTTCACAAACTCAGCTACTTCGCGAAGATCCTCGATGCGGGCGTTCGTGCATGATCCAATGAAAACGTAATCAATAGCTTTTCCCAGCAGACTTTCACCGGGCTGTAAACCCATGTAATTCAATGACTTCTGGAAAGAAGGTTGCTCCGTAGCAGGAATCTCTTCCAGCGTTGGCACGTGATCCGTCACACCGATACCCATACCTGGATTCGTTCCGTAAGTAATCATCGGCTTGATATCGGCAGCATCGAAGGTTAATACCTTATCAAACTGAGCACCTTCGTCAGTTTTCAACTGCTTCCACTCTTCTACTTTGCGGTCGAAGTCTTCGCCTTGAGGTGCAAAGCGGCGACCTCGCATATAATCAAACGTTACTTCGTCGGGGGCAATCATTCCGCCGCGAGCACCCATTTCAATACTCATGTTACATACCGTCATTCGACCTTCCATTGTCAGGTTGCGAATGGCTTCACCCGCGTATTCGACGAAATACCCCGTCGCACCTGCCGCTGAGATTTTAGCGATGATGTATAAAATCAAGTCTTTAGCCGTCACGCCTTTTTCCAGCGTTCCGTTGACTTCGATAAGCATTTTCTTAGGCTTCGACTGAATGATACACTGCGTCGTCAAGACCTGCTCTACTTCTGACGTACCTATGCCGAAAGCTACGTTACCGAAAGCTCCGTGGGTCGAAGTATGAGAATCGCCGCAGACGATGGTCATCCCCGGTTGCGTAATACCTAACTCGGGTCCGATGACGTGTACGATACCCTGGAAGGGGTGCAGCAAGTCGTAAAGTTCAATGCCAAACTCTTTGCAGTTTTCCCGCAGTTTTTCTACCTGATGCCGTGAAAGAGCTTCGCGGATGGGCAGGTGCTGATCCTTGGTAGGAACGTTATGGTCAGCCGTAGCCGTCGTACGGTTAATGTTAAAAACTTTGGCTCCGCGTTTACGCAGCCCATCAAATGCTTGAGGGCTGGTTACTTCGTGAATGAAGTGACGGTCGATAAATACCACATCGGGGTATCCTTCCTGGCGTTTCACGACGTGACTGTCCCAGATTTTATCGAATAATGTTTGAGGGGTATTGCTCATTGTGATCAGGAAATCAATATTGATTACAAAAGTGGGGGATCAATCTAAATTCATGCTATCGTCAAACGTTCAAACGATAGCGTTTTTAGTCCTATTATATAAAGTGGGCGTTGAGCCGTATTGTTCCTTAAAGGCTTTAATAAAATGGGAAACGCTTTCATACCCTATTTCCAAACTGATTTCGGAGACGTTTTTTCCAGAGTTTTCCAATAAAAAAACAGCGTGTTCCAGTCGCTTTTTTCGAATCCACGCGGCAGGACTACTGGCAAACTGTTTTTCAAAATCCCGTTTAAAAGCCGAAAGACTTCGCCCCGACAGTCGAGCTAACTCATTTAAGGACAACGGTTTGAGGTAATAACTTTTCAGCAACCATTCCAGATCAAGTTTTTCTCCCTGATACAAGCTATGAAGGAAAGCCTTTAACTGACCCGTTTCGTCATTTTCCATCAAAAGCAATAATAACTCGTGGGATTTCAGTCGTAGAAACTGATTTAAAAACGGTGTAGGACGCTGAAAATAAGGAAAAATCGAATCGGCAAATGCACTTAGGCTTTCATTACCAGCAAACACCAGTAATGGGTTTTCAATTTCCCGTTTCTGAAGTGGACCGGAGATTAATTCAATATTTTGCTCAACGAAGGATTTTAATAGCTTTTCATGAAAGAAAAAAACCAGACTTCGATACGCCCGGTCTAAGGCTTCCTGCATAAAGTAATAACCTCTCCGAATAAATACGACATCTCCTTTTTTTACCCGGGTTTCGCCTTCGGGAGCCAGAAAACGCTTTTCTCCTTCCAGCACGAAAATAACGGCGTGTTCTTCAAAAAACACTTCGTTACGTAGCGGAGGGTCCTGATTTCGATAGGCCACAAAGGTCATGTCCTGAATCTTAAGGGATTCAAATTCATGGGCATGCATGAAGGCAGGAACACGGAGCACGGCAAACAGGGGTTAAAAGAAGCAGGTTTGACCGTTTGAACCCGTTTGAAAGTAAATAATCTCTCAAACCTCAAACACCGTCAAACCTGCTAAAACTAAAATTCTAAAAACTAAGCAGCGTTTTTACTTTCTGCACTAGCAATGGGTTTTGCTACAATCTTATGGTCTTTTTCCTGAAAAGCTTCCCATTCCAGAAGCTGGCGGGTTTGATGTTCGGGAGAAAGATTGGAAAATGCGGCTAATTGCCGATGTAAAAACTCTAGTTTCTCTTCTTCGGTTGGGAAAGCCGCTAAGTTGGCAGCCAGCTCCCGTAGTTCGGATACTGTATTCATGATATGTACTTCTATTGAATTGTACTTTATAACATAAAAGAGGGTCAATATAGTTTATTATTTGATTTTTATATAATAATTTAAAGAAATTCTTGGCTGAACGAAAAAGGTAGCGTCTGTTCTGCTCTTGAAAAAGAGGCTAGCAAAATGAGATACTTCCAGCTCTAAACGCTTCTTGTAGCTAATGCCTACACTCGGCTGTAAAATCGTGTAATTATAGGTAGGGTACAGAATTCTTTTACTCGAAGGTGGAGATATCCAGTAATGTCCAAAACCAACGCTAATAAATGGCTGAACCTTGGCTAAACCAATATAGGTTCCTACTGACACTTCAGCTGCACTTCCCCATTGAGGCTGACCTTTCTCCGTGTATATATTATAGTAATACATATTAGGAGTCATAAAATAACTGGCTTTTAGATAAGACCGCTGATGATTACGTGGGAAGTGCACCCTTACCGCAAGTCCTGCAGTGAAATCGTTATCACGTCGATTTAGATCATAACTATTTAATCGTTCAATCCCGGCTCCTAATCCTACGAAGATTGCCATTTTTCGCTCCGTTGATTGCTTAACCTGTTTATGACCCGTTAATTTTTCATTATATGCATTGAGATACTTAATGATTTGACTAGAAAAATACGTAGGTGCTGAAGCAGAAAAACCCGATGTTCCGGCCGTTAATTGAGCAAGCTGATCCTTATATTCATCAATGGTAACACTGTATTGTTGACCATCTTTAATTTTATTGTATTTGAAATTAACCAATTCGTAAAAACGGTTGGACTGACTAATGAAGAAACGTTCTCGTTCATCGCGTGGGCTCTTTTCACGATACAGGTTAATAGCCCCGTTAGTCCAGATTCGTTCAATAAATTCCTTTTGCTCTACGTAGGTATTAGGTATAGAAGCATAGAGATCACTAGTAACAATTAAAAGCTTTAATTGATGGGATTCAAAAATCGACTGATCCGTTTCAATATAAAAAGCAGAAATCTGCTCAGCCGTAAAAATTTGTTCTTCCTGGGAAAGATCTTTTTTGAAAGCGATCTGAGTAGGGCTGATATCCCAGTCTTTATTGTTGATGTAACCCCTCAACGTATCGGATGGGTTGACTACGACATAGCCGGGTTGAAATTGGGTTTGAGCTAACGCCGTAATAAACGAAATAAAAACAAATGGTAAGATTAATAGAGATCGGGAAAGCATAGGGTAAATCTTAAAAGTATTACATCTAGATAAAACTTCATTTGTTAAGCCTCCTCTCGCTAATTGCAATGACTAGCTGAGCTATCATTCCAATTCTGAATACAGGCTATCTAAGTTCTATTTATCTAGCCTTAAAGAAATAGTTGAAAGTAATCCGGGTAGGAATTAAAGAAGGAGTTTCATCCTGAATCTGAAAAAACAGAGGTGAAAAATGAGCTATTTCTAGTTCCATCTGTTTTTTATAAGCGATTCCTATGGTCGGCGTTATAAACCCAAAAGACTTGACGGGAGTTTCAAAATACGTCATTCCAAGCGAGTAGAAGGGCTGAATTTTGCCGCTACCAATGTATTGACCAGCTACTAATTCCAGGTTATTTACTCGACCAGCACCCTGTTTTTGATTTAGTTCATCAAAAATCATCATTTTGGGTGTGACATAGAAGGCGGTTTTAATAAAGGTATTCTGATGATTCCTAGGGAAATTAATTCGCAGAGCCAGCCCCAGACTTAGATTATTTTCCTTCTGCCGGATGTTGGTGATGTTTAACCGCTCTGACCCTGCACTTAAACCTACATAAAAGGAAGAACGCTCATCTTCCTTTCTAAACTTTACCGACTGCCCTCCGGTGCGTTTTTCATGATAGGCCTGCAAATATTTGATAAGATATCGCTCAGCATAAGGTGGTATAGGCATTGAAAAACCTGCCGCATCACTTGTAAGCTGGCTGAGCTGTTTTTTGTATTCTTCAATCTTAACCAGATAGTTCTGACCGTTAACTTCTTTATAGTAGCTATAGTTAAGTAACTCGTAGAAGGAAGTAGAATCTTTAATAAAAAAACGGGGTTTACCGTCTTTGTCACTCTGGCCGTAATACAGACTGATGGTCGTATTACTCCAAAGTTTTTCAAGAAATAACGTTTGCTGAAAATAGTGATCCGGGCGACTTTCGTATACCTCAATGCCTACGTATAAAAGATTAAGCAAATGAGATTCATAGTGTTCATTTTTACCTTCGATGTAAAAACCCTTACTACTTAAAGCCGTTAGGCGTTCTTCTTTTTGGGTAAGATCTCTTTTAAAGTAGACTTCAGCCGGGCTATCGGACCAATCCTGGTAATCAATATAACAGAATAAAGTATCCCCTTCTGTTTTTACAATATATCCTTTTTGGAAATTGCTTTGAGCAAATCCACACTCTGCCCAAAATAGCAAAAGTGCACTTATTAAAAAATAGCGGAACATTAGATTAGGTAGATAAAATGGGAAAACAATATTAATGAATTTCCCATTTTATCTGTATCCTTATACTAATATCCCAAATAAATCCGGCTTGTCATTCAAATATTCATACGTGATTTTTGCTTCATTCATGCGGTGAATTAAAGACGAAAAGTCACTCTTGGATTTCAATTCAATACCTACAATAGCGGGCCCCTGCTCGCGGTTGGTTTTCTTTACATATTCAAAGCGAGTAATGTCATCATTAGGCCCTAATACGTTTAAAAATTCCCGGAACGCACCTGCCCGCTGAGGAAACCGAATGATGAAATAATGCTTCAGGCCTTCGTACAAAAGCGAACGCTCTTTAATTTCTTCCATCCGGGTAATGTCGTTATTACCCCCACTTACCAGGCACACTACGTTTTTTCCTTTGATTTCATCTTTCAGAAAATCAAGAGCAGCAATACTCAGAGCCCCGGCGGGTTCAGCTACAATGGCTTCTTCGTTGTATAACTGCATAATCGTTGTACAAACTTTACCTTCCGGCACTACGATTACGTCGTCAAGTAATTCTTTACAGATTTCATAAGTCATGTCTCCCACCCGCTTCACGGCTGCTCCATCGACAAATTTGTCAATATCGTCAAGCGTTACAATTTTGCCATGATTAATGGATTCACGCATGGAAGCAGCTCCGGCTGGCTCAATGCCGATGAGCTTGGTATGCGGAGACAAATGCTTGAATACCGTAGCGACGCCCGAAGCCAACCCACCCCCACCGATGGCGAAGAGCACGTAATCAATTTTAAAATCGGCATCCTTGAAAATTTCAAGGCCTACCGTTCCCTGCCCTTCCATTACGCCCAGATCATCAAAGGGGTGTACGAACGTAGCTCCCTGTTCGCGTTCGAAGGTACGGGCAGCCACGTAAGCATCGTCAAAAGTATCGCCCGTGAGTACTACTTCTACTTCTTCCTTACCGAATAATTTTACCTGCTTTACTTTCTGGTTGGGCGTGGTGCTGGGCATGAAAATCGTCCCTTTTACTCCCATTTTGTGGCAGGCATAGGCCACGCCCTGAGCGTGGTTACCCGCACTGGCACAGGCTACTCCGTTAGCCAGAGCTTCGGGGGGTAACTTGGCCATGCAATTGTAAGCTCCTCTTAATTTATAGGAACGAACAATCTGCTGATCCTCGCGTTTGAGGTATACATTAGCTCCAAACTTAGCTGATAAGTTCAGATTTTGGGAAAGGGGGGTGTGCGTAACCACTTTACGCAAGCGTTCGGCGGCAAGGAATATGTCGTCAAGCTGGGGGAATAGCGTCGGGGAATCAACGGTTTCTTTCATCTTCTCTTCAATGCGACGAGCTAACGTCTGTGCCGGGGTAGTCACTATAGATATCTTTTAACGCTGGGCTGGAGTAGTTTACAGTTTTGAGCGGCCGCCGCTGCGGTCTCCTGTTTCCAGTTTCTCTTCCCTGTTCACTTGACTGTACGCTGTTATTCTTCACTCTTTACTAATAAGGGTGAATGAACGAATGGATTCACATTCACTCATTCACCCCAATTGAGTTTGGGGTTTTGAGTTTAACGTTGTGAGTTATTTTTTTAACTCTAAACCCTAAACTCCAAACCCTAAACATATAAACGCTACTAGCTACGCTCGGGACGCAGGCTACGTACGGTAGCAACCGGCTTTCCACATTTCAGATTCACGCAGTTCAGCTAATTCTACTTCCAGTTTCTCACGGTAATCTGACTGTGAGTTACGAGTGATTGAAATCTGAGCTTGCTCGCCTGATTTAACCGAGTTGTATAATTTTTCGAACACGGGCTTCGTAGCTTCTTTGAAAGGCTTCCACCAATCTAGAGCACCACGCTGAGCTGTAGTAGAACAGTTGGCATACATCCAGTCCATTCCGTTTTCAGCTACTAAAGGCATCAGAGACTGAGTCAGCTCTTCTACCGTTTCGTTGAATGCTTCAGAAGGAGAGTGGCCATTCTCGCGAAGAACTTCGTACTGAGCCGCGAAGATACCTTGAATAGCACCCATCAGCGTACCACGCTCGCCCGTTAAATCAGAAGTTACTTCTTTGTAGAAATCCGTTTCGAAGAGGTAACCTGAACCTACGCCGATACCCATAGCGATACATTTTTCACGAGCTTTACCCGTAGCATCCTGGTATACAGCGAAGCTTGAGTTCAAACCTTTACCTTCCACGAACAGACGACGCAGTGAAGTTCCTGAACCTTTAGGAGCTACTAAGAATACGTCAACATCCGCAGGAGGAACGATACCCGTCTGATCTTTGTAAGTTACGCCAAAACCGTGTGAGAAGTACAGAGACTTACCAGGTTTCAGAGCAGCCTTTACGGTTGGCCATACTGCAATCTGAGCAGCGTCAGAAAGCAGGTAGCAAATGATGGTACCTTTTTCCAGGGCTTCTTCGATTTCGAAAAGCGTTTCGCCAGGAACCCAGCCATCTGCAACGGCTTTATCCCAGGTCTTAGAATCTTTACGCTGTCCAACGATTACATTGAAGCCATTATCTTTCATGTTCAGACCCTGACCAGGACCTTGAACGCCATATCCGATTACCGCGATAACTTCGTCTTTGAGGACCTCACGAGCTTGCTCAAGGGGAAACTCTTCCCGGGTTACTACTTCTTCTTCGACTCCGCCAAAGTTCAACTTTGCCATTTTGATTAGATTTGATGGTAATAAAATTGTAAAAGCTCTTTCTAGTTTGGAGTTTGGCGTTTAGGGTTTAGAGTTAAAACAACTCACAACTTTAAACTCAAAACCCCAGACTCTTATGCTATTTCCCAAACGCCTTCGGAAGGTAGGTACTCTACGAGTCCTTTTTCTTCTTTTGACACACTGATACGGCCCGAACGAACGAATTCGAGAATACCGTGGGGCTTGATGTAATGGTAAAATTCCATAATTTCCGCTTCGGTTCCCGATTTTTCGATCACGACCGAATCCGTTCCCCAATGCACAACCCAGGCGTTGAAATCCTTGTTTACACGCTCAATGTCCAATGCAAGACCTCCCAGCGGCGTTGAGATTTTAAACAGGGCTGTCTCATTAAAGACAATATCTTCATCCAGATACCCGTATACAGCCAGCACATCGACCAGTTTACGAATCTGGCGAACCAGTTTCTCGACCGATTCCCGGCTTTCGGACTTGAGTACAATGGTAAAGCGGGATACGCCTTTACGCTCGGTTTCGCAAACCGTCAGCGACTCGATATTCAAGCGGCGACGCGTAAAGACAATCGTAATACGATTCAGTAAACCAACCGTATTCGTGGTAAATATGGAAATGGTGTAATTAGTCATCGTAGTGTTTGGTTGATGGTTATTGGTTGATCTTGTTTGTTTTTACTGTCAACGAGCAATGATCAACCAACAACAACTAAGTCCTACTCTAATCTGATTTTATCAACCGCCTGCCCCGCCGGAACCATGGGGAATACGTTTTCTTCTTTCTCGCAAATGACTTCGAGTAAGTAAGGTCCGTCATGATTCAGCATGGTATCGAGGGAGTCACTTAAAGCCGCCCGATCCCGGCAGGTATGTCCTTCAATGTGGAATCCTTTGGCAATCGTTACGAAATCCGGGTTCTTAATGTCCACGAAGCTGTAGCGATTGTCAAAGAACAATTGCTGCCACTGCCGCACCATACCCAGGAAGTTATTATTGAGGATAACGATCTTGATATTCAGGTTTTCCTGCCAGATGGTAGCCAATTCCTGGAGCGTCATCTGGAAGCCGCCGTCACCAATGAAGGTAATTACTTCGCGATCCATCGCTCCTCTTTTGGCACCAATGGCTGCGGGTAAGGCAAAACCCATCGTTCCGGCCCCGCCAGAGGTTACTACGGAATTGTGCTTTTTAAAACGGTAATACCGATTGGCAAGCATCTGATGTTGTCCAACGTCCGTTACGACTACCGCTTCACCTTTGGTTTTTTCTGAAATCAAATGGACTACTTCGCCCATTTTAATTTGATCGCCTTCGTGGAAGAGCGTCGCCCGGGTGATTTTTTCGTCTTCAATCGCATCGTACGCCCGGAATTCATTCCGCCATTCTTCGTGTGAACGTTCTTCCACCAACGGTAATAAGGCTTTCAAAGCTTCTTTGGCATCCCCAACAACGGGGGCCGTTGCTTTGACATTTTTATCCACTTCGGCAGGATCGATTTCGATGTGAACGACTTTAGCCTGAGTAGCGTATTTGCTTAAATCGCCGGTTACCCGGTCATCAAAACGCATCCCGATGGCGATTAATAAATCACACTGGTTCGTTAATACGTTTGTACCGTAGTTACCGTGCATGCCCAACCAGCCTACGAAATTAGGGTGGTCTTCGTCAATGGCTGACATCCCTAAAAGCGTAACCGCCACCGGAATACCCGTCTTTTCGGTAAATGCCTTGAGTTCTTCTTCGGCCTTCGCTAAGGTAATACCATGACCAGCCAGAATATAAGGTTTCTTAGCCCGGTTAATCAGTTCGGCTGCCGCCTTCAGTTGATCTTCTTTAGGCACCATCCGGGGCTTGTAACTCACCATTGTTTCGCACTTTTTATACGAAAATGACTTCGTCATCAGCTCCATCTGGGCCGTCCGTGTAAAGTCCAACACCACTGGACCGGGACGACCGGTTTGAGCAATATAAAAGGCTTTGGCCAGTACTTCAGGTACTTCATCCGCATTGGTAATCTGATAGTTCCATTTGGTAATGGGCATCGTCATACCGATTACATCCGCTTCCTGAAAAGCATCCGTTCCGAGAAGTTTATTATATACCTGACCAACGATACATACCAGGGGGGTCGAATCCAGCAGAGCATCGCAGATGGGCGTCATCAGGTTCGTAGCTCCGGGGCCGGAGGTTACCATACAAACACCCGCCCGATTTTGCATGCGGGCATACCCCTGAGCGGCATGACCCGCTCCCTGCTCGTGACGAACCAGAATATGATGAAGGACCTCCCGGTAATCGAAAAGAGCGTCATAAGTAGGCATGATTGCTCCGCCGGGGTATCCAAAAATGGTATCTACTCCTTCAGCCAGTAACCCCAGCATCAGGGCATGAGAGCCCGTTACTGTACGTTGGGAGGCTTCTTCCAAAACCTCGGCAGCGGTTTGCATCTGGTGTGCCATAGGATTCTTCCTTTCTGTTAACGATGAGTCGTTAAGCGTTTATTTTTAAGTAGTTACTCTATTGACAATCAAATCTTATAAATCCGTCACGCAACCCAGACTAGCTGAGGATACGTTTTTGATATACTTACGAAGAATACCACGCTGGAAGGGGTTCTCTGGAGCTACCCAAGCAGCCTTCCGGGCGGCCATTTCTTCATCAGAAATATGCACCTGAAGGACATTGCTTACGGCATCAATCGTAATCAGATCACCATCTTCAATAAGAGCAATGGGGCCACCGTCGTAAGCTTCGGGCGTTACGTGACCCACGACAAACCCGTGCGTACCACCCGAGAAACGTCCATCCGTAATCATGGCAATCGAGTTACCTAGACCTGCTCCGATAATAGCCGAAGTAGGCTTTAACATCTCGGGCATTCCGGGACCGCCTTTGGGCCCTTCGTAACGAATTACTACCACCATTCCGGGTTTAATGTCACCGTTGGCCAGAGCTGCCATGAGCGTTTCTTCTTTGTCACAAACTTTGGCAACACCTTCAAAACGCTCCCCTTCTTTGCCCGTAATTTTAGCTACCGCACCCGTAGGAGCCAGGTTACCGTACAGAATCTGTAAGTGCCCCGTAGCTTTGATCGGCGTTTCAATCGGGAAAATGATTTTCTGAGTTTCAAAATCCAGATCAGGTTCTCCGGCCAGATTTTCAGCGATGGTTTTACCTGTGATCGTCATACAATCGCCGTGTAATAAGCCTACTTTGAGCAGGTATTTCATGACCGCCGGAACGCCCCCAATGGCAAGCATATCTTCCATGAAATACTTACCAGAAGGTTTCAAATCGGCAATAAGTGGAGTACGGTCACTGATGTCCTGAATATCTTTCAGGGTAAATTCAATTTCAGCGGCGTGAGCAATCGCCAGATAATGCAGAACGGCGTTGGTCGAACCACCCATCGCCATTACCAAAGTCAAGGCATTTTCCAGTGACTTACGGGTAATGATGTCGCGGGGTTTCAAATCCAGTTCGAGCAATTTCTTCATGGCGGCTCCAATGGCCAGACATTCTGCTTGTTTGCCTTCGTGCGTAGCGGGGTAAGAGCTGGAATTAGGTAAGCTTAAACCTAATGCTTCGATACTGGAAGCCATGGTATTAGCCGTATACATCCCGCCGCAGGCTCCAGCTCCGGGAATGGCATTCTGGATTACTCCCTTATAATCTTCATCGGCAATGGTTCCGGCAAATTTCTTACCCAAGGCTTCAAAGGCCGATACGATGTCGAGCTTCTGACCTTTCCAGCTACCCGTGCGGATCGTCCCTCCGTACACCATAATGCCGGGACGGTTCAGACGAGCCATAGCCATAATGGCTCCGGGCATATTTTTATCACAACCCACCACCGTAATGACGCCATCGTACCACTGTCCTGCCACTACATCTTCAATGGAATCAGCAATAATATCGCGGCTGGGAAGAGAGTAGCTCATGCCATCATTCCCATTGGTCATCCCATCCGAAACACCAATGGTATTAAAGATGAGTCCAACCATTCCATTACCCTGAATTCCTTTTTTTACATGAACGGCAAGACCATTCAGGTGCATGTTGCAGGTGTTCCCTTCATAGCCCGTGCTGGCAATGCCAATTTGGGCTTTACTCATATCCTCTTCTGTCAAACCTACGCCATACAGCATGGCCTGAGCAGCGGGATTGGTTACTTCCTGGGTAAGCGTACGCGAGTACTTATTCAATGGGGTACTTTCCGTTACCATATCAACTCGTTGTTAAGCGAAATCAGCAAAAGAGCCAAGCATGCAATCAGAGCTAAACTCCTCTGTAGTCATCCGTTGATGGGATATATAAATCGATCAAAAATTGTACTAATCAAACAAATCTTGCCTTATTCTAAGACGGGGATGACCAGATAACAAAAAGACCTTTCTCGGGATGTGAGAAAGGTCTTTCAAGGTGAATATCAACCTGTCTCACACGGATTGTCGGATGAGTACGAGAATAATAATCACGAGAATATTTGAAACAAATCGGATCATCAGGAATTGAATTTTGCCACTTTTTGGGTTGGCATATCGCAAAGGTAAAGGCTTCTATTTTTCAAATCCAAAAAAAAAAGAAACAAAATTTTGCCTTTATTTATGCTTACCACATTCTATTGTCATTTTATTAAAAACGGCTTCACAATTTTATAAAATTCGCATTACACTAGGATAATACTAAGTATTAGTTTTGCATCAGCATTGAGAAGGGCGTCGCTACCTTTTTAGTAGTCTCACTAAACTTCTGAGTTTGATGTAAAACCGGGTCTAAGGTCAAACTGGAAGTTTCCGCCAGTCCGTTTATCACCTCTAAAGAAGTAAGAAAATGGATTGCCTTTCTGCTCATAGCCCCTGAGGAAAGATGTAATTTTTTAAGATTCAGAAAAACCATCCTTCCTGGATTTACCGTACATGTAGAAGGTTTACCCCAGAAGGATTAACAAAATTTACAGACGTGCGTAATTCCGTCAGTCTTTTTATTCTTAAGTAGAAACCTGAAATATGCCGTTTATCACGATTTAACAAATTTCTGTTTTTCCTTTCTTTTTTTTGCAACAGCCTTTCCAAAGGCTCATCATTCTACCTTCAATCATAGGCCCCCTCTTTTGGGGGCTTTTTTAGTAACTCGCCAACAATACGGCCAGGATACCACTTACCACTACATCTTTGAGAAAATGGAGAGCCCGACTGATATGATTGGTTACGGACTGCACATGGATACCCATGATGTGGCCGATTTCCTCGTTGGAAAGGTTATCAAAAAAAGCCAGCATTAATGCTTCGCGTTGTCGTTCGGGAAGCTTACTGAGCCCCTGCCGAAGCCGGTTGAGTTGTTGTTGGCGATCTTCCTCTTCGGTAATGGTGTATTCTACGGAAGGAAGCCAGGTTTCCGGCGACCAGAGAGCTCCCCATTCCAGCGGCTCTTCATCCATTAAATGCTTCCGATTTCTGGAAAGAGCATTTCTCAGGACTCGAAATAAGTAAAACTTGATGGTTTGTAAATCGGTAAGGGTTTCTCTTCGCTGCCAGATTTCTACGAATACGTCCTGAATCACATCCCTGACCAGATCGTAATCCGAAGTAAGGCGTTTACCGTAGGAAAAAAGAGCTGGAGCGTAGCGGCGATAGATGGCTTCATACGCCTGGAGATCTCCCCGGCGAAAGGCATTCCAAAGCTCCAGGTCAGACTGAGTAGAAACGGTCATACATATTGAGTTGGATAGATTTCGTGGTCAACTTTAAAGAAAAGATGACCACGAAATGTTGATTAAATCATCGCATTAACTCCAGTCCCGATCCCAGGAGTCCGGAGTATTCCAGGCCTCCGTTGGGGCAAACCACTGCTCGCCTTTTTTGAGAAACTTCTTGGCAAAGTCCTCGTTAAATTCCACCCCCAATCCGGGTTTGTCAGGAACTTTTACGAAACCATTGGTAAAGGGTTTATCAATACCCGTCACCAGATCCTCCCAGCCCACTACATCCACGCCGTGGTGCTCCAGAGCAATAAAATTCTGCGTAGCTGCCGCACAATGCACATTAGCCATCATACAAATGGGTGTTCCGGCAAAGTGCATGGCCATAGGAATGCCGCGTTCTTCAGCATAATCCCCAATTTTCTTGGTTTCCAGAATGCCGCCTGACGACGCCAGATCTGGGTGAATGATATCCACGGCTTTGGCATCAATGAGCTTGATGAATTCTTCTTTACCGAAAATATCCTCGCCCGTGAGCGTCGGCGTTTCGATGGCTTCGGTAATCTGCCGCCACTGGTCGTGATAAAACCAGGGAACTAGATCTTCCAGCCAGGCCAGTTGATATTTTTCCACTGCTTTTCCAATGCGAATGGCTGTATTTACATCAAAATGACCGAAGTGATCGGCTGAGATAGGGATATCATAACCTACTACGCTACGCACCTTTTCCACGTAATCAGCAATGTACTGAATGCCTTTTTCCGTCACCTGCACCCGGGTAAAGGGATGTTTGGTTAGTCCATAACTACCTACCCGACCTATTTTACTGTTTCCGTACTGATTCTTAATATCCCACAGACCCGCTCCAATCAGCATTTCGGGTTTATCGGCCAGCAGTCCAATGCCGAAGTCCATCTTTAGCCAAGTATAACCCCGATCCAGCCGGGTTTCCTTGAGTTTTTTGCCAAAAGCTTTTGGATCATCCACTTCGGGGGTATCCGCATAAAGCCGGATTTCATCGCGATACTTTCCACCCAGCATTTGATAGACAGGTACGTTATAAGCCTTACCTGCCAAATCCCAAAGGGCCATTTCTACTCCGCAAACTCCGCCCGCCGCCCGTCCATGATTGCCAAAGGGCCGAATCATCTTGAACAGTTGTTCGACGTTACAGGGGTTTTTACCCAGCAGACGGCTTTTCAGCATTAAAGCGTATTTGGGGCTACCGCCGTCGCGAACTTCTCCCCATCCTACTAATCCCTGATTGGTTTCGATACGAATGACAGGGCTACTGAAAGGCACCCCCTGCAAATGAGCAATGCGTAAATCGGTAATCTTTAGCTCCGAAGGTTTAGAAGCCCGCTTGACTTTCTGGGTGATGTACTCCATCTCCTCTTCAATGTGATTGTCGAAACGTAAGCCTAGAGCTAATCCTCCGAGAGCTGCTTTTTTCATAAATCCCCGACGGTCGGCTCCTGGTGACGTTTCAGGCGGGGAAACAGCCGACCGGGCCGGCTGCTTAAAGCGGTCGAAAATGTTTTTCATAGTACTTTATAAAGTTTAGAGGTAATTTTTCGACGAAAAGTTACACACAATACATCTTATCCAAGAAAAAATTGTCTTTTTTTTGCAGTAATTCCTGTGTAATCTTAATTCTTACTAAGCTCAGGGAAGATTTTTATCTCTAAACATTATCTATGAAAAAGTTATTCACTTTCGCTCTGATCCTGAGCGGAATAAGCCTATTGCTTGCTTTGGGCTTATTTCTGACGGGATCGGGCCAGTTGACGGCCCTGCCCGTAGTTGGGGGACTGCTGCTGCTAGCGTTGGGGGTTAAACGATCCCCCGCTACCTCAAGTCTTAGTTACACCGTTCTGATTCTATCAGCCGTTTCCGTAGCCATGTATCAGCCGCAATGGTTTTTGAAATGGGGTGATTTTGAATTAAAACGACTCATCATTCCGCTGCTTCAAATCATTATGTTCGGCATGGGGTCACAGTCAAGTCTGGAGGATTTTGCGGGTATTGCCAAGAACCCTAAAGGCGTATTGGTGGGTATTGCCAGTCATTACCTGATTATGCCCAGCGTAGGCTTTTTGCTGGCTGTTTCCTTTCCATTGCCCCCCGAAATTGCAACGGGTATTATTCTGGTAGGCTGCTCGCCAAGTGGACTGGCTTCCAACGTCATGGCTTATATTGCCCGGGCCAATGTTCCTCTATCGGTTACGGTAACGGCTTTCTCTACGCTGCTTTCTCCGGTATTAACGCCTGCTTTATTACAAGTGCTGGCGGGAGCTTTCTTACCCGTTGATTTCTGGAAAATGGTAATGGAGATTTTTAATATTACCATTCTCCCCATCGTAGCGGGTCTTTTGTTTAATGCCCTGGCCTATCCCGGCCAAAGCCAGCGGAGTATTGTAATCCAGATTGCAGTTTATCTGGGAATTATTCTGCTGAAAAACACCATCGCCCTTCAGGAAGGAGCTACCAATTTCGCCGAAACCGTAGGCTGGAATTGCTTCTGGTTCATTGGAATGCCCCTATTAGGCGGCTGGCTTTTTCAGCGATTGGCGGGTGGAAAACGGGAAATCATGGATCGGGTTCTTTCTTCACTTTCCATGGCGGGTATTACCACTATTATTGTGGTGATTACCGCCGCTGGTCAGCAAAGTCTTTTGCAGGTAGGGCTGATTCTGGTACTGGCCTGTTTTCTGCATAATACCCTGGGTTATTTTCTGGGTTACTGGAGCTGCCGACTCGTGGGACTTAGCGAGCAATCCAGCCGTTCGGTGGCTTTTGAAGTTGGCATGCAAAACGCAGGGATGGCCTCGGGTTTGGCCCTTCAGATGGGCCAACTGGCAACTACGGGACTGGCTCCCGCCGTGTTTGGTCCGTTAATGAACACCACGGGATCCATGCTGGCGAACTGGTGGCGAACCAAGCCGCCCCGGGAAGAAGAACCCGTAGAATCCCAGCCTTCGCCTATTGCTTCTTAATGCCTGATTACCTTTTACATACCTCTAAATTCTATCGTACTTATGATTCGTGTCAGCTTTCTGGTAACCGCCTTCTGGGCCGTTACCCTGGCGGTTTCCGCCCAGCAGATTAATGCTCCCAAAGAGCTTATTCAAACCTATACCTCTCAGTACAAAGGCGAACGCTTTCCCGATGGCAGGCCCAGAGTCTCCGATGATCTGGTGAAACGACTCAAAACCATTTCTCTGGAAGAAGCCTGGGGTGTACTTCGCAGTGAAGGCTATACCAACCAATTCGAAGCGGGCTGGATGCGGATTAATGCTGGTCAGGTATTAGCCGGACGGGTATTAACGGCTCAATACATGCCCGCCCGCCCCGATATGGAAAACACTATCAAGGAAAAAGGTAAAGCCGAAAACCGGAAAGGGGCTCCTAACTCCTGGCCCATCGACCAGCTTAATGAGAATGATGTATACGTAGCAGATGGGTATGGAAAACTAGTGGACGGAACCCTCATTGGTGATAATTTGGGTAACTCCATTTATGCTAAATCGAAAACGGGCGTCGTATTCGACGGCAGCGTTCGGGACCTGGAAGGACTGGAGGCCATTCAGGGTTTTACTGGCTTTGTTCGCGGGTTTGATCCTTCGTTCATTAAGGATATGCTCATGACGGGCATCAATTATCCCATCCGCATTGGCCGGGCCACCGTATTACCGGGCGATTTGATCTTAGGAAAAACCGAAGGGGTAATATTCATTCCCGCTCACCTGGCCGAGAAGGTCATTACTTCCTCGGAGTGGATTGCCCTTCAGGATGATTTTGGCCATCAGATGCTACGGGAAGGTAAATACACGCCCGGAGAAATCGATATGAAGTGGTCGGCTGCCATTATCCAAACCTTCCGCGATTGGCTTAAAAAACATCCCGATAAAGTAAAAATGACGCCCGATCAACTGGAAGAGCGGATTAAGAAGCTTTAGGTTAGGGAGTTATTGTTGTTAGTTGTTAGTTGTTAGCGGTTGTTAGCTGTTTACCAAACTTCATGAAAGTTTCGAACTTTCATGAAGTTTGATTTTTGCTGTTTCTTGCATAACTCCATCGGGGTTAAATTATGAATAGCCCCGTATGCAATGCGGAGTTAAAATAGGTCATAAAGCAAACGTTTTCTTAGCCCTTTTGATCTAAAATCGCCATTGTAATCCGGCTGATACAAATGAGCTGCTCTTTTTCGTTAGTAATACGAATCTCCCAGACGTGTGTGGTTTGTCCCACGTGAATGGGCTGGGCTTTCGCATACACAAAGCCCTCTTTCACTGCTCGCAGGTGATTGGCATTGATGTCCAACCCTACGGCTATTTTTCCTTCTCCTATACTAGCATAGGCCGCTACGCTTCCCAGCGTCTCGGCTAGTAATACCGAGGCTCCTCCGTGCAGTACGCCGAAGGGTTGCCGGGTACGATGATCCACCGGCATTCGAGCCATCAGGTAATCAGGGCCGACCTCCGTAAACTCAATCCCCAGGTGACCGGCAGCCGAGCTGGCATTGAGGCGATTAAGGGCTTCGGGTGTTAATTGTTTTTGAAATAACATCATAGACAAACGCTTATGAAAAGCTTAGACTCCTACCAGAGTTCACTTTTCCAGGATAAGGATGATCCGTTTTTCGTGAAAAATACATCCGTTCATTGAAAATACTAGCATTTTATACAAGCCCATAGGTAGACACTCGCTTGATAATCCGTACTTTTGCGGAAATTTTGCTCAAAGCAGATGGTTCTCATCTCAAGAGTGTTAGCAATTGGGCAAGTGATTTCCACGTTACTTTAAACTAGGGCTCAGGCCTTACACCCCCTTGACAGCTTTGAAAATAATTTATCTGGTACGGCACGGAGAAACGGAATATAACCGATTAGGAATTGTTCAGGGCTCAGGCGTTGACTCTGATTTGAACGACCGCGGTCGGGCTCAGGCTCATGCCTTTTATGAAGCTTACCAGCAAGTACCTTTCCAACGCATCTATACTTCGGCTCTTAAACGTACGGTTCAGTCGGTTCAGGACTTCATTGACGCAGGCATTCCCTACGAACAACATGCGGGTTTGAATGAGTTTGGTTGGGGAGATATGGAAGGTAAAACGCCCCATTACACCGAAGACGACTATTACCGTAGCATGATCTACAACTGGCGGATTGGCAACGTCGATGTATCCGCCATTGGAGGCGACAGTCCGCTGAGCGTCCTCAATCGTCAGATTCCCGTCATTGAACACATCATCAGTCGTCCTGAAGAAGAGCAGGTGTTGGTTTGTATGCACGGTCGGGCTATTCGGATTTTGTTAACGCATTTATTCAAGGAACCTTTATCGGAGATGGATCATTGGGAACACTCTAATCTGTGTCTGTATAAAATCCGGTACGATTACAATACGGGTAATTTCACCCTCGAACTCGGTAACGACACCCGTCACCTGGCCGGAATCGAAAAGGAACCTGAAGTAAGCAACTCTTAAATGTTTGGAGTTTTGAGTTTAGGGTTTCGAGTTAATCAACAAATAACTCCAAACCCTAAACTCAAAACCCTAAACTCATTCCTCCCATGGTTTACGACATAACCTTGATTGGTGGAGGGATTGTGGGGCTGGCGACGGCTTTGCAACTCAAACGCCAACGCTACGATCTGAATATTCTTCTCCTGGAGAAAGAAAATCACGTTGCCGCCCATCAGACTGGCCACAATTCGGGCGTGATTCACTCGGGATTGTATTATAAACCCGGTAGTTTAAAAGCTACCAATTGTATCCGGGGGTATGATATGCTGCTGGATTTTGTCCGCAAAGAAGGCATCCCCTTTGATCTCTGCGGAAAGATCGTTGTGGCGACTAAAAATGAGCAAATCCCTTTGCTTAACAACCTTTATGATCGCGGGCAACAGAACGGTCTCACCAAGATTCGCAAGATCAGTCTGGGAGAAATGAAGGAAATTGAGCCTTACGTTTCCGGCGTAGCAGCCATGGAAGTTCCTTACACGGGAATTATTGATTATAAAACAGTTACTGAAAAATACGCCGAAAAATTTCAGGCCTTAGGTGGGCAAATTCACCTCAGTGAAAAAGTCATTGGTATCACCAAGGGCTCAACCATTAGTATCGTCAAGACCGAAAAAGCTTCTTACGAGACCAAACTCGTCATTAACTGTGCAGGTTTGTATTCCGATAAAGTCGCTCAATTTAGTCAGGATCAGCCCGTTAACGTTCGCATTACCCCCTTTCGTGGTGAGTATTACCAGTTAAAACCCGAACGCGAGCATCTGGTGCGTAATTTGATTTACCCCGTTCCTGATCCGAATTTCCCCTTCCTCGGCGTTCACTTTACCCGCATGATTGGCGGTGGTGTGGAAGCAGGACCTAATGCCGTGCTGGCTTTCCGCCGCGAGGGGTATAAAAAGTTAGATATTGATTTTAAGGAACTCTACGAAACCTTTTCCTGGCCGGGCTTTCAGAAAGTAGCCGCTAAATACTGGCAAACGGGCCTGGGAGAAATGTATCGAAGCTTCTCCAAAGCGGCTTTCACGAAAGCGTTACAGGAGTTGATCCCCGATATTCAGGAAAACGATCTCATTCCCGGTGGTGCGGGCGTGCGAGCTCAGGCTTGTGACCGAACGGGTGGTCTGCTCGATGATTTCTCAATTCTGGAAGACGCTAAGGTGATTAATGTACTCAATGCCCCTTCCCCGGCGGCCACCTCCTCCTTATCCATTGGGTTGACCGTATCTGAAATGGCACTCAAACGTTTTTGATAAATTAGGATTATCCTTGTTTATTGCCCCAGGCCGCTCAATTGAGCGGCCTTTTTCTTGATTATAAGTCCCCGAATTTCATCCGGGTCTATCCAGCCGGGGTCTATCCAGCCGGGGTCCATCCAGACCGGAGCTATCCACGTTGAAGCCCTCCAGAGTTATTTGCCCTAAACCTATTGTAACAACAACCCCAGCGGGGTTCAATATCAGTAGCCCCGGATAAAATCCGGGGACACCGTTATTAACAGCGAAATTTCTGCCATCGCTCCCTGCCGTCGCTCGGCTCTAGCCGAATGACTACCTAGCTCTAGGCCTCTGGCCGCTAGACTGCGAACCAGTAGGGGTCAGAGAGCAACTTTTCCCAACCCAAACAGACCTGCTAACATCGGCCAGAGCCAAGGGAGGAAACCTAATTGGTCAAAATTGAAAGAGGTCCGATTCGTATTAAGTTCTTTGATTATAAATTTTAGACAGCTTTTAATTCAAAATAGCACTTTTATTAAATCACTGTAAATCAGTATTTTAAATTTACAAAAAGCCTAATAAGTAAATTTTTTATATTTTTTTTCCTATTTACTGAGTTAAAACCCACCCTTGCTGCCTCTTGATGTCAAATTGCTCAACAGATGAACTATCAGAACTTTAGTCGGGAGGATTTTGTGAAAGACTCGTACTTCCGCAAATGGGTTCAAAAACCCGACGAACTGACTCGCCAGTTCTGGTACGATTACCTGACCAAATACCCCGAGCAGACTGAAACCATTCGTCAGGCGGCAGAGATGATTCTGCAACTAGCAACAGTGGTCAGGGAGCAAAATCCGGTAATTCCCTCCGAAGAAATCGAACATAGCTGGCAGGAAATCAATCACCGAATCACTCATCCGGTAACTGGCGTAAAACCTTTCTATCGTCAGCGTTGGGTATGGGCATCGGCTGCCTGCCTCGCTTTTTTGATTAGTTGGGCCGGGTATTGGTATGCCCGTCAGGATCAGAGCTATCAGCACAATGTAGCTCATGCAGATCAGGCTTTAAAGGAATGGGTAAATACTACGGATCACGTCCAAACTATTGCCCTCCAGGATGGCAGCTCTGTGCTTTTACATCCGGGCAGTCGGCTGAGTTACCCTCAGCAATTCAAGTCTTCCAAACGGGAAGTCTTTTTATCCGGCGAAGCTTTTTTCGAAGTAGCTAAAAATCCTAAACAGCCCTTTTTTGTCTATGCCAATGAAATTGTCACCAAGGTATTAGGTACCAGTTTTAAAGTCAGTGCTTTTCCTAAAGATCAGAAAGTTACCGTAATGGTACAGACCGGAAGGGTTTCTGTTTACGCTCAGTCAGATCAGCAGGCCAAAGAGAAAGCCGAATCTACCGAGTTGGAAGGGCTGGTCTTAACGCCTAATCAACAGATTGTTTACTCTCGCGAGCAGGTTCGCATGGTTAAATCACTGGTTACTCAGCCCTCCGTTTTGGCGAAATCCGCTAGTTCCGCTTTCGTCTTCCGAAATGCCAGTGTGAAAGACGTGTTCTCGGCCATCGAAAAAGCGTACGGTGTACACATTATCTATGATGAAGATACCTTCCGCCATTGCCAGTTGAATGCCGACTTAAGTGATGAACCTTTGTATCAGAAAATGGAGATTATTACCAAAAGCATTGAAGCCCGCTATCAGGTCGTAGACGCTCAGTTTGTCATCTCCGGCGAAGGTTGTTCCCTCTAACTAAAGCCTTATTATTCAATACCAGTACAGTAGCTTAACCTCTAAACCGCTTACTCCGTAAGCACCTATGAACAGTCCTAACCCCTTTCCCTCGTGGAAAGGGGGTTTAGGTTTCTTCTCCTTTCCATTCCTGAAAATTATTGCCCTACGCTGCCTTCGCCAGGTTGCCATAAAGGTTCTCAACAAAACCTAATTACTCGTTAAAACCTAATTACTCGTTCTCGCGTACCCCATGCCTTTTATCTGACGGCGAATGTCCGATCAATGGGGCTGTGGACTTTTACTTCTAAACCTCCAAAACGTATGAATTCATCCTTACTTCCAAGGAGAAATCAATGGTGGCTTTACTGCTGCCTGATGCTGAGTTTGCTAGTTAACCTGCCCTTACTGGCTGGCCCAGGAGCGGACATTCTTGACCGGAAAGTAACTCTTAAAGCCGATCAGGACGACATTAGCTCGGTGCTTTTGCAACTGGAAAAACTGGCGGATGTCAAATTTTCCTACAGTCCACAACTCATCGGAGCCCGCCGAAAAGTTTCTATTTCGGTCATTGATGAAAAATTAACACTAGTACTGGAACGGCTGCTTCAACCCCTGCGACTGAATTATGAAGTCGTTGGTACTCAAATTATTCTCAAGAGAAAAAACACTACCGAGGCCGTTATTCCCTTGCCTCAGGCCAATCAGGTACGCATTCCCAAAGTTATCATTACCGGAAAAGTCAGTGATGAAAACGGCCAGCCCATTCCCGGGGCTAACGTTCGTTTAAAGGAAAATACTTCCATTGGTACGACCACCAACGCCGAAGGGCAGTATTCACTCAATGTGCCGGATAACACGACTGGCGTACTGGTGTTTACTTCCGTTGGGTATCTGCCCGCTGAAGTAAGCCTTTCCAGCCAAAGCGTAGTGGACATCACCCTGAAAGCAGGTACGACCTCGCTTTCTGAAGTGGTGGTCACGGCTTTGGGAATTAAAAAAGAGGCTAAAAAACTGGGCTATTCTACTTCCACCGTCAATACCGATCAGATCACTACCAATCGTACGGTCAATTTGGGTAATAGTCTACAGGGAAAAGTAGCGGGGGTGAACGTGACGGCTCCGGCAGGCGGGCCCGGTGGAACTTCTAAAATCCGAATTCGGGGGCAGTCTTCGTTTAAAGGCGATAACTCTCCTTTAATCATCGTCAACGGCGTTCCCATCAACAACTCTAATTTTTCCAGCCGTCAGGGGGATAGCGATGGAACTACAAACCGAAGTGGCTCAGCTTCCGACGGCGGCGATGGGTTACAAAGTATTAATCAGGATGATATTCAGAGCATTACCGTTTTAAAAGGTTCAACCGCTGCGGCGTTATACGGCTTTCGGGCGAAGGATGGAGCCATCGTAATTACCACTAAAACGGGCCAAACCGGCCAGGGTATTGGTGTAGAAGTCAATTCCAACTTTATCGCCGAACGGGCCCTCGACTATACTGATTTTCAATATGAATACGGTCAGGGGGAATACGGCAAACGGCCCCAAAGCGTGGGAGATGCTCAAAGCTCGGGCGTGTTTAGCTTCGGAGAACGATTCGATGGCAAGCCGACCTATCAGTTCGACGGGGTACAACGCCCTTATCTGGCCCAGCGACACCGCATTCGGGATTTTTACCGGACTGGAACCAGTTGGAATAACTCCGTGGCTTTATCGGGCGGTAATGAAAAAGGCGGGTTCCGCATTTCATTTTCCAACATGGATGCCAACTCGATCATGCCTAACTCCGATTACCATAAGAAGATCTTGAATCTGGGGCTTAATTACAATTTCACCCCAAAACTTTCGGTACAGTTGAATGCTAACTATTCCAACGAATACAATCATAACCCGCCCCAGATTGGTTTGCAGGATCTGAACGCCAATACTACGGTCTATACCACAGCCACATCGGTAGCGATGAAAACGCTGGAGGATAACCGATACGATGCGAATGGGTTTGAGCTGGCTACCTCTCGTTTTACCAACCGCAATAACCCTTACTGGGTGGCTTACGACCGCTTTGAACACGTACGCCGGGATCGGATTTTTGGTAATGCTTCCGTTCGCTATCAACTCACGGACTGGCTCTACGCTCAGGGCCGGATTGGCCAGGATTACTTCACGCGTCCTTATGATTTTAACCGCCCTACGGGTACGCGATCCCTAGCCGCCGCGGCTACTGGCTTTAACGGTTACTTCTATCAGGAAATCTCTACCTTCCGTGAGCGAAATCTGGACTTTCTGATCGGATCAACGCATAAATTAGGCGTTTTCGGACTGGATATAACGCTGGGAGGCAACTCGCTCCAGCAGATTTATACCAACAGTAACGTTTCGGCCACTAACTTCTACATTCGGGATCTGTACACCATCATGAATGGTCAGAATAAAGAACCCCAGTATGCCTATACCCGCAAGCAGGTCAATTCTCTCTACGGCGTAGCGGAGCTTTCCTATAAAAACTTCCTGTTTTTAAATGCTACGGCCCGCAACGACTGGTTTTCTACCCTGAACCCGCAATCGAATAGTTACCTATACCCTAGTGTGAGTGCCAGTTTTGTGCTCAGTGATGCCTTCAAAGAACGCCCACGCTGGATGAATTTCATGAAAGTCCGGGCGGCTTACGCTGAAGTCGGCGGAGATACCGATCCGTATCAAAACAATTTGTATTACAACCTGAATGCCAACTCCATCCAGGGGCAAGCTCTGGGCTATATTGCTACCGATGTTAGTCCCAATAATAACCTGATGCCACTCAAGGTAAAAGAAGCTGAACTGGGGCTGGAGTTCCGAACACTCGATAATCGGATCAATCTGGATGTAGCTTACTATAATAAAAAGACAGTCGATGAAATTCTCAACGTAGATATTTCGACGGCTTCAGGTTATAACAAATCCAAAGTGAACGTGGGTCAGCTGCGTAACAAGGGAATTGAAGTCCTACTCACGCTGGTTCCGGTGAAAAAGGAAAAGTTCACTTGGGAAACGACTTTTAACTTTACCTATAACCAAAGTGAAGTACTGGCTCTGGCCGACGGTCAGGCTCGTTTAAAAGTAGGTCAGGGAGATTTCTTCGGCGAAGTATGGCACGAAGTCGGCATGCCGATGGCATCGCTACGAGGCATTGCTTACAAACGCGACAATCAGGGAAGAATCATTACCGCGGGCGGTAAACCCGTGGCGGGCCCTATTACCACTTTTGGAAGTGCCATCCCCAAATACACGGGCGGCTGGATTAACACGTTCAATGTAGCGGGCTTTAAAATCTTCACGCAAATTGACTTTAAGGGCGGTCATAAAATCATCTCGAATTCAAACCTGAATTTCCTGCGTCACGGACTTTCTAAAGAATCATTAGTTGGTCGGGAAGGTGGTGTATTATTTGAAGGCGTAACCGCCGAAGGAGCCCCTAATACCACGCGGGTAGAAGCCGAGGATTTTTACTCCAGCTACCGCAGTACCAATAATGCAGAACGCTTCGTGTATAATGCCAGCTTCATTCGGTGGCGTTCGCTCTCGGTGAGTTATGATCTTTCCCGCTTCCTGAATAAAGGATTTGTGAAGTCCTTAAGCCTTTCTGCCCTTTGTAATAACGTCCTGCTGATTAAAAAGCACCTGCCTAACCTTGATCCAGAAGCCGTTAACGGAGCCTCGGATAACATTCAGGGTATTGAAACGCACACCCTGCCTACTACCCGCAGTTACGGCATGAATCTGAACCTGAAATTCTAATCTCCATGAAAAAAATACTGGCTCTTGTCGCTCTGGCCACTGGTTTGATCAGTTGCGATAAAAACTTCGAAAGTATTAACACAAACCCGGTTCAGTCTACCAGCATTGATCCTTTGTATTTGTTTTCCAATGCTCAGCTCAATACGACCCTGGCCTCTCAGACCATGTTCTATGAATCGGCTATTGTTCAACAGACCAATACCCCGTTTGGAGGTCTGAATACCGGAGCTAACTTCAATCAGGATAACCGCGACAACACGCGGGTGAATTGGCTTTATCTCTACAGCGGAACCAATAATGGCAATAATGGTCCCATCAAGCTACTTACCGCCGTGATGAACCAGACCCAGAACGATAGCACCCGCAGCAACCTCTACCACATGTCCCGAATCTGGAGGGTTTATGTATTTCAGGTGCTGGTAGATACGTATGGGGATGTACCTTATTTCGATGCAGGTAAAGCCTTTATTAGCGGAAACAAGTTACCTAAGTATGATCCTCAGGCGGAAATTTATACGGATCTGGTGAAGGAACTCGACCAGGCTATTGCGGGACTGAACGCCAGCAAGCGAATTGAAACCGGAGATTTGTTTTATCAGGGGAATATTGCCCAATGGCGGAGACTGGCCTATTCGCTCATGCTGAGAATTGGCATGCGTTATACTAAAGTAGATGCGGCCAAAGCCCAAAGTATCGTCCAGAAAGCTTTTCAGGGTGGTGTTTTTCAATCCAACGACGACAACGTCAAAATTCAGTACACTAGCATTTATACCAATCCGCTGGGGAACCTCTGGAATAATACCGAAAAAGCCAATTTCTATTTGGGAGCTCCTTTCGTGAATTTCCTAAAAACAACCAATGACCCCCGCCTGACGGTCATTGCGGCTCGTTACGGAGAACCCAGTAAAAATCCCGAACAAACTACGGTAGATCGCACGGCAGCCAATCAGATTGGCATGCCCTACGGCTACGACGACGGCTCGATTGCCACGGCTCCCAACTTTCCCGGAAGAGTGCCCTCGGGTGGATGGAATTACTCGCAGGTCAATCGGCGGACGCTGGGAAAAGTGGATGGTCCTAACTTTTACCTTACTCACGCTCAAACGCAGTTACTACTAGCGGAAGCGGCTCAACGGGGCTGGATTACGGGCAGTGCCGCTAATTTTTATCAGGCGGGCGTTACGGCTCACATGGCCCAAATGAGTAGTTATGATGCCTCAGCGACCATTCCTCAGTCTGCCATTGATACCTACCTGGCGGCTCAACCTTACGTGGCAGCGACGGGTCTTCAGCAGATTAATACGCAGTACTGGGTCGCTTCTTTCCTGAACGGCCCGGAAGCTTTCGCCAACTGGCGAAGAAGCGGTTTTCCCGTCTTAACACCCAATAAATATCCTGGCAGAACCATTACGGGAGATTTCATCCGGCGACTTACCTACCCGATCTTAGAGCAGTCTGTAAATGCCGAGAACTATAATGTAGCCGTGAGCCGTCAGGGACCTGATGATTTAGAGACCCGAGTCTTCTGGGACAAGCCTTAATAAAATACAATTTTCCTACTAATAAAGTCTTTAATCTACTAAGATTAGAGACTTTATTTTTATGTGGATAAAGCAAATGTCTTCCCAACAGCTCCCTTCCCGGCAATAGCCAAAACAGAATATAATTTCGTTTTTAATGTTATTCGTAAATACGGCAATTTGTAAACAGCTATACTCATCTTTTGGGAAAAATTGTATTTTACTTATTCAACTTACTGATAATCAAAAATTTATATAAAAATATTTGTTCATTTCGTGCTAACAATCTTACCTTTGCCAGCGTTATAAGAATACAGCAGGCCCGGAGACGAGCCAATGTTAACAGAATATTATTTCGTCGCCCTGTTTGTTCTAATAAACTTTACTTTCAACATTTTCTATTAAAACATCTTCTAGCCGCGAAGACCATTTTTGTTACATATCATAGCCATGAAAAACATCATCAAGTCACTCGCTTTAGTATTCTCTTTAAGTTCATTTGTTGCTCAGGCTTCAGACATCGAAAAGAATCCTGGTACAGATAAAGAAGCGAAGGAAGCTACCTTTCACACGAACGTGTTCAAGGGTAAAAATGCTACGCAATTCTACTGCTTCGTTGATAAACAAGCGGGTCAGCGTTTAACGATTACCGTCCGTGATCATAAAAACAATATCATCAATGAGCAGTATGTTTCTAAAAACGAAACGCACGTAGCTCAAAAAATGGACTTGAGTCAATTGCCCGACGGCGATTACTCTCTGACCGTTGCTAGTGCAGATCGGATGGTTGTTCATCCCGTTCGCATCACGACTGCTGCTTCTGTTCGTTACATTTATCTGACGGAAGAAGAAGCTGCCGCTCGCAAATAATCTAACTAGTAAAGTTTACCGCCATGCATCGGCAACTCTGCAAAGGGTTGCCGTTTTTTTATGGTGTTCACTTGGTGGAAAAGCCAACAGCGGTAACCATGGCTACTAGTGAAATGACTGGTAAGCTTTTCAGGGGAATCATCCACGCTTGCGACTGAAAGAAAATGGCCTAAGGTACGCTAACCTTAGTAGAAGGGGGTGCGAGAAGTGCAGGCAGAAATCCGGACGGCAGATGAAAGTAGTTTGCAAATTTTGCAAAACCTTGGAAATAAAAAAACCCGGCGGATTCCACCGAGTCTTTCCCGTAAAAGCCATGAAAACAATAAATGATGTTCAAACTTACGCTAAGTTTTCGGAAAATCAAAACCACCAAAGCCCCTATTTTCAAAATTTTTATAAATCCATCTGCTTGTTTAGTAATAAAAAATGCGGCGTTACCGGGGTAAAGCCGCATTTTTTGGAACAATTAGAAGAGCTTAGGTTATTTTTTAGGATAAGGAATAATTAACTTTTCACCCTTCTCTACGTAGTTTTTCGTCTTTCCATTGGCCTTCATCAGGGCATCTACAGAAACGCCGTATTTTTCAGCAACTACCCGCAAAATGTCTCCCTTCCCTACCGTATGTGTGGCATAAACGGGAATCTTCAGACTTTTTCCTGCCTGTAATTTGTCAGGGTCCACATCGGGGTTTGCCGACTTAAGCTGACTAGCGGATAATCCGTATTTAGTAGCCACGCTATAGAAGGTCTGGCCACCGGTTACTTTATAAGAAATATTTCCACCCCTGGAGCTAACCGATTTAGTTTCTTCGGTCTTGGCTACTTTCGTTTCGGAAGCTTTCTCTTTTTTTACCTCAGCAGTTTTAGCCGTTTGCTTGGATTCCGAAGCTGCTTCCTCCGAGCTCGTACTGGTAGTAGCTGCCGAAGGTGTAGCGTCAATGGCCTCGGGCTCAACAGCCGTAGGCGTGGGAACGTCCGAATCCATGTTATCGGCAGTGTTTTCGGTAACCGCCGACTTTTCTACTTTCTGAGGCGTTAGCGTTACGGCGTCCTCATCCATAAAGTAAGCATAACCAATGTAAAGTAAAGCCGCTACGATAATAGCCAATACTCCCAGCGTAATTGTGGGTAAACTGGAACCTTCTTTGGGTCGTTGGTTTCGCTCTTCCATACGTTAAGATTGGGGCTGAATGATTAATTAGTAAATCCCGGAAGTACCCTTTTTGTTTTATACCGGCGGTAATCCTTCGCGGGCCTGCTGACTCATTTCGGCCACTTTGGCTTCTAACGAAATTTTATACGCCTGTAATTTATCAGCGATTTCTTTATTTGCTACACCAATAATTTGAACGGCCAGAATTCCGGCATTTTTTGCTCCATTTAAAGCCACCGTTGCGACAGGTACGCCACCGGGCATTTGCAAAATGGAAAGAACCGAATCCCAGCCGTCAATAGAATTGGAAGATTTCACCGGAACGCCGATAACAGGTAAAGTCGTCACAGCAGCCACCATGCCGGGCAAGTGAGCAGCTCCGCCGGCACCCGCAATAATCACTTCTACACCCCGTTGACGGGCCTGCTGAGCGTACTCAATCATTTTCAGAGGTGTACGGTGAGCCGAAACGATGTCAATTTCGTAAGCTACTCCAAATTCATTACATACGTCGACAGCTTCCTGCATGACTTTCAAGTCAGAAATGCTGCCCATGATAATACCTACCATTTTATTTGAGTTATCGGTTGATGGTTGTTTGTTGTTAGCTGATGAAAGTTAAAGTCTTCACTTTTCCTAACAACCCTTAACAAACAACTAAAAACTAGATTTATGAGATGATGCGAACGGCGTTTTTAAGGGCTTCTACCTTCTTTTTCAACGTTTCAAGTTCCTTGTCTACGACGGTAATATGGCCCATTTTGCGGAAAGGCTTAGTAATTTTTTTGCCATAGAGGAAAGGATGCACGCCGGGGGTTTCCAGCAGGTTCTCCATGCCTTCATACTTAGCTTCGCCTTCGTAGCCTTCAGCTCCCAACAGGTTAATCATAGCCGCATAGGAATGGGCTTTTGTGTCGCCCAAAGGCCAGTTCAATACAGCCCGTAAGTGCTGCTCAAACTGACTTACGTCGTTAGCCCGCAGCGTATGATGCCCGCTGTTATGCGGACGGGGAGCTACTTCGTTAATGAGAATTTCGCCGTCTTTGGTTAAGAACATTTCAACGGCGAGAAGACCCACAATGCCAAAAGCTTCGGCTGTACGGCTGGCAATAAACTGAGCCCGGGCATCTACTTCAGCGGGAATCGAGGCCGGAGCAAACAGATAATCCACCATGTTAGCTTCGGGATGGAAAACCATTTCTACAGTAGGGAATGTCTTGACGTCTCCCCGCTCATTACGAGCGACGATGACGGCTAATTCCTTTTCAAAATCAACGGCTTTTTCCAATAACCCCGGAGCATCGAATGCTTTGTCGAAATCAGCAGCCGTAGCAATTCTTTGTACGCCACGACCATCGTAACCGCCTTTCCCCAACTTATTAAAAGCAGGCAGAAAATCTGCGTGACGACGGGCATCTGCCTGATTTTCGACTAACACAAAATCAGAAGTAGGCAGGTTATGATCGCGGTAGAATTGTTTTTGCAGGCGTTTGTCCTGAATAATCTCAACAATTTCGGGCTGAGGAAATACCCGAACGCCTTCGCTTTGCAGCTTTTTCAGGGCATCGAGATTCACTGCCTCAATTTCAATTGTTATTACTTCCAGGTCTTTACCAAACGCATAGACGGTATCAAAATCCTGAAAAGACCCTACCACAAATTCAGGGGCGATTTCCGCACAGGAAGCCTGAGCATCAGGATCAAGTACTTTAATGGATAAGTCAAAATCAATGGCAACCTGTAGGAGCATACGACCTAACTGGCCGCCGCCCAATAGGCCAAACCGAACACCGGGATTAAACATGTAAGAATAATAGAAATGAATGAAGAGGCTTCCCTCAGATGATGATGCAAAGATAAGTTGGAGTTTTGGGTTTTGAGTGACCGCCGCTACGGTTTAGGGTTTTGAGCGGCCGCCGCTGCGGTTCAGAGTTTATTGTAATATCACTAATAACTCTTTTCTTCATGTCGGTAAGTATCCATTTTGAGCAACCTTACCTCTTAGCATCAACGCTAAACACAAAACTCTAAACACTATACACAAACCTGAAAATCAGACTTCTAAAGTATACCGGATGGCCATTAACGCTTTATTGGCCGGGGCTTGGGGTGAATGGTATTACCCTTTGGCCGTTTATTATTGTTAGTACGCCCCGTCCCTCAGCCTCGCTGATGAATCATGAACGCATTCATATTCGTCAACAGGCGGAGTGGCTGATTTTGCCCTTTTATCTCTGGTACATTAGCGAGTATTATTACCATCGATTGAAAGGTAAGTCTCATCACGCTGCTTACCGGGCTATTAGTTTTGAAAAGGAAGCCTATGCTTTTGAAGAAGATCTGGAATACCTAAGCAAACGCAGGTTTGGGGCCTTTCTTCGGTTTTTGAAATGATTTTTATTTTATGCATTAGCATACGGTGCTATCCAGACTGGGGTTATTCAAGTCCTCTGGACTTGCAAATCGTTCAACTTTCAACCCCAGCGGGGTTCAATATGAATAGCCCCGGGTGTCAACCCGGGATTTCCTAATGGATGAGCCCAGTCTGGTTGGGATTGTAATGATCTATTTGAAGGAGTCTTTCAAGTAACACTGTTGCCAGCGGAAAAGCTGGCAACGGCAGGATAAGGATATACTTTCAACTCCAGCGAGATTCAATACGGATAACCCCGGGTTTCCTGATGGATAAGCCCGGTCTGGTTGGGATTGAATGATCTATCTGAGGGAGACACCTCAAGTAACACCTGTTGCCAGCGAAAAAGCTGGCAACGGCAGGATAGGGATATACTTTCAACCCCAGCATGAAGTTATTGAATGATCTACCAGTACTTTGGAGGTTTATTAAACTCTACCAATCTTCCCCCCAAACAAAAACGGCCAGCAATCGCCAGCCGTTTGATTAAGCTTCTCCTACGGGACCCGTGTAGGGAAGTTGAAAACCGGAATGCCCGCCACCTTCGTTAATGGGGCCGTAGTTTTCTTCGTATTTAGCCAGGTTATCCTGCAAGGCATGCATCAACCGCAAGGCATGGTCGGGCGTGATGATTACACGTGATTTTACTTTTGCTTTAGGAACGTTAGGCATTAATCGTACAAAATCAATAACAAATTCGCTTTGGGAATGCGAGATAATGGCCAGATTCGAATAAGTACCCTCTGCCATTTCTTCGGACAATTCGATTTCGATTTGATCGTTCTGCTCTGCAGCTGGTTGCTTTGACATAGCTGTGTTCATTAATGAAATAATCTCTACCAGTAAAAATTTAATCCAGACAAGCGAACTTCCTGGAAATGAATCGAATTCTTACTTTAGAACGGTTAGAAGAAAACTAAGGTAATTCATGGACTACCGGATTTGCAAAAAGTCAAAGATAATCCTTGTGATCCGATCGTCTAAGCAGGTTATTACCTAACTATGAATTTTGTAAAAATCCTAGTTCTTTCTTCTGCACAAGGGCCGTCTTTTCTGTGTATATTTGTCCTTTGTTTCCATCAACAATAATGCTCCATGCAGGTTGCTCTTCGTTACCAGGAACTTTTCGAAAATCGTCATAATAATGCAGATGAGGCCGATCGTCAGGCTATGCTGGCTGAAATTGGCGTAACTTCGGTTGAAGAACTCATCAACCAAACAGTACCTTCGGCCATCCGCCGGGCTAATGCCTTGAATCTTCCTCCCGCTCAAACGGAATTCCAATTTTTGGACGATTTCAAGAAGCTTGCCAGTCAAAATAAAGTCTTCAAGAGCTACATCGGTACGGGTTACTACGATACGTATACCCCGAATGTAATTCTGCGTAATATTCTGGAAAATCCCGCCTGGTACACGGCCTATACGCCTTATCAGGCCGAGATTTCGCAGGGACGCCTGGAAATGCTGCTGAATTTCCAAACCATGATTTTGGAATTAACGGGCATGGAAATCGCCAATGCTTCTCTGTTGGATGAAGCCACAGCCGCTGCGGAAGCTCTGCATTTATTACATGCCCTGAAAAAAGGAGCCAAGGCGAAAGCAGATACGTTCTTTGTTTCAGATCGATGCCACCCACAAACGATTGACCTGCTTTATACGAGGGCTACTCCGATTGGGGTGAAAATCATGGTGGGTGATCACCGCACGGTTGATTTGACCAACGAAAGCATCTTCGGTGCTTTATTACAATACCCCGCCACCGACGGAGCTGTATTTGATTACGGTGACTGGATTGCCTCTGCTCACGACTTAGATATCAAAGTAGTAGTAGCGGCGGATCTACTGGCTCTTACTTTACTGAAAGCTCCTGGTGAAATGGGTGCGGACGTAGTAGTAGGCTCTGCTCAGCGTTTTGGCGTACCCATGGGTTACGGCGGACCACACGCGGGTTACTTTGCTACCAAAGACGATTACAAACGCCAGATGCCCGGTCGTATCATCGGGGTATCGGTAGATGCGGAAGGAAACCGTGCCCTTCGCATGGCTCTGCAAACTCGTGAGCAGCACATTCGCCGCGAGAAAGCCACTTCTAATATTTGTACAGCTCAGGTACTTCTTTCGGTAATGGCGGCGGCTTATGCCGTATACCACGGCCCTGAAGGCTTGCAGAAAATTGCTCACCGCACGCATGCTTTAACGCAACTGACGGCTCTGGCCCTTAAGGAACTGGGTTATGAAGTAGTAACAGAAGCTTTCTTTGACACCATTCAGGTAAAAGTTTCGGATGAAAACGTGGTGAAAGCTGCCACAGAAGCCGCTGAAATCAACCTGCGTTACTTCGGAGATAATCTGGTTGGTATTTCGTTTGACGAAGTAAAAACCTATCAGGATGCCGTTGAACTGATCAACATCTTCTCGACACTGGTAAGCAAAAGTGTTAACCTGTCGGAAATTGAATCAGCCTTAACCTGGGAGTTTAACGAAGTTCTTACCCGGGAATCTGCTTACTTAACAAACCCCGTTTTCAATACGCACCATTCCGAGCACGAAATGTTGCGTTATCTGAAATCGCTGGAAAATAAAGACTTATCGCTGGTACACTCCATGATCTCACTGGGATCATGTACCATGAAGCTCAACGCCACAACCGAAATGATTCCGGTAACCTGGCCTGAGTTTGGTAAACTTCACCCCTTTGCTCCTAAAGCTCAGGCGGCGGGTTACCAGCAGTTATTTAAAAACCTCAACGACTGGCTTTGTGAAATCACAGGTTTTGCGGCCATGTCTCTGCAACCTAACTCAGGTGCCCAGGGTGAATACGCGGGTCTGATGGTGATTCGGGCGTATCACGAAGCTCAGGGTAATAGCCATCGCAACATCGCTCTGATTCCCGCTTCGGCTCATGGAACCAACCCTGCCTCAGCCGTTATGGCGGGTATGAAGGTAGTCGTTACCAAAACCGACGAGAATGGGAACATCGACCTGGCTGATTTGAAAGCCAAAGCCGAGCAGTACAGTGAAAACCTGTCCTGTCTGATGGTTACCTACCCTTCGACGCACGGCGTATTCGAAGAGTCGATCATCGAAATTTGTAATCTGATTCACCAGCACGGTGGTCAGGTATATATGGATGGAGCGAACATGAACGCTCAGGTAGGACTTACCTCTCCTGGTACGATTGGAGCAGACGTTTGCCACCTGAACCTGCATAAAACGTTCTGTATTCCTCACGGTGGTGGCGGTCCTGGTATGGGTCCCATCGGTGTAGCGGCTCACCTGGCTCCCTTCCTGCCCGGTCACGCTGTGGTAGAAGGCGTGGGTGGCGAACAGGCTATCTCAGCCGTTTCGGCAGCTCCGTATGGTTCAGCGAGCATCCTGACGATTTCTTACGCTTACATCGCGATGATGGGCGGCGAAGGTCTGACGCACGCGACAGAAACGGCCATTCTGAACGCCAACTACATCAAGGCTCGTCTGGAATCACACTTCCCCGTGCTGTACGTAGGTTCGCAAGGCCGCTGTGCTCACGAGATGATTCTCGACTGTCGTCCGTTCAAGCAATCAGTAGGTATTGAAGCCGAAGACATCGCTAAACGTTTAATGGATTACGGTTTCCACGCTCCTACCCTTTCGTTCCCCGTAGCCGGAACGCTGATGGTGGAGCCTACCGAATCAGAGTCAAAAGCAGAACTGGATCGTTTCTGTGATGCCATGATTGCCATCCGTAACGAAATCAGAGAAATTGAAGAAGGCGAAGCGGATAAAACGGTTAACGTTTTGAAAATGGCTCCTCACACTCAGTTTGTGGTTCTTTCAGATGCCTGGAATCGTCCTTACTCGCGTGAAAAAGCGGTATTCCCGCTGCCTTACGTAAAAGCCAGCAAATTCTGGCCTACGGTAAGCCGCATCGATTCAGCCTACGGAGATCGTAACCTGATCTGTGCCTGTCCTCCTTTGGAAGAATATGCTACGGCTGAATAAGTCATAGCTGGTATTAATAGTAAAGCCCGCCGCAAAGTTTTGCGGCGGGCTTTTTGTTTATTGAATTACTTTCGTTTTCCGTATCTTGTTTTGTCTGGCAGAGTTGGGCAACTGCGGGAAAATCTAAAAAGCTAACGCGTGTATTCCAGCGTACTTGTGAGGGTTGCCAAATTGCCTTTATCAAAGGCAGTCAGTGCTTTTTTATTCCATTCGGCCATATAACCTTCTGCAAATTGGTTTCCCTGTGCAGGATTAGAAAAGAATTCTGGTTTTAGATGACTCACAAGTTCTTTAAGTAAGGCTTTTTGTTCAGCAGTAGCGTCTGAAAGAGATGCATAGTGATTAAACTTCCGAACCCAGAAATAATAGCGTTCTCCCGAGTTCAAGGTATTTATATAGAAGCTCTTTTTAGCAGGAAGGCTTTTCAACGCTAGCATCTGGTCTAGTTTCGATTCGTCAATACTATTTCTCAGCTGATTCAAATACTGCTCTGATGTTTTTTCCTGAAGAGTATTCCTAAATGAGCTTTCATAATTATTTTCAGAGCATCCTGACAATAATAACGTGAGTGAAGCGAGGGTAATATAAAAGCCTTTTTTCATAAGCGTAATTAACATTAATGATGTGATTTGGGATATATAATAATACGAATTTATTTAATAATTTTCCATAGTTGCTTAGCTATTGCCGAATAGCTAACTAAAGTTAAATAAATTTTAACTATTATTAAATTTCAAAATAACCATTCATCAATATTTTAATGTAGACTTTAAATTCTAAATTACCTTTAATGAAAAATCATATAATCTATGCTTTTTCATTGTCTTAATTGCTACCAACCTATATATCGCATTTTATCTACCTCTACTTTTATAAACTGTAAGTACTGTCAACATGTACATATGGTAGTCAACAACAAATTAAAATCCTTCTATCAAAACAAGGTATATAACGTAAACTATAAATCAACTGAGCCTATAGAACCCGGAGAAAACATAATTATCGATAATCAAAATTATTCACTTCTGAATCGAAGTATCTGGGTGTGTAACTATTGGCAACGTCATCATTTGAAGGATGAAGGAATATCTGTTCACTATTTTTATGAATGTGTAAAGACGGAAATATTTGAATTAGTGAATTCTAAAGGCGGAAAAGTATGGATTGAAAAAAAGTATGATAAAATGTATTTAGTAAAAGAATACAATGCATTTTATAAAATTTTGCAAGTTTAGGGGTAAGATATTCTGGATTTGGTTTCCTGAAAAAGAATATGATTATGTAACTATGCAAAATTTCGACAATGATAAAATAATAGTAGCCTTTCAGGACGGAACTTACCATTTTCACTATTTTGAGGGGGAAACCACAAAGGAATGGAGTGATAACTCTTACGTTCGATTTTCAAGTTATGAAAACAATAATTCTTTGTTCTTTATTATCAATCAAGATGGTAAAGAAGATATTGGTAACTCAACAACTTATTGTAAGTTTCTTATTAAGCGTACTAGCAATAAATCATATAAGACTAAAAGCTTTTTATCTAGATTATTTTCTTCAATGAATTAATTGACATTCCCCAATCAATCAACAGAGCTGATTGATTGAGAATTGGGAGCCATAATAACGATTACTTCTTCAAATCTCCAATCTCTCCCAAATGCGTATATCCAAAACCCGTATCAAACTTCAATCCATATCCAAACATCCGATCCATCGAAGAATGACCGAATAAGATAATACCTGCCAATAATACATATTCATTACCAAGATAGAAACCCAGGACTCCGATCAAAATAGCTACTGCTTTGTGATGAAATACATTATAAATAAAAGCTCCTGTTTTACTATTAAAGACGTAACCCACCATACTTACATCAGGAACTAATAGTAAAACCGGAAACAACCACCAGGCAAACGGTAACTGGGCAAATAAGACAAGGGAAAGAATAACTTGAGCAGCTTCTTCAATCTTTATGAGCGTTTTCATAATACCAGTATTTGTTGTGGTTTTTGATTCGCTACAAAGGTCCGATGGAGAACAGGGTAAAATTCTTTACATAAGTTAATAAATCAGGAAGTGGCAATCCGGCGGCGAATGCGACTTAGTGAAACGGGAGTTATCCCCAGGTAAGAAGCGATATACTGCTGAGGAATGCGTTCGAGAATCTTACGTTTAATTGACGTGTTGATGAATTTCAGATAACGTTCTTCTGGAGTTAGGGTTAGTAACTCGGCTAGTCGTATGTCCAGCCCCATGAATAAATACTCCGCCAGCTTACGCCCGAAAATCTGATAGACGGGGAATTGCTCATATAGCTTGGTTAGGGTTTCATACTTAAAATACATCAGCTCGCAATCTTCCAGGGCCTGAATATTGATCGTACTCGGCTGACTTGTTAAGCAACCCAAGTAGTCGCCAACCAGGTTATTTTCAAAAAAGAAGTAAGTCGTTTTTTCGTCACCGTCTTTTTCGTAATAAAGCCGGGCAGAACCACTGATGAGGAAGCAAATCTCTTTAGCCGTTTGTCCCTGCTTAATCAAAAAATGTTTTTTAGGTAACGTTCGTATCGTTAGGTCTTTCTCAAAAGCATCCCACTCCTGATCGGTTAATTCCACAAAACGCTTAAGATATATGCGAAATTGATTAGCAATAGATGACATTATAAAAATGGTTGCGGCAATCGTTACTAGTAGATAGTTTTTCTAAGAACAATACGAAGATATGTGAACTAATTCATTAGCTGTTAAATCGGTTTTTTAATAAAATAGCATTTTATAATTTCATTTATACTAGAATATTGAATATTCCCCTAATAGAAAGACCCTGAATAAATGGCAAAATAAAGTTAATCTAGAGGGGGGAGAATTTGCTCCCTTTTATTGCATTTGTTACCGCTCCCTAATTTTTAAAGCTAGTCAATGCATGAACCTACTTTTCCTTACATGCCTATCAGCTACACATATTGGCTATAGCTCGATTCATATTGTACTCGTTTTTTTGGTCTTGGAGGAGTCTGCCACTATTGAAGCTAGTGTGGCATTTGGTAAAAAAACGCAACGTAGGCCATTAAAATGCTGAATATTCAGAAATTATTACCTAAAAATTAGATTCCCTTAACTGGCGTGACCGTAGATAACAAACAAAGCCTTGACGTTCAGATTATTAGCGATTGGACTCAGAAAAATAGGGTTCTTATGCTCGTTGTTTATTGCTAAGTAAGTCTGCGGCCACCGCTACAATATAACTCATACCTATACTTTCTCTGGAGCTTGAATTCCGTTGGGAACATTCAAACTATCAACAAGTATAAAAGCTACATAAAAATTACCAATGAAAAATCGGATGGAGTTGCAGTAGTGGATGCTGTTCAGTTTAGACAGATCGGCCAGCAGGTATTTTTATACAATAAAAGGATAAAATCTAAAAACAATTAGTCTCAGATTTTATCCTTCCTAGTAATTATCTACTAGTTATTGGCTAGTTACTTCCATTACATTGGGTAGTAATGTTAATAGTTTCTGTTTTACTGGTGCAACCAGATTTAGAAGCCGTTAGCGTATAAGTATAAGTACCATTTGAAACTGGACTTAAAATGTTGACTGTTGCTCCTGTATCATTAGCACCATTTCCTGTCCAAGCATAACTTACCCCACTACAATCATTGCCTACACATGTAGCTTGAAATTGAACTAAAGTATTACAGTTCACAATTGTATTTCCAGAAACGGTGGCTCCAATGTTAAAATTACAGTTACTGGCACTGCTCCCAATAGTGAAGGTGTTATAGCCATGCCGAGAGTTACCCGAATCTCCCGTATCCCCTACGTACAAGCGATACACCGTTCCCGAAACCAGATTATACGAAGCCAGATCCACATCAAACACGCCCGTACTGCTAGAGATGTCCGTGCCGTAACCGATGTACTGCATATCCGAATCACGGTAGATGTACCACAGATACGTCCGATTGCCCGAGTAAGGATTCGATATCGTTACCCGCTTCTTGGTACTAGCCTGACCCGTAATGCCACTAATCGCTACCTGTAACCGATTGCCCACCGTAACGGTCACCCCACTCGAAGCCGGGCTGCTACAACTGCCCACCGTACAGGTCGCTGTATACGTAGTCGTTGCCGTAGGACTCACCTGAATGCTACTCCCACTTTGTCCACTGCTCCAGCTCACCGTCCCCGAACAATTACTCGCCGTCAACGTGGACGACTGCCCTGAGTTGATGCTCGTCGCACTCGCACTCACATTCGGGGCCGCCGGAGTACTACACCCCCCAGGACAGCTTTCACCCGGCTGCTTGAAACAGACCGGAATCTCATCCGATGTCAAAGGTGTCACCCCCGAAGCCCAGCCATTGTTATTGCGAAGCATATATAACCAGTCCAGTGGATAAGCCTCACCGCCTGGTGTATGGGTCACGTACTTGCAGTTGCCCACCACTTTCACATACAGAGCCTGACCAGCATTGACCCCATTGGCATGGCCCAAGAGCTGATTGTTCGTGTAATTACACGTTCCCGTTGCTCCGCAGCTCACCGTCAAGGTTACCTGCTTCTGCTGGGAAGTACACCCACTCTTACTCGCCGTTACCGTGTAGGTGTAGCTGCCCGCTGTGCCAGGGGCCGTCAGACTCACCGAACTGCCCGAGCCCGTGAAGTTATTGGGGCCACTCCAGCTGTAGCTCACCCCCGAACAATCATTGCCCGAACAGCTTGCCGATAAGCTTACCGTTGCCCCACAACTCGCCGAAGCCGTCGAAGGCGTACTCACTGTAAAGGCACAACTGCTCGTTGATGAACAGCCTTCACTCGGCTGCTTGAAACAGACCGGAATCTCATCCGATGTCAAAGGTGTCACCCCCGAAGCCCAGCCATTGTTATTGCGAAGCATGTACAGCCAGTCCAGTGGATAAGCCTCACCGCCTGGTGTATGGGTCACGTACTTGCAGTTGCCCACCACTTTCACATACAGAGCCTGACCAGCATTGACCCCATTGGCATGACCCAAAAGCTGATTATTCGTGTAATTACACGTTCCCGTTGCTCCGCAGCTCACCGTCAAGGTCACCTGCTTCTGCTGAGTAGTACACCCACTCTTACTCGCCGTTACCGTGTAGGTGTAGCTGCCCGCTGTGCCAGGGGCCGTCAGACTCACCGAACTGCCCGAGCCCGTGAAGTTATTGGGGCCACTCCAGCTGTAGCTCACCCCCGAACAATCATTACCCGAGCAGCTTGCCGATAAACTCACCGTTCCCCCACAACTCGCCGAAACCGTCGAAGGCGTACTCACTGTAAAATTGCAGTTACTGGCACTGCTCCCAATAGTGAAGGTGTTATAGCCATGCCGAGAGTTACCCGAATCTCCCGTATCCCCTACGTACAAGCGATACACCGTTCCCGAAACCAGATTATACGAAGCCAGATCCACATCAAACACGCCCGTACTGCTAGAGATGTCCGTGCCGTAACCGATGTACTGCATATCCGAATCACGGTAGATGTACCACAGATACGTCCGATTGCCCGAGTAAGGATTCGATATCGTTACCCGCTTCTTGGTACTAGCCTGACCCGTAATGCCACTAATCGCTACCTGTAACCGATTGCCCACCGTAACGGTCACCCCACTCGAAGCCGGGCTGCTACAACTGCCCACCGTACAGGTCGCTGTATACGTAGTCGTTGCCGTAGGACTCACCTGAATGCTACTCCCACTTTGTCCACTGCTCCAGGTTACCGTCCCCGAACAATTACTCGCCGTCAACGTGGACGACTGCCCTGAGTTGATGCTCGTCGCACTCGCACTCACATTCGGGGCCGCCGGAGTACTACACCCCCCAGGACAGCTTTCACCCGGCTGCTTGAAACAGACCGGAATCTCATCCGATGTCAAAGGTGTCACCCCCGAAGCCCAGCCATTGTTATTGCGAAGCATATATAACCAGTCCAGTGGATAAGCCTCACCGCCTGGTGTATGGGTCACGTACTTGCAGTTACCCACCACTTTCACATACAGAGCCTGACCAGCATTGACCCCATTGGCATGACCCAAGAGCTGATTGTTCGTGTAGTTACACGTTCCCGTTCCTCCTGTCAAGGTAGGATCTGTAATTGGGCTAATAGTAGGATTTACATTAATTAGAACTCCTGAAGTTGTACACCCATTACTTGAAGAACCATATTTATAAGCATAACTTTTCAACAAATTACCCGATGAACTTCCTTCTCTTACCTCTAGCAAACGATTGAAACTATCATAGTTATAAAAGATACTTCGTCCATTAGGATCAGTTTCTCTAGTAAGCCCTACTAACGCTTTATAATCATAACTACTAGCATGAGATATGGTAGACCCATAACCCGTGTTTTTACTTTCTAACAAATCCTTCTTCCCCGCAGAAGTATACCAATTGTATCGAGTTATAATTCCATTACGCTCCCTAACTTGTAAAGGATTACCCCTTCCATCATAATCTTCGATAGTAGATTCTACGTATGGGTTACCCGATCCTAATTTAGTAATTACCTGGGTAGGTAAATACAGGTTATTAATTTTTCCGTATTCTGTTCTTTTAAAATGGGTATTTGCACCACCCACCTTTTCTTGTTGCTCAATAATGGGGTTAATTATATAGGCAGCTAACATTTCATTATAGGGAAATTGATTTGAAAAATCATGAGGATATTTGTAAGATATTTCTACATTTTTATTACGACTGTCTATTGAATTTTTCCTAGTTAATTGGATATTTATTGGGTTTTCATAGTAGAAATTATCAGTTGTTTTAACAAACTTATTAGAGTCATTTTCATCATATTGATAAGTTTCTTTTTTAGACAGATATTGCCAGCGTGAATCAATAGAAAATCCTTGTACATTAAAGAGTCCTGCATAGTCATAATTATAATCACCTGTTATATTATAGTTTCCTGCATATTCCCACATTTTACCTATTGCAAATCCATTATAGCTATAGGAGTTATTAATGTCAATTTGATAGGTATTTACTTCACGCAATAAAAGCTTACCAGTTCCAGAGCTAATCTTTTTTTCTAATAATAACCCTCCTTGCCAACTATTATCAGTTGGAGGCGGGAAAGGGTATGTATAAGTTCCTATGTTAATACCCTCAGAAAAAATATATTCCGTTTTTCCATTTTGATTGATAGAATTATTAAACTCCGTTACATGAGGATAAATAATGTGCTGTCCATCGCCCCTCAAAGATTGATTTTTAGAAGTTCTTACCATGTAATTACAAGTCTCACTTCCTCTTGTCGTAGGATAATAATCTAAGCTAGGTTCATTCATTAAAAATGCCTCATCATATTGATAATCTTTCTGGAAGGAATTATTAGCAACAGGATCAGTATGAATAACTCGCTTAATTCTTATACCTCCTATAGGCCGATCTGAACCGTCATCATTTTTTACTCGATGTGCTTCATATATGAAAGTGGTTTTACCACCCGTAGGATAAGATATAGACTCTAAAGAACCTGCCTGAGAAAGAACGCCGGTAGGGTCTGGGCTTCGATCAGCCCCCTCATAAATCAAACCCCCATAATTTAATTTTGGATATAAATAAGTAGAAGACTTCCCATTATTATAACCCCAATAATCTTGAGAATGCGAATACAGCCCAGGCTCTCCTCCATAGTAATTAAAAATGTGTGCAGGTAAGGCACAATCACTACTGTTTACTTCTGAAAGACTCTCCAACTTTAATCTATCATTTGGACCAGTATATGTTAAATTATACTTTTTAATCAAATTTGATGAGGCATCTCTTACTTCTATCTTATCTAATTTAGACTCCTTATAGGTATTTGTATATCCCATATCATTTACCGTGTATTCATAGGGAGATATGAAGAATTCTACATACCCATTAGATGAACTTATTTTTTTTAATTTTTTAGCATTTTGGATTTGTACGACTGAAAAAAATACACTAATCTCAGGACCATTCATAGAACAGGATTGATACGGTAATGGGTCCTTTCTAGAATGATTAAGTTTAGTATTGTACTTAACTAATTGATCAGGATAATATTCATAAGATATTGTATAGCCATTTTTCGATCGTATAGAACTTAAATACCAGCTAGAAATATATCCTTGAGAATCGCCGCCATTAGGAAAATCAACCGAGGATGTAATTTCTGTCACGTTAAATGTATATAGCGTACCATCGGGGGTAGTGATTGTGAAACCCTGAACAGAGTTAGAAGGCGAATGTAATATTGGAGTTACTTTGATATCTCTGTGCGGCGTAAGTACGACTCCTCCCCCAGGTTTTAAATACATTTTTCCAGAGTACCCCGGAATAGAATAAAAGAACACGTCAGGCTGAGAATCTAAAGAACCATCAGCATAAGTTGTTAGTTTACCATATCCTCCGTTGTTTAAATCTACCTGTTTAAAAGCAATACTTTGAACTTCTTGAAAGCAGCGTAAGAAACCATTACCCTGATCATCTGGCTTGCCTCTCATCGTACGTGTAATTATTCCACCAGTCTCTAGGGCCCAGCTAACTCCAACTAATCCAGGTAAATCATCTACTTTCAGGCCTCCTGAATGATAATTTAAGCTAATTGGAATCTTTAATTCTCGCTCTTGCACTTCAGCAATTGGGATAGAAATCTGTGTCTGTCCACTATAGTACGATACCGGTACATCAATGAATCTTCCCAATGATGAAGCCGTTGGAGAAGGAGGCACAACTCTAGAAGCACGATCTGCAAGCGACTGATTAGAATCTCCATCCGTTTGAGCAAGTCCATTGCTCAATGCTATGGTAAAAAAACCGATGAAAAGGTATATATATTTCATTTAGATACTTAGGTATTGGTAATAATAAAAGGCGTGAGTTATTCTTTAGTAAAGCTGCTCGTACGAATAACTTCTTTTTCCTGGATGCTTAGTAAGTACATACCTTTCGGTAAATGTTGTGGTTTTATTGAAACGTAATAACTGTCATTCTTACTTTGAATTTCTGTTTGCAACAAAACTTGCCCCTGCAGTGACATGACCGTTAACTTAGCTTTCTCACTTCGGGCCTTCAAGCGAACATTGACTTGATCAACAACAGGATTGGGATATACCACAAAATCCTGATCGGATTTAATAGGCTCATATGATCCAATGGCAGGAGTCATAAAAGCCTGCTGTTGATAACAGCCCTTTTCATCCATCACCCGTAGTACATAGGCTTTGTTAGCTGTGGCTCCGTGATTGGTAAAAATGAGGCCATTCTCCGGTACCAGCTTTGCTTGTTCTACATCCCCACTTCCCGTAAACTCCTCTCCTTCACTCCACTCGTAGCGATGAGTACTTTCAAAAGAAGAAAGCAATAGGTGACTCTCTCCACTTTTCTTATCCGCTACCCAGCGGCTGGTAAAACTAGGTTTGCTCGTACACAGAAAGCCTAGATCATAATGGAAACTACTTTCTCCTACGCCTTTGGTCTCTAGCCTGATAACGGCGTATCCATTTTCTTCCACGCCATCGTTATCTAATTCTTCCTGGCTCGTAGCTTTGGTTTTGCTGAGCTTGAGTGATTGCTGAGCTAAAGCCACCCGTATTTCATAAGCCGTCTGAGCTTTCAATCCCGTGAAAGAATACAGCCCTTCAGCATCTGATCTCGTGCTGCTTACCTTCTGCCCTTCGCGGTACAGTTCTACCTCAACATTAGCTAGAGGCATTTCATTGACATCCTGAACACCATCACCATTGGCATCAATCCACAAGCGATCCCCCACCGTAATGGGAGCCGCTTCCCCCACCAAGGCTAATCCCCCCACACCATTGGCTTTACCAAACGTACCTAGCTCCCCATTGCTATATAAATCCCAACCCCGGGTAGCTTTCCCTTCCCGGTTGGAAAGAGCTTTAATGCCACTGGTATTAAACTGTTGAGCCGGCTCGTGAGCAGTCATAAGTACTTCATCAGTGTTGGCCAGAGTAAGCACGGCTCCGGCTCCCGTTTCTTCGTGTAGGGCTTCATCGCCCAAGCCCTTAAAGCCATCTTCAAAATAGAATTCGCCTCCTTTGGGTCCTTGAGCGTTGGCTATTCCCTCACTTTGCCATTGGCCGGCCCGGGCATTGGCTTCAAGCTGATAGTTTACTTTACTCTTTTCAGGATTTTTAGCGTATACTTTTAATACATCACCCGCTGCTACCGCTGAATAGCTAGAAAGTCCTTTGGGATCAGGTTGACCTGTTCCCGACTGGTGACCAAAGCGGTCCATGAACCCTAGAATGAGATTGCCTTCCTGGTCAAAAGCCAGACTTGATAAAATGGGTTGGGGACGAGCAGCGGTAGAAGGAAGTGACGTATGCAAAGCCTTAGAAAAGTCATCAGCCCAGCCATACCATGTTTTTACGTTTAAACCTTTTACAGCTTCGCCCCGCTGGTAATCCAGCGGTAGATTCAATACCTCTTTAAAAGAGCTTTTCCCAATGTCCAGAGCATAGACGAAGGCTTTAAGATTAGAAGTAAGCTGAGAAGTAGAAGCATCGCAGACCACGCCCACGTAAATCTTCCCCTGATGAGCCTTAACGGCAAAGGGGCGGGCGATGCCTCCCGTGCAGCCGGAATTAGGAACGGGATAAGCCGTTACGTCCGAAGCCGTAGGGGCTTGGCTCACATCTTTTGGCAACGTGATGGCGTACAGCGTCTGATTGGACAGATTCATTACGTAGAGCTTGCCTTCAAAAACTTCGATTCCCCCTATGCTCATTGTGCCGACATCGGCCATCAAGCCGGCATCCAGACTCTTGGCTAGTAGATCAGCCGTCAAGCTGTCGTGATGATCATTGCCGACGGGAATGCCTAGACTCGCTAAATCAATAAAGGGAACAGTTTTCCTGGTTTTCCAATCGGTTCGGTAAATGCCACCGGGCCCCAGCGGACCATAGCCCACGTGGCGTTTGGCAAAGGCCGATGAATAGAGCTGCTGGGAGCTGGCCTCAAATGCTACCCCCCAAAGCGATCCGACCTGAGCAGCCGTAGCTAAAGAAATGGGAGAGCCACCTGCTAAGGGCTGAGCTACCAGAGCAGAAGCGGTGGTATTGCCGCTACCCTGAATGTAAATGGGAGAAGCGATATAGGCTGAATCGGGTACGTAGTGCTCGGGATCGCCTACATTAAAGTTCACATTTGACTGGGGACTTTTTACAAAACGGGTAGAAGCACTACTTGCCTGCCTAGACGCATCTCCAATAATAAGGCGGACTTTCTCTCCCGATAATACGCAAGGTGAATAGTTGCCCAAAGCATCTGAACTAATCGCTTTGACGCTAACCCCTGGTTTTCCGTTCAAAGATTTAAGCACATGAGTTGAACTTAATTCTTTAAACACATTCTCATTAAGTCGAAAAAAACCTAAGTAATTGATTAAACTTAGTATTACAACAAAAATATATTTCCCCATGTTAATAATTTTATTACAAAAAAAGAGCATTTAAAGCGAAAAAAATAAAACTTATATATAATACAGTTATATTCATATTAAATTATATGAATATGTTAACTACTACTATTTTAATAGTATTATTTTTTTTTAAATAAATAGTATATCGCCATCCAAAAAACAACCAACACTAATGTTTGTAGTATCCCAATTAATAATAAAGATTTTTCAACCATAACTAGCCCAAATAAGAGTATATTTACTGGAAGAGTAATTATTACTAGAGGTATCCATAAAGGATGATTATAATCAAACCCCATAAATTTATATTTCGGAAAAATAACCATAACGCTTAATGTTCCCAACGCCACGTAAAATAAACTTATTAAAAAAGTAATTAGTAACTTTTTTTTATTTCCCATAGCTTCAAAAGGTTGGAGGAGTAAGTAAGTTGGGTGGAGTGATGGCTTGTTTTATAACGTTTTTTATAGTCGGTATCATTTGCTTAGGCTGTGCAGCCACATTAATAAATTCCCTTAAAAATACTGCTTTTAGCATCATATTTCTTTCTCCTGATTCCTGATATTTTTTCACTAGCTTATCCATACTTTCTACGAATTTCCTATCAGCACTTGCAGTTTTTGCGTCTAAAAAAAGACCCTTAGCTCCTACTGCTTTTAATTCATCATAATCTTTATCATGAACATATGCAGGTTTTTCAATTTCTGTAGGAGGCACTGAATAATCTGATTCACCATTGTATTTTCTTGGATTCCAAGGCCCTGGATAGTTATAGCCAAATGGGTTTTGATTTAATGTTTCAGGATTTAATTGATTTATATTAACTTTCCCATCCTTTTTAGTTGCATATAAAGTTTCAGCTGCAGATTTACTTACATCCGCATCTTTATAATTATCATTCAAATGCTTTCGTAACGTTGCTGCATTATCTCCCGCATCTTCAGCCAGATTACCATTACCATCTTCATGCCATACTGGAACCATTCCATCTGGGTCAATAAACCTTAAAGGATTATCAAAGGCATAATTAAATGGTGACCATCGTCTCATCTTTTCACTTAAAGGATCGATATTAAACCAACGTCCTAGGGCCGGGTCATACTGCCGAACTCCATAATCCAGATAGTTAGTTTCGGGCTGTTTTTTCTTTTTCATTGTAGAGATATTTATTAGGACCCACAGTCTTAGCAATCGATAAGCCAAAGGCAAAATACTCGGTTTCCTGAATTATCGTTCCTCCTTCGTTCATTACCATCCGCACATTACCTAGATGATCCTTGAGGTAATACTGCACCTCATAGGTATTCCCATTGCCGCTAACGTTAATCTGTCCTTCTTCCGTAGCAATCCGGGTCAGATAATTACTTTCATTATATTCAAAAGCTCCGGCGTATTTAGTATTTGAGGTACCATTGTTGAGTCGAAGTTTAGTCCCCGATCCATCATATACATACTGTAAACTTTTGTTATTAACACTAACCTGACGAACCAAATTTAGAATATTGTATTCAATATTATTGACTCCCTTGTTGAGGTCTTTCGTGGCATTGCCATTGCCATCATAAGCATAATCATCCGTGCTATTATTGCCATTGACAAAGCCATCCGTGCTCCAACTATCTTCTACCCTCATCAAGCGATTGCCATTATAGCTGTAGCTAAGATTATCCCAGTTTCCGCCATTGCCAATTCGCTGCAAACCTCTAATGTTGCCATTTTTATCATAGGGAGGATCTTGTCCTACCGCAACGATACTTTCCCGGTAATTATAGTTGTTGATACCTTCGCTACTGAGCAGGCGGTTAACGCCATCATAAGTGAACTTGTAACCCACCCAATTACCGTTGCCCTGTCGCCAGAGCATCTCGGCAATGTTTCCATTATACTGAGCATTGCCGTTGGCCGGATCATTATACTTTAATTCAAACCCAAAATTTACACCTGTACTATTTTGCCCCGTCACCTTCTTGAGCCAGCTTCGAGGTGTAAAGCAATAATCTAGACGTTCTTTGAAGCTACTTCCTCCGTCTACGGAATGAAGATATTTAGCTTTAGCTTGTCCAATACCATCATACCGCTGAGCAGAAAGGAATACATCCTTTTTAGTAGTACCCTCTTTCTTGATTACCAGTCGTGTACTCAGCAGCCGATCGGCGTGATCGTAAGTGAAATATTTTTCAATCTGCTGTATGCCTGTTCCGGTCGCCTGAGTAGTTTGTTGCTTTTCCACCCTGCCGTCAAAACGAACCTGACTAGTTACCCGTTCTCTTGAACTTGATCCAAGATCGTATTTTTCAGATATGGTTTGTAAAGGAATATAACGCTCATTATAATACGTTTTCGCGTATAACCAATCTCCATAACTTCCATCAGTATTAATAATTCGGCTGGTAGTAATGGTCACTTGCCCTTTTACGCTACTCTGATAAGAAGAAGCAAAGCCATTTCCTAAACTAGAAAAATCTAGCGTAGTTCTACCAGCAGGGTTCGCATCAAAAGGAGGAGAGTAATTATCATAATGCGTGCGAACAAGTGCCTGCTCACTTCCGCTTGACTTATCCCCAGTCTCTATAATACGGTTTAAGTCATCGTATTTAATATAGGAGGTTTTCCCTCGTCCATCCACACTTTCGACTAAAAGGTCCTTTCCATTGTAATTCATGGAAATGGTTCCTGCTCCAGGAACATATTTAGTTGATACTAATCCTCGATCATTATACGTATACTTAAACGCATATTTGGTTTGATTGGCTTCATCTTGATACTTAGGCTGCAAAACAAAACAGAGCTGACCGAGATCATTATAAACATAATAAGTATCTAACTGCTCAGATCCGTTGTAAGCCCGCTTTAAAATAGTTTGTCCGGCTTTGTTGGTATATTCTCGGCTACGGTTTCCATTTTCATCTTTTACTTCCTTGTAGGTAAGGGTTCCACCTATATAATAACTATCATGACCTATAAGATTACCATTATTTACATCATACTGCTTAACCTCATTTCCATCATTTACTCCATAATAGAACTCAACTGCCTTATTACTTCCTCCTGCGTACTGCTTTTTAACCCGATTTAAGGGTGATAACTCATATTCTGTCTGACTATATCCTCTTTCATTGTTATTACAAAAGGCACTACTGTTGTAATAGTTATTGGCTGTCGAAGAAGCTCCTGACTGGTAAGCTCCATTACCTAAAGAGGGATAGGGTAAATAATTTTTAAGAGGTCTACCAAATGAATCATATTCTGTATGGGAGATTAAATCATAAGGAGTGCCTTCATTTATCTGGGGACTTTGATGAACCAAAACACTTTGTAATGGTCTACCTAACCCATCTATGTATTGAACTTGTTGGGTTGCATCTTGAATACGCCCACTACCACCAGAGTTTGTCGTCTCTTTTTTGTAAGTCCTAGTAATAACATAATTACGATTGGAGCTCTGTGCAAAAGTATTGAAGTAGGCTGAACACAACAGAAATACAACGTATATAAATATACGCCAATAGGTTTTAAAATCCATGGACGGTGGAATATAAAATCAAATGATAAAATAATTAGACAACTACTACTATTAGAGCGTTACCGCATCTTAACAATACTAGCTAACTAAAATATTGAGAGGGCTAAATCGGAACAGAAAGCAAGAATCAAGTAGTTTATTCATAGGAATTTCAGGATAGGCGATATAGGTTTTACAATTATAAACAATATTCTTTTAAAAAAAGAATATTCATAAAAAATATAAATTTTATAAATACTTACCTAATAGATGCTATGTAATTACATAAAAAAATTAGTAAAAAAATTATAATTTCTAAAATTCAATTTTTCAAATACAAAACCTAGTTTATTTTAAAAAATTGAAGTTATTATATATGGACTAGTCTCATATAAACGTTCAATTCTATCAATAAATTAGTTCAATTCTATCAATAAATTAACACAAGAGTCTTATCAGAGAAAGCCCATTAGGTTTAGCGGCTATTGATACGGTACGGTTATAGGGGTTATATAGATTAATACGAGTATAGTTAAAATAGGTAATCTACCTCCTATTCTTAAGCTAACTCATTAAACGTAAATATTCTATACTACATAATAACCATCCTCTTCTTCATTGACTGTGAGTCTGTAAGCGAAGTATAAGCATAGAGAAATCAACACATCATAAAATACATGACTTATAAGGTCATCAGAAAGCAATAATAAGATTTTTCGTAGTAAAAAGTTTTGAACATATTAAGCTTTTTGATTATATAAAATCCCTTAACAATCGTTTGATATATCCACAAAAACAGCCTGCCCCCATGTAAACAGGAAGCAGGCCGTTTTAAGTAATCCTGATTTCTACTGATTAATAAGCCTATTATTTACAATTTCACTGTTAGAGATTGGCCAGATATAGTTCTCAGCAGCCGGAGATACTGCATTAGCACTTACAGTAGGGCCTGTTTTTGCTGGAATAGTTTGCAATCTACGTAGCAAATCATTGGAGCGGAAGCCTTCTCCCAACAGTTCAATTCTTCTTTCCACAAGAATTGAACTGATTAGAGCGTCTTTCGTAACTGTTGCAGAGGCCGGAAAGGTGTAGGAAGCATCTGAACGAGCATGGACAGCTTTAAGTAAATTCGTGGCCAAGGTTAAATCTCCCGTTTCTGCTGCTGCTTCAGCGTAATTTAGCAGTACCTCGGAATAACGAATCAAAGGCATGTAAATTAGGTAAGGGGCAGTACGGCCAAATTTAGAAAGATAATTAGTAGAGCCACTCGTTCTCAGAAAGCCTCTTCTGGCATCGGTAGTAGGCCACTGAGAAGAACCTAAAATCCCCGTTGGGTTCAGATAGTACTCAGCTACGTTATTATAGATATATCCAATAGCCGACTGACCACTATACATATCAAGTGTGCTAAAGGGAGCTGAAAGGATGGATTCAGTAGTTGTATAATCTGTAGTAATCACAGAAACAATATTAGACTGTAAAGCATGCTTCACTCCAGTAGTAGCGGAGAAAGGAGCTACTGTTTGAGGCACAATTTTCTTAGCTTCTTCTACCACTTTTGCGTAATTCCCCATATTTAAATACACCCGTGTTTTCAGTGCTATGGCTGTATTTCGGTGAGCTCTGGTAACTTTTAGGGTTAGAGCCGTTGAGCCGGTGTAATCTGTCGGTAAACCTGCTTCGGCATCATTCAAATCTTTTAAGACCTGGGCATACACTTCCGCTACCGTACTGCGGGCTAAATCGTTATTCTCCATTGTCGTTTCAGGCTGTAACCGTAAGGGTACTCCCGGCGACGTTCCATTATTTTTATTGTAAGGCTGGCCAAATACCGTTACAATGCTATAATAAGATAAGGCCCGTAAAAACTTAGCTTCAGCGATGTATTGATTCCCTAACTCATCTGAAACAATCCCTGGATTTTTAGGAATACCATCAATGATGATGTTAGCCTGGTTAATGGTAGCATAGGCTGCCGTCCACAGGTTATTAATATCATTTGAGCCCGAGTTATAGCGGTTTGCCCAGCTATCGTAACCCGTAAAACTGTTACCCGTAGTATTAATAAAATCCTCTCCACGGACATCCAGATAGAGCTGAAAACGTCCACCGAAGTAGTTGGCATCCTTCAAAGATTTATAGGTTCCGTTGACTAGCCCAAGTATACGACTCGGGGTGTCAAAGATATCGTTAGCGTTTACCTGAGTAGGAGGAATGGTATCCAGATATTTGGATTCATTACAGGAAGATACCATTAGTAAAAGCCCTCCCGTAATTAAGTAAGTTACGGTAGATAATATTTTATTTTTCATGCCAAGATTGCTTAATCCATTCAGAAGATCATTTCTAGAAGCTAAGATTCACACCAAACGTGATGGTACGGCCATTCCCCAAAGAGTTATATTCAATACCTGGTGAAGTATTAGTATTGCCATTTACAGAAGATTCAGGTTCTACGCCTGAGTACTTCGTAAGAAGAAATACATTAGAGGCCTGGGCATACACACGAAGCGAGCTAATACCCGATTGTCCAAATACAGCAGCAGGTAGTTTGTAGCCTAACACCAGGTTTTGCAACCGAAGGAAATCTCCTTTCTCTACATAAGCTGAAATGTTTGGAATATTAGCCGCAGCAAAGTTGTCTCCATAAACCAGACGAGGTACATCCGTAACTTGACCCGGAGTTGTCCAGCGATTGAGTACTTTTTTGGAGTTATTAAACATCCGTTGATCCAGCCAGGTACCCGTATTCCCGTTTAAAATGTAGTTACCACCAGAGTAGGTAAAGTTTACATTCAGATCAAAGTTCTTATAACGGAACGTATTATTAAATCCACCATACCATTTAGGCAAAGCATTACCCATAGGTTTGTAGTCATTAGCTGTAATAGCAGGGGCAGCTCTCCCATCCAGATATGTCCAGGAATTTCCATCAGTAGGAACTGCCAAACTATACTGCACCCGCTCTCCAGCAGCGTTAATGAAAATACGCTGTCCGTTTTCAGGGTTAATGCCGTCGGTAATAGCACCGTAGAGCGTCCCTACCGACGAACCTACCTGTGTGATATTGAAGATATTAGCTGAACTGGCAGTAGTGCTTAAAATAGGCTTCCCATCACTAGCCAAAGAGGTCACTTTGTTACTCAGACGGGAATAGTTGAAGCTGATATTCCAGGAGAAGTCCGATTTACGAATTACCGTCGAGTTAATGCCTAATTCAAGTCCTTTGTTAGATAAGGATCCTACGTTAGATAAAATAGCGTTATTAGGGATTCCCTTGGATGGGGCTTGTGGAACATTCAGAATCAAGCCATCAACGTTATTATTAAAATACGTTAATTCTACCTGAAGCTTACCATTCCAGAAATCCAGGTCAGCTCCTACGTTGGTCTGTTGCGAAGTCTCCCAACCTAAATTGGCATTGCCCGCCTGATTATAAGCCCAGGTAGGCACCGTTCCGTAAAGCGATGAAGAATATAGGTTTAAAGAAGCATATGGGCTGTTAAGGTTCCCATTTCCTACCCGTCCCCAGCTAGCTCTCAGCTTAGCACTGGTCATGACCTTGCTCAGCGAAGAAGCTTTGTAGAATTCTTCTTCGGACAAAGACCAGCCACCAGAGATACCTCCGAAGTTACCCCACTTCTTATCTGATCCTAAAGAAGAATTACCATCCCTTCTAAAGTTTATCGTAAAAAAGTAACGGTCATTAAAGTCATACGTTACCCGTGAGAACATCGACAGGAAGGATCGATTAAAGAGGCTGTTTCCTGAAGGCGTAATATTACCCCATGTTCCCTGGTAATCATCAAAGTAAGGGTCAGCCGCCTGAGTTACGTTCACTCCCCATATGTTAGTATCAAATACCTGAGCATCATAACCTAGCAATGCAGTCAGGTGGCTTTTTCCAAAACGAGTGTCGTAATTAAGGGTATTCGTAAAGTTCCAGTTGTTGCGAAGACCCGTTATGTTTGTAACCGAACCATTAGTAGTAGAACTACTCCCCCGGACAGCACTTAATGAGGTAATATTCTCATTTCTTAGACGGTCAATAGAGTAATTAGTTGTAAAACTAAGCCCTTTCAGAAGACTAAAAGTCGCACCGATATTAGCCAGGATACGATCATTTTCAGAAGTATAACTCGCCAGCTTAAAAAGTGCGACAGGGTTAAAATAAACACTAACCACTTTGTTCCCATCATTATTGATAGGTCCTCCGTCATTGATAGATCCTGCGTTTACATCCCTGATGTTAGGGGTACCATCCTCTTTATAAGCTGCTACGTTAGGTGCCAACGTATAGGCCATCCGGGCAGCCCCCACGATAAGTTGTGCATTACCCTCCAGTGAGCCAGAATTGGGTGACTTGTTAAAAGAGTTAGTATAATTAATACTTCCTCTTAGCTTCAGCCATTTATTAACCTGATGATCCAGATTCAAACGGATACCTTTACGCTTGAAATTATTGGTTCTCAGGATACCATTCTGATCTGAATAGTTTGTCGAAAAGAAGTAACTCGTTGTTTTACTTCCCCCACTTACATTAACGGCGTGATTCTGTGATACGCCATTCTGAAAGATATAATCATACCAGTTAGTGTTAGTATTAATAATAGAGCCATCTGAGCGACGAGCCTGAAAAAATAATTCCGAGGGTACATTTGGATCATTAGCTCTACCTTCTAAAATCTTCCTGTTGTTAACGGCCTCGTTTTTAATCATCATGTACTCATCAGCGTTGAGCAGTTTAGGCAAACGCACGGGACTCGTAACACCGACCCAGCCGTCGTAACCCACTTTCACCCGTCCTTCTTTCCCTCTTTTTGTGGTGATTAACAACACCCCAGCTGCCGCCCGCGAACCGTAAATGGCCGTGGAAGCAGCATCTTTCAACACATCAATGGACTCAATATCCGAAGGGTTAATATCCCCCAGCGGGTTATTAGGGACGTTACCGTTACCCACACTACCAGTGGTTAAAGGGATACCATCCACTACAATTAATGGATAGGAACTTAGAGAAATCGAGTTGATCCCCCGAATCCGAATTACGGGAGCATTGTTAAGTACGCCATTGGCTACGGCAATATTCACCCCGGCTGCCCGGCCCGCCAGAGCCTGGTCAAAACTTTGCACGGGAATTTCTTTGAGTTTCTCACTATTGATACTTGCTGCCGAACCCGTAAACTCTTTCTTGGTTTGCGTACCGTAGCCCACCACTAATACTTCCGTTAAGTCTTTTGAATTAGTGGCTAATTCAACGTCCAGTGTAGTTTGTGAAGAAATGGGTTGTTCAATTGGCGTGTAGCCCACGAACGAAAACACCACTACACTTTGCTGGTCGGGAACGCTCAGTTTGTATCTTCCCTGAGCATCCGTCGTAGTACCGATGCTGGTTCCTTTGACCTGAACCGACACACCCGGTAACCCTTCTTTTGATTCCTTGTCTGTTACCTTTCCTGTAATCACACGATCAACAGGGGCACTGATAGTCAGACTGGTAGGCACTTTTACTTTTTCGGACAAGTTTACCCCGGAAACAATCGGGCTTAATCCCAGGACCAGTGCGGGGAGAATTAATTTACTCTTAAAATTCCTTTGCCCAGCCACCTCCAGGAGAGTGTGGTACTTTTTTTTCATACTTTTGCTTTGTTTTGGTACATGTAAACAGACACATGGAAATCAAAACCGGAGTTTCGTCGAGTGATTGGCGTTACAGACGAAATTTCCAGTACTTGAAATCGGTGACCCTGGCAGGTCACCGATTTCTGTTATATAAGGATAATGAATGTTTCTATACCGGGCGGAGATTGTAAACGGATAATGGGCAACTATTACTTAAATCCAATTTCTTTATAAGACTACCTTCAACCTCAAAATGGACCTAAACTGACCGTTTACTAAAAATCTGGAATAAAATTAGTCGTTTTTCAATATAGTCAATACACTTACTATGTTTTTTTATAAAACTTAGATTAATAATAAACCTATTTTAATAAACTCAGAATATTACCTAAGTCGGAATATGTCAACTATATTATGTAAATAATTATATTTTTATTTGGTCTTTAAGGTACCACCTGCGAATGGATGTTAACGTAAAATGCAGCTATAAGCCTAGAAATTAAGCTTTTACTTGGCTTTAGTTGATTTTGAATACCTACGGGATAGCAAACAAAAGAGCAGCTTTCTGCTCTAAACAAAAAGCTGCTCTTTTATTTATCAACCTCCATTAAATGGTCCGATAGGAAACGTAGGTTTTGGCCAACATCATGAGTTTTTGAAAATCTGGCACCCGAATGCGTTCTTCCTGAATTCGGGCAAAAGGTACGGCCTTGATTTTGGCAAAAAGTCGCAAATAATAACAATAGGCCAGATATACTCCCATCCGGGCCGAACGAGGCAATCGCCGAATACCTACAAGAGCCGCATCAAAATCCTGTTGAATGTCGTCTTCGATGATGAGTTTGTCTTTGGCTGAAAAACTATTGAAATCTACACCGGGAAAATACACTCGACCCCGGTCGTGAAAATCGGATTTAATATCCCGCAAGAAATTTACTTTCTGAAAAGCCGAACCCAGCCGGCGGGCGGGTTCACTCAGGGAGTTATATTCGTTACAGTCACCTTCACAAAACACCCGAAGACACATCAGTCCAACCACTTCGGCAGAACCGTAGATGTACGTTTCATAGCCATTTTTGGTATAACTGGTTTCGTCCAAGTCCATTTCCATGGAAATCAGAAAGGCTTCAATAAGCTCTCGCTCGATGCCAAATTGATTGACTACTTTCTGAAAGGAATGCAGCACCGGATTCAGGCTGATACCTTCTTCAATGGCCTGATAGGTATCTTTTTTAAAACGCAGCAGTAAGTCTTTTTTATCAAAATCGTGAAAAGTGTCCACGATTTCGTCCGCATATCGAACGAATCCATAGATGGCATAAATGGCCCAGTGGAACTTTCGGTCCAGTGTTTTAATGCCTAAAGTAAACGACGTGCTGTAGCGTTGGGTAATGAGCCGACTGCACTCCAGTGTCGTTTGTTCGTATAATGCCATCATATTTTTCATCAATTTGCCGTAGGTTTAGTAAGGATAAAACCCTAAAAAAACTATACTCTCTTTTTCTGTTCGCGGTCTAATTCCTGAGCTACCACTAGTCCCGAAATCAGGGATGGCGGTACGCCGGGGCCAGGAACCGTTAACTGACCAGTATAATACAAATTTTTTACCTTATAACTTTTAAGCGTAGGTTTTAATAAAGCTGTTTGGCTGAGCGTATTAGCTAATCCGTAAGCATTCCCCTTAAAGGCGTGATAATCCTGTATAAAATCCGAATGGGCGTAACTACGTTTATAAACCACATGACTGCGAATGTCGTGACCTACGTAACGCTCCAGCCGTTCCATAACCATATTATAATAATAGTCACGAGTGGCTTCGGTATCCCCTTCCAGGTCGGGAGCCACAGGAATGAGAACGAATAAATTCTCACAATCCTCAGGAGCCACCGAAGGATCGGTTTTGGAGGGAGCGGATACGTAAAACAAAGGTTTACTGGGCCATTTCGGCTCGGTATAGATTTCGTGCGAATGCAGCCCGAAGTCTTCGTCAAAGAATAAGTTATGATGAATCAGCTTATCTACCCGGCGATTTACCCCTAAGTAATATAGCACACAGGACGGAGCCAGAATTCGCTTTTGCCAGTAGCTTTCGGAATAATTCCGATACTCGGGTTTCAGCAACCGATCTTCTACGTGATGATAATCGGCCCCCGCTACCACTGCATCGGCGTGATAAGTGCCCGTCGTGGTAACAACTTGCCGTACCTTTTCATCCTTGATGACCAATTCCTGCACTTCTTCTTCGTAATTAATCTGAACGCCTTTCTCATGGGCCAGTTGCACCATCGCTTTGACGATTTCGTGCATGCCGCCCATGGGATACCAGGTACCCAGAGCAATTTCCGCATAATTCATCAAACTGTACATGGCCGGTGTGTTTTCAGGAAGGGCTCCTAAAAACAGAATTGGAAATTCCATGAGCTTGAGAATTCGCTCGTGCCTGAAGTATTTCCGAATGTGGGAATGAAACGATTGCAGCACATCCAGACGACTCACGTCCAGCAGTAATTTAAAGCTCAAGAACTCGGTAATGCTTCGGCTGGGTTTCCAGACGAATGTATTCATTCCGACGTCATACTTATAGGCTGCCTGCTTGAGAAACTTTTGAAGGTTTTGGGCGGCACCGGGTTCCAGCTTTTCAAACAAAGCTTCAAGTTTGGGCAAACTGGCGGGAAGATCTACGGCATCGTTAGAGCCAAAAACCACGCAATAGGAAGGATCCAGACGGATGAGCTGGTAGTAGTCGGAAGGCTTTTTACCGAATTGAGCAAAATACTTTTCAAACACATCGGGCATCCAGTACCAACTCGGGCCCATGTCAAAGACAAAACCCTGGGTTTCAAACTTTCGGGCCCGTCCTCCAGCCGACTCATTTTTCTCTAGTATGGTTACTTCATACCCCTGATCCGCCAGAGCGGTGGCGGCGGCTAAGCCCGAAAAACCGGCACCAATAACAATTACTCGTTTGCCCATGAAATTACTTAAAATACTACCAGTCTAACTGGGACGAAGTCAAATTGTTTGGGGGGTAGACACAAAAAAAGCCGGGAGAATCCGGCTTCGTTATTCTAATCAAGATGAAGGTCCTAGTACGCGTATTCGTACATGCTCAACTGATCTTTTAATTCCTTGCGGGCCAAGTGAATTCGGTTCTTCACGGTACCGATGGGAATTTGCAGACGATCAGCAATCTCGTGGTATTTGTAGCCTTGAAAATACATCATAAAGGGCGTTTTGTGAGAATCGTCCAATACGTGAATGGCGGCATTAATGTCTTCCAGAGCAAAGGTTGAATAAGCTTGATTGTCGGTAGAACTCTCCAGCGAGTTTAAGTAATATAAGTCGTCTGATGTATCAATAAACGTGTTCTTACGCACCATCCGCTGATAGTTTGTAATGAACGTGTTTTTCATAATCGTATAAAGCCAGGCTTTGATATTAGTGCCGTCCGCATACTTATCACGATTGGTGAAAGCTTTGAGTAACGTGTCTTGTAATAAATCATTGGCCTCTTCAACATCCTTCGTTAATCGTAGTGCAAAAGGCCGCAGTGATTTCGAGACGTGTCCAACGTGATGAGTAAATTCAAGAGCAGTCATGGGCTGAATAAGGCGACGTTTGTTTAATGAAATTATTTATTAGGTTAAACAATATTATGTTTATGTCCTAGTAATAAAAAATCTTGCGTGAGTTTTTGATTGAACGGTTCAAATCAGGTTTCACCCAGCAAATCAGGTGTTTAACAAAACTGGACTCTAGGTTGAACAATCGGGAATTAATATTAAAAAACCGGGCCACAGCCTTTTGATTAATTGATTTTAATAAATTATTAAACAACCTACCTGGTCATATACACTCAAAATTCATTCCATAATCTGTCTTTTTGCAATACTGTTGCACATACGTTACTTTTGTCGTTACATTCAAGCAATGGAATTCATGATGCGTTGGTTATTGATTGGGGGACTGTTACTAACGGGGTCGGTGCGAGCCCAGAATTGTAACTGTGTACTGAAAGGAGAAGTGAATGAGCATCAAACCGGCAAACCCGTCGCCGGAGCTGTTTTGTTCTTACCGGAAATAAATCGGACGACTCTTACCGACGGTTCCGGTAAATATGTGCTTAGGGGTTTGTGCCAGGGTAAGTATACTCTAATTTGTAAACTCATTGGTTATCAGTCTGATACTCTTTCTGTTAATCTTATTCATGAAGAAGTAGAGCAAAATCTTCATCTGGAAGAAGAAGACATTCACCTGCAAAACGTAACCGTTACGGCTCATAAGCTGGAGAATTCTACGCTGAATCGTTCGGTGTTATCGGGAGAAGCTCTGGATCAGACCCGGGGGCAAAGTCTGGCCGATGCTTTGAAAAACGTTACGGGTGTATCAACCCTTCAAACAGGCAGTAGCATTGGCAAGCCCATTATTCACGGCATGCACTCCAATCGAGTCCTGATTTTGAACAATGGCATTCGTCAGGAAGGACAGCAATGGGGCAGCGAACACGCTCCCGAAATTGACCCTTTTGTTGCCAAACAACTTACGGTGGTAAAAGGAGCCGCTGGCGTTCGCTACGGTCCTGAAGCAATTGCCGGAGTGGTGCTGGTAGAGCCTGCCCCTATTCCACAACATACTGATATACAAGGCGAAGCAAATTTAGTTGGCTTCTCTAATGGGCGTCAGGGCGTAGCTTCTTTACAGGTAGAAGGGGGCTTAAAAGCACTACCCGGATTAGGCTGGCGGGTACAGGGAACGCTCAAAAGGGGCGGTAATATTCAAACTCCTCATTATTTTTTAGATAACACGGGCATTGCCGAAGGTAACTATTCGCTGGCGGTGGGTTACCGTCACGGTAACTGGAATCTGGAAGGATTCGCCAGCCATTTTGATACTAAACTAGGTATTTTCAGTGGTTCGCACATTGGCAGTGTTAGTGACCTAGAAAATGTACTTAAAAATGGAGAACCGTTCGTAAAAAGTGGTTTTAATTATGCCATTGGGCGTCCTTATCAGCAAGTATCCCATAGTCTTGAGAAACTGAAAATCAGTTATTCACCCTCCGAAAAAGGCCTGTGGTCGTTAACGCTGGCTCGTCAACGAAACAAAAGGGCAGAGTACGATCTTCACCGACCCCGAAATGATAGTTTAGCGGCTTTAAACCGACCTGAACTTAACTTTGAAATCTCGACCTATACGGGAGATCTGGTTTACGAGCATCGACCCATTGCCCAAAAAATCACGGGATCAGCAGGATTAAGTCTTCAATACCAAAGAAATCTGGTTTATGGCCGGCCCCTGATTCCTAATTTCAGACAAGGAACAGCGGGGTTATTCTGGCTTGAAAAGTACAGCAGTGAACAATGGGATCTAGAAGCAGGCGTACGATACGACTTTCGTTATCAGCGAATTACTCTTTTTCCTCGTCGCGGAGTTCGGGAATATAAGTATATGCGATTTGGTAACGTATCGGGCAGTTTGGGCCTCGTGCGTCGCTTCGGGAAAGCATGGAATACACGGCTGAATGCTGGGGTGGCCTGGCGGCCTCCTTCCATCAATGAATTATACAGTGCAGGCGTTCACCACGGAGCAGCAGCGTATGAAGAAGGCGACGCCAACCTGCAACCCGAAACGGCTTTTAATCTTGACTGGACGACTCAATACAGTAGTAAACACTTGACGGCTGAAGTTTCTTTCTACCGTAATTACATCCATAATTTTATTTACCTGCAACCCCAGGCTACGCCTATCCTTACCATCCGGGGGGCATTTCCGTATTTTAAATATACACAGGTAGATGCTCTTTTTCAGGGAATTGACTTTTCCTTTAATTACCTAATAACCAATCATTTAACTATACAAAGTAAATATGCGATGGTTCGGGTAATGGACGTTAAAAACGACGTTCGGCTAGTTCAAATTCCTCCTGATCGGCTGGAAAACTCGCTTCGTTATGCATGGACAAAGCCCGGTTGGGGACTGGATAAACTTTACCTTCAGGCGGGCCATTCCTACGTAGCCAAGCAAATCAGGGTCCCCCCAAACAGTGACTTTGCTCCTCCACCAGCAGCCTACTGGCTCTGGAATGCGGCGTTAGGTACTTCCATTCCACTTCATAAAAAGAATCTGGATGTGAGCTTGAGCGTTCAAAATATATTCAACACTGCTTACCGGGATTATCTAGACCGTTTTCGGTATTATGCTGACGAACAGGGAATAAATATCAGCCTTCGAACGAAATTCAACTTTTAAAACCAATACACAGCAAAGCCCCGGCTCGTTGAAGGGCCGGGGCTTTGCTGTGTATATTAACTATTCATTAACCTTTCGAAGCTATGCTATATACCTTTCACTTCTCAACACTTTTCCCCATTAATGGGAATATAATTCCACAAAAATCGGACAAATTGGGAGCTTTTGGTACATTATGTCTTCATTTTATTACCAAACAGCAACTCGACAGAATTATTCTGTAAATTCCTAGTCGACGTTATCTTTCGTAAGCGATTTCTTATCAACTTGAAGCCGACCCGTTTTACATAAGGGCTCTCCTTTTGTTCGAGAGAACAGGCTTAAACGAAAGAATGTATCTGTCTTACCCTCCGATTCCCAATCAGTGTATTGAAGTCTGACAATTATAAATTTTAGCCCATTTCTAAAAATCAAAACAAGCGACGAATCAACCACAAGATTACGTTGAGAATGATGGTTACGAGGATGCAGGTAGCAATGGGCATGTAAATCCGAACGTTTTCCCGCTCTAGACGTAGATCGCCGGGTAATCGTCCTATCCAGTGCAGTTTATCGTGAAAAAAGTAGATCACGATTCCCAGTACCATTACAATCCCACCCAGAATGATCAGTCCTTTGCCCAAGTTTGGATTCATGCCTTTTGCTGATTAATACTCCTCCGCTGCCGAAGGAAAGTCTTTCGTTTTCACATCGTCTACGTAACTCGATACTGCCTGTTGAATCACCTCGGCGACATTGGCATAGCGACGCAGAAAACGCGGTTTAAACTCCTGATTAATTCCTAACATGTCGTGCATGACCAGAATTTGACCATCGCAACCGCCCCCAGCTCCAATTCCAATACTGGGAATGTGCACCGAAGCCGTAACTTCAGCGGCCAACTGAGCCGGAATCTTTTCGAGCACGTAAGCAAAACAGCCTAACTCTTCCAGCAAACGAACATCATCACGCAGTTTTTGAGCTTCCGCTTCTTCCTTCGCTCGCACGGCATAAGTGCCGAATTTGTAAATAGATTGCGGGGTTAATCCCAAATGACCCATTACTGGAATACCCGCACTCAGCACCCGAGCAATGGATTCTTTGATCTCGGCTCCGCCTTCCAGTTTCACGGCATGAGCTCCCGATTCTTTCATAATCCGAATAGCCGAACGCAGGGCTTCTTCGGAGTTTCCCTGGTAATTGCCAAAGGGTAAATCCACTACGACCAGGGCTCGCTTCACGGCCCGAACCACCGACTGAGCGTGGTAAATCATCTGATCCAAGGTAATAGGCAAGGTGGTTTCATGCCCCGCCATTACGTTCGAAGCGGAATCTCCTACGAGAATAACTTCCACGCCAGCCGCATCGATAAGCTTGGCCATGGAGTAATCATAGGCCGTTAAACAACTGATTCGTTCGCCTTTGGATTTTAATTCTTGCAGGGTATGCGTAGTAACCCGCTTAATATCAGGATTATGAACAGACATAGTAGTTTTCTGTTTTCAATTTTCAGTTTGTGATTAATCGTTTTCAGTTTTACCCTGAAGACCCAAGGACTCAACACAGCGTTTCACAAAGTATTACGCCGGGTACGTTTCTGGTTATTGTCAACTGAAAACAGTCCACCGCAAACTGAAAACAAATAAAATAAGCTGCGAATTTAGGTTTTGTAGGGTGTAAACAAAAAATCCCTGCGGGTGAAGGCAGGGACTTTTCCATCAAACGAAACTGATTAGTTATGTTGTTTGAGTTTATCCTTAAAAACTTTCTCAAACTTTTCAACCTTGGGTCTTACCACAAATAAACAGTAAGGCTGACGGCCATTCTGGTTGTAATAATCCTGGTGGTAAGCTTCGGCTTTATAAAAATTAGTAAAAGGCGTAATTTCCGTCACCAGCGGATCGGGGTAAATCTTGGCCTTGTCTACTTCTTTCTTCCAGTGTTCGGCTTCTTCTTTCTGTTTTTCGTTATGATAGAAAATGGCCGAACGATACTGAGGACCTTCGTCATTTCCCTGCCGATCAACTGTGGTTGGGTCGTGTGTCCGCCAGAAAACGGCTAACAGATCAGCAAAGCTGATTTTCTTCGGATCGTAAGTAATGTTCGTTACTTCAGCGTGTCCGGTTCGACCGGTGCAAACGTCTTTGTAGGAAGGATTTTCCACAAAACCACCGGAATAACCTGATTCTACTTTTACTACACCCTCCAACCGTTGAAAGACCGCTTCGGTACACCAGAAACAGCCCGATCCTAAGGTGGCTACTTCGAGTCCAGCGGGTACTTGTACGGTTGTTTTAGGCAGAGGTTTATCCGTTGTCATAGCTTTCTTCTGCTCCTGAGCCGGCGACTGGCACGCAAAGAGCGTGGCCACAGACAGGAGACTTAGTTTGAGCGTTCGAAATATTGTTTTCATTAGATAGATAACAGGAACAGAACCAGGATAGTTTACCTAAGTAAAAGAATATTATTACCTTAATTCAAGCAATTTAGAGCAGTCCAACATTCCCTATCTGTATGAAATTAAATCTCGATACCAAACCGTTTTGCATAACGGGTTCTGACAAATTTAAAATCAAAGACCATTCGACTCAAATCAAGGATCTCTACCAAACGAAGGAAGAGTACGAAAGCCTTTTAGCGGAATACCGCGAAGAGATTGACGAGCTGCAAAGCCGCATGTACGCCCATAACCGCTTTGGTTTATTACTCATCTTTCAGGCCATGGACGCGGCGGGTAAAGATGGCACCATTGGGCACGTCATGAGTGGAGTGAATCCCTTCGGCGTGGAGATTCATAACTTCAAACGCCCTTCTACGCTCGAACTGGAACATGACTTCCTCTGGAGAACCAGCCTCCGGGCTCCACAGCGGGGCACCATTGGCATTTTCAACCGGAGTTATTACGAAGAAGTTCTGGTGACAAAAGTTCATCCCGAGATCATTCTTGATACCCAGCGATTACCCGAAGAGTTGACCAAAGACCTGGACAAACTCTTCAAACATCGTTATAAGGATATTGCCAATTATGAGAAGTATCTGGTGCGGAATGGCATTCACATCATGAAATTCTTCCTCAATGTTTCTAAAGAAGAACAGGGCAAACGCCTCATCAGCCGGATTGAAGACGTTTCTAAAAACTGGAAGTTTGAGGAAAACGACGTAAAAGAACGGGAATATTGGGACGACTATCAAGAGGCCTACGAGGAAGTCATCAACCAGACCTCTACGCCCAAAGCTCCCTGGTACGTTATTCCGGCGGACGATAAGAAAAACATGCGACTCATTGTTAGTCAACTTATTCTGGAAAAGCTCAAAACTTTGCCTATGAGTTATCCCGAATCTAGCCCAGCCCGTCAGGAGGAACTTTCCAAGTTTATCAATATCATCAAAAAACAATCAGCCAGTAACGGCGACTAGTTGCTGCCTGATTTTTTCTTCCAATTGATGCTGCCAAAGGCGAAAGGTGTCTTCAATGGGCTGGTGAGTAGGCAGGTAATCGAGAAATCGATCCATTTCAAGGAAAGAAGTGGCCTGAATTCCTGCTCCCGCCCGAGCGGCATCAATGGCATTAACGGCCTGCTCAAAATGCTGGGGCGTAGGAAAAAGCATCACGGGCTTACCCAGATACATCGCTTCACAAATGGCTTCAAAACCTGAAGTACTCACTAATCCCCGGCAACGACGCATGGCATCCAGAAATAAATGGGCATCCACGCGATGCAGGCTGTAATTGGGTAAGGGCGTTTCAAGTTTTTGAGCTTGCGGATGAGCCCAGAAAGCTACTACGTTCGTTTCTGGATGGCGACGACACCAATCCCGCAGGTCATCTTCCAGCTTATAATGAGTCATATAGGCCAGAATAAAATCCTCTTTTTGCGGGACTAAAACCTTTACCTCTGCTCGCAGTAAAGGAGGGATGACGTAAATATCCTGCTTCGTGTCATCAGGCATTTCGTAAAAGGAAAGAGCCAGTTTACGAGTAGTTCCCAACGCTGAAAGTCGGGTAACCGTATTGACAATGCGGTGATGAAGAAAACTACTGGTAGGAAGTCTAAACTGCGAATGCTGTAATAAATACTGGTGGGCAATGGAAAGCACCGGAATACTGGTTTTATACCGTAATCGCCATAAGCCACAAAGCATTTCGTAAAAATTGATAATCACATCAGGACGTTTTTCCTGAATATAGGCCTCCACTTTACCCGCCTGCTGCATATAAACGCTACCCTGTTTGAGGTTTTCCCAAAAGGTTTTCCAGACGGCTAGTGATTTACTTTTTTCGCTATAGAGCAAAGCCGGGCTGGGGAAAGCCCGCATTTCTACCGATAGGTGTTTTTCGAGTAAGACCGGAATGCCCCGGCCCTGGGTTGTGCCGACAATTGCTCCTACTAATTCATGTCCGGCTTTTTGCAGGATCTCGGCCATGGCAATAGCCTGGGTCTGATGGCCCCGACCTTCGCCCTGAATAAAAAAAAGAATTCGCATACCTTAGCCTTTGACTGAACTCAAAGATATAAGGCTTTTGAGAATGTCATCTTCCTGTTCCTGATCGTCTTCAGATATTTCTTCTTCCAGGGGTAAATTCGAAGAAATGGGCGTATAATAAAGCAGGTTCCAGTTTCCTTCGTGATCTTCCACCAAAGCCGAAAGTGATTCCACCCAATCACCGGAATTCAGATATTGTACAGAACCGATCATGCGGATGGAGGGCTGGTGAATGTGCCCACAGATGATCCCAGTGCATCCTTTGGACTCGGCCAGATCAGCTAGTTTCTCTTCAAAATCGGAGATGTAATTAACCGCTGCTTTGACTTTATGCTTGATTTCCTGCGAAAGGGAGTAATAAGGCAATCCACGCCAGGCCCGCCAGTGATTATAAAACTTATTGATTCCCAGCAGCAGGTTATACCCTACGTCGCCTACGTAAGCCAGCCATTTCAGGTGCGTGGTAATACGGTCAAAAATGTCGCCGTGGGTGACGTAATATTGCTGGTTTTTCTGGGTTTTGAGGATATAATCCCGGCGGATGGAAAAGTACTTTCCAACTTTGATGGGTAACACATGATCCAGAAAATCATCGTGATTACCCCGCAGATAAATGACTTTCGTATCGTAGGCCTCAATCATTTTAAGGACCTGACGAAAGAACGAAGTATGCTTTTTCTTCCAGCTATTGCCGTATTTTTTTAACTGCCAGCCATCAATAATATCGCCGTTGAGAATAAGCTTATCGCAGGTATACTGCTTAAGAAAAGCGGTGACCTCCCGGGCCTTGGCTCCCTTCGAACCCAGGTGAATATCCGACAGGACAATGGTGCGAAAATGCGTGCGTACATCCATGCTGCAAACTACCGCCTATCTGTGACCCACGCTTGAATTTCATTTTACTATATCAATAAAGTTCTAACTCACTGGTTAACAATTACTTCACATTAGATATTCTGATAACTTTTTCACTCAAAATTCTAGTAATTATCCATAAAAAAGCCGCTAAGTTGAGCAACTCAGCGGCTTTTTTCTAAACGTGTATAAGCTTACCACCAGCGGTAAAACAAACCCGCCGAAGCCGATACATTCGCTACATTAGATACATAGCTACTTTTGAAAGGCGAGTAAAAATAAGTAGCCTGAACGTCGGCTCCGAAGTTTCCATTTTTAGCAAACAGGAAACGGGCTCCTACCCCAGCCTGACCACTAAACGCCAGCGTGCTTTTTCCATCTTCCAGGTAGCCGTAATAAGTCAGATTCCGCATACCGGTAGCTCCCAAACCTAACATGGCGTAAGGCCGAACGGGGGCATTCGGTGACGCGAAATGGTACTTCCCAAAAGCATGAAACGAAGTAGCTCCCAACGAGTGCGTTTCAATAGAGGAAATGTCCTGATTACCCGAGGTATAAATCCGGCGGGGCAATCGATCCTTGAAATAGGAATAATTGAACTGCAAACCGAAGGAGTAATTCTTCGGCGTTACGAACTCTCCCGAAAGATTGTAATGGTACTTAGCCATTCCTCCGGCATAATCTTTCAAACTTCCCAGCGGCGATGCTACGCCATAGCGGGCAGTAATCTGATAATGCGTATACCGTTCGAAAGGAGATTTCATTGTACGAGTCGGAACACTGCGATACTCGTAATCCTGTTTATTATAATGTCCTGGGTTTTGCTGAGCACTTACCCCGAAAGACAAGCCAACAAAAGCCAGCAATAATAGGCGTTTCATAAGAAGACTAGATTAATACAATTAATTGGCTTTCAAGTAAGTAGACTGAGCAAATACGCCATCCACCACTGTTCCTACGGATGAAGTATCATAAATTCCGTCCCCGCGAATCTGGGCGTCCCAGACAACCGTAGCCTGATTGTTGCTTACATTTTTAACGTCGGCGATACGAATGTACCAGTAGTTTTCGCTGTACGAGTAATAGCTGTAATACGGAGCGTAGCCGTAACCATACCAATAGCCATTCCCATAGCCCCAATAGGGATCATAATACCAGGGGTTATACGTAGGCACATACCCCGACTGCGAGTAGCTGATTTGAGCGGGAGTTACCTCCAGATCGGGCTTGGCGTTACGAGCCACGCGGGTAAAGCCCCGATTAGTCAAATTAGTAATAATGCGGTCAATGAAAATCAGATCCTGGGTACGTACCATTTTCGTTGATTTTTCATTTTCTACTACCAACACCGAATCGGGGATCGAAAAGGTTTTATAACCCGTAAAATTGGTAGTCGTGTGGTTGGTAATAAATACCTGAGAGTCCTTAGGGTCCAGGTCATTGACGGGATCACGCTCGCAGGCTGCCAAAAGTCCAACGCTGCATACCAAAAGCAGGAGCGATTTTGAGATACGTTTCATGTCTTTTATATAATTCAAATACTAACTACTTTAACGAAAAAAACGCTGATAAATTTTACTTTCATAGCAGACACCAATAGGATGGTCCAGGTTTAAAAGAAACTTCTTTATTAATACCTCAAAGTATTGTTTCTGGTTTGAGAATTGCCTCAATTTCTCGAATCGCTTGCCTGAAACGTTGCTCATAATCGCCTGAAATGATGACGTAAGGCCGTTGTTGCTCTTCGAGTAAGGCTTTCAGCCGATCAAAATGCCATTGCCGCCGATCTGCAAATAAACGAATACTGTCGTTGATCCAGGGCACATCCGTATTCAACAATAGATACAAATCATAAAACTGACTGGCCGCCCATTTTTGAATCAGCTCCGGCGACTGCCCCAGGTATAGTTCTGCAAAAGTTTGGGTAACCAACAAATCTGTATCACAAATGAGAAGACCATGCCGGGCATTAGGCAACGCCTGCTCTTCGAGAAAAAGTTGGCCGGCGGCAATATGGCAGTGATCCATGGCATCACAGTCATTCCCAAATTTTTCGCAGTAAATCCGGCCATATTCCTCCACCAGAACGGTATTAAAATGCTCTGCCAGGCGGCGGGCCAGCGTGCTTTTACCCGTAGATTCCGGGCCCACTAACACTACTTTTTTAATCATCCGAAGAAGAATACGCTTACACTAATGACGGTTCAGGAGTTCACTAATACGTGATTTCGACGCAGGGAAGGCTGCTCAACGTTGAACAAAGCTACGAAATCTGCTCCCAGTTTTTGTCTGGAAAATTGAGTTTCGGCCAGTCGCCGGGCATTTTCACTGGCCTGATGAAGAAATTCGGGTTGCTGCAGGTAAGGTTTCAGTTTATCGTAAAACTGCTGAGGATTCTTCTGATCGGCGTAAAACCCGCATCCTTCGCTTTCAATCATGTCGCAGTGCCAGCCTCGAATGTTAATAACGCATAGCTTTCCCGCCGCCAGGGCTTCAAAAAGTTTATTGGGAGAGTTGGTACCCAACGCCGGCACATCCAGGTAGGACAAATACGCTACATCAGTGATGCTAAGGATGTCCCGAAGTTGCCCTTTATTGACATGACCCAGAAACTGAACATGATCCAAGCCCACGGCTTTCTGCTTGAGGTGAGCCAACTCCGAACCCGTACCAACGATAAGAAAACTCAAATCGGTACGGTTCTGACCCAGCCGGGCAATGTCAAGGAGAGCATCCAGAGCTACGACCTTTCCAATGGAACCAAAGTAAGTAATAACCGTTTTTCCAGCGGCATTCCAGCGATTTTCCAAAGCCGGATCTTTTGAACGAGGCTGGTAAAATTCGCAGTCGGCTATGTTAGAAATATAAGCTACAGGGCGGTTAATCCGCTCTTCAATATCACTCTGAATCGCCGGAGAAAGCCCAATGACTTTTTCGGCCTGTTCGTAAAACAGGTGCTCTAAGCCGTATAAAAATTTTTGCAGGAAACGATTTTTGAAATACCCCATTTCAATAGGCGTGCGGGGCCAAAGATCGCCCACTTCAAAGTAGTAAGGAACGCCTTTGAACCACTTCATAGCCAATCCGATAAAACCTACACTCAGCGGCACCGAAGCAATGTAACAGCGATACACATTCCTGATGCGTAGAGCACAACCAATGGCCTTTAATACAAAAGCCAGATACACATAAAGCCGGCGAAGCGTGCCATAACGCTGCTCATAGTGTAACGGTAGGTAATGTACGGTAAGGCCTTCGATTTGCTTGCAGGCGTATTTTTTTTCGTTATGACTCGTAATCACTTCTACTTCGTAATCTGCATCAGCCAGAGACCGCGAGAGGTAATACGAGCGAATAATGCCGCCCTCTTCGGGTGTTCTGAAAAACTGATAAACGTATACGATCTTTTTGGGGAGCATTGAGTATTTACCTCTGTATATCTAACACGAAACTAACAAATAATAAACAAAACTTTAGATTATCACAGGGAATTAATAAGACCAGCTAAAAATTAGGCATTACTGACTAGGGAAACAAAATAAAATGAGAAAAATGGATTTTGTTTTCTCTTTGAGGCCATCATTTGGAAATGAATCATTGAATTTAGCTGATAGTCACTGTACCTTTGCCTGCAAACACCACGAATATGCCAATTACCCGCGAGCCTATCTCCCGAAAACCGGGCACTACGACCATCAAAGCAGCCATCGACGAGATGCTCCGGGCTTATGAACTGAAAAATAAGTACAGTGAAACGTATCTGGTGGCGTTTTGGGAAAAACTGGTGGGCAAGTCTATCGCCAGCCGAACCGGACGTTTGTACGTTTCTGAAGGTACGCTTTACGTGCAGATTGTTTCGGCTCCTTTGCGGCAGGAACTAGTACTGGCTAAAACGAAGCTCATCGAACTATTAAACCGCGAAATGGGCGAAGAAGTCGTACGTGAAGTCATTTTTATTTAAGCTATCCGTCAGGGTTACACATAAAAAAGGGCGATTGAATTAATCAATCGCCCTTTACTTTTTATACCAGATATTTCAATCGAATTACTTCTTTTTCAGTCAGGTATCTCCACTGTCCCCGGGGTAACTCTTTTTTATTGAGGCCCGCGATAACCGTGCGATCCAGTTTGGTTACATCATAACCGAATTTCTCAAAAATCCGGCGAACAATGCGGTTCCGACCCGAGTGAATCCGAATGCCTATCACCTGAGCATCTGGCGTAATGATGCTTACTTCATCGGGCTTGATGAAACCGTCTTCCAACTCCACCCCATTTTTAATGGCCTCGAAATCTTCCGTGGTGATGGGTTTATTAATCTCTACCTGATAGATTTTCTCAATCTGGTTAGAAGGGTGCGTCAGCTTTTCGGCTAGCTCTCCGTCGTTCGTCAACAGTAATAAACCCGTTGTGTTGCGGTCCAGACGGCCTACAGGATAAATGCGTTCGCCAGCGGCGGCTTTTACCAGTTCCATCACGGTGCGACGATCCATGTCGTCTTCCACCGTAGTAATGAAATCTTTCGGTTTGTTGAGTAACACGTACACCATTTTCTCAGGATTGAGCGTGCGACGACCGTAACGAACCACTTCGCCAGCTTTCACCTGATAGCCGAGTTCTTTGACTACTTTACCGTTTACTGAAATTTCTCCGGCTTCAATCAAAGCATCTGCATCGCGACGCGAACAAACTCCCGAAAGAGCGATGTATCGGTTCAGACGCGTAGTATTTCTTCCTTCTTTCTCCGTCTTATCAATTTTCTTACGGATTTTCTCGGGAGCGTTTTCTTTGTATTTGTCTAAATTATACGTAGGCGTTTTGATGTTCTCGGCGTCATCCGAACGCTGAAAACGGCCTTTCTTGCGAGTAGGATCATGATCGGCCCGCTTGCCATAACGATTGGGCGTTTCGCGATCCTTGTTTTCATCCCGGCGGGGCTTGTCAAAGCTACGCTCTGGTTTAGCATCGAAGTTACGTTCGCCACGTGGTTTGTCGAAGGAACGCTCCCCTCGTGGTGCATCTGATCGGCGATCGCCACGGGAAAAACCGGGCTTCGAGTCGAAATTGCGTTCGCTACGGGGTTTATCAAACGAACGTTCACCCCGAGGTGCGTCTGCATTACGATCATTGGAGCGATCAAACGAACGGCCTCCACTGCGGGATTTGTCAAACGAACGCTCCCCACGAGCATTATCCGAATTCCGATCACTGGAGCGGTCGAAAGAACGCCCCCCTACACGAGGCTTATCGAAACTACGCTCACTACGGGGTGAATCCGCGTTACGATCTCCACGGGAAAAGTTACGTTCAGGACGAGAATCGGAGTTACGATCATTGGAACGACCACTACTGCGGGGCTTGTCAAACGAACGTTCGCCCTGAGGTTTATCAAATGAGCGGCGGGGTCTGTTTTCTGAGTCTCCTTCGCTGCTGCGACGAGGACGGAATTCGTCAGTACGACGTTCGGGGCGGCTACCTGAAAAAGTGCGGCCTTCTGAATTGGTTTTGCGGGGTCTACGTGAAGACTCCTCTTGCTGTGCCATAACTATGGTTAAATTTGAAGAAAGTATGGGTTAAAGGGTCTCCCTTCGAATATGGCCTGAAAGCTTTTTCTTGCGAAAACCTTCTCGGGTTTCAGCCGTTTTTATAGCTATATTCTCTGGTAATGGACCCGGGCAGCCAAATGCTGAAAACCCAAAACTTCGTGTTGCAACATCCCTGCTGTAACTGACTGATTTTTAAATAATTAACAAAAACCAGTAAATAGGGGCGGCAAAGATAAAATAAATTCTTTGCTTCATTAGATGATTGGGCAGGAATTATCCGTTTCTAGTAACGAAAAATATACCGAAACATTCCCGGAGGTCTGAATTTTATCTGGTAATTTTTTCAGAGAAGAAAAGCCTTCCTTTCAGGCATAAGCACTGATCGTCGGATTTTACCTAACTTGAACCCGCAAACTACCGCAGCCACTATGAAGTTGATTACTACTTCCCGTATTTTTCTACTCCTGTTAAGCGTCTGTCTGGCCGCTTGTAATTCGGCGATGCAGGCTTTTAAAAAGGGCGAAAGTCACTATGAAAACGGTGAATATGAATTAGCCATCAAGCAATTTCAAAAAGCGGTTCCTCAGGATGCCGCTAAAGCGAATCTATACATTGCCGAAAGTTACCGCCGTTCCAATCGCATTGCTCAATCGGCTGATTATTATCAGAAGGCTCTGGAAGCGGGCAGTAAAGAACCAACGTTACGTTTATACTATGGCTACGCCCTGAAAGCTCAGGGAAATTACAATGGAGCCGCCGATCAATTACGGGGATTTACCAAGCAAAAGGGTAATAACCGCAACCTGCTTTCGCTGGCTCGCCGGGAGCTGGATAACTTAACCCTGCTTGATTCCATCAGTCAGAAAGTAAGTCCTTTCAAGATTACTAACGTTTCGAACCTAAACTCGGCTTCTTCAGAATTTGCTCCGGTATTGGTACAAAACGAGCTGGTATTCACTGCCTCCCGAAAAGACCGTATCTATAAAGCCAACGGTCAACCCATGTTAGGTCTTTACAAGGCTAAGTTAACCTCCCCTACCGAAGTGAGTACACCAGAACTATTCAGTCAGAGCATTTTTGGCGAGAACATGAACGAAGGTACTCCCGTGTTTTCAGCCGATGGAAAAATGATGGTATTTGCCCGGGGCAATACGGGCCGTAGCAAAGGCGAGGGGAACACATCTGCCGACGTGGATCTTTACATCAGCCGTAATGCGGGCACGGGCTGGGCTGAACCCGAGCGGCTGGCCTTTAGTGATTCGGCTTCCTGGGATGGCTCGCCCGCGTTTTCAGCCGATGGCAAAACGCTTTACTTTAGCTCCAATCGGGCTGGTGGTTCGGGCGGACTGGATTTATGGCGAGTAAACATTGATAAATCGGGCCGTTTTGGTCGTCCGGCTAACATGGGACGTGAGCTCAACACCCCCGGTAATGAGATTTTCCCCTACGTTTCGCCCGATGCCAAATTATATTTTGCCTCTGATGGGCACCCCGGTTTTGGCGGACTTGATTTATTTGAAGCCACCCGTAACGAAGGGGTAATTCAGGTGCAGAACCTGGGACAGCCTTTTAACTCCAAAGCCGATGACTTTGGTCTGGTTTGGGCCGACTCCACCCGGGGTTACTTTGCTTCGAACCGTGACGGTGGTAAGGGCGACGATGATATTTATTACTTCGAGTCCAGTAATGAGCCCGTTCAGATTGCTCAGCAACCGCCTTTAACACCCAAAAACCCGGATAATAAACCGGGTAAATCCGTTCGTTACTTTATTGCCGGAACCATTATTGATGCCAAAACCCAGCAACCGCTGGACGGAGCGAAAGTGGTGGTGGTTGATGAAAATGAAACAACCATTGGTGAAGCGGTAACCAACACCGATGGTAAATTTGGCGTTTATCCCATCCGCATTGGTCGAGATTATAACATCGTAGTTGAACGCTCAGAATACATCAAAAAGCAGGAGTTATTCGAGACGGAAGGGAAAGCCATTCCTGCGGATCGACTTACGAAGGCCATTACCGACACCACACTGTATGCGACGGTAGATATGCTCAAGAAAGAAGTGGGAACGGAACTTTCCAAAGCCTTTAAAATTGAAACGATCTATTACGATTTCGATAAATTTAACATCCGGGCCGATGCTTCGATTGAGCTGGATAAAGTGGTTCGGATTTTGCAGGATAACCCTGATATTAAACTGGAGTTAGGTTCGCACACGGATGCTCAGGGTTCAAACGCTTACAATGAACGCTTGTCTCAGCAACGGGCCGAATCAGCCGTTAACTACATTATTTCAAAAGGTATTTCTCCTGATCGTATTACGGCTAAAGGATACGGAGAACGTCAGTTAGTAATCCCTAATGCGAAAAACGACGAAGAACATCAGCTAAACCGTCGTACCGAATTCAAAATTATCAGCCTGGATTAAAACTGATTCAGGTAATCGAATGCCGACGGATCCCGCCGGCATTTTTCGTTTCCATTCAATAACTATTTATCAATCAATTAAGTTAAATTACTCAAATTGGTCGATTATTTTTTCGACCCATGAAATGGCTATTTGTTTTTCTGTTATTACCCTGCATTAGCCGGGCCCAGGAACCTGTTCGGCCAGAGGTAGATCCTGGCATCCTCGTACAGCAACTATTACCGAATCAATCCGAAAATGTATCCGAAGAGGTGCTGGATAATCTCTATCAGCTTTATCAACAGCCGCTCAATCTGAATGACGTCACGCTCGAAGAACTCACGGGATTATATATTCTCTCCGAACAGCAGCTTACCCACTTCTTTCAGTACCGTCAACAGGCCGGGCCATTTGTGTCACTTTACGAACTTCAGTCCATTCCTTATTTTGATTTAGTTACCATCCAACGCCTACTCCCTTTTGTTTACGTCGATGCTCAACGGCTTTCTGGTAACCCTAATCATACGTTAATCCTGCGGTATGATCGTTCCCTCGAACTTCGCAAAGGCTTTACCTCCGATGCCAAGGGTAACCCCCGATACCTCGGAAGCCCTTACCGGCTATTCATGCGGTATAAAGGGTACGCTGCCCGAAATTTTAGCCTTGGCGTTACCACCAAGCAGGATGCCGGAGAACCCTTTCGTTGGAACCCGGCAACACGGAGTTACGGCACGGATTATCTTTCTTTTCAGGCCCATCTACAAAACCGGGGCCGACTCAAGAGTCTCTCTGTGGGTGATTACCAGTTACAAGTCGGTCAGGGGTTAGTGTTGGCGGGAGGGTTTTATCTGAGTAAAGGCTCAGAAGCTGTGCTTACCGTTCGTCGTAGCCAACTGGGCATTCGACCCTATACTTCTTCAACGGAATACGGTTTTTTTCGCGGGCTGGCGGCAACAGTTCAGCTAAGTGCCCGGTTGGAGTTCACAGGTTTTTATTCCCGAATTCGCCGGGATGCGAACTTGGTTGACGAATACACCGTCAGCAGTTTACAAACGTCGGGATTGCACCGGACAGACGCAGAAATCAGTGATAAGGCCAGTCTGCAAACGCAGGATTATGGGGGTCATCTTCGCTGGCAAAACAGCCGGGTGAGTTTGGGGTTTACGTATCTCCAAACGAATTATGACAAAACCCTGCAAAAAGCGAATCGGGCCTATAATCAGTACGAGTTTTCGGGAAAAACGAATACGCTTCTTTCACTGAATTATAGTTACCTCTGGCGAAATTTAAACGGTTTCGGAGAAATAGCCCGCTCAGCTTCCGGCGGAATTGGACTGGTAAGCGGTGTGTTGAGCAGCCTCAGTAAACGCTGGGACGCCAGCCTAATTTTTCGGCACTATGATCGAAATTTTCACACGTTTTACGGTAATTCCTTCAGTGAAAATTCACGCCCCATCAACGAAACGGGTTTATACGCAGGACTGAAATACACGCCAAATAAACGCTGGCAGGTGGGTGGTTACCTGGACTATTTCCGCTTTCCTTCCCTAAAATATTTGGTTGATCAACCTTCGCAGGGATATGGGTACCTGCTTCGTGGCACGTATCGTCCCAGTAAAACCAGAGCCTGGACGCTACAGGCTTTTTTTGAGCGTAAAGAAAAGAATATTCCCTCGCGACTTTCCAAAACCTCTTTTGTTACCCCTACTGAAAGAAGCGGGGTCTGGGCTGGCTACAGCCGGGATGTTACGGCCCGTTGGTCGCTTCATAGTCGAATCTATTATGCCCGATTCAGTTACCGAAACTATGCTCCTTCGCAGGGTTTCGCGTTGATTCAGGATGCTCGCCTGAAGATGAAAAAGGTAACCCTCACAGGCCGTTTGGCCTATTTCCACACCAACGATTACGACAGCCGTATCTACGTCTACGAAGACGATGTACTGGCGGCGTTTTCCATTCCTGCCTACGCCGACGTAGGGATTCGTACGTATGCTTTGTTTCGGTATTCGTTTTCCAAACACCTCGAAGCCTGGTGCCGGATTTCCCGAACGCAGTTATTTAATCAGCCCACGGTAGGTTCAGGCTTAGACGAGATCCCGCATCCGCACCGTACGGATGTGAAAGTTCAATTGCGTTACCAATGGTAATTTTCTGTAAAAGCATTTTATAAACTCGTCAGGAAAGCTCAAATTAGTGGTTTACCACCTTATTAATCGAAGCCATGACTCTTCCCATTTATCAGGTAGATGCCTTTACCGCTCAACTTTTCAAAGGTAACCCCGCCGCTGTCGTTCCGCTGGAAAGCTGGCTGAGTAAAGAAGAAATGTTACACATCGCCGCTGAAAATAATCTGGCCGAAACGGCCTTTTTCGTAAAGTCTGGCGTGGATTATGAATTGAAGTGGTTCACGCCACTGGTAGAGATTGATCTTTGCGGACACGCCACCGTCGCTACGGCAAAAGTCCTTTACGACCATCTGGGATACAGCGAAAGCGAGATCCGCTTTCAGACGAATTCGGGTTTATTAACCGTTCGTAAAGACGGGAAAAAATACACGCTCAACTTCCCCGCTAACGTCCCTTACGCCGAATCGACTCCAGAAGGATTACTGGAATATCTGGGGATTGGGAAAGCCCTGGAGGTACTAAAAGGCCGCACGAATGATTACCTGGTAGTACTGGAAAGCGAAGCCGAAGTAGCCGCGTTAACGCCCGATTTTAGAGCTCTTAAATCAGTGAATGCCCGTGGCATCATTGTAACCGCCAGAGGCGATGAAGCTGATTTCGTTAGCCGGTTTTTTGGTCCTGCCGTTGGCGTAGATGAAGATCCCGTAACGGGTTCGGCACATACGGTATTAGTGCCTTACTGGGCTGAAAAACTCGGCAAATCCGAACTATTCGCCCGGCAAATTTCCAAGCGGGGTGGTGAGTTATGGGTGAAACTCCTAGGCAATCGCGTGGAGATGTCAGGCGAAGCCGTGATGTATTTAAAAGGAGAGATTTTCTTACCTTAATACGAACCAACCCTATGCCTTAAAACCACCGGGAGTTACTGCTCAGGTGGTTTTAATGACGTATATTAATAACGAGACAATGGTCAGGAAAAGCAAGGCCGTTAACAGTTGATTCAGTAAAGAGGAATGGTAATACTCGCCCTGATCAAGCTGTTTTACGAGTAAAATTCCAATTAGGGGAAAGTAGCTTGTCATCCAGAGCCAAGCAAAGGAACTTGTTGGTTATGCGAACGGACTTCGTTTCGGGAAGCCACCGCAGTTACTCGGCTAGAGCCAAGCGACTGCGGTAGCCAAATACCATAAATTGCTAGTGCTTTCCTCAAAGAACTATTATCAATCAGAAGCTAAATGAAATTCACCTCAGCCGAGAGCTGAATGCCGTATTTTTCCAGCACCGAAGCCTGTACCTTTTCGGATAAAGCTTTGATTTCAGGACCCGTTCCCTGACCGTAATTGACTAGTACCAGAGCCTGTTTGGCGTGTACCCCCACAGAGCCTTCCCGATACCCTTTCCAGCCCGCCTGTTCAATGAGCCAGCCCGCCGGCACCTTGATTTGTCCGGGCGTAGTTAGATAACCGGGTATATTGGGAAAACGGCTTTTGAGGGCTTCGTACTGCCCTGCAGGAATTTCCGGGTTCTTAAAGAAACTCCCCGCATTACCCAACTCCGCCGGATCAGGCAGTTTCGAGCGACGGATTTCAATCACTGCTTCGCTAATGGCCTTGCTGCTTAGTTCGGTAACACCCCTGGCCTCCAGCGTTTTTTGAATATCTCCGTAACTAATCTGATAATGCGGTGTTTTTGAAAGCTTGAAGGTAACCGCAACGATAACAAACTGATTTTTGAGTTCATGCTTAAAGACGCTTTCCCGATATCCGAACTGACATTCCTGGTGACTAAAAATTCGAATCTCACCAGTTTGACGGTCAATGGCTTCCAGCGAATGAAACACATCCTTGATCTCGACGCCATACGCTCCAATGTTTTGCATGGGCGAAGCCCCTACCGAACCGGGAATGAGAGATAGATTTTCCAGTCCTGACAGGCCTTTTTCCAGACTTTCCAGAACTAACTCGTGCCAAACCACTCCGGCTCCGGCTCTTACATACGTGTACAGTTCGTCCTCCGCCGAAACGCTGATCCCAGTAATAGCCATGCGAATGACTAATCCGTCAAAATCTTTCGTTAATAACACGTTACTTCCGCCACCCAGAATCAATTTTTCGGTAGCAGCGAAAGCGGGCTCTGCCAGCACTTGTCGTAAGCTTTCCAGTGAGTCGACTTCTACGAAGTAACGGGCCGTAGCTTCAATTCCAAACGTGGTATAAGGCTTTAGAGAGATATATTCCTGAATATGCATAAGCTGATTATTAACTAAAGAGAAAGCAAACTTTGGTAAAGATGACGCACAAATGCATTTGAATTCTGGGATTTTACCTGAAAATTTGTAGTCCTGTTCAAAAATGCGATGTATTTTTTCTTCCAATCATCGCGAATCTATGATTGCGTATGAAATCAAGCGTGAAGTACCTGTGTTTTTTGTTAGTGATTACTCTGTCAGGCTGTGCTTCTAAAGTATTGCCCAGCAGCTCTTCCAAGGCCTACACTCTGGATTTGAATACGTATCGCCCCACTTATAACCTGAGCGATGTCAAGGAAATAGAAAAGACGGCGGCCCAGGAAAAAAATACGCCTGTTACGCCAGCGATTCCAGTCAGTACGCAGCCCCTGAATATTAATAAAAAGCTTGATACGATCCTCGATACGATGGCTCAGCGGAATAAAGCAGCCAAGTACATCGCAGGTTACCGGATTCAACTCTACACCGGAACCAAACGCAACGAGCTCGAAGCAGCTAAACTCTTTATCTATCAGCGATTCGCTGATCTCAATACGTATATTGCCTACAATCATCCAACGTATCGCCTCCGCGTAGGTGATTTTGCTACCCGACTGGATGTAGAACGCTACTTTAATAAAATCAAGGATGATTACCCAACAGCTACCATTATTACAGATCGGGTAACACTTCGGGATGCTTTAAAGATCATGGACAATCGGGCAGCGGATAAAGACGAGCTGTATGAGCCTTAATCCTTTCTTATCATTGATCATTTTTGATTTCATATTGTGGTATCTTTGTAATGATTATTATCAAAAGGCAACTTTTTATTCCCCCTAAAGGTATAGAAAGAGCGACCAGGCCAATCATTATTCTTATACAACCACATGAAAAAAGCCCTTATCACCGGCATTACCGGTCAGGATGGTGCCTATCTGGCAGAATTATTACTGGAAAAAGGATACGAAGTTCACGGCGTGAAAAGACGCAGCTCGCTGATTAATACTGAACGTATCGACCACCTGTATCAGGACCCGCATGAGCAGGATGTTCGCTTTCACTTGCATTACGGTGATTTAACGGATTCTACTAACGTCATTCGCCTGATTCAGGAAGTTCAACCCGACGAAATTTACAACCTGGGAGCTCAGTCCCACGTTCGGGTGAGTTTTGATGAACCTGAGTATACCGCACAAGTAGACGGTTTAGGTACCCTTCGCATTCTGGAAGCCGTACGTTTGTTAGGGTTGACGAAAAAAACCAAAATTTATCAAGCTTCTACTTCAGAGTTATACGGCTTGGTTCAGGCCGTTCCCCAATCGGAAACGACGCCTTTCTACCCCCGCTCTCCTTATGCTGTGGCTAAGTTATATGGGTACTGGATTACGGTTAACTACCGTGAAGCTTACGATATGTTTGCCGTTAACGGTATTCTCTTTAATCACGAATCTCCCCTTCGCGGAGAAACCTTCGTAACTCGTAAAATTACCCGTGGCGTCTCGCGTATTGCCTTAGGTCTGCTCGATAGAATTCACATGGGGAATCTGGATTCCCTGCGGGATTGGGGTCATGCCAAGGACTATGTAGAGGCCATGTGGCTAATCCTTCAGCAGGATAAAGCCGAAGATTTTGTTATTGCTACGGGCGTAACTACCAAAGTGCGTGACTTTATCCGCATGTCCTTCAATGAGGTAGGCATTGAGCTGGAATTCAAAGGTGAAGGCGTGGATGAAAAAGGATATGTGAAGGCTTGTCACAATGCAGAGTATCAATTAGAAATTGGCAAAGAAGTGGTTGCCATTGATCCCCGTTATTTCCGTCCGACGGAAGTAGATTTACTGCACGGCGATCCTACTAAGGCAAAAACCGTTCTGGGCTGGGAGCCTAAGTACGACTTACCCGCTCTGGTAAACGATATGATGACTTCAGATTTAGCTCTCTTTAAAAAGGATCTTCACCTCAACCAGGGTGGTTTCCGGACACTTAATTATTTCGAGTCGTAAAAATTGGTACGAAAATCCGTACTCTTTTTTTCAAAGCAGCGATGATCCCATCGCTGCTTTGTTATTTTGTAGGGTAATTGAGAAGAACGCTAAGGGTGATCCGAGGCAGAATCTAAGGCTTATGTTTATTGAACGTACGAGTGGTCTGCGGGCTGGTGATGAGAAACACGCGGGCTGGATGGAAGTGGTCTGTGGCTCTATGTTTTCAGGGAAAACGGAAGAACTTATCCGCCGAATCAACCGGGCTCTGATTGCCCGGCAAAAAGTGGAAATTTTCAAACCCGCGATTGATACCCGTTATCACATTGAAGACGTAGTTTCTCATAATTCGGCTTCCGTTCGCTCCCGCCCCGTTACCTATGCTCGCGATATTTTAGAGCTAGTGGGTAAGTGCGACATTGTAGCTATCGACGAAGCTCAGTTTTTTGATGCGGAAATTGTTGAAGTGTGTAATGAACTAGCCAACAGAGGCAAGCGGGTTATTATTGCGGGACTGGATATGGACTCGGACGGTAACCCCTTTGGCCCCATGCCCGCCCTAATGGCCGTAGCAGAATATGTAACCAAAGTGCAGGCCATTTGCGTGGTTTGTGGAGAACTGGCTAATTACTCATTTCGTAAAGTAGCTACTCCAGGACAAGTATTACTCGGGGAAACGGATAGCTACGAAGCCCGGTGCCGGAAGCATTTTCTGGAGGGGAGAAAGTTACAGTAGAACTCTAGCTAAAATTATATATGTTTTATACCCTTGATAGGCAAATAGCCTATCAAGGGTATTTTTATTTTCTCCTAGTAGCATCAGAACTTCCATATATATATCAAACAATAACCCTAAATAGGCACATATACTTACTATAACACATATAATCCAATTATACTACTAATGAAATTATAACAAAGTTCTGTAACCATTTTTGATAAATTTCATTATAGCCGCTTTACACATAATGAAATATTCAAAAAAATACAAAGCATTATTATATAAAGTTTTAATATATAGTATAATCAGTCATTCCATATAATCATTAACTATTTCTATTTTATACTAATAGATATACCCACTTACGTGGATTTACGCGAAATTTTTTAAAAAAAATTTTATAACATACAGCATTTCATGAAATAAATAATAATTATTGTGTATTATTTTACAATAATTTAAAGAACCCGTTATTTTTATGGGCAAAATGTTCACCTAACTTAATTTATGATCAAAAAATGGAATATATATACATTAATCAATACCGCTCTCTCTTTAATAGACCTCTGTTATTGCAGGGAATATTTCTTCCAATGTCTTCATTAGCAATTCTCCATTAGCTTTAAATAAGGTCAGTTCTTTAGTTTTTCCTCTTCTACACGCCTATTTTTTCCATAAGTCTAATGACTTCGCATTGTTCTTAGCAACGCATGCCTACAAGCAACTTGCAGGATGGAATTTCTAGATAAGCGTTGATTTTTAATCTTATCAAATCCTAACATTCATCACTTTATGAAAAATTGTTTACCTAAACTCATGCTACTAGGGCTGATGTTTTTGAGTATTCCAGTTCTTGCCCAAAGAGTTTCGGGCCGAGTAAGTTCTGCGGATGGTCAAAATCTTCCGGGTGTTTCTATCCGAGTCCAGGGTTCAACTTCAGGTATCAGGTACCGTGACAAGTGCAGATGGTCTTTATTCACTTGCGGTAAAAAGTCTTCAGGATTCTCTAGTCGTTTCTTTCGTAGGCTACACTAGCCAAGTTGTAGCCATAAATGGAAAAAGTTTTGTTGATATCACTTTACAGGAAGACAATAGAGAGCTTAATGAAGTAGTGGTCACAGCAATGGGAATTCAGAAAGAGCAGCGTAAACTGGGCTATGCGACTACTCAAATTTCCGGAAAGGACGTAGTAGCTACTGCACCTACAAACTTTGCTTCTGCTTTATATGGAAAAGCTCCAGGGGTTACCATTAATACCAACACTGGTGGAGCAACCAGTGCCGTAGGTATTCAAATTCGAGGAGTCAACTCTATTGGTTATCAACGCCAGCCTTTGATTGTTGTGGATGGAGTAATCATCCGAAACGGTGAGGCCAATAACGATGGTTATTGGAACAATCAAAAGATTAATGGAAACGGTTTGCTTGATATTAACCCTGAAAATATTCAGGATATCAACATCTTAAAAGGAGCTGCTGCTTCTGCTCTTTACGGATCTGATGCTAACTTCGGAGTAGTGGTTATTACGACAAAGAATGGTAGCGGACGAGCAAGAAAAGGCATAGGAGTAGATATAAACTTGTCAGCTAACTCAGAAAAAGTATCCTCTGCCCCAGATTTACAAACCGAATACGGACCAGGCTACGAACGCTCAGTAAATAAAGCAAATTTTGGTGCTGGAGATGATGGCTTTATCCGTACTACAATAAACGGCCAGGCAGTGAAGTATCCCGTCTTTAGATCTTATGCACAGTTCGGACCTAAAATGGATGGTAGTGATGTGTATTGGTGGGACGGAAAAATTCGCCCTTACATTTCTCATGCAAACAACTGGAAAGAATTTTACCGCCCAGGAAGCAGTACTATTGCTAACATCGCTTTGAGTAATGCTAATGATAAAGGTAGCTACCGTATTTCCTACACGCGTAATGATTATAAAGGAATTCAGATTGGAGGTAAGCAGGAAAAAAATACTTTCAATTTTAACTCTAAGTATGCGATCACGCCTCGATTAACTTTAGACTTGGTCATGAATTTTGTTCATGAAAAGGTACATAACCGCCCTCGTCAGATTTATTACCTGACCAATAACTTCGGTGGATTCTTTAGTCCAGCTGATTACATGAGCGTATACTTTGATAAATATCAGACGAGTAAGGGTTATAAATGGGTAGATTATACTTCAACTTTAGACTTAGAAGAGAGGCTTAAATATAATATCCGGGCTAAAGACTTCCTTGATTTCTTGTGGAATCAATTGGCCAATAGTTATGATGAAACCTCAAGTCGGTTCATGCCCGCTGCTACTCTTAATTATAATATAGCTAAGGGCCTTAACGTGCGAGGCCGCATGGGTGTAGATTATACAAGCTACTTCATGGAAACTAAAGAAAAAAGTACACAACCGATTTCTTATGGTGCTACAGGAGCGTATAGAACCAACTCGAATATTTATAACATTACTTACGGAGATGTTTTATTAACTTATGAGAGAAAGCTTTCTGATAAGTTCAATGCTACACTTTCGGCAGGTTATCAAGGTAGAAGAGAACGACTAAGTTACAATTATGCAGGCACACGGGATGGCTTAACTTCAGAAAACTGGTTTAGCTTAAGTGCCAGCAAAACCAATCCACCCGAGGGTTCATACAGCGTTACTAACTTAGTAAAAGATGGGATTTTCGGTATTCTGGATTTAGAATACAATAACTTCCTTTTCGTGTCTGGTACACTCCGTAGAGAACGTTCTTCTACGCTGGCTCCTGGTAATAACACTTTCGTTTACCCAGGATTAAGTGCATCTTTCGAACTAAGCAATGCCGTACAATTACCTTCCTTCTTTTCTTACAGCAAGATCAGAAGTGCATGGGGGAAGGTGGGGAACCCTCCCAATGCTTATGTTTCGAACGTATTATACAATTCTGGAAGTCTGGACGGCGTTCCTTATCTCTATCCTTCATCATCAGGCTATGGCAACAAGTCGCTTAGAAATGAGATGAAGACAGAAATTGAATTTGGCTGGGAAAACCGCTTTTTGAAAAATCGATTAGGTTTTGATATCACCTATTATAACAACCTGATTAAAGATCAGATCACCAGTTTAGGAACTCCATCTACCATTGGCTCTACCAGTGTTCTTCGAAATGTAGGTAACATGCGTAACTATGGGATTGAACTATCCCTCTATGGCACGCCTGTAAAAACGAATAATTTCTCTTGGGATGCACGCTTTAACTTTGCAATGAACCGAGGTAAAGTAGTATCACTTGCTCAGGGGCTGGAACAGATTACTCTTGATAATAAAGATAACGGATCGCTTTATGTCTATGCTAAGCCAGGCGAAGCGGCTGGTAGCATCTGGGGTTATGATCATAAGAAGGATGCAGCTGGTAACTACATTGTTGGTGATGACGGTTTTTACGTTATTGACTACGACAAACTAGTGAAATTTGGAAATATCCAGTCCAAATTCTCTGGTGGCCTAATGAATACGCTTTCTTACAAGAACTTCTCGTTTAGTGTATTAACCGATTTTGTTTGGGGTGGCCAAATTATCTCTCTTTCCCGGTTGTATGGAACAGGTTCAGGTATGTATAAAAACTCCTTATTTGGACGTGATACAGAGCATGGAGGCTTATCTTATTATGCAGATGCTTCTGGTAACTTTATCCAAGTTGCGACAGGAACAACTGCAGGACCTAAGGGGGAAACCGTCTATACTGATGGTATCATTGCTAAAGGGGTAACTGAAGGAGGCGAAGTAAATAAAAAGATTGTTGAGGCACCTCAATATTATCGATACCACTACAACTGGGGTGGCTATCCTGGTTCGGGGTCAAACATTACTTATAAGGATGCCGTATTTGACAATAACTACATTAAGGTACGGGAAGTAACCCTCTCCTACCGCCTGCCGTCCCAATTTACCTCCAAACTGGGCATTCAAAACCTCACGCTTTCAGCGTACGGTAGAAACCTATTCTACATCTACAAATCACTCCCAGGTCTTGATCCAGAAGAGGGTGTAGGAACTAGTTGGATTTCAAGAGCAACTTCAGTAGGTGGAGCTAACGCAGCAACTCGATCTATTGGGGGTAGTTTACGATTCTCATTCTAATTTGACATTATTAACTGGATCATATTGATAGTTATGAAACGAATTATTCTTTCTGCCTTAGGGCTATTAACAAGCTTGGGCTTTTTCCTTTCGAGTTGTACGACAAAAGATATCGAAGATGCATACCCAAACCCAAGTGGTGCATCTACAGCCGACGTTCAACGTTTGTGGGCGGGTTTATTAATGAATGAAACCATCCTGCCTCGCTACTGGAACTTATACACTTTTTTAATTCCAGAAATTGGAACGTATAGCCAATTGAACGGAGTAACAGTGTCGAATGGAGTTTATGAGCAGGTTACCGCATATAACGCTACGCGGTGGGATATCTACTATACTAAAACCATTGCACGTTATCGTGAAATGGAAAAAGTATATTCCACTTTAAGTGAGGAGGAAAAAGCAGGCCTACAGCTTTTCATGGAAACCGCACGCATCCACCTTTATGATCAAACGGCACAGATGATTGATTATTGGGGAGATATTCCTTTCACTAAAGCCGGACAGCTAAACGCAACGGGAGAGATTTCGATGGCGAGCTATGATGACGCGAAAACCACATACGTAAATATGCTTACCGATCTCAAGCGTATTTCCGATTATTTATCTACGGCTAACACCCCTAGCTTCTTCGCTAGTCAATTTACTAGCTACGATTATGTTAATAAAGGAAGTGTTTCAAAGTGGAGAAAATACTGCAATTCGTTAATACTACGCTTAGCTATGCGTATCTCGTATTCAGATGAAGCAACGGCAAAGGCTTTAGTAACGACTATTCTAAGCGATCCTTCAAAATATCCATTGATTGAATCAGCCAGCGAAAATATTGTTATTCAGCCCTCCGCTACTAGTAGTAATTTTGTGTCTATTAACGATATGCGTAAAGGTTTTGAAGTGAATCCTTTTGCTCCAGCCGCCTTACTAGATAAAGCTATGGCTCCGGCAAATGACCCCCGTATTCCTGTCTTTTTTACTAAATCGGCTAAAGGAACTTATACGGGAGTAGTGAATACATGGACAGCTGCTCAGCTAACGGATGCTCAGACTGCTAATGCCATTTCTCGCTGGGATTCCACCACCTTCACAGAAAATAACTTATTCCCAGGCCTCATCATGACTTCCGCAGAAAGCTGGTTTAATGTTGCTGAAGCTTATGAACGCTGGGGATTAGGAACAGCGAAGACAGCTTATGAGAACGGAATTCGCCAATCCATTGCTTTTTGGTATAGCATTAATAACAAAAGCAGTTACACGGGCACCAAGGATACCCCTCCTACCGAGACTCAGATAGCAACATTCCTGGCTCAACCCAGCATCGCTTATGGAACAAGTAATCTCACCAAGATTGCTACCCAAAAATGGATTGATTTTACGCTTATGCAGGCTAACCAAGCCTGGGCTGAATACCGTCGTACGAAGCTTACACCTATCAGCTTTCCTACTGATAATGGGTCTGCTACAACCAAGACACCTCCAAGTCGGTTATTATACCCTACGAGCGAAAGCTCCCTTAACACAACTAATTACAATGCTGTTCGATCTAAAGACACACAGTCAACGAAAGTTTTCTGGGATGTTAAATAATTAGCAGTATCATTAAAAAAACAAGAAGGGTGGATATCCACCCTTCTTGTTTTTTTAATGATACTGTAGACTTTAGAAAAGCAGGTTCAAATATTAGTTACACTCACTATTAAAACCCGGGCCAATTATATATAATACTTACCCGGGTTTTCAAATGATTCTGAGAAGTTTATCTCTTAGTTGAACTAGAGCTAATAGGAGCTACTACCCGCATAACACCATTCATGATTCGCCAGTGGCCGGGGAAGGTACATACAAATGGATAATCACCAGCTTCTTTGGGAGCAACAAACTTTAGATGGACGTTTTCGTCGGGATTGATGAGCTTAGTCGCAATGATTACCTGCGGAATTTCAGGCACGTAACTCTTATACACGGCATCAGGGCGAGTAATCATGGCATCGGCGGCTTTGCCGATGATTTCCAATGATTTAGGTTTACCAATCACGAAGTTATGCTGCATCTGATCGGGGTTATCAATGATGATTTCTACGGGCTGACCAGCTTTCACGCTAAACTCTTTCAAATTGAATTGCAGTTTTTCAGTCACCGTTTTCAACTTGATTACCTGAAGATTCGGATCATCCGATACCTCGTCTGATTTTTTCAAACCTGCCGCTTCGGCCCAAAGGATTAAGCTTTTCTTATTATCGGTCGAAAATTCCTTTTCAAGACTGGCCAGTAATTGCTGTGAAGAAGCCACTGGATCCATTTTTCGCTTGGGATCCCAGCCGCGTCTCAAACCTGCTAGTACTGCTCTGGTATCTGCGTCATCAACTTCTTTCAACTCGCTTACCAGAGATAGAATTTCCTCATCTGTTGCCGTGGCCGCATAGGCCCGGCTGGCATTCTCAACCACAAATCCAGTCAGATTACTCAGAGGCTGGTATTTGAGCACATGGCGATAAGCATTGTTATTTTCGTTATTCTCTGGAATTTTATTATCTGGATCCACGGTAACGGCAATGGTGAAATTGCCAGGAACGTCCGAGTTCATGCTCATATTCCCTACCCAGGGGCCGTTATTTACTTCTGAAATCAGGGCTTTTTCGCCAGCGGCAAGACCTTTCACGAACGTATAGCTTACCCAGTCCCGGGTCATATTAGGCCCGGCAACGTTAATTTTCAGGGTAATAGGTGTTCCTTCGGGAATGGCTTTAGAGCCCCGGTTTTCAACTTCTACGGATAATGTTACCCCTTCCCTTATGGTAGGAATAGCCGTCGAAGACTTTACCTGAGTCACCACCAAATCTGCCTTAGGTCCAGTTGATTCCGTCTTTTTAGCTTCGCCGTGGTTCATTCCGTGATGATCATGATTCATCCCAGTTGAAGCATTCGCAGTAGAAGTCGTTGACGACTTAAGGGGAGCTTTGGCCAGATACGTTTTCAGTAACTCTGAACCACGGGCATTAAATACGGTGGTAAAGGCGTCCGGCATCCAGCGATCCGAAACAAAATTAGGATTAGACAAAGCCGCTAATACTGCCTTTTCAACAGCCGGGCTGAGCGGAATCTGCGTAAACGCTAATAACGTGTGCAAAGCCACTAGTGGCTCGGAGTCGTTGAGTGAATTAGCAGCCAGTAGAGCTTCGGCTGTTTGAGCAGAAGCTGGTAATACCTGAACAGCCGTCTTACGAACACTTGCCGCCGGATGTTTCAAGGCAGCCTGTGCTACTTTTAAAGCTTCCGCATTCGACCCATCCAAAACACCCAGTCCGTGTAAAGTCCAGAGGGCATGAATCGCTCCGGGGTTTGATCCGATTTCATCCAGCGATGGATTCTGAATTAATCCTAGTAGCTTACTTACGACGTCTTTATTACCCCGTTCAACTAGTAATCGCTGAGCGGTTTGTCGCCAGAACATATTGTTATTACTTAAGGCTGCTACTAGCTCATCAGGCCGATCTTTCGATAAAGCTAGGGGCTGATACGCAGGAGCCTTTTTGTAAGCGACGCGGTAGATTCTTCCGTGTGAGTTATCGCGAAGATCCGTTACGTAGGCATTACCTTCGCCAGTTTCGAAACCTCTGGGCGTTGGATTATGCTGAATAATGAAGCTATACCAGTCGGCAAACCAAACCGCTCCATCGGGACCCACTTCGGAAAAAACGGGCGAAAACCATTCATCTGCTCCAGCTACTAAATTAAAGTCATTAATATCATGGAAGTCAGTACCTTCTTTTTCTAGGGTATTCTGGTGGATGATGTGCCCCGTAGGTTCGTTTACAAAAGCAACGCGATTCCAGTATGATTTTGGAAAGCTGCGGGCCGTATAGAAGTTATGACCCGCCGCAGATGTATATCCGCCAAACACGTCTACCTGACGAATGCGGGTAAGTACTTTCATATCCTTGTGCGTATCCGTGCTACGACCGCCGCGAATGCGAAGTTTATCCCAACCCAGTATATAGCGGTTAGGAATAGCCATGTACCAGCCGTGATCGTTATTAGCCGTCGAACCGAACAGGTTACCCGTTTCATCAAAAGCCAATCCCCAAGTGTTATTCGACGTATTGGTTAGGTATTCCATCTCGGAACCATCCGGCTTAAATCGGAAAAAGCCCTGACCAAATTGATGCTTCTTGCCGCCCACGGTACCGTTAAAGCCCGCATAACCAATGGCACCGTAAATCCAGTTATCAAAGCCGTAGTGCAGGTTACTAGGCCCGGCATGGGTATCCGTCGTACCAAATCCTTTGATCAATACCTTACGAACATCCGCTTTTCCATCACCATCGGTATCTTTCAAAAAGAGCATATCCGGTGCCTGAGACACAATAAATCCGCCATCGTATGCCACTAAACTAGTGGGAATGCTCAGATCTTCAGCAAACTTGGTAAACTTGTCGGCCTTGCCATCTTTGTCGGTATCTTCCAGCATAAGGATGTAATCCCGACCGCCGGTCTCCTTACGTTCGTTGGGATAATCCAGCGTTACGATCACAAACATGCGGCCTTTTTCATCCCAGCTCAGAGCAATGGGGTGTTGCACGTTAGGTTCATGGGCGAATAATCCCAGCGTAAAATCAGGATTAACCTGTAAAAATTTCATCGACTCTTCCGGCGAAAGCGGATCAGGCTTCAATTGAGGTCCCGGACGTTCTTCATAGTTAGGCAAATTGGCTTCCTTATACACTAGCGTGGGAACATTAAGTTTTTTAAGCTCCTCAACGACTTTATCTCCCACAGCCCATTTGATTCCCTTTTCCATTAAGGTATGGAAATCGGGCTGTTTCCAGGTAATTTCATCATGACCATAAGCAGTATAGAATACACGGCCTTTACCGAAATTCCGCACCCACGTATAAGGTTCGGTTTTCTGTCCGGGCTTGTCTTGGGCCTGTTTTTCATCAATCAACCGCTCGGTTAAGACCACATTGTCAGCCGCCAGTTTTTTATGCAAGTAGGTTTCATCAACCGTCTTGAACTTTTTGGCACCGAAAATGGCCGGATGATCGGGCTTCGTCCACACGGGTTGAATGGTGTCCCAGCCATGTTTCCAGAACTGTCCACCCACCATTTCATTGACGAAAACATTCGAATTGCGAAAACACCAGGAAGCACAATGCACGGCGATGAGTCCCTTGCCATTCTTAACAAAGTCAATCATGGCTTTTTCGGGGGCAGCCGGAATGCTGTCCCAGTTGGCAAATACCAGTAACCCATCGTACTTGCTTAAGTTCTCTGGATTAAGGTCTTCCAGTTTATCGGTATAGCTCAGGTTAATTCCCTTATCTCCCAACCCAGCCATTAACAACGGAGCCATCTGAATCGGGCGGTGATGTCCCTTATCGCCCAGGAAAAGAATTTCGATGCGTCGGCCTTTGGATTCAACTTTCTTGGTCTGGGGTTGCCGCGTACAGTAGGTAAGCGTCAACAGACTCAAAGCGACTAGTCCGGCCAGAATTTTTTTCATCATTTAAGTGGATTTAGCATGCTCAGGCTTAACTGGTAGCCGCAGAGTACGGCTACCAGCATTAAATCGTTATGCATTCTCAAAATCGGGTAAGTACATCAACTTCCCGCCCTGTAGAGCTGATTCATGGGCCAAAATGCCTACACTCGTCCATTCGGCTGACTGTACAGCATTTGGGAAAGGCTCGCGATTTTCCACGAGTGCCGAAAGAAATTCATGCACTAAATGCGGGTGTGATCCTCCGTGACCGCTGCCTTGTGTAAAGCTCAGGTGCGTGTTATCAGCTACGTCGTAAACGCCTTGGGTGGTGAACGCCTGAATTTCCTCGGGTAAGTAATGAGCAAAATCGGGAACAGTAACCCGCTCAGGAATTTCGTGTTCTTCTTTTTTAGCGGTATGGATGACGGCCTCTTCGCCTTCAATCAACGGCCACTCAAAAGATTTTTTCGAACCGTATACTTCAAAACTTTCCCGGTACTGACGGGCAGTATCAAAGAGTGAACGGTAGACATAAGCAGCTAAATCGCTGTCTTTGAATTTAATGTGTGCTGATTCAATGGCAAAAGACGAATTGTGAATTTTCGCCAGATCTTCGCTGATCGTACCCGAACCAAAGCAGGAAACGTACTCAGGACTGGACTTCAGTAAACCAGCCACCGGACCGACACAGTGGGTTGCATAATGCATGGGGGGAAGTCCAGGCCAATAGTCTGGCCAGCCTTCCATGTCCTGCTGATGGCTAGCTTTTAAAAACTGTACTTTACCCAGTTCACCTTTTTCGTATAAGTCCTTGATAAAGAGGAATTCGCGGCTATAGACCACTGTTTCCATCATCATGTACTTCTTGCCCGTTTCTTTCGAAACCCTTACGATTTCCAGGCAATCCTCTACACTCGTAGCCATCGGAACAGTACAGGCTACGTGCTTGCCCGCCCGAAGAGCTTTCAGGCTCTGCTCGGCATGATTGGGAATGGGTGAATTGATGTGAACGGCATCTACCTTAGGATCTTTGAGTAACTCATCAAAATCCGTGTAACGAACCTCGATTCCGAAGGCATCTCCCACGGCGTTGAGTTTCTCAGGTGTACGCTGGCAAATGGCGTACATATTAGCTAAAGGATGACGCTGATAAATAGGAATGAATTCGGCTCCGAATCCCAGGCCAACAATGGCAATATTGAGGGGTGAAGACATGTAATTAGAAGTTAAGCCTGATTGAAAATAGTAAGGTTAATAAATTGAGACAAATCGTTAAAACTGACCGTTACTGACTACTTGAGGAACCGACTCCCACTGACTTTTAATGAAGGACAGACCATCCCGCATGAGTTGTTCTTCTGAATCGAACATCTGCCGCCAGATATTGGCTACACTAAGTTTGGGACTGAAAGCTTCGATACTCAACCAACCCTGGTAATCAATGTCGCGAAGGCCAGCAAATACTCCTTTCCAATCCACATTACCCTTACCAGGAGTAGAACGATCGTTCTCTGAAAGCTGTATGAAGGTGATGCGGTCTCCTAACTGACGAATGGTTTCGCCAATGTTCTTTTCTTCAATATTAGCATGAAATGTATCGAACATGATCTGACAATTGGGATGGTTCACCTCATCGACAAAGCGGGCCAGCTCGGCTCCACAACTCGTCAGATACATTTCAAAACGATTGAGATATTCCAGTCCTAGAGTAACCCCCTGACTTTGGGCATATTCGGCCAGAATTTGAATGCCCTCCACGCCCCATTTCCATTCATCCGCAGTAGCGGGTTGCCCCGTAAAAACGCCCAGAGCAGAATGGTAAGGACCCATGAGTTTTTCAGCTCCCAGTTCTACAGCACAATCTACGCTGCGAAGCAAATGCTCCAGCGTAGCTTTACGCATCCCCGCATCCGCACTGATCAGGTTGGCTTCGGGTCCGCAGATTACGTCGGCCTGCCGCTGAAGGCCCAGCTCATCCAGTTTTCGAGCCCAGGGCTTCCAGTGCTGACGATCGCTCGTAGACAAGGGCACTTCGACCCCACCGAAACCAATAGACTGGATTAATTCGAGCGTTGGAAAAAAAGATTCATCGAGATTACCACCCCACAGGAGCAGATTCATGCTGTAAATCATTATGCAATTTTATGATGGAAAAATGATAAATACTGTCTCCGCATTGACCATGTCCTACTGTATTTTGACCTATATTGCAGAATCAACTTAATTAAGCATCAAAATACAGAATATTGTCGATTTTTAATATATCGTCGAATCTTTTCCACTATGAAATTAGCTCTGCGTAAATCCATTGAAAACCAAGTGGCTTCCTTTACCATGCAGGAACTCACGGCTCCTCATTTTGATCCCAACTGGCACTTTCATCCGCATTACCAACTTTTTACGGTTGAAGAAGGCACTGGAACCCGTTTCATTGGCGATAACATTCAGCCTTTCGAACCAGGAGATACCGTTTTTTTAGGGCCGAATATTCCGCACCTCTGGCGAAGTGATCCGGCCTACTTTCAGACTTCCTCCGGGCTTTCCACCAAGGGAATTGTGGTGTACTTTACCGAAGACTTTCTAGGTAATGACTTTTTCAAACGGCCCGAAATGCACGGCTTACAAAGTTTTTTTACGGACGCTACGCGGGGCTATGAAATTACCGGAGTGTTGAAAAGTCAGATTCGGGAGCGGATGCACAAGCTTTTGCAGGCGAGTGGGTTTCAGGCCATTTTGCAATTACTATCCATTTTAGACGAATTAGCTCACGCCGAAGAATGCCAGCCTATTGCTAGTCTGGGTTACGTCAATACGCACAAAGTATCAGAAACCGAACGGATGCAAAAAGTACACGATTACGTACTCGATCATTTTCGACAGGAAATCAGACTTGATGAGATGGCATCACTAGCAGGGATGAGCCCTTCGGCATTTTGCCGGTATTTTAAAACAAGAACCAACCGGACTTTTTCTGAATTTGTCAGTGAAGTTCGCATCGGTTATGCCTGCAAATTATTAATAGAAGGTAAATTCACCATAACTCAGATTTGTTACGAAAGCGGCTTTAATACCATTTCTAACTTTAATCGGCAGTTCAAGGAAATTACTACATTAACCCCCGCCCAATACCAAAAGGCGTATCAATAGAAACAAAAAAGAGCAAGGCCTAAGCCTTGCTCTACATCGTTTCAATACACTCGTTGTTCTATAGTCTTTATTTGTGTTCGGGCTGACGCTCTAAATCAAAGAGCTCCACCAGAACATCCGCCAGTTGGTCGGCATCTCCGCGACGGCAGGCGTTTTTAAGATTCACAGCGGGTGAACGCAGAATGCGGTTCACAATATTTGCCGTGAGCTTATCAAATTTATCGGCTTCGGCAGGCGTCAGGTGTTTAAGCTGACGGGCCAGTTCTTCTTTACGAATCTGATCCAGAGCCTGCTTGAATTTCTGAATCGTAGGTGATACCACCATTTCTTTCGACCAGTCCTGGAATCCGGCCATGGCTTCATCCAGAATCCGGTGTACGGCTGGTACAGACTCCAGTCTTCGCTGCAATGCGGCGTTGGCTTTCGCCTGAATATCGTCGATGGAGTACACTAGAGCTCCCGGAACTTCTTCTACCTGAGCTTCAATGCTGCGAGGCACTGACAAATCAATGAAGTACTTAAAGGTCAGAATGTCCAGACTCTCCACAAAAGCTTTGGTAAACAGCGGCGTTGTTACCCGCAGAGAGGAAACAATTACATCCGCCTGACGCACTTCAGCTTCAAGGTTTTCCCAGTCAGCCACCCGGAAATTGGTTCCTTCCGCCAGGCTAACCGACTTAGCATACGTACGGTTAACGAGCGTAATCTGAGCAAATTCCTTATCGGCCAGGTTCTTTACCACATCCGTTCCAATTTCACCCAAACCCACTACCAGCACGCGAGGCTGAGCATGATTTTGCGTTAAATCAGCGATCAGATCTACCGTTGCATACGAAACCGAAGCAGCTCCATCCCGGAAACTGGTTTCCTGATTAACCCGCTTGCTGGAAAAGAAAATCGTGTGCATCAATCGGTGCAGAAAAGGACTTGCTGCATCTACATCCACTGACCACTGGTACGAATGCTTGACCTGGTTAGGAATCTGAAGATCACCTACTACCTGCGAATGAAGACCCGTAGCTACCTCAAACAAATGACGAATGGCTTGAAGCTGATCGTCCAGTACTACAAAGTAATCGGGCAGGTCTGAGGGCTTCTCCAGACCTTTTTCAATGGCTAATAACTTAATGATTGACTCGGCGTAGTTTGCTGACGCCGTATAATATATTTCCGTACGATTACACGTGGAAACCACCAGAATGTCCTGAAATCCAAAATGCTCTTTCAGTTTCAGGGAAAAAGTCTTGGCCTCGCTTTCATCCAGTGCCACCTGCTCTCTTATGGCCAAGGGAGCAGTTTTGTACGATAAACTGATTGCTCGAAACGTAGTAGTCATTTCCTTCACTAAAAACACAAAAATACGTCAGGATAACCTTCCGACGGATGTAATAAATCCCATTCTGTTCTATTTAGAATGAATCAAAACTACATCGGCCTTTTTACTGACTCCTGAGCAAGATTAAGGCAACTTTTCAACTTAATCTATGACATTTGTCATTTCCTAACCCGCTCATCCAGAGCATTAGACTCAGGCTTCCCCAATCGTCAAGCCATTGCTAAATGAGGGGATCACTTAGGCTGGAATTATTTTATTGGCTGTATATAAATCCAAAAGCCTTTGGCGTTGGTTGAAAAGAAATGAAACAAAGCGTTGCTAATCCTCCATTGAAACCATCAGCCGACAACCGCCGGGGTAACTTAGCCGCCCGGATGCGGTCGGGTGATTTATATCAGCAGAAAAACCAGGTTAAAATCGGTATTCTCCTGACTTTGATGGCCTTTTCCATCGGATGGTTTTACTATACAAATTCCCTGATTTCCCGACTAGAAGCTCATGAGCTTGAAGAAGTACGCCTCTACGCCAAAAGTCTGGAATATGCCTATACCAGTTCTGCCGAGACCGATCTTAACTTCTTCTTTGATAATATTGTAAAGGTTAATACTGAAATTCCGGTTATCGTTGAGTATCAAAATACATACACGCCCCGAAATATTACCTTACCCGAAAATCCAGATGAAGTTCATGATTTCTTAAAACAGAAAGCAGCTGAATTCCAAACAGATAATGCTCCAATAGAATACGACGGAGGTTTTGGCAAGGGGTACATCTACTTTAGCCACTCCTTTCTTTTTACGCAGCTTCAGTATTACCCCCTGGTGATGTTTCTGGGGCTTTTAGTGTTTGGTTACCTGGCATACCTGGCCTTTAGTTCTTCCCGCCGCTCCGAGCAAAACCGGGTCTGGGTGGGCTTGGCTAAGGAAACGGCTCACCAGTTAGGTACGCCCCTGTCAGGTTTGAAAGGCTGGGTGGAATACTTCAAGACTGATCCCGATCGCTACGAAACGGAATACGTGCTGGAGTTGGAAAAAGACGTTGAGCGGCTGGAAACCATTACGGCCCGGTTCTCCAGCATTGGCTCCATGCCTACCCTTTCGCCGGAACCACTGGATACTCACATTGAAAAGTTTGTGGACTATCTTAAACGCCGGGTTTCATCAAAAATCAAGTGGCAGATTACCAATCAAATTCCGGCGGGCAAGCTTATACCCATCAACCGCTATCTTTTTGAATGGGTGATTGAAAACCTCTGCAAGAATGCCGTGGATGCCATGGAAGGCGTAGGCGAGTTGCGAATTCAAATGACAGAAAAGCCCGGTCAGATTGTGATTGACATCAGTGATACGGGCAAAGGCATTCCTAAATCCAACTGGAAACAAGTGTTTAACCCCGGTTTTAGTACCAAAAAACGTGGCTGGGGTCTAGGCTTGACGCTGGCTAAACGCATCATCGAAAACTATCATAAAGGCAAGTTATTCGTCAAGAATTCCGAGCCGGGGAAAGGCACCACCTTCCGAATTACCTTACCCGTAAAGACCTAACAAAAAAGAGAATGGCTTCACAGTCATTCTCTTTTTTTATGATTGAAAAATTGTATGGCTTACTGCTGCACCCGAAGAATAACGGAAGGCGTTTCTACTTCATTACTTACATTAAGGGCCCGATCCTTGATTCTGATTCTAAATTTCAGGGTGTCGTTTCGGGACACGGCCAAATGCGGAATCATAATAGACCGCGAAAGCGTACCTTCAATGGGTCCCACTTTGTTATCCTGACGAAGTCGGGGAAAGTTACCTGAGTTGGAAACGCCAAAGCTTTGCGTTACGTCCTGAAACTGGCCCCGAATGCGACGGAGGGTTTTTACTTCATAATTATACCCTTCTTTTATTAACACTGAATCAGGATACATATTACTGGATAAGCCCAAATCCCCATCTCCATCCTGAAATTTGACGCCAATCACCAGCGAATCCTGAGCATTACCTAGGCGGTCGGTGTTGGTTGTTTTGCTAATGGTAGTGCTTCCGTCGAGCAAGTTAGGCACATTCGAAAAGTCAGGCTCGGTCGTACAACCCGCTAGATATAGCCCCGCACCAAGGATTAAAAACGTAAATAATACCCGCATCATAGGAACCTAATTCTTATAGTCACTGTCATAAACGACCAATTCACTCTTAAAGTTACATTAGCCCCTGCTAAATTAAGTAAGTTTGTAAAAATTCACCCTATAGGGTTATTCAAGTCACAGACAAATGCCTATTACTGAAGAACTTAAAGATAAAATAGTATCGCTAAATCCCCACCATTTTGAGGATCTGAGCCTGGAAGTCTTCCGGCTTCAGGCCCGGCAGAATGCCATTTATCAGCAATACCTTTCTCATTTAGCTATCAAGCCTGAACAGGTTCATTCGCTTGAGCAGATTCCTTACTTACCCATTGAGTTTTTTAAATCGCACCGCATATTAAGCACTTCTGCAACGGTAAAAACAACCTTTGCAAGCAGTGGCACCACGGGCCAGATCACTAGTCAGCATCTGGTAACGGACCCTGATTTTTATGATGCGGTGAGTGAAGGTATTTTCGAAGCCTTTTTCGGCCCGCTTCAGGATTTTCATATCCTGGCTCTGCTGCCCTCGTACCTGGAAAGGTCGAATTCATCGCTGGTCCACATGGTTCGGCATTTCATTGCTAAAACTCAATCCGACTATTCGGGCTTTTACCTGCATAATACCGACGAATTGCTGGAACGACTCTCTGTTTTGAGGCAGAAACCCGAGAAAAAAGTCCTGCTCATCGGAGTTACTTTCGCCCTTTTAGATCTGGCCGAAACTGCTGATTTATCTTTTTTAGAGGGAATGAATCATTTGATTGTCATGGAAACGGGGGGCATGAAAGGCCGTAGAGAAGAGTTACTTCGCGAGCAGTTACACGAAATTCTCACCCAGGCTTTTCATGTTCCTGTGATTCATTCAGAATACGGAATGACGGAGTTACTCTCCCAGGGCTATTCTTTCGGCGAAGGTTTGTTTCACTTGCCCGCCAGTATGAAAATTACCCTTCGGGATGTGAATGATCCGTTTCATCTGTATCAGCCCGGTCAGCAAACCCGCAGCACGGGCGGCATTAATATTATTGATTTGGCCAACATTGATTCCTGTAGTTTTCTGGAAACGAAAGACTTAGGAAGTTACGGCAGGGAGCCTCAAACTTTTCGGGTGTTGGGACGTTTTGATAACTCAGACCTTCGGGGCTGTAATCTCATGGTTCTATAAATCCACCCCTGACTTATGCGTTTGCTTCTTCGTTTGCTCTTCCTAGTTCTGCTCGTGGCCGGTATCATTTACGGCTGGGAACAAATCAAAGCCCGCAAGTTTTTTGATCCCTCGGGCCGCTCCGAAGTTGTTACCAATCACAACGTCGTTCTTCAGCAAATCACCTCGCTGGGAAAACTGGAGTTAGTCAAGTATAGCTTCCGAGATGTCGTCGATCAAAAAATTATCCGTCAGTTTCTGCCCGACGGCAAAGCTCTGCTCATCATTCAGGGCGAAGCCATTGGCTGTCTGGATTTAACTAAAATGACCGTTACCGATATTGGTGAAATGCGGGATACACTCATCGTGCGTTTGCCCGAACCCGAAATTTGCGTTGCCAAAATTGATCATTCCAAATCCAAGGTGTATAACACCGAATATGCCTTTACCGATGAAGCTTTGCTGATTGATGAGGCCTTTAAGAAAGCCGAAGAGCAGGTCAGCCAATCGGCTATTAATCAGGGTATCTTAGAACAAACCCGCGAGAATGCTAGTAAAATTTTACGCCCTATGCTTGAAAAAGTGTCCGGTAAAAAAGTATTACTTCGTTACCGCATGAAGGGCCAGATTGACGATCCCCGTTAGGACTTTGCATGCCTTTTTAAGCGATCTTTTCCAGATCATTTAAGAAAATCATGCAGGGAAAAGTAGCCATTATTACCGGCGGTGCTCAGGGAATTGGGCGGGTCATTAGCCAGCGATTACTCGAAAAAGGTTGCTCAGTAGCCATTTGGGAACAGGACGAAAAAGCGTTACGTGAAATCCAGAAGGAATTCGAGAAACTCGGTCACGTACTGGCTTTACCCTGTGATATCGCTCAGCCCAAAGCCATTGAAAAAGCTCTGGAGCAAACCGTTGAAGCTTTCGGTCGCATTGATATACTCGTTAATAATGCTGCCATTTTTGAAAATAAGCCGCTGGAAGACTGGAGTTTTGAAGACTGGGCTCAGGGCATAAATGTCAACCTTTCGGGTCCGTTTTGGGGTAGTAGGGTTTGTGCTCCTTACCTGAAAGCAAGTAAAGGAATCATTATTAACCTCTGCTCCACCCGGGCTTTTCAGTCAGAGCCCGACACGTTTGCTTATTCAGCCTCGAAGGGAGGAATTTTTGCTCTGACGCATGCTCTGGCTATCAGTCTGGGGCCCGACATTCGGGTAAATTGCATTTCTCCCGGATGGATTGACGTTACGGCCTATCAAAAATCTTCGGATCAAAAACCAGCAAAACTCAGTAAAGCCGACCACGAACAGCACCCAGCGGGTCGCGTGGGTAACCCCGACGATATTGCCAATCTGGTTATCTTCTTAAGTGATCCCGCTAATTCGTTTATTACGGGTCAAAACTTTACCGTTGATGGGGGCATGAGCCGAAAGATGATTTATGTATAAAGGCAAAAGCAGCAGGGAGATCCATTCCTGCTGCTTTTGTAATAGCCTTATTTCTATCGATTAGCAATAATAACCAGAGCGGCGACATTAATACCGAAGGCCAAACCCCAGCTAGTCCAGATTTTCTTTTGTTTGATTTGTTTGGCTCTTTGCCTATAACCCGAAGCATAATCGGGCGACTTCATTAAATCAGCGTTCGGAAAACCCAAGTTTTCTAGTTTAGGGCCTTTGTCTGAACTTATCACGGCAGGAATAATTCCAATGAAAGGAACCAGCACACTGCTTAGAAAAGTAGCATTGCGAGCCGCTTTGTACTTTTTATAATGCAGCTGAGCATCTTGTCTTCCTTTGGCAAATAAATCCTTGGAGGTGTCTTTTGAGAACAGAGTAGAAGACTGGGCCGAAGCCAGCAAAAGACTATCGGGTTGCTGAGCCCGAAGAAGGGCTGGAAAACCTGTCAGTAGTAACAGGGTAATCAGGATATTTTTCATGAGTTGGCGGGGATAATTCCATTGTCTTTGGAAAGATACTAAGATTTACTGGTAATAATTAAAGTCAGTCCGCTATTAATTTATTCTAATCATTGGTGAATCTACCTTAAAATATCTGCTGATTACTAAATGTTTATAACCTATAAAAGAAAACCCTACTGACTATAACAGTCAGTAGGGTTCTTCGAAAACGATACTATAAATAACTTATTCTTCTTTACCGTCGTCGACAATGTTAGGCTCAAGTGTGTCCACTAAAGCTTCATCATCACCTTTTACTTTTTCCTTGATTTTAGCTTCCAGTTCGTCCAGCAGTTCGGGGTTGTCCTTGAGGATCTCTTTCACTGCGTCGCGACCCTGGCCCAAACGGTTGGTACCGTAGCTAAACCAGGAACCTGATTTTTTCACGATTTCGAGTTCAACGGCTAAATCCAGCACTTCACCCACTTTCGAGATTCCTTCGCCATACATGATGTCGAATTCAACCACTTTAAATGGAGGAGCTAATTTGTTTTTAACCACTTTCACCCGCGTACGGTTACCCGTAATGCTGTCCGCTCCTTCTTTGATCTGACCCGCCCGACGAATATCCAGACGAACCGATGCGTAGAATTTCAGAGCATTACCCCCCGTAGTGGTTTCGGGGTTACCGAACATCACACCAATTTTTTCCCGTAACTGGTTAATGAAGATACAGCAGCAGGAAGTTTTGTTAATGATACCAGTCATCTTACGTAAAGCTTGCGACATCAAACGAGCCTGCAAACCTACTTTCGAATCCCCCATATCGCCTTCAATCTCAGCTTTAGGAACCAAAGCGGCGACGGAGTCAATCACTATAATATCAATAGCACCGGAGGAAATCAGATGCTCGGCAATTTCAAGAGCCTGCTCACCGTTATCAGGCTGAGCAATGAGAAGATTACCTGTATCGATGCCTAATTTTTCTGCGTAACTACGATCAAAGGCGTGCTCTGCATCAATAAATGCAGCTAAGCCTCCTTTTTTCTGAGCCTCAGCGATGCAATGCATGGCAATAGTCGTCTTACCTGAAGATTCAGGTCCGTAAATCTCTACCACCCGTCCACGCGGAACCCCGCCAATGCCCAAGGCCAGATCCAGTCCTAAAGAACCCGTTGAAATAACAGGAATATCCAGAACTTTCGCATCTGAAAGACGCATGACCGTACCTTTACCGTAGGCTTTGTCTAATTTTTCAATGGTGGTTTGCAAAGCTTTTAACTTTTGCCCTGCGTCCGTACCTTTTGCTTCTGCCATGTTTAAAAAAACGAGCTATTGAGTGAAGAATTTGACCTAAAATTACACATTAGGGGCCAAATATCCTAATCACCCCTAAATATTTGTTCTATTTTTTTAATCAATTTAAACACCGAAACGTTCCGTCCCGGATTGATTTTAAAACATATTTACGAGGAAAATGGATATATCTGGTTGCCGTTTACAAAAAAAGCGTTTTTATTGAAGTCCAGGTTATTGTTTAAAGTCAACCATGAAACATATCATAAAAAAAATTGCCTTGTCCATCGGTTTGCTAGTGCTGGTAGTAGGCATCTGGCAGTGGGACTGGGTAAGTTACAGCTACGGGCAACTCAGCGGCGGGGCCAGAGTCCTGCTGGAAGCTAAACCCGTTAGTGAAGTACTTCAGGATTCTTCCGTGCCCGATTCCATTAAAAGCAAACTTCGCTTTATTGAAGAGATCCGGCAGTTTGCCATTGATTCACTGGGTCTCAACGATACCCCCTTATATCAGTCTTATTACGATCAGCACAATAAACCCATTTGTTACGTTCTGACCGTAGCAGAGCCCTACCAGGTCAAAGCCATTGAATTTTCTTTTCCCATCATCGGTTCTTTTACCTATAAAGGTTTTTTTGATTTGCAACGAGCCAAAAAAGAAGAGAAGCTCTGGTCAGGTTACGATACCGAAATCAGCCCGGTTTCGGCCTATAGTACCTTGGGTTACTTCAACGATCCTATTTTGTCAGGCATGCTTTCACTGCCTGAAGGAAGATTGGCCAGTCTGATCATGCATGAAATGACTCACGCCACTGTCTTTATTAAAAATCAACATGAGTTCAATGAGAATCTGGCTAACTTCATCGGCGATTACGGAGCCGTCCGATTTTTGGCACAGCGTTTTGGCACTAGCTCCCCGGTTTACCAAACCTATTTGCAGGGTAAAGTATTCAGAGATCGCTATGTACAGCACTTCAATCGGGGTAAACTATCACTGGATAGTCTATACGCAACTTTTTTGCCCCAGTGGTCGAATCAACGAAAAGATCAGTTGAAACACCAGCAGATTCGTTATATTATTCAACAGGCTGATACGTTATATAAAGGCCTTACTCAGGTGCGGCGGCGAAGCTGGAAAGCTGATGAATTACCAAATAATGCTTTCTTTGTAGGGTTTGCCACGTATAATTCTCGGCGAAATGAGTTTGAAATTGAATTTAAGGAAAAGTTTCGGGGTGATTTCAAACGATACTTATCCTATTTAAAAACTAAATACGACTCTTAATATCCTTTACAACCGGATTCATTACGATCATTTACTCCCCTTTTACATGCGAATGTCCCGCTTCTCTTTACTAGTGTTTTTCCTAAGTGGTTTTGTTGGATTAGGATTTATTTCACTTCAGGAGCTAACTCCAAGGACCACTTTTCAGGCAACGCCCGGCGAACATCTGGAGTACCGCGTTCACTATGGTTTTATTAATGCTGCCGAAGCCACCGTGGATGTCAGCGATAAATTTCACCGTGTGAAGGGAAAAGCCTGTTACCGCGTGACGGCCACGGGCAGAACTACGGGAGCATTTGATTTGGTAACGAAAGTTCGGGACTCCTGGCAGTCCTACATTGATCCGCAAACGCTGTTGCCTATGGAATTTTCCATGCGGCAGCAGGAAGGACGTTATCAGAAAGAGCAAAAGGTTAGCTTCGATCAGGAAAGCGACAAGATCGTTTCGGTAAGTAAGGGCAAGGATTCAAAGGAAGAAGTGAAGGAATTTAAAGCTCCTGGCTCGATTTATGATGTCATTAGTGGCTATTTTTTTCTGAGAACGGTGGATTTTAACCGCATGAAAGAAGGCCAGATTACGACGGTCAAAACCTTTTATGATAACGATTTTATTAACCTCCAGATTCGCTACGCTGGTAAAGAAGTGGTGAAAACCAAATTTGGTAAGCTCAACACGCACCGCATCATTCCCATCATGCCTCAAAATAAACTTTTTGACGGCAAGGAAGCCATCCGTATCTGGGTTTCGGATGATGCGAATAAAGTACCGGTCAAGGTAGAATTTGATCTGATGGTAGGTGCTGTAGCGATGGATCTTAAAAACTACAGAGGCATGCGGGAAGAATTCCAGTGGCAATAGTTACCGCATGCGATTACGCAGTTTCCAGAGGGCATTCACCCATCCGGGTAACTGATTGGCTCGGAGTTCGTAAAAGGACATTACCCTGCTTCCGAAACTAGCATAGAAGTTAGCAATATCGGTAACCTGAGCACTTTCAAAGTCAAATAAGCCGGAAGTTCCGGCTTTTTCGTTTAGGTAACGATCAATAAGATAAGTACGAGCATTGCCCCGGCGGCCTTCCTCATTGGCTGCGTTGAACAAATACAGCGTACGTTTTTTCCAGGTAACAAACCAGGCTCCGGCTTGGATTTCGCCTGCCTTCTCCGCATACCATAACTCGGAAAAGCCCCTTTTCTGACTAGCTTCAAACAAGGAGTTCAGTAATTCATACGTCCTGGGATGAGCTCCGCCCTGAATCTGATGCTCGTGGTAATGCCGGAACAAGTCAGCTAATGACGTGATTTGATTCCCTACGGAAATCGTCCATTGAGCTTTTTCAGCCCGCTTTACGTTCATTTTCCGATCCCGTTTATATGCTTCACGAATCGACTCATAGGATTGACCAAGTGAAAGCACATGGGTTTGAAAAGTAGTAATGCGGGCGAAAGAATAGGTATTTAATAAAGACAGAGCAGGAAAGCTAAGGGAGAAACTGGCGATGAAGCGGTATTGTCGGAATAAAGCATTTAGAAATAGCTTTTGATCATCAAGACTAAGACTTTCGCCAGCGTATAAAGCCAGAAACTGACAGAAGAGCGGTTGATGCACGAAACGGAAACCATAACGCTGCTGCACGGGAATGGGGAGAACGGCCCGGTATTGATCCTTCGTACTTTTCCAGACCAGACATTCCCATTGCGGAGAAACCAGATCCAGCCACCAAGAAAGGCCGTAAATTGTCCCCCACTCACTGGCTTCTACGCAGGCATCATAGGCGGCAGAATCAAGCTGGGAGCGACGAAGGCAAGTAATCATACGGTTGGACTGAAGTAGTGTGTGAGCTGAAATAAGAATTTCCCCTCCATAACTCCAAACCCAACGTATTTCTAATTTCGCTTCCCGAAGTTTTTCTGAAGTTCGAGCAGTTGAGCTTTCACGTCTTTGTTATGCTCCTTTAACTCGGAAATGGTCTGAATGGCGTGGATCACCGTCGAGTGATCCCTGCCTCCAAAGTGGTAACCAATGGACTTAAGCGATAAATCCGTGTATTCCTTGGCAAAGTACATCGCTACCTGACGAGGGAAAACGAGTTCTTTCTTGCGACTCTTTCCCTTCATATCCTGAAGCGTAGTTTTATAATGCTGGCAAATGGTTTCCATGATGGTTTCAATGGTAACCTCCCGCTCTGAGTCCTGAACGATATTTCGAAGCACCTGTCGGGCCAGATTCATATCAATCTCCCGACGTAACAGGGTAGCCTGAGCAATCAGAGAAACCACGACACCTTCAAGCTCCCGCACGTTGGTATCAATGGAGTGAGCCAGGTATTCAATGACTTCGTAATCAATATCCACCCCATCACCGTGTAGTTTCTTCATGATGATGGCAATTCGCGATTCCAGATCGGGCATCTGTAAATCGGCGGAAAGCCCCCATTTGAAACGCGAAAGCAGACGATCCTGAAGCCCCTGTAAATCTTTTGGGGGACGATCAGACGTCATAATAATCTGCTTGCCAGTCTGATGAAGGTGGTTAAAAATATGGAAAAACGTCTCCTGAGTTCGTTCCTTACCTGCCAGGAACTGTACGTCATCCAGGATGAGTACGTCAATTTGCAGGTAGAAATTTGTGAAGTTCTGGATGGAGTTATTCCGCACCGCCATCACGAATTGATTCATGAATTTTTCGGTGGAAACAAATAACACAAATTTCCCCGCGTCAGACGCTTTGATCTGATTACCAATGGCTTGAGCGAGGTGCGTTTTCCCCAAACCTACCCCGCCGTAAATCAGCAGTGGATTAAAGGAGGTAACTCCGGGCTTGGTAGCAACGGCATGTCCCGCCGAGCGGGCCAGCCGGTTAAAGTCCCCTTCAACGTAATTCTCGAAGGTATAAATGGGATTCAAATAGGACGTTAATTCCAGCCCATCCAAATCGGGTAATTCAAAAGGATTTCGAAGTTGCTCGGGTTCCGCATTTGCCTTCTTCTGCGGAGCGGGTGCATTTTGAGGAGCGGGTCGCTGGTTCGGAACGGTATAACCCATCGGCGGCTTCTTATCGTCGCCTTTATCCACAATCACTGCGTATTCCAACATGCCCTGACGGCCAATGGCATGGTCAATGGCCCTTCGCAGCACGTGCACGTAATTTTCCTCCAGCCATTCATAGAAGAATTCGCTTGGTACCTGAATGGTCAAGGTGTTTCCAGACAGACGTGCGGGCACGATCGGCTCGAACCAGGTCTTAAAGCTCTGGTCGGGCACGTACTCACGTATGATCTTTAAACATTCTTGCCAAACGGATTTGGCATCTCTGATGGCAGTCTGCAAGGCTCTTTTCAGGCTGGATTTTTCACAAGGGGTGCAAAGATAAATAAACAGAATGGCCCCGTAAAAAGTATTTAAGCAAATTCCTCAAATTTTTTTGAGTACGCTCTTTTTAGAGAAAAGCATTCCCAAATTATGCATTTTCAGTTAAGAAACCGTTACCCCCTAGCTGCCTTTTTGTAAATACGTCACTTTCAAACGACCCCAACCATGACTTTAACCGACAACTTTACTACTCCTTTAGCTGAATTTTATTACCCTAATCATACGCAGTTTATTCCGCAAGGACTACGAGAAGCGGCTCTGGCTTTGTTGAAGGAATGGAACCTGGAGCTAGAAGATTTTGCATCTTCCTTCCCCGGCCACTCCATCTCTCAAAGCCAGCGATTACAGCCTGAGCTTTTAGCCCGATCTGTGGTTTTTATTACCGATCCATCCCTACCAACCTCTCTACCCCAGAGCAAGGCTACTGAATTAGTAATTGAAAGCCCAGAATTGGATTACGATTTACTAGCCACTCGCCTCAACCCCACTGATCAGAAAATCTACTTCTCAGGATCAGTGGATTACTTGGCTTTGGCCGATACACTGCAGCGTCATTTTTCCACGGCCCTTGAAGGGGGCTTTGGTAGTAAACTCAATCCTGACCTACCTGGTTTTGAAGAAGGGCTTCTTCGTAAAACTTCTTTTTCGACCTCCTTCAAACCTTTCCGCCTTATTTCTCCTATTTCTCCAGTAGAAGAGAATATCGTCAGACGATTAAGCCATGTACTGCATACGCTGCAACGCTGGCTGAGGTCATTAACTGACCAGGGTCATTCGGCAGAAACCTTACTTACGAAAGTGGAGGTTTGTCTGGAGCTGACGGGCCAGAATTTACTAGATGCTGTCATGATCCGAACACTACGTTTTTTGCTTCATCATTTCCAGCTTGTGCAGTCTATTCAGCCCCCAGTACCGGTCTTTATTTATGCGTATAGTCATCAGAGTACGGCTGACTGGGTACTTTCCGCCTTTGACTCGTATGCTTTTACAGAAAAAAATGCGGAGGTATTAACTGCGGATGTCCCTTCTATCGACTTACTGGATTTGGTTAGCTGGAGTCTGGCTCAGCAGGTCTGGAATTTATTCGTTTCTGAACAGTAAAAGGCTGTCTAAAATGGCTTTTTCGTATAAAAGAAAGGAGAATCTTAAGCTGGCTTCTCCCTTCTTTCATAGAGGCCTCTTAAGTAAAGCTGGCAGATACTCTAATCTGTCATCCAGAGCGAAGCGAAGGAACTTACTATTTCTGGGATATACGGGTTTGTGGCAGGCCTGAGTAAGGTTTCTAACAAATTATAAGTACATTAAAAAAGGCAGTTTCTTCACTTTTTCAGGTAAGACTAAAGCTAATTTCATATAATTGGTATTTTTCTACCAAACCTATGATCAAGTCCACTGCTTTTTTCCTTATTTTCACCTTTCTAACTAGTTGCGTTTCCGTTCGTTCCAACTCGAAAACGCATCAGGAGGCTTCTTTTCGTAAGATTTTAGTACTCCTGCTGGATTCTTCCCATGATGTTAGAGACTCCCAGCGTTTCTTGAAAGCCTGCCCGGAAGGTTATTCGCTGTGTACGGCTTCTCGTTCGCAGGAGCTAGCTTTTGACTCCGTGGATAGCTTCATTACCAAAGAAAATAAAGTCTGTCAAGCCGATGTAGTGATGATTGTCAAACGTACGGGCGATATCATTCAGCAAAACAGTTACGGAGCCACTCGTGTCACGGGTAACGAATACAGCGTCGAATTACAAACCTTACCTGATCAACAGGCTTTCTGGAAAGCCTCCATTCGTTCGGAAGGAACAAATCTGGTGCCGGCTCGAACCATTTTCAAACGCCTGATTCAGGATGGCTGGATCCACACTAATCAGCTACACCTCGAAGCAGGCCCAAAGCATTAATTGGGCTGCTTTGGGTAAAAACCCGTCAATACTACTCAATTTTAATATTTTAATTATATTTTAAATTTGATTAATACAAAATACATGAAAATAATACGCGGATATTAGCTTCAAAATTTTTATTTTTGGTTTTTCGCTCGTCAAACGACTAGCCCTTTCAATCCTATTTGTTAATCATTGGCGAATGTTGCTCTATAGTCTTGGCTTTTTAGACGTTGCCTTTTCTGACCTTATCGACGTGATATTGGTCGCTTTTCTGATGTATCAGATTTATTTTCTGATCAAAGGCAGCATTGCAAGCCGGGTTTTTCTGGGTTACCTTCTTGTATACGGTTTTTACCTGATTGTCAAAGCCTTGAATATGGAGTTACTCTCCACGATTTTAGGTCAGTTCATGGAAATTGGCGTACTGGCTCTGGTGATTATCTTTCAACCCGAAATCAGGCGATTTCTCATCTTTGTGGGCCGTTCCACCAACCTTCAGCAATACCCCATTTTAAACCGTATTTTTCAACAGAAGTCTGAAAACCATAACACTTGGGAATTAGCCCCCGTGATAGACGCCGTTAAAAAACTAGCCGCCAGCCGGACCGGAGCCCTGATTGCCATTAAAAAAGAAGATTCGCTTAAACGATACATTGAATCTGGCGATAGTATTGATGCGGAACTTTCCAAGGCTATTCTGCTGGCAATTTTTCAGAAAAACGGCCCTCTGCACGACGGAGCCGTCATTATCTCTGATGGCCGTATTAAAGCAGCCCGATGTATGTTACCCGTTTCTGAAAGTCCTCATATTTCACCCATCCTGGGTTTTCGTCACCGGGCCGCTATTGGATTATCCGAGCATTCGGACGCCGCTATTATCGTTGTTTCAGAAGAGCGGGGCGAAATCACGCTCGTCACAGAAGGCGGTCGAATTCAACGCCACATTCTCGTACAGGAACTTCAGAACCACCTTACTGAATACCTTTCTCAGTAAGAATCATTTTTTCTTTACCGCTTTTCGATAGGTGGTAATGGCCCGTTCCCGAGCCGTTTCGTGTTCTACAATTGGGTCGGGGTAATGAGCTTCACTTACCTCGGGTACCCAATGCCGAACGTATTCCTGTTTGGCATCGAATTTCTTAGCCTGCAAAGCTGGATTAAACACCCGGAAATAAGGAGAGGCATCACAGCCACTGCCTGCTGCCCACTGCCAGCCACCGTTATTAGCCGAAAAATCGTAATCCAGAAGTTTTTTGGCAAAATAAGCTTCGCCCCACCGCCAGTCGATTAACAGATGCTTAGCCAGAAAACTTGCCGTAATCATCCGAACCCGATTATGCATAAAGCCTGTTGCATTCATCTGCCGCATGCCCGCATCCACGATGGGGTAACCCGTTTGTCCTTCACACCAGGCTTCAAAATCTTGCTCATCATTACGCCACTGAATTCGGTCGTATTCAGGCCGAAACGCGTGGCCTGAGTTAATATGCGGGAAGTGATAAAGTACCTGAAAATAAAAGTCCCGCCACATGAGCTCATTGAGATACGTAGCGTTGAGTTTTTGAGCCACCCGAACCAGATCCCGAATGGAAACAGTACCAAACCGCAAGTGAATCGACATGCGGCTTGTGCCTTCCAAATTTGGGAAATCACGGGTTTTGTCGTAGTCTTTAATGAGTTCTTCGTTAATTTCTGACGAAGGGAAGGGCTCGCCTACGGCCTCAAAATTCATATCCTGCAAACTGGGAATAGCGGGAAGTTTGGCCTTAAAAAAGTTTTTAAAGTACTTCTCGGTTGGATACGACTTTACGTAAAAGTCATTGACTTTAGCTTTCCAGGCTTTACTATAGGGCGTGAAAACAGAGTAAGGTTTTCCGGCCTTACTCAACACTTCGTCTTTTTCGAAAATAACCTGATCTTTAAAACTATGCAGGGGAATTTGTTTAGTGGCCAGCAAGTCAGCTACGGCTTTGTCCCGTTCTAAAGCATACTGTTCGTAATCATTATTCGTGTAGACTTCGGCAATGTCATATTCCTTCAAAACCTCTTTCCAGACGGGTAAGGCCGAACCGTATTTCACCAGTAGTCCCGACTTATGCTTTTGAAGCTTTTTATCAAGGGAAAGAATTTGCTCATAAATAAACTCTACCCGACGATCCCGGCGATCTTCCAGGTCATCAAGAATTTCACGATCAAAAATAAAAAAGACCAATACGGGATACGCTCCGCGTAAGGCGTGATATAAAGCAGCCTGGTCGTGCAGACGAAGATCCCGCCGCAACCAGCAAATTGAAATTTTTTCCATCCGAATTCGTATAGCAGGTCTTTTTGGGGCTTACCTGTTTTATCTCCCGCTTTTTACTAGCAAAAAGTATTGCCAGCAATAACCCAACCGCATGCTACTTGTTTTACAGAAGAGGGCGGAATGGCACCATGTTTTTTAATCAAAGACAAGGATAAAATCTGGAAAAGAAATAAATTTCTTACCTCAAGGTATTGCCATCCTTAATTCTTGGTTTAGGTTTGTTACCAGGCAACAAATCAGTAAAAACCATTTTAGAAGGGGAAATCACGCATTCCCTAACCCTTAACATAACACTATGCTGCTTTATAACGTCACGTATAATATTGAACACGCCGCCCATGATGAATGGATTGAATGGATGAAAAACACCCACGTTCCGGCTGTACTGGCAACTAATCTTCCCATTGGTAATCGCATTTTTAAACTACTCACGGAAATTGATCAGGGTGGGGTAACCTATACGTTCCAGTTCTTTTTTGCCGATATGGATGATTATAATACCTACGTTAATGATTATTCGGCCCGTTTAGAATCTGAAATTGACCGTCGTTACGGTTTGCAATTCGTTCATTTCAGAACACTTCTTCAAGAAATCATCTAGGATTTTTCTAGCTTTTTCTTTTTCCGCTTCCTTTTCATGGTGAAGGAAGCGGATGAAAAATCTACTACGTTTATCGGGTCTGGCAGAATCTTCTCCGTCTTTTCCATAAGGCTTTACAACGCTTCATTCAACTCTGATTTATAGAAGATTACATAAATTTCTTTTCATCATGAGTACGCTACGACTTGAGTCTCTCTTTCCCCTAGCGGAAGAAATTCCCGCCGAACACGCCCTTTCAGCCCCCCTAGAGCAGCGGGAATATCTGATTGGAGGAACCATGAAATCCTGGCAAGGTAAAACCCAGGATGTGTATTCGCCCATTCATCAACGCACCGCCGACGGTTGGGAACCCGTTCGCATCGGTAGTTACCCCGTAGTGGATGCTGCCGACGGCATGGAAGTATTATATGCCGCTTTGAAAGCATATGATAACGGTCGCGGGGAATGGCCGACTATGTCTGTTGCGGGCCGAATTGCCTGCATGGAAACCTTCACCCAGAAAATGCTGCAAAAGAAAGCCGAGGTGGTGAAGCTGCTCATGTGGGAAATTGGCAAATCGCTGGCCGACTCGGAAAAGGAATTTGACCGCACCGTGCAGTACATTCACGACACCCTCGATGAGCTCAAACGCATTGACCGCGAGAATTCCAAATTCATCATCGAGGAAGGTATTATTGGGCAGGTTCGCCGCTCGCCACTGGGCGTAGTGCTTTGCATGGGACCATTCAATTATCCTTTGAATGAAACCTATACGATGCTCATTCCGGCAATTCTGATGGGTAACGTGGTGTTATTCAAACCTCCCAAACACGGAACTCTGCTGCATTACCCACTGCTGGAAGCCTTTAAAGAAAGTTTCCCTCCTGGCGTAGTTAATACACTGTACGGACGCGGTAATACCGTCATTCCGGGATTAATGCAATCGGGTAAAATTGATGTATTAGGGCTCATTGGCTCCAGCCGTGTCGCGTCGGATCTTAAGAAAATGCACCCGAAAACCAACCGTTTGCGGGCCATTTTAGGACTGGATGCCAAGAATGCAGGTATTATTCTTGAAAATGCGGATCTGGATTTAGCCGTAAAAGAATCGGTATTGGGTGCGTTATCTTTTAACGGACAACGGTGTACGGCCCTGAAAATTCTCTGGGTTCATAAAAACCGGGCTGAAGAGTTTCTCTCTAAACTCAGCGAAGCGGTAGCCAAACTGCAACTGGGTATGCCCTGGAAAAAAGGCGTGAATCTAACGCCTCTGCCCGAGCCTAATAAACCCGCTTATTTGATTGAATGCATTGAAGACGCCAAACTCAAAGGTGCTCGTGTAATCAATCCACACGGCGGTGAAAACTTCAAATCTTTTGTGTATCCAGCCATTCTTTATCCCGTGGCTGAAGGCATGAAGGTGTATCGGGAAGAGCAGTTCGGCCCCATTATCCCAGTGGCTACCTTTACGAGTGAAGAAGAACCCATCCAATATTTAATTGATTCTCAGCACGGACAGCAGGTTAGTATTTTTGGTAACGATCCCGTGGAAATTGCTAATCTGGTGGATCAGTTAGTAAATCAGGTTTCGCGGGTTAACATTAACGCCCAATGCCAACGTGGACCGGATATGTTCCCTTTTACGGGTCGTAAGGATTCCGCCGAAGGTACCTTATCAGTAAATGATGCCCTTCGCTCTTTCTCCATTCGAACGATTGTCGCCACGAAAGAAACCAGCGAAAACAAAGCGATTGTAAATGAGATTCTGCAAAAGAACGAATCGAATTTTCTTTCGACGCGGTATATTTTGTAATCTAATTAGATAGCTTACTTATCTAAAAAGAGAGCCCCAAATCGATTGATTTGAGGCTCTCTTTTAGCTTATCATTTAAACTATAAAGGATAAGGGTTTACAAACAAAGCTCTAATATCAGCGTCATCAATCCTGATATTGATGTGTTTGTCGGGATTCGCATTTTTGGCTTCCTGCCATTTATTCTTAACGTAGTTATCGCCAATATGGTCATATTTACCGTCCAGTGCAACGGTTAAGAAAGGAATCTTAACAACTACCATATTACCAGCTCCATCCAAGTCATTCGGCTTAAGAGTGGCGGTCTTGCTACTTAGATTTACGTTATTCGCTACTTGTTGCCAAAAAGGAACGGAGTGATATCCAGTCACAGACTCTGGAGCTGAAAAAGCAGATAGCCCCACATGATTATCTACCGCTAATTGGGCAGCCTCCGTTAAAAAAGGTATAGTAAATACTGAGTACCCTGGAGAAGGCTCCCAACAAGGAGTTGCTCCTGCTAAATGAGCGGCTGAAAGAATTTGATCAATGACGAAAGGTCCCGCCCCAAACTCATGAGAATTATTCGATTTCACAAGCATCCAGCGGTCATTTTTTAATAAACGTTGGGCAAAATTGAAGCTTTTCATGCGGAAAAAATCTCCATTGAAAATACTACCCACATCGTAGGCAAACAAACGGGAACGGGTAAGGTTAACTTGTTCGTATGCATAACGCTGCACTTGATATTCAAATAATGCATGAGACTCCATCTGGTACCACTGCCAAAGGGATTGAAGTGTGTTGTTCCCCCCATCAGCGTTGTTCAATAGCATATTACTATTAAACGCCTGCAGGGTAAAAGAAGGAATACTAGTTCCCAGCTTCTGATTCATAGTTTGAATCGTATTGAAACGAGCTTGACAGAAATTCATGAAAGCTTGTCTCATCTGAACGCTATAGTCTCCATAAGACATAGAATACGTTCCGTCTGCTGTATGATAAGCTCCTGATATATTCGACTCCCCAGACTCATTGAGTTGAAAAGAAATCTCCCGGATAGTACCATCATTAATTGCTTTTTGATAACGAGTGCATAGCTTTTTGAAAGTTTCCTTAAAAAAGTTCAATCCCCGTGGTGAAGCATAACTCTGAAACTTTACCAAGTATCCATTGGATGGCCGGGCATCCGCTACATTGCCATCAGGTTGGCGAGGCAAATCATCAGACCCATAGGCCCAAGAATAATTTTGAGCCACCTGATAATCCAGTAATGAACCTGAAAACGTCAGACGAATCTGAATACGATTTTGCAGGCTTGTTCCTGTATTATAGGCATTATAAATAACTCGGTCAATAGTTTTTGAATCCTGCTCACTGGTAAAGCTTTGATTCGGGATTGTGTGATCATAAGCAGTAGTCCAGCGTAAATGATTATAATCCTCTGGTGTTCCCATCAAATCATGAGCATGTACATTTACCCCCGCCGTGTTAAATCCAGGAATTTGCTGCACATCACTCACAACGCCAGTTGCTTCTACAGCTGAACTATAATAGTAAATAGCCTTCATTCGAACTGGCTTATTCATTAGCTCGTGAGAAATTGCATCAACGCCCCCAGTCACTGAAGAGCCACTAGCATCCGTTACTTTCCAAGAATAGCCATAACTTCCTGGTGCATTAAAGGCCTCTTCGTCTTTATAAGACGAAGATCGCGTGTCTACCAGCGTACCATCACCCCGATAAAGCTGATACGTATAAGGCTTTTGTCCTTCACTTGTACGCACGTAAATTTTCCCTTGCCCCCATACTAAAGCAGGCAGTGTTATAAAGAATAATAGTAGTTTTTTCATTTAGTTGGAAGTGCTGTACGCACGTGCTTTTAATGTTCCACTCGAAGGATTACAGCTTACGGTCAATTGTAAAGTTGAAGTTATCGACACTCCATTCTTAGTGGCCGTAACAGTATACGTTCCGCTATGAATAGCTGATAAATTACTAAGGACAGGATTCTGTTGCGTTGATGCATATCCATTAGGTCCACTCCAGCTATAACTTGCTCCCGTACAATCTCCACTTGCACAACTTACCGACAATGCCGCACTTGACCCACAGCTCTTCTCTCCTCCTCCACCTGCCTGGATCGCAAAGCTCGTCCCACTGCTCTGGCACGGACCCGCTACTTTAGGACTCCCCGAGAGTTCAACCTGCGTGTTAGCAAACTTCACAGATACATTAAGACTTGTCCCATTCTTATACTGCTCAGGAAGCGTATACTCAAACCCATACAAGCTATAAGACAACCCATAATAACTAGCTACGTCAGGACGCGTTCGGTTTGCTAGTGTCGTCCCTACTTTCGTTCCATTGATATAGACATCGACTGACACTGAAGCCTGATTATTTGCATTATCAAAAGCCCAACCCCGAATACTTGAGCAATCTGCTGCATCCAAGCTGCTAAATGGCTGTGAAACGGTGCCTCCACAATTTGTTACATTAAGTGTAATCTGAGAAGTTGTCGTACAACTTCCTTTGGTAACTGTCAGCGTATACGTTCCACTATGACTAGCCGATAAGTTACTAATGACAGGATTCTGTTGAGTTGATGCATACCCATTGGGGCCACTCCAGCTATAATTTGCTCCTGAACAATCATTACCCGAGCAGCTTGCCGATAAGCTCACCGTTCCCCCACAACCAGCCGAGGCCGTCGAAGGCGTACTCACTGTAAAATTACAGTTACTGGCACTGCTCCCAATAGTGAAGGTGTTATAGCCATGCCGAGAGTTGCCCGAATCTCCCGTATCTCCTACGTACAAACGATACACCGTTCCCGAAACCAGATTATACGAAGCCAGATCCACATCAAATACGCCCGTACTGCTAGAGATGTCCGTGCCGTAACCGATGTACTGCATATCCGAATCACGGTAGATGTACCACAGATACGTCCGATTGCCCGAGTAAGGATTCGATATCGTTACCCGCTTCTTGGTACTAGCCTGACCCGTAATGCCACTAATTGCTACCTGTAACCGATTGCCCACCGTAACGGTCACCCCACTCGAAGCCGGGCTGCTACAACTGCCCACCGTACAGGTCGCTGTATACGTAGTCGTTGCCGTAGGACTCACCTGAATGCTACTCCCACTTTGTCCACTGCTCCAGGTTACCGTCCCCGAACAATTACTCGCCGTCAACGTGGACGACTGCCCTGAGTTGATGCTCGTCGCACTCGCACTCACATTCGGGGCCGCCGGAGTACTACACCCCCCAGGACAGCTTTCACTCGGCTGCTTGAAACAGACCGGAATCTCATCCGATGTCAAAGGCGTCACCCCCGAAGCCCAACCTCCGTTATTGACTAATACATACAACCAGTCCAGAGCACGAGTTTCTCCCCCTGGTTCAAAGGCAATGTACTTGCAGTTACCTACTACCTTGACGTAAATATTTTTTCCTGATGTCGAACCCAAGAGCTGATTGTTCGTGTAGTTACATGTTCCCGTTCCTCCGCAACTCACCGTCAAGGTCACCTGTTTCTGCTGGGAAGTACATCCACTCTTACTCGCCGTTACTGTGTAGGTGTAGCTGCCCGCCGTAGAGGGTGCGGTTACGTTCACCGAACTACCCGAGCCCGTGAAGCTATTAGGTCCACTCCAGCTATAGCTCACCCCCGAACAATCATTACCTTGGCAATTGGCCGTCAACGTAGTTGTGCTTCCACACGTTGTGCTTCCACCACCACTCAGTGACACCGTCAGATTACACGTCGCTGCTGGATTACAAGTTTTACCATCTCCATCCCACATCAAGCAGTTTTCTAACACTTCATCTGGAATCGTCTTGCCAGAAAGATTAATTAACCAATTTATGTGTGTTCTACCTGAAGCAGAACCGCCTTCCCAATACACCGTTGCACAGCCATTAGTCATCCGAATTACGGCATTACCAGGCCCTGCATTACCAATCACTTGGCCATCCGTAAAGCTATAACCTGAACATTCTATCGATGAAGGAATAGTAAGTGTACTAATGTTTTGTCCATTAGCGTTTTTAACTCGACCTAAAGACTGTTTAGAAGGATGAGCCTGATCATACACTTCTATCTCAGTATTCGCCTTATAGATGTACTTATTGATATCTCGGGAATACACATCTCCCTTGATGAGTGTGAATATACCATTGGTAGGTATACGATTAAATTTTCCCTTTATAGTAAACTCTTGGTAAGAGTTGTTAGCATTTACTCGTGCTTCAATAAAGTCATAATAGCTACCACCAGTCTGTTCAAATCCTTCTGGAACTAATACCTTTAAAAAAATACCCTCACTCATCAGTGTAAATACAGAATTAGGAGAGACATTAAAATATTGTACTCCAATGGTTAATATTACTTCTTCATTCACACTAACTGAAGACTTAGACGTTCGTAAAGTATAACGAATAGGCTCAATTATTTGATAATTAGAACGATAAGCATTTCTCTGAGGAGAGACGGCTTTAGAAGAAACCGGTGTTTCAGTAGGGGGAGATTTCCGTGACAAATTAGAAGTGAAAGGTAGCATACTCAAAAAGAATACTACTAATTGGTAAGTAAAAAACTTCATAGGCCATGAATTTAGTAAGTAAAAAAACAAACGTGATAAAATTAAGATTACTCTAATTATATAACTCTGATAAACAAACAAATAGAATACAATAAAGGCATATGATCCTATAAAATGAACTATTATATAGCTTAATAAAACACACAATGATCTCTATTAACGTATGGCAGCAATTAAAAGCCAGTAAATATACTCAAGGTAAAAAGTTAAATTATAAAATAAGTAACACACTAAAAATAGTGTCGAGCAAAACTAAGGTTTAATTTATCTGTTTAGTATGTTCACTATAATTTTTAATAAATTATTTTTCAAAGATTAAATCATTTATACATTTTATTCTACTATAAGTTTCTTTGGTAATATGGGCATTAATTCTTTTATATGAAAACCAAAATGTTCTACTAACTTCTGATAAGACTGCGTTTCTGCTCTTTCATACAAATTGATATTGTTTTGCGTACTCAGTCCTGAGTTTTCTTCCCCCTCTACACCCGTCCACACATGAGTAGCATAAGGATCGATAGAACTATTCTTAAATCGCAGGCCTTTGTGATTAAGAATACTAAACCAGCGGGTCGCCGTATCTAAACTCATATCACCAAAAATAGGGTCCTTTACATAAGGCCTTACCTGCTTTAAATCAATCAAAGCTGCCCATTCATTCAATCGACACTCGGGTAAAGGCCAGGATTGATTATTAGCAGCAAAGTGCTGGTAGATTTCCTTCCGCGGAGCATAGAACTGCTCGCTTAGCTCTCCCAATTCCTTCCAATCAGGTTTGTAGTCGCTATACGCATCTGGAGTACATTTTTTAGCGTAAAAAGCCGGGCAATTCCAGCATTGTCCGATAGGCCCTACACCCGCAAAATGTCCCGATTTCATTTGTGCTAAATATGCTTCCAGGATATCCCCGTGAAAAAGCATGTCATTATGAATGGTGAAGAGGTAGGGATTTTTACTCTTCTCAAAAGCATATTGATAACGAATCGATCTTCGGTAGGGAGTAAACCAATGCAAAGATTTACGGCTAGCCTTGTGTCCCATATAAAAACGAGGCTTCACATGAATAATTCGATCTTTAAAATGCCTGGACAAATAAGAAAAATCAGAATTATTAGGCTGGACTTTCTCTTCAATCAAATAGATTCTATCAATCCATTTACCAGAATGCTCTAATAAAGAGCTAATGGCTACTCCGGTCATTAAGGGTTTGCCATATACTTGTATAGCGACATCTACGGATTTTAAGGCTGACATAATTAGCAGGAAGGAATCTTGTTGCAAGCATCAAATATAATCTTTAATTCTACAACTAGTAGATTATATCTTCTATCCCGAAGCCATTTATACTTTATATTAAGTTTTAATTTGATATAAGTATAACAATAATAGATCAATAATTGAAGTCAATTCTATAAGAAGAAGGTATTCAAGTTATTATGAAACATTTACTCAGACCTAATATCTTTGGTAGTAGCTTAGCTATATTAATGAATTGAAAAGAAAGTAGTTAATCAATGTACTGGCCCAGCGTCACAAACGGTCGTAGCTTTGAAAAAGCAATCTGGTTTTCAATGAAGTTTCTGGTTTGGGACAAAGATTACCTGTTTCCACTACAGTCTTTGCAAGAAAATTTCTGATCTAAGCCTCTTATTTTATTACCAACGCTTAAAACAAGCTCGTTTCAACGACCGATGCTAGGTTTCTGTAATCCATTCATTGGCCTAAACTTGAGCATTGATAGTATTTAATGAAAAGTAGACTACTGCTTAGGATGCAAACCAAGATAATAACTTCAACGATTTGAGATTTTCTGCATCCAGTACAACGGCTGAGTACCATACTTTTGAACATACATAGAGCTACCATGAAATGGCTCTATGTTATCAAATTTAAAACTAACTTTACTCTTCTGCATATTGAAGTCTCCCTCGAAGAAATCTTTATTTAGAAAGCGTGCTCATGGTATCACAATTTATAGTTAGCACGTACCCCCTGTCTTGCACATCTGAAACATCAAGCACCATTTTAACAGTTTGTACTTTTATATGTAGCCCATCTAAGTTTGAACAAATGTCATTACAGTGTAACAGAGCAGTAATAAGCGAATAGTTCGGTAACGTTAAATAGTGTTTATCTATTATGCCTCCAACTTATAGCCTCTACCATCATTCACAAACGAATCTCGTGCAACGCTGATTAAGCCATTACCATTTTATCTATTCATAGTTGACTTTAACAATATCCATTTTCTTTTTCTACTCTAACTACTACCCTTCAAACTTCTTAAACACCACAGTTCCGTTATGCCCACCAAAGCCAAAGGCATTACTCATGGCTACTTTCACGGGGTATTCCTTGGTCTGACCCAGAACGATGTTTAACTGAGAAGAAATCCGGGGGTCTAGTTCCTCTGTATTAATTGTCGGCGGAATTAAGCCGTCGCGAATCGATAGAATGGAAATGATGGCTTCTGCCGCTCCCGCTGCTCCTAACAAATGACCCGTCATGGATTTGGTAGCACTAATTTGTAAGTGATCGGGGTGAGAGCCAAAAAGTTTGGTAATAGCCGCGATTTCACTAACGTCTCCTACGGGTGTAGAAGTCGCATGCATATTCAGATAATCCAGGTCAGCTTCATTCAATTCGCCATCCTGCAAAGCCAGTTTCATGGCCTGATAAGCTCCGAGCCCCTCAGGATGCGTGGCCGTCATGTGATAGGCATCAGCGGTCATGGCTGCTCCGGCCAATTCGGCGTAGATATACGCTCCCCTGGCTTTTGCGTGCTCGTATTCTTCCAAAATCAAAGCTCCCGCTCCTTCCGCCATAACAAAACCATCGCGGTTGACATCAAAAGGCCGTGAAGCCGTGAGCGGATCATCGTTGCGGGTAGACATGGCTTTCAGAGCACTAAATCCCCCTACCGATGCGGGGGTAATCGGTGCTTCACATCCGCCCGTAACCATTACTTTCGCTTTGCCCCAACGGATGTAGTTAAAAGCATCCATAATAGCCGTGTTAGAAGTAGCACAGGCGGATACCGTGGTATAATTAATGCCCATTAACCCGTGGCGAATAGAAATCATTCCTGAAGCCATATTGACGATGAGTTTGGGAATAAAGAAAGGACTAAATCGCGGGGTGTTATCAGCAAGCGTATATTCACGAACCTGCTCTTCGAAGGTTTCCATTCCGCCCTGACCCGAACCCCAGATCACCCCCGCATCGAAGGGGTTCATCTGGTTAAAATCCAGACCTGAATCAGCAATGGCCTGGTCGGCCGCAATAAGGGCATAGTGCGTGAAAGGATCATTGCGACGAATGTCACTTTTATCCAGGTAATCGGAAGCCTGATAATCCTTTAATTCGCAGGCAATCTGGGTTTTAAATTTTTCGGGATTGAACCGGGTAATCCGGCCTGCTCCACTTTTGCCCTGGGTGACGTTATTCCAGAAAGTGGTTACGTTATTTCCCAGCGGAGTCAAAGCTCCCAAACCCGTAATGACTACTCGTTTCATGCTAGTATATCAGACAATAATTGTTGACGTATGCGGCTGTAGAGATCTGTTTGCTGCACACGGGAAAGTGATAAGGAAGAAATCAGACTAGAAATCAGCACTAAAGCCCGGTCGGAGGCTTCCCCTTTGAACTGAAATACCTGTTTGGTTCGACCCTGTTCCAGGCAAGCAGTTAACCAGTCAAGAATGACCCGGCTCATCCGTTGAATTTGGGCCTGCATGGCGGGAGAAAGCGTTTCAAAATCGGGGGCTAGTGATCCCATCAAACATACCATTCCCTTTTCGTAAGAGTTTCGGTAAATGTCCATGAACAATTCAATCTGCTCCTTCTCCGATTGATCACTCCAGCTACTGCTTAATTGCTGAAAGCCCAATACCATTTCTTCAATCACGCTCGCTCCCAGTACTTCTTTACTGGGAAAATGATAATGAATGGCTGCGTTCTTTATTTTTAGTGGAGCCGACAAATCCGCGTAACTAAAGGCATTATAGCCTTTAGTACGAATCAACTCCTCCGCCAGATTCCTGATTTTATCTTTTGTCTCCATAGAAATTTTGGTAAACTTACTTACTAGTAAGTAAATATACAAATAAAAACTCAATACGATTGAGAGTCATGAGTTTAGTTATTCAGAGTCATTAAGCCTTTGAAGTAAAGATTTATCAAATAATCAACGCTTTGTAGAGGCTTAGCTCATTGCAGAATTATTAAAATTCATAACCTTTCCATTTTATATCTTACTAGCATTACTCATGGAGTAGTAAATGATCCACTTTATATAGACTGTAACTTAAAACGATGGCTTCTTTTTAATAAAAAACCCCAAACAATTAGATGCTTGGGGGTTTCTAAGCTTTAAAATCCTTTTATTTTTTTAGTAAAAGTTGCTGGTACCTTTCTCCTGTTTCAGTTAAGACATGAATTAGATATGATCCAACTGGAAGATTTCTAATATCTATCTTACTTTCTGTCGATTCTAGTAAGGTACGCCCCTGCATATCAAAAATGGTAGCCTGTTTGACCTTCTGGCTTGATGAAAGTTGCAGTTCTACAGTACTCTCAGCTGGGTTAGGTACTAACAATAATTTCGTAACTGGCTCAGAGATCTCATATTGAGATGCTGCTTGCCGACCCATACTGTTGCTAGGACATGTAGCAGGCACGAAGACCCATCGCTGGTTGCCATTGCCCGCATACCCCTGCTGTGCGGCATTGCCTCCGTCAGACACACTGAAGCCTCCGATCTCTACGCACTTGTTGCTGGCATGCGAAGGCGTCACCCGGAACCCACCGTACTCGTCATTGACATAGCTGATGCCAAACTGCTGGTTGCTGCCCCCTCCATAGCTGTACAGCTTCAGGATCGCTCCGTCACTTTGACTGGCTCCGTCAATATCCCAGCCATACCCCGAGCTAGTCGAGATGATCTTCATCAATCCCGATCCCACCGACTCCACCTTCCAGAGCTGATTGTTCTGACCGTTACTTGTGTACTGTTGCAACTGCGTATTCAAACCCCGATCCTGTAGGTACTTCTCTGACTGAAAGCCCTGGATCCGGTAACACCCCGCGGCAATGCTCGTGGTCACCTGAATACTTACCGTAGCCGAAGCACTACTCGTACACCCATTTGCCGAACACGTCGCCGTGTATTGCATACTCGCGGCGGGACGTACCACAAGGCTACTCCCCGTTTGCCCATTGCTCCAGGTCACCGTGCCCGAACAGCCACTGGCCGACAAGGTTACTTTCTGACCCGAAGTAATGCTCGTCGCACTTGCACTCACACTCGGGGCACCCGTTGCACAGCCTCCACTGCCCTGGCAGACCCCAATCACTTTGGGACTACCCGATAGTTCCGTTTGCGTACCCGCAAACTTCAGCGATACGCTTAGCTGGGTGCCATTCTTCACCGAAGCGGGAATACTGTAGCTAAAGCCGTACATATTGTAGGAACCCGTTCCATAGTAACTAGCGACATCGGCACGGGACACGTTGGTTGGAATGGTAGCCGTCTTGGTGCCATTGATGTACACATCCAGACTTACTGAGCTTTGCGTATTACCACCGTCGAAGGCCCAGCCCCAGATACTCGTACAATCGCCCCCATCTACTTGACTACGAGGTTGGCTCACCTGACCCGTTGCTCCGCAGCTCACCGTCAAGGTTACCTGCTTCTGCTGGGAAGTACACCCACTCTTACTCGCCGTTACCGTGTAGGTGTAGCTACCCGCTGTACCAGGGGCCGTCAGACTCACCGAACTGCCCGAGCCCGTAAAGCCATTAGGTCCACTCCAGCTATAGCTCACCCCCGAACAATCATTGCCCGAGCAGCTTGCCGATAAGCTTACCGTTGCCCCACAACTCGCCGAAGCCGTTGAAGGCGTACTCACTGTAAAGGCACAACTGCTCGTTGATGAACAGCCTTCACTCGGCTGCTTGAAACAGACCGGAATCTCATCCGAAGTCAAAGGCGTCACCCCCGAAGCCCAGCCATTGTTATTGCGAAGCATGTATAACCAGTCCAGGGCTCGACTTTCTCCCCCCGGTTCAAAAGCAATGTACTTGCAGTTACCCACCACTTTCACATACAGGGCCTGACCAGCATTGACCCCATTGGCATGGCCCAAAAGCTGATTGTTCGTGTAATTACACGTTCCCGTTGCTCCGCAGCTCACCGTCAAGGTCACCTGCTTCTGCTGAGTAGTACACCCACTCTTACTCGCCGTTACTGTGTAGGTGTAGCTGCCCGCTGTGCCAGGGGCCGTCAGACTCACTGAGCTACCCGAGCCCGTAAAGTTATTAGGTCCACTCCAGCTATAGCTCACCCCCGAACAATCATTGCCCGAGCAGCTTGCCGATAAGCTCACCGTTCCCCCACAACCAGCCGAAACCGTTGAAGGCGTACTCACTGTAAAATTACAGTTACTGGCACTGCTCCCAATAGTGAAGGTGTTATAGCCATGCCGAGAGTTGCCCGAATCTCCCGTATCTCCTACGTACAAACGATACACCGTTCCCGAAACCAGATTATACGAAGCCAGATCCACATCAAACACGCCCGTACTGCTAGAAATGTCCGTGCCGTAACCGATGTACTGCATATCCGAATCACGGTAGATGTACCACAGATACGTCCGATTGCCCGAGTAAGGATTCGATATCGTTACCCGCTTCTTGGTACTAGCCTGACCCGTAATGCCACTAATCGCTACCTGTAACCGATTGCCCACCGTAACGGTCACCCCACTCGAAGCCGGGCTGCTACAACTGCCCACCGTACAGGTCGCTGTATACGTAGTCGTTGCCGTAGGACTCACCTGAATGCTACTCCCACTTTGTCCACTGCTCCAGGTTACCGTCCCCGAACAATTACTCGCCGTCAACGTGGACGACTGCCCTGAGTTGATGCTCGTCGCACTCGCACTCACATTCGGTGCCGCCGGCGTACTACAGCCCCCAGGACAGCTTTCACCCGGTTGCTTGAAACAGACCGGAATCTCATCCGAAGTCAAAGGCGTCACCCCCGAAGCCCAGCCATTGTTATTGCGAAGCATGTACAGCCAGTCCAGGGCTCGACTTTCTCCCCCCGGCTCAAAGGCAATGTATTTGCAGTTACCCACCACTTTCACATACAGGGCCTGACCAGCATTGACCCCATTGGCATGACCCAAGAGCTGATTGTTCGTGTAGTTACACGTTCCCGTTCCTCCGCAGCTCACCGTCAAGGTCACCTGCTTCTGCTGGGAAGTACATCCACTCTTACTCGCCGTTACTGTATAGGTGTAGCTACCCGCTGTACCAGGGGCCGTCAGACTCACCGAACTGCCCGAGCCCGTAAAGCCATTAGGTCCACTCCAGCTGTAGCTCACCCCCGAGCAATCATTACCCGAACAGCTTGCCGATAAGCTCACCGTTCCCCCACAACTGGCCGAAGCCGTTGGAGACGTGCTTATGGCAAAATCGCAACCAGATGTAGTGGCCTGCTTAACCCTGGCAATGCGGTTACCCGCTGCATCGTAGGTGAACTTCACCTGAGCCAATGCTAGCTGAGTAACTAAGCAAAAAATAATAAAAATAAGTAGTTTTTTCTCATTGAAAAATAAGTAATATATAACTTTAATTTAAAAAACTATTACACAGATCAATTACAGCCATTGTTATATTGTTGTATCTAAGTAATAACAACATAACTCTTATGATTGAATAATTTTCTACTTAACATACTTAATTATATTTTCTCGTAGGATACTAATAACAAATAAACCTTACTTCAATTAAATATTTCTTATATAATAAACTATTAATAAACATTTAAAATCACCCTTCTAATTAAATTTTATTATAAACAAATCGTTAGTTAATTATATACCAGTCAAAATATTCCACCCTTACCTCTAATAAAAAACATTCTTTTGTAGATAAAATACCTGTATAAATTCTTACTATCATTTAATACATAATTCAATTATAAAATATTGACAAATAATCAACAAACCAATACCTAAAATCATCAACTACCTATATATATTCATAATCTAAAAAAATTTACTAAGCTACGCTCTTTCGGATTTGTAATCCGAAAGCCATCTGTAAGGGATTTATAATCCCTAAAGTAATGATGACTGCCTCTTATCCAGACGCGATTTCATCGCGTCTCTACTTGAAATGCTTGATCGACCTCTTTTCGGATTGGCAGTCATCCACCCGGGTTGGCATCCTCACCAAACACTAGGCTCTTATTGATGGCTGGTGAGGACACCAGCCAGGGCGGGAACAACTAGAACCTCTGAACAGATTCTTAACAGATTATTTTACCATCGTTGTTGGTGACGCTTTGCTAAGCACAAGCAACGATGGTAAAATTATTCATTTTCATACTTAGGAATATTTTTTAACATATCAATATATTTGCCTCGGAGAGAATCAGGCATAGAAGCTATATCATCTATTTTACATTTGTTCAGTATATTTCCATCCTTTGTATCTAATAGTACATAATTGATAGAGTCTGGATTTATTTTACTTACATCATGGTCTCCCCCTAATTTTTCACAATAAGAAGGATCAATAGTGCATATCAAAATGAGTGGACTTTCAACTTCATAATGTATTACTGTGCTAATCATAGTAAATGTTTTTTTTGAGCCACTATGACCTCTAATGTATTTATAACAATTACCTTCCCTAACATATAAATATCCGTTAGGCAGGCTATCTACTCCATCACTTAAATTACAAGCAGTTAAAGTACTTGCCAAAACGAACAATAATACTAACTTTTTCATTTTAACGACCATATCTAGATGCATTAAAAAATTCCCATTTTTTAATTGGAACTGTTCCATTAAATTTAATAAAATATGGTTTACCAACCCCTGCTTTCTGAGCACCAATTTCTGTAGCCCAATTTCTAAGTTTAGTTAATACGGAAGTGCCAGGATGTTCTTCAAAATTATAAAAATCATCTAGTATCCTAGCTTCTGTAGATGCTGAATTTTCCCTACTAAGTAAAATATTTCCTACTACTCTCCCATATCTATTAGTAGGATCAAATACTGTTTGCCTCGAAGCTTGGTCATTAAAGAATTCAACGTCATATACATACGGTATTACTTTTATAGCATCTATATTTAAAGCCTCGCCATTTCCTACTTTCCACCATAAATTGGCTTCTTCAAGTGTGATTTCTCCATCAGAAAGTATCTTTCTTTTAATTTTTTCTCTGTATTTACTAGGGTCAATATCAGTTAATCTATGCATAGCATGATTAAATCCAGCCACAATCCCAGCCTGTGCGGCTCCTTTCCAAAAATCACCACCACTTAGCTTTGAAGCAATTCCTCCTAATAAGGCAGAAGCTCCAATTTGGGCACTTACAGGTAGATTACCCGTTAAAGAACCTACCACCGAACCTGTCATGCCAGCTAAAAAACCAGACCCAAAATTCCCGCTTTGTGCTCCTGATACCACTCCTCCTACTATACCATGAGCAACTGCCTGAAATCCTACTCGAAGCAAGGGATTGACAATGGTAGTAGCCACTTCTCCAATACCGGTGGCAAAGCCGGAAGAGATAAAACCCGCCACGGTAGACATTCCAAAACTTACCCAGCTCCAATTGTCAAATCCCCCTTCACTAAAAGCAACACTAAGCGTATAACCTACTGCTCCTACTATTGCTCCGATCACATTATTCCAAAACTGGCCTGTTGGATCATTATACTTTAGTGGATTATTAAGTACATAAGAGTATCGGTTGTAACTCTGAGTATTATCCGGATCTTGTACAAAATTATCCGCATTTAACATTCGTCCCAGTACCGGATCATATAATCGCCCATTCATATTGATGAGGCCAAACTCTTCCAGGTGTTCATGCCCAGTATATCCCCGGTACAACCAGTCACAACTACTACAAGTAGCGACATTCGCATAGTCCCAGGTAGCAGCATTCCTTCTTCTTCCCCAGGCATCAAAGTTTTGATCTACTTCAACACCTCCACTAGCATTAGTGACTGTCAGAATCGATCCCAGGTGATCCGTGTAGATATAGTGGTAGGTATCAGTATTGTTTTCCCGAACGACAATGGCCACTAAACCTGCCGGACTAGAGATGTAATGAATAAACTTGTTATTGCTTTTTTCGTATTCACCTAAATAGTAGCGGGTATAAACGACATTACCATCCTTCTTGAGCACGCCCTTAATCCGCTCATACTCTTCTCCATAGGTATAATCCAGTTCATAGCCATTCTCACTAATCTTCTTGGGTTGCTGAAACGACGTATAACTAATATCCTGCTGTAGCCTGGGAATGACTGACTTTGGATTGCTTACTGTCTCTACTGCATTGGGTTTACCCGATACATAAGTGTAGATGCCTGCATCAGTTTTCGAATCAATATTACCGGAGGAAGTATAGTTAATGGAATACGTAGACGACAAACCCTCGACCTGAGTCGTTAGTAATCGATCCAGATTATCGTAAGTAAAGTTCTCCTTTTTGTTTTTAATGAGATCCTCACGATTATTTAGATTACCCGTCTGATAGTTCCATTGCAGCTTCAGGTTTTGTACACCACTAGTTTGATAGAGCGTCGGATATCCATTTTCATAATTAATGGTCGAGCTTTTCCCGTTGCCTAAATTGTACGTTTTGAGTTGCCCCTGACCATTGAGCGTGCCCGTCTGGTAAAGCGTAACGCTTTGGCTACTATTGGTGATCTTGGTTAAATACCCCTTGTTATTGTAATGATGGATAGTGCCATAGCCTGAACCATACATGGTAGTCGTTACCTGTCCGACAGAATTATAACCAAGTGTGGTAATATAAGCGGTTCCATCAATGGTTTGCTTTTCGGTTTGTACCCGACCCATGTTATCATAGGTATACTCTTTAGTTTCTCCCGAAAAGCCCGTTACTTTCTCTAGTTTGTTAAGTGAACGATTGGTAGTCGAATTGGTAGTATAGTATTGGTAGACAGTCGTTCCTTGACTATTGGGTTCTACTCGCTGAGTCACTCGTCCCAGCTTATCATACTGCAAGGTATGCGTTTCTCCCTTGGCATTAGTTTGGCTTGTTAACTGACCCAAAGCATTGTAAAGGTATGTTGTCGTCCCTGCATTTTGATCGATAAGCTTGGTTTGATTAGTCTGCTCATCGTATTCACTAGAGGTTACTACGACATTATCTTTTTTAACCTCCTTTAATTTACTATGACTGTAATACGTATACGTTAGCTCACCCCCGTCATCGGTAGCTTTAATGGTTTGACCACTTGCATCGGTTGTTTTGGTTGAAACCTTGCTTTGAGATTGTCCCGGTTTGGTAGTGGTTACCGTCAAATTCCCGTTTTGATAACTATAAGCAAGAGTAGTCGTACCAAAAGCAGAATGAGTAATGCTTTGAGGGCGATTGTAGATATCGTATGATGTAGAGGTAGTTAATATTGTTTCTCCTGGCAAATAAGGTTGTGTAGAAGACGCCATATTACCCCGATTGTCATACTGCTGAATTTGGGTAATCCAATCGCCATTCATTGCTTCAGTTTCCGTTTTAAGTGTTCTTCCTAAAACGTCCACATAGTTCTTTTCAGTAGGCTGACCAGGATGTGTAACGGTTGTATAATAGATTTGATTACCTGAAACCGCCCAGGTATAAGTCTGATTTATGGTATATCCCTCCGGAACAGTAGTAGACTGCGTACGGCCAAAAGTATCGTATTGATAACTTGTCTGTAAACCATTAATACCAGTAGTAGTTAAAGGCTTCCCCCATTTGGCATCATAGGTAGCTGAAGCCGTTTGACCTAATTCATTAGTAGAGTACTCAGCATAGCGTCCTTTAGCATCATACATTACAGAAGTGCTTCTTGACTCCATCCCACTAGGAGCAATCGTTTCACTAGTTTGATTACCCAGGTTATTATAGCCATAAGTAGTCTTGATGGATTTAGACGTACCTACAAAATTTACTTTTTCATAAAGTTGACCAATGGAAGTATAGTCAAAATTGGTTCGTATAGAGTAAGCATTCTGTCCGCTTCTCGTCTTGGTCACTTCACTCCATTTAGGTAAACGAGGGGTAGTGGTGATGCGGCTTTGATAGTCATTATAAGTAGTGAGTGTCGTTTCAATAGGGTTACTTACCGTCGAAGTCAGTACATTACCATAGTTATCATAAGTAGTAGATGTGGTTGTCGTTACGTTAGACAACCCATCTAAAACACTACTAGTTTTACTTTGATAGAGATAGCGTTTATTTCCTTTACTAATAAATTCGCCTAGCTGAGTTGATTTGCTTAGCAATTCCCCAGTCGTCAGTGAAAACGTTGTTTCTTCAAAAGGTTCAGGAACAAAATAGGTCGTGTTAAGTTTGCTTTCGGATGTACTTCTAACCTGCATTACCAAGTTGTCAGAAATAACTTTCGTAAATCCTAAGAATCCACGTCCACCCCGATGTAAGCGAGCACCTTCATAGGCATACTTAATTGTAACTATACCCCCTATTCCATCTTGTGATTCGGTTGAAGAAACGACTTGAATAGCGGGCTGAATGATATTGAGAGGGTAGTTAGAGGTTTGGCTTCCCTTAGAATAGAGTACACCTCCCTTACTTAAACTTTCATAGTTCCACTTGGTAATGTGATTGAAACCATTTTTGACTTTTTCGAGCAGAAGTTCTTTTCCATCTTTATGAAATAATAAGGTATTAACTTTATTATTTTCAGAAAATACTAAATCTATTCGGCCATCTCCATCTACATCAGCATTTATTGATGGTATGTATGTATGGCCATAGTAAGGTTGATTTCCACTAGTGTATTCAACTTTATCCTGAATTCTTTTGTATAAGAAAGCATCTCCCTGACTATAGTAAATATCTCTAGCAGAGTTAAAATCTATCAATAAATCTTCTGGTGTACCAGAAGAATAAGATACGTATTTTTTAGTCCAAGAATGTATAATATCAGATTTACCATCCCCATTACAATCTCCAATTACAATATCATGAACACCCACTTCTTCTGGGCTATCAGGATAATAATTAATAGTAAATGTGGATGTACTAAATTCTTTTCCTGTAGAAATAGCCTTAACAAATGAAGTATATCTTGATGAATAAGAAAGAACATCGTTTTTACCATCTCCATTAAAATCTCCTACATATAAATGTTGATCTTTCGTAAATAAAGAATTTGAATAATAGATACTACGAACACGAGTTGAAGATTCGAAAGTATAAATTTCAGATTCAGAGCCCCATATTAGAAGAATATCACTTTTCCCATCGCCATTAAAATCTAACACTCTAATGTCATCCGCAGTCCACCAATCCTGGCGATGTACATCACCACCAAACGTCATTATCAAATCATTAGTATCTAGGTTATTAGGTTTATTATCGTAATAAAAAAAAGCGTAATTAGGGTTATTTTTATCCAGTTCATTACCTAAAATAGTTATATATTCAACTATCCCATCTCCATCAAAATCTCCTGTATAAAAGAATCTTCCATTAGAAGGAATACGAGAATATATATCATATCTATTATAAAAAGAATTCCACACTTCAGGAGCCTTTTGACTTTCCTGCAAAAATCCATTTCCAGTACTTTTATATACAATTATATTATCTAACCTACTATGCGGATCTGACGGGCTTGCAACATATTGTACCCCCGTTAATATAATATCATCTCTGCCATCGCCCGTAACGTCAGAAGGACTAAGTCCTTTTATAGTAGGTATACGATGTTCATTGTAGAAATATGAGCTAGTAGTAGGTAGATTTTGTTCATTATACAAAGAATAGCTACCGCTTACTACATTTCTTTTCCAAACTTTGAACCCTGTTACATATTCGATTCCCGTAGAGGAAGTAGTGGTAGACGTAGTCACCATTTCGCTAATGCCATCCCCATCATAATCTCCACTTAATAATGTATTATTAGATGTCTGAATGCTAGTGAGTGACTCAACAACTTTATCTGAAGTCGAGTCTCCATACTTAAAAATAGTAGCGTTTAAAGCTGAACCATCTGTACCTTTTTCAGTAACCTCCTTCAGAAAGGTATTTATATTATCCCAGGCATAGGTAAAATAATAACTCTTGAAAGCACTATTTTCATTGGTTATTGAAATGTAATCCAAAAGATATTTACTAACCAGTGCTGATCCTCCCATGTAAATGGTTGTAGCTACATTTCGAGGAGTATAAGAAAACTTAACTTTATTGTAAGGCAATAACCCAACTGATGCATTGCCCGTATAACTAATTTCTTCAATTCTAAAATCACGATCACTATTGGTATATTTAAAAGTGATATAGTTTCCGCCAGGTTGGGTAATCTTATTTATTTGCCATAGAAGGACTTCAGAACCGGCTTCATTCATTACTTTGGAATCTGACGTATTTCCAAACTCCATTTCTACACCTTCCTTAGTAACCACTTTGAACCAGGAAGGTCCAGACCCAACACTACCATTAGAGGTAATAGTGGCAAAACTTTCAGCTTCTGTACCGTAGGTAGTTCCATTAGCTCCATAATTTCCTGACAGGCTCAATAAGCGTGATCCATCTAATGCAAAACGGTCATTAGCATTAAGTTGAATTGGTGTAATAGTATTGTCATAATAATTTGACTGTCCTACTCGGCTAATAACCGAGAGGCCACTAATATTCCAACCTCGTCCTAGTGCTCCATCACCACTCAGTGAGTTGTAATTAATGGAAAGATTAGGAACAACTCCATTCGTCCCCGGAGGTACAACGATAGGAATACTATAAGTAGCAGCCCCTGATGAAACACCACCTGATCCCGGTGTTGCTCCAACAGCAAGCGTTGTATTTATACTTCTGCCATTAAAACTATCATTGGTATGTAATTGAGCATATCCCTTATTGAGATACGCCGTAAAGATTACAAGAACTAATCCTTTCAGGACTAAGAAGAAATTATTAATAAGTATATTTTTCTTCATAAAAAATGATAACATTCTGGAACTAGTTTGTATTTCTAACTGTCCAAAGTATTAGTATTATTAAAATTTCAAAAAATCACTCCATAGCCATTCTGCTATATCTAATTTTAAGATACAGGCAGTATTAGTCATAGCTATAGCTATGATACATTCAAAAGCCTATTAGGGTATTAGGTAACAAATCCTACGAAATAAGGAGAGTTCAACATTTGATGGCGGTCAAAATGAATAGGATAGTAAACTCTGACGATGAGGTTATGTCAGAATAAGATATAGAAACAACTTACCTTTAACAAAATATCTTATCAGGATATTAGTAGCAGGTATTTGAATCTGAAAGAGATTTGTCAGAGTACTACTTCAGGTAGTAGGGAAGCAGGTTACACTCAGAAGAGGACAGTAAAATTTCATGCATAAAATCTAATTAGTGGGACACACAGGTTAATAATGATTGCAAAACTACTTTCCTTTACTAATTATGCAAGAATAATTTTAAATTTATTTTAAGTCAATAAAACAAATTTGTCTTTTATATAAAGTATTAAAGATAATTATTCAAACAAAAACATACATCTATTTGACATGCATGATCGTTCCTATCATAAAAATTCAAGGTATAGATTACATTTAAAGCATGAATACGATCCATTAGTCAAATTTGTATAGCGTTATATAGTTTTGATATTCGCTAGACATACTCTAATAATCAGTATATTTCTAATGGGCTTTTTGCTTTTACTGATTTCTATTTACTTCTCTTTGGGCATATATTCTTAGATTAACAAATATCATCACATAATAAATAATGTAAATTACTCGGGCTGATATTTAATTAGCAGGAAATACGTAGTTAACATTTCTTTCGTTCACCAGCTTTCTGACGTAAAGTATATCGTTCGGAAGTTATAATCTTCTCCATTCACTTTTTCATTCAACATTGAGCTTGTAAAAATTTTGAACAACTCACAAAGGTTTTTATTAGAATTTAGCCTATTGTCAAAGTAGTGCATATTTATTTTGACTCCGTAACTGCATATTGCTCATAGGTATCATAAAAAAACGTTCGTGGCTAAATAACTTCCACGAACGTTTGTATAATATCAGTTTTAGTAGATCCAACAGCCCTCCTCTTCCGGTAATTCGCATTAATGATCAACTGTATGCATCAGCTCATTGGTAAACAATTGCCGCTCTGAATGCGGCTAGAGGTAGAACAGATAAAAGTTTTCTTATGAAAGATATTTATGCAGCAGAATCATTAATCCTTATAGATTTCAACCGTCTTCTTCCCATCCGCTGTGATAAAGCCGCGATACATGCCTTCCGAATTAAATGGCATGGAAAAATTACCCTTGGCGTCCAAAGCAATCACGCCGCCTTCTCCGCCTCGTTCCACTAATTTTTTATTCACCACTTCCTTCGCTGCCTCTTCTACTGAAAGCCCTTTGTACCGCATTAAAGCAGCAATGTCATAGGCAACTACGGAACGAATGAAGTATTCGCCGTGACCTGTGGCGGATACCGCACAGGTTTCGTTATCGGCATAGGTTCCGGCTCCGATAATGGGAGCATCGCCTACTCGCCCATACCGTTTATTCGTCATTCCACCCGTAGAAGTACCCGCGGCCAGATTACCGTATTGGTCCAAAGCCACGCAGCCGACGGTACCAAATTTTTTGCCTTCCGAAAAGATGAGCTCTTCTGCCCGGCTACTGGCATTTTTGGGAGCTTTGGTCGGTTTAGCTGGTTTTTCTTCCGAATGATCCAGCTTTACCTTTTCTTCTTTCAGGGCTTTCTGAAGTCCCTGCCAGCGGTTTTCAGTGTAGAAGTAACTCGGATCTACGATAGTGAGGCCTTTCTCTTTAGCAAAAGTTTCGGCTCCCTTGCCAATCATCATCACGTGCTCGGATTTTTCCATGACCGCCCGAGCCGCTGAAATCGGGTTGCGAACAGTAGTTACTCCGGCGACGGCTCCCGCTTTGAGCGTTTTTCCATCCATTACCGCTGCGTCTAGCTCATTTTTTCCTTCGTGAGTAAAGACAGCTCCTTTACCAGCATTAAACAAAGGCGAATCTTCCATGACGTGAATGGTAGCTTCCACCGCATCCAGACTCGTACCTCCTTTTTTTAATACATCATAGCCTGTTTGTAAAGCCAGATTCAGGGCTTCGCGGTAAGCTTTTTCTTTTTCGGGAGTCATGTTTTGCCGGGTAATCGTACCCGCTCCTCCGTGTAACACCAGTGTAATTTTTGAAGGATCCGGGCTTTGGGCCAATGCCGATGTACTTAATAAAAGAAAGAGTAACTTTTTCATAATAAATGGGATTCTTAAAACGCGAAAAACCATCTGTAACTGCCGCTACGGGAAAGCAGGACTTATACCCGCAAGAAGACTTTTTTAGTATACAGAAAATACAGGAAAAGCCATTTCATGAAAAGCATGCCCAGCACCGTCAATACGGCTTTTAGGGGTACCGAATCCAAATGCTTGATTAAACCGCCGAAGAAGAATTCACTGGCGTGTTCAAAGCTGACGACTAATCCACTCATGTAAATTAAAATGGAATTCATACCAATGACGGTAAAAAGTATCGTCCATTTTTTATAGCCTTTGACATCGATAATCCAGTAAAAGATGGAGAGTAGTAACAGACTACAACCGCCCGTCACGCAGACGAAGGAGCTGGTCCAGAGGTTTTTATTAATGGGAAAAACCACATCCCACAGCAGGGAGAGGCCAATGAACGCCAAACCTAATCCAACTAAATGAATGATTTTTCTTGAAGCGGTTTTGTTCTGGTTTTTCAGTACCGTGCCTGCATAAATCCCTAACAAGGCATTACAAATCGCGGGAATTGTGGAGAGTAAGCCTTCGGGATCGTGTACGGTTAGGTAGAGTTTCCCCGGCATTAGTAACCGATCTAAATAACCCGCCAGACTGCATTCCATTGTTAATACTCCCGCTCCACAACCCGGCACCGGAATGAGCATCATAGCAGCCCAATACCCTAGTAAAATCACGAAAAACCAGACATAACTCGCCCGTTTTCCCGCGTAAAGGTAGATGAGTTGAGCAAACATACCCGCTAGCCCGATTCGACCTAATACGCTACCAAAACGCATTTCGGCCAGGGGTTTTTGGAAAATTCCGTTGTTAAGGATGATTCCTAAAATAACCAGCGTAATCCCACGACTCACAATTTTGCGGGCTAGTTTACTTTTATCTTCTCCCCGGGCAATTCGGCCATCCAGTGAAAAAGGCGTGGATACGCCCGCCATGAAAAGAAAAAGTGGAAAAATTAGATCGTAAAAGCGGAAACCGTTCCAGGCGGGATGCGTCAACTGATCGGCCATGAATAAGGCCCAGCTCCAGCTTGTGGTTTTGGCCAGAGCGTAGAAAATTTCATCTCCACCCATAATCCAGAACATATCGAAGCCCCGGAGTGTGTCCAGCGATAAAAGCCTTTTGATGGGTACAGGCTGAGCCACTTCGGGCTCAGGGACAGTAGAAGTTAAAGACATTGCGAGTAAGCGGTATAGAGTCTGAAAACGTATTTGTTAAAATGAATTGTTAAATATGCTCAAAAAGCTTCTAATACCGGTCTTAATAATCCCATGAATCGTACTGAGACTGCTGCTTTCGTAGGCTAGTCTACGGCAACTTGTCAAGTTTTTACTAATCTACCACACCATAGGTGCTTACGCTGGCTATCGCTGCGGGGAAAACCGTCTGTTAAACTTTAACAGGGGTTTAATTCATATTAATGCAACATTGTTGCACATACAACTACTTTTGCTCCTTCTAGCGAAAGTCAGATGCGGAAATGTATAATAATACCTCTTTTAGGCTGTAGCATGTGGTGGTATTCCTTCATTTCTACTGCACAAACTCAGCCCGTTTGTCGATACCACTTGCAAGGTCTCGTACAGCGTACTGATGGATTACCTATACCCGAAGCAAGTATCTGGATTGAGGAAATTCATCGGAACATTCAAACCGACAGCACGGGTTATTTTACATGTACGAACTTATGTGAAGGGATCTATACCCTCCGTTGCCAGTTCATGGGATATCATCCCGTAATCAGAAAGGTTACTATTCCTTTTTCTTCCCTGCTGAGCATTCAGATGGTCTCCCAGGCAACGGATTTAAAGGCCATCACGATTACTCAGCACCGATCTGAAGGACAGCAGCTTTTGCAAGTGCAGGCCGAACTATCCGGTCAGGGCATGGATGAATCTCGGGGCCAGTCTCTAGGTGAAAGCCTGAAAGCTTTGACGGGTATGTACTCCATTCAAACGGGCCCATCCATTTCCAAGCCTGTCATCCACGGGTTACATAGCAATCGTATTTTAATTCTTACCAACGGCGTACGGCAGGAAGGACAGCAATGGGGCAGTGAACATGCTCCGGAAATTGATGCCTTCCTGGCTTCACGGATAACCGTTATCAAAGGAGCGGCCAGCATTCGTTATGGCTCGGATGCCATTGGCGGCGTAATTCTGCTGGAACCTAAAAACATGCCCACCCAACCAGGCATTGGCGGTGAGGCCTATGTAATGGGAGCCAGCAATGGACGAATGGGCGTTGTATCGGGCATGCTGGAAGGGGTACCCTCCCGCTGGATACAAGGACTAAGCTGGCGTATCCAGGGTACGTTGAAAAAATCGGGGTACATTCAAACGCCACGATACTATCTGGAAAACACAAGTTATCAGGAACGCAACTTTTCTGGTGACGTCCATTACGACCGAAAGAATGCGGGATTAGAAGTTTTCTATAGTCGTTTTGCCACCAAAATAGGCCTGTTTACCGGGGCTCAGATTGGCAGTCTGTCTGATTTATACGCGGCTATCCATCGTTCTGAACCGCTGGTACAACCCAGATTTTCGTATGAATTGAACCGTCCTTACCAGGACATTCAGCACGACTTGGTGAAACTTCGAACGTATGTGCAGTCAGAGCGACTGGGAACGTTCACAGCCACTTTGGCCCGCCAGCAAAATCTGCGACAGGAATACGATTACGTATCCTTTAGTGGTTCCCTCAATCCTGAACTTTACTTAAAACTTATTACTCATACCGCGGATCTAATCTGGGTAAAATCCAAAAACGCTACTTACGGGCAGTGGTCCAGTACGGCAGGCTTTACGGGCTTCACCCAGGGAAACGTCCGAAAGTATTTATTCCTCATTCCTAATTTTCGTACTTACACGGGTGGAGTTTTTGCACTGGAACGCTTCAGTCGCAAACAATGGTCGACAGAAATGGGGCTGCGATACGATTACCGCTGGCTCAGGGCTTACTTTCTCGATGAGCCAACGAATACTATCTATTATAAAACGCACAACTGGTCCAATACGAACGCCTCGCTGGGCATTTCATACCAGCTTCGGCCGAATCTAGACTTAACTACGAATGTAAGTACAGCCTGGCGAGCTCCAAACGTCGCCGAACTCTACTCCAATGGGTTACACCAAAGTGCCGTAGCCTATGAGCATGGCAATGCCAATCTGAGACCGGAACAGTCCTACAATGCCTCGATTGCTCTTCATTATTCCCACCAATCGTTTACAGCAGAATTGGGGCTTTATTCTAACCTGATTTCAAACTATATCTACTTAAACCCAGACTCATTGCCTCTGGTACGGCAACGTGGCGTTTTCCCCTCCTACAGTTACAATCAGGTACGAGCAACCTTCAAAGGCATTGACCTGACTTTTAGCTATGCTTTTACGGCCCACCTGAGTTTTACCTCCAAAACGTCTCTGCTATACGCCTACGATCATACGCATCAGGATTACCTGGTGTTTATTACGCCTAACCGAACCGACAACAGTATAACCTATACGTTGAAAGACTGCAAAAAAATGACCCGTACCTACCTGAAAATTTCGGGTTTGTACGTGGCTCGACAAACCCGAGCCCCCACTGTTACCAGTCGACTGGAAAATGGGCATTTTGTCTATACGGGAGATTTTGCCTCACCACCGCCGGGATATTTTCTTTTCGGTGCCGAAATGGCTACCACCCTTGCCCTTGCCAAACAATCAATCGGGATTATTCTCAGCGGTACTAACCTGACGAATGTAGTCTATCGGGATTACCTAAACCGCTTCCGCTACTTCGCTGCTGAACCCGGTCGAAGCATCAACCTTAAGATTAAAATCCCTTTCTAATTTTTCTATATTAAACAATCAATGACCATGAAACGAATCCTTTCAGTGTTAGGCTTCTTATCCGTCTTTTTTCTGGCAAGCTGTAACAAAGAAGAACAATCCGTTGCTCCTACGATTGATAACGAAGCCCTGACAACAGTGACGCTTCAGCTCACCAATAAAGCGAACCCTACAGAGGTAGTGACTGCTACCGTGGATGGCCTTAACGGAACTGTCGATTTTAGCAAAGACACGCTTCGACTCAAGGCTAATGCTTCCTACAGCGGAGTCATACTGCTTTTGGACAAAACCAGCTCCCCCGTCGCGGATGTTAGTGCGGAAATCAAGGAACGTCAGAATATTCACCTCTTTGTTTATGCCCCCGCCAGTGGTTTGAATATGGCTGTCACCATTACGGATAAAGATACGAATCCCGTTCCAGGTCCCTACCCGGTTGGTCTGACGTACGATGTACGCACGGGAGCTGCTAGCACGGGCAAACTGCATGTGGTCTTACGTCACCAGCCTAATACTAAAGACGGTACCGCTACTCCGGGTTCTTCGGATCTCGATACCAATTTCGACGTTGTGATTCAATAAGTATAGTCTTTCATCTATTTACATCCAGCATTATGAAACGTATTCTGCCATTTCTGTTTAGTTTGATCCTATTCATACCTACCCTTACATTTGCCCAGACCAACCCCCGTTCGTTCGTGGAAGTCTTTGGAGGCTGGTCGGGGATTTCCGGCAATTTTTCCCAAAGCAATTACGCTAATCCTCGCTCCGGTTTTGCCCGCTCCGGTTCCGTCGGAGGTATTCAGGGAGCCTGGTTTTGGGGTAAACATTTCGGACTGGGCCTCAGTATCAGCCAGGCTGACTACGGCGTTCGAACCCAACCGTTAGCGGAAGGTTACCGGGAAGATTTTGACGTTGATCAGGCCATCGTTACCAGCAAACATTACAGGCTCCATTCGTTTCTGGCGGGGCCGTACTATTCATTTGCTTTTAACAAATTCACTCTGGATCTAAGGGGACTTGCGGGTTTTTCTACCGCCACATTACCCCTCTTGCGTGTAGCCCTGGAAGACGAATCCGTGTTTACCCAGAATAAATCAACCGCTACCAGTTTTGCTTATCAACTGGGGGCTGGTGTTCGCTGGGCTTTCCTTCCTCATTTTGGCTTATCCTTACGAGCTGATTACGCTAGTACAAAGCCAGATTTTTCCGTTTCTTATACCAACATCAACAATACGTCTGGTCGTATGATTTCGTCGTACCACGAGAAAATAAGTGGCGTTAACGGCACCCTAGGTCTTTCGTATCAATTCTAATATCTGTTCATTCCGAATGTACGGGGAAAGCATAACCCGAAAGCTTTCCCCATACGTCCGGAATGCGGGCAACATGCCGTTACCAGGAATACAGACAGATGTCCATCGAACGTCGTACGGAGAAGGGTTCTAGTTCATGAATACTTAGGAAAGCCACAACTCTTCGAATGATTGATTTTTAATAGCTTATAATTACAACAAAAGAGCCTTTGAATTATTCCTGCGGATGAGTTGGTTCCTTTTTAGTTAGATAAACGCATTTAAAATTTCTTTCTGTTTCCATTTGAGTACAGAGAAATCCTATCTTCGGTTATTAGTCCATCCGAATTATACCATGTTCACTCGAGTTACTCTCCTTTTTTTACTAAGTACGCTAAGTGTATGGGCCCAGAAACCCACTTCTATTGACAGTCTTATTACGGCTCGGCCCTTTACCGAATATGTCAAACACCTGTCTTCTGATGCCTTTGAAGGACGTAAGCCCTTTAGCCACGGAGAAGAAGTAACGGTTAAGTATCTGGAGACTGAATTCAAGAAAATGGGTCTTAAGCCTGGTAATAATCAGAGCTACTTTCAGGACGTCCCTTTAGTTGATATTTTATCCAAACCTTCGGTTCCTTTAAAACTGGCGACTACGAATAAAGAACTTAAACTTAATTACCTGACTGATTTTGTGGCAGCCAGCCGCTGGACGGATGCCAAAGTCAGTCTAGAGAATTCGGAGATGGTTTTCGTGGGGTATGGCATTGTCGCTCCTGAATTTGGCTGGAACGATTACCAGGGCCTTAATGTCAAGGGCAAAACGGTTCTGGTATTAGTGAACGATCCGGGTCTGGCTGATTCGACACTTTTTAAAGGTAAGACCATGACTTATTATGGTCGCTGGACCTATAAATTTGAAGAAGCGGCCCGGCAGGGAGCCGCCGGTGTTTTGCTTATTCACGATACCAAAGCGGCCAGTTACCCCTGGGACGTTGTGAGAAGCGGCTGGTCGAAATCCAAGCTCTACCTGCAAAGTCCAGATAATAACCACAGCCGAGCCAAAGTAGAAGGCTGGCTTTCGAAGGAAACGACGGAAAAGTTACTAGCAATGGCCGGAAAAAGCACGGATTTGTATCAGCAGGCGGCTAAACGCGGTTTTAAGCCCGTTCCTCTGGGCGTGAAGGCTTCAATTGCTTTGGATAATCAGGTCAAAACTTCCGTTTCAAAAAACGTACTAGCCTACCTTCCCGGAACAGATCGGGCGGAAGAAGTGGTCATTTATACCGCTCACTGGGATCACTTTGGCAAAGGAGAGCCCATCAACGGCGATTCGATTTACAACGGAGCGGCGGATAATGGTACGGGCGTTGCCGCCATTATGGAACTGGCCAAAGCCTTTACCCAACTTAAGAAAAAACCATCCCGCTCGCTTTTGTTCATGAGCGTGACGGGCGAAGAGCAGGGCCTTTTGGGCTCGGAGTATTATGCTACGCATCCCGTGTATCCGCTTTCCAAAACCATTGCTAACATCAATCTGGATATTTTGCAGCCCTTTGGTCGGATGAAGGATGTGATTATTGTCGGGAAAGGGCAGTCGGATTTAGATGATATAGTGGAAGAAGCCGCCCGCCGACAGGGTCGCTTTACCCGCCCCGAATTCAACCCCGCTGGCGGTTGGTACTTCCGATCAGATCACTTCAATTTTGCCAAAGTCGGCGTGCCTTCCATGTATTTAGAAAATGGCGTGGTTTCCATCGAACATGGGGAGGCCTGGGGCCGGAAGAAAAAGGAAGATTATAATACCAATCATTACCACAAACCCTCCGACGAGTACGATCCTAACTGGGATTTATCAGGTATCATTGAAGACATGCGACTTCTGTTTAACATCGGCTATAAGCTCACAACCGAACCCGTTTACCCCGGCTGGAAAAAGGATTCAGAGTTTAAAAATATTACCCGTAAATAAGTAGTGGATCGTTTTTAGCGGCTGCGGTTATCCGTTTACAAATTGATACTCAACGGCTCATAACACAAAAAGGGTTTCAGATCTGATAGTCTGAAACCCTTTTTTTATAGACAGGACTTAAGAATTTTAACGCAGTGGCTCAATTCCTCTTCATTGGAAGAAGCAAAGCCTAACCGGGTAGAGGGAAAAGTTAAAGGCCCATGCTGAATGCCATTCGAGAAATAGAGTCCCTTTTTTAAAGCCTTGCTGGCCACTTCTACCAGATTAGTCCCTTCTTTGAACTGAGTCCAGAAAGCAAGGCCGCCTTCGGGCGTTTGAAAGTGAATGCTATCGGCTAATTCGTGGGATAAAGCCTGAGTAAAATAATCCCGCCGCTTTTTATAGATTCTCAAAGCTTTTCGTAAATGCCGCTGTATCAGGCCTTCTTCGAGTAGTTGAGCTAGTGCGTTTTCCAGCATCATATCACCCTGTCGGTCAATGATTCTTCTCAGCCGGGATAAATGGCGAATGGCATCTTCAGGCCCCACTAAATATCCTACGCGGAAGGCTGGAGCAATGGTCTTCGTAAACGAGCCGCAGTACATAACCATTCCACTCGTATCCACACTGGCCAGGGGAAAAAGAGGCTTTTGCTCGTAATGAAAATCAAAGTCATAATCATCTTCGAAGATGAGAAAACCATACTGCCGCGACAGACTCATCAGCTTCATCCGACGCTCGGCTTTCAAAGCCACGGTCGTCGGATAATGATGGTGCGAGGTGAGGTAAAGCATGCGAATCGGGTACTGCTGGCAAAGTTCAGCTAAAACCTCAACCTGAAGGCCATGCTCATCTACGGGCACACTTAGCATTCGGGCTCCGGCCTGCTCCAGATTAAGCGTCGAACCCGACCAGCTCATCGAGTCCAGGGCTACGTAATCGCCGGGTTTCACAAAAGCGGTACTAGTTAAGAAAAAACCCATCATCGTTCCCCGAACAATGAGCACATTAGCAGCCGTGGTATGCAGCCCTCTGGTTTCATTCAGATACAGGGATAACTGCTCGCGAAGCCAGCCCGAGCCCATAGGGTCATTATAACCCAAACGGCTATACGCATTTGAGCGAAGCAGTTGATTGCGATACGCCCGGGAAAGATCCAGCAAAGGGGCTAACCGAACGTCGGGAAATCCATCATCCAAATGGTAAGGTCCCTGGGCCAGCAAAGGGGGACGCTCTAAAAAAGGCTTGGACTCAAAGGAAAAGCCTGCCGTTTTTAAAGGATCAAAACTTGTTTGAAGCGAGGGTTTACTTTCCGGAAAATGCGTGGTGACGAAAGTGCCACTCCCCTGCCGACTTTCCAGCCAGCCCTGAGCCAGTAATTCATCATACGCCTGCACAATAGTTTTCCGATGAACCTGTAATCGTTCCGCAAGCTTTCTACTGCTCGGTAACTGTTGACCACAAAGCAATTGACCGCTTCGAATGTGATCCATCAGCTGAGTAGAAAGCTGAAGATATAAAGGCTGAGAACTGGTCCGATCCAGGGTAAGGGTGAACGTCCACATCGTAAGAAAAAATGTACTGCTTTGATTACCGCACCTTAGGTGATAAGAACAGTAAAAAAAGCAAATGACTTTCGACTAACCTTACCACTCGGGCATTAATCTTTCGTAAAGAGCAGTTTTTTAGCCCCCTGTGTATAGTCCATGGTATGGCTTTCTGGATTAAATATCATTTTTATATTGGCGTCTTCGCAAAGGAACACCTGATTTTCAAAGGCATCTAGTTTGAATGGCCTTTGCTTTTCGGCCTGAGCGTGACCGTATAAAGAGCCGTCTTTGATGTATATTTTAATTTTAAAAGGTAGGTCAGCAGACGTATATACGCCTTCATACTTTTCCAGGCTCTGGCTCGTCACCTGAATGGGTTTATAGCTTTCAATTTCAACCTTTTCCCCGTAAAGAATTTTTCTTACTTCAGCCGATGGGATCTTGATCCTCCGCATGTAGTTGTTCTGTAAGGCGATGAAGGTTTTTTGATGATCCAAATGCCTTTCAATGAAGGTGACGTAACCCGCCCAGCTACCCGAATGATTTACGATCTTACCGTACTTGTCAGAATTTTTGATCATCCATCCAAAGCCGTAGGTCGTTTTCTTGCCATCCAGGGTAGTAGTTCCATTGAAAATTTGCTCTTTGTCCGTCTGGTTCACCAGCTTGTCGGTGTAAAGGGCCTGATCCCATCGGAGCAAATCTTCCAGGTTCGAATTGACCATTCCATCTCCTACGATTCCGTCGAGAAAATAGGAGTAATACGCTTTGCCGTAGCTATCGGGTAATACTTTTTTACCCGTACTATCCTGCTCATAGCCTAAGGCATAGTTTTCTATTTTGTGAGGTTGAAAACGACTTCGATATACCAGCGTATGGTTCATTTGCAAGGGTTTGAAAATAAACTTATCCAGATATACGCCATACGTTTTTTTAGAGACTCGTTCAATGATACTGCCCAATAGCATGTAACCCGTATTGCTGTATTCGTACTTTTCATTAGGGGCAAATACTACTTTAGGCTGAAGCCGGGCAAAAGTCTTAATGACATCATCGTTGGTAGCAATTTTCGTTTTGTCCCAATGTTCATCCATGACATCCATGTAATCGGGTAATCCTGCCGTATGATGTAGCAAGTGGCGGATCGTAATGGGGCCGTAAAAATGAAGTTCTGGAATATACTTGGAAAGCAAATCGTCGTACTTGAGTTTTCCCTGTTTTTGCAAAAGGACAATTCCCATGGCTGTAAACTGCTTGGAAACCGACGCCAGCTCAAAAACCGATTCAGTGGTTAATAATCGCCCTGATTGTTCTTCGGCCTTGCCGTAACTTTTTTCAAAGATGGGTTTTCCCTCTTCTGCCACGAGTACATTTCCATTGAACTTCCCATGATTATATAAATTAGTAAATAGGCTGTCGAGAAGTTCAACTTTAGTTTGAGCGATGGTTGAATAGCAAAAAGTAACTAGCAGTAAAAAGGTAAGGTTGAGCTGTTTCATACCAGAACGATAAGGTGGCTGTCTATAAATTATAAGTAATGACGTCTATTTATCTAGAGTCGCTGCATGAGCAGCATTTAAAATCATCTGGAAGCTAATTCTGAAGGGTTATAATAAGATAGTAAAAGAGAATTGGACTACTCAAAATATAAAAAATGGACGATTACACCCATCCAATAAAACTGGAGGTTTGTGAAAAAAAGCAATGAAACTACAGCCTTTACTTCCCAGCCGAGCCCCTAAAAAAGCCAGTTTAGAAAAAGAGGTAATCTACCCTATTTTGGACGAAGCTTTATTTTGCACCATTAGTTACGTGCAGGACGGTCTGCCTTTTTCCATTCCTACGTCTTTCGTGCGTTACGAAGACAAACTATACATCCACGGCTCGGTAGGTAGTCATTTTATTCGAAGTCTTGAAACAGGAATTCCCGTTTGCATTACCATTATGCTGGTAGATGCGTTGGTAGTAGCCCGATCAGCTTTTAGCCACTCGGTGAACTATAAATCCGTCGTTGTTTTTGCCGAGGCGGAAAAAATTGAATCGCCTCAACTCAAGTGGGATTCTTTGCAATGGTTAACGGAGAAGATCGTTCCGGGCAGTTGGAATTACCTGCGTCCCATGACTGAAAACGAAGTGCGTAAAACTACCGTTTTAGCCTTTTCTCTTGATCAGGCTTCGGCCAAATCCCGGACGGGCATGCCCAATAATGAAGAAGAGGATCTACAGCTTGACATCTGGTCGGGTATTATCCCCCTGCAACACAAACGCCTGACTCCCATTGCCGATGATCTTTCACAGCATATTCCGTTACCTGAACATTTGCGATAAAAAGTGAGTCAATGCTCGGTGTTGGTTTGTCATCCGACTAACTACAAGCTGAATAATAAACGTTTTATTATTCAGCCTGTCATCTCGAACGAAGAGAGACCTTTCGTAGAAATGAGTCGAAGTTTACGAAAAGCTGATAAACTCCCACCCAAGAAGTGGTACCCAATCTTAAGTAAGGTGCTTTGCTCTGGATAACAATAGAGCTGACAAACCCATATACTTCAGCCTAGCCGATGCCAGCTTTTTCGCTGGCATCATGCGTCTAACCTCCAATGGTGAACCCCAATCCCGCAGTCGCTCGGATCTAGCCAAGTGACAATCTTGTCTGGAAGGCTTCTGGCAGATACTAGCAGGAGTGTTTTGTTTCGGAAAGCTGTTTTCTGACCCGTTACTGATTTGTTGCATACCGGTCAGAGACCTATAGCCACGTGGTCACTCGGCTGGAGCCGAGCGACTGCGGGAAGTGCCACCAACCTTAAGCAAGCTTCTTCGCTTTGCTCTGGATGACAGTAAAGGTGACAACCCCATATACTTCAGCTTGCCGATGCCAGCTTTTTCGCTGGCATCATTCGTCTAACCTCCAATGATTGACATCTAATCCCTTATAAATATAAAGCTTCTTCTATCTCCTCTGAATGACGGCTACCGCTATTTTCAAAGCCTTAAAAACCAAAAGAGCCGTTTCTCTGCATTAGAGAAACGGCTCTTCACGTAATAAATCTAAAGTGTTATTTCACTTTGAAATCCACCCGCGTTTTATCCCAAGCCATAGAAATGGTTCCTGAGTTCGCAACGTTGATCATGAATTTTTCGGTCATTTTACCTGATTTAGCGGGCACTTTCACACGAAGTACGTCATCCGCTTCCTGATACTTGTAAGCTCCCCACTGTTCAGCCGTCTTGTTGAAAATAATCGTCCATTCTTTTTCACCAGGAATGGTAAATAAAGCGTATTTACCAGCGGGCAGGTCTTTACCTTCTACTTTCAGATCGCCTGACGTTTCAAAGGTGGTTGCTTCGTTGGCACCCGTACGCCATACTTTTCCGTAAGGAGCAATTTTATCGTTCGCATCCCATACGTTACGGCCTTTTACTGAAGGCTGAGAGTAGTTAATCGTAATAGTTTTACCATTTACTTTTCCCATAGCCACGGCTGGAGGACTAGGGCGTTTAGATTTGTCTTCAGGAGCTTTCGTATTCTGAGCAAAAACAGCAGTCGTGAAAGCCAGGAAGGTTACAAAGAAGGTAAGCAATGCTTTTTTCATGTGATGCATAAAGTTAAGACATACAAAAAACGGTCTTTCTGCTTAATTGTTCTTAAAGAAGCCATTAAAAATTTGACGCAGAATTATCCCATATTACTACGGCCTTTAATCCGTTCACTTCAGGTATGAGCCGTTAACGGCTAAATCTATTTTAAAAAGGCAACAAAACTGTATCTTGCGTTCATCGTATCATTTATTTCGTTTCAGTTTGAGAAGTGATTAACCCTGTTTAAGCTTTTCAAACGTTACACGTACCTTGTTTTCCACATTCATGAAATCATTTTTTCAATCGGCTCTTTTGATGGGCTGCGTTCTGGGCACGGCACTGGCTCAGGCTCAAAAACCAAAAAAGACGGTGGTTCCCGCTTCTCTGCCCGAGTTTCAGATGAAGCTCGAGCAACCAGCCGCTCACGTTCGCTTTTTAGCAGCCGATGAAATGCTAGGACGTCGCACTGGTGAAATCACCAACAATGTGGCGGCCCGTTATATCGCCGAGCAGTATCGTCTGCTGGGACTCAAACCCGTTTCGGGCCAGACGGATTATCTGCAACCCGTATCACTGGAAAGTGTCAAGCCGGGCAAGGATGGGTTCCTTTTCTTTGGAACCGATACGTTAAAGGTGAAACAAAATTTTATTGTCCTTTCTGGCGAGCCTACTACGTTTACCAATACGCCCGTCGTTTTTGCAGCCTATGGTAATGAAAATGATTACCAGGGACTGGATGTAAAAGGCAAAATCGTCGTTGCCCAATTTGGATCAGCCGATGCTAAATCGCCTATGGAAGGCTTTGAGTCCATTGAAAGAAAAACCAAACTTGCCGTTGAGCACGGAGCCTTGGCCCTAATCGAAGTATTGCCTCCGCAACTTCCCTGGGTAACGGTGGCTAATTACTTTGGTAAAGAAAGCGTTCGGGTGAAATCTAGCAACGCTGAGCAAAACAAACTACCCCACATCTGGCTGGGTGGCCCTTCGGCCAAAGGTTTTAACCGCGATCAGGTTAAACAAATCACCGGAAAAACGGCATCCATGACCGTTAAACCCCTCCGGGCCTATAACGTAGCCGCCGTGTTAGAAGGCTCTGATCCAACACTGAAAAGCGAATACGTCATCCTTTCCGCTCACTTTGATCACGTAGGAACGGGTAAGCAGGGCGGCGGTCCATACACGGAAGCCGACAGCATCTTTAACGGAACCCGCGATAATGCCATGGGAACAGCGGCAGTGTTGGAAGCGGCTCAAACGCTTTCGAAAGTAAAGCCCAAACGCTCGATTCTGTTTTTGAATTTCACGGGGGAAGAACTGGGCCTGCTGGGCAGTAAGTATTATGCCGAGCATCCATTAATTCCATTAAAAGATTGCGTATACAACCTGAATAATGACGGAGCGGGTTATAATGATACAACGCTGGTAACGGTGATTGGTCTGGAACGTACCGGAACGCAGACGCAAATTGAAACTGCAGCTAAAGCCTTCGGCCTGAAGGTCAATGCAGATCCCGCTCCTGAGCAGGGACTTTTTGACCGCTCGGACAACGTGAGCTTTGCTGCCAAAGGTATTCCTGCTCCTACGTTTACACCCGGTTTTACTAAATTTGACGCGTCTCTCTTCAAGTTCTACCATCAGGTAGCCGATAACCCTGAGACGATTAGTTACACCTATTTACTTAAATTCTGTCAAACCTACGCCTACGCGGCTCGACTGATTGCTAACATGCCTCAGCGACCCCAGTGGGTAAAAGGGGATAAATACGAAGCGGCTAGTAACCAGTTGTATTCAAAATAAAAAATAAAGGCGTCAGAAAATTCTGACGCCTTTATTCATCTGACAGGTGAGCTATCAGGGTTTTCCCAAATTAATCCCCATTGGTGTAACTGTATCATAATTTCAAGCAGAGCATCTCCCTTCGCTGTGACTTTATAATGCGTCTGTATCGGAACCGTGGATGAATCCGAAATTCGGCTAATACATCCGTCTTCTTCCAGTTCACGTAATCTTTTGCCCAGAATCTGATCTGAAATACCGGGTAATTTTGCCTTTAATTTACTGAACTGAAAATAGCCATTAGCAATGTCGTAAAGAATGATCATCTTCCACCGGGGGCTGATCTTTTTGAGTACATCATTTATCTCGCAAGCCTCAGAGAGTACTCTCAGATTCCGGTAATTCGTTGAGCTTTCCTTAATCTTACTGGACATACCGTTTCCTTTTTCTACTCACTTTTAGGTGAGTTATTGTGCCTTAAATCGCTTGGTAAGACCTTTGAATAAAAAAACACCAATGGCCTTTTTAGACGTTTTACTACCAATCGTTACGGATCAATTTGAAGATACTGTTACTTTCTACCAGCAAATTAGTGGTGAAAAAGTAAAAGTATCTGCCGCTCACGATGGTTATTACCTCAAATTAGTTGGCTCTTTTGTTATTCTGGGGGCAGATGATCCCGTAGCCCTTAAGATTCCTCGTCAGGTACAAGCCATTTTTCTGGTCAAAGACCTTGATTTCTACTGGCAACAAGTGCAGTCTTTTTTAAGTGAAGTAATAGTGCCTTTGTCAGTTGTTAGCACCGGTAGAAGATTCATTATCAGACAACAAGACGGGAAAGTGGTGGAATACCTTGAGCTATTTAATTAGTTAGCGACGTAAACTTTACCAATATAAGTGTAATGACATCCTGACTATGAAAAAATCCCTCAAATGAGGGATTTTTTATTTAGAAATTCTTTACGAAGACAGAACCTCATTTTACAAAAAATCCGGCCTTTTGCAGGGTAACTATAACTCCCGAATCTTCATATTTCGAAACCAGACGGCATCCGTATGGTCCTGAAGAGCGATTTTCCCGCTGATGGCTTTCGCAAAATCGGGGAAGTTCCTAAGATTACTTTTCTGCACTTTGGTCTTCCAATCGGGAGCGGTGATTGTAGCATCAGCGGTTTTCAGACCGTTCAGAAAGAAGATTACTCTTCCATCGCGGTGTACAATTCTGGAGTGATTCCATTCGCCAAAGGGCTTAGGTTTTGAGTTTTCGGCTTTTCCGCTAATGTCATACAAACAACCCGCCCAGTGTGTGGGGTTGATCTTGTGCCGCTCCTCTCCATTCTCATTATCGAGGAGTTGCATTTCCAGCCCCGTCATGTAAGCCGTAGGATTCTTCGGACTTTCCTGCACGTTGATAAATACGCCGCCATTACCCCCTTTGGCAATTTTCCAGTCGTAGGTCATCTCAAAATTCTGATAAGTGCTGTCACTTACCAAATCACCGAAATCACCCGCCTGGGACTTCGGATTACACCAGAGCTCCCCGTTTTCTACCGACCATTTCGAGGTCGTATCGCCGTGATTATAGACGTGCCAACCTTTGGTGGTTTTTCCATCGAAAAGAAGCTTCCAGCCGTCTTTTATTTCCGCCTCACTTAAGGTATTATGAGCCGTCTTATTCTGATGTTCTCCCTCTTTGGAAGCATCAGAATCACAGGCACTCAGGGTGATTATAGAAATCCCCAGTAGGATAGACAAAGACTTTAACCACTCAGTCATTGGCGTATTAATTAACTAGTTAATTGGAAAAAATCTCGTTGTATTTATCTCGTCTGAAGAAGTAATAGAACCACTTGCGATACCAGACGGAATAATACTTACGTCGATATTTAACAAAATCCTGATATACAGCTTTGTTATTGCGATGACTTTCCAGTAAATGCAATAAATCCAGATGTCTGGCCCGGTAGGCCTGCATATGTTTGTTGTAGATATAGTGGTAATACTGCACGGAGTTCACATGAAAGTCCGCGTCGTCGGTTAAAGAGTTTTGCTCTAGCCTTTTCCGGTAATAATACAGCGGCTGTTTAATTTTATGAACGTGGCTGTTTTTGGTTAAAATTCGGATCCATAACTCCCAGTCTTCCAGCCCTTTGAGATTTTCATCAAATTTACCCGCCTGCTCGAAAGCCGCCGCACTCACCATGGCAAAAATGGGAATGGCATTCGAAATTAAAAACTCGTCGCGGTCGTAATCAATAATCTTCCAGGGCCCGGTTTTACCTTCGAAAAATTCAGCATCCGAATACACCAGACTCACGTGAATATGCTTTCTGAATATCTCAAAATGCTCCTTGACAAAATCAGGATGCAGCTTATCATCCCCATCTAGAAAAACAATAAACTGACCATTGGAACGATCAAATCCGTAGTTACGGGTGGAAGCTGGGCCGCCGTTGGGTTTACTATACAACTGGATGTTTTTGTCTTGACGATATTCCTCGATAACGGCCACAGAATTATCCGTTGATCCATCGTCAACAACGATAATTTCAACGTTGGAATACGTCTGATTTTCTACCGACTGGATGGCCTCGATAATCACCCGTTCATTATTATAACAGGGAATAATCACGCTAATTAATGGCTCAGCCAGGGCTTTGGAAGCAGGCGTTGGATAATCAGTTACCGTTTTGATCCAGTTCCCCAGGTAGTATTTACTGCGAATGGCCTCATCAAGTTTAACGAAAGGCAACTTAAGAAACTCATCCAACTCTTCTTTATTCTCTTCCGTTAAAACAAAGAAATTATTTGGATGATAAAAGTCTTCATTCACCACATAAGGATTGGTGGTAATGACTTTCTTTTCTAGTTTAATTCCATCAAAAATGCGGAAAGAAAACCCCGAATGTTCATCAATACAGAAGTCCAGAATAATTTCACTGTTTTTAATCATCCGTAGTTGATACTCATAAGGAAGTACCCGGTGATGACACGTAAAATTTTCTTTTACAAAATCTGGAATATGGTGTTCATCGTAGTGATTATAGACAAAATCAAACTGGACTGGGCTAATTTTACTACTGATGAACTTGTAAAAAGACTGAATAATATCCAGCCGGGAAGGATGGTATGAACTGATGTAATAAATCTTATTCTGAACTTCTCCTTGGAGTAAGTCCGTGGCTTCTTCGGGATAATCAAAATAAAAATTAGGAGCGTACTCAACGCCGTATTTTTTATAAGTGATTACATCCTGACGATCAAAGACATAGAAGTGGTCAAAAAGGTGAATTCGGGGCAGAATCATCAGGTTCCGGGAGATACCATCGTAATGAAAAGAGATGAACTTATCACTTTTTTTCTTGGCTTCCAGTAATAATGCCGTATCGAAAAAATCAGCCCGAATCACCAGCGTAATGTCAAAATGATCGTAACTCTGAACGACCGATAATCGCTTGTAATCCGAATACGTTTGTATTAACCTATGCTTATAGCCTTTGTCATTAAGGAAGGTTCTCCGTAAGAAGTTCGTCGTCCGCTCGCGTTTGTCTTTATAAACAAAAGGATAAATATTGTTATGCAATACGATTACTTCATAGCCTAAGTGAATCAGATTTTTTTCAATTACTTCATATAATTGATAATCCCAGGGAGCTATTAGCAAGAATCTTTTTTTAGAATCCATTTTGTTGTAACGCGATCTTATTTCAATTCTAAGCTAAAAGTGGGGAAGTAATAGGCTTAGTTTTGAGACAGATGAAAAGTAAATACTCAATTTTATCTCTCTTTTTGATCAGCAGATCTTTGACCAAAAGATCATTTATCTTCCTGATGCCAACTCGACCTGCCTACAAAAATGAATAAATTTATCTTCTGACCCAAACAAATCTATCCATTAGCCCACCTACGCAAAGGCAGGAAGGGTTCCATCAATTAATCGAAATTGCTGATTTGAAAGCCATGCAGGCAAGTAAAAAGAGCCTTACCTTTGGGCATGGATTACTTTAAAAAACTCACAGAACTGCTCAAAATTGAGCGGGAGGAAGATCGGCAATCGTACTTGCGTTTAACGGAAACGTCTTCGGTGGCGGACCGCAGAGCTAACGGATTAAGCTGGTATCCCATCGCCATTCGGGGCACGGAAATGAGTCGTGGAGATTACCTGACGGTAGAGATTGAACGTACGACGCATCAGGACTTACCTCACCAGCTTCGGTTCGGCATGCCTGCCGTCTTATTTTCCAATCATGATCCCAAGCAGGATCGAGTAGAGGGTGTAATTGCCCATCAAAGCGGGAATCGACTTCGCCTGACGCTGAGAACTGATGAGCTGCCCGAATGGTCGCGGGATGGCAAACTAGGCGTGGATGTGCTTTTTGACGACAATGCCTACGATGAAATGCAGGCAGCTTTAAACACGGCGGCTCAGAAAATAACGCAGCCCGAGGGGCGGCTCATTCGCATCCTGACGGGTGAGCATACCCCTACGTTCCATACCGATGTTTTTACCGTTCCTCAGCCTGATTTGAATGCTTCGCAGGCCGAAGCCGTCGTTAAAATTCAACAGGCTAATGACCTGGCCATCGTTCATGGCCCTCCGGGTACGGGGAAGACGACTACGCTGGTGCAGGCCATTAAAACCCTGGTCAAACATCACAATGAAAAAGTATTGGTGGTAGCCCCCAGTAACACAGCTGTTGACTTACTCAGCGAAAAGCTTTCGGATCAGGGCCTAAATGTCCTGCGAGTTGGGAATCCGGCCCGGGTGTCTTCGCGGTTAATGGCCCTGACGCTCGATCATAAAATGGCTGATCATACCCGAACCAAAGAGGTAAAGGAGTTAAAAAAACGAGCTCATGAATTTAAAAACATGGCTCATAAGTACAAGCGAAACTTCGGCCCGGCGGAACGGCAGCAGCGAAAAGCCCTCTTCGATGAAGCCCACCGGATTATGAAGGAAGTAGCGGCATTGGAAGAGTATACCATTGACGATCTGGTTAATAAAGCTCAGGTCATTACGGCCACGCTGGTTGGCTCAAATCATTACACGGTGCGTAATTTAACCTTTCAGACTGTTATTATCGACGAAGCCGGGCAGGCCTTAGAGCCCGCCTGCTGGATTCCGATTTTAAAAGCTAAAAAAGTAATTCTGGCCGGAGACCATTTCCAGCTTTCGCCTACAATCAAATCCAGTGAAGCTGCCGCCAAAGGACTTAGTAAAACATTACTGGAAAAATGCGTAGAAGCTTATCCCGAGGCCGTGACACTATTGCAACAGCAGTACCGCATGAACGAGCTTATCATGGGTTATTCGTCCCAGGTGTTTTATGAAGGCAAGCTCAAAGCTCACCCTTCGGTAGCTAGTCACCGTCTGTTTGCTGAAGATGCTCCGCTGGCTTTTATTGACACGGCGGGCTGCGGATTTGAGGAAAAACTCGAAGGTACTTCTTCCACCAATCCCGAAGAGGCAGCATTTACCATCAAGCACCTGAGTCTGCTGGTGGAAGACCTGCGGCACCGCTATAGTCCTGAGCATTTTCCCAGCATTGCCGTTATTTCGCCTTACAAGCAACAGATTCATTTACTTCAGGAACAGGTAGAACACTCGCCCGAATTGCAACCATATCAACACCGTATTTCGGTAAATACCATTGATAGTTTTCAGGGACAGGAACGCGACATCGTCTACATCAGTATGACCCGCAGCAACCCGGAAGGGCAAATCGGGTTTCTGTCTGATATTCGCCGCATGAACGTAGCCATGACTCGGGCTCGTAAAAAGCTGGTTATTGTAGGAGACAGTGCTACGCTTTCTCAGTTTCCCTTTTATGCCAATTTCATTGCCTACGCCGAGCAGCATCAGGCGTATCAAAGTGCCTGGGAATTCATGAATTAATCGTTGAGACTAGCCCTACCCCAGCTTTTTCAAGAAACCGATCACCCGCCCTATGAAACATATCTGCTTCGCCTTTTTTTTATACTTGCTTACGCTTGTCAGTCAGAGGTGTCTGGGTCAGGATCTACTTTCTAAAACCGTTAGTATTTCCGCCCAGCAACAACGCCTGGCTCAGGTATTGCAACGCGTAGGCCAGCAGGGCGGGTTTTCATTTTCGTATAACAGCCACTTATTCAATCAGGATAGTTTGGTGAGTATCCGGGTCCATCGGCAAACGGTTAATTACGTGTTGCATCAGCTTCTGGGCGATCGGTTTTTGTATAAGCAAACGGGTAATTACCTGATTATCCAGTTGAATATCACCGAAAAGTTTTACAATGTCAGTGGCACTATTCTCGATCAAGAAACGGGAGAAAAAGTAGAGCTGGCCAGTATTTACGACAAAACCCGCCTACTTGCTACTTCAAGTAATGATCAGGGTCATTTTCGCCTGCGTTTAAAAGCTCAGAAAACTACCCCCCTTTTTACCGTTAGCCGGCTGGGTTATCATGATACCACCCTCGTTATTCCACCGGATGAGAACGTAACCATTCGCATTAAACCCAAATCAGTTTATCTACAGGAAGTTACCGTTAATCAGCATTCAGGCGGGGAAAATAGCTGGTTAGGTCGGCGATTACTTTCACGGCGGCTGCGAAGTCAGAGCCAAAACCTAAGTCAGTTTTTTGTCAATCTCCCCTATCAGGTGGCCTTAACACCGGGATTAAGCAGCCGAGGCCGACTAAGTACGCAGATCGTTAATACCGTTTCCATAAACCTGCTCGGTGGTTATAATGCGGGCGTTAATGGCGTTGAAGTGGCGGGCGTCTTCAATATTACTAAGAACAACGTTCGTTCCCTGCAAGTAGCGGGATTGTTTAATCTGGTGGGCGGCAGCGTTCGGGGCGTACAGATTGCGGGTCTTCACAACAACATTATGGATACGTTGAAGGGTTTGCAGTTGTCAGGCGTCCATAATTTTTCGCAGCGTAATTTGGGAGCCCTGCAACTGGCAGGAGTTATGAATGTGACCCGCCAGGCAGAACATTCGCTACAAATATCCGGCCTTAGCAATCATATTAAAAGGGGTTCGAGCGTACTCCAAATCGCCGGACTTTTCAATAGCCATTCCGGCGAAAATGCCCGCATTCAGATTGCCGGACTTTATAACTATGCCCGTCACCTCAAAGGCTTTCAAATCGGAATTATTAACCAGGCCGATAGCTCTTCGGGAGCCAGCATTGGGTTAGTCAATTTAACTAAGAATGGGAAGAAAACCTTCTCACTTTCAGCCAATGAACTCGTGCCTCTTCAGTTGGAATTCAAGAGTGGCACCCCTCATTTTTATACCGTATTAATTGCCGGTTATTCTCCTGCTTATCAGCGAAAACTATTTACTTTTGGGCTGGGCATTGGCTCTGAATTTACGCTATCTGACCGTTTTGACTTTGCCGTTGAATTCAGTTCTCAAAGTACGTATCAGGGCAGTTGGTCACAACTCGGTAATTTGTACCGACTCCAGCCCATACTTCGCTGGAAAAAAACTAAACATCTCGCCTTTATTACCGGCCCGACCGCTTCGCTGTATCATTCCGGGCAAACCGTTTTTGCTGCTCCTTATTTAGCCGACCCCGCCCAGCATTTACCCAGTGCCAAAGTGGGTATGGGCCGCGTTTGGTTGGGGGGACAGTTTGCGATAGAATTTAGCTGGTAATGTTTTTCTTTTTCATATTTAAGAGACTGTCTAAAAATAAGGTTTAATAACAGCGAAAATCCCGCAGTTGCTTGGCCAGAGTTGAGCAACTGCGTGGGAATCTGTAATGTAGTAAACGTAGTTTGACCCCAAATTTTTGTTTTGAAAAGGTAGAGACGCGACTTTATCGCGTCTGGGTAAGAGGCGGGCTCGGTTACTCCTACCCTGGCTGGTGTCTTCACCAGCCCAAGCCTAGTGGTTGGTGAGGACACCAACCACGGCGGATGTAAGACAAATTTTTGGGAAATAAATCCACCCAATGATCTTGTACGATCTACTGATAATAATGTTTAAAAGTTTGGTGCGAGCCTAAATGAAAACAGATTAAAATGGTTAGATTTTCAGAGTTAGACATTAATAATGCTCTGCTTCTATGCCGCTTTTCTCCACTAACCTGAACTTGCTTTAATTCTTTGATGCGTAGCTCGAACTCCTTCAAAAATCATCTACGGTACAAAATATTTCAATAACTTTACCCTTTGAAAATATGGCGTTATAGTGGCTAACTATTAAAATGTTAGATACTTAATAGGTCTCCTGTTTTATAGCATACCAGCTAAATTTTTGTCCCGAATTCAGGTTAAGATAGGTAGGATAAAGGAGGGATGTAGTCGCATAAACCAGGCATTACTCCTGTCAATAATATAGATGGCTCAGGGCATTTTATTTATAATCCAGCAAATGCAAATCACAATAACTATAAAAGTGGAGGTATTTTATTATGGGTAAAGCGTTCAGAATCCTGCCTATTGTTTTTTTTTATGTACTGTCGATTAATTGCAATTATTTATATTCTCAAAAATTGCATACAACGGAATTGTATTGGGTTTATTGTGATTCTTCCACCTGCAAGTTGTCTTTTAATGAAAAAGAAAAATTATTAGAATGGTGTGAACACCAAATTCCTTTTGTTATTTCTGATAAAAATAAAAATGAGGATGAGTGGAGAATGATATGGCCTAGTAATGAATCAAGTATGGTAATTGTTAATTCTAAAATCTTGAATATAAAGAATGACCAATATTTTGTTGTTATTTCTGTAGGATGTTCAGGAATACCATGTCAGAATATTTATGTTTTTAGAGAAAATAAATCAAACTGGTGTTTAATATCAAGGTCAAAGGCCAGGGTTAGGGGGGAGATAGAATTGATAAACAAAGATGATAAGATAATATTTAAAGCTAAATCAGGTCAAATTGGGGAATTTTCTTTTTAGTAATAAAAAAAACATTGTGTGGCTTAAATGTCGGAGTGAGTATTTTGTAATCTACTGATAATCAGAAAAACAATTTTCCTCCTACCCTGGCTGAGGTCTTCACCAGCCTTACTAAAAGCCTAGTGTTTGGCAAGGATACCAACCAGAGCGGAGAGTTTAGCTGGTAATTCCTTTTTTCATGTCTTAATTAAAAATTTTATTCTTCTCGTAGGGGTATTTTGGCTCAAGCTGTCATAGGATCGCTTTTTGACTTGAAGGTTCATGCATGACTTCAAAAGAAAAAGGCTTGTCCTTCATCTATTTTTTAGCCAAACCAATGAAGATTGCATTCATTTTTCGTGCCTTACTTTATAGTCTCCCTTTTCATAGCTTGCTGCTTTTGGCTCAACATCAGCTCAGCAAAACCAGCGTGGTCCACATCGGTCTGATTTACCCTTTAAGTAGTAATGGCCGCCTTGCCGCCGAATACAGCAACCCCTTTTCCATGCACGGCCTGATTGGCGTTTCGGGAGCGGAAACGGGCGTAGCTCTGGCGGGCGTTGGTTTGAATATTCGCGGAAATGCCCGAGGCTTACAACTCTCTGGCGTTTATAATCAAACGGGAGGTCACGTTCAGGGAACGCAACTAACGGGCGTAGTTAATACGGCTCATTCGGCCAAAGCTCTGCAACTGGCGGGTGTTACTAACGTAGTGAGTCAGGAGTTTACGGGGGTTCAACTGGCGGGCGTCGTAAACGTAGCCGGAAAAACGGATGGCCTGCAACTAGCGGGACTGGGTAATACCAGCCGAGGAAGCTCGCAGGTAACTCAGATCAGTGGGGTTTTCAACCGGAGCAATCAGGCCAATAATCAAATTGGGGGTCTGGTTAATGTGGCGAAAAAAGTTCGGGGCATTCAACTGGCCGGACTTATCAATATTGCCGATACGAGTGATTATCCCATTGCCCTGCTCAATTTTGTTAAGAGTGGAGAAAAATCCTTTAGCCTCAGCACCGACGAAATTCTGAACACCTTACTCACCTTCCGCTCCGGCGGACGCGTTTTGTATGGCATTTTAGGGCTGGGCTATCATTTACAGACTACTTCGTTACTCGCCTTGGAAGGAGGTCTGGGAGCTCATTTGATGGATACGCCTGCCTTTCGACTTAATCTGGAAGTGGCGAGCTTAACCTTAACTGATTTTAAAAACCGCGAGTACTATCGCTACGCACTACGGCTATTACCCACCTTCAAACTTCAGGATCGCTGGGAAATTTTCGCCGGTCCTTCCCTGAATCAGGTACATTTCAAAAATGAAAACGGCCCGGATTTACATGGCTTGCCGCTCTGGGAAAAAGTAACCTCCCGACAAACCTACGGCCTATACCTGGGCCTCACGGGCGGCGTTCAGTTTAAACTCTAATCACGTAAAGAGTCCACTAGTAATGATACCCGTGGACTCTTTACTACGCCTGTTTTTCTGGCTCGTTAATGAAAGCTTTGCGAGACAAATCCGAGGACTTTTGGCAGGGCTTCCCGCCAGTAGGTCCAGGTATGGCCGCCATCGTGAACCCGAAATTCGTGTGGAATAGTCTTATCCAGCAGCGTAGTGTGCAGGGCCATGTTGGCCCGTATGAGATGGTCGTCATCACCGCAATCGATGTAATAACGAACCGATTTCAGTGACTCAACGGGCTGTTTCTGCACCAGATTAAAAATTGAGAACTGTTGCCAATGGTCGCTCAGACGGTTTTTACCCTTTAGCTCGGTCGGCATCACTTTTCCAAATCTCCGCTGGTAATCTTCCGGTTTCATGGTTACGATTTCTTCATCGGTAAACACAGCCGCACTCAGCGGAGCGGCAGCGGCAAAATATTCAGGATGTTTGGTGGCCAATAACAGCGTTCCGTAACCACCCATGGAAAGCCCTGCAATGGCCCGGTAGTTTTTCTGCGGTCGACTGCGGTAGGTTGAATCGATGTAGGGAATGAGTTCTTTTATAAAGAAATCCTCGTAGCGAATTTTGCCGTCGGCACTGTTCATGTACCAGGTTTTCTCCGCATTGGGCATCACAATAATCATGGGAACGGCTTTGGTTTCCTCCACGATTCTTTCTACCTCTCCCATCTGAGTCCAGCCGGTTTCGTCATCGCCCAATCCGTGCAATAAATACAGCACGGGGTAGCGACGATTGGTGGTTTCATAACCCTCAGGCAAAAGAATGCTGTAATTGACCACTTTGCCTAAAATGCTACTTTTAAGGGGTAGGCTTTCCTGTAAATGCCCTTTTTGTCCGAAAACAGCAGGACTGCTGATGAGTAAAAACAGGATAATAACTATTTTCATACGCTCGAAATACGGGTGATTTTAGTGATAGGATTTTATCAGGCAGCTTCAATACTTACCACTACAAATTTAGACGTAGGCGTATTACTTTCTTTAGCCACGCTATCAATTGGTACAAGCGGATTTGCTTCGGGGTAATACGCGGCGGTATTTCCTTTCGGAATGTCATAGGACAATGCAATGAATCGCTCAATCCGACGCTGCTGCCCGTTAAAATGACTGGTAATATTTACCAACTGCTCATGTTTGATGTTCCGTTCAGCCATGTCTTCGGTATTCATAAAAATCACCCGCCGCTCGCCAAACACGCCCCGGTAGCGATCATTGTAATCGTAAATTGTAGTGTTAAACTGATCGTGACTCCGAATGGTCATTAACACCAATTGATCTTTTTCCAGTTCATGAGCTTCGATCTGAGTTACTGAAAAATTAGCCCGTCCGTTTGAAGTATTAAATTGCCGATGACGAGGGCCATTGGGAAGGTAAAAACCACCGGGCTTGCGAATTTTTTCATTGAAGTTTTCAAAACCCGGCACAATCCGGGCAATCGAATCACGAATGGTATCATAATTCTCGGTGTACCCTACCCAATCTACCGTCGATTTTTCACCCAGCGTAGCTAGAGCCATGCCTGAAATGATGGCTACTTCGCTGAGCATCTCGCCTTCTAGTGGATCAAGCACCCCTTTGCTTTGACTAACCACACCCATGGAGTTTTCACAGGAAGTAAACTGCTGGCCCGAACGTTGCATGTCTTTATCCAGGTGAGCGTAACAAGGTAGAATTAGGGCGGTTTCTCCCGTCGTCAGATGCCCGCGATTCAGTTTGGTACTGACGTACACACTTAATTTCAACTGACGAATCCCCTCGGCCACAAATTCAGTATCCGAAGAAGCCGAAAGCAAGTTCCCCCCCATACTTACAAATACCTTAAGTTTGCCTTCGTGCATGGCTTTGACTCCATCAATGGTATCCAAACCGTGCTTGCGGGGTGGCTCAAAACGGTATTCCTTTTTCAAAGCATCGAGAAATTTCTCTTCGGGTTTTTCCCAGATTCCCATCGTGCGATCTCCCTGCACGTTGGAGTGACCCCGCACGGGGCAGGTGCCCGCCCCAATTTTGCCGATGGCACCTTTGAGTAAGTGCATATTTACGATTTCCTTAATCGTATCTACCCCGTTTTTGTGCTGGGTAATACCCATAGCCCAACAGGTGACTATTTTATCTTTAAAGGCCAGTAATTCGGCAGCAGCTTCTATTTCCTTACGGCTGAGCCCACTGCTAGCTTCAATCTCATTCCAGGAATCCTGGCGGGAGTTAATGCGAAAGGCTTCGTAACCAGCCGTGAATTCTTCGATAAAACGGTGATCTATTACTTTCCCCGGATGCTTTTCTTCCAGGGCGAATAAATGCTTGATAATGCCTTTCAGCACCGCCATATCGCCATTAATCTTCACCTGAAGGAATACATCCGCAATGGGCGTTCCTTTTCCCACCAGTGTACCCACGGCTTTAATGGGATTCATGAAATCCTGTGGATTTTTGAAGTGATCCAGACCCGTTTCATGCAAAGGATTAATAGCAATAATCTTGGCTCCCTTTTTCTTGGCAATCTGAAGAGCCGTCAGCATCCGTGGATGATTCGTGCCCGGATTTTGGCCCATGATGAGGATGACTTCCGCTTCGTGAATGTCGTGCAGTGTTGTCGATCCTTTGCCTAAGCCCAGCGTTGGAGCCAGAGCGGTTCCACTACTTTCGTGACACATGTTCGAACAATCGGGTAAATTATTGGTGCCGAACTGCCGAACAAAAAGCTGGTATAAGAAAGCGGGCTCGTTGGGTACTTTCCCCGAAGTATAAAACAAAGCTTCATCCGGCGAAGCCAGAGCGTTCAGTTCCCGTCCTATTAACGCAAAAGCCTCCAGCCAGGTAATGGGAGCATAATGCGTGGCTCCGGGCCGGCGAATCAGTGGATGCGTTAATCGGCCCGCATTATTGAGATCCCGATCGGTCATGCGGGATAACTCGGCCAGACTGTGTTTACTAAAAAACTCGGGATCAGCCCGCCTTGTATCCGCATCAGAGGCGGTGGCTTTGGCTCCGTTTTCGCAGAACTCAGCCACTGAGCGATGCCCATCGGGATCGGGCCAGGCACACGATGAACAGTCAAAGCCATCTTTCTGGTTCAGTTTCAACAGAGCCTGCGTACCCCGGCCCACGCCCCCCTCGCTCCAGGCAAATTCCATGGATTGAATCACGGCTTTTAAACCCGCAGCTATTTTAGAGGGTTTGCTCACACTCAGACCCGTAAGGGTCTCTGGCGGCTGGGTTAATATGGTATGGTCTTTCATGGCTATTTTAGGAAATGGGCTTTGGGCTGTAACCCACTTCAGATTTAATGTTTAGTAACTTAGTAACAAGGTACTACTAACGAACCCGTTTCCACGAGCAGTGTAGTATTTTTTGCTTCGTTTTTCCAGGCAATATCAGCCTCATGCTTTGGACTATTTAACCCGAACCTTCGTCAAGTGTTTTCAAGCTCAAGTCATGTTTTATAAACATTTGTTATTTTTCATATTTGACACTTATACAACTCTTATCATATCATATTTTCTTACCATTTATGGTTAAATACTCGTACCTTCTGCTGCTATTCCTGCCGTTCATTTTTTAATATTGCTAGGTAAAGTATTTTTACCGCCCTCTTTTTGCCCATACTTTTAATTAGTTTATGAGTTTCTTAACCCAAAGCTTCCGCCAGTGGCTGAGGTTAATTTTATTGATTTTCATTCCTTACCTGGGATCAGCTCAGGAACTTTCGAAAATCAACCGCCCCAAACGCGTCATTACCCCCCGCGATGGATTACCCCAGGCTTTCGTATCTGGTCTGGTACAGGATCGTACGGGTTTTGTGTGGACCGCCACCCGCAACGGGCTGGCTCGTTACGATGGTACACATTTCAAGGTTTTCCAGCATGATAAAAATGATTCGGCGAGCCTGTACTCGAACGTTATTTCGTATCTGGTTCCCGATATTCACAATAAAATCTGGATTCAGTACGAAAGTACGGCTCTGGATGTCTTCGATCCCGAAACCGAGCAAGTTACCCACGTTTCCCAGGAACCCCTCTTTCGTAAAAACCCTCATTACTTCATCAGTCAGGGCCTTTTAGCGGATCATAACAGTAACGTATGGGGCATTGAGCTACAAAATGGGCTGTATTACTACGACCGGCAACACCAGAAAGTCACTCATTTTACCCGGCACTCGCATCACTTACCCTCTGATAGCATTCGGGGAATCATGGAAGACAGTCGCCACCGCGTCTGGGTGATTAGCATGAAAGGTCTCGGCTTTATTAATCCCACCACGGGTCGATACACGCCGGTTTCGCTGCCTTTTCCACTGGATTTTGGCACGAGTCCTGCCATACTTACCGACATGATTTCCATGATCGAACGCCGCAACGGCGAGCTCATGTTCAGCGATGCTCGAAAGCTCATTTTCCTGAACCCCGAGCGGAATACCTTTCGGCAGGTCCCTTTTCTGAAAGATCAGAATCAATCCATTCGATGGATTAGAACGGGCCCTAGCGGGCATCAATACTGGGAAATCCAGGGCAGTGTCTATGAATATTCCGACCGACGGGGCATTCGGCATGTGGGTGAGTCAGCTCTGGAAAACCTGCGGGAAGCCTGCTCCTTTTTAGTGGATCGGTCAGGTCTAATCTGGCTGGGCACCAACGCTGCGGGCATTCATCAAATTGACCTTGACGCTCCTTATTTCCATGTTTTTGAAAACAAAGATTCCTTTCACGAAGATCTGTTTCGGAAAGAATTTGGTCTTTCCCTCGCCCAAACGTTCGGCTGGCCGAAAAATGAACCTGAGTTTCAGTTATCAAGTTATACCCTACGTTCGCAGTACGATGCCCAGAAACGGCTCTGGATCGCTTTATGGAAAAATATAGGGTACTGGGACGAACAGCAGCGACGTATGGTCTTGCTTCCTTCGCCGCCGGGCTTAAGAACTACTAATTTCCTTTACGAAGGCATTCGGGGCTTAAGTTTTGATCCGCAAGGGCAACTATGGATTATGGGTAATGACGGTTATCTGGCTTCTTTTGACGCCCTTACCCGTCAATGGACCACTCAGCTTTCAGCCTCGGTTCTTCAAGATTTGTCCTTTGCCAAAAAGGATCACCGTCCGATTACTCCAGTGGATTTATACGTCGATGCACAAACCATCTGGCTCACCACTGCCTTTGACGGTTTAATCGCTATTGACCGCAAAAGTCATCGGATTGAATACATCACCCGCGAGAAAAATCCCCAGGTCATTCCTACGAACCAGCTCATCGGGATTGTAAAAGACCCTTCTGATCCAGATTTGCTCTGGATCGGCAGTTATGATGGACTCATTTGCTTTCAGAAAAGTACTAAAACCAGCAAAATCTATACAGTTGCTCAGGGCTTACCCGACAACACCATTTACTCCATTTTACCCGATCAGGCGGGTAATCTGTGGCTGGCGACGAACAAAGGGCTCTGCCAGTTCCATCCTAAAACGCATCAAATTCGCATTTTTCAGGCTTCCGACGGACTTCCCGGCGAAGAATTCAACCGCTTTCATTTTCTTAGATTACCCGACGGCAGGCTTGCCTTTGGCGGTATTGAAGGCTGGACTCTTTTCATGCCTACCCGGTCTTTCGTGGATTGGTACCAACCTCGGTCGGCCCTTACCAGTATTAACATTAACAACATCCCCATTGCTCAAACCCCCTTCGCTCAGGCGGTTTCGGGTTTAAAGGAGTTAACGCTACCCTATGATCAAAACTCGTTGACTTTCGACTTCTCGGGTTTGCAGTATAACCAGCCCCATAAACTCAAGTATCGCTACCAACTGCTGGGTTATGACGAAGAATGGAACTACACGGGGCATGCTTCGCTGGCTCATTACACCAAACTCCCGCCCGGCAATTATGTCCTTCAGATTAACGCTACGAACACTACCGGGCAATGGAGTCCGCATATCTATCAGTTAACATTAACCATCGAGCCCCCTTTTTACCGCACCTGGTGGGCTTACGGGCTATACTTGCTGCTGGGCGGCGGATTATTATGGGCTTTTATTCAGTACCGCATTAACCAGGATCGGTATAAACAAGCCATGTCTCTGAAGGAAAAAGAGGCCGCTCAGCTTCGCCTGCTCGATGAATTGAAAACCCGTTTTTTCTCTAACATTACCCACGAATTCAGAACGCCACTCACGTTGATTCTGACCCCCGCCGAGCGGCTTCGACAGGAAGTAGAGTTACCTCACCAGCAACGCTGGATCGACAGCATTGAACGCAACGCTCACCAGTTGCTACGACTCATTAACCAGCTCATGGACCTGGCCAAACTTGAGTCAGGCCTCATGCAACTATCTTTAGTGCGGGGTCACCTCAGCGAAGTGATTACGAATTTGACGGCCTCGTTTCAGATGGAAGCGGAACGCAAGCGAATTCAGTTCAAAACCCAACTACATGGCCCCTCTCAGGAATACTGGTTTGATATTGACAAGCTTGAACGTATCACGTATAACCTGCTTTCCAATGCCCTGAAATTTTCTAAATCCGGCGATCAGGTACGGCTGGTCATTTCCCAAACGCCGCCTACAGAAATCCAGCTTCCCGAGTTCTGGAAATCTTTATCCGGCGGGATATACCTCAGCGTTCAGGATTCCGCCATTGGCATTGCCCCCGAAGCTTTACCGCACATTTTTGATCGCTTTTATCAGGTCGACGAAAGCCATTACCGGCAGGGAACCGGCATTGGTCTATCATTGGTAAAAGAGCTCGTGGATATTCAACAAGGTCATATTCACGTGGAAAGCAAGATAAACGTCGGTACTGCGTTTGTCATTTGGTTGCCTTATCAACAGGCTGTTACAGAAGTCATTCCGACCGTCAAAATAGAGAAAGAAGAAGATTTCCAGATGCCGCTGTTATTGGTGGTAGAAGACAATGCCGAACTAGCTGAATTTATTACCGATAGCCTTTCACAATCCTATCGGGTAAGCTGGGCTGCCAACGGTTCGGAGGGACTCAAACAAGCCCTGGCCCTAGGCCCTGATTTAATCATTAGTGATGTCATGATGCCCATTATGACAGGGTTGGAGTTGTGCCAGGCCTTGAAAAAAGACGAACAAACCAGTCATATTCCTATCATTCTATTAACGGCTAAATCAGGTTATCAAAACCGCATTGAAGGACTCAACTACGGAGCTAACGCCTATATTACCAAGCCTTTTCATATTCAGGAGCTTCAGTTGCAAGTCCGAAATCTGCTCGACCAGCAGCGAATGATTCAGCAGTACGCCTTGCAGGCCCTTACCGAACCAAACGCCCAGCCTTCGACAGTTGAAGATCCCTTTCTTACCCGCTGTTATACCTTGCTGGAAGAGCGACTGGATGATTCCTCCCTGGGTGTTGAAGAGTTCGCTCAACTTATTGGCATGAGCCGGGTGAGTCTGCACCGCAAGATCAAAGCCCTGACGGGGCTGCCCATCAGTGAAGTCATTCGCAACTATCGACTCAAACGAGCCATTGTTTTTCTGGAAGAGGGCTATAACAGTTCGCAGACAGCTTATCGGGTAGGTTTTGAAAGTCCGGCCTATTTCACCAAATGCTTTAAAGACCTCTATCAAATAACGCCTTCTGAGTATCTAAAACAGGCTAGTGGCTCATCCCAGTAAGGAAAAACCTTACTAGATGGGCCAGTTGTTTACTACCTGAGTTGATTTATTCATCTAAAAGAAAAACGCCTCCCAATCATCTTACTCTATAGAATAATGGAAAAAATTAGCCGTTCCATTAAACAAAGTTTACTAAAAGCCCATCAATCTAACCCTATCTAAGGCACTGAACGCTAATTATTTACCAACTAATTATAGCGAGCATTTAGATGTATTTCTACTTAGTTTATAATAAATAATTTAGATTTTTTATTATAAAATTGACTTTTTTGTACCTAAATTATGTTTACTTCTCAGAGCCAGGTTATGAAGAGCCTTTACCTGGTACTAAAGAGCATTGAATGACGAGTGCTTTAAACCCAGCAAAAAAACTTTGTCGGTAAAATCTGGTTCATTTTATATCACTCTTGCTCGTTTGTTTCAGATGAGTAAGAATTCATACATCGCTGATTCCCATGCATACCCCCCCTTTAGCTTCTACCTCCCTGCTTTCGGATCCTACGAAGCTTAAGCTACTTCAAATGATGGAAGAAGTAGAAGATTACGCCATTATACTTCTGGACAACAAAGGCTACATTCAATCGTGGAACAAAGGGGCTGAACGCATCAAGGGTTACTCCGCCCAGGAAATCATTGGCAAAAACTTCAGAGTGTTCTACTCCGAAACCGATCTTCTGCTTGACACACCCAGCCAGTTACTCTTGGAGGCTGCTTCGAAGGGAAGTGTTCAGCGGGAAGGTTGGCGTGTGAAAAAAGATAAGACTACGTTCTGGGCTTCCATAAGTATTAAAGCCCTGTACAATGAAAAGGCAGAAGTCATTGGTTTTGCCAAAATTACCCGGGATCTTACCGATCGACAACTGGCGGAAAAAATCATTCTTCAGCACGCCCAGCAAATTGAACGCAAAAACAAAGAACTCGAACAGTTCGTTTACATCGCTTCCCACGATTTGCAGGAACCACTTTTGAACCTGACGAATTTTGTTGAATTGCTACAATACGAATACGGTTCTTTATTTGATGAAACGGCGAATATGTACTTCGACGTCATCAGTCAGGGAGCAAGCCGGATGCGAAACCTCATTCGCTGCCTGTTGGATTATTCCCGACTGGGTCAGCAAGCCAAGTTAGTCCGGGTGGATTGTCAGCAGTTAGTGGAGACGGTTATCAGCGACTTATCCGTTCCCATTAAAGCTTCTGGAGCAGAGATTCACTTCGAAAACCTGCCTATTCTGGTCGGGTACGCCACCGAGCTTCACCAGTTATTTCAGAATTTACTGAGTAATGCTATCAAATTCCGAAAGCCTGGCGTTTCTCCCGACATCCGTATTACTGCCGAACAAACCGCTGAAGGATGCCGTTTTGCCGTTTCGGATAATGGCATTGGTATTGCTCCGGAATTCAAGGAAAAAATCTTTCTCATTTTCCAGCGTCTGCACGAGCGAGAGGTATACGAAGGCAACGGCATTGGGCTGGCTCACTGCAAAAAAATTGTAGAAATGCACGGCGGAACTATTCAGGTAGAGTCCGTCACTAATCAAGGTAGTACCTTTTGGGTTACTCTTCCTTTTCTTAGCCTTTAATGTTTTATGAAGAAATATAAAGATCTACACGGCGTATTACTGGTAGATGATGATAAGTTTACAAATCTCATTCACACCAAAGCCATCGAACGTACGGGTATCGATGTGCAGGTAAAAGCGGTATCGAACGTAAAGGATGCTCTGGATTTTCTGACTAGCCAGCAACTTGCCGATTCGGTTCGTCCCGGTATTATTCTGCTTGACATTAACATGCCCGGCCTGAGCGGTTGGGATTTCATGACTGCCTACCATCAGCTTGAAGAAAAATTCAAAGTGAAAGTGATCGTTACAATGCTCACCACTTCCCTGAATCCCGATGACGAAAACCGGGCTAAACTCGACAATCAGATTGTAAGTTTTCTACACAAACCCCTCCGCCCCGAGATATTCTCCCAATTAGTGGAAGAGTATTTTGAAAAAGAGGATTAAGGCAGTAAATGACCCGATACCCCTAAAGGAGCGAACCATTTTTTCATAAATAGGTCGCTCTTTTTTTCATAAACATTCTCCTGAGTATCAATCCCTTTGTTACGTTATATCCCGCGTTCTTTACCCCTATTCCTCCTGCTTCCTTCCTGACTGGTAAAGATACTCAGCTAAATTATTATAAAAAATATACAATTTATCCAGCAGAACTGAAGCAGCGGCTATCCCCTTTTATCTTCTAGGTCTGCCGCATTTAATAATCTGAATTATACCTTTCTTCGTATATATTTCTCACCATCAGCCCAGTATAAAACATATCATTCGATAAAAACCAGAGATATGCTTTTATAATTTACAATTTTATAATGTAAAAATAGGCTCAACAAACTTTTTTATTCCCTGATAAATCCTATTTTTGTTGTATGCAAGATCGCCATCTGCATTCCGCCAACGATTTAAACCGCCATATTTTTATGAATGCTTTGCTAACTATACCTGTTCGTGATTTGCCCATGCCGGACAGCCAGCCTTTTTAAATTTCATTACCCCACCTGAGCCCTCCAGGGGCTATACTTTTTCCTGAACTTAGACCTAAGTAGAACAAGAGGCTTTCCTCTGTTTTGCTTCTAAATGTATCCGCCCGTTTAAAATGAGTTCACCCCATACCTATGTAGTCATTATGGCCGGGGGCGTAGGCACCCGATTCTGGCCTTTCTCCCGTCAGAGTTACCCCAAACAATTTCACGATGTATTAGGCGTTGGCCGCACCATGCTGCAAATGACCTTCGACCGGCTGGCAGAAATCTGTCCTCCCGAAAACGTCTACATTGTCACTTCCCAGGAATATTACGATTTAACCAAACAGCAGTTACCCCAGCTTTCGGATCACCAGATTCTGTTGGAACCCTCCCGTCGCAACACGGCTCCCTGCATTGGGTATGCCTGTTATAAAATTGCCGCCCGCGATCCTCAAGCCAATATCGTCGTTACCCCTGCCGATCATTTAATTCTTAAAGAACAAGAATTCGTTGACCGGATTAAAGTGGCTCTCGACGCTACTGAGAATTCAGACTTGTTGGTTACGCTGGGTATTACCCCTACTCGCCCCGATACGGGTTACGGCTACATTCAGTTTGATGACCAAGCCGAAGGAGAGGTAAAACGCGTGAAAACTTTCACCGAAAAGCCTCATTTACAGCTGGCTCAAGCTTTCTTGGAAAGTGGCGACTACGTTTGGAATGCCGGTATTTTTGTCTGGAATGCCAATTCAATCCGAAAGGCTTTTGAATCCTACCTGCCCGAGCTTCACGAGGTCTTCGAAAAGTTGGAAAATCATTACTATACCGAAAAAGAAGCTGAAGACCTGCTCCAGCACTATCCTCTTTGCCAAAGCATTTCCATTGACAATGGAGTGATGGAAAAAGCCCAGAATGTGCACGTCGTATTAAGTGACATTGGCTGGTCGGACTTAGGTACGTGGAAGTCTCTTTATGAGGTAAGCGAAAAAGACGAAAACGGCAATGTCATGGATGGACACATTGTGACACATAACACGACGGGTTCCATCATTAAAACGCCTAAAGAGCGACTGGTAGTCGTTGAAGGCCTTCAGGACTTCATCGTTGCTGAGTTTGACAACGTACTGATGATCTGCCCTAAAGATCAGGAACAGAAAGTGAAAAGCTTCGTGGCCGATGCCACCACTCGTGGGGTTGAGTTTGTGTAACCCTTTGAATGATATTCTTCATATCATCTAAGACAAACCCGGAAAACCTTCTTCTGGTTTTCCGGGTTTGTCTTTAGTAAAGAGTATATTCTTTTTGAACTACCGCCATATGCAGCTTTATCGACTTTTGGGTTACTCCCTTGGGTGCCTTCTCTGTCTCCTCTGTCATTTCCCTGCCTACAGTCAATTCAATCGTCCCGTCTACGACACCACGGTAACGCGGGGTATTCGCTATAAAGCTGAGTTGGGGGGATTGGTTTCTACGAGTTCCCGTACCCCCTTTTGGCTACGGTCCAATCAGTTTGGTACTGTTCCACTTGAATCCCCATCAGCCCTGATTACCTTAGGAGCTACGGGCTTGTGGGGAGATGTAACACAGAATCGAAAACCTTATCTAAAAGCAGGTGTAGAAGCCGTAGGAAACCTGAATCGCTCTTCCCGCTTGATCTTACCTGAAGCGTACGCGGCGGTTAGGCTAGGTCATGCCGAGTTGTATGTGGGACGTCGCAAGGAAATCAATGGCATCACTGATACGCTCCTTACTTCTGGTTCCTATGCATGGTCAGGTAATGCGGTTCCAATTACTCAAGTTCGCATCGGTACTAAAGATTACGCTCCTTTAAAATTCACTAAGGGTGTTATTTCTTTGAATGCATTCATTAGTCATGGATGGTTTACCAATACCGACTCTATGCAGAATGTCTATTTACATGCGAAAGCTTTATTTGTACGCATTGGTAAACCTACCTGGAAAGTACGTTTTTACGGAGGAATGAATCACTTTGTTCAGTGGGGTGGATACTCCAGGTATTTAAATAATAGCTTATCTAATAATGGATATTTACCTTCTGGCTGGGGAGCTTATAAAAGGGCCTTCTGGCCGAGTAAGATAGAAGAAAAAGGAGGAAGTGGTTTTACTGCTTTCGATACTGCCAACCGTTCAGGTAACCACTTAGGATCCGTGGATATAGCTCTAGAGCTTAGTCTTCGACGCTCCAATTTTCTGTTTTATATTCAACGACCCTGGGAAGACATGTCTGGCGTAGTTTTTGGTAATTTACCAGATGGAACATACGGAGTACGTTGGCAAAACCGCACTACAGAGCCCATACGTAGTTTTCGATTAACCAATATAACGGCTGAGTTTGTCACAACCCTTAATCAAAGCGGTCCTAAGTATCCCAAAGGTAACGATGATTATTTCCATAACTATCAGTACATCAATGGATGGACAAACGAACGACGTATTATTGGGACTCCCTTCATCACTCGATGGATGGATACTGCTCCCAAATGGTACAATTTGCGGGGTCCTTACCGGAACTTCTCGATGATTGTTAATAATCGTATTCAGGTAATTCATATTGGAGCCATAGGGCAGCTGGCCAATGGCGTTAAATTTCATGCTTTGCTCTCTCAGAGCTGGAACCGAGGTCGTCCCTTTAGTCCAGAACCAATACCAGGGGGAGTTAAGCAATTTTCTGGTCTACTAGAAGTAGTCGTACCAAGTGGCTTGTGGGGAGGATTGGAATGGAAAGGCAGTCTAGCCGCAGATGCAGGCCAATGGCTTACTCCATCAGTAGCTGGCATGCTCACTTTACGGAAAACAGGCTGGTTTTAAACCCGTTTAAGTTGTTTTCAGCCGCTTTTTAGTAAATAGCTCTCTAGTTAATAACCACAGATAAGTAGTATTTGTAACTGCATAGCGTTTAAATAAACGTTTGGGTTCCTGAACCAGTCGATACAACCATTCCAGACTTGCTTTTTGCATCCATTCTGGAGCTCTTTTCTGCATGCCCACCATTACTGGTAAAGCTCCTCCAATACCAATCATTGTTGCCTGAATCCGCCCTTTCATGGAAGCCATCCATTTTTCCTGTTTAGGACATCCTAGAGCTACAAAGATCATTCTAGCCCCACTAGCATTAATTTTATCCACTATTTGCTGATCTTCTTCGGCAGTTAAAGGTCTAAATGGCGGACTATACATGCCTGCTACGTGCAAGGAAGGGTATACTTTTCTAATATACGCATCTGTTTGATCCAACATGGCCTGAGTTCCTCCATAGAAATAAACAGGCAGCTGTAATTTAGATGCTTCTGTCAATAAATCAGGTAGCAGATCCATCCCTGCAACACGGTCTTGCTGAATTCCATGCACAAGCTTCAATCCCCAAGTTAAAGGCATTCCATCTGGAGTCACTAAATCTGCGTTATTGACTATCGATGCAAAGGCCTCATTATTGTAAGCTTCTACTAGCATATGTACATTAGCAACGCAAACATATGAAGAAATATTTCTAGACGACATTATTATAATATTTTCTAGAAATCTTCTATATGGACCGTTAGTAACATTTATACTAATTAGTTTTTTATAATTTTCCATGATAATCATTTATATTTGAAATTAATCATTTTCATTACTTTTTTTATATTATTGTATTTAGTATTGTAAACATAATTTTTTTTACTGAGTCTAGTTATAGCTTGGTCCTTAAGTAGGATATCATCTTTAGCAATAATATAATTCTCCTCAATAACATCTGTATTTCCATTAATTCTTAGAAAAGGAGAATAAGAAGTAAAAGAATTAGATTTTATAAAAAAAATATTATTATTCACATTCACATTACTAGATCCTTGTAAGCTAATAGTTTGAGGAAATTTACTTTCAAATAAATTATTAAAAATTTTTATTTTTTTAGATAAATGACAATGTATAGGAAAAAAAACATTCACACAAGAATTATTATTTATTAAACATCCTACCGCATTCTCATCGCAGTATATTCCTACTTTAAACCTGTTAGTAAAACTGCTATCATTATTAGAAATATAATTATTCTTGATAATTATATTTCTATACAATCCATTATATATAGCAGCCCCATCTTGTAAAAAAGTCATAGAATTATATATATAATTTTTTTCTATAAGACTACTATCTCCAATCTCACAAATTCCAGAATAAGGAACATTAAAAATACTATTATTTACAAACCTGTTATTCTTACCACCACCGTTTATAGCAACGGAACTCTTGAAGAAAATACCAATATTTTTAATGTCACAGTTAATAACTGTATTATTTCTACCCGATATATATACCCCCCCCCCATATATATTTTCTATCTTTACATTTTTAATAATATTATCATTTCCTGTTACGGAGATTCCAGAACCTCCGGACTCACAAATAATAATATTATCAAGTTTAATACCTTTTACTTTTTTAGCGTAAATAATTGCATCTATATTATGACCAGCAAATTTCTCGTTTTGCAATACATTAGAGGCTGCCCTAAATTCAATGCCAGTAATAGTAATATTTTGCGTACCTTCGCTTATTTCGATAACATGAGAGTATCTAGGAGCTATGACTGTAATGTTTTCAATAGTCTCAGTAGATTTAGGATAATAATATAATACTTCATTTCTTCTATCTAAATACCAGTTCCCGGGAATAAGCATTCCTTGAATAGTATTCCATATAACATACTTATTAGCAAGCTTATTATACTTAGCAAATGAACCTAGAGGTTGAGTAGCAATATTAGATAACTCAACAACTTTATTAGCACTATCTATAGAATTAACTCCAGAATAGGTTTCGTCCCATTGGTGGAATATAGATAACTCAGCATTAAGAGGGTCGATATCATTAAAAACATTTTCTTTAAAAAATAAATATTTCAATTCTTCTTCCGAAGGCTTTTTCTGCCAAAAACCTTCAGTTGCAGGTTTACTTTCATAGTTCCATTCATTAGAGTATTCCAACTCTCCAATAGAGGGGTATCTAGCTAAAGGTCTAATTGTATCATTAACAATTAACATTCTAAAATCCCAAGATCTATTTTTAGAACCCGGGATTTTTCTATAAATAAATTTTCCATCAAATTTTAAAGAATCTAGTGGGGAACCTCCATAGATAACTACTCGTTCTCTCTTATAATTTGACAATATAAGGCCAGAATCCCGTTTGTCTAATAATAAATTAGTAGAATAATAACTTCCTTTTCTTATAACTATATGTTTTACTTTTGTCAGTCTAGCTACAGAGATCGCTTTACTTATAGTTCGAAAAGGTCTATTAATAGTTCCATTAAGTATATCACTGCCTTTAGTTGAAACATACAATATATTTTGTGCATAGATTAAATTTGCACAAAATAGTAGTAAGGATGTTATGATATATTTTTTCATAAAATGAAAAAAACTAAAACCGGTTTTACTAAAGTTTATACAACTGATAGTTATTCAAATTGAGTCATACATGATTTATAGATATCATTAAGCTTTTTTATGTATAATTTTATATTATATTTTTCATCAATAAGCTTAGCTGCATTATAGCTAACTTTAGAAAATAATAAAGGATTATCTAAAAGATTACTAAGTGCTCTATAAATATCTTGAGGATCTCTCTTTTTCACTCTGATGCAAGTATTTTCATCTTCTACAATGTATTTCATAGAAGCATCATCTGTTACAATAGGAACAACGCCCGCGGCCATAGTTTCAAGTAAAGCAATTGGCAAACCTTCCCCATATCTAGATGGTAATAGAAAAATCTCTGCTTCTTTTATTAGTTGAGCTTTTTGCAAACCCTTTACAACCCCTCTATATTCAAAGTCATTTTGTAAAATATTTTGACATTGATCTATAAAGAAATCTTTAAGAGGGCCAATACCACACAAAATAAATTTAAAATCGTATTTTGATTTTAATAGTATTAATGCACCAACAATATCTTCTATTCCTTTACTTTCATGTATTCGTCCAATAAATAATAATAAAGGCTTGGAAGATAGATTCTTACTATGTCCTACTTTATATTGCTCAACATCTATACTATTCTCTAATATTGTAGCATTTCTGTAATTAAATTTTTCTTGTAAAGTTATTTTTTCTAATTCGCTCAGCACAACAATTTTTCGGCTGTTAGTAAAAATAAAATTTATGAGTTTCAAATATAATTTATTAGAAGTTCCTCTCATTAGGTACTCTCCTCCATGTATGTGCAGCATTACAGGAATTCTGAATATATAACACCATGTATTAATAACGAATTCCCTTAATATACCTTTTGGGTTAAATGGAAAATTCTGATGAACAATATCTATCTTATATCTAGTTAAATAAAAAGGGAAATATAAAATCTGGTATAATTGAATAAATACGACATATAGAAAACTATGTTTACGGTCGTCTCTACCAAGTATGTAATGAAAATATTTATGATCAGTGTTATTATCAATTATATTCTTAACTACACTAGAGATCCCACTAACATTTTTAGAGGGATCCAAATTAGGAGCTGTAATAAGTATGTTCATAATACTCTCTATTATAGATTAATGTACTTTTTTATAGTGGCTGGGTTACCAGCAACAAGCACTCCATTAGGTATATCTTTTATAACTACCGATCCAGCGGCTATTGTCACGTTATTCCCTACTATAATTTTACCAATTATAACTACATTTGCTCCTATATTCACATTATTCCCAATAGAAGGACAATCATCATGTGATCTGGCATTACCAATGGTAGTATTTTGCCGTATAAAAACATTATCACCAATAATAGTTTTCTCATTCACAACTGTACCCTGTCCATGAAATAGATTAAAACCTTTACCGATTAACGTAGTGTCTGGAATATCAATGCCTAGGATATAATTAAAAACAATTTTATATGTAGCTCTAAAAGGCAAGCCTATTATCCTATTTATCTTTCCTTTCGAAAAGAAATGTGATATTCTAAAAAAAAATATAAATAGCTTCCCTTTAGAGTTTTTACCTAAGATTTTAAAATCATAGGCAATTTCTTTCATTAGCTCTTTCATGAAAATTTACTTTTTACTTTATGAATAAACAATACAAGTAAAATTATACTTATATGTTTTCCACTAATGAGTTCAAAAAAATATCTATATTTAAATGGGAGTACTTTATATGGATAATCACCAATTAATGAATTCCAAACAGCATCATCACAAATTCGCTTTATAATACTTTTCTTTTCCTTAATATTTAAATTATACTTAGATAAACTAAGTATCAGAGACCTCGAATAACCGATAAATAATCTATCAACGCGTAGCTTATAACCAGGAATATCATTAATTTTATAATTTTCTAGCAAATAGTAATAAATATCTTTGTATCTTTCAAAACGATCATGTCGAAATGAAGACGATAATGAGGTCTCATTGATGCAATAGTAATAAAGCGGGTCAGGGATGAAAGCTAACCTGCTAGCTTTAGATAAATAGTCTATATGAAATACAATGTCTTCAGAAATGAGCTCTCGCTCAGAATGGAAATAAATAGAATTATCAACAATCAAATTTCGTGAATATATGGCATGCCAAACTGACATTTGAAATCTACGATCAGAAAAAGCATTAGGCTCTGATCCGATCATATCCAAAATAACTAAATCTATTAAATCTCGATTATCGAAGATAATCGTCTTTTCAACTTCACTTATATATTCTTTGTCATTTTCAGATCGAAACTTTATAAAACCACAATAAACTGTATCAAGACTCGTAGTATTTGCTAAATCATAAAGCTTTTCAAGCATATTGGCTTCAATAAAATCATCAGAATCGACAAATGCTACATAATCGCCAGTGGCTATAGATAATCCAGAATTCCGTGCAAGACCAAGTCCTTGATTTTCCTTGTGAATAACTTTAATTCTCGAATCTTGTAAAGCAAACTTATTACAAATATCAGGGCAGCCATCTGGCGATCCATCATTCACAAGTATTACTTCAATATCTTTAAGTGTTTGATTTAAAATTGATGTCAAACATCTTGTAAGATATTTTTCAACTTTATAAACAGGTACTATAACACTAATTTTGGCTTTCATATAATAACCAAGGAACAAATAGTTTATACAAACTTTCTCTAATGGTACTTAAAGTGATTATACCTTAGAAATAAAAATATAATCACTTTAATTTTTTAGCAGGTATTCCACCAATAGTAATTCCTTCTTCTAGAAAGGAATGAACTACTACGGAACCTGCTGCTATCTTTATATTATTAGCTATAATGACATTACCAATTATTTTAGCTCCTACCCCTAAAGACACATTATCTCCTATTTTAGGACATTCATTAGACTTTCCATTATTCCCTATACAATTATCACCGTGTAATCTGCAATTTTTCCCAATGATAGTATCTGAATTAATAACTACTCCATAATGATATATCAATAATCCAGGCTCAATATTTTCTGTTCCTATTTCTAAATTCAGCTTTTCGCCCAAACGGTTCTTTCTTGAAACATATATTAAATATAATATTTTGGTTATTAATCCATTTTTTTTCTTATAGTAATCACATTTTCTAGAGATAATTAAGAATTCAAGAATCATTCTAACCGGCTCCCTCTTAACTCTTGATAAGATATACCTTACAGTACTATTAAACATATAATTGCTATACATCCTCTTTTCATATTGGATGCAGGCTTCTAGCTTTTTCTTCAAAATATTCATAATTTATAGAGACCAAAAAAATTTAGCATCAGGATTCATAAAAATAAATCGACTCCAAAAAAGTAATAAGTATATTATTACTATACTGGCATTTAATCTAAGTAATACTTTATCTTCCGGCTTTAAGTAAGCATATGAAATATTCTGTCTACTCATTACAAAAAATACATATCCTAAAACAATATAATTAAGCATTATCAGAGGTTCAGCAAATCTTCTAAGAATTTCATATAAAAAAACAATTCGATAAAAAATTATACCAATCACAACAACATTGTATATTTTAGATATTAAAAGGTCAGGATATATTTGTAAGGCTTTATAACCTAAATAAATTAAGGATATATAAAACATTGACGATATTACTAAAGTAAAGGTACTTTGTTCAAATATATCATTAGCTCCTTCATCACCGAACCAGACGTCCGCATTATCTATATAGCTTTGAAAACCATTCGTTAAGTTCACATTATTTTGTAAGAAATTAGTTAATATATTCATACTACTTTTTTGAAAAAAAATAGTCACTATCAAATAAAAAATAACCGTTATTTTCCAATTAATAGGCTTTTTGGTAAAAACAAATATAATAGCCATTATTATAGCAGTTACCAAGATAGACGAATGAATAGTATAACCTATCATTATAATTAATATACACGTGATCCATCTTTTCTTTTCGTAAAAATATATAGCTAACATTATAAAACTTAGAGCTAATCCTTGCCTAATAGCACTTGTAACAAAAATCAAAGTAGAAGGTATAAAAAAAGCATACATGTACATTCCTTGCTTTCTAAAATGTCGAATTAAAACAAAAGAACATATAATAAATATTAAACTATATAATATATATCCGCCGATGAATCCAAACCCACTAGAATTAATGAATTGATTTAATATTTTAAAACCCACCTGTTCCTCTTTATAAGTATCTGCATGTTCTAATCTATATTTATATGATATGTAATCTGGCCCCCACCCATATCTTGAACCAACAATGATAGAGTATACCAAAATGGGTATTGCAGCAAATTGCCAAAAATTGTAAGAAGATGTTACTTTTGATCCAACCTTACCCCAATAAAAAAACAATAAAAATAAAAGGATAAAAAGAAGAATATGATCAATTTCAGACATAATTTAATAATTTATTTGTCATTAGCTTTACTTTGCAAGTTAAAGCTATTAACCTAGTTTTAACTATATTACTAATACTTCTCCTTTTTACTGTCCAAGATGCATTGAAGTGATGTATAGATAAAGTCTTATTAGTCATACTAATGACTCCAGTCTCAAAACTTTTAGCACACAAAACATCAGTAGTATAAACTTTAATATTCTCTCCTATAATTTGATCTTTATCTTCAAGTTCAAGGCCTATTTCTAGCAAAAGCTTTTGAAATCTTAGAGGGTTAGGGTATAAGTTTATATTACCAGTCAATGATATAAAATTTTCATTATCATATGAGTTTAGTATGATTTTCAGCCAATTTGTTTTAGCAATACTTCCTATAATACCAGTCCCTATATGATCATTCTCAAAACCAATAAATGACTTATTAATCAATAGTTCATCGAAGCTATTTATTACTTCTACATCAGTATCTAAATAAATACCTCCATAATTATAGAGTACGTATACTCTAACGTAATCCGAGACAAAGGCATATTTTTTTATCGCGTATGCTTCTCGAACATACGTATTTATATCGATGTTGAAATTTGTCTCATTCCAGAGTTTAAATTCATATCCTTTTAAGTTTTCTTTCCAACTTTCAATACACTTAGTGGATAACTCATCCATCTCTCCTTTTCCGAACCAGCAATAATGAACGATCTTGGGTATCATTAGAAATATTATTTATATATACTTTTTTTTATTTTTTTTAAATATTCGATACATTTATAAAGATTACCATAATTTAAACAAACAGACCATAACAATAGTTTGTTAACAGTACTTAATGATGGATATGACAATATATACTTGTTAACATTGGCATATATATTCCTTACTTCTTCCTTAGGATAGTTGCCATAAAACAATAATTCTTTTTTAACAAAGACTTTATGCATTCTTATTGAATGTGTAAAGTCTAAATTTCCTTGAAAAAAATTTTCTAAAATATCTACTACTCTAATCTGGCTTTCAAATGTTGTTTTATGTCTAGTAGCTATACAAGAATCAGTATGCTGTACATAATGAGCATACGCTTTAGGTAAATATTCAATAGAATTAGAAAAGTACAATATTTTAACTACAGTCACTAAATCTTCTCCCATATTCACATCACTTGGAAAAGTTATGTTATGATCTTTATATAAGCTATGTTTAATCAGTTTATTCCATGTAAATCCATGTAATTTTTCTGTCAATATATCTTGTATACATTCTTTTATGGATCCACTACATTTTTGTTTCACATATTTCGTTGTATTAAGAAAATCAACATAATAATCGCTAATAATAACATCAGCTTTTGTAGAACATGCTATAGTATGAAAATCATGAAGCATATTTTCCTCTACGTAATCATCACTATCTATATGTATAGAATATCGGCCTTTTGCGGCGAAGATCCCAGCATTTCTTGCAGAGCTAACACCTTTATTTTCCTGATGAATTACTCTAATTCTTGTGTCTTTACATGCATAATCATCACAAATTTCCCCTGAACTATCAGGACTCCCATCATTAATTAATATAATTTCAAAATCTTTATATGTTTGAGCTAGAAGGCTATCTATACATTTAGAAAGATATTTTTCTGTTTTATAAACTGGTACTATCACAGATATCTCCGGATATTCTTTCATAATAATATCTGATGAATTAAAAGATTTTTAAGATACTTTTGAAAATACATGTCGATATTTTTCCTTTAAAGGAAAAGGAATAGAATGCAATAACTGAGATTGAATTTCTGTCAAGTCATTATTTATTAGAGATATTTCTTTATTCGCAACAAAAAAACCTTCAATGTCATTAGATGATAGCACTTCATCTATTTTATATCCTTTATAATAAGGAATATTCACCGAAGAAAAATAATCATTAAATTTAAAGGATGCATCTTCATGTATGAATCCTTCTTGTACCCAAATTGAGGGTATATTGTATGCATGTCCTACAATCACTCCGTGAAGTGATGAAGATAATATATACTCACATGAGGTGATTTCGTCGATAACGCCTTCTATATCTTTGCTTATTAAATTTATAACTTTATACTGTCCAGAATACTTTTCATTAAATTCCTCATACTCAGTCCAATGAGGAATAATTCCTATTTTATATATAGAATTTTTCTTTCTTTCATAAATAATTGGCAGTAATAAAGCAGGATCTCCTAAAACAGGTATTCCCTTAAAGCCTAGCTCCTTAACTTTTCTTGCTGTCTCTTTTCCTCGTACTGCCAATATCTTTTTAGCTACACATGTTTCTGTTTCACTCATAAAACCCGCCCCCCAAACTAATGTCTTTCTATTAGCTCTACCTAAAACAGAACCTATAATAAGTAAGTTTTCTCCAAAACTTCTAAAGGAATCAATAGCATCGGGATTAATTTTTTTAAATAAAATTATCGACTTGACGATATTTTTTAAAGCTTGGTATTTTGGAACAATGCTGTAATATTGAACCTTACATTTACCTAATTTTTCCACCAAATATGGATTAAGTAAATCTCCAAAATTGTCAATTTTTCTCCACCAAAAAACTTTAACGGTTTTCATAAAATTTTATTTTTTTATTAATTTTCTAACACCTTGCAATTCTGAACGACTTATGCCAAATATAGCTATTGATATACAGCATATAGAAAAGCAAATAATTATCTTAAAAAAGTCATCTAAATTACTTCTCTTCAAAAAGAAAAACATTAATAAGAGTACAACTACAGTTACTATTATTATTTTATATAGTACTTTAATTAAGAACTGTTTAATATCAAAGTTTATCATCTTTTTTAGGAAAACTAATCTAAATGCTAATGAAATAATCGAAATCAGTATACTTATATATAGAGGAATATAAGGATTCTTTGATAGCAAAAGTAAAAAGTAAGATAAAGGCAGATTTAAAAATATAAATGACCCTATGACTATTTGATACCACTTAATTTTTCCTGAGGCTTGAGCAGCTGTCATTAATGGACCTGAAATACAATCAATTAAGACATTTATAAGGCAAAGTTGAATAAAAATAGGGGTGAAAGCGGGGTAACTTTTCAGCCATAATCTTAATATAAACTCAATATTAAAAATAATTGGCATAGTTATAATTAACATTAAATAATAAGAGAGTTTAGAGCTTTGTAATACTAGTTCTGTCATTTTTTGTCTTTCATCAGCTGCATATGTTTTTATTATCTGAGGATTTACTGCCAATTGAAAATTAGTCACAAAAGCATTAATTGCTCCTTGTACCTGTATCATTATACCATATGCTGCATTTAAGCTAAGTCCAAAGAATAGATTTAATACCACATTGATTCCTTGCCCTCTAGCCACGCTGGCAATATTGCCAAATAAACTCCATCCTGAATAAGATATTAAGGTCTTAAAATATGTTCTATCATAATACCATTTAAATTTACTATCCTTAAAATTAGTCCAACAATAGATTTGATAAGTAAAGATAACTAAAAAGCTTACACTAAACTGTAAGATTGCGTATAGTTTAAGTTTATCATAGTTGATAATATTTAATACGTACACAATTAGTAATTTTAATATTACCTCAACTATACTCATAATTGCATATATATTCATTTTTTCTTTTGCAATTATGAGAGCATTAAATGGAACTTGTATAACATTTAATATGAAGGTAAATACTGAAAATTGATATACCCAATTTACTGCATCTATTCGCTCAGCAGGTAGATTAAGCTTATAGTTAACAAACCAAAGGCCTAATGTTTCTGCTATACATAAGATAAGTACGGCTAGAATATTATGTATTATTATTGTCGCACTAAATGTATTTTGTAGATTATTACTATTGCCAGTACCTATATCATATGATAAAAACCTTTGCGTAGCAGAAGACATAGCTGCATTGAAGAAGCTCAATAAGCTAACTATTCCTCCGATAATACTATAGATTCCATAATCTTCAACTCCTAGAGTCTTGAGAACAATTCTTGATGTATATAAGGATACTCCTAAAGTTAGAAGCATCCTTACGTATAAGAAAAGTGTATTTTTAGCTATTTTTCTTGAACTCGACACTTTCTTTTTTTCTATTTAACCAATTAAATGTTCAAACTGCGTTTTACCTGAACGTTTAAATACTTCTACATCTTTCTCTACCATTTCCTTTACCAACATTGGCAAATCATACTTAGGCTCCCAACCTAATTTGGTTTTCGATTTAGTAGGATCGCCAATCAGTAATTCTACTTCAGTTGGGCGGAAGTAAGCCGGATCTACTGCTACTACACATTTACCTTCTTCTAATTGGAAATCCTGATTTGAGCAGCTTACTACGTACCCTTTTTCTTCTACTCCTTCTCCTTTGAATTCTACAGTTACTCCAATTTCTGCAAAGGCCATTTTCACGAATTCACGTACGCGAGTCGTTACACCCGTAGCAATGACGTAATCTTCGGGTTGCTCTTGTTGCAGAATTCTCCACATCGCCTCTACGTAATCTTTCGCGTGGCCCCAGTCCCGCTGAGCATCCAAGTTGCCCAGATACAAGCAATTCTGTAATCCTAAACCAATCGCTGCCACGGCACGGGTAATTTTACGCGTTACGAAGGTTTCGCCACGTAAAGGTGACTCGTGGTTAAACAGGATACCATTGCAGGCATACATACCATAAGCTTCACGGTAGTTTACGGTAATCCAATAACCGTACAGTTTAGCAACCGCATAGGGAGAACGAGGATAGAACGGAGTATCTTCTTTCTGAGGAACCGCTTGCACTAAACCGTATAATTCAGAAGTCGAAGCCTGGTAGATTTTAGTCTTCTTCTCCAGACCCAGGATACGAACGGCTTCCAGGATGCGAAGCGTACCGATGCCATCGGCATTAGCGGTATATTCGGGCGTGTCAAAGCTCACCTTTACGTGAGACATTGCCGCCAGGTTATAAATTTCGTCAGGTTGGGTTTCCTGAATGATGCGAATCAGGTTCGTCGAATCCGTCATGTCACCGTAGTGCAACTTGAAACGAACGTCTTTTTCGTGGGGATCCTGGTAAAGATGGTCAATCCGCTCGGTATTAATTAAGGATGCCCGGCGTTTTACGCCGTGTACCATGTAGCCTTTTTCTAATAATAACTCTGACAGATAGGCTCCGTCTTGACCATTGACGCCGGTAATTAATGCCGTTTTCATTCTTTAGTTTTCTGTTTTCAGCTTTCTGTTTTCAGTTTTATTATCCCGAATACTAGTCCACTGGATTTGGTAAGATTTATAGAAGGGTATTTTATACTTAGTTATGGGCCGCAACCGATTCTTCTTTCGAAAGGAAATCCGCATAGGCTTTTGTTATACCTTCGGTTAACTCGACGGTATGTTTCCAGCCCAGGCCGTGCAGTTTGCTCACGTCCATCAGCTTCCGGGGTGTTCCGTCAGGTTTGGTAGTATCAAATTCCAGATTACCTTCAAAACCCACCACCTGCTGAACAATCTGGGCCAGTTCCTTAATGGTTAAGTCCTCGCCCGTGCCAATATTTACCAGCTCCCGGCCTTCGTATTCGTTCATTAGGAAAACACAAGCTTCTGCCAAATCATCAGCATACAGGAATTCACGCATCGGTGAACCCGTCCCCCAGATGGTTACGCTGGGCGTTCCTGCTTCTTTCGCTTCATGAAACTTGCGAATTAAAGCTGGTAAAACGTGAGAATTTTGAGGGTGGTAATTATCTCCAATGCCATAAAGATTAGTAGGCATCGCCGAAATGAAGTTAGCTCCATATTGATCGCGGTATGCTTCACATAGTTTGATTCCAGCGATTTTGGCAATAGCGTAAGGCTCATTGGTAGGCTCCAACTCTCCTGTTAGCAGATATTCTTCTTTGAGGGGCTGTGGAGCCATTTTGGGATAAATACAGCTGCTACCCAAGAAGAGCAATTTGGTGACTCCGTTTTGATAAGCCGAATGAATGATATTGCTTTCAATCATTAGGTTATCATAAAGAAACTCTGCCCGATACGTATTGTTAGCTACGATCCCTCCCACTTTAGCCGCGGCTAGAAAAACATATTCTGGTTTTTCTGTTTCGAAAAAATCAGCAACGGCCTGTTGATTCCGTAAATCTAGTTCTTTCGAAGTACGAACCAGAATATTAGTATAGCCCTGATTTTCCAGGTAACGCTTGATAGCTCCGCCCACCATGCCGCGGTGACCGGCAATGTAAATCTTGCTGGAATTATTCATGAATATTGGTTTCTATTAGAATGGGGAATGGATAAGTAAAGCTGGACTAATAGGCTTTTTCGTCACCTTTAATCATCTTTTCAACCGTCCACCAGCAGATTTTAGCGTCTAGTACGGCCGATCTTCTTCTGATATACCACTGATCCATTTTCAATCGCTGTTCCATATCTCTAAGACCTGCTTCGCCACGTAAACCTCGCGTTTGAGCTAGCCCCGTAATGCCCGGTTTTACTAAGTAACGGGCAGGGAAATTGGGAACGACACTCCAATATTGAGCATCGTGTTCAACGGCATGAGGACGTGGTCCTACAATGCTCATATCACCCCAGAGAACATTCAAGAACTGAGGCATCTCATCTAGATTAGTCTTGCGAAGAAAGGCTCCTATTTTCGTAATGCGAGGGTCATTCGCCGAAGCTTGCTTGAAAGGAGCAATCTGATTTGTTCGCATGGTGCGGAACTTCAAACACCGGAAACGGCGACCATTGCGTCCCGTTCTCCACTGGACAAAGAAAACAGGTCCGGGTGAAGACAGTTTAATAAGAATACCAATAATGGGAATTAACCATACCAATACAGTTAGGATAACAAAGCTGGACATCACTACGTCAAAACAGCGTTTACCTAAAGGAGTAGAAGATGGTTTTGAAAGGAGTAGAGTAGATTTTCTAGTTACGTATGATGAAGCTTCTTCTGATTCAAAATACGTAGTATCCAGTCGAAGAGTATCTGTTGAGTATTTCATGACTACAGGCGGATTTTATGATTTTGTATGGTTGGGAAATGACCAGCATGATGGAAGCAAACTCCCTTGCTTTTGGCATACTACACCCTGACTATCAATCAAACTGATAGTAAACTCAATAATTATTAAATATCAGGGCTAGTGAATTAGTCTTTTAACAGGACTAATTCTCATAAAATCATAACTGGTGGGGTGGCGATTTACTCAACCGAAGGTTCATAATCGTGTGGCGGTTTCGATTAAAAATATAAGTTTCAGGTGGTTTAGTAATCAGCATTTTACTAAACGGGTTAATTACGAACTCAGCAACTGGGGCAGGGGAGCAATGGGCAACTACTCCCCTACCTGTATTTTAATTTAGTTTTTTCTTTTCGTCCTCTCCATAATAGCCATAGCTGTAGCTATAGTAGTAAGCTTCTCCTTCGCCTACGCCATTAAGGATGATATTTAGTTTCTGAAAACGTTGCTCCTTATAGAGCGTATCGATCATTTTCAGGTAATGTTTGGGTGTTACGTCGTGACGTACCAAATACATCGTAGTATCGGCGAAGGGGGCTACTAATTGAGCATCCGTAACCAAACCAATCGGCGGTGAATCCACCAAAACATAACTGAAGCGTTCCCGTAATTCTTTCATCAATTGCTCCAGACGTGGGCTGCTTAATAACTCCGAAGGATTTGGTGGAACTGGACCACTCGGCATCAGGTAATAATTATCGTAACCAGGGATGGGTTGTAAAGCCTCTTCCAGAGTACACTCACCAATCAGGTAATTGCTAATTCCAATACCATTAGGCATTCCTAAAGACTCACGAAGTTTAGGCTTACGTAAGTCCATTTCCAGAATAACCGTCGGACGATCCACCAGTGCCAAACTAGCCCCAAGATTAAGTGATACGAAAGATTTTCCTTCGCCTGAGATACTAGAAGTAAACAGAAGCACCTGACTATCAGAGGCAGCCTTCAGAAATTGGAGATTGGTACGGATGGTACGAATCTGTTCTGAAATCACCGAGCGATTTTGAGGAGCCATAATCAGTCGGTCCGCATCTTTACTCTTCACTACCTCACCCAGAATAGGTACATTAGTTAGTTCTTCTACATCGGTCCGACGCATCACTCGATTATTCATCGCATCGCGAGCAGTCATAGCTGCCACCGGAATAACTAAACCGACCAAACCAAATAAAGCAAAAATCATTTTACCTACGGGTTTAACGGGGTCATTAGAACTTCGAGCAGCGTCAACAGTACGGCTATCTGCAATGGTAGAAGCGTAGGAAACAGCCGTCTCTTCTCGTTTCTGTAGCAAGAAAGTATACTGATCATTTTTGATTGCCTGTTGACGTGAAATATCAATAAGCGAACGTTCTTTTTGAGGAATGCTGCGAATCACACCTTCCATTTTCCGGTTCGTAGCCATCAACTGATTTCTGGAAGTATTTAGAATTTCCTTAGTCGACTGCACGTTTTCACGAATGTTAGACTTAATGGACTTGATCTGACTTTCCAGCGTTTGCAGCATCGGGTTTTGTTCAGAAGTAGTACGGGCCAGGCGTTCGCGTTCCAGTTCCAGTTCAGATACTTTTGTAATCAGTCCCAGTAGAACGGGATCATTTAATGCAGCAGCGGAAGGGGCCCCCGTCCGTTCAGCACTACGCGAGTTAATGTATCTTTCTACATCTCCAATAGCTCCCAACTGTATGTTTACTTGGCTCAACTGAGCATCGTTTTGCTGAACCGTTTGCAGAAAGCTTTGAGCTTGAGCACTTAAATCAGTAATCCCTTGAGCTGTTTTATATTGAGCAACGTTTTTTTCTACGTTCTGTAATTCACTGGAAACCAATCCCAAACGTTCTTCCAGAAATTTCAGTGTATTAGCAGCCGTTTTATTTTTATCTTCTACTGCTGCTGAGTTATACTCATCAATCAGTTTATTTAAAATGGCTTCTGCCTTAGCTGGAACTGCATCTTCTAAAGTTAATTGAATAACCGTAGACTGCTTACTGGTTGTTTCCGTTTTTAGGTTATTTAGATATGCTTCAACAGTCTGAGCTCGGGAAGCAACTTGAGCAACATATTGCTCTTCGCTTTTAATTACAGGTTTAGAAGCAAAAAAACGAAGGCGACCATAAGGTGTTTCTACACTTTGATTTACTGGATAATTACGGTCATTTACGCGAACGATATTGTTTTCAGGAAAACTAAGTGTAAGTTTCTCTTTATACAAGTCAGGCTTAGCTTGCTCAATGAGCATTTTCACGGGCACATCGCCGTATACCTCCCGCTTGCCAAACGTAGTAGGTTTAAAGAACTTAATGTCAAGATTTAAGTCGTTTACCACTTTATTCATTAACGTGTAAGACTTCAAAATTTCAATTTCGTTATCTACCAGCTTTTGCTGACCAAAAATGTCCAGCTGTTTCATCAGCTCTCCCGTATCTACGCCTTTTTTTTCATCCTTAATTAAAAGGCTAGCTTGAGTTCGGTAAACAGGTTGCTGATAAAGTAGGTATACATAAGCAGCCGCCAAGGCTACTCCTAATGACACCAGAAACCATGGCCAATTACGTAGGTAACGAAGAAGGATTGCCCGAATGTTGGTTTGATCCGTCTCTACGACCTGGTAAGGCACGTATGAGGTATAAGGATTATTCGTTGCCATAAATTAAATAGAGTGGATTGCCAATAATTAGATTTCGTGATTAACTAGTACTTATCTTCGAACCAGAACACTTACTAAAACTAGTATGGCCGAAGCCGCACTGATGACAATAGGTGCTATCCGATAGGTATTATCCGTAGAAGCGGCACGGGCCTGATTAGGTTCTACGTATACAACATCATTCGGATGTAGATAATAATAGGGAGAGCTAAACACATCCCGTTTGGTCAAATCCAGACGGGCAAAAGTCTTTTTACCATTTTCTTCCCGAATTACTAATACATTCTCTCGCTTCCCGAAAATGGTCAGGTCATTCGCCATGCTTAGAGCCTGAAGAATAGTTACCTGTTCATTGTTAATCAGAAACAAGGAAGGATGATTTACCTCACCTAACACTGAAATACGGAAGTTTACATTCCGAACATTCACGGAAGGTTCTTTTAAGTAAGATTTAAGTTTTTCCTTTATCTGAGTAGCAACTTGAGCAGATGACTGCCCTGCAACGGTAATTTTACCCAGCATCGGAAAATCAATCGAGCCTTCTTTGCTTACTACATACCCAGGTTGATAAGCCAAAGGATTAGCCGAAGCCATAATTCCTTGGCCTTGAATCATGGAGGCATTTTCAGGCAAATTGAAAATGGCAGAGGCTTCTGGATTTAAACTATTTACTGAGATATTAAGAACGTCTCCTACCTGTATGGTTGGAGTATATTGCTTCGCTATACTTAAGCTATCAACGGTTGTATTAGGGCCGTCCTGAAAAAGAGCTAGGTTTTTCGAGGATACACAACCGGAAAGCAGCAGGGCAAGGACGGATAATGAAGCAAGATTCTTCACTAAAGATACCCGATCCCGGCGGATTGATCTGGTAGACATATAAAGCTTAAAATAGTGCAAAATGGCGGCGAACTCTGAACTCTTTTTCAAAGAAAATACAATTTTTCGTGAACAACTAATTTTAGAAGGGGTAAACCTGAAAAAAATATAATTTACTATCAAAAATCAATTAAAATCGTTAATTACTCAGTATTTTCAACTACTTTTTCTGGATTCTTCAAAATAAATGTAATGATAACACAACATTTACATAACAATCCAGCCGTATGGTCAAGCTAGGAATAGTACTAACTTGGCAAAATCCTATTTCTTGTTATAATCATAACAACTTGGAATTCTGCAATGGTTGCTGAGTTAATTGCTTAAATTCTGGCAAGGAAAAATATCTTCTCGAATCGGGGTAAATCCGCTGGCCGATGCAGATCACTACCTATAAAGTCTACCCAGCCTTTTTGCAACAGGGTTTTTCCTTGTCGACGGGCCTGCTCTCCATACTTGCCCGTAAGTGACATTGCATTGAGTTGTAGCAAACAACCAGCCTCTCGGTGATGGGCTAGTTCGGCTTCAAAATTTTTATAATATTTATACCGCTCCGGATGGGCCAGGATGGGCGTGTATCCCGCCGACTGAATGCGAAAAATTAAATCTGAGAGATGCAGCGGAGCCGAAGACCAGGCCGTTTCTACTAATATATACTTTTCCGGGCCAAAGGTTAACACTTCCCGGCTTTTTAATAAATCAAGGAAAAAATCATCAAGAAGGTATTCGGCGGCTACTTCAATCGTTAGGGGGAGGTTATGCTCCCGTACCAGGGACTGCAATTGCTCCTGACCCTCAAGTAACTGATGGTATTTGTTAGGAAACCAATCTCGACTGACGTGGGGCGTAGTTACTACTTTAGTTATGCCCCATTCGGAAAATTGTTTTAAGCAGGCCAGGGTTTCTTCCCAGGATGAAACTCCGTCATCTACCCCTGGCAGCAGGTGTGAATGTATATCAACTTTCCAAAAGCAGTCTTTAATGGCCTCTTCCAGATCGGGCTGTTGCCCTGTAAAAAAGCGGTTTTTCAAACGCTGCCATATACTCGTAGAACTCATTGACTTTTCAGTAGTGGGGACAGGGGGCACACTTGTATTAGTAGTCTCAGGAGCCATTTTAGCTTCTATCTGAGCACCCGCACGCAAACGAACTTCGTTTTTTTCAGATAGCGAAACTACTTCATCAAATTCCGTATTCATAATTGTAGCGGTGTATTAAGGTGGAATAGTCTCGGTAAAATCGACCTGTTACCCTAAACTGAGCTACCTGTTCAACAAAAAGTAAGATCAGTTTTGACTATCACGCTGATAGGTTTCGAACACTTATCAATTCTATTAGAACAGAACTAATAATCTTTTCGAAACCAATTCTACCTAAATTAGAGTCTATAAAGAATATATACAAGGATAATTCAACTTTGTTTAGAATTGCTGAACGAAATTCCAAAAGATAAATACGAGAAAATCTACTAGATGGATGTCATTTCAAACGTTTCATCGAAAAAAATTACATTCTTACATTCATTTTTTTTATAGTAGCAAAGCTAAATAAGTCTTCAAAAAATTATACCATACGGAATGTTAACTACACTAATTTTAAGAGTAAAAATACTCATCAATTATTCATTAATGAGCTCAAATCACCCATATTTTTCATAAACATTACCAAATATTAGCAAAATAGTTCAATTATATTTTTTTATATTGCAAGACTTCTTTATTCGCTTCTTTTAATTTCTATACCTCTTATAACTTATGTTAAGCTCATAGAGGTTGTAGAACGAAGAATCTGTAAACTCAGTTTTGCACTATACCTAGAATAGTGAAGCTGTCTATTAATACACGTAGCAACAAAAAGGGGCCCGGTTACATGCGTTAAACCGGACCCCTTTTGAGAAAATCGAGATCGTACTTTATACCTTTTTAGCCGGATTGCCAAAGACCGTAGCACCCGTTGCGACGTTTTCAATGACGACAGACCCCGCTCCGATTCGGGCATTTTTCCCAATTTCGACGCCGCCTACAATCGTTACGCCAGAACCAATGAAAGTGTTTTCTCCCACTTTAGCTCCCATTCCGATTACACTCCCCGCTCCTACCTGAACGAAGTCTTCCAGGACAGTTTCGGTATCAATGATAACTCCGGCGTGGAGAATACAGTGGTTACTCACTTTGGAAAACGTCTGAACAATAACGCCAGCCGCAATCAGATTTCCGTGGCCAATGTGAGCATCTTCCGAAATAATGGCCGAGGGATGTACAGCATTAACAGGCTGCGTCTGGCGAGTTTCGTGCAGGTACTCAACCAGTGTTTTGCGTTCGGTCCGATCTTCTACTGCTATAAAAGCTTCACATTTATTTCCAATGAGTTCAGTAAATCCTTCATCGTCAGTCGCTGAAAAGACTGATACCTCACCAATTTCGGTTCCGTGCAGGCTCGTTTCGTCTTCCAGAAACCCGTACACAATGACGCCGTTGCTATTAAAAATATCAAGAGCCGTTTTACCCAAAGCTTTGGCTCCAAAAATAAGGACGGGGTTTTCCATAACGTATGCGTGTCAGTACATCAACTGACGTTTTTTACAAAAGTAGCAGATCAGCATGGGAAAGTTCACTCCTGATTATTATCCCCTGCCTTTTCGTTACTGGTTTTGCGTGAATTAAAGTAATTATAACCCCCAACGAACAAAAAACGATCCGGCTCTTTCCACATTTGCCTATTCCTTTTTAAGTTTGCCTTTGAAAAGTCAGCCCGTTCCAGATGCTGACTTATCGAGAAGCGGGGAGAGACGGGCTCTGTGAACCGCTGGCAACCTATTTTCAACGAGGTGAAAACAAGGTGCTAATTCCTGCCCCGGAGAAGGTCTCCGGGGAGAGATAAGTAAAGCGAACTTTCATGCACCGGACGACCCTTTTATTGGGGGCTGCTATTCTGCCCTCTTTTTCCATCTCAGATTTCCTGACTCTTAGTTCATCCGCCTACGCAGGGGGCACTTCTTCTTGTTGTGGATTGCATGCAGAAACGATTCGTTTCAAACACTTACTCTAAACTCTATCTTTTATTCACGCATTAATTCTGCAACAACATGTCTGAATTACGTTTTGAAACGCTCCAGTTACACGCTGGCCAAGAGATTGACCCAACCACTAAGGCCCGGGCCGTTCCTATTTATCAAACCACGGCTTATCAGTTCGATGATTCCGCTCACGGAGCCCGGCTTTTTGCCCTTCAGGAATTTGGGAACATTTATTCACGCATTATGAACCCCACCCACGATGTGTTTGAAAAACGCATAGCGGCATTGGAAGGCGGCGTGGCAGCCCTTTCAGTGGCTTCGGGGCATGCGGCTCAGTTTATTACCATCAATAACATTACTACCGTTGGCGATAACTTTGTAACGACTTCCTATTTATACGGCGGCAGCTATAACCAGTTTAAGAATTCCTTTAAAAATATTGGCGTTGAAGCCCGTTTTGCTGACGGCGATAAAGTTGAATCATTCGAACGGCTCATTGACGATCGCACCAAGTTCCTGTATCTGGAAACTATTGGTAACCCTGGATTTAACATTCCCGATTTTGAAGCCTTCGCAGCCCTGGCTAAGAAGTATGATCTGCCCATTATCGTAGATAATACATTCGGAGCAGGCGGGGCCATTGCTCAGCCTCTTAAACACGGAGCCCACGTGGTTGTTAGCTCGGCTACGAAGTGGATCGGCGGTCACGGTACTTCTATGGGAGGAGTTATTATCGACGGTGGCACCTATAACTGGGGCAATGGAAAGTACCCTCAGTTTACCGAACCCTCACCAAGTTACCACGGTCTGGTATTAAATGATGTATTCGGCTTTAATGGTCCTTTCGGTAATATTCAGTTCATCATTCGGGCCCGGGTAGAAGGACTTCGGGATTGGGGACCTTCTCAAGCTCCTTTCAACAGCTTCTTACTATTGCAGGGACTCGAAACGCTTTCGCTTCGCGTAGAGCGGACGAACGAAAATGCTCTGGCTCTGGCGACCTGGCTGGAAAACCATCCGGCAGTAGAATATGTGAATTACCCCGGTTTGGCGAGCAGTCCCTATCACGCCCTGGCTCAGAAGTACTTAACCCGTGGCTTTGGCGGCGTGTTAACCTTCAAGCTTAAAGCGGGAAAAGAAGCGGCAGATCAGTTGGTTAATTCCTTAAAACTGATTAGTCACCTCGCTAATGTGGGCGATGCGAAAACGCTCATCATCCACCCCGCCAGCACGACGCATTCCCAGCTTTCAGCCGCCGAGCAAGCTACGGCGGGCGTAGAACCGGGATTACTCCGAATTTCGCTGGGTTTTGAACACATTGAAGACATTAAGGCGGACCTAGAGCAGGCCATTCAGGCCGTTTCAGGTTCCTAGCCTCCAGGGTCGGGGCTTTGGCTCCGACCTTATTTCACTCGATTTGCATACTGACTTACTTGAAAGTCCTTAACTGATTGCTTACGCTTTGTCTGAGTTACAACTATTTCATTACCCGCATCCTTTTGACTTAGAATGCGGACAGACCCTACCCGAAATTCAGGTAGCTTATCATACCTTTGGAAAGCTTAATGACCGGGCCGATAATGCCGTCTGGATTTGTCATGCCCTCACGGGAAATTCAGACGTTACCGAGTGGTGGAGCGGATTAGTGGGCGAAGGAAAGCTATTAGATACCCGACAGTATTTCATTATTTGTGCGAATGTGCTGAGTTCGGCTTATGGTTCTACCTCGGCCTTATCAGTTAATCCGCTTACGCAGGAACCTTATTATCAGGATTTTCCGCTCGTAACCATTCGTGATGTTGTTAAAAGTCTGGATTTACTGCGGGAGCATTTGCAGATTCGTCAGCTTTGCATGCTCGTAGGTGGATCGCTTGGCGGACAGCAGGCTCTGGAATGGGCCATCCAGAAACCCGAGCTTTTCAAGCAACTGATTCTTATTGCTACTAACGCCCGGATGTCGCCCTGGGGTATTGCCTTCAATGAATCCCAACGGATGGCTATTGAGGCCGATCAGACCTGGCAGGAACGCCGGGCCGACGCAGGTACTGCGGGCATGAAAGCCGCCCGGGCTACGGCCTTGCTGAGTTACCGCAGTGCGGTGATGTACGAGTATACGCAAGCCCGCGAAGAATCGGTAATTGATCACTACCGGGCTAGCTCTTACCAGCGATATCAGGGCGAAAAAATTGCCTCACGATTCAACGCTTTCTCTTACTATAGTTTGTCGCGAATGATGGATTCGCACGATGTGGGAAGAAACCGAGGCGGAGCTATGGCAGCTCTTAACCGAATTAAAGCCCAGACACTAATCATTGGTATTCAATCGGATGTCTTGTTTCCGGTGGAAGAACAGCGGTTTTTAGCTCGGTACATTCCCCAGGCTGAATTGACTGAAATTGATTCTTTGTATGGTCATGATGGATTTCTTGTGGAAAATGAACTCATGACTAAAACCATTCGCACCTGGGAATTATCGAACCGATTGGAACCTGAAGTAGAAGAAGAAGAACTTATCGTTCGGGATCGTGTACAGGTGGATGTTCGCAAAGGTGTCCGTGAATACATTGCCGTGGAGAATATTTCGTTCCTGGCTACTCCCTACACCATTCATCTCATCAACGGCAACCGAATTGAGTCAGATACGGTGCTGGATAAAGTGAGTTTGGCTTTACAGGAAAACTACGATTTTACCTTACTGAGTCCGCATCTACCGCACATTCTGGTTAATACCCGACACATTAAAAGCTTCGACGAGAAAAATAACCGTATTTATTTAAGCGACGGCAGAAGCCAAACTTTGCCCCCGGAGTTTCCTCTAAAAAAAGCCAAATAAATCTATACCTTCGTTTTACCAGCATCCTGCTTGAAACGTTAAATCATGTTTATCGTAAGATTGCTCAATTTTTTAGAGGCTTCTTTAGAAGCTAGGGTTGCGTGAGCGTAACCCAGCTTGAAAAGGCTTTCGTATCCTTCATTGCTAGAAATAAACTTTAAGGTATCTGCTTTTTAAATAAAGAGCCTGTCAGAGACGCTCTAAAATGACTTCTGAATAACATAAGGGAATGGTGCATTTGGCCCTTTCTGCGTTCGAAGCGTTCTTTATATACGCCTGATTTTGCATTTTTATAAAAAAAGATGGTGATAATGCCTTACAAACAAAGAAGGTTATTTCACTGCTAAAAAGATACGGTTCACATACATTGGTCTTGTATTTCAGATATTTACAGACATCTTTACTTGCCCCTTAACAAACGACTCCTAAGCCTTTCTGGCTTATCATCAATCATACTTCCTTAGAACTAGCTGAAGTTTATCTTTATACGGGTTCTGAGTCTTAGGTGAGCGTTACATTCCAATTCTAGAGCATGCCATAAGGGCTTATAGACTGGAATTCTCCTATTACAATACTTCTATTTCAAACTAGTTTTGAAGTTCTTTCTTGCCACTAACAAGGTCAGAACTTCACCTCAATCCTATTCATTCATATCCAATCCATTAAATCTATGAAAACGCTTTCTCTATTTTCAAAAGTACTCTTATTCGTTAGCCTGGGGCTTTTTACACTGAGTTGCACCGACCATGAAGGGCCAGCAGCGGGTACGGTTCAGCGAGAAATTCTGGTAAGCGGTTTAAATGGCCCTACGGGTCTAACCTTTGATCCTCAGGGTCGCTTATTTGTTTCGGAAGTGGGAACCGGGCAAAACAATAGCCAGATTTCGCTGGTCGAAAACAACCAGGCCAAACCCGTCATTCAGGGATTACCTTCCATGCCTGATGGTCCCGCTTTCTTTATTGGCATTACCCACATGCTTTTTGCTAACGATTCGCTTTACTTCTTGCACGGAGCTCTGGGAACGCTCTTTAGCGTAAAAACCTCTCAACTAAACCCTAACCAGCCCTTAAGCCAGGCTAATCTAACCAGCCAGGCATTGCGGCCTTTTATAGATAGTCTGAAATTAGTAACCCCCTTGAATTCAAATGCCTATAATCTGGCATCGGATGCTAGTGGTAATATCGTCATTGCAGACGCGGGTACCAACGCGGTAATCAAACGGCAAAAAGGCACGGGAAAACTCCAGTTACTGGCTCATTTACCGAATGTAACTCCCGCTCAGGAAGCAGTGCCCACGGGAATTGTCTTTGATGGTACTAACTTCCTGGTAACTACGCTTTCGGGTGGACCATTCACTAAAGGCTCAGCCGTGATTTACCAAGTTAGTCCGCAAGGAGTAGTCAGCATTTATCAGTCTAATTATACCACACTAATGGATCTGACGCTTTCAGAAGGAAACAAACCAGTGGTAATTGAATTCGTATCCGATGGCATTTTTAACCCCAGCCTTCCTTCGGGTCGCATTGCTAACACACTGGGCAAAACCTTAGTAGGCGATTTGCGAGGTCCTTCTGCTATCGAAAGACAGGGTAATAGCTATTACGTTACCAGTGTAAGCCAAGGTCTACTCGAACGTTTCACCTGGTAAGAGAAGAGTAACCATTTCTTTATTCAGGATCTCTTAGTATAAACGACAATCCTTATAAATCACCCTTTAACGCTTTTAGATAAACCGCCAATTTGATGGAGTATTGTACCTGAATCGTATCCTAGCTCACCTCTCAAGGGGTGGGCTATTTTTTTTCACATTCTACCCGATTTTCATAAAAAAACCGGCTCCTGGGGAGTCGGTTTAGGCAATACCGGCATTGCCCTTCCCTTTTATTACAGGTGGCGGCGTCTGTAAAGCGTAGGGTTAACGCTAGTAAGCCTAAAATCGTAAATATTTACCCATTAAATCATTGTTTCTTAACTAATAACAATAAATTACCATACCAGGCTCAGCCCGTCATCTCCACCGCTAAATGTACGCCGATGAATCGCTTTGCAAAGATCAAAACCCAGCCCTAAATATTAATTAGAATTGGGCAAAGGTAACCACTGTTCAAGGGCCTGCTCCAGCACCGTTCTTGCAATGGGCTTGGTTAAGTAATCATCCATTCCAGCAGCTAAACACCGCTCTCTTTCCAGAGGTAGAATACTGGCCGTCAGGGCTAGTATAGGAATATGCCCCGTTTCAATCTGACGAATCTGTTGAGTAGCTTCGTAGCCATTCATTTCTGGCATTTGAATATCCATTAGAATCAGATCTGGTCGGTAGCGGGTAAACGCTTCTACCCCTTCAATTCCATTATGAGCTTCGTAAATAGTGAGTTCAGGCCGAAGTGAGGCGATGAGCTTTTTAGCTAATAACCGATTGACGGCATTGTCCTCTACTACTAAAATGGAAGCTAGGGTTTGCAGAGGAGTATCACTTACTGGCTCAGCGGGGGGGTCGGGGGTTATGGATTGCTCCTCTTCAAAAAGGTTGGAAAGAGCCGTGAGAAGCTCCGTTCTTTTCACAGGTTTCGGCAGCAGGGCCTTTCCACTCTTTTCTAATTCCAGACCTTCATAAATTGTATTCATTATTAATACGGGTGGTAAGGCCTGGTCGCTGGAAGCCCGCATTTTCTCCAACGTTTCTACCCCATTTAAAAAGGGCATGTGATAATCCATGAGAATCACATCAAATATCTGCTCCTGAGTTACTTCCAGGGCCTCAAGTCCATTTTTAGCCAGATAACAGGCGATGTTTTGCTGGGCGAGTATTTGCTTGAGAATGCTCCGACTAACTTTATTATCGTCCACCACTAAGGCTGAATGAATCCGGTTTAAGTGGGGCCAATCTTTACTAGATGCCAAGTCCTCGCTAGCGGCGGGCACGGATAACTCGAAACTGAAACAACTCCCTTTTCCTAGCTTACTTGAAAGCTCAAACTGGCTGTTCATGAGTCGCAACAAGCGGCTTGAAATGGTAAGGCCTAAGCCCGTTCCTCCAAATTTTTTAGTAGTTGAAAGATCCTCCTGGGTAAAGGCTTCAAATATTTTACGTTGATTCTCTTTTTCAATACCAATACCCGTATCCCGTACTGTAAAACGAAGACGAGCCTGCTCAGATTCCATGGTCAGATACTCTACCTTTAATTCGATTTCGCCCTGGAGAGTAAATTTGGCGGCATTGCTTAGTAAATTAACCAGAATCTGTCTCAACCGAAGCTCATCGACCCAAATCCAGCGGGGAACATTGGGCTCAATATTCAGCAATACTTCCAGCCCTTTGTTTTGTGCCTGCGTAGTTACTAATGCCAGGGACTGATGGCAGAGCAGCTCGAGTTCTGTTTTCTCTATTACCAGCGACAATTTACCAGCTTCAATTTTTGAAAACTCCAAAATATCATTGATAATGCCCAATAGCGAGTGAGCCGATTCGTAAACTGTTTTTTGGTAGAGCTGTTGCGTTTCGTCAAGCGGGGTTTTTAACAACAGTTCAGTAAAGCCAATTACTCCATTGAGCGGTGTTCGGATTTCGTGACTCATATTAGCCAGAAACTCAGATTTAGCACTGCTGGCATATTCAGCTTGCTGACGGGCTTTTTCGATTTGCCCCTGAGCCGTTTTCAAATCATCAATATCCTGAAAGGTCCCAAATAGACGTACAGATCTTCCATTGATCTGTTCGACCTGCCCAATGGTACGTACCCAGCGAAGATTACCCTTAGCCGTAATAATCTGCTCTTCCAAATCCCAAGCCGTCCCGTTTTTAATGCCTTCGGCAACCACTCTGGCCAATCGTTCTTTGGCTTGAGTGGTTGCATAGAAACTAATTCCGTGCCTTATGTCGGGATTTTCGTCCAGGGGAATCTCATGAATTTCTTTGGTTACATCTGACCAGTACAACCGCTGCTGATCAATGTTATATTCCCAAGCCCCTACTTTAGCCATCCGACTGGTTTCTTCGAGTAAGACCTTGGTCTTAAGTAATTCTTCTTCGGCCTTCTTACGCTTATCAATATCGTGACTGGTCCATACAATTTCTTCACTTACTTCCTGACGGTTGGCTTTGGTTTCCATCCACAAGTAATGCCCCTTCTGATGTTTGATGCGGTGCTCAAAGCAAGCGGGTAGCTCTTCATTAACCTTACCAATCATTTCAAAGGCAGCGGGCAAATCATCGGGATGTATGAAGTCTTCCATTGTTTTCCCCAGACAATCCTCTACCGGGTAACCCAGAATTTTAGTCCAGGCGGGCGATAGATAGGTAACGACTCCTTCAGGGGTAGTCATGGAGAGAATATCACTCATGGAAGAAAGCAAAACGGATAAGTTGATTTCCGTTCGCATCGTTTGAGTTATGTCCCGCCCAAGACCTAGAATTTCATTGACTTGCCCAAAGCTATCTTCCAGTCCTGTCATACTCCATTCATAGGCCTGTAGGGCCTTTCCAGGTAAGCGTTTTTTTATCTGGATGGTATAGGATACCAAAGGATTCTTTCGGCAGGATTCAACGCCTTGCCTAAAGATATCTATGTCTTCGGCAACCATAAAGGTAGTCGCTAATGTACCTAGCAGGTTTTCTACAGGTTCGCCTAAGGCATTAGCGTAATTTTCACTAATGAAGGTATAACGACCTTCCAAATCTATTTTAGCTACGTATAGAACCTGACTATTAACAATGTATTCGTAGAGCAGCGATTGTTGACGAGCTTTAAGCTCGGACTCTTTCTCATTGGTAATATCAATGTGACTGACGGCTAGTAACTGAACCTGTCCCTCTTCGTTTCGCAGAGCCATTCCCCGGCATCGCAACCACATGATGTAACCCTGCTTATGAAGGTAGCGGATGGGCGTATCGAAGCCGCTTTCGGGCCTAGCTAGATTCGAGCTTAGCTCTTTTTCCAGTAAAGCAATATCCTCGGGATGAATCAACTTTTTCCAGTCTAAAAGAAGATCCGGAATTTCGTGCGTTTCATAGCCTAGTTTGAACCAGAAATTAGGACTTATCCAGTAGTTTTCAGGGTGTTGTACGTCCCAAATCCACAGGCCTGACTCCTGGAAAAAAGAAAAGAAATGAGTATTGCTCTCTAACAAATGAAGAAGCTCTTTTTTTAAGTAATGCATACGGATGGCGGTCTATGCAGGAATCAACTCGTAATTGTGGCTATCAAAGAAGAAATTTAAAAAATCATGCTACTTAATTAAAGACTTATTCTTAAGGGGCTTAAGAAAAGCACTTAGGTCCTCTAAATCCATTAAGCCTTTAGTACTATCTACGTAAATCATCTCTGTTTAAGTATGAACACGCTTGCGGATTACTCTGGTGTGAGGGTAACTACGTACATTTTCTGAACGCCTGGATAGATTGTTTACAAAGCTTATATCTCCTTTAGAAGAAGAGTCTGCTTGCCAATCACTTCCCTCTAGTATGTGTTTTTGAGAGTGCCTCTAACCCATAGGGTTGACTGGTCTTTTTAGACCATTACTTCGGCTCACTATAAGAAGTATACGTTAGCTATGTTAAGTAATAGACTCTAAGTCTTATCTTATAATGAGCTACATTACAGGCTTTAACTTCTAAAAATAGCCTATTATTGGTGGAAGATCAATACCTTAAAAAGATAGTAATGCTTAGAAACTACGCATTCTAACAAATGTTTAGTTGAGCATTTGTTGTGCTTTGGTAGGATAGCCTTATGCTTTCCCAGCTAATATACAATATACCCACATTAAAGCTTACGATATGTTTAATGAGAATTATTAAATGTATCGTAAGCTTTAACATTTTTCAGTTGTATTGGAACTGGAAAAGCCGCTTTCTAGATAAAGGCCATGACACGATAACCATTGTCTTTATTTATTCACACACGCTAGAAGCCTGAAGATGCCATTTTTTAAGCATTTGCATTAACTCTTCAATTTTCACGGGCTTGGTTAAGTAATCATCCATGCCTGCTTCCATACAAATATCCTCCGTACCGGCCACCACATTAGCCGTCAAAGCGATAATAACGGGTTGTTTGGGTAACAACTGACGAATTTGCTGAGTAGCTTCCAAACCATCCAGGACGGGCATTTGCATATCCATTAAAATCAGATCATAGGGATGGGTTAAAGCTGCCGTTAAGGCCTGTTCTCCGTTTTCCGCTAAGTCTGGCTCATAACCCAGCTTCGTTAAGATGGTCTTAATGACGCGTTGATTAACCTGGTTGTCTTCGGCAATGAGTATTTGTAAAGGATATTGGCTACTCATGCTCGTAGTTAACTGCCCAGATTTTGAGTATTCCTGGACCAAGGGCTGCTCTCCCTGCAAAGCATAAAGTACCTGTTTGTTGAGCTGCTTCTGACGGGTAGGTTTATTGAGAATAGAAACAAAAAATTCTCGCTGATGAGGTTTCAACTCATGGCCAATGGAACTTAGTAAAATAACAGGAATCTCCGAGTATGCCTTCTTAATTTCTCCGGCTAACATCACCCCATCCATAGCAGGCATTTGCATATCGGTGATAACCAAATCAATAGCGGCGTCCTTCTCCAGTTGCTCAAGGGCTGAAGCAGCTGAGTTAGCCAAAAGAGTTTGCAAGCCCCAATTGCTAAGCTGGCGTTGCAAGATGGTTAAATTCGTTGCATTATCGTCCACTAACAATACCCGTTTCTGTGCATAAGCTTCCAGGCTTTGCTGGGAATAAGCCTGAATTTGCTTTTTCCCTGGCTGGATTCGGATGGTGAAGCAGAAGGTAGAACCCTGACCTAGTTGGCTATCAACAAGTATTTTACCTCCCATTAATTCTACCAATCGGGCTGAGATCACTAGCCCTAAACCGGAGCCTCCGTACTTACGCGTAGTGGTTGAATCCACTTGAGAAAAGGACTGAAACAGTTTACCAATCTGATGAGCAGCGATGCCAATGCCCGTGTCCCGAACCGAAAAATTAAGGCATAGCTCGTTTTCTTTTAATTCCTGTAGACTCACCCATAAGCACACTTCGCCTACTTCAGTAAATTTGACGGCGTTGCCAATAAGGTTAATAAGTACTTGCCGTAGGCGTAGGGAATCGCCGACTACCTGTAAGGGTATATCCTCCTCAATGTGATAAATGAGATCTACCCCTGTTTGTGTAGCTTTCGCCCCAAAGAGATCAAAGACATCTTCGATGCACTCCCGTAAGTTAAATTCCTCTCTTTCAAGCTCAATACTCCCCGACTCTATTTTAGAAAAATCAAGAATATTATTAATAACACTCAACAGAGCATCGCCCGAATTCACAATCGTATCGGCAAACATTCGCTGTTCAATAGTCAGATTGGTTTCCTGTAGCAAAGCGGCCATTCCAATGACTCCGTTCATGGGCGTGCGTATCTCATGACTCATCGTTGCCAGAAAAACACTTTTGGCCTGGTTCGCTTTTTCCGCTTCCCAACGAGCGGCTTCTAGTTGAACATTGGATTTTCTCAGAAGTGTGTTTATTTTCTTTTGAATTAATTCATTGCGATGTCTTTCTTGCGAGAGAGCCGCTTCCTTTTCTAACTCATTCATCTTCTGAGTCTGGATGAATACATTCTCACTGTACCTTTTCATCATATAAGCCCATAATCCACAGATGAAAAAAATAACGGCTGCCAGTAGAATGTGAATAACAAAAGTGAGCAAATCAAAGTAGTCGAGCCGCGTAAAATAGATTTGAGCGTAACCCAGATTTTGAAAATAACCAAAGAGAGCATGGTGAGTCAATACCACAATCATCATGGGAATCTGCAATTGCCATTTTTGATAGGTAATGAGAAGTGCACTGCCAATAAATGCGAAAAAATGCATTTCAAACAAACCATGCATTTGGTAGATATACTGAGCCATAAAGACTCCTAAAACTCCACTCAACACATATTGATACCAATCTGAGTCAGGCAGAGCCCATTTGGTCGAATAATAAGCTAACAGGCACAAACCGCCTACACTTATGGCAATTACATAGGTATCGTAAAAACTGGCCAACACTAGGCCAGTAACAAAATAGCCTAAAAGAAAGACGTCCATCAGCCGATCCGAACTTTCTTTCACATTCGAAAAAAAGGAAGGCTTCTCTGCGTCACCAGTCAAATAAATAGTAAAAGGAATCATGGGCTAATTTGAAATTAAGATTGATAAAGCATGCCAACACAGGATTGCTAGTGCAACTAACCCAAGTCCAATCACCAAAAGATTTTTATTAGCGTTTCGCCCGTTCCTATATACAGAAGTATGATTTAAAATAGCTTCCAAAAGCTTATTTTAAATAGAATCAAAACCAAACGATATACCATCAAAACCTGCTGATTTTCAAACTGGTTGCTGCATATCAAATCTGCCGCTAGATACTGTTAGTTTTTACAGGAAGGAAGTTTACAACCATAAGCCTTAAAGGCTAATTCATCAAAAGCTCCGAGTTGACTTTGACGCAACAAGCGGCCTAAGGCCTGTTTAGCATAACTAGTCTGCTCATCGCTACAATAGCGGCTCCGGTTATAGTTACCCCGGTAGAAAAGTTTCTCGTTAGTGTCGATCAACACGGCCTGCGGGGTTGAGTAAACTCCACAGATTGAAGCCAGTTGGTCGTTGTGTAGCACGGGTAGATGTAGATTCAAATCTTTTTGAATAAAAGCTTCTGAATAATTTTTCTGGCTCAAGAGAACAACGACAAAATCCACCTGGGCTTGATAGAGTTTTACCAAACTTTGAAAATGCCGACGATTAAATCTGGAGCAGGCACAATCTGGATTGTAGAAATGCAGAAACAAGGGTTTGTTACACTTACGTGTCTGAAGTAGTTCACTGGTTAAGGTGGAGCCCAAAGCTACTTCGCGGTAATCTGGGGGAAGTGGCGTTGGCAACAGATAAATCCAGGATTGGTACCAAAACAGAGAGCCAATTCCGATTAGGATGCCTAGCAGCCATAAACTAACTAATGTTTTTCTTGGTAAAGATGTCTTCATATAGTTGAGCACATAATAGAGCGTTTAATGTTTATTCATTTTTCTTTCAACACAAAGCATAGGCAAGCACTACCCCGATGCTTATGCCTCTAAGGGCTGGCCTCATCAAGACTTAGCCAGAACAACAGATTACTCATTGGCGTGCTATAATTATTTAAAAACAATGACAAATGTCAAAACATTACCCTAATTACAGTAATTACCTGTATATACTACTATCTATACTAATCAGAGAGCTTTTATGTTTTCTTCTAATAAGTTTAGAACGTAATATTCATCTGGGCTTCAATACTAACATAAGTCATAATTTAGTATTTTATAAGTACTATAAAAGCTTAGTACTAGTAGAGTTATTTTTGTTAAACATAAGATTTAAAGCAGGAAACTCGTATTTATTTAACTTAACAATACTCATTTTTAACTTTAAATCTCTACTACGTATTGCTTAAAAGTCGAGCGATACATCTGGAGGATCATACTTAAAAAGTCGATGCCACTCTTCTTGTTTTATCGATTAAACTGGTATTGATAAAAGGTACTATTAAGTAATAATAATCAAATACCTGGTAAAACAGCCAAATGATGAGTATAGAGACGACCTATAATGGTAATTAACCTAAAAATTCACTATCTATTTTTTCATTTTATCCGTTTAAATACTCATAAGCAGATTTTTTTATTCTTCTAAAAAACGATTTCTTCACATATAACTTGATCTAACTAATTGTTTAACCAATAAAGAGATTACTCGCAGCGTATTAAAGGAGATTTCATGGGTAATATTTTACCTACGTATAGCTTTAAACCGTGCTACTTCCAAAAGCTTTTGGTAAGAAATAATCTTGATGATATTTAGAAAGATACAAAATTTAAACTCTCTTAACCTCTGTAAAGTGAATTTACCTATGCTCGATTTTATTTACATATGTCTTATTTGTAAATAAAGGTTCATATACGCCTATAAGCCTCTAATTATGTACAAAATAAGGTTACTTATTTTCTTTATTTATAAATAAAAAGTAATAGCTGTGTTAAAGTTATGGCTATACTAAATTCATTAAAAATGAACTTAGTATAGCCATAATGGATGGTTTTTCTATAAATTAAAGTTGAACGTATAGACCTTAAATAACGTCCGTTCATAACCATATGCCTTCTATGGGGAGCATCAAAACACGATTATTTAATATAATAATTCAAATATTTATTTTAATTATTATATTACAAACAGTTTAAAAGTAAGCTATGCGTATGTATTATTATTATACGTCTCCAAGACCTTCACTAGAGTTTTGTTGATCACCTTGACAAGAAATATAATTATACCAAATTTAGTATTAGTAGTTTTTATAGATTATCTATTTATTATCATTAAAACTAAACTTACCCTAATTAACTATAATCTATTGAAAGAAATTTAAACTTATCTTTTTTAATTAGTAGAATGACTGGGGAACGAATAGTTATATTGGGGATTTATCTACACTAGCATCAGCAAAGATAGAGAAGAGGTGGGCATCTTTCTGACCTTTGCAGCCTCTACCATTGCTCAGGAAAAAGGAGGCGGTCATTCATGGCAGGCGACATACGTAAAAATATAGCTCTTAAAATTGCTGATTACTGCTTCATTTAAAAGCCTTCGTACGCCCAGGAACGTTGCACATGGAGTAAGAAAAAGTAAAAGCTCCATATCTTCTGATTTTACCCAAAAGACCTAGAGCTTTTACTTTAGTTCTGTTACTTGTTTCTTCCTAACCGTCACCCTCTTCTAACTGAAGGGTGTCGATTTGGTAAACACTGATGACTCAACCACCTTTATCAAGCCTAGAAAGAAACCACCTGTCGTCGTTTCTTGGAAGCAGCACATTACTTGAACTTATCGGAACGAACCTGTCTGCTTTCACCGATCCCAAGCAATGCAGTAGCATTTTCTACTAATGTCTATCTGGTAACCTTTGGCTTAAATGGTTACCAGATAGACCTATTCTTACATGCCGTCCGCTCTCATGGCGTTCACCATTTTCACGTGACGGAAAGCCGCAATCTCAGACCATTCATTGTCATAGTTAAGTCCATAAGGCCAGAAATGCGATCCGCCCGTATTAATAACAGCATTAGGCCCATCGTAAGTTTTAATAAGGGCTACGGCATTAGCACCGGTGAAAGGGCCTGTAGACGTATTGGCATACCAGCCCCCCGAAATTCCCACGCCCCAGGTATGAGCTATTTCGTGCATCGCTGTACGCGTATTTTGGTAACTGGCATTAGAACCAAACCGAATATTACCGTTGGTATTGCCATCTGCTGTATTTACGCCCGGGTTGTACTCAACGGTCAATGTTCGAGCCGGCCAGGCAGCTCCCGCATTATAACGGGCACAGGCATCGTTCATTGCTGCCGTAATCCGTTCTCTCACATCGGTAGGTACGTCAGATGTAGTTAGCGTCCAGCCTAGCTGACCGTTGGCTTGGATAGTAACAAGACCCCACTCCTGATTTTCGCCTCCCCAGTAACCCCACTGCTTGATCTCAGCCAGATCATCGATGGATTGATTAAATACATCCAGATCCTTGCCACTATTACGGTTTACAATACGGTAGTAGCCATTATTTGTGGGAATAAATTGCCACTGCTGATGATTAGCCCCCGTGTAGTCGCCTATCGTTACGTCGCCGCCATCGTCCACTGAAGCCTGGCTGATCTGTAAAGCTTTATTGCTTTGAACGCCAATGATGGAATAATACCCTCCCGCCAGTGACTGCAATGTCCACCTTTGGTTAGTACCGCCCGTGCCTCCATACTGGATGATGTTAGCACCGTTAGAAGTCTGAAACCCTTCCACATCAATCATTTTACCACTTTTACGGCTAACTAAATAGAACGTACCGTTGCCAACCGACTGAAGAGGTTCAGAAGATGGCAAAGCCCTGGCTCCTCTGGATTTAACCGAGCCCGACTGAGGAGAGACTTTCTCTTCAATGGTTTCCTTCTGACAACCCGTCACCAGCGTCAGTAAAGCAAAACTGCACGCAGTTGCCCAATGAGAAATACTTAATCTTGTTTTCATAATGTAGAGATTTAGAAATTAAGTGCATCGCCATACCTAATGCACTTGGTTAAACCATAAGAGCGTATGGGCATCTTGTCATGAATAAAGCATTATTAAGATGGGGGGAGTACCTGGAGCCAGAAGGTCTGCTGACTAATGCGAAGTAACGTCTTGGGCGAGCAGGCGACCTCTAGCCTATGCTCTCCTAAAACTTGTTTGTAATTTCTAGTTTTACCTAATAAGTGCTTTGCTTAACTATTGAGTACCCTACTTTATAAGTAAGGTTTTCCAAGCCCTAAAATTTCAATAGCCATAGGTCTGATCTACTAATTATTGTTTTAGGAAAATAAAAAACTTGAATAGTTCAAAATTAACCAATGAAAAGCAAAGAGGACACCCCTATTTTCGGCAAATTGGCGGCTCGATTTGGTCTGTTCTTCTTATATTTAGCTGTAAATTCCTTTTATTTACGCTATTCACTTTGTGCATATCTATTCTTACCTATCTATTTTATTTAATAATTCCATGATTAAATAGGATAATTTAATTTTAAAAAAGTATAAGTATGAAGGGTATTTTACTTAGTTAGGTTGCTATTACAGGAAGGGTTGTCTAAGTATATTTGCTTTTGAGAGACAGTCTTGGTTCCGCTAACCGTATAAAACGTATCCACTTGCTGATGCTTTCCCTAACTCGATCCATCTGGGCCTTTACGCACTGCCTATTGGCGGTATTACTTGTCCTAAGTACCCAAACCAGCTTTGCCCAACGAGAGCCTACGCAATTAAGATTTGATCATCTCACGGTTAATGAAGGCTTATCCCACAGCGATGCCTTATGCCTGGCTCAGGACCACCAGGGATTTATCTGGATTGGTACGCACAAAGGAATTGACCGTTACGATGGTTATCAGCTTAAAACGTACCATTTGCCCGTTAGTAATGGCAGTGGAGTGATCAATAACCGCATTCGTGCTTTACACGTCGATCATCAGGGTACGTTATGGGTGGGCATTGATGGAGCCGGGCTGTTTTATTACAATGCCAGCCGGGATCGTTTCGAAAGTATCCTTCAACGATCTGTAGCCGCTAACTACCAACCCCTGATTCAAAAGATAGCCCTTGCGGATGTGCCTAGCCTTACCAGCGACCACAAAGGGCGGCTATGGATAGGCACCAGTCAAAGCGGTTTATTCATGCTGCAATTTGACTCACAAGGTGTAGTCAATTACGTTAGCCACCTTAAACTCAAGCCAGCAGACGTTATTCAGCCTTTTATTGATGAACTCACGGTTGATGGCTCTAATCATTTGTGGATTGGTACGCTGGGCAGCGGATTGTATGTACTAAACCCTCAAAACCAGCAAACCAAAGCTCAGTTCGTACCCTTGATGGGGGAAGTCAACATCCGGGCCTTACATGCGGATCGGCAAGGTAATTTGTGGGTTGGTACGGACGGCCAGATTTACTGGGGTAATTGTCGGAACGTGCCGCAACCTGCTTCCATTTGCTTTCAGTCCCTAGGAAGAGGTTTTGCAGAGATTGAACACCTCTACCGGGATTTTTCTCAACGCTTATGGATCAGTACCAAGTCCGGTTTGTTACTCTGGAATGTGAAGACCCCAAGCCCCCAACTTCCCATTCAACAGGAGGATATTCAACGTTTTCTTTCTTCCGATACAGATCCTTTCAGTATCAATTCCATTCGGGTTCACGACATCCTGGAGGATTCCTTTCATAACATCTGGATGGCCAGTTCTGCGGGAGGACTCAACATTTTAAAACCGTATACAAAACCCTTTGGCCTCATTCGACGGCAAAATGAGGGTTCTGCCAATCCGGCGACCAACTACATCAATGCCATCTGCAAGGACGAATCTCGTAATCGCCTGTGGATAGGTACGCAAAATGGACTGGCTAGTTATGATCTGAACACAAAATCGTATACAAATTTTCTGGTGCACGCGTACTACGGCAGTGTAAACAGTGTAGATGTATCGGCCCTTCATCTCACCTCGCAGGGTACACTGTGGATAGGCACCCGGTATGCAGGTTTATTCAAGCTTGATCTTCGTACCAATACCATCCAGCCCGTGGCAGGCATTCCCGGGACAGCAGACTGGTACAGTTTAAGTATTGAAAGCATTACAGAGGATACCTATGGATTTATCTGGATTTCTACGTTTACAGGTGGCCTCTACCGGATGGAGGCCAACGGAACGCACGGCGTAACCTATTCGCTACAGAACAAACTCCCTACCAATGACTTCACCCAGCTTTATTATGATGGGAAACACTCCATTCTATGGGCCAGTACCCGCAATGCGGGGTTACTAAAACTGGCGGTAACTCCTCATTCCATTCGCTTAATTAAGCAATTCAAACACGAGCCTGATAACCCTAATAGTCTCAGTACTAACTACACCTGGCCTTTGGTGCAGGATAACCAGGGACGTCTTTGGATTGGAACCATCGGTGGTGGCCTGCACAGCCTGACCCAAACGCCCTCTGGTGAAGATCGCATCGAGCGTTGGAAAAAATGGTTACCAGAAACGGATATAGAAAGTTTACTGATCGATGAATCAGGGAACCTTTGGATCGGAGGGTCTGGTATTTATCAACTAAATCCCCGAACTAAAAAGTTTTTGCACTACGATGTAACTGACGGTTTGCAAAGCAATTCTTTCAAAATCGGAGCTGCTTACCGGGCTAACGACCATACCCTGTTTATGGGAGGAACCAATGGCATCACCTATTTCCAACCGCAGGCCATTCAAGTCAACCCGTCGCTGCCGCGAGTTCAGATTACGGAATTGCGTATTCACAATCGGCCTGTAGCCGTGGGAGATACGCTCAACGGTAGGGTTCTCATTACCTCTCCATTGGCAAATCAATCTTCCATTGAACTTCGCTCAACGGAGAACGACTTTTCCATTGAATTTGTAGGGCTTCACTACGCCAATCCCCGTAAACAGCAATATGCTTACCAGTTAGTTGGCTACAATAAGGACTGGGTACGAGTCAATGCTCAGCAACGAACTGTTACTTTTTCTAATTTACCGGCCGGAGATTATACGTTTCAGGTAAAATCCAGCAACGATGACGGCGTCTGGCTGGAGCAACCTACGGTTTTATACATCACGATTTTACCCCCCTGGTGGAAAACCTGGTGGGCTTATTTATTATATCTAACTGCGGCTGGAATTGCCTTTTGGCTCTATCACCATAATAGTGTAGTGCAACAACGCCTTAAAAACGAACTAGCTCTCAAACAGTACAAGATTGAAAAAGACCAGGAATTAACTGATGGGAAACTACAGTTTTTCACGAACGTTTCTCACGAGCTTCGGACACCCCTTACCCTGATTCTCGGACCAGTCGAGGAGTTAGTGGGCATGAGTCATGAACCGATTCACCAGGTCAAAGACAAGATTATGCTCATGCACCAGCAAACTCGTAAGCTGCTCGACCTGGTCAATCAGCTCTTGGACTTTAGAAAAGTCGAAACAGGTTCTGTTCAGCTAAAAATTACTCCCACCAACATTATTCCGTTCTTGACGGAAATATTTCTGGTATTTAAGCTCAAAGCCGAAGCCCTGCAACTCAACTATACCATTGATGTTCCTCCGCAGGATATCACGCTTTACGTGGACCGGGTTAAGCTCGAGTCTATCGTTGTCAATTTACTTTCCAACGCCTTTAAGTATTCTTCGGAGGGTGGGGCTGTTGAAATTGTGGTGAACACCGTTGGTGAACCCAATCAAGCTGCCCTTTATAAAGATCAGCACTTGCTCGATCATTACCTTGAGATTACTATTAAAGATCAGGGAGTGGGCATGAACGAGGCGGAAATAAATCGAATTTTTGATCCCTATTTCCAGGCGACTCAAAGCGAATCCATCAAAGTGACGGGAACGGGTATTGGCTTATCACTGGTAAAAAAATACGTAGACGCTCATCAGGGAGAAGTACTCGTAAACAGTCAACCAGGTATGGGCACTACGTTCATTCTGCGATTACCCTTTGGCAAAGAGCATATATCTCCAGACTTACGGTGCCAGATACCCGCTACTACTCAACCCACTCTTGAGGAAGTTAAGCAATCCGTTCGGCTAGCCCATGCCGAACAACATACGCCTGAAGCGGACTTGACGGAAGCTGCTCATCTTTTAATTGTAGAGGACAATGAAGCACTTCGTAACTATCTATACGATTCATTGGCCAAAACCTACCGCGTTAGTACCGCAGTAGACGGAGTAGATGGATGGGAAAAGACCTTAGAATTACTGCCCGATATAGTCATTAGCGACGTAATGATGCCCCGTAGCAGTGGGCTTGATTTGTGTCAGCAAATCAAGAAACATCCCAAAACGTTACATATTCCGGTATTTTTACTGACGGCCCGGGCCACCGCTATGCACCAATTGGAAGGCTTAGAGACCGGTGCTGATGAATACATGACCAAGCCGTTTAACGTCGACTTGTTACAAGCGAAAGTAACGGTTATGCTTCGCAACCGCTTTCTGCTGCGGGAATATTATCACCGACAGCTTTTGCTTAAACCAACAGATCTGATTATTCCAAGTGAACACAAATCCCTACTGGAAAAAGCTACGACTACCATTGAAGCTAACTTAACCGATCCCGACTTTACCATTCCGATTTTGGTTCGGGAGTTGGGTATGAGCCAATCTTCCTTTTACCGCCAAATCAAGACCATTACGGGAAAAACTGCCGTGGAGTTTGTCCGGGATGTCCGTCTAAAAAAAGCTGCTCAGCTCTTGCTCATGGATAATGTACGAATTGGCGAAGTAATGATGCAGGTCGGCTTTGAAAGTCCCAAGTATTTCCGTAAAGCGTTTCACCAAATCTATGGCATGTCTCCGCTGGAGTATGCCAAACATCACCGATCTAACGTTTTAAACGAGGATTTTCAGGATAGTTAATTGAAAAGGCGGTAGAAATGAATCATTTTTCTACCGCCTTCCTGTTTTATGTAGAGTCTTTAGGGTGAAGTCCCCTGCTGTCATAAATCGCTTATCAATCGTTGAATTCTACCCCGTGGGTAGTCAAAGCCAGTCAATAATTACCCCCTAAACAGTTACCAGAATCCTTGTATATGACAGGTGTCAAGTATTCTCGCTAATGAGTAATTTTTAGGTACCTGGATTTTATTACATCAAATTATTGATCTTTTTTAGCTCCTTATTTAAGTAGTTAAGATTAGCTTAACTTACTCACCTATAGGCAATAATAAATAGTTAAAAGACTATACGTTGCATTGGAAGATGTGCTATACTTGCAGAGTGTTGTCCTGCACGTTACCCTTTATCTCCCTAAAAGTTATCTAATGCTTACCGCCCAAGAAGCACTTCTGCAAACCAAAAAGATTAATTCTCTACGAAAAAAAAAGCCCCCCTTCCTTGATCCTTTCAAAAAAGAAGAGTTGCTTCATGAGGAATTTTTAAAACTTCAGGATTCTATTTCATCCGCCATTCAACAAGGCAGGTATAGTTGTTACCACCACTTGGATGCAAGAATCGATCAGGAAGTAAGAAGCTGGCTTAAATCTCATCATTATTCCATTAAAAGCTATAATAAGAGCTTTCTTCCTGAAGAACGTAAACTTACCTGGGTGAAAACACTCTGCTACCTGGGGGCTTTCATTAGCCTGATGGGGATTCCGCTATTACTATCCTACAACCTGCTAGGCCGACGTTACGGAAAAATTAATATCAAAATTGTCTGGCGTGATAGCCGAACCGTGCGTATTTATTAAGCATAACTACTGCACTCACGATCACTACATACCCATTTACCATTAGGATGAGTCTCAACCCTGACCTTAACGGGCCAATTCCAAGTCTTGTTTGAAGGAAAAAAGATGTTCAAGCCCTTGCTTAGCCCATTGTAAACGGTAACAAAGACCGTCTATTTGAGTAAATAGCATGGTGCTTGACGTCTTTAAACGTATATATCTGGTCGTTATATTGAGTAGCTTTTACAGAAGCCGCAGCAAGTATTATTAATCTCCTCTCACTACTTAACTTCAGGCTGTAAACCCAACTAATTTAAATGATACCCTCTGCTAGAAGTAGTTATTAAAAAGTCGAAAGCTGAATTAGTTATTAGTCCCTTTCCCCGGATTTCCGGCGAAAATCTGCTTTTCATCCGGTTGTTTCAAAATCTGCTTTCCAATGCCCTCAATTTTGGTCGTATAGATTAGTCTGGAAACCCTGCCATCGGTCAAATCCAGTGTCACTGCTACTCAATTGGCGGTCAAGGAGCTACCTACAGCCTACAGGGATTCAATCTCCAACTCGACGAGCAGATACTTACATTCGCATTGATGTACAGTATAATGGCATTGAATTTGACAATAAATATGGAGCCTGGATTTTCATATCTTTCAACGACTGAACGGTCAAAGTGAATTTGCCGGGAGTGATTTAGGTCTGTCCATCTGTGAAAAATTACCGATAGTTACGGAGGAGTCATCACTGCATCCTCGCAAGTTGATCAGGGAGCTACTTTTAACGTATTCTTTTCATTCCTAAAAGTCAAACATGGCCTTTTGACAAGAATGGTTTTAAATCAACTTGCAAAGTGGTATGTTGCAAACTTCAGAATACAGTTTTTTTTTGATAAACAGATACGGGGAGTATTCATTCCTGGCCTAGCACTTATGTGTCAACCTTAACCAAGCTATGCTTTAGGAGGTTGCTTTCTTTTTAATAAATAAGTTTTCTGCTGGTAGATCAGACGGATAATTCTACGACGGGCTTGTGAAAGACTTTTCTAAAAATTATCCTACAATGGGTATTCTGGCTCTATCACTACATGATGAATTTAGGAAACTATATATACAAAAGTTATTCTGAAAGAACTTCAGAGGAACCCTTCATTATCTAAATCATCATTTTGTTACTGCTTCTTAGCTACAATTCTAATACCATTAAGTTTCGGATCTTCCGCTTCTTTAAAGCTATATCCTTTAGGTAAAAGCAAAGAACCCATGGCCCTAGAACTTTGCCATTGATAAAATATATCATTTTCAATTCTTCCCTGATAATCATCAGCACTATTATAAGCAGATGACCAGGTTGCTCCTCCATCGATTTCTTTGAAATCTGAGTACATCTGAGATAATGCTCCAGGATAGTTTTCTGTTTTTGAACTAATGGAGAGTGAGACTGTAACACTATCCTCTTTTGTTCGATAAATAGTTACATGAAAATAATCAGCATGGAGCTTATTAATGTTTTGCTGACGTAAATAAAGCGTATCTCCATTCAAAATATACAATTCTACATCGAAACTACCGACCTTTAGAGCTTCTATTCCATCAAAGGGATCACGTTCTGATTTGCAACTATACAAGATGAATAACCCTGCGAAAAGCAACACTAGTTTTTTCATTTCCTTAAGATTGAGGGTTAAACGCTAACGTATATATCAATTGCATAAGTGCTTTGATGTTAAAAATCTTCGTTATCGACTGCCATTTTATTATTGACAAATCCGGACCAAGTATCAAAAGATTTGAATAAAGGGAAACTGCTATCTCCAGCTCCTGACCAAGTCAAATGCACCACCACCCATTCGCTAGTATCTACCACAACTAATAGATTATCATTAGCAAAGCTTCTTCCAATAATTTTAAGGTGTCTTCCAAACAGTGGGTGTTGCTGAGTAATCTCCTTATTTAATTGAAGTAAAAAAGAATCCCTTTGGCTTGCTGGGATCTCTCCCCAAGGTTCTAACCAAGTTCGCTCTTCTAACCGCTTTTCCTGTTGCATAATCAATTATTGTATTAATAAACGAATTCCAAAATGCAAAATTATTCAATGGCCAAAACACAGCTGGGATTCGTTTATGACATTTTTTTTCTTAACTAATCGTAAAATAGGCTTTTTCCTGCTGAAATAACGTACTTCTCTAACTTACTCAGGTATTGAAACTAATAAGTCAGGTTTCTTTTTCCCTGAATTTGAGTGATATGAATTTCCGAATCTGCTCCGAGTGATATCCAGCATCGAATGCTTGGCTTAACACTCGAAACAGATTGGGTAAGTTTCTTAATGAGTAGATTTATTATCCTTATCTAAATGTCTTCCTGCTTAACTTCGTGAGTAGACTCCAATTTTTTTATTGATTTTTTCTGAGCTTCCCGTGCCTGTTCCAGTGTTTCGTACGTATTGAAATTACTGAAGATATTTTGTTCATCAGGATACTTGGCCTTTACTTGTTCAAAATATTGACGGGCTATTGTATCCATATCTTCACCAGCTTTGACACGTTTGATACTAGTATATATAACTTGTGGTTTTGTTGTTTCATTGGAAGCCTGTCGTTGCCCTACATTAGCCCAATAGTATTTCAATTCGGATGGATGAGGTGTTTTTGTAAATTCCGCCAATAAGTTTGCTAAACTTGTCTCCGAGCTTAAATATTGCTTTTCTAATGCTTCAAAAGTGCGTTCATCTACCCCACTTTGAAGCAGACTCTCTTTGAAGAACGCATAATTTGTAAGAGGCTGCTGGGCTTGCAGTATATAACGAATCCATTTCCACATCTGAGGACGACCGATTTTAGCCTCTAAAGCCGTCAGTAAGAGAGGAACGTACTCATACCGATAGGTCTCATTTATCTGATCAGGCTTAGTAATTTCCTTTAAGGGTTTAAATTGCTTTAATCCCCGGCTGGCATTTACATAGTGATTGATTAAATGTTTATAGTACTTTTCCCCGATCAAATCCCGCGTGGACTGTAAAGAAATATACTCGGTCATTCCCTCCAGGAAGGCCCAGTATAGAGTAGAATTGGGACGAAAAACGGTACCAAAATAGTAGTGCCCCAGCTCGTGTGAGAGCATGGACAGTTGGCTGGAATCTACCATAGTCAGGCTTTGCGGATGGACCAAGGTATTTAAGCGATTTATTGGGCTAACGGAAGCAATAGTGGGATACGTTACAAACATCCAATCATTCCGCTTGGAGATAGGGGTACTTGTCAATAAAGTAACATCTATCCCATAAGGAATGTCTAAATGAGTCTGATAATATTCTTTAATGCGGGTAAACCACCCATCCAGCACCTGAGCCTGACCTGTACTTAATGAGGTATTGACCAGATAGGTATTTTGCTCTTTCTTGAAGTCGAAATCCCCCGCAAAAAGGAGTAATGGAAAAGGCTTATTGGACTGTAAGTGAGCTTTTTCGCCTTTTTGGGGCGGGTAACCGTTTAAATAGATGGCTTTGGCTCCAGGTACATGAATAGTCAAATCATACGTGACACTACTATAGGTTTTATCTTCAGAGATGTCATAGAGAATCGGATACCAAACGGATTGTTCACTGGCTCTAATCGTCTTTCCATTAAAAGCAATATTTCCTTTCCAATCGCCCCATTCGCTTCGCTTTATGGAATCCGCATAAATAGGAAAGGCTCCCACGTAACTGATTTTAAAATGCGAGGGTAAGTAACGGTCCTTACTACCATTGCTGGGAAACCAGTACTGCATACTCTCATACGATTTTTCAGGATGATACTCTCTTTCAACCGAATAAGAAAAACGATCAGAACTGTCTCGAAAAAACTTCACGTTTAAACCACTATTGAGCTGAATGCAATAGTTACTGGTTTTAGGTAGGTTTGAAACGTCCAGATCAGCCTTAAAAGTACCTTCAATGAGTGACACATAAATGTTACCGGAAACGTGGGGAACCTGGCCGTAGGCTGTTGGACAGATCAGCAGAAATCCCAGGATAATGAAGGAAAGAAAAGATTGGAACATAGCCTTGGTTAGGGATTAGAATGGGTATAATCTAATCCTTAAGTTAAACAATGCTAGTGAAGAGAGCAAGTCATCTGTTGTATAAGTGCTTTGATGTTAAATAAAGTCAATAAAAAAAGACTTTACATCGTAGTTGGCAATAGCTAAAGCCAAATCATAGGGACTGATTCCTGAATGATTTTTCACATAAGGGTTAGCCCCAGCTTGTAACAACGGCCTAATCAAGTCTTCTCGCCCCTTTGACTCAAAAGTTGCTCGCCAAAGCGGAGTATTTCCATATTTATCTTGTAAATCAATGGCTGAATGCACTGATAACAATACCTTTAAAATTGAAGATTGTCCCGTCTGAACTACATAATGTAAGGCCGTCCATCCTAATTTATCCTGATGTTCAATCGAAGCTCCTTTAGCAACTAACCAGATCTAAGTTTTTAGTCAGTACTGCACGGATTAAAAGCGTTCTTCCATCTGTATCAATTAGATTTATGGACTCACTGAAGACGTCGAAATCAAAGGTGAGTGAATCAGATGAATATATTCTACTTATAATAGAATCAGTAATCCGATTCTTTCTACCTATTGTCATTTTCTTATTGTATAATCAATCATTATGTTACTAAACGAATTTCAAATGCACCATTAATCAATGGCCAGAACATAGCTGAGATTCGTTTACTTAACTAATGGCTACGTTTCAGTCTGTTAAGCTCAAACTTAAGAATAATAAACCCTATCAAGCTTTGAAAAACTAGCAAGATTATATATCCCATGAGCTGCCCTAAACCATATTCATCATGGCCAGTAATAAATTCAGAGTATTTCCTCCATACCAATGAACAGAATGTAAATATGAGACTGTGGATGAGAAAATATTTCCAGAAAGTCTTTTTATCAGGTATTAGAGTCACTGTCCATACCCACAAAGCTCCTGCTGTAGCCATTACCAAAAGAAGTATTATTGTTTCCAACTGTTTTATAGTCAAATATCCTATGGGACTCTGTTCCATCCATGCATATTACATCCAAAATAAAAAAACCTATTTCAGGAAGATACCCGCCAGTATCCAATGAAATAGGTTCGATATGAAATGTGCTGCTTGTCTGGCAAAGATACATAACTTTTGCCTGTACATCCAGAGTAGCATAACGTTTTATAAACCTATTCTTAATGGGTTGGAAGTAAAGGTACTTGTATTCAGAAGTTACTGTTTAACCGGAAAGAACTGCGGATCATTTCTTTAGCCCTTTCTCAACTTAAAAATCAGCATCCCTTTATTGACTAGAAACTTCCTGAAATTGAAGGTATTCCCAAAGGAAGCCATCCGCTGGCTTTGCAGCCTTTACTCTCTATTACGTTATCTTATATCTTAACGTGAGTCCAGACATGGGATCACAGGACTTCCATATAGCTCTAATTGCTAAGGGTCTAGGCATGATTCTTCTGTTTGTAGGTTTAGGGCTTTATCAGGCCAATAAAATGACCATGGTCGGTATGATTAATAGCGGAGCTTTGATGATTACGATTCGTTCCTTCGTGGGCCCCGCCTTATTCTCTGCCGTCTATGCCTTTGCTCTTTATCAGGGCCAACAACAACACCTAGTTGATCTGGCCGGTAAAATGGATGCTTTAGATCCCCAGGTAACAGCTCGCTATATGGCCGCCCGTCAATCGGGTTTGAATCAGGGAACGGAAGTAGCCCAGATCATGGGAGCCAGAGCCCTGTCCGGCAGCGTTCAGGTGCAGGCAATTCTGGTAACCGTTAAAGAATGGATGGGCTTTATTTCCATAGTGGGATTCGTCACGCTGGCCTTCGTAAGCCTCAGAAGTTTCCAACCTGTCAATAAACGTCGGCTCGTGAATCTCAGAAGAAGGTGACGGCGACTGGCTCCCATTCCCTATCCGATTCCTTAAATGCATACTCCTATGGTAGTTAATTCCTTCACGAAAAGTGACAAAGAAATGTGGGCCTTTCTGTTTGTATTGGGAAGAGCAAAACAGAATTTAATCCATCAATTGGAAAGAAGCCTTGCCGAAAAAGGCCATGAAAACATAAAAATTCGGCAATGGCTTACGTTAATTTCGATTGATGAAGGCATGAGTGTGAAAGAATTAGCTGCCAGCAGGGCATATCCAAACAGGCAGCCAGTAAAATCTGTGAAGAGCTGGCTCAACGGGCTTACCTCTGTTTAAAGTCAGCCCCTACCGATGCCAGAGTCCTGCAAATTAAATTCACTATCAAAGGACGTAGAGCCGTGCGAGCAGGCTTTAACAAATTAAACGAATTAAAAAAGCTGCTTTCAACTCAATGTGACGAACACGTTTACCAGCAGATTATACAACTTTTGATAACGATTAATAATTGGAAGTAAGTTTTTAGAATGTCTTACTAATGGTTCATTAATTCTGCTGTAGCATTCGGAAAATTCTCCAATGAATGATTTGTTGAACTAGGCCGATCCTCTACTGCGTTGCCATCCTACTGGTGACTCTACCATCTGCGAATACCCCGGCGAAATAAACGGCAGAAGAATTCCTTCTCTACAAGTCCAACGATCTTTATACCATGCCTATGATTATGGCCTGTATCCTCATGATTTTAGGACATAATCCATTCAAAAATAAACCCTTACGAATTAAATCCTAGCTGCTTCGCCATTACCCTTCACAACCAATTCATACGTCTTTTCTTCAGTAAGCCGGATTAACTAGATAAGCGAATTCACCCTTGTTCTTCATCCCGAAGTATTGCGGAATTAGTGAAAATCACAACTGGAAACGAAGCAAGCAACTTTTCGTACATTCCTTCTTTAGATACCGCTCCTGAGTATCATCGTATAGCCAGATCAGTAAAGAATCCTCTGCCGATTTAGCTACAACCCTCCACTTCCATTGAAATTTCTTTTCTGACGGGATTTAGAATGACCTCTTTCCCAAAATGGGCCTCTCTTTTGACCGAAAAAGCTCCTCTACAAGTCTTTTACATTTTCTTATTTTGTACAATAAGAAGTTACGCTTTAATGATTTCAATACCAACGCCAAAACTATCTCTTCATGTTATGAAATCTCCACCTAACCACCCCATCCCGCTGATCCATCTGATCTGGTCTTATAGACAAAACGTATTACCTCTCTCTCCAAAACGTATTCTGTAAAACCTGTATTTTAAACCTCTTCACGTATGATGCATTCTAGACCTCTTTATCTTTTTATCTTTAGCCTGCTTGTTAGCCTATGGAGCTTTCAAGCTACGGCTCAGGCACCGCGAGTCTTTCCTAAAGCCGCTTCCAGCCAGCCTTCGTTCGTCAAGGGCTTATCCAGCATTAACAAAGCCCAAGCGACGTATGCAAAGAGAAACCCCTCTCCAGCAAAAAACATCTCAAATGCGGTTCTGGATGATGCTTCTGATGCCAATCCGGTGGATGTTACCCAAAAGATCGTTAACCCCAGTTTTGAATCGGGTTTTGACGGCTGGAACAACAATGGCTTTTTTACGCAAGGAAATGACGGTTTAAATCCGTACAAGCAGGGCAATACTTATGTGGAGCGTTGGCAGGGATCACCACCGTTGCCAAACGTAAGCATATCCCAGACCCTAACGGGTTTGCCCAATGGTAAATACACGCTGACTATTGGAGCACAGAACCTCTCACAGAATCCAGACGTTGGACAACCCGGTGCTTTTGTGTACGGTAACGATAGCCAGAAGGAAGTAACAGCAAAAGGCGAATACTCGGTTGACATTATCGTCGTAGACAGCACGTTAACCATTGGGTTCAAAACTCAAAACTCCAAAGGTAACTGGACTGGCTGTGATAACTTCCGGCTTCAGTATAAGGGCGTTGCTCAGCAAGCGATGAAAGATAAGCTACAGGGTCTCGTGGATTCAGCTAATGTCCTGTTGGCTAAAAAAATGCAAAACGCGATTCGGACGCCACTTCAAAATGCTGTCAACGCGGCTCAGCAAAGTTTGTCCAACAACAGTGCAGCTAGTGAACTGGCCGAGCGAATCAAGCAGGTGCAAACGAGCCTGCCATCGGCCCTGGTATCTGTCGATGCTTACAATCAATTACAAGCGGCTATTGATAAAGCAACAGCGGTATATGGCGATGGAAGTGGCCAGGAGGCATCTACCTTGCTAGCAGTCATTAATCAAAAAACGGATCTCTCGAATAATTTTAATGCAACGCTAGACGATCTACAAAAGGCCCCCAGTGACATCGACGCAGCCATCTTAGCGTACCGTTACGCCAACGCATCCAATGGCACGCCTCTGGACATGACGTCCCGTGTTATTAATCCCAGCTTTGAATCGGGTTTTACAGGCTGGAACAGCAATGGCTTATATACGCAGGGAAATAACGATTTCAATCCCCAGAAAGCGGGCAATACCTATATCGAACGCTGGGTAAGTACTCCCCCCGTTCCTGACGTCAGCGTCTCTCAGAAAATCACTAATTTACCCAACGGTAAATATACGGTGACGATTGGTGGACAAAACATTACCCAAAGTCCGTTGGCGGGACAAACGGGAGCTTACGTATTTGGGAACATCTCCCAAGCGGAAGTAAAAGCGAAAGGCGAGTACTCCGTTGACTTTCTGGTCGTAGACAGTACAGCCACGATTGGTTTTAAAACCCAAAACTCTAAGGGTAACTGGGCCGCCTGCGATAACTTCCGGCTTCAGTATAAGGGTGCTGCTAAGGATGCTTTGAAAGAAAGACTGCAAAGCCTGCTTGATTCCGCAACGGTCGCAGTAAATCAAAAGATGCGGAATTCCAATCATACTGCCCTTGAAGCGTCCATCAATGCTGGCCAGCAAACACTGGCTCAGAATGGAAATGACGTAGCCCAGCGAATCTCCCAACTAGAAATAGACCTGAAAGCGGCCCGGATATCGATTGACGCGTATGCGAAATTGCAAACCGCTCTCGATTCTGCCCAGGGAGTTTATGGCAATGGTAGTGGTCAGGGAGCTGCTGCTTTCAAAGCGGTAATTGATCAGAATACGACGCTTTCTAATAACCTTGACGCAGAGTTGAGCAATGTACAGAAAGCTCCTGCAGAGATCTACGAAGCTATGCTCATGTTCAGAGTCGCCAACGCAACCGGCCCCGCTCCGACAGTCGTAACGGATCCACGCTTTGCTCGCGGAGCTACGATGGCCTTTGGCCGTAGCACAGTTTCCGGCGTCGATCCAAAGGATATTCGCGAACAAGGCTTCTGCTGGAGCACGACACCTGAACCTACCCTGTTCGACAATAGAACCACCAAATCCTTCTGGAGCAATGGAGCTATTTACCGACTCGAGAATCTGCAACCTTCAACGGTTTATTACATGCGGGCGTATGCAGTAGGCTCCAATTTCGCGGTGGGCTATGGTAAAGTATTGAAAGTAATCACGATTCCCAAAGGTACCGTTACGTATGCTTTTTCAGGAAGTGTAGAGAATAGTGGAGAAAACGCTCCGCGAATCAAGGCAGCGGTTGAGTCTGGGGTCTATTATTACAATAACTTAACCAGTGTTACCAATCATAATCTGTGGGTTAATTACCATGAAGGTACACCTACTGCTGAAGCTAGTTATGGGGGCTATATGCAGTTTGGTGCCAATCCAAGCTATCAGCGAACAGGAACGGCCATGCACGAAATGAACCACACCATTGGAGTTGGGCAGCACTGGATTTGGTATGGACCGAACTCACCTCTTCGGAAGGAAGGTAGCCGAGGCCAATGGCTGGGGGAACGAGCTAGCAAAGTAGTACAGTTTCTGCAGAACGACCCGAATGCTTCCATGACGGGTGACGCGATACACATGTGGCCTTTCGGAATCAATGGTGCTCACGAAGACAACGGCAGTGAATTTCTATATATCGGTCACTCACTTATTACCCAAGCCTTAGGTGAAGATGGGCTGGCTAATCCTGGACGTGGCTTCATTACCCCTGCCTATACCTTCGAACACACTCCTTCCAAGAAGTATTACCTCAAGGTAGAAGATAGCAAAACAGGGCTTAACACCTCGTTCCTGGCAGAAAACGAATCCGGACAACTCATCAATAAGAAAATCTCCGCTTCGAATGTGCTCAATGACGATCGGGCAGCCTGGTATCTGGAGTTCGATCCTGCTACGGCTCTTTATCAATTACGCAACGTATCTACGGGTAAGTATTTCACGCAGCAGGATGGCTCTGGCATTGGGCTATCGGCCACCTCTTCACTGACACCAGCGGAGTCATTCCAGCTGCTGGGTGCTCGTTATGATACGAAGATTGGTACCGATGAAAAGAACTTCCAAGCAAAAGCGTACTGGATTATCTCTCCCAAGGGTAACTATTCATCGCCTACGTTAGCGGCCAGTTCCCCGGAAGCTGTCAGTACCGTATCGTTTGATCTCACAGATGCGGCTACCACTCAACGCTGGTTGATCTTTACGGCGGATAATGTGAAATCATTTGATTCCTTGCTGGTCGCTCCGACGGGAGTAAAAAATATGTACGTTGCTTCGGGTGATGCCAAGACTATCTTAACCTGGGATCCTGGTTTTAGTACGGCTTATGATGTATTACGTTCACAGACCGCAAATGGCACGTACACCAGCATTGCCACGGACCTAACTTCTGGCAGGTATGAAGATGCAACCGCGTCAAACGGGACTACGTACTATTACAAAATGGTTGCTCACAACGAACTCGGTACCAGCCCGGCGTCTGCCGTCCTTTCTGGAACACCAGTAAAAGGACAGCACCTGCACCTTTCCTTCGATGAAAATACCGGGACTACTGCCCACGACGACTGGGGTGGCTATCACGCTCAATTGAAAAACGGTGCGACCTGGACAGCGGGTGCAAACGGCACTAACGACGTCGAATTAACAACCTTGTCTGAAACGGCAACTACGTCCACTTCTGATCAAAATGATCGTGCTGTTGCTCTTTCCACCACGGCATCCTCTTACATACAATTGCCTTCGGGGGTAGTCAGCACTTTATCTGATTTCACCATCGCTACCTGGGTGAAAGTACCCCAAAACATCGGTAACTATAGTCGGATATTCGATTTTGGTACTAACACGGGTACCTTCATGGCAATGTCACCGAAAGTTGATCAGAATGTATTCTACCGGATTACCTACCCCGGAGGAAACTATGAGCGTCTCATCCCTTATACCATTCCGACCAACCAGTGGGTTCACTTGGCAATATCACAACAAGATACGACTTTCAAGTTCTTCGTTAATGGCCAAGTAGTGTATACCGATACCAAGGCTACGGTAAAACCCTCGGATTTGGGAACAACCACGCAGAACTACTTGGGTCGTTCACTCTTTAGTAGCGATCCGTACTCTGACCTTACCTATGGTGATTTCAGAATCTACAACTACGCCCTGGCTGACAATACGGTTACTACCCTGGCTAATGCGAGTTCCCTGCCTGTCCAGTTAGTTTCCTTCGAAGGAAAAGTCATCAGCGAGGGTAATTACCTTTCCTGGAAAACAGCTCAGGAGTTAAACAACGATCACTTCGTTCTGGAACGGGCCTTGAACACCTCTTCCAACTTCAAAGCCATTGCCCAGATCAAAGGAAACGGTACGACCCGACTGCCTAGTAGCTATCAGTTCATCGATTCACAGGCTCAGGGACGTTTGGCGTATTACCGCTTGATACAGGTAGACAAGGACGGTAAAAAGGAACCCAGCCGAATCATCTCTATGGACAACCGTACTTTACGCGTTCTCAATGGCTTCCCTAACCCGGTATCCTCACAATTAACCATTGAGTTACCTGATCGTGAATTCTCATCGGTACATCTCCGCGTGCTGAACACCACCGGACACGTCGTTTACGAGGATAAAAATTATATCCCTGTCAACGGTGATGTACAAATCCAGATGAGTAGCCTGCCCGTAGGCGTATACCGGGTAGTCATTACTCATCCAATAGAAAATTACGGATTGACAGTTATCAAGAGGTAGATAATACCTTTATTCCAAGTAGATGAAACGCTACGTGCGGTCTCTGATTGAGACTGTACGTAGCGTTTTTTTATGCGTGTCTGAAAACGTCAGTAGTGACGATACCTGAAACCCGACAGTGGCAGAGGAAGGAGATAGTAATAGCTGGGTAAAAAGTAGCACTCTTCGTCCGCTACTGCGTCGCGGACGCCTGAGAAAAGCTTTTATAACGCTAAGCGTTGCAAAAGCAGACTAACTATGATTCGACAAGGTTAGTAGTATCCCCTCTTCTCTAAAAGACTGTCTAAAAATAAGTAAGCCTCTTTACTTCGGGAGAATCGTTGGAGAGAGTGTAGTGTGTATATGACTCCAATCTGTCATCGAGAGTGAAGCGGAGGAGCCTATTTCGCCTTGGGAATGCTGCTTCCCCGGATTTCATCCGGGGCTATTCGTATTGAACCCCGCTGGGGTTGTTGTTAACATTGTTAAAATAGCCTTACGATAAATAACTCTGGAGGGGTTCAATACGAATGGACCCGGTCTGGATGGACCCAGGCTGGTAGCCCCGGATGAAATCCAGAGACAGGGTTGGTAATGATAACTTATCTCATACCTTACGCAGTCGCTCGGCTCTAGCCGAGTGGCTACCTACCCTAGGCCTCTAACCCTAGGATGCGAATTCATATGAGGTCAGAGAAAACCTTTCCTAACCTAAACATGCTTGCAACCATGGGTCTTCGATTATAAATTTTAGACAGCTTTTAAAATCACCTCATTTTACCCTCTTTCATTGTTTTGTTTAGCTGCTCGTTATCGCTGGCTTTTAACTGCGTTACATAATTAATATCTTGGTACGCTTAATGAGCACAACTCATATTGTGTCGTTTAAACACATTATGTTTTTTAAACCTTATTCCTTACTATGAAAATTGCTTCTCTAGTCATTCTCCTGGGTCTGTTTGCCTACCTTGCCCCTGCTCAGGTGCCTGCTGCATTTGTTGCAAGCCCCGATAAACACCTCTCGGTTAAAGTAACTTTGAAAGATGGATCGGCTCGTTATCAGATTTTTAAAGACAATCAGCCCGTTCTAGAGTCTTCGGCTTTGGGTCTGGTACTGGCTGATGTGGATTTAAGTAAACACTTAAAAGAAGTATCCAAAAGCCCTGAGAAGACCATCACTCAGGATTACGCCATGCGTAATGCCAAAAAATCTACTATTCATTACCAGGCTAAGCAACGCAGTTGGCTTCTGGCAACACCTATGGGAGAACAACTCGAAATCATTTTCCAGGTCAGCAATGATGCCGTCGCTTTCCGTTATCGGGTTAAGCGGAAGAAAGAAGCTATCTCTAACATAGAATCCGAATCGACAAGTTTTGCTTTTCCCGCCCAAACCCGGGCTTGGCTTCAACCCATGGCCGTTGCCAAAACGGGCTGGGAAGCCACAAACCCCTCCTATGAAGAAAATTATGAGCAGGATATTGCCGTGGGTACCCCTTCCAAAATGGGAGCAGGATGGGTATATCCAGCCCTTTTTAAAACCAATGATACCTGGGTTTTGATCACTGAAGCTGACCTGGACAGCACCTATTGTGCTACTCGTCTGCAGGATAAATCTCCCAGAGGCGAGTACTTCATCGGTTTTCCTGATGCCCGCGAAGTTATTAAAGATAAAAATTTAAATCCCAGAGCCAGAGGTACCTTCCAATCTCCCTGGCGAGTACTCACCATCGGAAGTCTGGCAACCCTTATCGAATCCACCGCAGGAACCGATCTGGCTCTACCTGCCCTGAAAGTAGATGCTGCTTTTATAAAACCTGGCCGGGCGTCGTGGAGCTGGATTAACTCTAAGGATGACTTCATCGTCTACGATGAGCAGAAAAAGTACATTGACTTCGCCGCTTACATGCACTGGCCTTACTGTTTAATTGACGCCGACTGGGATCGTAAAATCGGTTATGAGAAAGTTCAGGAATTAGCTCAGTACGCCAAAACTAAAAACGTAGGACTGCTCCTGTGGTACAACTCCGCGGGGGACTGGAACACCGTGAAGTACACTCCCAAAGGTAAATTAGTGGAAGACCAATCCCGTCGGGATGAATTTGCGAGATTGGAAAAAATGGGCATCAAAGGTGTTAAAATCGACTTCTTTGGCGGCGATGGTCAGTCGGTAATTAAATATTATCACGACATTCTTCTCGATGCGGCCAAGTATCACCTACTGGTTAATTTTCACGGAGCTACGTTGCCACGCGGCTGGGCTCGCACCTATCCTCATTTAATGACGACAGAAGCCGTCAAGGGTTTTGAAATGGTTACCTTCGATCAGAAAGCTGCGGATAATCAGCCCACGCACGCGGCCATGTTACTTTTCACGCGAAATGCCTTTGACCCCATGGACTTTACGCCCATGAATCTTTATAAAATTTATACTTCCGTCAAGCGTAAAACCACCAGTGCTTTTGAACTGGCTACCAGCATCGTGTTTTTGTCGGGTATTCAGCATTATGCCGAATCTCCCGAAGGCATGGAGCACGTGCCTGCTTTTGCTCAGGATTTCCTTCGACAACTACCTAATCACTGGGACGAGGTAAAATTCATTGACGGGTATCCCGGAAAACTCTGCGTAGTAGCCCGCCGTTCAGGCAAGCGTTGGTACGTGGCGGGTATCAATGGAGAAGCCAAAGAAAAACAACTCAAGTTGAATCTTTCTTTCCTTGCCAAGACAAAAGCGACCCTGATAACTGATGGCGAACCCATGTTTACCCAGCAGTCTATTACCCCGTCCCAAGCCACTCTCGTTACGGTGAAAGCAAACGGTGGTTTTGTGCTGGTAACGGAATAACGATTGCTTTATTCCTGCAAGGCAATACCGTGTACGATTCTAGCAAACTTCTGAATAGAATCAGAAAAACAGAAAATGCCCCCAGGAAGTGTCTAACCTCTTGGGGGCATTTTCTTATTATAAGACCTTTATCTTAGTTCGACATACCGGGTAAAAAGCTTCTGAGCTTATCCACCTGTTCGCTGCTTTGTTTTAATACATTTTGATTAAAATTAAGCTCCTGATAGGTTTCTACCCAGATTCTCATGCGGTGATGCTGATAAAAAATCTCCCAGTTGTCTTTGGCATTTTTTGCTCTGAAAATCTGATCGATCAGTTCTTCCACCAGAGCAAAAGACATTTTATTTAAATCTTTGGCCCAGTCATTAAACTCATTCTGAATTTTGTAAAGACTGGCTTCCACCGAATTCGTAATGTAGTTCAGAATATCTTCGGCGGTATCTTCCCGCGAAAGTCGCACGGAGATGTAATCGGGCGTTAACGTATCGAGGTGCTCGCGGATTCTAAAGTGTAAAAAGCCCAGGTACGATAACTGGAAGTGAATGAAAGATTGAACGGGCGTGTGAAGTTCCTCCAGCAATTGGGTCTCTCTCAATAAGGTTACTTCAAAGCTTTCGCCTTCCTCAATAATCCCCTGGAGTTTGCCCTGATTTTTTAGAATATCGTACATCCGGTGCTTCACCTGTTGAAGCACTTCGTTTAGGGTATCACCCAGCTTCAAAAATTGCTTGGTAATGTACGTTCGGTTTTCGTTCAGGAATTCTTCGTAGGTCTTGTTATAAGACCCCAAAGCATTCCGGCTGATTTCAATATTAGCTACCGTCAGCGTCGATAAATTGCGGAGACAGTCTTCTTTGATCGAATCAAATTTATCCTGAATTTTCTGATTGGGGGAGTCCCGTAAAGCTTCCAGTTGCTTTAATTCATTCTCACAGGCATTGGTCAAGTCCTGCCACAGGCTGTTGAATAAGCCTTTAAAAATAGGAAAATCCTTCATGTCATCAGTGGGGGTAACAATTCCGTTAAAGTAATCGATCGCCTGGTTAATCGACTGATCCAGTTGATTCATTTTACGCTGGTAATTCTGTTCGTACTGCTGATCCCAGTGTTTGAGTTTATCCTGTAAATCCTTCAATACTTCTTTAAAAACTTTCTCTTCCACCTCCTCGGCACTCGAACAGTCCACGGTAACCATCTGACTAAAATGAAGCCCGTTTCGCTCGGCAGTCATGAATAAATCCTGACAGTTTTTAGCGTTATCCGTACTACCTTTCGTGTGATTGAGTACCAGGAAAGAACAGGCTGGCAGGCTCACGCCCGGCGTTTGCGTAATGGCCTGCTCGCAGAATTGATACAAATCCAAATCGGCGGGTTCCCAGGTAGCACCCAGGGGGTCTGGCTTGCGTACAAAGAGAATGAAGTCAATATCACTGGCCAGCGAACGGATGAGGTTTTCCTCGTTTACCAGTCCGGTATCACCCAGTCCCGGCATGTCAATCAGGGTAATGGGGCCGGCCTGAGCCAGGGGAAATGAATTTTGAATATGTACCTGTTTTACCGCCAGGTAATAAAAAATCGGCTCCCGACTTTCATTTACCTGAGCTACGTACTGACGGATTTGCCCGGCGGGAATTTCCAGAGTTAAGCCCGTTAGTAAATGATGATATAGCGTAAAATTCTCATGAATTTCCTGAAGTTTTTTATATCGGGCCACCGTCACGGTACTAGCCTGTGCGGGTGGCTCAGGTAATTCCTGAGAAACAAATTCAGCCAGGTTCGCAGGAGCTGGACTCAGCGGTAATTCTTTAAAATAAGGCAGAATTTTACTTTGGAAAAAATCCGTTCGGCTGTAAAATTCCACCCGTGCTCTTATTTTCTGATCGCTGTTGGCAATCACGCTCAATACACCTGTACAATGCGAACCATTGCCATCTGGAATGATCGTATGATCCAGTCCTGACAAGCTTTGCAGTAAACGGCTTTTTCCCTGCCGGGCCCGCCCAATCACGCCAATGCTGATCCCTTTTCTGGAAAAGCGTTGGTTAAGCTGAGACAAATACTGTTGCTCGGCTTCGATGCGGTTCAGTAAAGCAGGTAGATCAGCCCGCCGGATGGCTTCAAGCAAATGAGGCGACGCGTGATCACTTACTTTTTGCTTGACATTTTCCAGCACCGAAATGGAATGACTCATTAACGAAAGTCGCTGAATATCATCCGAAATCCGTTCGGCAAACTGCGTACGCTGGTTGACAATTTGTTGGATACTCGCTGCAATAAGATTAGGCATGGGGATGTATATCTCAAAAATTTTAATCAAAAGCCTCTGGTAACAGTAAATTAAACCCTGAAGCCTATACGTGAAGCATCTGAAAAGGCTAAACGCTCCTAAAGATAAGGAAGCTTTCAAAAAACCGTGTATAAGCCAACCCTTCCAACCGCCCAAGGCACTGATTATGAGGGTTAACATCCCGACCCTAGCCTAACTAATTACTTTCAACTGGCTATAGGACTTACACTGAGAATTAAGTTTTTCGTTGGTCAGTTTAAGGTAATTCAGCTCCCGGAACAGATTCCTGAAAAAGCCCATAAAACCCTTTTTACGGTTCAGGTAATGTTGCTCTAAAATGAAAGAAAGCAGATACATGTAAGGATACTCAATCGCCTGAGGATTGTACTGATTCCGTTGGGTGACGCTGAAGATCGGTTTCCAGACTTCTTCATTATCAATCTTCACCTTCTTATGATACATCAACGAGCAATTCCCCAGGGTTTGAATAGGAATAATGGCCGATTTCACGTGGGACGTCCAGGTGATATGGTCAAAGATTTCCTTATAAACCATCTTAATTTTATTCACCAAGCGAGTGGAAGCGGCTTCATTATTTATATACGTTTCGCACTTGGTAGGAATGAATAAAATCAAACGCGGTTCACTGGATTGCTCTAAACCGGGTTTCAACACACGGAATAAATTTTCAGCATTCGTTTTCTGCTCGGTGAGATCGTTCATAATCGCACTGGCATCGACGGGAATCACAATTACTGAGGAATTCTTGAGGTAGGAAATAACCTTTTCTGAATCATCCGTAATCCAGTTACCGGGAATATCGGTGAAAGAAACCACTAAGAAGGGATCCGAATCTTTATGAGAGATTTCTAACGGATACGAAGAAGCATCAGCCGTGGATTGAATTCCATCAAAACAGGTGATGGTTCCTTTAGAAAGAGATGCCTTCAGCCTTTCCTTGTTTTGATCTAACCTAGCGGCTAGTTCAGGATTTAAACTCAAATTCAATCCGATGTTACTGGACAAATCGTTTCGTATGTTTTCATCCATGGAAGACAAAAACGTAGTCTTACCTTCACCAGAGGCGGCTAGCATGGTAACATTGAAAAAAGTTTGCATGGGTCAATTTAATTAACTCCTTGGACCTAGTGAATTAATTCAAAACCACTCCTTCCGGGTAGACCGGAGAAGAATTATAAATAAATTTTCCTGAGTCATTCCTAGTTTACTAACTTACGGTAATACCTGCGACTTCAGGCGGTGTGTTTCATGGGTTAAGGTGGCTTTGCGTAGATGAACTAACAAATCGTATTACTATAAACATTTACTACCAAAACAAGCAACAATATAGGTTTTCAGAATAGCCTCAGGTTTTCTTGTTCATGCCTAACAACTTACTCAGAAATAAAGCGTTACGCCTTTAAATCACCTTTTATCGCTTGCCGTGTTTAACTAATATACACAAGTTCAGGGATTGTCCCTCAAAAAACCAGAGATGTAATTGAAAAAAAATACGCACACCTTTTTATTTCAATTAATACTTATACAATTACCTAATGCAAATATCAATGATTTCATAAGCTAAGTTTATTACAATCTGGACTCTACAAAACTTTTCGGAGCTTACAGGCACGTAATTCAACTCATTTCACCAATAGTAATAAAGGTATGATAATGGCTTAAGTACTTAAACTAGGGATAAGTACTTGAATCATTCTTCTCTGACATCCTACTGACCGTTCCTTTTTTCTCTTCCTTCTTTCATTTAAAAGTTAATCTTATAAATAGGACATTTCAGCGATATCTTTTTGTCTATCCATGTTTATTTAGTACCTTTCCCTGCTTATTCAGTCCACTTATGGTTCCCTGAATTGCCTAACATTTTTTACTTAACACGTTACTTTTTTGCATGAAACGCCGAGAAGCACTACAAATGGTAGGGGTTATGATGGGTGGTCTGCTGGTGACTCCAGCCCTGGCCGACATCGTTGAAGGCCGCCGGGCATTGCCTACAACTGCCTCTAAACTGATCTTTGATCAGCCTACCGAAGACCTCATTGCTGAAATTGCCGATGTGATCCTACCGACCACAGCCGATTCTCCGGGAGCTAAAGCTGCTGGCGTAGGTCCATTCCTGAATGTTCTCGTTTCTGATTGCTACCCCAAAGAATATCAGGATCGTTTGCAGCAGGGGCTGGCCCGAGTAGACCGCGAAACCAAAGCCGTTTACGGAAAGGCTTTCAAGGATGCTTCTATTCAGGAAAAGACGAATATTTTGAAACTGGAAGAAGCCAACGCCTTTGCAGATCGCAAAGCCGGAGTCAAAGAAGTTCCCTTTTGGTTTACGATTAAAGAACTCAGTATGTTTGGGTATTTCACTTCCGAAATCGGAGCTACCCAAGCCCTGAGTTACGAATATGTACCCGGTCGTTACGAAGGATGTATTCCTTTAAAGCCCGGTCAGAAAACCTGGGCAACCTAGGTTGTTTTACCTCCCTCTTGTTACCCTATTACTTATGCTGAGCCCCTGAAGTTTAGCAACAGAACTACTAATCCAATGAACATTCTTCGAGCAAACGAGCAAAATACATATGATGCCATCGTTATAGGTTCGGGTATTTCGGGTGGCTGGGCTGCCAAAGAATTAACCGAAAAAGGCCTTAAAACGCTGGTACTGGAACGAGGACATAAATTCGAACACGTAACGGATTATGAAAACGCTCTGAAAAAACCCTGGGAACTTACTCACCGGGGCCGGATTACAAACGAAGAGCGGGCCTCTCACCCCTTCCTGAGCCGGGATTACCCCTACGGTGAAGCCAATAAAAATTACTGGTTTAACGATAAAGATGCTCCTTACGAAGAGCTCAAACGCTTTGACTGGTACCGTCCAAACATTGTGGGTGGTAAATCCATCATGTGGGGCCGTCAGAGTTACCGTCTTTCAGACTTAGATTTTGAAGCCAACGCCAAAGAAGGCATTGGTACGGACTGGCCCGTTCGATATGCGGAAATTGCTCCCTGGTATAGCTACGTTGAGAAATTCGTTGGTGTATCGGGTAGTAAAGATGGCCTGTCTCAACTTCCCGATGGCGAGTTCCTGCCTCCTATGCAGATGAACTGTGCCGAAACAGCAGTGAAGCAGGGTATTGAAGCTAAATTCCCCAATCGTAAAATGACGATTGGCCGGGTAGCTAACTTAACTCAGGCGGGTCCTGCTCAGCAGAAAGTAGGCCGTGGCCCCTGTCAATACCGTAACCTTTGCTCGCTGGGTTGCCCCTACGGCGGTTACTTCAGCAGCCCTTCAGCTACGATTCCAGCCGCTCAGGCTACGGGTCGTCTGACGATTCGTCCTAATAGCATCGCTTCTGAAATCATTTATGATCCTCAGACGAAAAAAGCGAAAGGCGTTCGCATTATTGATTCAGAAACGAATGCCGTGATGGAATACTTCTCGAAAGTCGTATTCGTTTGCGGTGGAGCCATTGGCTCAACAGCCCTATTACTCAACTCGATTTCAGATCGTTTCCCTAATGGATTTGGTAACGATTCGGGTCAGTTAGGTCACAACCTGATGGATCACCACTTCCGCACGGGTGCCAGTGGTATTGTTGAGGGAATGGAAGATAAATATTACTTCGGTCGCCGGGCTAACGGAATTTATATTCCTCGTTACCGCAATATTGGTAACGACAAACGTGATTACCTGCGTGGATTCGGTTATCAGGGTGGTGGTAGCCGTCAGGGCTGGAATGGCCTTGTGGCAGAAATGGGCTTTGGAGCCGAGCTGAAAGAAAAAGCAGCCAAGCCCGGTCCGTGGTCGATGAACCTGGGTGGTTTTGGTGAAACTTTACCCGCTTACGAAAACCGGATGTTCCTGGATCGTAGCAAGAAAGATAAGTGGGGTCTGCCTACGGTTGTGTTTGATGCGGATTTACGCGAAAACGAGCACAAAATGCGTAAGGACATGATGAACGATGCCGCTGAAATGCTGGAAGCAGCAGGCGTGAAAAACATTCGCACGTTCGATAACGGTTCTTACCTGGGTATGGCGATTCACGAAATGGGTACGGCCCGCATGGGTAAAGATCCTAAAACGAGCGTATTGAATGGACACAATCAGGTGTGGGATGCTAAAAACGTATTCGTAACTGATGGTTCGTTCATGGCTTCAGCAGGTTGCCAGAACCCCTCACTCACGTACATGGCCTTCACGGCTCGTGCGGTTGATTTTGCAGTTAAAGAACTGAAAAAGAAGAATATCTAAGGTGTTTTTCAAATGAAAAGGGCCGTCGGGAGAAATCCTGACGGCCCTTTTCATTGGTACTAGTATTACTTAAAGCTCATTAAGCTATGAGCCGAACAGCCTCCATTTACGTAATCAACGGCCAGAAGGGCCATAGCCCGAGCTTGCCGGGTTTTTAATTTACTAATGGATGAATAACGCGTACGACCTTCTTTTAAAATAGCCTGAACTTCCTGAAGACCTTCTTTCTCTGGAAAATTGTCAACTGGATTTTCTCCCAGGCGTTCGAGTTTATTGACTACTTCTGCAATCGTTTTATTAATCTGATATTTCGTGGGTTTCATGAAAATATATCGTTAATCTTAGGTATTATCTAAGGAGTGATGGATATTAAAAAATACGTGCCTGCCCGAGCTCGGCAAAGTGGCTCGGTTCAGGTCATTTACTTACTGGTTAGGGCATTAATTCCGGGCGAAAGATGAAGAGCCCCTTATTGAAGATTCACTAGCTTACTCTGCTCACAGGAGCCATTCATGTAATCAACAGCCAAGATAGCAATGGCCCGGGCATGGCGGGTTTCCAATACTTTAATGAGGTTATAGCTGGTGCAATTTTCTTCCAGAATGCGGTAGGCTTCCTCAAATCCTTCTTTTTGGGAATAATTCCGTTCTAACTGAATGGCAGGTGTGGCAAGTTTGCGGGCAATCAATGTAATCGTTCGCTGTATCTCAAGGGGGGATGGCTTCATAGGCTTTTGTTCTGTCTGACTGGATTTTTTTGAAGTTACGAATAATTCCTGACAATACCTAATAAACCTTTTGATTATCAATAATTTGCACCTAAAAAAAAAGCCCTCGGCGATTACCAAGGGCTTTATGTAAACATCCAATCAACTTAAAAAGCGAACTCTTCCTTGGCTACATTAACCTTTACTTCAGTCGTTCCCATTTTCTTCAGGACCTGGTAGTGAGAAGCCAGAGCTCCTGCAAACGTTTCATTTTCCAGGTAAGGTAAGCCGTGTTCAAGGGCGGTCTGCTTCACAATGGCCGAGACAGCAGGATAATGAATATGGCACACCTTGGGAAACAAATGGTGTTCAATCTGACGATTTAACCCGCCACAAAGAAAAGCAGCCAGTCCGCTTCGGGGAGAGAAATTAGCTGTGGTATACATCTGATGCACGGCCCAGGCATTAAGTACATTCCCCTTTTGGTCAGGCACGGGAAAATCAGTTCCTTCCACGACGTGAGCCAGTTGAAAAACCAGACCTAACACCAGCCCTTCGGCAATATGCATGATTAAAAAGCCCAGAACGATTTCATACCAGGCTAAATCCAGCACCAGATAAGGAATAACTAGGAAAAGCAGGTAATACACTGCTTTGGAAATAAAGAGTTTGTAATACTCCGAGCGGGGGTGCTGAGAGTTATCGTGAGACGAGCCAATGTTTTTCTTGAAAAACTTCACGTAGTCCTTCCGAAAAACCCAGGAAAGCGAAGCCAGCGAATAAAGCGGAATGGTATAGAAATGCTGATACTTGTGCCAGGAGCGTAGCGGCTCATCGGCATCGAGGCGAACCAACCCTGGGGCAATTTCAATGTCTTCATCGTGACCCGGGATATTGGTGTACGTATGGTGAACAATGTTATGGGTTACCTTCCAGACGTAAGGATTCGCTCCCAGTAAATAAAAGCTATTCCCTAATAAACGATTAACCCATGCTTTTGAAGAAAAAGCTCCGTGCAGGGCATCGTGGGATACGTTAAAGCCAATAAAGGCGGCAAACATTCCCAGCAGAACTACCATACCCAGCATTGCTGAAGTAGAAAACTGATTGGAAATAATCAGCGTGTAGAGAGCTACGTAACCGCCTAGAAAGAATAAAGCTTTGAACCACATGGCCCCGTTGGCGTGTGTGCTGAGGTTATTCTCTTTGAAATAGGCATCTACCCGCTGACGGGCTGTAACAAAAAAGGTAGAGCGATCACTGTTGACAAATTTGACTTTTGTTGACATAGAGCTAACAGCCTCTCTACCTGGCAATGACCCGTAAAGCTGAACCGTCGGTTAAGGTGATATATGGTTTACTAGCTGAAGACAGCCCACATTACCTTTCCCCCTATGACCGCTAATTTTTTTTATGAAAAAAACGAATCCGTCATTATTCGCCAAATTGGCTAGTCCTCCCTCCCTGCCGAATGAATAAAGAGCGATCAGACCTGTTTTTCTTTCCCGTTTACCCATTCTACACGCACTTATTTAATCTGCCCGTTCTGCTTTTCCCAAAAAAAGGGTATTTCCTGCCATTCATCTCCCCCTTTCCACTTATTGACTTTTGTTTATCCACCTAGTTTTACTGATTACCCCGTAGCTCCTTCCCTTAGTCGAATTCAGCCCCTCTGCCCCCTTTTCGTCCTCCATCTTTGTAAAGTCAAACGACAATAACTGCTCTAAAAAAATAGTATCGCTCTTACTTTATATGAAACCGCTCCAATCTGCCGCACGACACCTGATTACGCTGATGCTCATTTTGAGCAGCTCTCTGGTTTTTGCTCAGCAAGTAGCCCAAAACCAACGCCCTAACATTCGTACCCTCAGTGGTTATGTTCGGGAAGCCCAGTCGGGTACCGCTCTGGTCGGCGTAAGTGTTTCACTGCCTAGCTTAGGTCTGGGAGCCACTACAAACGCTCAGGGTTACTACTCCATCGAATTACCAGCCCGGCCTTTCGTTCAAATTGCTTTTTCCTTCATTGGTTACAAAACCGAAAGCATGGCCACCGATATCAATACCAACACTACCATTAATGTTTCTTTAGAGGCCCAAAGTTCTACGCTTCAGGAAGTAGTTGTTAAGAGTCGCACGGGTAATGGCTCATCCAAAGTGTCGGAGTCCGTACAGATGTCTACGCTTTCTGTGCCCATCCAGCAAATCAAAGAAATTCCTTCCCTACTGGGTGAGAAAGATGTGCTCAAGTCGCTTCAACTTATGCCTGGAGTTCAGAAAGGCACGGATGGTTCAACGGGTATGTACGTTCGCGGCGGCGGTCCTGATCAAAACCTGGTTCTCCTCGACGACGCTCCGGTCTATAATACGTCTCACCTGTTTGGCTTCTTTTCTCTTTTCAATGGGGATGCCATTCAGTCGGTTAACTTAACCAAAGGCGGTTTTGGAGCTCACTTTGGTGGTCGTCTCTCCTCGGTAGTTGAAATGGAAATGAAAGACGGTAATCAGGAAAAATGGCACGGCGAAGGCGGTATTGGTTTGATCTCCAGCCGTTTCACTCTCGACGGCCCCATTCAAAAAGGCAAGTCATCCTTCCTGGTCTCGGCTCGTCGTACGTATGCAGACGTGGTTCTTCGCCCTTTCGTGAAAAACATCGCTGACCGCAATGGATATTTCTACGATTTCAATGTAAAAGCAAGCTTCGACGTTACACCTAACGATTACATTTCGGTAAGTGCCTATACGGGTAAAGATCGCTTCGTTTACACTACGGCTGGTCAGATCAGCAACGAAAGCGGTAACCTTAACTGGGGTAACACCGTCGGAACGCTTCGCTGGAAACACCGCTTCAGCCCCGGTCTTACGGCAACGACTTCAGCCATTTTTACGCAGTATCGTTCTCATGTTCATATGTCCCGCGACGTAGTTACTGATGAAGCTGCCACTACCTTCCGCCTCAACAACGCGACTGGCATTCGCGACATGAGCCTGAAAACGGATTTCACCTGGGTACCTAGCAGTCAGCACATCTTCAAAGCGGGTGTGATTGCAACGGCCCACCAGTTTAACCCCAGCACATCAACGGTTAATAAAGATTTTAATTCACCTGCTCCCGCCATTGAAACCTTACGTAGTGTGGAAGGTGCGGTATACCTGGAGGATACTTACAGCCCCACTCCTGCTCTGAAAATCAATGCTGGTCTTCGCCTGAGTGCTTTCAAAAGTGAGACAAAAGTATACACTAACCCTGAGCCACGTTTAGCTATTGCTTATACCCTGCCGCGACAGTGGGCATTAAAAGCTTCTTACTCCGTCATGAACCAGTACGTTCACCTGTTGTCTAACTCAGGTATCGGCCTACCTACGGATTTATGGATTCCTTCTTCGGATCAAACGGCTCCCCAGTATTCTCAACAGACGGCTTTCGGTATCGCTAAAGATATGAAATCAGGCTGGAGCTTCACGGCAGAAGGATTTTACAAGAGCATGAATAACATGGTTGCTTATAAGGAAGGAGCGAGTTCGTTTTCTTACGACGGTTCTGACCAAGTAAGCTGGGAAGATCAAATCACTTACGGAAAAGGCTGGAGTTACGGAACGGAGCTCTTGCTTCAGAAAAAAGCGGGTCGTTTCACGGGTTGGGCTGGCTATACGCTATCCTGGACTCAACAACAGTTCGACGAACTGAATTTCGGTAAAAAATTCTGGGCTCGTTATGACCGTCGTCACGATGTATCGCTGGTAGGTACCTATCACCTGAGCCCTAAAGTAACCTTCTCAGCTACTTACGTTTACGGAACAGGCCAGGCCATGACACTACCCAAAGGACAATACTGGATTCAAGGCAATAGTGCCCTGAAAAACCTGGGTGATAAAAGCAACTACACCGGACGCGTATACCAGGAATATGGTCAACGCAACAACTTCCGGGCTGCCGCTTACCAGCGTCTGGACGTAGGGGTACAGTTCCATAAAACGAAAAAAGGGCACGAGCGTACCTGGGAAATCAGCGTATCTAACGCCACTAACCACCAAAATCCCTTCTTCTACTATTTCGATGCTTCGCAAAGCAGCACGACAATCGGAACGAAGAACACCACCAACACGCTCAAGCAGGTAACCTTATTCCCTATCCTGCCCAGCGTATCTTATAACTTCAAATTTTAGTAAAAGCAGATTCATAATAATAGAGCAGATTACTTAAAAAGGAGAGGATATTCCTCTCCTTTTTTTTTGCATTCAGGTCAAATCTTTCCTTTATCTCCTGGTACCTCTATCTTAAGTTTTAGCACTCGTTACTAACAAAAGTAATTAATACATATTTATACCCATATATATCATAAAATATAAGTATACGCAAGCGTTTTCATCATCATTTAATCTGATGAATTCATCAGATTTTCCCATCAACTGCTTTTAATCAACTGCTTATCTTTTCCCGAAAAAAGGGCATTTATAACCATTTAAGGGCTATTTCGAGCTCTTATCTTTCGATAATTACCCCTCTTTCACCAAATACCCCCCTTTTCTTACAATTGGTCGAACTAACTTATATCAATTTATCATCATTCACCATCTTTGTAAAGTCAAACAACACCGCTACTTAAAACATCTCTTTTACGACCGAGGGTCCTGCTACTCTCTGACGTAAGGTTTGAATTGCCCTTTTTAACTCCGCCAGTAATTATTCAAACATAACCCCTTTCCGACTTCTACTCCGAAGTCAGACAGAATTTCTAGTGCCTGTTTTTAACTCTGCTCCATTTCTCATGCCCTTGATTATGAAATCTCTACCCATTATCTCTGCTCTCTTTATGATCGTTTTCTCACTGACTTCCTGCGTCAAAGAATCCGATGACATTATCATTGAAAATGATCCCAAGCTAGTGGTGGAGTGCTATTTGAATCCCACCGATACCGACATTACTGCCATTGTCAACGAAAACCGTCCCATCGACGGACCCGGCAGCGGCGACCGTGGTCAGGTTAATCCTATTCTCAACGCCACTGTTTTCCTTTCTGATGGTAACCGGGAAGTACAACTCACCAACGCTAAAAACAATACCTATACAATTGCCGCCAGCCGCTTTGCACTCGTGGCCGGACGCACCTACACACTGAAAGTAACCGCCCCCGGTTTGCCCGCTACTGAGGCTACCTGCACCATTCCCCGGGTTCCGAGTGCCCTCTCAGCTAAGGATAGCGAACTAACCTACGAGCGGGATCAGACTTCGACGTATAAAGTATACCGTAAAAGAAGTTTGTCCTGGACCAATACCCAAACCAAGGCTACGCAGTATTACCTGGTGGGGAGCGGCGAAGGTTCTGCCTACAAAGTCAAGGCCGCTTCGGGTGATTCCACCTGTATCAAACTCAAAAACGCCGAAGTGGTAGCATTCTTAAACGAAAACCAGGCCGCAGGTGCCACCTATTCTACTCAGACGCTGAACTTTTTAGTAGGTCATGCCAGCAGTGCTACCGATACCAAGATCACCAGCACGGCTCCCCGTTACTCGTTTGTTTATCACGTCGATAAAAATTATTACGAATTCTATCGCACCATCAAGCGGCAACGTGAAGTGGGAGACAATCCCTTTGCCGAGGCTATGCCGGTGTATAGCAATATCAAAAACGGGTTAGGTGTCTTCGGTGCCTACGTCACTCAGGTCAAAAGTCTCTAATCCCCGCTCTCCTGGAATTTTTCCCTTAACCAAACATGTATATCAAACCACTAAAAGCTCCACGAGGATGGAGCTTTTAGTGGTTTGATACTCGGGTTCGCTCTTTGATTTTAAGTTTAACGCTCGGCTAGAATACTTTCCTTTGGCGATTGAATCCGGTATTCGAATCGCACAGCTTCCGCTTTACCCGCTGCTATCTGTACATTCCAGGTGATAAGTCCTGTTTCTTCATTGACTTCGGCTTGGGAAGCTTTTTTATTAAGGATTTCTATATTTTTCACGTTCGACAAAGGGAACTGATCGTACACCATCAGGTTAATGGACTGCTTACGAGCATTACGCAGATTGATTACGTAAGCGAAATCCTGTATGCGGTTATTTCCCCAAAAAGAAGTTTTACTAAATTCCTTCACCGCCTTTCGACTAACCTGAATGGAAGCATCCCGGCCTAAATTCAATTTCAGGGTATCCGAAGATTGGGGCAGAGTGAGTTGCGTTTTACCTACAAAGGTTCCTTCTAAGAAAAGATTTATTTCACCCTCCTGCAACTGATAGTTACTCCAGTCTGCAACCTCAGCCGTTAGCATTACGTCAGAGCTTAACTTCGGAACGGCTGTATATACATAACGAGCCGGCACTTCCTCTTCCTTGATCTCCACAGCATAGGATTTTCCATCACTGGGAATACTATAAGGCATTTCAATTTGATAGGTAAAGCTGGTAGGAGCTTGCTTTTCCTGGACTTCCAGCGGCACTGCCATACCTTTTCCCCTTAAAGCAAGAGCCATCGAACCCTCTTCTCTTCTTGCATTGCCATAACCAACAACCACTACTTCTTGCAAAGCCTTCGTATCCGAAACGAGCGACACATTTGTTATTTCATTTTCAATGGGCCGGTACGCGGTTACGGTCCCAATTATGGAGTAACTGATCTGTCTATTCTCCTGAGAGAGCTTCGGCGGAATACTTAAACGGTACATCCCATTAACATCCGTAACGGTCCCTAATGAAGTACCAACCAGCATAACCGTTGCCCCTGCTATTCCGTTACCCGCTTCATCGCTTACCTTACCAGAAACCTGCCGAACGGATGGATTATACAGAGCGAGGGCTTCTTTTTCAAATTCTTTATAGGTGTTCGTCCGACCTGCATACCAGGGCCGAAGTTCGGGTTGTACATTTTTCCGTCGCGGGTCTGCCGTAGAGAGACTAAGCTTCACCTGATCCCAGTCTTCTCCCGAAAACTGAAAAACCTGAGCTTTGTACCCTAACTTTAAAGGCTTGGAAAGATCATTCGCCCGTAAATCATAACTGGGAATCCAACCCGCGTCACTCACAAAATAGCTTAGGGTCAAAAGAGTTGTTGCCACGGGCCGGGCCGCATTAATCGTTACCCAAACTTCGGTTACCTGTTGATCCGCACTGGCTAACTGAATGGTTTGCTGGCGGTTTAACTCTTTGATTTCTTCGGCATAAGCCTTTATTCTTCGATCAATTTCCAGTTGTTTGGTATACACTTCGGTTAATCGTTGCCGCTGAAAATCGGCGGCTTCTTTTACTTCACTCGCCTTGAGCGATTGTTCCTTTCCCCCAAGGGTCTGATTTTTCAACAACAGTTCTTCTTCGTGTCGATAAACGTCCAAGAGCTTTTGATCAACCTGCTGTTTGGCCTCTATCTCGTCTCTTTTCTTTTGGTATTCCTTGTTTTTAGCCAGCCGACTAGCCCCTAGTTCATAGTAAGACTTTTCGGTTTGAACGGACAAAACGGTAAAATCCCCTTCGGCTTTCAACTGAATACTTTCCTTATCAAGTTTAGGCGATAGATTTCTGAAATAAAAGACGGACTTGCCCGCCGGAATAGCCGTCTGAGCTTTACGGCTGATCTGGGCACCATTTAAAAACACCGTTACCTTTTCAAGTCTGGAATCGAGCCCTTTGGGTTCTATCTCGGCGTGGCTTATAAAGGGAAGTAACAACAAAAGAAAAAGGTATCGCATGGCTGTCTAGGGTTTGTGTTCAGCTTATGGATGCAGCCACTTTATAAATTCCATAAGAGCAGGTTCATTTTTTTCATTTTTTGTAAAAGCCAATACGCTCACCTTTATTCGCAGGATAATCCATCAACGTTTTTGATTCAGTGTTTCTAAAAGTATTTCGCAAATCAGAATCCACTCCCGACGAATCGGAACTGTTTAGCCAGTACCGACAGAGCGGTGATTTGCAATTACTGGGAAAACTTTATCAGCCGCACATGGAAATGCTTTACGCAGTTTGCTACAAGTATCTGAAGGACGAAGACGAAGCGAAGGATGCCGTGATGCAGGTTTTTGAAGAGGTCATTGCCAAAGCCCAGCAGCATGAAATTAGTAATTGGAAAAGCTGGCTACATAGCGTAGTGAAAAACTACTGTCTGATGCGGCTGAGAAGCCAGAAAACAAAAGTCCAGGATTTTTTTGATCCTGAGCGTATGGAATCCGAGGCTCCCGAGCATCTAATCATCGAAGAATCTGACGAGCCACTTGAGGTGCAGGCTCTGGAAGAATGCATGGGTAAGCTTAACCCCGATCAACACCGCATGATGAGTTTATTTTTTTTGCAGGAAAAAAGTTACAAGCAGATCGTCGATGAAACGGGTTATGATTTTAATCAGGTAAAAAGTTTTATTCAGAACGGAAGAAGAAATTTAAAGCTCTGCATCGAACGTATAAACGAGCGTTTGGCGTAAGAAAAACTATGGCTAAAAGGCCCATTGATATCACCCCGGATTTACTTCGCCGCTACGTAGCGGGCGAGGCAAATGCTCAGGAGCAGCACGCCGTTGAGCGGGCGGCTCTGGAGGATCCTTTCATTGCGGATGCACTGGAAGGTTTCGAGGCAATGGCGGAAAAAAAGCCGGACTTAAAAGCCCTGTACGATCAGTTAGAGAACCGCGTCAGCCCCACGCCAATCCTGCAACTAGGCTGGAAGAAATGGGCTTTAGCGGCCAGTTTCATAGGTTTGTTATTGACGGGTTATGTGCTTTGGCTGCAACTGGATTCCACTCCTGAAATCAGTCAGGTCACGACTCCGGCGGCCAGCCCGCAAACCCAATCCACTGATTCGCTCCTTACTCCTGAAGCAAGTCAGCCAGAAATTAGCCTGGCTGAAGCTCCTCGGGTGAAAGCTCTACTAAAAAAGCCGTTAGTTTCCGCTGATGCATTGGCAGAAGATGAAAAGCCTCAGGTAATGGCCATGCGGGCTGCTCCACCCACTGACTCGCAGACCTTAGCAAAAATGCCAGCACTAGCCGCCCGGAGTTTTCAACTACCTGATTCTGGTTTTGCGAAGAATAAACAAACTCCCGATACCATTTCACTTGCGTTACAGGGTAAAGCTGCCGGGGTTAACATCGCCGCTAGAACGGATATTCCATTAGCCCGAAAAGTAGGTACGGAAAACCAAAAAAATCATATTACTATCGTTGATGAGGGAAAAAATCCCATTCCGGGGGTAATGATTCAGGATAAAGACGGTAGAAAAGGCGTAGTTACCGACAGCATGGGCCGGGCGTTCATACCCAATACTTTAGGTTCAAAAATAGTCCTAGCGTTGATCGGTTATAAAAATCAGACCCTTCAGGCTCCTTTTCCTTCGGTCATTACGCTTCAAGCCGATAATGAGGCTTTAAGCGAAGTGGTAGTAGTGGGATACGGAAAAACAAAGCGGAAAACAGCAGAAGCCGAACCAGTGATGGGCTCAGAGGCTTACAAAACCTATTTGCAAGAAAACCTTCGCAAGCCGGAGTTAGCCAAAGAAAAAGGCATTTCCGGTACGGTAATCCTATCCGTTCAAATTAAAGATGATGGCCGCATAGGCACTATCAAAGTCAGAAAAGGCCTAGGCTATGGCTGTGATGAAGAAGCCATTCGTCTGGTTAAAGAAGGGCCGGAATGGAAGCCGGCTCTTAGGAAAGGGAAAAGCGTTAGCAGTACGGTTCGCGTAGAAGTGCGTTTTTTTTGACGTTGGATTCCTAAATTTCAGATAAGCTTGGCCTGCTTTAGATGAGCAAAGATGCGTTCAAAACTGGTCACTTTTGTTTGTTGGTTTAATTCGTAATCTTCTCCTATCGAAGGAGTTATTACATAAATTGGGATATTCCCTAAATCCTGAGCAGCTACGGTATTACCCTTCATTAATTTGGGGGTATTCGTATATTTCACTTCAATCCCTACTACTGGAGTCATTCCTTTCACTAAGACTAAATCAAGCTCCGAACCATCCTGAGTACGATAGAAATAAGGCTCGACTGAGGGTTTCAACTGCGAGATTACCTGCTGAAGAACAAAGCCTTCCCACGAATTCCCTTTCCCAGCAAACCCCTCCAGGTCTTCTGCTGTCTCAATGCCAGTAACTGCATGCAAAAGTCCTGAATCACAAATGAAAATTTTCGGTGACTTAACTAGCCTCTTTGAGATATTAGCATAGTAAGGCTGTAATCGTCGTATCAAGAAGGAATGTTCGAAGTAATCCAGATATCTCTTGAGGGTGTTTACATCAATTCCCAATGACCGGGAAATATCCGAGTAATTTAAAATATTCCCATGTACGTGAGCGATCATTCGTAGTAAATTTCTAAGCAAAACGGGCGAAGCTGAGAGTCCTAACAAGGGTAGCTCTCGCTCAATATAGGTCTGAATGAAATCTAGCCGATGAAGGAAACTTACCTCGTCACTCGCCGCTAATAGCATATCAGGAAATCCTCCCTTTAGCCATAATTCCCGAAATGAAATTTCCTGCTGTACTTCAGGAAAGAGGAGCGGATGAATTTCTATATAGGAAATACGCCCCGCTAATGTTTCTGAACTTTTAGCCAGCAATTCAGGGGAAGCTGATCCTAATAATAAAAATCTAGTGTTTTCTCGATTTCGGTCAATCACGGAACGAAGTATCGGAAATAATTCCGGCATTCGCTGGACTTCGTCAATGACGACAAGTTTATCTTGTCTTTCAGTAAGGTATAGCTCAGGATTGCTTAGTTTGTTAAAATCCTCCTGTGATTCTAAATCCAAATAAATGCTATCCTTATCAATTTGCTTAACTAACATCTTGGCTAACGTCGTCTTTCCTACTTGTCTAGGACCAACGAGTGCTACAGATGGTAAATTGATTAAGTGTTCGATAACGCGATTAGCGATAATTCGATCAAAAGGCATAGAATGAACAATTATTCCTGCAATTTTGGAAATAAATTCCAAAATTGCAGGAATAATTGTCGGCAAAGTAATTGCTTTACTTATGACACAAGCTCTCTCTAGTGTGACATTGACGTTTTTCTACACTTATTAGGTATTCTGAATCAGGTAGCAAGCCGTTTTTGATTCGGGTTCAAAAAATACATACAGCGAGCCATCCTCCCAGAAATTCAATTCATCGTAGAAATGCTCATGAGATGAATCTTCTACTTTTACATTTGTTTTTTCGACTGGTGTTCCTCCCTTTAATTGACAAACAAATTTCATCACTTTACCTGACTTAGGACAAGTAGGAATCGTAGGGTATTGGACCCAGATCGGAACTCCAGCATGCCCGATCTCCGACATTTTGCTTTTCTCCTTAAAATCAAATCTCAACGCTTGATAGACAATCTCACTTTCAGAATTTAGGTATTCATAGGGTGTCGTAAGCGATTCGACCTGCTGACGATCAAGAAGCACGGGATGTAAGGGATTGGTATAATCTAAGAATACCTGATCTATGTCTAAAAAGATGGGACAGGTGAGATGAATTGGAAATGGTAACCAGCTGAAATAAGGATCTTCATTGGTAATAAAGCCTAAGTATTGAAAAGGCACCCGACAGGAATTTTCCGGCACGATAAAGTTATTGGGCAGGGCTCCTCCTACTTGATGGAGCCCCTTGGGGTTTGCTGAAACCACTAAAAGTGGATTGGGCTCGCATTCAATATAAGACATTGCCTTTTCATCCGCCATTAGAAAACGACTAAATCGCTCACCATCCTCATAATCATAAGCTTCTAGTAATTGACCATTTTCAAAGATTAATTCTAGGCCTACTTCAAGGTTCTTAACTACCTCTTTTGTGGTACTTTGCGTAATAATATATCGTTTACACTCCTCATTACCATTAAGGCGAACATGTATTCCAGCCAGATAAATTCGGCTGCTTTTTTGGGAAGATTTAGACATAGCGGAAATTTAAATATAAAGCGAGTTTGATCCAATAATTGCTTAATCACTATACCAGATACAATTCTCTGCAAACCTGATATCAAGGTAAGATTTTAGTAAAGTAAATTACAGGACTGTTGTTCATCCCATTTATTATTTTAAAATTTTTCTACCCTTCTTTAAGGCTTCTTCTCAGCGGACGTTGTCCCTACCTCCCGATCCCCGCCCACCAGATAAGGCCGTTGTTCGGGTAGAGGTTCGAGGCTGACTACTTTTCCATTTTCAAAGTGGATGATATTAACCACGTCAACCCAGCCATGTATATACAAACTCTCTTTATAATACCAATCTTCGCGAAAAATCTGATTTGTATCTTTGGAATATCCTGACTTATAAGGTGATCCAAACTTGGCCAATACGTCCTTTTTATCCATGCCCATCGGTACGCTCATGGAACTAAACTTACTGGACTTCGCAGAGGCACACCCCATCAGTATACTTATAAGGCAGATACCCAAGAGGGCGGTTATTTTCGTTTTCATGATTCGGTCTACGTAGGTTTCTGAAAAGGCTTTCAAAGCCCGGTAGGCAAGAATACATGATTTTAATGCCTCTTCTCTTTTTAGTGCTACCCTTTAACTTTTTTTAATAGAGACCATAAAAATAGCTGCCCTAAAAGAGCAGCTACTGATTGATCTATTTGGCATTCATTCGCTAATAATACCTTTTATTTCGATAACTCCGTCGAACGCTTCTGAGCCGAGTGCAGCCCCGCAATCAGCGATTCAGCCAGATTATTCTCTTCGAAAGTTTTTAAAGCGGCTTCAGTCGTACCGCCTTTGGAGGCTACGGCTTTAATTAATTCGTCCAGGCTTTTATCGGACGTCTGAATCAGGTGATACGAGCCGAGCATGGTTTGCTTGACGAGTTGTGAAGACAAACTTTCGGAAAAGCCCATTTGCTTGCCCGCTTCCACCATGGCTTTCACCAGATAGAAAAAGTAAGCGGGTCCCGAGCCACTCACCGCCGTTACCGCATCTAACAGGCTTTCATCTTCTAAAAATACGCAACGGCCCGTAGCATTAATCAGGTTCTCTACCCGGCGTAAATTCTGAATATCTACTTCCTTTGCCGCCGCAAAAGCCGTCATACCCATGCCCAGCATGGCGGGCGTATTAGGCATGGCTCTTACTACCAAAGGATGATCAAGAACGGTTTGAATTTTTTGAATGGAAACCCCCGCCATGATGCTCAAAACAACCTGATTGTAACGAATCACGGGTTTTAATTCGGCGTGAACCGTTGCAAAATCCTGGGGCTTAACGGCCAGAATAATTAAATCTACTTCACTGATTCTCGGGCCGATGGTGTCTACTACCACTCCCGCTTTCTCCTTGCGGAGAGCTTCGCCGCGTTCGGCTGATTTTTCAATGAGAAACAGATCTTCTTTTTTAACCAGATCGTACTGAATAAAGGATTTGGCGAAGGCCATTCCCATATTACCGCATCCAATAATGGCGAGCTTCATGATGTATAAGGTAGATAAGCAAAGGTAAATAAGAGCCTTAAGGCAGTAATTCTTTGAGCTTGGCCTCGAGTGCCTCGCCTCTGAGTTCTTTGGCTACGATGTTACCTTTGGGGTCCACTAAAACCGTAAAAGGAATGTATTGAATGCCATAAGCCATCGCCGCCGCCGAATCAAAATATTTCAAATCGGATACCTGCGTCCAGGTTAAGCCATCTTTCTTGATAGCATCCAGCCATTGCTTACGGTCCGAATCCAGCGAGACCCCGTAGACTTCAAAGCCTTTGTCTTTATACTGATTATACAGACGAACTACGTTAGGATTTTCTTTCCGGCAAGGACCACACCAGCCCGCCCAGAAATCAATCAGGACGTATTTTCCTTTCAGAGAAGACAATGAAACGATTTTATTATCCGGCGTAGGCAGGTTAATCTCCGGGGCGGGAGAACCGATGGCTAGCCCATTTTTCTTACTCTGCACCCGTCGAACGGTCGCTACAAAGGCTTGGTAAATACGAACGTTGGGCTTTTCTTTTTCAAAGCGATCGGCTAACTGCTCAAATATTTCAAAGTCCTGCTCCTGATTCAGAAAATTAGTAGCATAGAGCGTGGCCAGCGAAGAACCCATTTGGGGAATCAGATTTTTTACCTGAGTAACAATTTCGGTTTGTCCCTGCTCAAACTGCTGCTGGATTTTCTGCTGTGCGGCCTTGTCTTTTTTCTGAGTCGCCTGCTCGTAAGACAAATTCAACTTCTCGACTTTTGCTTTGAAATTTTCGTTCAGGCTATTCAACTGAGCGTAATACTCCATATTCTTGGAACCCGTTACCTTCGCTTTGCTACCGGGTTTAGTATCCGCTTCCACTTCCAGGGTTTCACCGCCTTCCAGCAGTAATATCACGGGAGGAATGCCTCCCATTAAAAGTCTGTAAAAACTGCCTCCATTGGTAACCTGACCTTTCATTTCAAAGCCATTGGCAGTAATCAGCGAAGAATCAATGGAAACGGGTAATCCCCGATCATTCATGAGCTGTAAATACGCCTTCTCATTCGCATTGGGATTATTAACCCGTCCGCGAATGGTATAAGAAGTATTGCTTTGAGCCAGAGCGACCACTCCGGTAAGCCATAGAATCAGGGATACAACGATTTTCATACAGTAATAGCATCTAGGGATTGGATCACGAGTTGGTTCGTGACTTTGGGATCGGCCTGACCTCTGGATTTCTTCATGACTTCGCCTACGAATAAACCCAAAAGACCTTTTTTGCCCTTTTTATATTCTTTAACCTTATCAGGAAGACTCTTCAGTACCTCATCAATCAACGCCTGAAGCACCTCGCTATTGCCTTGCTGGATGAGTTGTAACTCTTCCGCTAAAGCCAATGGCTCAGCTTCGGGCTTTTCTAGAAGAGCCGGAAACAGCTTTTGAGCCGCTGCCGAGTTACTAACCTTGTTTTCTTCTACCAAACGAATTAAAGCCGCTAGTGTAGCTGGAGTTAATGCAAAGCCGTCAATATCCTGTTTGCTTTCGTTCATCCAACTGCGAACGGGTCCCATGAGCCAGTTAGCAGCTACTTTCGGACTAACTTTTTCGGCCACCACGGCTTCGAAATAAGCTACTAACTCTTTGGATTCGGTAATACTTAACGCATCGGCTTCCTGAATGCCGAAATCCTGCGTATAGGTTTTCACGAGTTGCCGGGGCAGCGTAGGCATTTGCCGGCGAACCTCGTCGAGTTTCTCATCGGTAATTAAAATAGGTACCAAATCCGGCTCGGGGAAATAACGGTAATCGTTCATGGTTTCCTTCACCCGCATGCCGTAAGTCCGACCCGTTTCGGGATCGAACATCCGGGTTTCCTGAATAATGGTCTCGCCCGCCTCGACCATCTCTACCTGACGATCATATTCGTACTCAATCGCTTTTTGCAGGAAACGAACCGAGTTCATGTTTTTAATTTCCACCTTCGTTCCCAACGGCTCGCCGTATTTACGCACCGAAACGTTCACGTCACAGCGAAGGCTTCCCTCCTCCATATTCCCATCGCAAATGTCCAGGTAACGAACCAGCTTCCGAATTTCCGTAACGTAAGCGGCGGCCTCTTCAGCAGATCGCATGGAAGGATCCGAAACGATTTCAATCAGAGGTGTTCCCGCCCGGTTATAATCAAGCTGGGTATCTGAAGAGTGCTCGTCGTGAATGGACTTACCCGCGTCTTCTTCCAAATGCGTATGGTGCATTTCGATGGCCTTTTCCGAGCCATCTTTCAGTTTAATCCAGATTTCTCCGCCCCAGCAAATGGGAGCTTTATCCTGCGAAATCTGATAGCCTTTAGGAAGATCAGGATAAAAGTAATTTTTACGATCAAATACCGTCCGCCGGGAAATCGTCGAATTCGTTGCCAATCCAAAGCGGATCGCCAGATCAACGGCCTTCTGATTAAGTTTGGGCAGCGTGCCGGGATGACCCAGCGTAATTACTGAGATATTGCGGTTAGGCAGTGAGCCAAACTGATTGGCATCGGATGCAAAAATTTTACTTTCGGTAAGTAGCTGGGCATGGACTTCCAGGCCAATAACCAGCTCGTACTGGGATTTTATCTCGTCGGACGGCACAGAAAACAAGGATGGATTTACAAAAACAAAGGTAAGGGTTTCTTTAGGGAAAGCCTTTAGAGGAAGCCTTCCCTTTACAAAATCAGGGTTTATTCACCCCGGGCCATGTCACGTTTGACGTCTTTTTCTTTGATATCCTGACGTTTATCGTGCAGCTTTTTACCCTTCGCCAAAGCGATATTGATCTTGGCAAAACCCCGATCCGAAATAAACAGACGCGTAGGAACGATGGTGAGTCCCTGGTCTTTGAGTTTATCTTCCAGCTTGCGAATTTCCCGCTTTTGCAGCAGTAACTTCCGATCCCGCAGGGGTTCGTGGTTATAATGGGTACCTTCTTCGTACTTGGAAATGTTCATATTCCGAACAAAGAGTTCTTCGTTGAGAATCAGACAATAGGAATCCGTCAAGTTCGCTTTTCCCTGACGAAGGGATTTAATCTCCGTACCCGTCAGCACCAGTCCGGCGGTAAAAGTTTCTAAAAACTGATATTCAAAAGAAGCCCGACGATTTTTGATTTCGACGTGCTTCTGTATTTTTTCTTTCTGTGCCATAATGCTTTCATCACCCGGTTTGAGGGTTGGTCCTTGGTAATAAGGGAGTTTCAAAGATACTATTTTCTAAAACTCCTAAAAAATCTATTCGCAGAGGGAAGTGAAGGGTGAAGCGGATTTGAGGTGATATGCTTTGCTATTGGTAAACCTTTGCTAGGACTCAATAATTAAGAAGAGAGAAGACACTAAGAATTATTATGTGTTGTTTATTATCGGCATTAAAGCCAATTTTGTTGATAATAAACAACATTCATCATGAAAACTTGTATTTCATATTCTGGTTTACATTCTTTTATAATCCTCTACTAACTAACAATCGTCTAAACGAAGTTTATAATTCAATACCTCGTTTTTCATTTAGGAATAATGTACATTGTCCCTAATGAAAAAGCATCTATCACCATTTTACCTTCAAAGCTTTCCTTTTTGGTTTAAAGCTTTAAATGGGATTGTTCTCTTACCATCATTAGCTTGGCCTCTAGTTACTTTATTTCTTTTTCTTTTTGCAGACAATCCAACTGACGATTGGCTTAGAGATTGTATCATCATTGTTGCTTATCCTTTGTATTTAATAGTCATTTCAGCTTTAAGCTTTAAAGCTTTTCAGATATATAAGATCCTAGGAATAAGTATCCCTCTTGTCATGATTGGGCTGTACAGTGTTCTGTTACTTAAATTTTTTAATCAATTGAATTAGTACTTATTCTCTTTTAACTTCTGCATTGTCAAGCTATTGGCAACTCATGAATTGATTAGGAAAGTATATCTTCCCATGCGTTACCTCTACTGTCTTCTCCTTTTCCTCACCAATCCCCTATTATCAGCCCAAACGCTCGACATTCAGGGTCATCGAGGCTGCCGGGGGATAATGCCTGAGAATACTATTCCAGCCTTTCTGAAAGCTCTGGAGCTGGGCGTTTCTACGCTGGAGCTGGATGTGGTGATTTCCAAAGACAAACAGGTCGTTGTCTCGCACGACAACTACATGAACGCCGCTTTCACTACTAAACCCGACGGAACAGAGGTTACTAAAGCTGAAACATCTTCCTTAAAAATGTACACGCTGGATTATGCCATCATTCAACGTTACGACGTAGGCAAACGGCAAAATCCAACCTTTCCCGAGCAAGCAAGTCTGGCGGCGGTAAAACCTTTACTTTCTGAGGTTATAACAAACTGTGATGCCTACGCCCGGGAGCACCGGATTCCCCCACCCCACTACAGTATCGAGATTAAGTCGGCTTCGAGTCAATACGGACTTTTTCAGCCTTACCCTGAAGAATTCTGCTCTTTAGTTTATCACGTATTGAAGCCCTTGCTTTCGCCTGATCGGTATAGTATTCAAAGTTTCGACCTGGCTATTTTAAAGTACTGGAAAAGTCAGCAACTCATCCGAAGCTTCGATGCCAATGCATTATCCGCTCTGGTTCATCACCAAAGTCTGGCCCGTACGGAAAAAAATTTAGGATTCAGGCCCGATATTTTTAGCCCTTTTTACCGATTTGTATCGAAGCGAAAAATTAAAAAAGCGAAGCAAAAAGGGGTAAAAATCATTCCCTGGACCGTCAATTCACCTCAAAAGATGCTTCGTTTAAGAAAAATGGGCGTTGACGGATTTATTACCGATTTTCCGAATCGAGCGAAAAAGTTATAGATTTGGCTATCGCTCAGCGGAGAACCTACTGCCAAGCTGTTCAGTTAATCCAGTAAATCTTCAGCATGCCTATGCTACCCGTTTTTAATGATTCCCTCGTCTGGATTCTCAAGCGAAGAATGGCTCGGATTGAAGCATTTCGCCGGGATCCCTGGCCCGTCCAGGAACGTCAGTTTCGTCGACTGATTGCCTCGGGACGATCCACGCTCTGGGGTAAAGAATATGGTTACCGAAACATCCGCAGCATTGCCGATTTCCAGCAGCAAGTACCCATTTCAAGTTACGAAGACCTTTTTCCCTACATCGAACGGGTGATGAAGGGAGAAGACCGTGTGCTGTGGCCCTCGCCCGTCCGCTTTTTCTCGAAGTCTTCGGGTACGACTAATGCTCGTAGCAAATTCATCCCCGTTTCGCGTGAATCGCTGGATGAAGGCCATTTCCGGGCGGGAAAAGACATGATGGCCCTCTGGATTGATAACAAACCTGACACCCGCGTTTTTGAAGGTAAGGGCTTATCCGTTGGGGGTAGTTTATCCCAAAACCAGCTCAATGACCGCACCTTAACGGGCGATATTTCGGCAGTCGTCATGAAAAACCTGCCGAGCTGGGCTCAGTTTATCCGTACCCCGACGTTGAAAACGGCCCTGATGGATCGCTGGGAGGAGAAGATTGAAGCCATGGCCTTAGAAGCTTCTCAGGTGAATGTAACGAGTGCTCTGGGCGTTCCTACCTGGACTTTAGTGTTAATTCAGAAAGTGCTTGAACTGACGGGTAAGAAAAATATTCTTGACGTTTGGCCCAACTTTGAAGTATTCATTCACGGAGCCGTCGCCTTTCATCCGTACCGGGATTTATTCCGTCGGGAAATTTTTAAAAGCGATCACGTTCACTATTTAGAGACCTATAACGCTTCCGAAGGCTTTTTTGGCCTTCAGGATGACCTGAGTCATATTGACGAGCTACTGTTAATGCTCGATTACGGCATTTTCTACGAATTTGTTCCTTTGGAAGAGCTTCACAAGGATCACCCCAAAGCCTTAACGCTGGGCGAAGTAGAGCTTAACCGCAATTATGCCGTTGTTATTTCCACTAATTCAGGGCTTTGGCGGTATCTCATTGGCGATACCGTTCGCTTTACTTCTAAAAATCCCTATCGTATTAAGATTTCGGGTCGAACTAAACATTTCATTAATGCTTTTGGGGAGGAAGTAATCATAGAGAATGCGGAGACAGCCCTGACTACCGCCTGTGAAATGACCGGAGCTACGATTTCTGATTATACTGCTGCTCCCATTTACATGGGTAGTAACGAAAACCAGCAGGTCAAACGCGGGGGACACGAGTGGGTCATTGAATTCTCTACGCCGCCTGATAATCCAGATACTTTCGTAGAAGTATTAGACGACACGCTTCGTAAGATTAATTCGGATTATGATGCCAAGCGAAGTTTCAACATTGCTCTAATTCGGCCCATCGTGCACATGGTACCTCCGGGGACGTTTTACGAATGGATGAAGCACAAAGGAAAACTGGGTGGTCAGCATAAAGTACCCCGATTATCTAATTCAAGGGAATACATAGAAGAAATTTTAAGTATAAGTCCCGAGCATCTGGCCATTTAAATGCTTCTCTATAAACTAAAGCGGCACGAATTTAAAATTCGTGCCGCTTTAGTTTATAGAGAAAGTTAAGAGTCATTTCCTTAACAACTCGAAATCCATTAACTCAAAACTCTAGAAAGTAACTCCTACCGATAATTGAGCTGAAGTGTTTTTAGCATTACCCATCACCTGCTGAGCTACGAAAGAATCTGCCACTTTCTGAAGACCAACGTTATAACGGGTGCTGATGAGGAAGTTACCAAAGTAAAGGGTTAAACCTGCTCCTACCCCGTAATCAAAACGCTTGAAAGCATCCGTGTTAAGTGTAGTGGTAGCACTACCCAAATTGCTCGTGTTTTCTCCAGCCGCCTTTAACAGGTAAGCCACATAAGGACCGGCATGTAAATCAACAAAGTTACCAATTTTGAAAGTAGCCAGAACGGGCACCTCTACGTAGTTTAATTTAAAAGTATTGCTACCCTCAAAGCCAGCAATATTGAACTCAGCACGGGTTCCTTTATTCGTATACCCGATTTCAGGCTGAATGTAGAAAAAGTCAGTTACGACGGGGATCTGCGTAAACAAACTGGCATGGAAGCCGTAACGAGGGTTACGATCCGTGAATTCTTTGAGTCGCAGGTTGCTGGCTGAAAAGCCGCCACGAATACCCGTCCGGGCTGTGGTTTCCTGAGCAAACGCTCCCAAGGTGGTGAGCGTAAAGGCGATGATGAGCGTAAGTTGTTTCATGGGAATTGGTTGAAAAAAAGCAGGAAAATGGAGATTCTCCTGCTTTAAGGTTGTTTATTAGTTACCGTTTTGAGCTTCTTTTTGCATTTTCTCATTAGCTGAGATTGCAATTTCTACGCGTCGATTCAAACGACGACCTTCCTCCGTGTCATTGCTTGCGATGGGCTGCGAAAAGCCATATCCCTTAATCGTCATCCGGGAAGCGGATACCCCCTGCGAACGCAGATAACTTGAAACTGAAGCAGCCCGGCGTTCGGATAAATCCTGGTTATACTCAGCCGTACCCCGGTTATCAGCGTGTCCTTCAATCAACAGATTCGTATCTGGATTTTTCTGAAGCGTTTCTGCCAGCTTCGCCAGGTTCTCCTGCGTTTGAGGAGTCAGCTCGGTTGAGTTATAGGCAAAAAGTAACTGGCCATCCATGGTTACGCGAATCCCTTCGCCCACCCGTTCTACTTTGGCCGCCTCGCCCATATCCTTCTCAATCTGCTTGGCCTGCTTATCCATCTTACGACCAATAATTGCCCCAGCTGCTCCACCTACGGTAGCTCCTAAAATGGCCCCAATGGCTGTATTTTTTGAAGCACTTCCAATGGCTCCACCAATGATGGCTCCCGCTCCGGCACCGATACCAGCACCTTTCTGGGTCTTATTCAATTTGGACTTTTTCTGTCCCTGAGCATTTTTATTACACGAGATAAACGTTGAACTAAGCATGGAAACTAACGTGAGCATCCACATTCCTTTTACAAACAGGCGTTTCATGGCTGTACTAAAGATTGATTACGGTTTTACCTACGATAAAAAGCTTAGCCTTAGATGCTTTTCTCTACAAAAACGCTGTTAATAGCTGTTAATTACTCAGTAACTTACTGAAGTACAAGGGCCTTATTTCTAAATAATTCAAAATTCCACAACTGTAGAAAACGTAGATTTATTTACCCACTTTTTAAATTAGCCATAAAAAAACAGTCTATGATTGATGGATTCATAGACTGTTTTTACGAAAGAGATTATCTAAACGGCTAACTTCAACCGCTCAACGGGCTGGTCATTAACCAGGTGACTTTCGATGATTTCTTCTACATCGGATAATTGGACATTTCCGTAAAATACTCCTTCAGGATAGACAACCATCGAAGGGCCAAAAGCACAGACATCAAGACAGCCCGTTTTCTGAGCCCGAATTTCAATCTGTAATCCCCGGTTTTTCAAACCTTCTTTAAAAGCGTCAACTAAAGCCATTCCCCGCTCTTCACCGCAGGAACGTTTGGGGGCCGGTTTCTGATTGGTACAGATGAATACGTGTTTTTTGTACTTCATGCTCGTTAGTGGTAAACTACAAAAGTAATACGTACCCGCTAGTTTAGCTTGTAGAGAGAGTTATTCAGACTCAGTTGAAACAACACTTATTCCCGCACCACCATCAAAGCATCGCCTACGTTGATTTCACCTTCCTGAATAACCCGAGCCGTAATCCCGCCGTGGCTTCGCATGGCATTATATCCACCTACACCAAGGACTTCCTCCATACGGCTACAGGGATGACACTCGCCCGTGTATTCCAGAATAACTTCTCCAATTTGAAAACGTTTGTCTTTCAGAGCGTGCAGATTTACCCCTTTTACTAACAAATTCCGTCGCACATCGGCGGGGTCAATTTGTTCTTTACCCAAAAAGGAAGCAACGGCTTGTAAATGCTCGGCTGAAATCAGCGTCACTTGCCGTTTGCTTTCGGGCTGGCCTTTATAGCGATCGCCGTCAAGGCCGGTACCAATACGAACGTATGCTTTCTGAGCTCCAATTACGGCTTTCCGCGGACCTGTTCGCAGACCGATCCATTCCAGTTTTCCGGGTTGGGCAAAATGATTCATTAATGCCTGCATGGGCTTTTCTTCTGCCATAACTTCAGTATGTTTTTAAATAAGATACATAAAAAAAGTGTTCATTCTCGGAGGAACGAACACTTTTAGATGAGCGGGTTAGGATTCTTAGGGAATCAACGCCGTTTTCATAGCTATTTTAGAGGAAAGTAGGATAAAGTTCGGGGTTTAACCCGGTTGCATATATAAAAGGGTTGAAGGTAAAGGGTTAGAGAGCAGGCTCTAACCCTTTTTTATTTTATTGAGCTGGGTAACCCGGATTCTGTTTCAGATTGGGGTTAGCCGCCAGCTGCCGCTGCGGAATCGGGTAAAGATTCTTGTTAGGATCATTCGATGGCGTGTGATCCCACCAGGAAGCTGTCGTAAACTTACCGAAACGGATCAGATCCGTCCGACGCTTTCCTTCAAAGATGAACTCGCGGCCACGTTCTGCCAGCATTTCATCCAGCGTTAGACTAGCCGTAGTGTAAGGCACGAAATCTGCCGCAGCGAATGCCCGTTTGCGAACGGCGTTTACCAGTGTCAGGGCTTCGCCCGTAGCCTGGCCGCCATTCTTACGCATCAAAGCTTCGGCTTTGTTGTAATAGATTTCCGTTAAACGGTAAAGCGACCAGTCATTACTCCAGTATTTAGTTTCCGACTGACGACCGGGACGATACTTATTAAAGCGAGCCCCGCTGTTCTCTTCACCCGTAATCATACTCGAAGCCGTTCCGTTTTCGCTTGCCCGACGGATTTCTTTCACAAAGCTTAATTGCTTGTCTTTGTATTCTTCCGTACCCAGTACCGGACGAGTTGGATCAGCGGCGTAGAACTGAGGGCCAATCAGGAACCACTCTTTTTTACGAAGATCCTTATCATTGAAGGCATCGTAAGCCGAAGGTATCACGACGATCCCGTTGTTTCCATTGGCGTCGCCATCGTAAATGAAACGCTGATTGAAGTGATAGAAATCACCATTCCAACCACAACGGGTAGGCGTAGCCTGAGCATCATACACTAACTGAAAGAGAATTTCTTTCGAGTTATTGTTGGTATTATTATAGGTAGACACCAAATCAGCGTCCAGTACGGGAGTTCCGTTTAATCCACCCGTCTGACCATTGATAATTTTGTCGCAAGCAGCAATACAATCATCCCAGCGAGGAGTTCCTGACCATACTTCTGCGTTCAGGTATAACTCTGCCAGCATGGAGTAACCCGCTGCTTTGGTAATCCGGCCAATGTACTTCTGCTCCAGATTGGGCAGTAAGTCCACGCTTTCCTTAAGTTCTTTTTCAACGAAGGCAAACACCTCTGCCCGGGGACGCGTCTCAGGACTCGTTGGCGATCCTACCGTAGTAACGATGGGGATATTACCGTACATATCCATGAGCTTCATGTAATGATAAGCCCGGAAAACCCGCAATTCTGAAATGAAGGCGTTTTTGTCCGTTTCGCTTACGCCCGCTTTGGCAAAATCCACCCGGCTAAAATCACCTAAGGCATTGTTACAAAAACCAACACCGGTAAACATCAAACTGTAGGGATTCCAAACCGTATTCTCCGTATAAGACCAGCTATGACCATGCAGACGAATCCACTGGGCATCATCGTAGCCGTGACGACCTTTCTGCGGCCAGGCTAACTGATCGCCCGAAAGCTCGGTAATCCGCCAGTGCCCGTTTTGGCCCGTCGGAGCTGTCCAGGCGTTGGCGTGCGTATACGGACGCAATACGGCTGAAAGAATTTCCTGACGGTTATTATAAAACTTAGAGGCATCAATTTCATTATACAGCGTCTCGTCCAGGTTAGTACAGGCATTCGTACCCGAGAGAATCGCCAGCAAGCTTGCAAACACAAGCCCTTTATAGGAACGTTTCATTGAATTTCGAGATTAGAATTGAACATTAAGACCAAGCGTGTAAGACTGCGTGCGTGGGTAGAAACCACGGCCATCGATACCCGGAGCCAGACCTGTATCTTCAATGTCAGGATCCACACCACGGTACTTGGTAATGGTCAACAGGTTACGACCTGTAGCGTAGAGACGAAGGTTTTTGATAACGGGAGAATTAAATTTCCAGTTATAACCCAGCGTTACGTTGTCGAGCTTCACAAATCCACCAGGCTCCAGGTAATAATCCGAATACTGGAGAGCATCGTTGATCTGGTTGTTGCGACCCAAAGCATCTTTCAGTACGTTCGTTGGCAAGTACACTTTGTTACCAAAGAAAGCCTGTTGCAGGTTCAGAATGTCGTAACCCAGCTTTCCACGGAAGAATACCGTCAGATCAAAGTTTTTGTATCGCAGGTTGTTATTCCAGGATACCAGGAACTTAGGAATACCATTACCAATGTAGGTATAGTCTTCGTTAGCTACGATTTTGTCTGAAGTAACGGCTTCACCCGAAGCTTTGTAGAACAACCAGCGACCTTCAGGGGTAAAGCCCGCAAAACGCTTGCCGTAGAAACTACCCAATGAACCACCTTCAATGGTACGAATGGCATCACCTAATGCACCCGTTCCACCAATGGCTCCGAAGTTCAAGTACGTAGCTTTGAATACATCACTTGACAGCGAAACCAGACGGTTTTTCTGCGTACTACCTACTAAGTCTACATTCCAGCTAAAGTCTTTCTTCTTAATTACTGAACCACTCAGGCTTAGCTCAATACCGTTGTTATCAATCGTTCCTACGTTCGTAAACAGCGTAGACTGAATGTAGGGAGGTAACTGGGTATTAAAATCACCCAATAAATCAGAAGTACGACGACGATACACATCAAACGTACCACTCAGGCGACCTTTGAATAAAGCAAAGTCCAAACCAATGTTTAACTCTGCCTTACGCTCCCAGCGAAGATTCGGGTTCGGGTTGTTACCCGGTCCGTAGGTTTGACGCCATACGCCATCATCATTAAGGTAGAAGTTACCCGTACCTAAACGTACCAGTGAGCGGTAGTTAGGAATCCCCTGGTTACCCGTAATACCATAGCCTGCCCGCAGTTTCAAATCATCAAACACTTGAATGGACTTGATGAAGTTTTCCTGAGCCAGGTTCCAGCCTACTGAAGCGGCGGGGAAGTTACCAAACTTGTTATTAGCACCGAAGCGTGATGAACCTTCGCGACGTAAGATGAATTGAGCAATGTATTTACCCTTGTAATCGTAGTTCAAACGACCGAAGAACGCCACCAGCTTATTGTCTTCTTTGAAAGATCCCAAAGAAGATTTACCCAGGGCAATGAAGTTACCCGCTCCCAGGTTATTCTCCTGGAACTGATCATTTAAGAAGCCAGAGTTGATACCTTCAAACCAGGAAGATACGCGGTACTGATAACTATAACCCGCTAAAGCTTTAAAACCATGATGCTCAGCAAACTTGGTTTCGTATTCCAGCGTAGATTCGAACGTGCTTAAGTTATCGACGTAATTGTATTTACGAGCGTAACCCGTTCCGGCAATAGGCGTTCCGTTCAAGCTTTCCAAAATCGAGCGGCGGGAATCCCGGGGACGATATTCGTTGTCATTGCGAACGTCATGCTGGATAGCCCCGAACGCACTTGCTTTGAATCCTTTAAAGGGTTCCAGCGAGAAACGAACGTCGGCAGAAGTGGTCTGCTGATCGCGGATGAGTTTTTCCTGGGCTAAGCGGCCAATGGGGTTTACCGTTGATCCTTCTTCGTAATAGCGGCCCGTATTATCAAATAACGGCTGCGTTGGGTTACGGCCCAGGGCGTTTTCAAAGTCACCCGCCTGTCCACCTAACAAGTTAGCCTTGTTGAAGTTGGTAGCCAGGTTTACCGAAGTAGAAAGCAGGTTATTCAGAGACTTCTGGAACACGCTCAGACGACCGCCGTACTGACGACGCCAGTTTTGAATCGCAATCGGATTAGCTTCGTTGTAGTACATCGAAACACGGTAGTTACTATTCGCTCCGCTACCTCCTGAAAGAGCCAGGTTATGGTACTGACTGATGTTTTTCTTATCTACTAACAGATCATAGAAATCAGTGCTAGCTCCTAAATCACGCATCTGGCTGGCTTTAGGATTGCTCGGATTCTGCATTGCAGCCCGCCAGTCACTAGCCGATAAGAATTGTGGACGACGGGTGATAACTTCCCGTTGAGCATAGGTAGAATACGAAAGCGTAGGAGCTCCTCCCTTTCCTTTTTTGGTGGTAATCAAAATTACCCCGGCATTACCCCGTGTTCCGTAGATAGCAGCAGCAGAACCGTCTTTTAATACGTCAAAAGATTCGATATCATCCTGTTGAAGAAGATCCAGGTTACCCCCAGGAATACCATCAATAACGACCAGAGGAGAACGGTCTCCATTAATAGAAACGATACCCCGAAGCTGAATCGACGCCGAAGAGTTAGGGTTATTACCGGAAGCCCGCGTGATTTGCAGACCGGCTACTTTACCCTGAATCAAATCCAATGGGCTGCGTGTACCGCCCTGATTGAAATCTTCCGTTTTAATGGTAGCTACTGAAGAAGTTACTTCCTGACGACGCTGCGTACCGTAACCCACTACTACCACTTCATTTAAAGATTTGATGTCTGATTTTAATACTACATCAATCGTGGTGCGGTTAGCTACCTGAATTTCCTGGCTTACGTAGCCAATCGAAGAAACCACAATCGTAGCGTTGCCATCTGGAATATTCAGGGTATAACGACCATCCGCATTCGTTACCGTTCCTACGTTAGGCGTGCCTTTGAGTAAGATCGTAGCACTGGGAACCGGTCCACCCGTTTCATCAGTAATCAGACCCGTCACGGTAATCAGCGGACGACCGCTTTCCAGTTTACTGGGCATTACGAGGGTAATGTAGCGATCAATGAACGTGGGCTCCATGCGACTGGCCCGAGTCAGAATAAAACGATTCCCTACCAGTTCAAATTTAATTTGAAGCGGCTGGAAAAAACGACGAAGTACCAGATCCAGACGTTCGTTAGCGGCATTTAAATTAACCGAACGATGCGATTGAATCAGATCAGGACTATACGAAAATTTAATGTCAGCGGCTTTCTCAATCCGGGAAAGCACTTCGCTCACACTCTTGTTATTAAGCTCTACCGAAATCTTCTTATTTAATACTTCCTGTGCCCGGCTGTCTAAGGCCAGCGACACATTGGTAAACAAGGCTACGATAAAGAATTGGAGTACTGTTAATCGCATGATCTTCCACCCAATTTCTTTGGAAAATAACGGTTCTTTCATACATTTGAAATGGTTTTTTTTGATCGAAAAACACAAATAGATCCCTGCATCCGTGCATGCGGATGGGCAGTAGGACAGCTCAACAGGGGATTTTGTTTGGAAGTCAGTGGTGGTAGGACACCGCTGGCTTCTTTTCATTTAGCAAGAGGGTATTAGGGCATGTAGTCGATAAAGTGCTGGTGGTTTAGTGTATGGTTTAAGTAATGAAATGTTTCTAGGGATGGCAACCACGACCCGTAACGGCTACAAATTCAGCTTCCGTGTTCCAGGTGGCTTCCAGGGTTTTACAAATAATGTCTAGTTTCTGGGAAAGCGTTCCTTCTTTCAGGTCAGTGGTTATGCGGCAGTTTTGGAGCGAAGGATCTTTAAAAACTACCTTGATACCGTAAGCTTTCTCAATTTCAGCAAATACATCCTTTACCGGTACGGCATTGAAAACCAGATTTACCGGACGAATGACAAACGTTTTCCGCTCCGCCAAAGCATTAACCGGACTCCGGAACATCTTCGCTTCTTTAATGGTGAAAACGACTTGCTCATTGGGCGTGAGAATCATGTCCTCCCGCTCGTTTTTCTTAGTCTGTACATCTTTCTCAGGCGTTACAAAGACCTTCCCCGTACGAACCGTTACGGTAACATTCGCATCTTTTTCGTAAGCCTTCACGTTAAAACTAGTTCCTAAAACTTTGGCTATTAATCCATTGGCATAAACCGTAAAGGGTTTTTTAGCATCTTCCACTACTTCAAAGTAGGCTTCACCAGAAAGAGCAACCGGACGCGATTCTTTAGGAAATGGATTTTCGTAACGAAGGTTACTTCCTTTTTGAAGAATGACAGAACTACCGTCGGGCAGGGAAACCAAACGAGGCTTTTGCTCAAAATTAGTCACCATTACTGAGTCAATCAGAGACTCTGGATTCTGTTGAGCAATCGTTTGTTCAATTTTAGTAGCAGGCATACCCAGATTGAGCCAAAGTAGTCCGCCTGCAATCACGATAACTGCGGCAGCAGCCCAACCCCAATACGGGCGTTTTTTGAGAACGGGCGTCTGTACTTGTTCTTTCACTCGCTGCCAGATTTTCTCTTCCTCAGCGGAAGCATCCGAAACCTCGACCAACTCCTGACTGGCTCGGCTCAGACGTTTCACTGACTCGATGGCCTGGGTAATCTTTTCCTGTTGTTCAGGGTGTTCACGCAGGTAGTTTTCCCAATAAATCGAAGTCGATTCATCGGGAGTTTTCACCCATTTACGAAAAGATGGATTGTTAATAAAATCTTCCTGTGAGTCAGGCATTTGATCCATGTACTGCGTGCGTTTCTAGTAGAGATAGCGGCGGCGGCCCTTTCTCAACTCAGTTTTTTAAATTATTTTTTCTAATAATTGGACTTCTAAAGGCTGTAAGCAGGAAAGCCTTAAAAATGTAAGCAGAAAAACGACAGCAGAATAATAGAATCCGAGAGTAGTTTTCGCAAAGAAGTGTAAGCCCGATTCAGGTGATTATTAACCGATTGCTGGTTAATGCCCATGATTCCCGCAATTTCTTCGGTGCTGAAATCATCGTAAAAAGCCAACAGAACAGCTTCTTTCTGCCGAGCGGGCAGATCGCTAATCGCCTGTTTCAGGCGGGCGTTCTGAAAAGTAGTAGATTCCTCTTCAATCAGATTTGCCTCAATGGAAGGGCTAAAGTAATCAGGGATCTGATCCTCCGGGAAATCAATATCTTCCTGGGGAATCTGCAAATCAGCCTGCCGAAGGTTATACAGGCGATTTCTTAAAACCCGGAATAAATAAAACTTGATGGTATGCAGGCTTTTCAGGTTTTCTCTCCGCTTCCAAAGCTCCACGTACACATCCTGAATGGCGTCCTCGACCATTTCTACGTCACTGGAAATCCGCTTTCCATACGAGAGAAGCATGGAAAAGTGATTTCGGTAGATTTGTTCAAAAGCCTTCAGTTCTCCCTGTTTAAAGGCAAGCCAAAGTTCTGTATCGTCCGTGTATGTCAATGATTTACTCAATGATTGGTATTTCTAACCTTCGAATATAAGGCCGAAAAATTCTTACAAAAAAATATCATTTCTGTAACATTTCCCAGACTTGCGATGGCCTTCTTCTTTCTGGTATATTTTTTGAGCGTATTACCAGGTCTATCAACCCTTAAAAAAATGCCCTGGACTAAATCCGAATATCCCGACTCTTTGAAAAATTTCATGGCACCGATTCGAAACAAAGCCATTGAAATTGCAAACGCCTTAGTTGCCGACGGTCGCCCTGAAGATTCTGCCATTGCTATTGCTACTGAGAAAGCAAAAGAATGGGGCGAAAACCGAGGAAAAAAAATCAGGAAATCACGCTAAAAATTAGTGTTCAGTCCATTAACGAGAGAAGTGGCCCCTTTAGCCGCTTCTCTCATCAAAAATTCCAATGCCCTGACAGGCCATTATTCATTAGGAATCAATCGTTCATTCCTATTTACACAGTACTGGGGCTAAAGGTCTGAGAACTGCCCCTTTGCAAAAGCAGAGCTGAACTTGAGTGCGTATACGTTATCAGATCAGGAATGAACCTTTCAACTAAGGTATTCCAATCTAAGTATGTGCAGACAAAATTCAGGAAACCCTTTTCCATCAATATTCTGTTAGAGCTTAACCTATTTTTTACACTAAACTTTTCAACATTCCCGTTTCCCTATAAATTCAGAAATCCTTTGGTTTACCTTATGAAATTAAAAACCTTACTAACCGCAGGCATTTGTATAGCCAGCCTTCACACCTTCGCTCAGGATGCCAAAAGTTTATTGGATGAAGGATTAAAAAAGGCTCAGGCGGGCCAAGTAAGTCAGGCTATTACGCTATTCAATCAGTCAATTGCCGCTAAAGACGATTACCCCGTTCGGCAAAGCCGGGGCATGGCTTATTCCTTACTACGGCAATATGAAAATGCGGTGGAAGATTTCACGAAAGCCATTTCTTTCAAAGCCGACGCCAAGAAGTCAATGATTGGACGCGGCGTAGCCCGCAAGAAGCTAGCCGATTATCAGGGAGCTATCAGTGATTTCTCAGCGGCCATCAAAGTAGACCCTAAAATGGCAGAAGCCTACTATAACCGGGCTTTGGTTTATGAATTGTTGGGAAATACTGAAAAAGCCTGCAATGATTATAAAGCGGCTCTCGCCAACGGACTGAAGCCAGCCGAGTTGAAAGTAGAGAGCTGTGCCAACCCGTTACCCGTTCCGGCTAACCGAAAGCCTCTTTTACAACTCAGCGGTGTAGCTACGGACCCTAAATACGGTACTACAAAGAACAATCCCATCAAAGTAGGAACCAGCCCCGCCGGGGAATACGAAAACCTATCGACTTACATGGATTTGCTTCGGGATGGACAGAATAAAACCGTGGAATACAAAAAGACGGGAACGCTTCCGTATGCCTCTAACTATGCTCCTAACGGAAAGGGTACCATTGAGGTGCTGGAAGTTAATTACCGGGATTCTAAAAACGTAGCCAAAAAGACGACTCTGTATATTACTATCTTCGACTTTGAAACGCCCAAAGCTCCCCTGGGATTTGCCTCCGTTAAGGCTCAAAAATAAACGAAGGCTTTTGCTAAGAAAGAAATCGTGAGCGATAACGTTAGCTACTATAACTCACGATCATCATAATAAACGAGTTATAGAAATCCTTTCTATAACTCGTTTAACTTTTTATATCTTCTCTTCCACTTTCTTCACGCCTACCTCATTAAAGAAAGTCTTCCAGTATTCACTTACGTTGGGATTATTGACTTTGGAAGAAGTAGTGGGTTCGAAAGGTAAAACAATCGATACTTCCACGGAGCTTAAATTAGGATAACGTGCCTTCAACGATGCAGCGTCCGCTTTAGCCCAGGCATCAGCTTCGGCAGTGCTCTTGGGGGGCGTTTTATGAAAGTCCCGTCGACCCGGCTGCTTCATACTTTCCACCATGTCCGAAAAGTAATACACCTTCACGGCATACCCTTCGCCTACCCTTGCGTTAATAGCAGCCAGACTGGCCTGAATATCGGTTTGCTCACTACTCTTGCTGACGTTGGGAGTAGCGAGTTGAGCTAGTACCTGTTTCGCAAAATTCAAACGCTCCCGTTGCAGGGCCAAATCGTAACTGGCTTCGGCGGCTTCTACGTCCGTCTGACTCATCCCTTCCGTAGCATCCAGCGTAGTTTGGCTGGTTAGATCCAGAGCTTTACTTTGAGCAGTATTTTCGTGAATCAGCCACACCTGTATGTTATCTCCCGCCCGACGGATCTCCTCCTGGACTAATGAGTTAATTACTTTCGTGTACTTTTTCTCCACAAAGTCTTTATCTTCATTTACACTGCGGGATTTATCCAAAAAGATGAGTGTACTGACTTTGCTAGCCTGCGGAGCAGTTTCCGTAACGGCGGTTTCAGTATTTTCTTTATTCTCTTCGGAACTAGTTCCTCCACAAGCAGACAGGAGAATCATAGTTCCTAACATGAACCAATGTTTTTTCATAATAAAGCTTTTCTTAAGGTAATCGAATCGGGTAGCTTTCCGAATACCTACGAAAAACGACTGGCTATGGCCGAAACCACGTTACGATCAGTCCCACTAATGCGGGCAAAGCCTGCACGAAAATAATGGAACGGGAAGCCGTCAACCCTCCGTAGATACCCGCTACGGTTACACATCCTAAAAAAAATAAAGCCACATTCTTCGACCACTCCGGATCCGAAATTCCTAAGGACCAAAATAATCCAGCGGCTAAAAAGCCGTTGTATAGTCCCTGATTAGCCGCTAAACCTTTCGTGGGCTCAAAAAGATGAGGCGGCAAGCTTTTAAAAGTGGCTTTGCCTCGCGTGGTCCAGGCGAACATTTCCATCCAGAGAATATAAACGTGCTCTATAGCTACCAGAGCGATTAGAATCATGGAAAACGTCATCATTTACTAAAAGGGTTATGATCGAGTAGGAACAGATTTTTTAATTTTTATTTTATCCACTGTGCGGCATTCAAAAGTAGCTTATTTTAAGCTTTTTAACTTAGCCTTAAAAAAGTCGCTTGTACAAAAAACCTAATTTATACAACATTCCGTCGTAGAATTGCGTAAGTATCAAAAAGGCGACCGATTCTGAAAAGTGAAATCGGTTCCATATTAATCATTTTGAAGCTGTGCATTATTTTCTGATTACAGAATTTTTCAACCCATTACTATCTCATTATCAATTTCTTACTGTCAGAAATTCTTTTCACGCTGATTAAATAACATATCCCTTCCAACCTTTTAACACGAGGCCGGGTCTGTTTAGTGATTTTTTAGTTATTCCAGTACTAGGAAAGAAACCATTTCGGCTCTACCCATGAACCAATCCAACAAAAAAGCAGATGTCATTTTTGACTGTGAACGAATGAGGCATGCTCATACGGGTCTGTATCATTTCTGTCTACAACTAGGCAATGCTTTGATGCTTAACAGAAATCATTCAAATCATCGTCTAGGCTTTTATTTGCCCTCAAAAGAGGCTTCGCTTTTTGGTGAAAACCCTTACAATAAAAGCCATAGTTCGCTCCATAAATACGCCATGCCTTTTGCCAATAAGTATTCGGTATGGCACGGAACGTATCAGGATTCGAACTATTTTCCGCTGCGAAGTTCAACCAAAAAAGTATTAACGGTTCATGATTTAAACTTTCTTCACGAAAACAAGCCTGCCGATAAAATTGCCAAGTATATCAAGAATTTGCAGGATAAAATTGATCGAACGGATCGCATTGTAACGATCTCCAATTTTGTAAAAAAAGAGATTGAAGAAACCATGAATCTTCGGGGAAAAGAAATTCAGGTTATTTACAATGGCTGCAATATTAACGAGCATATTCGACCCATCAAACCTCAGTTTTCGGTAGAAAATCCTTTCCTTTTCAGTATCGGTACGATTGCTCCCAAAAAGAATTTTCACGTATTACCCGCCATGTTGCTGGACAATGATCTGGATTTAATCATTGCGGGAACGATGTTTCATAAAGAATACCACCAGAAAGTTTTAAGCGAATCCAAACGCCTGGGTGTGCATAATCGAGTACATTTGACGGGCCCTATTACGGAAGCTGAAAAATACTGGTTACTTAAAAATTGCGATTTATTCTGTTTTCCATCCTTGGCTGAGGGCTTCGGATTACCCGTGATTGAAGCCATGCACTTTGGCAAAAACGTGGTCCTTTCGGATTCAACGTCCTTACCTGAAATCGGCGGTCCTCATGCTCATTACTTTGACGGGTTCGATCCCGATCAGGTGAGTATGTTAACCACCAAAATTCTGGAAAGCATTGACACGCAGGCTGAAAGTCAGCAGATCAAAGCCTGGGCTCAGCAATTCAACTGGAGAAACACTGCCGAAGAATACTGGCAGATTTACAAAGAGTTACTGCAGGATTAAGCCCTCAAACAAAAGCGGTATCAGCAATGCTAATACCGCTTTTGTTTGAAATAGCCCTTATAGATTCTTCTGATTTCTATTCAAAACGCTTATGATTAGCTTTTTTACCGTTTCCATTTCTTCTGGTTTACTGGACGCGATGAACAACGTTAAACTGGCCAGAGCTTCATTGCTAATCAGGGTAAACCCATTCTTGGTATAGAGCATTTCATTTTCGTTCAGAAACAATAGAAAACAGGCCGCCGCAATGCGTTTGTTACCATCAACGAATGCATGATTTTTGACAATCAAATAAAGAAGGGTAGCTGCTTTTTCTTCAATGGAGGGATAAAAGTCCGTTTCGCCAAATCCCTGAGCAATCTGAAGTGTTGCACTTTGAAAACCCTGGTCTTTTTCTTTTCCAAATATTGCCGACTCAAAGTCGGTTCTCATCGCATCAATCACCTGGAAGTAATCCTTCAGGTCAGGGTAGACTGCCGGGCGTTTCGTAAGTCCAAGCTTGTCCAGCCTTTCATGGTCGTAATCATCCAGCAACTCAAGCCCCGTTGAATACCAGCTAAGCCATTGGATCTCTTCCGACCTACTTTTACTTTCGATGGCTCGGCTTAGTATTCGAATGCCTTCTTTTAAGGTCTGAATCTGCTGTTGTTTCTGCTCCAGCCGTTTTTCATTAAGGGCATACCCTTGTATCAAATACTCCTTTAAACGCTGCGTAGCCCACTGCCGGAATCTGGTTCCCTGCCGAGATTTGACCCGATAGCCCACGGATATAATCAGATCAAGATTATAGTGTTCGATTTGATAGGTTTTACCATCAGCAGCAGTTGTCGCAAATTTTGCGACAACTGCATTTTCGATCAATTCTGCCTCCTGAAATACATTATTAATGTGTTTGCCTATGGTCTTCACATCTCTATCAAACAGATGAGCCATTTGCATACGATTTAACCACACGGTTTCCTCTTCAAACTTTACTTCGATCTGCGTGTCTCCCTCACTACTCTGATAAATTTCAATGGGGTTGTCCATAAATATATATTTATTTTTTCGTCAATATTAAGTATAAAAACTTAATAAATTAACAAATTTAAAGATATATACCTTTTTCCATAAACAAAAACGGTACGACCCAAATGAGCCGTACCGTTTATAAATCACCTTATTAACAATTAAGGATTGGCACTTACTGGAGCATTCTTTAATGAATTAATCCAGGCTGCAATTTTAAGAGCATCACCTTTAGGAACCTGAGGCATTGGTGGCATCTCCGTGGCATAACCGGGCCAGTTCTGAGGCTTAGGGTTATAGATCAAATCCACGATCTTCTCATTTGAATAGTTACGCTTGGCTACTTCTTTATAAGCTGGTCCTACCTGGCGTTTATCAGCGTTGTGACAAGCCAAACAGGTGTGTTTGGAAAGTAGTGGCTTCACTTCTTCGTAAGTAGGCACCTTTGTTTTCACAGTAGCACCGACCTTGGTAACATCCGTCTTCGCATTTTTACCAGCAACTGCTTTAGCAGGCATTTTTGCAGGAGCGGCGGTCGTAGTGGTAGCCGAATTTTTCGTGCTTGTTTGCGAAATAGCTAACTTCTCGCCCGTTGGGATATTGTTGAGCGTATAGTAAGCATTAGGGTGAACCAGGCTAAACTTGCTGTTTTTCTCCCGAATGCCGTCCAACGTTAACTGGTGTACGTAATACTGACGCAGGTTATCAACGATGATACGAGCTTTGAGCCCATCGGCGGATACCTTCACGCCTTTTACGGGATTCTCTTCTTCGTTAATCGTTGGACTTCCGTAGGTTGAGTGATATTTATAGATGAAGCTTTTTACTTTATAGCTTGCTAAATCTTCGGCACTCGCAGCATCAATGGGCTGGGTAAATTCTACTTCAAACCCATCAGGCATGGCACGAACCGCTTTCATTTCGAAAGGAGTTTTACCCGTCCAAACCAGACGTTGCAAGCCCTCATTCGCTTCTCCGGCTGAACCCCAACCCCGGTTGGTTTCACCAACAAATAATGAGTTGTCTTTACCAAAAGCCATACGTAATACGCCGGACTGGAAACCCGAACGGAAATCAAAGGCTGCTCCCTGAAATTCGCCGTTTACTTTTTCCATAAATACCCGCATGATTTTCGATTGGCCCTGATCCCCTACCAGCATTTGGCCAGCGAAAGGACCAAAAGCTCCTTTGGTATCATCCGTGATGATTTCCGAGTTAGAAATCCCCAATACTCCGTGAGGTAACCAAACAACGGGAAGCTGAATTTCAGGGAATTTTTTCTTGGCTTCGAATAACAGTAATGGATTCTTCTCTGAAGCATCGTTTTCGGGCTTAATGGCTCGGCCATTGGCATCCCGGCGACGACGCTCATCGTAGGTTTTGTAGAATTCTTCCTGCGTAAGTTTTACGGGAGAGCCAGGCAGGTTGCTCCAGCGTAGCCCGGCAGGGTGTCCTACGAAAGCCCCTTTTTTCACGTGCCAAACGCCCCCTGAACCCATCCAGTCACCCTGGTTATCCGTGTAAAAAAGTTCGCCGTCAATCATGCCTAGTCCGCACGGAGAACGCATACCCGTTGCCCAGGGCTCCATTTTTCCGTCGGGAGAAATTTTCATAACCCAACCGCGGTAAGGCACTTTACTCTCCCCTCTCCACCATTCTTCATTACCAAAGGCTACGTTAGCACTCACAAAGAAACTGCCATCGGGAGCGATTTTAGGACCGAAGCTATACTCGTGGTAGTGACCAGAGATTGGCCAGGCGTATACGGTATGGTACTGATCGGCTTTTCCATCACCGTTGGTATCCGTCAGACGGGTTAACTCTCCGCGTTGAGCACAGTAGAAAGAGCCATCTTTGTAAACCAGACCCAGGATTTCGTGCAGACCACTGGCAAATTTGCGGAAGTGCGGTCTAGGGCTACTGGGATTTTCAATCACCCAAACATCACCCCGACGCGTCGAAACAGCCACGTCTCCGTTGGGCAGGGAAGTTACCCCGCCAATTTCCAGTACGATGCCTTCCGGCGTACTTACTTTAACAATTTTATAGAGATCGCTTTCAGCCGGAGAACTGTCCTGAGCCAGTGCAGCCGTCGCCATTCCCAGACTCAAAAGCGTCGCTTGAAGAATACGTTTCATTGACAATGCGTTATTAGGCAAGTCCCGAGAAGCGGAAGCAGTCAGCACCTGCACTATACTATTTAGAATAGAATTTCGTAGTTGATTTTGTTAGCCGAAACGGGCATAATCAGCTCTTGCCGATCCCCGGATTTGCGAAGCGTCGCTCCTTTTACGCGTACGTAATAAGCCTTACCATTAATGGCATACAGACCGGGCTCAACTTCGTTAATGTCTTGCCCAGTAGCTACCAGATGATAGAGATTAGAGCCTGGGTTTTTCACCGTAATTTCCCGGCTTAAGGCCTTATTTCCGTCCGATAAACGAATGGCATCGCTTACCTGCGTGGAGCCATACGCGTAAAGGAAAGTAGGATACCCTGCTTCGTCTACGTCATAGCCCATGGGTTTATAATTTTCTTTACCTGAGAGCGTATCACTCCATGCGGCTGACGAAGAACCTAAAACGGCAAAATCAGGAAAATCGTTAAAAGATACCAGCACGCCACGGGGACGGGAAGAACCATCGCCGCGATTGTGCCACATAGGCGTAGCATCGAGGAAATCACCTTTCCAGGCTTGCACTAAAGCTCCATTGTCCAGATCAAACGTATAGTGTAAGCCCTGAGGAGAACCTACCTGTACCGAGTGAACCACGCGTTTGCCTCTGCGGCCTTCTTTCGTGTATAAATCCATGAAGCTCCGAGTGATAGTTGCTTCACGGGCATCGATCAGAATCGGATCCGTAGCCGGGTTACTTAGTAAGGAAGAACCAGCCGTCAGCGTTGCGTGACGAAGGCCGGGACCTTCTACTTCAACGGCCAGACCAGGGCGTACCCACTCATCGCGTTTTACGTATTCAACTTCCACTGTGGCTTCACCAGGAGAAAGCTTCACCTTACCCGAACGGAACTGACCAGGCTGACCAAAACCTTCTGCAACTACTACTTTGTTATTGACTTTCAGGCGAGAAGTACCTCCGGCTGAAAGGTGAAAAGTATATTCGCCTTCCGTGGGGATTTTTACTTTGGAAGTAGAAACCAAACCGAAATTATTCGTCAGGTTAGCTACGTCCCAGGTTACCTCTGGACTGCTTCCGGTGCTACTGGCCTTGAGCTTCGAGAAATCAGGAATTTTAGAAAAGGCATCATCATTACTAGGTTGATACACCTTATAAGCATTTCCCGTCAGTTGTAAGGGTTGTGCGTTATAGTTGCGGTACGTCATGTTTTTGAACGCAACTGCACCGTGATCTCCCTGAATCATTATGGGACCTTTGGCCGCTTCTTCTTCTGAGATGGGACCGCCCGTAGGACCTGAAAGTTCTACGTTTTCCTGAACTGTAACGCCGTTGAGAACCAGTTTAAGTACCTTGGCATTTTCAATCTTTTTGCCGCTGGCATCAAAACGGGGAGCCTGGAAAGAAATTTCCATGTGCTGCCAAAGTCCTGGAGCCTTACCTGCGTTAACGCGGGGAGCGTGTCCTTCGTATAAACGGCCCGAAGGCAATTCACGACGCTTGTAAATACCGCCTACATCGCCATAAGTAGGCACGTTAACGCCCCAACTATCAAGCAATTGAATTTCGTAACGTCCCTGCAAATAGAAACCTGAATTGGAATGCACGGCCATCATGAAGTCAAACTCAAAATCGGCATCACCGTGCTCGAAAGCCGTCAGTAAATTGGCCCGGTTTTTATCACTGGGCTGATTCACTAAAACACCCGATCCGGGCTTGGTCGTTAATACTTCTTTTTGCTGAAGATCTGCGGCTGCGTCCCCGACAATCTTCCAATTGCCAGCATTGGTGGGACGAAACGCACTCATGTCGGTTAGGGTAACAGGTTGAGCAGGGGTACCGAACTGAGCCGAGGCTATGGTGCTCAATCCAGCCACAAGCCATCCGGCAGCCCATAGCCCAAGAAGAGGTTTTTTCATGTTAACGTTGAAATGTGAAAGGTAAACAACTACAAAACAAAGCAGTTTTACAATCTTTTCAACTCATGAATCTCCCAAAAAATTAAACTTATTCTACTCTAATCACAATTTCACTCGTTTCGGCTAATGCTGTGCAGGTTAGAATCTCACCCTCAGCGAGTTCTCGCTCGGTTAATACGTCATTAATGGTCATTTTAACCCGCCCTTCCTGACAAAGAGCGACGCAGGTACTACAGCGTCCACCCCGGCAACTGTAGGGTAACTCAATGCCTGCTCTCAAAGCTGCTGTGAGGATGTAGGTTCCGGCTTCTACGGCTAATTCATGCGACTGCTGACGGTAATGAATCGTTACTTTAGAAGCAACGCCAAAGCCTTCGGGAACCTGAGGTGTTACCATCGGAATCACAAAGTTTTCCTTCCTGATTGATTCTGCGTCAAAACCCATAAAAATGAGCACGATGCGAACCATTCGCATGTAATCTTCAGGGCCGCAAATGTAAAATTCGGGCTTCCCCCATCGAGCGTGATGATACTGATTGACAAGTTTTTCAAGTAAGGTATTATTAAGCCGTCGCCCTGCGGCATCTCCCCCCGGATTACTCCAGATGTGTTCAATGAACAAACGGTTGGGATATAACTCTTGCCACTTTTCAAGTTCAGCTAGAAAAATAGTGCTACGTGGATGGGTATTACTGTAAATAATAACAACCCGGCGATCCGGCTGTTGGGTTAAGACGGCTTTTAAAATCGAAAAAATGGGTGTAATGCCACTCCCCGCTGCCAATAGGAAGATATCTGCCTTTTCCTGCAAAGGCGAAGCCAGCGTAAAGCGACCTGAAGGGGGCAGGCTGTTGAGAATTGAACCTACCTCCAGCGTTTGCAAAAGCCAGCGGGAAATTTCTCCATTAGGCACTCGCTTGATCGTTAACTTAACGTCCGTATCTACTCCTGGCGTAGAACTCAGCGAATACGAACGTCTGATTTCATGGCCCTCATGAATTAATCCTAGCGTTAAAAACTGCCCAGCCTCGTAGGACAGGCCCTGGCCATCTGTGGGCTCAAGCGTATAGGTTTTACTTTCTAAGGTTTCATTCTGAACTGCCTTTACTCGCAGTTGAATCCAATCGGCCATTTTGTTAACTATTTAATCAAATTCCTGAATTACTGATTCCTGCTGACATAGGGTTGTCAGAACCGCCATCTACTTTTGAATCTACCGTCCAACGTGAGTGAATTTTATAATCAAACCTATCATTCAAGCTGCCACTTTCAGTCATTATTACCGACTTTGTCTAATAAAAATATATTTTAAATAAATTAAGCAACTATTATGCTTGTTTTAAAAGAATAATTACGAACTTTCGAACCAATTCAGCCAAATTCTCTAACAACCTCAATTCTATGTATGCTTCGATCTTTTCTTATCCTTTCATTGGCCTGCGAAAGTAGGTGTATGGGCTAGTACTATTCTTTGTAGATCATCCCGAAAAATCCCCGTTCCACCCAAAGCGGTATTATACGAAATTTTCCAGGAAGATCTTTGTATGCCAGTCGTTTCATGAATCGGTAACACGCTCGTTAGGCGACCTGACCCAGCTAAGTTTCAGACTGAATTACTAGTATCACAAAAAAGTCCCTTGTTGACTATTACCAGGAGTTCTATACACCTCTCTGTCTACTCCTCAGGTAAGCCAACGTACCCAATGGCTTAAGCAGCTTTCTGGCTAAAGTCCGCAGTGCATTACTCTCGTTTTCCTCTATTTATCCGCCGCTTCAGATTACGCATCTGAACTTGTGCACGACCACCATTCCCAATGAAAAAACTCTATCTAAATCGATGGGGCTTACTGCTGTGTATGCTTTGGGCAAGTTATAGCAGTTACGCTCAATCTGCTTTTTCACTCCAACAGGCCATTGAATACGGCCTTAAAAACAACCGAAACGTTACCAATGCTCAGTCGGATCTAGCCATCGCCAAGGCCCGCATTGGCGAAACCAAGGCCATGGGTCTGCCTCAGGCCAACGTGGCTCTGGGCCTTTCGCATACCATTAAGCCGCAACCCTTTTTCATGCCCCCCGGCATGAGCTTTATTCCCGGCGAGCCTGCTCCGCCCGGTGATGAAGAACTTGCGTTGGCTTTTGGCGGGGTTCGTTACAACTCCAGTGCCGTGGCTAGTCTGAACTGGCTGTTATTCAGCAACTCGTATTTACTGGGCCTTAAAGCCGCGAAAGTATATACTGATCTGTCCAGTAAAAACATTACCGCCAGCAAGATTACGGTGGCTGAAAACATTACGAAGGCGTATTATGCGGTTTTAGTCAATGAAGAACGCTTGAATTTGCTGGAAGTAAACGTGCATCGACTCGATACATTACTGCGGGATACGAGGGCTTCAAATCTGGAAGGGCTCGTTGAGAAAATTGACGTACAACGCATTGAGGTGCAGCGAAACAACTTGGTCACCGAGCAGCAAAACGTGCAACGGTTGCAGGACCTGGCCTATATTCTGCTCAAGTATCAAATGGGTCATCCGCTGGACCAATCCTTTGAATTAAGCGAGAAACTAGCCAAGCTTTCTTTTTCTGAAGAAATGATTCAGGCTATTAAACGCCCTTTCCAGTACGGCGACCGCATTGAATATGCTACGCTTCAAACTCAGCGGGATTTACAGACGATTGATGTTAAAAACGTTCAGCGGAGCCTTTGGCCTACCCTTTCTTTGCAGGGAACATATGGGTATTATAATGGTCGTCAAAGCATTGCCCGTTTCATTACTCGTCCCTGGCTGGATGCGGGATCCATTGGTTTTGCTATTAATGTTCCTGTGTTTGATGGTTTTACCCGCCGTTACAAGCTCTCTCAATCGCGAAGCAATCTTTTGAAAGTAGAAAACAACCTGGAGCTTCTCAAGCAAAGCATTGATCTACAACTAAGCCAGTCCGAAATTCAGCTTCGCAATTACTGGTTTACGCTACAGGAACAGCAAAAGAACCTGGATTTAGCTCAGGAAGTCCTCCGGGTTACCCAAATTAAGTACAAAGAAGGCGTAGGCTCTAACATTGAAGTCATCAACGCTGAAACCAGCTTCCGCGAGGCCCAGACCAACTACTATACGGCTCTTTACAACGCCATTGTGGCTAAAGTGGATCTCGACAAAGCCGCCGGAAAGCTCTACGTCGAATAATCTCATCTCCTATCATCGCAAGAAATACAATCATGAAAGTCACCTACTTATTTATTCTCACAGCTCTTTTAGTCGCTTGTTCTCAAAAAAAAGAAGGTCTGGAAGGTAAGAAAGAAGAGTTAGCGGAACTAAAAAGTGAGCAGGCCGAAATCAACACTAAAATCAAAAAGCTGGAAGGTGAAATTGCCAAGCTTGATCCTAAAAAAGCCGAAGAAGCAAAAGTAAAAGCCGTCTCCGTTCAGCCGCTGCAAGCCAGCACGTTTGAACACATGATTGAGGTGCAGGGCAGCGTTGATGCCAAAAATAACGTACAGATCAGTCCTCAAGCTTCGGGTGTAATCAAAGCCATTTTGGTCAAAGAAGGCGATGCCGTGGGCGTAGGAACCACCCTGGCCCGCATTGACGATAGCATCTTAAAGGAATCCATCGAAGAAACCAAAAATCAGCTTTCATTGGCTCAAACGCTTTATGACAAACAAAAGCGGCTCTGGGATCAGCAAATTGGTACGGAGATTCAGTATTTACAGGCTAAGAATAATAAGGAGGCCCTGGAAAAACGCATTGCAACCCTACAGGTTCAGCTCAACCAATCGCGTGTGTCTGCTCCGATTGCGGGAACGGTCGATCAGGTAGACGGCAAAGTGGGTATGATGGCTACGCCCGGCGTGCCCTTAATGCGAATTGTGAATTTGAGTAGTCTGAAAGTAGTTGGAAAAGTGGCGGATACGTACGTGGCTAACATCCGCCGGGGCGATGCAGTAACAATCAAGCTCCCCGATGTCAATAAGGAAATCAAGGCCAAAATCACGTTTGTTTCCAATACCGTTGATCCGCTTTCCAGAACTTTTACCATCGAAGCGACCCTGCCTTCGAATAAGGAATTCAAGCCTAATATGCTGGCTCAAATGCTCATTAATGACGTAACTAAACCGCAGGCTTTGGTAATCGAACAAAACCTGATTCAAAATACGGAAAATGGGCAGGTCGTGTACGTAGCCGTGCAGGAAGGCGGTAAAAAAATCGCTAAAGCCAGACCGGTAAAAACGGGACTGAGTTACAACGGTAAAATTGAGATTACGGAAGGCCTTTCAGCGGGTGACGAGCTTATTACGGTAGGCTATCAGGAGTTAACCGATGGACAGCCCATTAGTTACTAATCTGCCATTTAACCTTCATTCGAAATGAAATTCGAAGAATATAAAACCCTCGGTTTTACCAACTGGTGCGTGGAAAACCGAACCACCGTCTACATCTTCACGGTAATTATTACCCTGGCGGGATGGCTGGTTTACAGCAATTTGCCCAAAGAGCAATTTCCCGATATTAAAGTTCCGCAGGTTTACATTAATACGGTATACTTTGGCACGGCTCCCGCCGATATTGAAAACCTGATTAATAAGCCCATTGAAAAGCAGTTAAAATCGCTCAATGGGGTAAAATCAGTGAAGTCCAATGCTCTCAATGATGTATCCGTCATTCTGGTAGAGTTTTTGCCGGAAGTGAATTCGGAAGTAGCCCTGCAACGGGTTCGCGATGCGATTGATAAGTCCAAGCAGGATTTGCCGGTGAAGCTTGATGCGGGTCCTACCGCTCAAAACGTAGAGTTTTCCGAGTTTCCAATCATGAACGTGAATTTGGCGGGTAACTTCCCCCTGCAAAAACTCAAGGACTACGCCGAAGATTTACAGGATGCTTTTGAAGGTTTACCCGAAATCAGCCGGGTAGATATTGTAGGAGCTTTGGAGCGGGAAATTCAGATCAATGTGGATTTAGCCCGCATGCAATCTTCCGGCTTAACCTTCTATGATATTCAACAGGCCGTTCAGGGCGAAAACATTAATATCTCGGGTGGTGAATTAAATGTCAATGACGTCAGAAGAACGCTTCGCGTAAAAGGCGAATTCACGGATGTAGCCCAAATGCGGGAACTCCAGATTCGCACCTCTACGGGGGCAACCGTTCGCCTGGGCGATGTGGCTCAGGTAGAAGACAGTTACGAAGAGCGGCAGGACTTTGCCCGTCTCAATAATAAATCCGTTGTCACGCTGAACGTAATCAAACGGGCGGGAACCAACCTGATTTCTGCCTCGGAAGGCATTGAAAAAATCATCGAAGAATACAAGACCAATCAGTTGCCTGCGGGACTGAACGTTATCATTACGGCTGATCAGTCCGAGCGAACCAAGGCCGACATTCACGATTTGATTAACACCGTAATTCTCGGCTTTATCTTCGTAGTGCTTGTGTTGATGTTCTTTATGGGCGTCCGCGATGCCATCTTCGTCGGGCTTTCCGTGCCGCTTTCAACGCTCGTGGCCTTCGTCTGTTTTCCGCTGGTTGGTCCCTTAATTGGTTCGGTCTTTACGCTCAATACGCTGGTATTATTTGCTTTCTTACTCGGCCTTGGCATTGTGGTGGATGACGCGATTGTAGTGATTGAAAACACGCACCGACTGTTTAATCAGCACAAAGACTGGGACATTAAGCAGGCCGTCAAAGCAGCCGCGGGCGAAGTATTCGTGCCCGTACTCTCAGGAACACTGACGACCATTGCTCCTTTCTTCCCACTCTTATTCTGGCCGGGCATTGTGGGAGAATTCATGAAGTTTCTACCCATTACCCTCATCATTACCCTGTTTGCTTCGCTTTTTGTGGCCTACGTCATGAACCCGGTTTTTGCCGTAACTTTCATGCAACGCCACGACGATCAGCACGGAGCTCACGTAGAGGTCAATCATCGCAAGGCGATATTCAAGCCTACGATCAGCCTGTTAGCGGTAGCTCTGGCAGGTTACCTTATTCACCGTGGTGTCGGTAACTTCTTTATTTTCCTTTTACTGCTGTATTACTTTAATCATTTTATCCTGACGCCTCGAATTCTGGTGCCTTTTCAGGAAAGAATGTTACCTAAACTTCAGCATGGCTATCGCAATCTTATTAGCTGGGTCATTACGGGGTATCGCCCGGTCTTTGCCGTGGGAGCAGCCATAACTTTACTGATTATTTCCTTTATAGCCGTAACCATTCGCCAGCCAGCAGTCGTATTTTTTCCCAGCGGCGAGCCTGACTATGTCTACATTTATAACGTCATGCCGGTGGGAACGGATGCAGTAGTTACTGATAAAACCACTAGGGAAATCGAGCGACGGGTCTTTAAGATTCTCCAGGAGAACAAAGCCATGGGAGCCGTGAACTCAGTTATTTCCAACGTGGGTAAAAATGCAGGAGATCCCTTCAATCCCGACCGCTCAGACACGCCGCATAAGTCAAAGGTTACCATTGCTTTTGTGAAAAGCGTGGATCGGAATGGCGTTTCTTCCCAAGCCATGCTGGAAAAAATCCGCACAGCCGTACAGGGCATTCCAGGCACGGAAATCTCGGTCGAACGCGAGCAAAACGGGCCAGCCACGGGTAAGCCCATCCAGATTGAAATCTCAGGTGATGAATTTGAGCCTTTGATGAAGATTGAGAAGGAATTTCGGCAAAAAATTAAGGAAGCGGGTATTGAAGGAATTGATCAGCTAAAATCGGATTTAATTACCAACAAACCCGAAATCATCGTTCAGATTGATCGCATCAAAGCCGAGCGGGAAGGCATTAGTTCTCAGCAAATTGCGGGTTCAATCCGAACGGCTTTATTCGGTCTGGAGATCAGTAAATTCCGCGATTCCAAAGATGAATATCCCATCATGCTTCGATTAAAACCCGATGATCGTAGTCAAATTGAACGACTCTTGAGTCAGGAAATCGTCTACCGGGATATGAACATGGGCGGTCAGCTTCGCAAAGTTCCTTTATCAGCTGTCGCAACCATTAGTTACTCCACCACCTACAGCCAGATTAACCGTAAAAATCAGCAGCGGGTTATTACCCTAAGTTCAGATATCGTACCCGGAGCCAATGCCAACGCCATTAACCTGCAAATTACCCAGGTAATGAATCAGATGGAATTGCCCAATGGCTACCACATTCAGTTGGGTGGCGAGCAGGAAGCTCAGGCTGAAACGACAGATTTCTTAGTCGTAGCCTTCCTCGGAGCAATTATGCTGATTTATCTGATTCTGGCCACGCAGTTTAACTCGGCGGTGAAGCCCATTATTATTTTCAGTACGATTCTTCTTTCGCTGATTGGCGTATTACTAGGCTTTTCGATATTCAATCAAAGTTTTTCAGTAATCATGTCGGGCGTAGGGATTTTCGCCCTAGCTGGAATTGTAATTAAAAACGGCATTCTTTTGATTGAATTCACTGAAGAGCTTCGCCAGCGGGGTTTTCCCTTGAGAAGAGCCATCATCGAAGCGGGTGGCATTCGCATGACCCCCGTGCTTTTAACAGCCTCTGCCGTAATTCTGGGTCTGATTCCGTTGGCTATTGGTCTGACCATCGACTTTGCTGGTTTTTTCTCCGACCTAGCCCCTAACATTGTGATCGGTGGAGATAGTGCCGTATTCTGGAACATCCTGGCCTGGACCATTATCTATGGGGTTATTTTCTCGACCATCCTGACACTGGTTATCGTGCCCTGTCTCTATTACATCAATGAAAAAGTACGTATGAAATGGTTTGGTAAAGTAGATCCAGCCGAAGGCATGACCATGCCTGAATCAGCAGAAGCCGCTATTTAAGGCTACGAAAAAGAAAAGCGGGCTTGTCTATGAGTTTAGATAAGTCCGCTTTTTGCTTAGTCAATACTTACTTTTTTAAAGGCATCCATTCATAGAGCTTTCCTTTCTTTCGAATATAACCCATCCCTGGAAAATCAAGGTGAGCTCCGGCAATCAGGTAATGATGGGTAGCCGCCTGCTCCAGCAGTTTTTTTCGCTGAATGGCCGCAGCCATTGTATCCCGATCAAAGTAGGTGCTCAAGCAGGGTTCTCGCAGTTGAATCGGAGCTGAGTGAATGCCGTCGCCAATAAACAACAGGGTTTCTGTCCCACTGCTCAATCGGTAATACGTGTGACCCAGGGTATGGCCGGGACTCGCCAGGGCTGTAATGCCTTCCAAAAGCGATGATCCAGCCTGAAAAGTCTTCAAGCGATTTGCTTTTGCATAAGCATCCACCACCCGACGAGCCTGAATAAAGCCTTTTTTCTCGCTTTCGACAGCCGCATCCTGCTGGGTTTTACTTAGCCAAAAATCAAGGTCTACCTGGTTTACATAGAGCGTTGCCTTAGGAAAAACGCGTTTTCCTTGGTCAAGTAGACCATTGGAGTGATCAGCATGAATGTGGGTTAATAAAACTACATCAATCTGAGAAGGATCATAGCCCGCCCTCTTTAAATGAACAGGTAATTGACCCAGCGAAGAGCCCATGCTACTACCCGCTCCCGCATCGATTAGAATCAGTTTTGATCCGTGTTTAATCACGTACGCATTCACCGAGACGGCCACGGGATTCTTCACCCGGTCCAGATTTAATAAACTATCGACCACGCCTTTTTTAGCCTGGGGAATCAGGGCATTAAAGTTCAGGGTAATCGAGCCGTCACTCAGAGCAGTAATCTCATAATCATGAAACGCATAAGAAAAGAAACCAGTCGGAGCCAAAACGTGTTGGGCACTCAGGCCCGTAAAACCGAATATCCCGGCAATAAATAATAGTAAAGTTTTCATTGGAAGTTACAAAAAGGGGGTATCACCCAGTTACACTTCCAAAAATCGAGGGATAAAACGAATCCTTACCAGCAGGGAAATTCGATTCAAAGGGGGAAAAAATTAACCCTATCTGAAGATGAAGCTCTTACTAAACAACCCTTATGTACGAAACAAAGATTCCTAAACTTTACAATTGCGGCATAAGCCTGATCATGGAAATTATTGGTGGTAAATGGAAAGCGGCCCTGATCCTAGCCATCTCCCGGGGCACGCACCGGCCCTCTGATTTACAACGCTATCTCACCCAGGCTTCCAGACGCGTATTAAATCTGCAACTGCGGGAATTGGAAAACCACGGCATTATTCGTCGCATTATCTACGCTGAAATTCCGCTTAAAGTAGAATACGTACTCACCGATTTGGGACAGTCTCTGCTGCCTGTTCTCCAGCAAATGGATTCCTGGGGATTTAACAATCGGGAGCAGTGCCTGGAAGTTATTCGAAAAGAGGGACCAGTGCCTGCGGCTGAACACTGGTGCTCCTAGCCTTTTTATTTCATAAAAAATCAGGTTAGCTAACTCTTCTTATAGATGAGAGTTAGCTAACCTACCTATCGGGTCTTTAAAGAGTTTTAAGCCCTCACTCACTTGTTAAGCCACGCCAAAGGGCTTCACAATCTCCAGAACCGCTTCTTTAGTCAGCGGTTCATCAAACGCTTCAGTCACTACGATATCCGAAAATCCGGGTCCTAACGTGCGAACGTCTACCTTTTGAATGGTGTTTTCTTCGCCCGCATAAACGGCAGCAGGAGCTCCATCACTTTCATTTTTGGTTACCCACACCCGTCCTTCCCGCAAACGGCGTACTTCAGCAGCATGACGAGCCTCTACAGCGTGAATTTGCAAAGCCGTGGTCAGTTCAGGTAACTTATAGAGTTTGGGAGCCTGCCCTTTATAGGCCCGAACGCCCGTATCTTCAAAAGCCTGAGCAACGATTAGAAACGTCTGATAGTTAGTAAATACGTCTGGAAAGGCATCGTATTTCAAGGCAGGTTTAGGAGCCGCAGCAGCTCCCAAAGCGGTTTGCAAGAGCTTCACGTGGGAAGCTTCGTGTTTGTGAATCTGCTCGAAAACAGGACGGTCTGCACCAAAATTGAACGTGGCCTCGGCCAAGGCTTTTTTGTAGAAATCCTCTTCGAGGTATTCCAGCTTCAAAGCAAAATTAAGTACTTCCTGAACTTCGGTTGATTGAGCAAAAGCCTCCTGTGTAATGGAAGCCAAAGCCACGGGTAAGGCCACAGCCGTAGCCGCTTTACTGCCTTTTCTCAGGAAAAACCGTCTGGAATAAAACGAGAGCTTTTCAGGAGCGTCTGCGTCGACGCTTTCAATATCAGAAAACAGTTGAAAAATATTCATTGACTGGATTGTTCAAAGGATGCATGAATAGGGTAAAGCAACACCTAACAGGTGTGTTTGATACTTCAAAACGGACCTTAAGCCTTGGGCAGGCGTTCCGCAGAAATTTTTTGCTGAATGAAGGGCTGAGCCATCATGACAACTTGCGGCGGCAAGAAGGCCCGATCCAAACCCGTATCCGTAGTGATGATATCATCCCCCGCAAAACCCATCGCTTGCGATTTTGGGTGTAATAAATCACGCAATAAAGCAGCGTGACGAGCTTCCACCGACACGATTTTTCCCGACAAAGCCAGTAGCTCCATATCCGTTACAAATCTTCCGGCTCCATTTAAGGCCGCCACTCCCAAGTCTTCAAACGTATGACCTGTTTTCAACACACTCTCGCGACTGGAAAAGTCTACGGAAGAAAAGTTAGGCGTCAGCATGGGAATCGCTTTATCGCCCAGCAGGTATTTGAAGAGCTCCAGGTGTGTTCGCTCCCGGTCGCGTAAATCCGTAAAGAAGGCCAGTTCTTCAGAAGAGATGTTCGCATAAGGCGTTTGAACTACCTGCGAATAAAAAGCCACTTCGAGCTGTTCCTGGGAATAAGCCAGGTTCATGATTCCTACATCACCTGCTCCTAAATCTACCGCTCCGTTTAAAGGAGTAGGTCTGTGATCTTCGCAGGCAAGCGTAGTCAAAGCCATGGCAGAAACAGAAGAAATGCCTGCAAACCGAAGAAACGTTCGACGGCCCACGGAAGATTTGGAGCCAATGAGATCACCCGACGTGGGGGTGTCTGAAGAAAAAATTGACATAAATGGGCTTGAAAAAGGTGAATAGTATTGCCCAGATAAATTAGTTATTGTGACCTTTTATAAATGAACCGTAAGTACTTATTTCATTTGTAAAGTAACAATAGTAGTGTAACACTGTCCTTGCATTTGTCCTATTTACCACTCTGTAAAGTAAGACTCACAATTGAGTATTCTTTTACTTACTAATCATCAAAAGCAGTTAAACCGCAAGCCCTATAAAAAACAAATACCACTTTATACATACGCCTAATTCACTCATTATGAGCAAATAATTGCTATTTATTTCCGATTCAATTTATTATTTGTCGCTTACTCATGAGAGGTATTTTTCTCAAAGAAGTACAATATACCAAGATTTAGGGGGAATAAAATAAATCACTTATTATGCTATCATTTAGCGTTTAATTTTTCACTATCACTTAATTTAAGTATTATGTATTTATTCAGCTTAATTAACCTTTTTATACTTCATTAAAAGCAATAACTAGAGCGATATAGACAAAATAAAACCCGTTAAACATAAGTACGTTTAACGGGTCTGATTACGTCTGTTTACTAGGGTACTCTCCTTAACGGCTTACCACATTTACCCGGTAGTAAAAGGGAGAACTATAGAAAGCTCCTCCAGTAATATTGGCTCCGGTATTGTTAGCGTTAAAGCTCTGACCCGTAGTGAGTTTCATCGTCCCACGGATTTCAAAGTAATCCCCTACGTTTATACTGTCAGCGGGGAGCTTCAAGGTAGTCAGGGCCTCTGTAGCCGTTACTGAAATCACCGTCCGCGGATAACCCGTTGTATCGTTTTTGGCAAAGGCCGAAGCGGCAATGGATTTTAAAGTCAGCGGGTTTACCGAAGCGTTACTGCCCCGGCTTCGGGTGTTATCAACAAAACCAATCGTTAAATCATAAGAAGATAAATAACTTCCTTTATTAGGCGTAATTGCCTCGGCAACAAAGCTCATAGCTGTGCTTGAGAGAGCAGCCTTATTAAAAAAGAACGTACTGGATAATACCGGGTAAGGCGTTACAGTGCGAACATAACCGCCGTTTTCCATTTCTTCGGTATCGATCCGGTTGATCATATCGGTTTTACAGGCCAGCATAGCCGTAGCCAGCAAACCTAGGATCAGTTTATTTTTCAGTGCAATCATGTGTCTGATTATCAGTAATTTTTACCTTTATTTTAACAGATTCGCTGCGTTGTTATCCCAGAAAACGGGCACGGTAACTCCGGCTTTTTGCTTAGCATTGGCGTTACGATTGATGTAGGAAGCCGGGTAATATACCGAGCGAGGAAAAGAGCCCGGATTAGCCTCCAACGCTGGTTGCATATTCGCGGGCTTACCCGTTCGGCGGTACAGGTTATAGGATTCAACACCATTCCCGTATAGGGCCAGCCAGTATTCCGTGGCAATCACGTTCAGGCGAGCGTCATCGGTTGTGGCAGCATCGTAGTTTTCAAGCACTTTGGCTACGTACTTGCTGACTTCCGTCGTCCAGACAATATTATTAGCCGCTTCGAAGCTGGTAATCTTACTACTTTCGGTGGTGGCTAAGGCCATGGCTCGCACATCGGCCATCGACTTTTCAACGGCTGATTGTAACAGACTCCGTGCCGAACCCGTCGTACCCAGAGTCAGGGCTGATTCCGCCAGCATAAAGTCTACAAACGAACGCATGATAATAGGCTGAATACCTGCTCCACCTGCTCCGGCTCCTAAAAACACGCCTGTTCCGGCATTGTTATCGTAAAGCCCGCCGGCAGGGTATACCCCAAAAGCCGTCCGCAGTAATCCATCGGGTGGAATACCTTCGTTATTCAAGTGATCGCGTCCCCAGTAGCCCACATCCGTTGGCAAGCAGAAGAAATCCGACGCCGAAAAGTGATTAGGTTTTGAGTTAGTGATGCAACGAAGAGCGTTTACGTCCGTCGGGTTTTTAATCGTTTGACGGTAGAAATAAAACCGCATCCGGGGGTCAACGAAACCCTTGGAGTAATACATCGTTCCCATGTAGGAATTCGACTGATAATCTCCAGCTCCGGTGTTACTATACCCATACCTCGGGTGACGCGTATCAGGATTGGTCAAGTTCGAGCCATACTTAAAGGTAAAGTTCTGATCCGCCGACGAGATGAGTTTTCCTCCAGCAATCAGGGCATTAATAGCCGTAGTTGACCCCGACTTATCTACTAACCGACGGTTAAGATAGGCCTTTAACTTGAGTGAATTCGCCGTTCTGGTCCAATTGTCTTTACTGGCAGAGAAGTAAAGATCACTCGAAGGACTACTCGCCGAATTAGCCGCAAAATTGGAAATAGCGTCATTTAAATCCTTGAGTGCCACTTCATAAACGGTAGCTCCAGCATCCACTTTGGGATTAAAATTGGCTGGATCAATCGCTTCGGAGTAAGGCACATCGCCGAACATATCTACCAGATTCAGAAGAACCGAAGCCCGAATCGTGCGGGCAATTCCCGCGTGTACATACAATTGCGAGCTTTCCGCCAGTGGAATAAGCGTTTTAATATCGGTTAACAAGATGGCATACGCTCTACTCCAGGTATCATCGTAGTTACTAGGCGAAACGGCGTTTTCGTAAATAGCCGATCCCTGATTCAGCATTCGGGTTAATCGCATGCCCGGATCACTCACCTGATTGAAGTGTGTGGCATAATTCAGCTGAATATTGTTAAGCAAATAGTTAATATCAGTGTTGCTGTTGGTTACGGCATTGGGGTTATCGAGCAGATCCAGCTTACAGGAGCTTACACTCAATGTTAGTGCCGCCAGCAAAGCGAAACTTAATTTCTTGATCATCTTTTTATATTTTCGGATGAGTATGGATTAGAAGGTTAGCTTGACGGTACCTCCCAGACGGCGAGAACTTGGTCCCGTCAGGAATTCAAAACCTAGCCCATTTCCTACACCACAGACCCAGGTTATCGGTATCAAAATTGAGTCCTTTAGGAAAGTGAATAGCTCTGTACCAGAGGTTATTACCCGTAAAAGACAGCGATGCTCCTTTAATTGCTAGCCTACTAAACCAAGCTTTAGGGAACTGATACGACAGCGAAGCCTCCTGCAAACGAATGGTCGAGCCGTCATAAATACGGCCTTCGTCGCCAAAGAAGTAGTAGTTATTAAAGTAGAAATCCGAGGCAGTGATCTGGATATCATTCGGAGTTCCGTCAAGTTTCACACCAGGAACAATGATGGTCTGTGCACGATCAAAACCGCCATTCTTACCCATCGCCAGATCCACCATTCCCCGACCCAGCAATGCTCCTGCCGTCGTAGAATACATGGCTCCGCCGTGGCGGTAAGAAATCATGAAATCCAGCGTAAAACCTTTGTAAGAGAAGCTATTAATCAAGCTTGTCGTGAAAGCAGGGTTAGGATCACCTAACACGACGGGACTAGCCGTAGATAATAAGTAACCATCACCACCGACAATAAGCTGTCCCTGTTCGTTCCGACGGAAACCGATACCTTTAATCACGTTAAAGGGCTGACCTACTACGGCGTAGTTACCCAGCGTTCCGCCAAAACCTGAGATCTGTACTTCCTGAAGCGTTCCACCCAAGTCTACTACTTTGGGTTTGTTACGGTTAAAAACCACCGTTGCATTCCAGGTAAAATCTCCCCGGCTAATGGGCGTCATCGTTACGCTGGCTTCGATACCTTCATTTTTGATTTTACCAATGTTGGTCGTCGTAGCTGTATAACCCGTTGAAGCATCCAGAGGAGAATTGGTAATCAGATTCCGCGTGATACGCCGATAAGCCGTCAGATCAAAGCTAACTTTGTTATTCAGGATCTTACCTTCCAGACCTGCTTCGTATTCGGTGTGTAATTCAGGTTTAAGATTGGGGTTACCCAGCGTGTTATTCACCGACTGCGACTGCAAAGCTGTTCCGCTGGCAGAAAGCCAGGCACGAGCGTTCTGATCGAGGATGTTTCGGGTAGAGTAAGGATAAGGGAAGCCTGCTGACGTTCCAACGCCCGCTCTTACCTTTAAAAAGTTAACTACATCCGAATGCATGCCGAAGGCCGTTGTAGGCACGAAGGAAAGGCTGGCCGAAGGATAGAAAATCCGGCGGTTGGGTATCTCAACAGTAGAAGTCCAGTCGTTACGACCCGCCAAATTCAAGTATAGATAGTTGTTGAAATCGGCGGTTACCTCTCCGAAAACCCCTATACGGGTTTGCTCAACTTCACTGTCAAAAGCAACGTTATTAATAAAATTACTATGACGGAAGAGACCACGAGCTAACTGATTTTCACTATTGGCACCCGAATAACGTGTGTAATCGTTCCGCATGTTTCCGCCTGCACGGGCCGAAAAGCTAAACTTCTCACCAAAGGACTTAGAGTAGGATAAGATCATACTGTTATCCCAGATCGTATTCTGAATGTCGTAGGTTGAGTAAAAACCGTTGACATAGGACACACCGCCTTTGTTCAGCATGTACCGCTGCTTTTCAATGTAGGTGTCTAAACCAACTTTATATAAAAGTGTGAGGTCTTTCGCTAAATCGAAGGTGAACGTAGTAGCCGAGAAAACCCGGTTTACCTGACCTGTAGTCTTGTAATTTTTAAGAATCCAGCGGGGGTTAGGAATATCATTTCCACTTCTGAAATAGACCGAGCTACCGTCGATAGGATTTTCAAAAGGCCAGCCCATCAAATCCACCTGACGCGGCGTGTACATCACGTTCGCCAGTACCGAAGGGAAGTTCAAAGCGTTATTACCCGTACCTCCACTCAACGGGGGTGAATACTGATCCGTATTAGTGAAGTTAAATGAGGTAGTAACCTGTAGTTTTTTGGTTAACTGAGCATTTAGGCCCGTGCCCAGCGTGATTTTCTTAATGCCATTTTCAGGAACATAGCCCTGCTCAGCATTGTATCCTGCCGAGATATTATAGCTCACCCGATCCGTTCCACCCGAGATATTAAGGGAAGTATTGGAAATCTGACCCGTGCGGAAAAAGTCCCGTACGTTATTTGGATAAATCTGTAACCGATAAGCACCTTGGGAAGCGACATAATCGGCAAAGGCTCCCCGCAGAGCGGCATTTGAGAAATTAGCGTAAGGGTGTGTCGATAAGGCTGTGTTTTTATTTTGAGAAGGATACGCGTAGGCTTCGTCGAGCGTTGGACCGAAGTTACTAAAGAAGTAACCTAAGTTTTGCTGAAATCCACCGATGTATTTATCAGTATAATGCGGTAAGTGAGCCCGGTTGGTAAAGTAAGATTGCGTAACAGAGAACTCCGTTGGACGAGCTTTTTTCGTTCCGTTTTTAGTCGTTACCAGGATTACGCCGTTCCGGCCCTGATCCCCGTAGGTTACCGTTGCCGCCAGGCCTTTCAGTACGGTTACATTTTCAATATTATTGGGGTCCAGATCCATAAAACGGCTGGAAGACGACTGCCCACCCTCGGTAAAATTACCACGACCGTTGGTATTGGAGTTAAATGGTACCCCATCGACTACAAATAGCGGTTGTGTAGAACCCGTAATGGAAGAAAACCCACGAATGTTGATGCTGGTACCCGTACCCGATACCCCGGAAGTAGAGGTAATATTTACACCAGGAATCTTGCCTTGTAAGACGCGGGCAATGTCGGGTTGGGGCCTATTCTCGAGCTGCTTCTGTTCTAAAGTGGTAACTGAATAACCCAGAGCTTTCTTTTCGCGGACGATCCCCTGAGCGGTTACCACGACTTCCTGCAAACCTTTCGCGTCGGAGGCCATAGCTACATCCACCGTCGTTTGATTCCCCACTTCTACTTCCTGAGTAAGCATACCTACTGAGCTAAAAACCAGCGTGGTGGTACTTCCCGAAATAGTAAGGCTAAACATACCACGGGCATCTGTATTTGTACCCGTTCCGGTGTTTTTGATTCGCACTGTGACCCCTGGCAGGGCCGTTCCGTCGTCAACAAACGTGACTTTACCGGTGATCTTGCGATCTTGGGCCCAGGCAGACGTCCAGGCCAAGCACATCATCCCTAGGATGAAGTACAGAGATTTTTTCATATAAGGTAGTTTTGGTTTTGGGGTAACTGCTGTAAAGATATTACCTATTATCAAAAATTTTATAAAAGTATATTTATAAAATTTCAATAGGTTATTTAAGTACTAAGGCACATCAAAAAAATATAATTTGGCAAAGCTTACCCTTTATGTACTTTTCGCAATTAGCCTTAATTATTACACCTGACGAAGAGGTATCAAATACAAGACCCTGCTTCAATTCTGATCGGGATCAGAGTGGAAGCAGGGTCTTGGGAAGTTCTTCTTACGACGCGTACGTCAATTTATGAGTGGAGTCCCCTCTTGGCAGTACAGAAATAGCTACGCTCGCAAGGTAAGTAGGACGAGATCGGGTTTACGGAGACGGAAAATTTATTTCTTAAATAAGTGAATTATTTATTTTTATAACTTAACTAGGGTATGGTTTTTTAGTCTTATAGTTGTAACAAGTAAACCTTTACGACCATGAATACCCATGAAGAAAGGAGTAAAGTTACTCCTAAGCCCCAGCCACAACCTAATTATGAAGGCAATCAGGAAGAACCTTCTAGTGTAGAAACCAGAGAAAATTCCGATTTTCCTAACACTGATTCTACCTTATTAGAAAAGATTATTGAAAATATCGAAGAGGGTTCTAAAAAATAACAACTTCCACCTGGCAAAAAGCCGCCCACTGTCTAATAGCAGGGACGGCTTTTTGCTTTTATAAGACATTGACTATTTGCCAGCCAACCATCCTTCGGGGTTCAGCTTGCCAGTGCCTTTCCAAATCTGAAAATTAATTTCAGCACCTCCATCGGGATCCGCTTTCGCTGTTCCAATGACCTGCCGGGCATTTACCCGTTGACCTTCAGATACGGATGCATTGGAAAGTTTAGCGTAAATGGTAAAGTATTCTCCGTGCTGAATCGTAACTACCGTTCCTACGCCCGCAAGTGAAAATATATTTCTAACAATGCCATCATAAACGGCCCGAACGGGTTCGCCAACATTAGTAGCAATATCCACACCCAGATTTTTCACCGAGATTCCGGGCATGGGTGAGTGTACACCAAAATGCTCAGAGATATACCCCGAACGAACAGGCCAGGGCAAGCGGCCTCGGGAAGAGCCAAAAGTAGCTCCGGCTTCAGCCTCGGGAGCAGCCACAATGGCTCGGGCTTCCGCTTTACTTTTGACTACCTCTTCAGCAGAAGGAGCTTTAGCTAAGGCCTCGTCCGCTTTTTCGATAATTTCTTTGGCTTTTTCAGGCGTTGGAGCGGCGGCAGCCTTCGCCGCAGCTTCGGCTCTGGCCCGGGCGGCGGCTTCGCGTTCTTCGGCCTGCTGGCGGGCAATTCGCTCGCGTCTGAGGCGTTCTTCGCGTTCGCGGGCGGCCCGCTGAATTTCCCGTTCAATCACAACCCGAATCATGTTATCGAGTCGATTAATGGCTTTGGTACGCTCCGTAAGCTCCGATTTAAGGGTATTTTCCTGTTTACTTAACTCGTTGACGACAACGGCCTGCCGCTCTTTTGTTTCTTCTAAAGACTCATTTTCTTTCACCTGAGCCTGTAAAACGTCTTTTTTACGAACCTGTTTGTACTTAATGGTTTGCTGCTTGGTATTTAACTCTCCCCGCACCTGCTCAATGTGCCGGGCCTGGTTTTTGCGGGCATCCGTATACTGACGCAGGTATTGGTACCGCATCACCAGCGAGTTAAAGCTATTGGCCGAGAATAAAAAGCTGAGTTTATTATACGTGTTGGCCGTTTTCGAAGCCGCAAAGACCATGGCCGCGTATTCTTTCTTAAGGTTTTTTAAATCCCGGGCCAGACCAGCCGATTGCACCGAGAGGCCTTTCATCTCGCTATTCAATAAATTTATATCCTGAGCCAGCAGATCTATTTGCTTGGTCTTGGTTTCAATTTTGCTGTTGAGGGCTTTCAATTCGGTTAAGGTGGCCGTTTTTTTAGTGGCGGTCTGCCCTAGTACACGGTTGATTTCCCGGATTCGCTCCTGATTTTGCTGTTTTTCGGCTTCCAGTTGCTGACGACTTTGCTTGATGACCATCTCATCTCCACCCCCTGACGAAGTCTTCCGGGAAGTGGGCCGCCGGGTAGTCGTCTTTTTAACGGGAACTTGCTGCTTTTTAGGAGCGACCTTTGCCGATGCCTTCTGCCCTGAAGCTTTCTTAGCCTTTGAGGCAGGCTGCTGACGCTGAGTCGTTTTTTTCTTCCCTTTTTGAGCCTGAGCTTCCGACATGGGCATTAAAAACAGGAAAAGCCCTACTCCCAGATACAGAAGAGAGGGCCGCCGCAGCCAATGGAGTATAGAATGACGTTTGGGGGTACTCAAGATTTTAAAAGACAAATAGTTAAACCAGTATAATTGAGCCTTTCAGACCAACTTATTTACGGGTATACCTGGATGGAATGCTAAAAGGGAAACTCTGTTTTTCCTGCGTTAAATCCACTTTCTTATGCCGCAACTCAATCGAGGTCTGGGCTGTTTTCCCATCCGCCGTCTGAGCCTGTAACTGCAATTGGCTGGTAAAGGGAAACAAAAAGGAATTCAACGAATTAAAATCAGAAAAGGCTAGATCGAGCGTTCGGTTTCCCTGCGTGGCTTTCACGTTTATGAGCTTGTTATTTTCTACATTAATCTGATTATCGATGGCTAAAGATCCCTCTTGCTGATGAACCCAATAAGCTTCGCTGGTTTTAGAGACCGAGTTGGGCTCGTATTTCCAGGGCATAGTACCAATGATTATGGCTTGCAAAAGATCAAAGTTAAGCTCAATTCCGAAGCGGGCACTTAATTGCTGAAAACTTAACTGGGTATAACTCCGATCCAGCACATTAACAATCGTCACCGTATCACGGGTAATAAGACCACGGGCTCCGGTAATGCCAAATTGCCCGGCAGTAAACCAGATGATGCTGTCTTTTTTCATGCGAAGGGTTAAGTCCGCATTGTCAATGCCGCTGTTTCCCGCCTTAAAACCAACTTTTGATCGCGTAGTCAGGTACGAAAAATCCACGTCTTTGATCGTGAAATTAACGTTCTCTCCCTCTTTACTTTCCGGGCTACGAACCGATATTTCTCCTTTCTGGAGCGTATCAACCGTAATACCTGTTGCTGATTTCTGCATTTTATGCCGCTTACAACCGCTTAATGAAAAAACGATTATAAAGGCGTATAACATCCAGTATTTCATTGCTTTTACGTAAGGCCCCTTTGGAGCGATGATCAGGCTAGATAGAACCCGTCGAGATCTTTTTTTCCAGACGATCGGAAGTTTCTCCCAATGATTTGGCCTTTTTCCACATCTCAAGGGCTTTTTCTTTGTCGTTGGACTGAAAAAGAACATCCCCATAATGCTCCCAAATAGTGGCATTGGAGGCATCTAACCGGGTAGCTTTCTCAAGCAATTTGCGGGCATTGGCATAATCCCCTTTCACAAAAAGCACCCAGGCATGCGTATCCAAATACGTTGCATTTTCGGGGAATAGCTTTACCAGCCGACTCGTCATTTCAGTAGCCTTCTCTAGCTTGGCTTTTCGAAGAGACAAAAAATAGCCGTAATTGTTTAAGACATGTTCGTTATTGGCATTCAGTTTGAGGGCCTCTTCGTAGGAATGGTCCGAGGCATCGAATTTACCCATGGCATTATAGGCATCGCCGAGTTGAGCGTAGATAAAGCCTAGTAAATTGGCATCCGTTGTCAAACGCCGGGCTTCTTCCATGGATTCGCTCGACTTTTTGTACTGCTTTTTAGCCAGGTAAGCCGAGCCATTGGCGTACCAGAAAATACCCTGGTTGGGAAATACTTCCAAAGCTTCTTCCGAGTGCGTAATGACGCTATCCATTTGGTTCAGATCCCCATCGAGCTGGATAACCCGCTGCCAGACTTCATTGAGTGATTTATCCAGCCGGGCAGCCTTAATATAGCTGTCCCGGGCAGCGGCTTTTTCATCCCGCTGAGCCAGCAAATCTCCCAGAATGACGTGCCCCTGCACTTGTTCAGGATGGCTTTCTACGAGTGCTTTGGCAAACTTCAAAACTTCTTCATTTTTGGTTTCCTGCGGCAGCATGGCAATGTAACTCGTCAACACCCGGGCCTTGGTTGTCGCATCCAGCGAAGGATCAGAAAAGGCTTTGGCTAACTCTTCATTGCAGCGTTTAAGGTCGCCTTTTTTGCGGTATAACTCAGCCAGCATGATGTGAGCCTGAGCATTATTACTTTGCAGTTGCAGAATTTTCTCCAGTACCGGGATGGCCTCGTTCGAACGGTCGTGCGTCATTAAAAGCTCCGCCTGCTCAACCAGGTATTCTACTTCACCGGGATCGGAATTAATCAAACGCTGCCCTTCAGAAACGGCTTCATTCACTTTTCCCTGTTTGAGTAATACCAACTGTTTCTGACGGCTAATTTCTTCGGTTATCCCTAGCGATTTTTCCAGCCGCTCATACACCTTCAAAGCTTCAGGATACTGATCCTGCTGCATATAGAGGGAAGCTAGCTCCAGAGCGTATTCGGCATTGTCGGGGTAACGGGTAAACAAGAGCTGATACAATTTGGCCGCTTCAGCAAACTTGTTTTTTTTCTCGTATAAATCCGCTAACAATAACGTTGAGTACCGATTCTCGGGCGTAGCAATGAACGACTTTTCGGCCAGTGGCAACGCCTTGTCCGTATCGCCTTTTTTCTCGTAAGATTTGGCTAATGAAAACTGAATACCCGAATTGTCAGGCGATAATTCCAGGGCTTTTTCAAAAATGGGAATAGCCTGATCATATTCATCCTGCATGAAGAATTTCATGCCCTCCGTAAATACCCGTTCAGCCTCTGCCTTCTGTTCCGAAGTGAGGGCTTCTTTCTTTTTTTTCTGTTGAGCGGAAACTGGCAAACTCAATACAGCCATTACTATCCCTAACGCGATTGCTTTCATACACAGCTGTGCGGGTTTAGCTCGAAACTTCTTAAACTCACTGGAGGCAATCTATGGCCAGCGGAATTACTAACGCTGATAGATAAACTTTGAAAGGGGTACTTTGGTTAGTAGCCCGTAAATGTTTCTTTGAAGGAAATACCCTTACCTATATTTCCTCCCCCTTCGTTTTCATCAACGAAGGGTCAAATACAATTAATACTTTCGCCAGTGAAGATAATTTCAATAGCAAAAGTATTAATAAAATTAGTCTGATTTTTCAACTAAAAAGTTGATTACTCAGTCGTTATGAAGAGCATTCCTATACTGTAATGGAATTATAATCTCCTACACTCAGATCCGCAGCTTTGCTGGTCAAATGCACGAAATTACCCACCATTGAATTCTCCAGATTTACGCTTTCAATCACCGTATTTTCCTGTACGATGGAATTGCGGATCACGGAGTCTTTCACGCTGGTTTTCTTGCCAACCGATACATGAGGGCCCAGCACGGTATTTTCAATCACGGCGTTTTCCCCTACAAAAACGGGAGGAATCACGACGGAATTAATCAGTTTCACCGAAGGGTGAATCAGATTCTGATCGCTCACAAATTCCAGGTAACGGCGATTGGTTTCAACCGTTGCCTGTTTATTACCGCAATCGAGCCATTCCTGCACCTGACCGGGAATAAATTTCATTCCCTTGCGACGCATGTTTTCAATGGCATCGGTTAATTGATATTCCCCTGATACTTTGATGTCATGATCCACCAGGTATTGTAATTCATTCTTCAGGTTTTCTCCATCCTTGAAGTAATAAATACCAATAATGGCCAGATCTGAAACAAAGGTCTGGGGTTTTTCAACGAAGCCGATGATCTCGCCGTTTTCATTGACCTGAGCCACGCCAAACGCACTGGGATCTTCCACCGCCTGCACCCAGATAATGGCATCCTGTTCCGTTTCCAGATGAAAGTTCGCCCGGAATAATGTATCTGCGTAGGCAACAATCACGTTACCTTTTAAGCTTTCACCGCCACACAAAATAGCATGAGCTGTACCCAGAGGCTCATTTTGGTAACAAATGCGTCCTTTCGCTCCTACTGACTCGGCAATGGCCAGCAGGCGTTGCTCTACTTCCTGTCCAAAATCACCAATGACAAACGCAATTTCATCGATGGGAGTCGCACAAACTTTGGCAATATCTTCTACCAGACGCTGTACGATCGGTTTTCCGGCAATAGGAATAAGAGGTTTAGGAATACTGAGCGTATGAGGCCGCATCCGCTTGCCCATCCCCGCCATGGGAATAATTATATTCATGACTTAACTAGTAATACGCTTCTTTGATTGTGTGAATAATTCCTACCTATTGATTTTGATTATTCAGCGGTTATCAAAAATATGGCATCTATTTTAGACTGTGTGCAAACATACGGGGATAGTTCTGATTGAGCAACTTTTAGTTATGATCCGGCTTTTAGATTTTTTTGAAAATTTTTCATCCTGATAATCAATCATTAACAACTTTTTTGGGAAATTTTTTCAGACAGGTATTGCATTCGGCTATTTCAGTCACTACTTTTGCAGTCCCAAAACACACCAGTCAGGGACAAGAAAATAAGGTGAAGTAGCTCAGTTGGTAGAGCAACGGACTGAAAATCCGTGTGTCGGCGGTTCGAACCCGCCCTTTACCACATCTCTAAAACGGCATTGATGGAATTCAATGCCGTTTTTTTGTTTTATGTTTTGGAAAAATACTTTTGAATACTTTTCAGAACCTGAACGATCCGATTTCATTTCTGCCTTTTAGTCCCTCTGCTCTCCTATCCCCTTACCAGTTTTTTTTAATACTCTTCTAATCTACATTACTTGCGTTTGCCCCTTAAATCTGCTCTTTTTGCCAGACGTAATACGCCCAAACCCAACCACTTCCTTACCACTATTTCATCAAAAATTAACACTACCAAACCATCCTTTTCCACTTCCAAGAAACGAAATGAGCGGCCATTTGACTTTCATAGTCTTCTAACGTCTTATCTCCGCTATCAGGCATCAGTCTGTTTTAGACTGATACATATCCTGATTTATTATCCCCAAAAACGTTAATACATGAGAATACAGGCACTGACCATCGGGTTGGTAATGCTCGTGGTGAGCTCCAGTTGGGGCCAGACGCTGTACTCGTTCCGAAAAACCCTCGAACAAGTTCGCCAGAGTAACCCTACCCTACGACTGCAAAATCTGGATGTTGCCGCAACCCAATCGGATGAAATTACGGCTGGATTGAAGAGTAATCCTTTCTTGAATAATCAAACCCTTTTTCAACTCTCTCCTCGGCATTTGCCCAACGATGGTACCTTTTTAAGTCGCCAAAATCGGCAGTTCTGGCTCCAGCTTACCAAAGAATTTGATATTTACGGCAAACGCAGCCGACGAGTAAGTCTGGCTCAGGGGCTTACTCAATTGTCAGCCAATAACGTCAAGGAAACCTCAAGGAATGTACTTCGCGATGCGGCTCTTTTGTGGCTGGATGCTTGGTACGCGTCTACGAAGGTGACGCTTCTGGAACAAACCCAGATTAACCTGGATAGCCTGGTCTATCTCAACCGGGTGCGGCTCCGCAATCAGGTAGTTAGTACAACGGACCTTACCCGGACGGAAGTGCTTTCTACGCAAAATGCCCTGCAACTTCGCACGGCCCGACAACTGTATCGGAATGAACTGTCCGAGCTTACCATTCAGATGGGTCAGCCCGATAGTATCCAGCTTGACATTAACGATCCCGTGCTTTCACCTTTTAGCGTAGATAGCTTATTAACGTATTCCCAGAACCAGCGTTCGGACGTACTGGCCGCCCGCAGTGGTCTGGAAGCGGCTAATCGAAATAGGGAGCTTCAACAGGTACTGGCCAAACCAGCCAATGAAATGGGAGCCATCTGGAACCCACAGAATGCCATCCCCTACGCGGGTGTGTTCCTGACTTTTGAGTTACCCGTTTTTAGCCGGAATCAGGGGGAAATTCAGAAGTCTAAAATTCTTCAACAACAGGCTCAGGATCAGCTTACTTTTCTCCAAAAACGCATCAGCGTCGAACTCAGAAATGCCTTAACATCCTTTCAAAATCATCAGCGAACCCTTCAGCAATACGAGCAGCTTTTGCTACAATCGGACAAAGTACTGGCTTCGGTTCGCTATGCGTATCTCAAGGGAGCTACCACGCTGGTGGATTACCTCGAAGCCCAGCGTACCTGGTATGACACCCGTCAGACCTATTACGATGCCCTGTTTGAATACCGAAAAAGTTTTGTTGACGTCTTGTATAGTTCTGGATTAATCTCTCAATGGTAATGAATCAATATATCGCAGCTCTGGCCCTGCTTCTGAGCATAATGGCCTGTCAGAAAACCGAAAAGAAAGCCCCACCCGAACTGTTACGCCCCACCGTTGAGCAGGACGGCAAAATACTCATTTTACCTACGAAGGAAATGGCTTCGGCCTTTAAAACCATTACCGCCAGCACGAGTAATCTGGTGGCTCATTTTGAAGCACCAGCTCAGGTAGCGGCGACCGTACTAGCTTCTCAGGAAAACCCCAATCAAAACCTGGTTCTCTTTAATGATGCCGAACTAGCTGCTCATTACACGCAATTGCTTCAACACCGCATTAACATCCGAACGCTTAAAGTCAACGTAAGCCGGGCCAAAGATCTGGCTGCCAACGGGGCCGGAACGGGACGGGATGTACTCGAAGCCGAAACCCAGTTGGATAACGAAGAAGCCGCCGTCATTGAGCACGAAGCCCGGCTGCAAATGGGTGGTTTTCCGGCAGAACTATTATTAAAAGCACGTCCTCAAACGGCCTGGGTGGTTTGCGAGGTGCCCGAAAGTCAGCTTACCCGCGTGAAGAAAGGTCAGACCTGCAAGCTAACCTTTACCGCTTACCCAAACGAGGAATTCTCTGGAGTTCTTCAGGCCATTAACGAAATCGCTGATGTTCAGACCCGCATGATCAAACTTCGTATTCTGGTTAATAACGCAGGTGGAAAACTCAAAGCCGGCATGTTTGCCACGGTACGTTTTGGTCTGGCCGAAGGGAATTACCTTTCAGTTCCCCAGTCCGCCGTGGTGACCATTCAGGGTAAGGATTATCTTTTTGTGGAAACCAAGCCCTTGACCTACGAACGCCGCTCGGTAACGACGGGCCAGCAAACGGGTAACGCCCTGGTCATTTTCTCGGGTCTTAAAGCCGGAGAACAGGTGGTAACGGAAAACGCCATGCAGCTCAAAGGCATCAGCTTCGGGTTTTAGGGCTTTAATGTTGAAGGAGTGAATGATAGAATGAGTAAGGGGCAAGTTTTCCTAACCTCTAATATTTACTGATTCGAAAACGGCAAACTCTTAACAGAAAACTGAAAACTACCATGATGCTTCAGGCTCAGATTTTACTTAATAAAGACGAAATGGATGCTCACGGGCATCCCTTATACTTAACCTTACTGCAATGGCTGGTCGCTCATGACATTGCTCAGGCTTCGGTGTTTGAAGGCATTAGTGGCATTGGGAACCATCGCATTATTCAGCCCGGAGCTTTGTTTTCCTTTGACGAGCCGCCCGTGGTGATTCTGTTTGAAGAAGAAACGGAAAAGGTAAGAGCTACCCTTCGCGAGATTCGCAGCTTTTCTCCTCGGATTCAAATCATTGCTTACCCCATAGAAATTTTCTAACCGACCCTTGGCTTTGGGCCAATAGTCTTTGCTAACATTCCCGATGATTCGCAGTTTATTATTGTTTTCCCTCAAGAATCGGTGGGTGGTTATTGCCCTGGCAACAGCCATGATGGGTCTGGGATACTGGTGCTTTCGAATGCTCAAAATCGAAGCCTATCCCGACATTGCCGATACCAACGTCATTGTCATTGCCAAGTACGATGGACGAGCAGCCGAAGAGGTCGAACAACAAGTGACCATTCCCATCGAACGGGCTCTTAATAACACCCCCCACGTCACGGATCGCCGATCACGTACGATTTTTGGGTTATCAGTAGTCCAGCTCAATTTTGACGAAACCGTCACGGATTACTTTGCCCGGCAACAGGTTCTTGAACGCATTGCCGCCGCCGAATTGCCCGATGGAGTAACCACCGAGCTAGCTCCGCTGACTACCGCCGTGGGCGAGATTTTCCGTTACGTCGTGGAAGCTCCGCCAACCTATACACCCATGCAACTTCGGGATTTACAGGATTGGCGAATTGTACCGCAGTTACTGCAAGTTCCCGGCATTGCGGATGTGGTAACGTTCGGCGGGCCACTAAAAGAATTTCATATCCTAACAGACCCCACCAAGCTTCGCAAGTACAACCTCAAGCTTACGGACGTCATGGAGGCTGTCAGCAAAAATAACCAGAACACGGGCGGTAACCTCATTGACCGGGGCGGACAGGGCTTTGCCGTGCGGGGATTAGGCGTTTTAAAAACGCCCAAGGACATTGAAACCATCGTGCTTACGGCCATTGACGGCGTGCCGGTTTTCTTATCCGACGTAGCCCGGGTGGAAATCTCTCCGCCAGCTCCTTCGGGTATTCTGGGCTATAATGTACGGGAAGCTAAAGTTGACATTACGGGTTCAACAGAAGGCATCGTCGTGCTTCGGCGGGGCGAAAACCCCAGCGAAGCTCTGGAAGCCCTAAAAGCCAAAATGGCCGAATTACAGGCTCGTGATTTACCTAAAGGCGTTACCCTACGGGTGCTTTATGACCGGAGCTTTTTAATTGATCACTCCTTAGAAACGGTAGCCCATACCCTGTTTGAGGGCATTTCGATTGTCATTGTACTTTTGGTCCTCTTCTTGGGTAGTTTCCGGGCGGCTTTGGTGGTGACCATTACCATTCCCTTTTCGCTGCTGTTTGCCTTCATGCTCATGAAAATTGCGGGCATTCCAGCTAACCTTCTTTCCCTGGGAGCAATTGACTTTGGTATCATTGTCGATGGAGCCTGCGTGATGGTTGAGCATTTGATTCGAAGGTATCGTTCGGCCACGCAGGAAGAAAAACAGCGGGGCATTATACCCCTTACCCTCTCGGCAGCTCAGGAAGTAGGTCGGGAAATTTTCTTTTCCGTAACCATTATCATTCTGGCCTATTTACCCATTCTGCTCATGCAGCGGGTAGAAGGAAAACTCTTCCGACCCATGGCCCTAACCCTGGCTTTTGCCGTAGTAGGTTCCATGTTGGCGGCTCTCACCTTTATCCCAGTGCTGGTATCTTTTGCCTTTAAAAAATCGCTGGACCCGTCGGCTAAGCCCGCAAAAGAGCATAAAAACTTCCTCCTGAATCCCTTCGAAAAAGGCTACGCTCGGTTGCTCACGCACTTACTTCGCGGACCTAAGCTGGTATTAACCGTCGGTTTTGCAGTCGTTTTTGTGATGATTGGCATGGGCGTTAAACTGGGAACGGAATTTCTTCCTGAGCTGGATGAAGGCTCGATATTCCTGCGTTCGTTTATGCCTTCGGGCGTTACCATTCAGGAAAACGCCAAAATTGCTCCTAAAATCCGGCAGATTATTGCTAAAAATTACCCCGTTGATTTTGTCATTACCCAGACCGGAAGAAATGATACGGGAACCGACCCTTTCCCTCCCAACCGAACCGAAATTCTCGTGGGATTAAAGGATTACGCTACCTGGACGGATAGTCTACGAAAAAAAGATCTCGTGGCCCGGATTCAAACCGAGCTTCAGAATACCTTTCCCGGTTCGTTCTTTTCTTCGGGACAGCCTATTATTGATCAGGTTATGGAAATTGTAACGGGCTCGGCGGCAGATTTAGCTATTTCCGTCGTGGGAAATGACCTGGATTTGCTCCGCACAAAAGCCGATAGCATTGCTGCCATCGTCAAACAAACCAAAGGAGCAGTGGCGGTAAATATTGAACAGGAAGGCCCACAGGATCAGCTTTCCATTCAGGTGAATCGACAGGCTGCGGCCCGCTACGGCGTCAATGTTTCTGACGTTGAAACCATGGTTGAAGCGGCCATTGGCGGTAAGGATGTGGGCACGATTTACGATGAAGACCGCCGTTATGATCTAGTCATTCGTTTTACCCCCGAAAGCCGTAACTCAATTGACGTGATTCGGGAATTGCAGGTTCCGGCGGCCTCAGGTGCCTTAATTCCGATGAGCGAGCTGGCTGACATTAAGTATGTACAGGGCCAAACCAACATTTACCGCATCAATAGTAAACGCATGGTTACCGTCCGCACCAATATTCGGGGTCGGGATCAGGGCGGCTTTGTAGAAGAAGTACAGGGTAAGATTAGTGGAAAGGTTACCATTCCCGAAGGCTACGAAGTCATCTACGGCGGCCAGTATGAAAACCTGGAACGAGCCGGCGGGCAACTTTTATTAACCATTCCGCTGACGGTTGTCGTGGTAAGCCTGTTTTTATACCTGCTCTTTAAAAATTTCCAGGATACCTTCCTGACGTTAACCTGTATTCTTTTTGCCTTAGGTGGCGGCATTACCGCTTTGCTGATGCGGGGATATAACTTCAATGTATCGGCTGGGGTAGGTTTTGTGTCGATTTTCGGGATTTCAGTTATGGCAGGTGTCTTACTGGTTTCAGCCCTTAACCGGGCGAAAACGGCGGGGGGTGATTTATTTGAAACCGTTTACGAAGTTTCCAAAGAACAGCTTCGAGCAATTATGGCCATTATGATTGTCGCGATCATTGGTTTGGTTCCGGCGGCTACTTCCTCGGGAATTGGCTCGGATGTGCAGCGGCCCCTGGCTACTGTAATCATCGGTGGACTTACTTCCACGCTCCTTTTTGCTCCCTTATTAATTCCTCCATTATTTCTGCTGTTAGAACGCCGGGCCAGACGCCGTCCGGCTGTTATCAGCCCCAAATCAGAGCTGGAATAGAAAAAGAATAACCGCTACTCATAACCTTTTCAGGGGAGTAGCGGTTTTCATGAATAGCTTTAGGTAGAAGCAGTTTTACCCTATTTATGGTGTTTTGTCACCGTGAATACTCTTATTTTGCTATTCAATCCGATCCTTTCTGGTTTAATGAGTGTACGCCTGCTTTTCGTTTTCTGGTTATGTGTGTGTGGGCAAGTTGGTGCTCAGCAGATTTCTCCCAAGCGTGAGCTTCGGGCCGTGTGGATAGCCACGGTTAATAACATTGACTGGCCTAAGCCGGGAGATTATAATACGGCTTCTCAGCAACAATCCTTTCGACAAATTATTGATCAGCACCAGAAATCGGGCATGAACGCTTTGTTTGTGCAGGTTCGCGATGCTGCCGATTCCTATTACGCCAAAGGGTCCATTGAGCCCTGGTCTAAGTGGCTCACGGGCCAGCAAGGCAAAGCTCCCGAGCCCTTCTATGATCCGCTGGAATTCATGATCGAGGAATCGCATAACCGAGGGCTGGAATTTCATGCCTGGCTTAACCTCAACCGGGCCGTTTTTAAAGGTCATCCCAACGTTACTGCCGATCACGTCAGCCGCCAGCATCCCGACTGGATGCTAAGCTACGACGGTATGAAACTCTTCAATGTCGGCATTCCCGAAGTTCGCAATTACATTACCCAGATCGTGGTTAACCTCGTTAAGAATTATGATCTCGACGGCATTCACTTTGACGATTACTTTTATCCCTACCGCGTAGTTGGGCAGGTTTTAAACGATCAGGTTAGTTTTTATAAATACGGAGCCGGTTTTGCCAACATCCACGACTGGCGGCGGGATAATATCGATCAGTTAATCCATCAGATTTCGGATTCCATTAAGGTTCATAAGCCTTACGTTAAGTTTGGGATTAGTCCTTTTGCCATCTGGCGAAACCGTAGTTCGCTGGCTCCCGACGGCTCCGAAACCCGTGGTCTCAGTTCCTATGACGATCTGTACGCAGATACGCGGAAATGGCTAAAAATGGGCTGGATCGACTACATTGCTCCGCAAGTCTATTTTCACCGCAATCATAAACTCGTGCCCTATCAGCCATTAGTGGAATGGTGGCGAAAAAATTGCTTTGGCAAGCACCTTTACATCGGACAGGGAGCCTATCGAATGAACGGAGAAAACGGCTGGGAGAAAGCCGACGAAATGCCCATTCAGATTCGATTTAACCGTACACACCCGGAAATTCAGGGTAGCATTTACTTTAGCTCGCGTTCGCTGATTAATAACTATCAGGGCTTTCAGGACACCCTGCGTCAGGATCTGTACCGCTTACCAGCGTTAGTACCAACCATGCCCTGGAAGGACAAAACACCGCCTTTACCCCCGCAGGAATTTGAAGTACGCAAGCAGGATAATCAGGTGATCATGAACTGGCAGTTACCTCCTGCCGCCGTTGATGGTGAACGACCCCGGCAATTTGTGGTGTACCGCTTCCGGGATAACGAACCCATTGCTCTGAATAACGCCTCTAAAATACTGGCCATTCTCAACGCCTCACGGCTTTCCTACACCGATACTCCCCCCAACCCAGGGAATTACCGTTACGTAGTGACTTCGCTGGATCGGCTGCAAAATGAAAGTTACGGCGTGATGACAAATGTTGAACTTCAGCAATTTTGAATGAGTGAAGGAGAGAGTGATTGAATGGAGTGGAGTTACTGTCGTCCTTGTGTTAATGCTCACATCATTGCCATCACCTCTCTCTATGTTCTTACTTATTCACTCATTCTCTCACTCACTCATTCAAAATTGAACTAACCCGTGATGTTGAGATAGATGGTGTCGAGGATTCGTACTAAATCGTCGAAATCCTGATCGGAAAGATTGGCCCAACCGATTTTCCTTACCTCGGCTACTACGGGGAAAGCGGCATGAAATTTATCCAGGCCCGCCGGGGTTAAGTGCAGATTGAATTTTCGGCGATCTTCTTCAGCCATCCGCCGCTCAATGAGGCCTTTTTTAACGAGGATATCCAGAATTCGGGTAACGGTAGGGTTATCCTTGGCCGTTTTGTCAGCCAGTGCATTCTGACTAATGCCCGGAAAATGTTGAATGTGATCGAGTAATACCCATTGGTCTACCGTCAGCTCCATGCCCGCTTCATCCAATCGCTTCTGAAAAACATAACGGACTTTTTTAATAGTCGTGTCAATTTTAAAAAAGTAGGCTCGTTGATCGGAAGCAGTCATGATAAGTCGGTGTCGTTGATGAAGCAGTTAGGGGTAGCTGCCGAATGATTTAACTTCAAATGTAGGATTTGAAAACTAAAAATAGACACTTTAGCCTAGGGTATTAGCTAAAAGGCCCGTAACAAACGTCTTTATCCGTGGGAAGAATCAGGAAAGTCGAGAGAGAAAGTCCTACAAGCCCTATGCCCAAATCATTGGGACGATTCAGGCAAAGGGAGTTGTAGAACCGCTGTTGATGAAGTATAAGTAAATAATTAGCAAAGCAACTATTCGTACACAAAGAGAATACATATAGACTGGAAAGTCAATAAATAGGCTAATAAATTCTGCTTTAACCCTAAAAAAACTGCTTTGCTGGCCGCTAAAAGCCTTTACATTTGTAGACTCATTTTAGCTCAGTTTATGCAGAATCCCGAAGATTTGGTGTTGGCAAGTGTAGGAAATCGCTTTCTGGCCAATTTAATTGACAATATCCTAATTAATATTCTTTCCTTTCTCTTAGCGTATTTGGTAGGTATTCCCCTCTTCAATCTGGATATTCAACAGGTTAATGCCAATCCTGAAGCCTTTTACGAAGTCTATTACCAATTTCTGATGATTGCCATCCCCGTTAGCTTCTTTTACCGTTTTCTCCAGGAAAGCTCGCGATACCAGGCTACTATTGGCAAACGCATTCTAAAGCTGAAGGTAGTAAAAGTAACGGGGCAACCCCTGTCGTATAAAGATTCACTTTTTCGTAACGTAGTGAAGGAAATCAGCGGCTACTTTTATATGGTATACGTCTTCGGTCTTTTTAACCGTTTACATCAGTGCGTGCACGATCTGGCCGCTCAGACTTACGTAGTAGACGATTTATAGCCCCTTTTGTTCTCCATGCGGTTCACTAAAGCAGTATGGATTTTTCTATTAACGGCAGCCTTACTCCTGTTGCTGGATTTTTTACTGCCCTTCCGGGTAAATCCACGGTATTCCACTCTGGTAGAGGCGGCTGATGGTTCGGTTTTGCACGCTTTTCTCAATGAAGAGGATAAATGGCGACTTTATACCGAACTTGAAGAAATTAGCCCTACGCTTCGCACGACCCTTATCCATAAAGAAGACCGTTGGTTTTATTTCCATCCGGGGGTGAATCCGCTGGCTTTGGTCCGGGCTCTTTCTACAAACCTCAGCCGCAACAAGCGAAGCTCGGGAGCGTCTACCATTACCATGCAAGTGGTGCGGTTGCTTGAACCTCGCCCTCGCACGTACCTGAGTAAGGGCATTGAAATTCTGCGGGCGTTTCAGCTCGAAGCCCATTACAGCAAAGATGAAATTCTTCAGTTGTACATTAATCTGGTGCCTTACGGCTCCAACATTGAGGGAATTAAAGCAGCGTCTTTACTCTATTTTCAAAAGCCTCCCGAAGTCTTAAGTTTGGCCGAAGTAATGGCCTTGACGATTATTCCCAACCGCCCCAGCAGCCTTCGTCCCGGTAAGAGTAACACCTATTTACTCAGCGAACGAAACCGTTGGCTACAACGCTTCAAAGAAGAAAAGTTATTTGATTCGCAAACGATTACGGATGCCATTGCCGAGCCTTTACTGGCCAAACGTGTAGCCGCCCCACAATCGGCTCCGCACCTGGCCCTCAGACTAAAAAGTGAATTTCCGGATACTCCCATTCTCAAAACCACCCTTCAAAGAGCCCGGCAATCCACGCTTGAAAAGTTAACCTATAACTACGTCAGCCGCTTGAAAGCGATGAACATCCGCAATGCGGCTGTACTGGTGATTAATAACCGTACGATGGCCGTGGAAGCTTACGTAGGTTCTGCCGACTTTAATGATCATACTGACGGCGGACAGGTGGATGGGATTCGGGCCATTCGCTCACCCGGTAGCACGCTTAAACCTCTGCTTTATGCGACGGCTTTTGATGCGGGCTTACTTACGCCCAAGTCGATTCTCTACGACGTTCCTACCAACTTTCAGGGGTTTGAACCCGAAAATTTTGACCAGCAGTTTCATGGCAAAGTGAGCGTAGAATTTGCCCTGGCTAATTCGCTTAATGTCCCCGCCGTTCAGGTATTAAGCCAGTTGGGAACGACAGCTTTCCTCGAAAAACTCAAAAAAGCGGAATTCAAAACCATTCAAAAGCAATCCTCCAAGCTGGGCCTCTCCATGATTCTGGGCGGATGCGGCGTAACGTTAGAAGAGTTAACCACCCTATTTGCCAGCTTTGCCAATCAGGGCCAGTTTAGCAAAGCCTATTACCTGCAAAAACCAGAATTTCATAACCCCACTTCGCTGATTAGTGAAGAAGCGAATTTTCTCATTAATCAGATTCTTACCCAGCCTACTCGTCCCGATTTACCTAATAACTACGCCTACACCTACCGGCTGCCCCGCATTTCCTGGAAAACGGGTACTTCTTTTGGTAAGAAAGACGCCTGGAGTATCGGATATAACGCTCACTATACCGTGGGTGTATGGGTAGGAAATTTTTCCGGCGAAGGCGTGCCCGAACTTAACGGAGCCAATATTGCCACGCCGCTTTTGTTCGAGATCTTTAATAGCATTGATTATAACTCTACGGCTCAGTGGTTCGCTCAGCCCGAAGGACTTTCGCACCGAATGGTTTGTCAGGAAACGGGGCAAATTCCCAGTTCTTTCTGTATCCATCAAATCGAAGATTATTACTTGCCGGGCGTTTCCAGCACCCAAGCCTGCGAGCACAAAAAAAGCGTCTGGCTGGATGTCCGGCGTCGCATGAGTTATTGTCCTTACTGCATGCCTGAAACGGGCGTTGAGCAGGTTTTTCTTCCTAATGATCCGCCTCAGCTTACGCAGTATTACGAAGCCCGCCATATCTCCTACGAAAAAATTCCGCCGCATAATCCTTCCTGCACCCGGGTATTTGGGAATGCTTCTCCGTTGAAAATTACGTATCCAGTGGAAGGGTCAACCTACCGTTTGAACCGCAAAGACCAGACCCGGTTAGCTCTAACGGCCCAGACGGCCAGCGATACCAAGACACTTTACTGGTATGTAAATGATGTTTTAGTCGGCTCGGCGGCTCCTCAGCAATCCGTCTTTTGTCAGCCTTCGGCGGGAAAGGTAAAAATCTCCTGCGTGGACGATCAGGGCCGGGTAAAAACGCTGTGGATTCAGGTGAATTATGATTAATGAAATAAAGATTAAACGGGCTTTTCTGTAATAGAAAGCATCCTTAATCAGAGGATGAAAAAGAAAAGTAAATTTAAATTGAACTATAAATCACAAGTGATAGTTATCGTTGTGGTAATTATATGTAACTTTACCATATAAAAGTTTCTGCCTTTGCTACTTCTGATCTAGCTCGGAATATTTTCTTCCCCTCTAAGCAGTTTTCGCTTCCTCAGTTGTCCCTTTTATAAAATCAAATTTATTTAAACCCTGTGTGTATTTATACTGCACTAAAGAGTAGTCATTTATCTGCATTTGTGCAGTAAAAGATTAAACATTCAGTCCATATAAAAGCAAGCCTGGTTTAGGCATATAGTTCATTATTTACTGGTGTATTTTGTTGATTATCAAGGATAATAGTAAAAAAGCAAGTTACCTCCACACCATTAAAATTGAACCAATCGTTTATCCATTAGTCAGAATATTCAAATGGTACGATCAATCAAATGATAGTTTTGGGAGGTGATTTTATTACTATTCAATGGGCTTTTTGGCCCGTTAATCCATCAAAATAACAAACCGATAGTTCGGTACATACATTAATGAACTTTCAGGAATTTAACCTTATATCTCCTATTTATAAAGCCCTTAGCGAGATAGGATATACCCAGGCCACGGAAATACAAGCCCAGGCCATTCCCACCATCTTAAAAGGCAGTGATATTATTGGCTGTGCTCAGACAGGAACCGGAAAAACGGCAGCATTTGCCATCCCTATTTTACAATTACTTCATTCGAATTCGAGTCCCAAAGCCGGTATTCAGGCCTTGATCCTGACACCGACCCGGGAGCTGGCTATTCAGATTGATGATAATTTTAAAATGTACGGTAAGTATTTGCCCCTAAAACACTTGGCTATTTTTGGCGGAGTCCCTCAGGGTAATCAAGTGGCTGCTCTCAAAAGAGGGGTACATATTCTCATTGCTACGCCGGGCCGCCTGCTGGATTTGCTTCAACAGGGATTGATTAGTCTCTCTCAGATTAAGATACTAGTATTAGACGAAGCCGACCGAATGCTGGATATGGGGTTTGTGAATGACGTGAAGAAAGTACTTACCAAAGTACCAGTCAAAAAACAGACGCTGTTTTTCTCAGCAACGATGCCCACCAGTATTCGAAAATTTGCCAATACCATCGTAAGGCAACCCGTTGAAATTAATGTAACCCCCGTTTCTTCTACGGCAAAAACAGTGAAACAGGCGGTTTACTTTGTCAACAAAAACGAGAAAACCCGTTTACTTGTTGATTTACTGAAGGACGTGGACATTTTGCGTAGTTTGGTCTTTACCCGTACTAAACATGGTGCGGACAAACTGGTCAAGCAGTTAAGCAAAATGGGAATCCACGCGGCCGCCATTCACGGTAATAAATCGCAAAACGCCCGGCAGCGTGCCTTGAGTGATTTTCGCGATAGCCGTATCCGTGTGCTGGTAGCTACCGATGTAGCTGCCCGGGGTATTGATATTGAAGAACTCCCACATGTAGTGAATTACGAAATTCCCAACGTGCCTGAAACTTACGTTCACCGCATTGGTAGAACAGGCCGGGCGGGCATGAACGGCGTTGCCATTTCCTTCTGTGATCAGGAAGAAAAGGCAGATTTTACTAACATTCAAAAACTCATTGGTTCCCGTATCCCGGTTTTACAATAAACCAGGTATGAAAATACCAGCGTACGTACTCTACTTATCCTTTCCGAACATTAGACTCAAAACGCTAACACCGGAACCATATCAAAAAATATCAATCAATTTTTCATTTAATTAAACATTACCATGCAAGAAGGAACAGTAAAATTCTTTAACCAATCGAAAGGCTTTGGCTTCATTACTCCTACCGAAGGTGGCGAAGATATTTTCGTACACATCACCGGTCTCAATGATGATATTCGTGAAAATGATCAGGTAACTTTCAATGTTCAGGAAGGTAAAAAAGGACTTAACGCCGTTGATGTTAAGTTAGCCTAGCTTTTAGGGTTGCCATCTTCAGATGCGTTGACCTACACTTGATTGCCTGCTCTTATTTCTTATCCTTTGTGGACTAGCCTTTTTCGCTTTTTACAGGATGGACTTATACGTACAGCAAAAAACCTCTTGAAACTGGGAAATGATTTCCGTTTCAAGAGGTTTTTCTTTGGGTTACTTATCTAGAAGCAACTAATCTTCAGCCGCCGCTCCCAGAGCACTCGAAACCAGCGAGACTATAAAACTAAAAATCAAGGCAATCAGCCAGTTATCTACGTAGAAACCATCGACGAGAGCAGCCGCTAGCTTGATAATTAAAATATTGATTACCAATAGAAACAGACCTAATGTCAGAATAGTAATGGGTAGGCTTAGAATCTGTAAAATAGGCTTAACAAAGGTGTTTAGTAATGCCAGTACAACGGCAACGATTAAAGCAGTACCGAAACCGGCGACGGATACCCCCGGCAGAAAACTTGCCACCAGGTATACCACAACGGCATTAATTAATAATCGAACAATGAGACCCATAAGGAGAAGGATTAAAGTTTAAGCAATACTAAAAAAATTTCGTACCAAATCTACTTCTCCGCCTCAGAATCGTCGATTTTACTTCCGTTGCTGGTGACGCTCCTCTAAAATAGCAATGATTTCGTCGAGATCAATATTGCGATCTTCCAGTAAAATCAGGTAATGGAAAAGTAAGTCGGCAGCTTCGTTTTTGAAGAGTTCGTCATTAGCTGACATGGCTTCGATTACTAATTCCACAGCTTCCTCTCCTACTTTTTGAGCAATTTTATTTGTGCCCCGGGCGAAAAGTTTAGCCGTATACGAGCTTTCGGATGGCGATAGTTTCCGCTCGCGGATGATGGTTTTCAGAGTATTTAAAAACTCAACTGACATAATAGATTTTATTAATACGTGTAATGTATTTCAACGAGGATTTTCTTCCGAAAAACAGGTATCTGCTCCTGTATGACAGACCGGGCCGACGGGTTCCACTTTAATAAGCAGGGTATCCTGATCGCAATCCACCCGAATTTCCTTGACGTTCAGAAAATTACCTGAGGTTTCCCCCTTCGTCCAAAGACGATTTTTAGTCCGGCTAAAAAAAGTAACTACTTTTTCAGCCTGGGTTTTTTCATAGGCTTCCTGATTCATAAAGCCCAACATTAGAACTTTATTCGTAAGAACGTCCTGAATAATAGCGGGAATAAGCCCCCCCGCCTTGGCAAAGTCCAATGATTCCATGACTTAGATACGAATGGGAAGACCCTGATCTTTAAGGTAATTTTTTAAATCCGGAATACCGATTTCGCGGAAGTGGAAAATACTGGCCGCTAGCCCTGCGTCAGCTTTACCCGTAGTAAAGACCTGCTGGAAGTGCTCCATGTTTCCCGCCCCGCCCGAAGCAATGACCGGAATACTCAACGCTCCTGAAACGGTAGCCGTTAAATCCAGAGCAAAACCAGCTTTGGTACCGTCAGCATCCATCGAGGTTAATAAAATTTCCCCTGCTCCCCGCTCCTGAGCTTCTTTGGCCCAGGCAATCGTGCGAAGCTCGGTAGGCTTTCTTCCCCCGTGGGTATGCACAATGTGTTCGATGATGAGCTTTTCGTCGTGCGAACTAACGCGTTCGGAGCCAAAACGGTCGGTTACTCTTTCCTGGTGACTGATGGTCTGAACAGGCACCGAAATTTCCCTGGTATCGATGGCGACGATGATGCACTGCGAACCGAATTGCAGAGCCAGTTCATCAATTAACTCGGGACGGCGAACCGCCGACGAGTTAATGGAGATCTTGTCAGCTCCGGCATTGAGTAAGGCGGAAACATCTTCAACCGAACTGATACCGCCGCCAACGGTAAAAGGAATATTGACGTGCTGGGCCACCTTACGAACCAAGTCCACCAGGGTTTTGCGGTTATCCACCGTGGCAGTAATGTCCAAAAAGACGAGTTCATCGGCTCCTTGCTCAGCGTAAAGGGCTCCCAGTTCAACGGGATCACCCGCGTCGCGAAGATTAACAAAGTTGGTACCTTTTACCGTGCGTCCATCTTTGATATCTAAACAGGGTATAATGCGTTTGGTTAACATGCCTGATTTTCTTTAAGCGAACGTACGTAAATCACTTAGGGTAACTCTTCCTTCGTAAATAGCCTTGCCCACAATCACACCATACACATTCATATCGGCGAGTTTGGTTAAATCATCCATGCTACTTACCCCACCCGAAGCGATAATCTTCAGCTCGGGGGACTGTTCCTGCAATTTCTTATAAAGGTCAAAACTGGGTCCCTGAAGTAAGCCATCTTTGGCTACGTCGGTAGAGATAATGTATTGAATACCTTTCTCCTCCCAGTTTTTCACAAAATCATAGACCCAAAGTTCGGTACCTTCTTCCCAACCACTCACCGCGATGCGTTCGTTTTTAGCATCTGCACCCAAAATCATTTTCTCTCCACCAAAGCGGCTCAGCCAGCTTTCAAACAGATCTGGATTTTTTACGGCAATACTGCCCCCCGTTACCTGTCTGGCCCCGCTTTCAAAAACGATCTTTAAGTCTTCATCCGACTGAACACCCCCACCAAAATCCACATGTAAAGAAGTCTGACTGGCAATCCGCTCCAGAACTTTGTAGTTAATAACCTTTTTGGCCTTAGCTCCGTCCAAATCCACTAAATGCAAACGCGTCAGTCCGGCTCCTTCAAATTCTTTGGCCACTTCGAGCGGATTGGCATTATAAATCGTCTTCTGGGAATAATCGCCCTGAGTCAATCGAACGGCCTTGCCTTCAATCAAATCAATTGCGGGAATAATGTACATTCCGTTACGTTATAGTTTTGTAGAAACGTGATTCCTCACGTCTGGTTCGTTTGATTATAAAGCCAGGAAATTTTCCAGAATGGTTTGTCCTTCCTTACCGCTGATTTCGGCGTGAAACTGAGCCGCATAGAAATTGTCTTTATGCAACATGGCCGAAAACGGAACCACATAGTCACAAGTCGCTACCGTGTATTCATTAACGGGGGCCGCGTAACTGTGCACAAAATAGACAAAGGGATTTTCCGTTAACCCGCTAGTTAAGGGCGACTTCAGGTCGTACAGGTTGTTCCATCCCACGTGCGGCACTTTCAACGACCCGCTGGGGAAACGTTTGACATCCACTGGAAAAATATTTAGTGCGTCCGTATTATTTTCTTCGGAAAAGCGGCACATCAGTTGCATGCCCACGCAAGTTCCCAGAACGGGTTGTTTTAAAGTCGGAATAACCTGATCCAGACCCTTTTCCCTCAAATATGCCATGGCTGTGGAAGCTTCGCCTACACCAGGGAAAATGACTTTATCCGCCGAACGAATTTCCTCTTCGTCGTCGGTCCAGAGGTAAGACGCCCCGATTCGTTCCAGAGCGTAACGCACACTCTGTACATTACCGGCGTTGTATTTGATAATAACGGTTTTCATTGCTTTGATTCAGAGAAATGAATAAAAAAACGCCCGATTCTTGGAATCAGGCGTTCATATCTGTTATTCGGTAGTGACAGTATCAGGAAACCGGAATCACATCAGCCTGTTGGAGCGGATTAATGCGTGAGGATGATGATGAAATACGGTGCAATTCATAGGGCAAAAGTAGAGTATTTTTTGAGAATTAGGTTGCTCCTGTAGATAATTCTAAGCAAGTCTATACCTGACAACAATTGATCTACTCTATTTCATAAAGCTAGGTCAATGGCTAATTAGCACTAAAACAGCTCCATTTGGTCAACTTTAGGCAGAAACCGAGGTGGCTTTAAATCCGTCTTTAAGTGCGTATTGAACTGTTCCACCCAATAGGCAGCCAATTCAGGAGCACATTCACTTTGACCGCAGTGAATAAAGGCGTATACTTCCTCTAACCCAGCTTCTTTCCAGGTTTTCAATCGTTCAATCCAGGCATCCGTTCGGCTGTAATCGGTGGGATGTAACTCATTACCCACAAAACGTAACACCGCTTTAGGAATCGTCAGACTTTGGTGCAAAACATCCCGCCGGCCAGAAACATCCGTAATGACCAGAGCGTGGCCCGCTTCAGCCACCACTTCGCAGGTACGAGCCCAGATTCGGGGCTGATTGAACCAGTCCGCATGCCTGAACTCGATGGCAATGGATAGCCCGGAAGGGATCTGTTTGAAAAACTCTACCAGCCCTTTTCCCTTCTGAGGCGTATAGGCCGGGCCCATCTGTAAGAAAGAAATCCCTAGGTGCTCGCCCAGCTTCAGGATTTGCTGGCAAAAGTAAGCCGTTGCCTCCTCGGCGTTTAAGAGCTCTTTCTCATGACTGATGACCTGCGGGAATTTAGGACAATACGTAAAGCCCGGCGTAGCCGCCTTCTTCCAGCGTTCAATCGTCTCATCACTTGGAATCTGATAATGCGTCGTATTGAGTTCGATGGTATTGAACTGCTCGGTATAGTGTGGCAGGGCTTCTTTTTCTTTTAATCCAAAGGGATAAATTTTACCAAACCAACTCTTTTCATGCCAAACCGGACAACCTACATAGGCCCTAAATTCGTTCGGCGTTGGGGCTGCTTCTAAAACCTGGGTTGTCACCGGATGATCCGGTGGAAGCTGAAAGTTTATGTGATCTATTTTTTCGGGTGAAACCTTACCAAAATCCATCTTTAACGTGCGTTTTGAGGCCTAATGCATTAAAAACTCCGAGCCACTTATTCCCAGTCTTCGCCAAGAATTTTCCAGACTAAACCGGACTCGTAGCCTTTCCCCAGAGCAAAGCGAACCAGCTTCTGCTTGCGAACGCGGGGATCCTCATCTTTCAGGGAAGCGTCCTTCTTTTTCAACAGATTTTTCAAAGACTCCAGGTACTGCTCCTCATCAATTTGCTCTAATCCCGTCTTTCGATCTTCGCTATCGAGGCCTTTCCGACGCATTTCCTGTTCAATCTTCAAACGTCCCCACTGCCGGGTTCTAAATTTTCCCCGGGCAAACGACTGGGCATAACGTTCCTGACTCAAATATCCATCCTCGATGAGCCGCCCGATGATTTCTTCGGAGTCGTCTTCTGATACATCCCAGCTCTTGAGCTTCTGTTTGACATCCTGCACGGTACGTTCCTGGTAGGCACAAAAGTGAGCCGCCTGGAGTAAAGCATCTTTATTCATGACTGGTTAGTTATGGACTGGTTTTCAAAAATAACGTCCCGACAAGAACAGACCTCCGGGAATGATTATCTTTATCGCTCTTTCCCCCTTTGATCATGATCATTCAGTTATATCGCTCAGCCTACAGTGGCCTCTCGCGATCGGTGTGGTTACTGGCAGCCGTTATGTTTATTAACCGCTGCGGCACCATGGTAATTCCTTTTTTGGGAGTTTATTTAACGGAATCCCTGCATTTAAGTATTGATAAGTCCGGCGTCGTCATGGCTCTTTTTGGCGTAGGCTCCATCGTTGGAACCCTCGTGGGCGGACGCTTAACCGACCGACTGGGAGCCTATAACGTCATGTGGATGAGTTTGGGCCTGGGTGGCCTGATGTTCATTGTTGTGGGTCAGCTTCAATCCTTCGAAGCTCTTTGTCTGGGTACTTTCGTTCTGGGCAGCGTAGCCGAAGCTTTCCGCCCCGCCGTGACGGCTTCAGTAGCATTATATAGTAGACCCGAAAACCGAACGCGTTCGTATTCATTAAATCGTCTGGCTTTAAATCTGGGCTGGTCAGTAGGACCGGCAGTGGGTGGCTGGCTGGCTTCGGTTAATTACTCACTTTTATTCTGGGTAGACGGCTGCACCTGCATCGCCGCGGCTATCCTCCTCCGGTTGATCTTACCTAAAACTTCCCGTTCTTCCGAAGAAGTCACCGAACAATCCAGCCCTACTGACTCGGCTTACCGGGATTATAAATACCTGGTTTTCATGATTTTTGTGACCTTGTTTGCCATCAGCTTTTTCCAGTTATTTTCCACTGTTCCGCTGTACTATAAACAGGTGTATCATTTATCCGAAGACCAGATCGGTACCTTAATGGCCCTGAATGGAATCCTGATTGTGTGTATTGAAATGGTGCTGGTTCATAAACTCGAAAATCGGTACCCTTCTCTACACTTGATGGCTGTGGGAAGTATACTAGTGGCTTGCTCCTACTTTATTTTCAATGTCACCTTTGGCGTCTGGTGGTTAGTTATTGCGATGATAACGGCCACTTTTGCTGAAATGTTGGCCATGCCTTTTATGAATACCTATGCTTTACAACGGGCAAAACCCCACAATCGTGGCCAATACACGGCTATCTATACTGCCTCTTGGTCCATCGCTCAGATTTCGGCTCCGCTAATCGGAACGCAGTTCATTAGCCGGATGGGTTTTACTATGGTTTGGTGGCTGATGGTAACCTTCTGCGTCATGGCCGCCTGCGGTTTTTGGGCGATTTATTATAAAACAGGACGAATTGAAAAACTTTCCTGAAAATAATCGCATTATTTTTCAAAGGTGAAACTTTAGCATATCTCCCGCCGTTTTACTTACAACTTGGCAGAAATGAAAAAGACACGCTCTTCAGGAACGTGTCTTTTTTTCATTTATAAGCGTTTTTATTCTGAATGCACTTCCGTTGCTTTTTCGTGTTTTTCAATGAAGTCCCGAAGCCTCTGCACAGCATTTTTCAATTCCCCGTAATGTTTGAGTAATAGGGTTTGTACGCTATCCTCACTGAGTTGTATCTGGTCGCATTCCTGTGCATACTTGGCAAGATTTGCTTCTTCTGCACATAATAAAGCTTTTAAGATAGCCTTGGTATCGTGTCCTGAAAGTTTAGAGCGGAAGTCAATCCAAAGGTTGTGCAAATCGCCGGAAAGAGTGCTTTGTTCTTCCCACTCCAGTCCCAGTTGCTCCAGTAACTGATGAATTTCTGACATCATTTCCGCCGACTCCTGCTCGCAGTGGCTAAACAATTCCTTAAAATGGGGTTCTTTAATTTCATCCTGAGCGTTTCGGTATTGCTCAAGTCGATCACTACAAACAGCATATAAAAAATTCAATATCTGTCTTTGTTCATTCGAATCCATGCGTGTGGGAAGTTAAGAAATTATAAAATCTGCATTTTCAGCCTGGAATTAGAGCATTTTGAGCAACACATCCCCATTTATTTGAAAATTTAGTGCCACCTATTTCTTATTTTTACCCAAAAGCCTAGTCTGAAAAACTGGCTTAGCTTTTTCAAGGTTATCTCCTCTGATTAACACCACCCCTATATGCTTATTGAAGCTAGTTGTCAAATTGAACTGGAAGCTCTCTATCTGGTTCCAGCTGTTTTTATGCTACGTCCTCGCAGTGGCGTAGGCCAGTTTGTGCTTAAAGAAGAATACATCGTAGACCCGCTTGTTCCCATTACCGAATACACTGATTCATACGGTAATCTTTGCCAGCGACTGATGATTCCTCCCGGACCTTTTCGACTTGAATCAAGAGTCACTGCCGACTGTGCCGATCAGATTGACATTCATATGAATGCCGACTGGGTTCCTGTGTCTAATGTTCCCGATGAGGTCATGCAGTTTCTGCTTCAAAGTCGCTACTGTGAGGCAGATAAACTAGGCTGGCTGGCAGCCGATATTACTAAAGGTTACTCCTTGGGGTATGCTCAGGTAGAAGCCATTCGTCAGTGGATACATCAGAATGTCCGCTATGAATACGGCGTTACGAACGCCTCAACCTCTGCCGTGGATATTACTAAGACACGTGTGGGCGTCTGCCGGGATTTTGCTCACTTGGGCATTGCTCTCTGCCGGAGTCTCAATATTCCGGCCCGAATGGTGGTGGGTTATCTGTATAAACTTGATCCCATGGACTTACACGCCTGGTTTGAAGCCTATGTGGGAGATCGCTGGTATACCTTCGACGCCACGCAATCGGAGCCTAAAGGCAATCGATTAGCTGTAGCGTACGGACGTGATGCTGCCGATGTAGCGTTTGCTTCTTATTTTGGAGGGGTAAATTTCCGCAGTTTACAGGTCGACGTACAGGCCGTACAGCCTTCTGCCCTTACGCATTCCGCTTCCTCTTAATCAAAATTAACAGAGCAATGTGGAATTAATTACACACTCCTTTTATCTATAATCTTTCGTTAAAGCGTACACGGCCCTACTGAGCTTTGCTGTACGCTTTTTTTATTTAAGTAAGTAGTTTAACGTATCTCCCTTATTTCTACTTATTTAATCATGAAAAAATCCTTCATTTACCTCAGCTCAGTTTTGTTATTGAGCACTTCATTCATCGCCTGCTCTCAGAAAGACAAACACAAAGTAGCTGACGATGCCCAGAAAGCTCAGGATAAAATTGAAAATGCTGCCGACAAAGCTGCGGAGAAGACCAAAGAGGCTTACGATGATATTGCTTCAGATGTTCGCCAGGAGACAAAAGAGGGCAAAGAAGATCTGGAAGCAGAGCGTACGGAACTGAAAGTAAAAATTCAGGATCAGAAGTCGGCTTTACAGAATGAAATTGACCGAATTGATGGAAAAATTAAAGTAGCTCAGGCGAAAGAAAAAGTTCGCTGGCAGGAACGCAAGGCTAAGCTAGAATTAGAACGTGATAAACTAGATGTTTCTCTGAAAGAATTAAAGTTAAAAGTTCAATCGGATTGGCAGGAATTCAAACGCAAAACTGATCGCACGATAGAAGAAACCAAAGAAAGCATCGATCATAAGTAAATGTACTTAAGTGTAGAAAAATAATCCCCATCACCTCATTTTGGGGTATAGATTCACCGAGGAAAATCAGCGTACGAAGAAAGAGCGATGCAGATTCTTGTATTGCTTCTTATTCGTACGCTGATTGTATCATTTTTAGTAGAAAAAATGCTAACGCTGTCCTGTATTCGTAAAAACAAATAAAGCTCAGACTAGATGCCCGAGCTTCGTATCAATAATTAAGTGATAGGTTGTATTAGTCTAAAACAGATTCTACTAGTCTAAAACTAAGTGGCTTTTCCAGGAAAGCGTCTGCTCCTGAAGCTAATGCCTTTTCGCGAAGATTACTCATCGCACTAATCATTACAATCCGACTGCCAGGATATAGTCGACGCCAGCTAGGTAAAGCATCAAGGCCCGTACCATCAGGAAGGTTATTATCAAGAAAAACAACGTCTGGATTTACGCTCATTAGTTGTTCATAACCACTACGAAGGTTGTTAGCATAACTTACGTCGGCTTTTTTTCTTTGCAGAAAGCTGCCTAACAACATACATAAGTCTTCTTCATCATCTACGATTAAAACCTTCATATTGTTACCATATATACTCTGAAGATACGTGGGCATATCTCGTATAAGTTAAAACATAGGAAATATCCTAAGTCATCCGTGTTACTTGTTAGTTATTATTTTAATTCTCAATAGGACGTGATTAAAAAAGATTGGGCAAACCCGGTGGATTTGCCCAATGCCGATCTTCCACCTAACCTAAAACACCTGTACGGTGCGGTATCCGGGAAGTATTTTTAAAATAATATACCAAAGCGATTTTGTGTGAAAAATTCCCCAATCTGCTCCATTTTGTTCTTAATTCGTTTCTAAGATGACGAAATGGGGATTCAGGAAACACCATTATAAATATCTTCCTTTACTAATAAATGCGTTTTTATACCTATTTTCACAGTATTTATCTCTATATTGTCTTACGGTGGCACGGGTGTTTCATTTATCAATACGAATCAAAAGTTTCACAAATTAAACAGGAGGATATCATGTCAAATAATGGAAAAATCTTTTTGGGAATTGTAACTGCAGCCGCAGCTGGTGCCGTTATCGGTCTGTTATTCGCTCCCGATAAAGGAACTGATACACGTGGAAAAGTAAAAAAACAAGTAAACGATATTGCCGATGAAATTCTGAAAGCTATTCAGAAAGGCAAAATTTCTTTAGACGACCTGAAAACCCAGGCTACTTCTAAAGCTGAAGATCTGAAAGACAAAGCTCGTTCTAAATTCGATGAATTACAGAGCAAAGCTGAAGATACAGCTGATGTAGCTAAGAAAAAAGTAAACGAACAATTGAGCTAATTACCGATCGGTTCGTCTATGTACAAACGGGGAACTCAGATTTGGGTTCCCCGTTTGTTCTTCACCACGCGATTTGAAGTGATTCTCCTTTATTAAAATGATTCTTTTGAACCAAAATCTATCTGTTTCACCCGCATTTAATCTATGGAATCTCTGAAAGATATACGTGAATCTGCTGAGGATTTATTTGGACGTATTACTGAATATATTGAAGCACGCTGGAATATGGCGGTACTTCAGACCGCCGACAAAACAGCAGATATTGTTTCTTCGCTAGCTGCAATAATCATTTTATCGGTTTTCGGTGGAATGGTTGTCCTTTTTGGAAGTATTGCGTTGGCCTGGTGGATTGGCGAAAGTACGGGTAGCGTGGCCGCAGGGTTTGGTCTGGTAGCGTTGGGCTATGCCCTTATTACACTTGTATTATTTATGATTCGGGATAAGTTTATTAAAATCCCTATCCTTAATACCTTCATCAAACGCTTTTATTATAAGCCTGAAGAAAAATAATAGTTAGACAAACGATAGTCCTTACTCAGCTTATTATGGAAAGAAAAATTGAAAACTTATCAGATTTGCAGGCGGAAAGAGCTCGGCTGAAGAATCAGCTTGAAGTATCCAAGGTACAGATCAAACGTCAACTTGACGGCATTAAAGACGATATCAATCCAGCCCGGCAAGTCATCAACACGGTTTCTGGTCTTATGGCCAAGCCTGAAAATAATCTGTTTAGTAACGGCATTGGCCGAGGTATAGATCTCGCCTTGCAGTTTACTCCCCTGGGAAGAGCCGCCTGGCCGCTTCGGATGTTAGTGCCTTTTGCGGTTAAACGGGTAACGACGAACTTTCTGAATTCAAATGGTCCTCAGGTTCTGGAGAAGTCACTTATATGGGTAAAGAATGTTACGGACGAAAGACCAGCCTTTCCCGCTAAGATTAGCCTGAAACCTGAAAAAAGCTTAAAGGAAAAGTTCTTCAGTTGGCTCAAAGATGTGACGGAAGACCATGACCCGGAACCTAAAGAAGCCATAGTTATTGAGACACTCCCTCTGACTTCGCCTGATCTGAACATTCGCACGCCGCTTTAATTAGCAAGAAAGCCAATTCTTCCCCGAATTGGCTTTTTTATTTACCGGGTACGGAAGCTATATTCAACCAGAACTGCCCGAAGCTCTTTACGATCTGAAGTAACTGATCAAAAGAAATAGGCTTGGTAATGTAGCAGTTAGCTCCTGATTCGTAGGTCTTCAGAATATCCCGCTCTGAATTGGACGTAGTCAATACAACCACGGGAATTGCTTTTAAGTCCGGATTCTGTTTAATTTCAGTTAATGCCTCCCAACCGTCCTTACGCGGCATATTCAAATCGAGAAAAATAATGCCGGGTCTGGGAAAGCGTCCACGATCTGCATAAGCTCCTTCATTGTGAAGAAACTGCATGAGCTCTACCCCATCTGCTACAAAGAAAATGTCGTTCACAAGCAGGCTGTCGCGAAACGCAGTTTTAATCAGGAAACGATCATCTTCGTCATCATCGGCAACCAATATAGGAATTTGAGTATTCATATTTTGCACAAAAAGCCTTCACTTTATTCAATAGGTTCGCTCATTCTTTCCCGTGACCAGGACTGGATTTACTAATTCCTGACTGGTGGTTTCCATAGGAAAATAAATAGTAAAGATAGCACCTTCTCCGGGTTTTCCCTCGGCAAAGATATACCCTTCGTGGTTTGTAACCACCCGGCGACAAATAGCCAGGCCTATACCGGTACCGCCATAGGCTGTCTTGGCGTGCAATCGCTGAAAGATGATAAAAATCTTTTCGGCATATTCGGGTTCAAAGCCAATACCATTGTCACTAATCCGAATGCGATGATACGATTGCTCTTTTTTGAGATCCGTATCGATGTTAGGAATCTCCTGGCCTGTAACCTGTTTGTAACTAATTCTTACTCGAGGGTTAATGCCCGTTTGTTGAAATTTAAGAGCATTACTCAACAAATTCAGAAACAATTGCCGAATCTGTGTAGGGTAAACCAGCAGCGTGGGTAAGGCATCACAGTCAATCTGAGCATTTTTTTCTGAAATCATCAGTGATAAATCCGCCTTGACCTCTTCCAACAAGCTGCTCAGATTAACGACCTGAGCGGTATCCGTCCGACTTACCATTCGCGAGTAGGTTAGTAAATCGTTAATCAGCCCCTGCATGCGTTCAGCAGCATTGGAAATTTTGTCAAGCATCGTTTGCCCATCTTCAGACAAACTGTCTTTCTGACGAATCAGTAACCGATCAGCAAACGCTCTTATTTTACGTAAAGGTTCCTGTAAGTCATGCGAAGCGATATAAGCAAACTGTTCCAGCTCGGCGTTTGAGCGGTTTAACGCTTCTATCTTTTTTTCCAGATCTTTCTGGGTAGCACGACGGCGTCTTAATTCTATGTTCAGCATTCCTGCCGAAATGATTAATAACAAAACGGCTAATAGAGCCAGAATCAGCAAGTAAGCTGGTGCCAAACTAAACTCCCGTTGCCGGGCCTTAAGCCGGCTTTGCAGAAGCTTACTTTCTTCCTGCTGTATTTCCAGAATGACCTTCTGCATGGCATCCATGATGGCCTTACCTTTCAGAACATTAGCATCCAGATTCTGTTTTTTCACGGTGGGTTGCAGACGAATGTTTTCATCCATCGTCAGCCATTTGTCCCGGCTTAAATTTTCAAAAATAGCCAAACGCCTCATCTGATGGGCGTTGTCTATTACCAGATTGGCCATCCGTCTAAGCGAAAGGTTATACTCCCGACGGGCCTTCTTATACGTTTTTAAAAACGTTTCGCTGCCAGTAATCATGTATCCCCGATTACTGGATTCTGCTTCCTTCATGTGAGCCAGTAATTGCTCACTTTCATTAATAGTTTTATAGGTATGCTCTACGCGTTCGCTAAACCAGGCCGTTGATTTCACCTGATCCAGTCCCAGATAAGTTAATAGAATTAAAATAGCAATTGCGGAAGCTGCGGCAATGTTAAGTAACCAGATGCTAGATGACTTCATCTATAAAAAGGGCAAAACCTAGTGGTAAATTTTCTACAACATGGGGAAATAGGAGGAGGGGATTTGAAGCAGTTACTGTTCCCTGAAAACTTCCGTTAATGAAAGTTAAATCAAGCCTAAAATTTAAATAATTGTATAAACCGCTTGATTATCAACAAAAAAAGTATGCTAAGTCCTCTAATTTCGTATCGAATATGCAACATAACTTTCAAAATGAAATACATGGCTTGACTTTATGATAAGGTAAAGTACTTCAGTTACCGCCTTAATGATCCAAGCCACTCTATGAGCACGTCTGTTAATTTATCACAAAGCCAAAAACAAACGCTACGGGTCGCCCCTCAGCAGATACAGTTCCTGAATTTCCTTCAGCTTTCTACTTTGGAACTCGAACAGCACCTTCGCAATGAGCTGGAAGAGAACCCTCTGTTGGAAGAAGGAGTTAATGAAAATGAATCTACCGACGAAATGGAGATGTCTGATAGTCACGACGATTCTTCGTCAGATTATGAGACGCCGACCAATGTTGAAGATTACCGGGACTGGGATGAATTTTCGAATGATGATATTCCTGAATATAAAACACGCTTAAGCCAAGACCCTAACGCCGAAGATGACCTTTACTCTACTCCCATTGTTGAACAGGAAACCTGGCGGGAGGTAATCAAGGAACAGATTCGGTGGATGAACCTACAGGATCGTCAGCGTGGGATTGCCGATTTCATTATCGATTCACTCGATGACGACGGTTTCCTGCGTAGCGATGCCGATTCTCTGGCCGATGACTATTCATTCGGGCATGGAATTTTTGTGGATGGTTCAGAAGTGGAAGAAGTACTTGCGGCCATTCACGATGAACTCGAACCTGCTGGTTTGGCAGCTCGGGATTTACGTGAATGTTTATTATTACAACTCGAAAGCCGTCGAGCTACACCAGCTTCCTTACGGGCCGTTGAAATCGTTACCAACTGCTTTACTGAGCTTTCAAATCGTAACTTTGAAAAGATTTGTAAAAGCTTGGAAATTGATGAAGACGAGTTACGCCTGGCTCTAGCTGAAATTGGTAAGTTAAATCCGAAACCTATTGTAGGCGGAAATAACGATTCCATGGTCATTAAAAGAGGTATCATTCCTGATTATGTGCTTCATTACGATGATTATGGAAGAATCGAGGTAGCACTTAATCGCGGCAACTGGCCTGATATTCGCGTAAATAGTTCTATCATTGGGTTAGTGGACACCAGCCGTGAACGCGGTGCTGCTACTTACCTAAAAAATAAATTGCAATCAGCTCAGTGGCTGGTTGATGCCATTCGTCAGCGGGAGAACACGATGCATCGGGCCATGCGGGTTCTGGTTCAGCTACAGCGTCCTTACTTTGAAACAGGGGATGTGCGTTTGCTTAAGCCCATGATTCTCAAAGACGTAGCCGATTGCATTGGTATGGATATTTCGACCATTTCCCGGGTTACCTCTGGTAAATATGCTCAGACTCCTTTCGGACTCATTCACCTGAAAGATCTGTTTACAGAAGGTATCCGCACTGAGAATGGAACGGAAGTATCCAACAAGGCCATCCAACAGGCTCTGGTTGAACATATTTCCTGTGAAGACAAACGTAATCCTTTCAATGACTTTGATTTGATGCGATTATTGGCTACCCAGGGTTATCTGATTTCACGGCGTACGGTTGCCAAATACCGCGACCAGCTTGGTATTCAATCGGCCCAGTTCCGGCGTGGCGTATAACAGGTCAGCCTTGTTTTGGAAAGCAATAGTATTAACGATAAACACATAAGTCCTCCTTTAAGGAACATGAGGACTTCTTTTTAAGTGAGGGCAATGGCAGGTTTTTATGCAGAGAATATTAGTAATTGACGACGATACGGACATTTGTCTGCTTCTACGGCGATTCTTGGGGCGTAACGGCTTCGAGGTCGCCATTGCTCATAATGGAACCTCTGGTCTTGAAACACTAACTGATTTTAAACCCGATCTGGTCATGACCGACTTTCGCCTCGGCGATATGGACGGGGGTGAGTTATTGGTTCGCATTAAAGAGCAGTTTCCCAGGGTTCCTGTAATCATCATTACCGGTTACTCAGATATTAAGATTGCCGTTAATGTAATGAAACAGGGTGCATACGATTACGTAACGAAGCCCCTGTTTCCCGATGAAATTTTAGTAACCATTCGCAAGGCCCTTGAGCAAAGTGCTGCTGGCACGCTGGCTCCGCCTCCTTCGGCAGCGAATAATTCGGGAGCCCCAACCCAAGCCCCCGCCAAACGGCCTTCCGGCTCAGAGCAGTATATTTTCGGAAACGGTGCTGAATCCAAATATCTTTATCGTCAGGTTGATTTAGTAGCACCGACTAATTATAGCGTAATCATTTACGGAGAAAGCGGTTCAGGAAAAGAAGCCGTTGCTCAGGAGATTCATAAACGCAGTAAACGTTCCGGTGGTCCTTTTGTCGCGATGGACTGTGGAGCGATCTCTAAAGAGCTGGCAGGGTCCGAGCTTTTTGGGCACGAAAAGGGAGCCTTTACGGGTGCCTTAAATCAGAAAATTGGGCACTTTGAACAAGCTCACGGTGGGACTCTCTTTCTGGATGAAGTAGGTAACTTGCCTTACGACGTTCAAGTTTCTTTATTGCGGGTAGTGCAGGAGCGGAAGCTTCGCCGATTGGGCGGCACCAAAGAAACACCGATTGATGTTCGCATCATTGTTGCTTCCAACGAACGTCTGATTGAATCTGCGAAAAAAGGAAAATTCCGAGAAGACCTTTACTATCGTTTCAATGAGTTTAGTATCGACGTGCCGCCCCTACGGGAACGACCCGCTGATATTATGACCTTTGCCGATTATTTCCTCCAAGCAACCAATGGTGAATTGGGTAAGCAAGTGCGTGGATTTGCCGAAGACGTTGTGGATTTGTTCATGCGTTACGAGTGGCCGGGTAACTTACGCGAAATGCGAAATGTGATCAAACGGGCTACGTTATTAACCGATAGCGAAGCTATTCAATCTCGCGACCTGCCTTTTGAAATTGTCCATTTCAATAAGCTGCAATCCATGGATAACTCGGCCCCGATGCCCACGTATGTACCAGAGCAACCTCAGGTTATTCCCGTTATTCCACCCCAGCCTTATTATACAGAACCTCCCATTGCCATTGCTACGCCCGATGCCAACAAAGGCGAAAAACCCAACCTGCGTTCGGCAGCACTGGAAGCGGAGTATGACATGATTCTCAAGACGCTCAAACAGGTAAACTTCAATAAAAGCAAAGCCGCTCAACTTCTGGGTATTGACCGGAAAACGCTTTATAACAAAATGAAGAATTACCATTTATCTTAAGTTCTTACGGCTCATCATGCTCTTTTTAGGGTATGATGAGCCGTAACTATTTCTAAACTTCTGCCCTTTTTACTATGTCTCAGCTTTATGATAGTACTTCTTACCTTCGGGAAGCTGAATCTTTATTACAATTTGGCACGTTCGATTGGGAAATAGGCCAAAGTTCTATCCACTGGTCCAGGGGCTTATATGATGTTTTTAACATCCCAACTCATGACGAAGAGGTACTAAATTTTGACTGGTACATTCAGCAAATTTTGGAGCCTGATCGTCAACATACCTATGAGCTTATTCAAGAAGCCATTGATAATCAGACTTCCTTCAGAGCTCAATATCGCGTAACGAATTACGAAGGAAAAGAACTCGTTTTGCTTTCACAGGGCCGTACGCAGGTTCATCCCGTTACCGGGAAATTACATTTAGTAGGAATCACGGCCGATTTGACGGCTAAAGTTCAGTATCAGCAAGAGCTGGAAAATAAAATGCAGGCACTAGACCAATCTAATTTTGAGCTGGAACAATTTGCCTACATTGCTTCGCATGACTTACAGGAGCCTCTGCGAAAAATTACTTCATTCGGGGAGCGTATCAATAGCAAATACCGGGAAAACCTAGGCGACGAAGGTGCTCATTACCTAACCCGGATGCTTGGGGCTACCCAACGCATGAAGCTCTTGATTGATAGCCTGTTGAGCTACTCCCGGGCTTCCCGTCCCGAAGAGCCTTTTACACCCGTTCAGCTTCAGGATGTAGTGAAGAATGTACTGAGTGATTTTGAGCTGCGTATTGCCGAAACTCAGGCAAGCGTCAGCATCGGGTCCTTACCAACCATTCTGGCCTTACCCACTCAGATGCACCAGCTATTCCAGAATCTGATTGGTAATGCACTGAAGTTTAATAGTCCCGAACGTTCTTTAACCATTACCATTAACTCCCTACCCGCTTCGCGTCAGGAAATTGCCGAAGCCCGTTTACCAGTGGGTCAGAATTTCCACAAGCTTACCATTGCCGATAACGGCATAGGCTTTGAATCGAAGTATTCGGAACAGATTTTTACACTTTTCAAGCGATTACATGGCCGCTCAGAATATGAAGGAGCAGGAATGGGCCTAGCCATTTGCAAACGAATTGTGGAGAATCATGGGGGGGCTATTTACGCCACCAGCCAAAGCGGACAGGGAACAACCTTCGTACTCTTACTTCCTGAGCAGCAAGTTACTGTCATTTAACAGGAAGAAAATAGTGTATACAGACGACACGTATTCTTCTTTAGAATAAAAGTGTTATGGAAACGATTAGTAAGAAGAAGCCGGTCGTGATTCTTATCGCTGATGACGATGAAGAAGACCGGGAGATGACTCAGGAAGCACTAGAAGAAAATTTTATACTCAATGAAATTCATTTTGTAGAAGATGGTCTGGAGTTGCTCGATTACTTATTAAGACGAGGAAAGTACGAGAATCCGAAATTAAGCCCCAGACCGGGCCTAATTTTGCTGGATTTGAATATGCCCCGAATGGATGGACGCGAAGCTCTGAAGCATATCAAATCTCATCCCGATCTTCGTAGGATTCCAGTAATTATTCTCACGACTTCTCATGCAGAAGAAGATATTTTAAGAAGTTACGACCTGGGTGTTAACTGCTTTATTACTAAGCCTGTTACCTTCCGGGACTTTATTGAAGTTACTAAATCGCTTGGTAAGTACTGGTTTGAAATTGTTCAGATACCTGTAACTTCCGATTAATCTATTTCACCACCAAATGCTCTCTGGCGAGCAGGGAGGACTTATGAATAACTTTACAAAGATTCTCATTGTGGATGACGATGAGGATGATTATCTGCTCACCAGCGATTCGCTACGGGATATTCCGGGCAATCACTTTACGCTGGATTGGGCCAATGGCTATTCTACAGCTCTGGCTAAACTAAAAGAGCAGCAACCCGACATCGCTTTCGTTGATTTCTTCCTAGGGGCCAAGACAGGACTTGATCTCATCGAAGAGGCCAATGCGATTGGCCTGCGAACACCCATGGTTTTACTTACGGGCCGGGGCGATCGCAAAGTAGACGAAGAAGCTACTCGTCGAGGTGCCGTGGATTATCTGGTAAAAAGTGATCTGAACGCTGAAAAACTCGAACGCTGCATTCGTTACACCTTGGAGCGGACCACCACACTTAATAAATTACGTGATAGTGAACGCCAGTACCGCAGTTTATTTAATCAGTTGCGGGAGATGATTTTTCTGGCCAATACATCGGGTGAATTTCTGTATGTAAACCCCAACGGTAGTGAATTACTAGGATATACTCCCGAAGAATTCACGAAAAAACGGATGGCAGAAATCTTTGAAAGTACCGAACGCTATGCCCTCTTCATGACGATGCTGGAGCAGTTTGGTGAAATTGAAGATTTTGAAGTAGCTCTTCAAACCAGCCAGGGCGACAAACGTTACTGTACGATCTACGCCAGTTTACAAACCGACGGTTTTGGTAGTAAACAAATTCAGGGTATTGTGCATGATATCACAGCCCGTAAAAAAGCAGAACGCGATACTTTACTCACGGAAAAACTGGCGGCTACGGCTCGTCTGGTTCGCACGCTGGCTCACGAAGTTCGCAACCCGCTGACCAATATTAACCTGTCAGCCGATGAGTTACTGACGGGTATGCAGGAGGAAGATCTGCTGATGTACCCGCAGATCATCAAACGCAACTCGCAACGCATCAATGATTTGATTTCAGAGCTACTGAATTCTTCTCGTCAGGCAGAGATCAACCTGGCCGATGTTTCTGTCCATCAGTTGCTGGATGAAACACTGGCTCTGGCACTGGATCGAATACAACTTAAAAACATCACGCTTCAAAAAGATTACGGCGAAGACTGCTTCATTAAGGTAGACAAAGAAAAAGTCAAAATTGCCGTTCTTAATATCATTGTCAATGCCATTGAAGCCATGCAGCCTGAAGAGGGCATTCTGCACGTTCAGAATCATGTGGCAGGTGACTTCTGTTATATTTCCGTGGAAGACAATGGTTCAGGCATTCCGGCTGAAAACCTTGGTCGTTTGTTCGAGCCTTATTTCACTTCGAAAAACAATGGCATTGGCTTAGGTCTGGCTGCAACACTAAGCATTATTCAGTCGCACAAAGCCCGCATCGACGTGGAATCAGAAGTGGGCAGGGGAACCAGTTTCACTATTACTATTCCACTCGCAGGAACGGAAGTCGAAGCCTTTTAGGCAAACCTATAGGTAAGAACAAAAAATCCCTCGCTAGTAGTTAGCGAGGGATTTTTGTTCTTACAACCAACGGTTACTTATGCATTAATTTCGGTTTTTCTTTCCCGGAAAACGGCAATGAATAGTAATAAAATAACGGCAGCAATGCCCGCGGGTACCATCCAGTAACCACTCCAGTTCATGCCTGTCGATGTTGTAAACGTATCTTTTAAAACACCGGCAATGTACGAGCCAACGCCCATACCCACGCCATATGTAGCAAAGCTAATCAGACTTTGTGCCTGAGTTTTGATGCGTTCACCGGCTTTATTATCCGTATAAATCTGACCCGTTACAAAGAAGAAGTCATAGCATACGCCGTGCAGGATAATCGCCAGGTATAAAATCCATTCTCCCGAACCCGCATCGCCAAAGCCAAAACAAAGGAAACGTAAAATCCAGGCGATTAAAGCAACAATGAAGGTCCACTTCACGCCCAGGCGGCTGTAGGATAAGGGTAATAAAAGCATGAAAATAACTTCTGAAGCCTGCCCTAAAGACATTTTGTTTTCCACATTCGCCATGCCAGAATCCGTTAAGGAAGGGTTGGCCATGGCGTAGTAGAAGGAAAGAGGAATACAGATCAGAATCGAAGACAAAAAGAAAATCGCAAATGAGCGATCCTTGAATAATACAAAGGCATCCGTACCCAGAATCTGAGAGAATTGGGCCGGCCCCGCCGCCTTGGGAGGCGTGTCCGGTAAAAAGAATGAGAAAATTCCCAGTAGTAGCGAAGTAAGCATAGCAAACTGGAAAATCGTTACCTGATCCCCTACGCCGAGAGAACCAATGATATTAACCACTACAATCCAGGCTATCGTACCCGCTACCCGGATGTTAGGAAATTCTTTTTCAGGACTCGCCATCTGATTCATGGCAATGGTAGTAGCCAGAGCTAGCGTAGGTGTAAAGGTTAAACAGTACGCCAGAATTAACCAGAAAAACGTATCGGGATTATCGGCCTGAGTTAAAAAATATAAAACACCTGCCCCCAGCAAATTCAGCACACCCATCACTTTCTGAGCCGAGAAATAACGGTCGGCAATCATCCCCACGAAAAAAGGAGCAATAAGCATGGCAATGGAAAAAGTCGAGAAGGCGGCCCCCTGCTGCTCACCCGTCGCTCCGAGCGTCGTACCCAGGTACTTGGTTACCTGACCATACCAGGCCCCCCAGGTAAAAAACTGGAGAAACATCATGATCATTAATTGAATCCGTACGGAAGACTTCATTTTTGAAATGTTTAATTTAGAGTATAAGCGAAGAGGAAAATCATAATGTTATGCGACGTGGAGAGGCCATTTTTTTGCAATCTAACTGCGAGTTTAGCAGTTTTTAGGGAAACTATTCGACTCCGTAGACGAGTTTGAGAATCAAATCGGCAAAAGTTCTTCTTTACTTCATCGAAAGGCCGTTCTCACTTCTTTCGAGTTGTGTGGAATTCAATTGTATCTTTGGGCAGATCGAAAGCTGGTTCATGAATGAAAAATAAAGCCACTACACCTTCTTCCTCCCACCCCACCTCTGCGGCTACCCCAGGGGTTTCTTTGGAAAAGCTATTACTCTTTATCTATGCTTTTTTACTGATTGTCATTGGCTGGTTTGTCTTTCAGTACATTTTTGACAAGAAAATCTCCCTTACCGGAGATGCCACGGATTATTATATCCTCGGGAAAGCCATCGCTCAGGGAGACGGCTACGTGGGTATTACCGGGCCAGAGAAAGTACCAGCGAATCACTTCCCGCCGGGTTATCCCTTCGTAATTGCCATGATTATGAAGTTTTTCTCGACCAAAACCACTACCATTCAGGGATTCAACGGCGTTTTTCTCATCACCTCTATTCTTTTGATGTTCGACTTATTCCGCCGCATGAGTCGCAACATTCACCTGGCTTTTGTTAGTGCTTTACTGGTACTGCTGAATTTCCATATTCTTCAATACTCCACCATGATGATGAGCGAGCTGACGTACTTCTTTATCTCGCTGCTCTCCATCTGGCTTTTTGTACGAGCTGATTTAAGTCGCCCCGCCTGGAAAGATCCTTACTTCTGGGGTTTTATGATTGGTGTCGTTTGTTCGTATTACGTCCGGCAAACGGGTCTGATGATATTAGCGGGCGTGGGGCTTTACCTGCTGTTTCGTAAGAAATGGCTGCACATTGGGTTAATGGCCATAGTCTTTTTTCTGGGAATTCTGCCCTGGCAAATTCGGGCTTCCAAACTCGGCGGTGATAGCCACCTTCGCGATATGCAGATGATTAATCCGTTGCGGCCTGAAGAAGGCACCGTGCAAGGCTTTAGCGGCTGGGCCGAGCGATTTTATCATAATACCGAGCGTTACCTGACCCGGGAGATTCCCACGGCCACGCTAAGCACCAACGTAGAAGATTATTCATTACCCGTATCTTCGGAAGAATGGATCGGCAGTTTGGTTCTGCTGGCTATTATGGCTTTGGGCTGGTATCACCTCAAGCAGTATCGGTTACTAATTGCCGGATACGGACTGGCAACTTTTGCCCTACTACTCATCTACCCTGAAGTCTGGACGGGGAATCGACTCATGATTCACATCGTGCCTTTCTTTGTTTTTTGTGGCATTTACGGACTGTATTACCTTATCATTTTAGCTCTTGCGAAAGTAAAGGTTACGAATCGTGTAGTTACTCAAACGCTGGTACCGCTCCTGTTTTTATTACTTGTTCCGAGTTTCGTGGGGCAAACGGCTACCGAAACGCGGGAAGGCTCGGGACTTAAGTATTTACGACAATTTGCCCGGGTTCCCAATTACGATCCAGCACACGAGAACTATTTTCAAGCAGCGGCCTGGATTCGGGAATACGCTCCGAAAAACTCCATGGTTATCTGCCGAAAGCCAAGTCTATTCATCGTTTTTTCGGATAGCTACGTTACTAATTACCCATTTACTGAAAACCAGAAGGATTTTCACGATTACTTAATCAAGCGAAAAGCTGATTTTGTCGTCATTGATGCCCTGGGTTATTCCTCGACGCCTCGTTACCTGGTACCCTATGTACAGGCCAATCCCGATCAATTTGAGATTGTGGTTCAATTGCAAAATCCCGATACTTTCCTGTGCCGTTTTCATCCTGAATTCGGCTGGCACGGGGCCTATAATGCCAAAGGCATGCCGGCTGGTAAGGGAGAATACCGCTTTGGCGATGGACGCAAACTGGTAGGCACGTTTACGGATGGCAGAATGATTAGTCTGACAGGAGAAGGAGAATTCTTCGATGCCAAAGGCAATAAACTGGGTGCCGCCCGCTTTGAAAACGGTCAACAAAAGAATTGATGAGGTTCTTTTGTCGCGTCTAGTAACAATTTAAAGGTAATAAAGCCACCTTTTCTCCACCCTGGCTAGTGAAGACACCAGCCAGGACGGGAGCCCGTGGGTAACTCCCTAACCTGCTTGTGGGAGAAACCAGACGCGATAAAGTCGCGTCTCTACTTTGAAAACAAAAAGGACGCTTGCCAGGGTAAGCGTCCTTTTTTTAAGGAAAATCTTCTACCATGGTTGGTGTCCTCACCAACCACTGTGCTTATTAATGGCTGGTGAAGACACCAGTCAGGACGGGAGGCCGTGGGTAACTCCCTAACTTGCTTGTAGGAGAAACCAGACGCGATGAAGTCGCGTCTCTACTTTGAAAACAAAAAGGACGCTTATCCTGGGCAAGCGTCCTTTTTTTACGGAAAATCTTCTACCATGGTTGGTGTCTTCACCAACCACTATGCTTATTAATGGCTGGTGAAGACACCAGCCAGGGCGGGAGGCCATGGGTAACTCCCTAACTTGCTTGCAGGAGAAACCAGACGTGATGAAGTCGCGTCTCTACTTTGAAAACAAAAAGGACGCTTACCCTGGGCAAGCGTCCTTTTTTTACGGAAAATCTTTATTGACTATTGTTTGTGACGTTTTTCGTCAGAAACGGTCAATTTCCAGCGACCACGGGCACGGCGAGCTGCCAATACACGACGACCATTAGGAGTGCTCATCCGCTCGCGGAAGCCGTGCTTGTTGCGACGCTTGCGATTTGATGGTTGGAAAGTTCTTTTCATTGCCTTATTTATTTATTTGGTTACCTGTTATCCGTCCGAGCCGTTGTTACGAAACAGACAACGGATAACTCATTTTTTCAGAATCGAGCGGCAAAATTAGCCAGAATTTTCTGTTTCCCAAGACGTATGCTTGAAAAAAATGGATTTTTTCTTACTAAATGTCGTTATTCATTCGGAAAAGTCTACTAGAACTTTCATTTTATATAAAATAAATTGACGGAACCGGAGTTTGGGGATGTAAAAGGCTTAGTCTGAAGCGAAAGTATTTAATAAGAATTATATAATTTCATGGAACAGGGAAGCCTTTCTATCCTAGGGAAATGATAGATATGGTAAACTTTTCGTAGATTCAAAGCAAAATTGACAAAGAACCGCTCTTAAGGTTACTTCATCATTATGATTTCTAAAAAAGCCAAATATGCTCTTAAAGCCCTGAAAGTGTTGGGTCAGGAGTACGGAAACCAAAAGCCCGTTTTGATTTCCTACATTGCCGAACAGGAAAAAATTCCCAAGAAATTTCTGGAGGCAATCCTGCTGGACCTACGCAATCATGGCATACTCCAAAGTCAAAAAGGCAAAGGAGGAGGATACATGCTTCGAATTCCACCCGAGGAAGTAAGTTTTGCAAAGGTCTTACGCATCATTGACGGACCTATTTCGCCTACTCTGTGCGTATCGCTGTATTTCTACGGGAAATGCGATGATTGTGCCGATGAGCACACCTGTACGCTGCGAAATGTCATGCGAAACTGGCGGGATGCCAACCTTCACGTATTAGAGCAAAACACGGTAGCTGATTTACTCGAAAACAAGGTAGCATTGGAATCCACTGAAAACACTACTAATCTTTCTTAATGAAAAGGCTGTTGAAGAAATGTTCAACAGCCTTTTTTTATGATTTCCCCTGATGATAAAGCGTCAATCCGGCAATGGGTGTTTCCATGATTACACCGATGGTAATATTCTTTTCCCGGGCGACTCTTCGAATAATATCCGAGTAATAAAACGCTACTGAGCCCGTCAGACTGACCCGGTAGTTTGAATAGTCTGGATATTTTTGAACGTACTTTTCAAAGAATAAACCAAAGGCATTCGCTGCAATCTGATAGGCTGCGGCGTCAGTTCTGTTATCAAAGAGAAACTTGGAAAATCCGGCAAAATAGCGATTGGGAAAGGGCTTTTGATACGCATTTTCCAGCACTACGTCCCGGTTTAGGTTTGGGTAACGCTTTTCAAATTTCTCACGTAAGGCTTCGGGTAACTCTTTGTGCAGATAGGCCTGTACGAGCGTTTTCCCCAGATAACCGCCGCTTCCCTCATCCCCCAGCCAGAAGCCCAGAGTATCTACTTTATGAGTGATTTCACCATTTTCAATCTGACAGGTGTTAGAGCCCGTTCCTAAAATGCAGGCAATACCCTTTTCCCTCCCACACAAGGCCCGGGCCGCTCCCAGCATATCGGAATGGGCTTCGATGTGTTCAGCTTCCGGGAAAACGTCCTTTAATCCATCCATAATTACCTGAGCCTTCTCGGCTCCCGTAACCCCTGCTCCATAGAAAAAAATAGCCGTTACCGGCTCTTTTACTTTGGGCTTCAAACTCAGCTTTAATTCATGAGCGATTTGCTCGGAACTTTGGTAAAAAGGATTAAATCCAACCGTACGGGCTTGTCCCACACTTCCGTCATCGGCCAGCATCCGCCAGTCGGTTTTTGTAGAACCACTATCAGCAATGAGTTGCATGTCTTTTGTCTTTCGTAATTATCCCTTCAGAGCAATGTCCTGATCGCCCGCCCACTGCTTTAAATCCTGTTTGTTAATAGCAGCAGCCATTACTTCGGGAAAAAGATCGGGAGTGCAGGCGAAAACCGGAACGCCCAAATCTCCTAAAAACTTCGCGTTTCTCGCATCATAATACGGAGCTCCTTCATCGTTCAAAGCCAGCAAACAGATTAATTGTACGCCAGAAGCCACAATTTCCTGCATGCGTTGCCGCATTTGCTGCTGATTTCCGCCTTCGTATAAATCAGTAATCAATACCAGAATCGTATCGTTAGGCTTTTGAATAACCGTCTGGCAATACCCCAGAGCCCGGTCAATATCTGTTCCACCTCCCAATTGAACTCCGAAGAGCAAATCTACCGGATCATTTAAATCTTCGGTCAAATCCACAACCTCGGTATCAAAAACGACCATGCGGGTTTTTATAGAAGGAATGGAGGCCATAACCGAGCCAAAAATGCCCGAATACACCACCGAACTTCCCATCGAGCCCGATTGATCCAAACACAAAACGACGTCTTTTAAACTGCGGCGGGTTTTGCGTCCAAAACCAATGAGATCTTCGGGAATAATGGTTTTATAGTCTGCCTGATAATGACGGAGGTTTTTACGAATCGTCGAAGGCCAGTCCATTTCATTGAGCCGGGGGCGACGGTTCCGAACACCTCGATTTAAAGCTCCGGTAATAGCCTGAATGGTATTTTGTGAAAGCTTTTCCAGCAATTCATCCACCACTTTCTGGACCACCCGGCGAGCCGTGTCTTTGGTTTTGGAAGGAATGAGTTTTCCCAGCTCCATTAATGTAGCTACCAGATATACATCGGGCGTGGTTTGCTCCAGAATTTCAGGTTCGAAAAGTAGCTTTTTTTGCAGTTCCGGCTTTTGCAAAGCATCCTGCTGCATGACTTGTACGACCGAAGCAGGAAAATACTGGCGAATATCTCCCAGCCAACGGGCTACATTAGGCTGCGAAGCCCCCGAGCCCCCTTTCTGGTTAGGTCCGTATTCAAACTTGCCTCGTTGTTCAAAATCATACAGAGCCGATAAAGCTTCATCAATCTGCTTTTCCTGGTCGTTTAGGCTCACGCCCGTTCCGTCCGCGTTCTGGCCTCCGAGTAAGAGTCGCCAGCGTTTAAGCGTTTCTTCTTGCTTTTCCATTGCTTACATCAATCCTAAAAGTGCCGCCATAGTGGGTAGACTCGCCTCGGCTCGTTCAAAGTCAAAATCATCCGTCGTCAGGCTTACCGTCCGAGTGGGTAATGCGGGTAAGCTCTTGGCTTTCTCCCCCAGCTTTCGGCGTTCAGCAGCTTCAAATTCGGCAAAGGTTCGCCGTAAGACGGGCAGTTGCTCGATGAATACCTCGTTATCTAAGTCGGCTACCCAGGTATAAAGTAGCTTCCAGAGAATAGGATCGTAAAGTAAGATGAGTCCACTCCCTTTTAGGAAACCTTCCAGCCAGGCCGCCGAATAAGCGGGTTCATACCCTTTGGACAAAGCCTGTTCAAAGAGCTGAGCCATGGTTTCTTCCGAGAGCAGGCGGCGATCAAATAGTAAACGGCTACTACCGCCTTTTAACAGCGGCGGAATCTGTTCTTTATCGGCTAATACTTTCAGCGTATTTTGCCATTCCAATAGAAGCGGCTCGATCTCTAAGAGCATCACTGATTCATCCACCTGACGAATCAGCGTAAACATTTTTCGGGCATTATCATCATCCAGTCCATAACAGGCCGTAGGCAAGCCGATACAGATGCGGGTTAGCAAACTTTCAACGACCTGCATTAAGGCAGAGAAATCCGTTTTACGAACGTTTCCATAGCGACTTACGGTTACTAGCGGCGTTAAGGCCGTCATCAGCTCCTGCATATCGGCTGAAACCGTAGCCAAATCGCTGATACGGGTAATTAATCCGTCTAATACTCCGAATAACTCGGCGGGGATGGCCGCTTCGAGTTTGGCAGCTAATTCGGTAATGGAGGTGCTTTTTTTGCTTTGATCGAGCAACAACTGCGTAGCTGCGTCTTCAATCCGATTACCCCAAATGGCTTTTTCAATCAATTCGAGAATCGACTCGGGTCGCCAGCTCAATTGCCAGCCTTCCTTGAAAGTTCCCTTGCTGGAAGTTCGAACCAAATCTGCCCAGGTAATGTCTAATACCCGCAAACGGTGCAAGAAAATACTCCGACTCAGATCCAATTCTTTGCGAAGGTCCAACTCCAGGTATTTGCGATCCTCCCGAATTTCGAGCCGAAGCTTCTTTGCTTTTGTTTCAAAGTCGGTTTGAATTGGCAGTTTTGGTAACTCCTGAGGCACGCTTCCCATGCGATGAGCCATAATAAGCTCATCCTGCACGAGTCGCATTAGGATGCCTTCACCCATGCACATGACCGACTGGGTGGCTTCATTTAGTTCACGAAGTCCTGCTCTGGGTAAGTTGCGAAGAATGGCCAGTGATTCCGCCAGTCGGTATGCTTCAATGACGTGAGCCGTAGAAACGTCTACTTTTTGCTTTCGAAGCAAACGGGCCACTTTTGTTAACCACCATTCGCCAAGATCATCCGGGTTTTTCCAGCGGTGTTCATACCATCCCGGCGAGTGAATGCCCGCTCCGTAACCGCTCCACCAGCTCATACGGGAATTGGTCCAGGGAATCCAGGTCAGGCGAACTTTGGTTTTAGCTAAACCTTTGATCTTCTGAGCATCTTCTTTTTTCGTTGTCTTCAGATCACCCAAAGCTGGTACGTGCCAGGCTCCGCAAATGACGGCGATGTTTTCAAAGCCTTCTTTCTGAGCTTCGCGAAGCGACTGTCGCATAAATGCTTCCCGAACTTCATCGTTCGTTCGATCAATGCCCTCTTCAGCTTCACGGCTGGCCTGCATCGTTAACTCAACGGCCTGAAAATACGCTTCGCTCTCGCCCTGGCTCGTGTCCTGCTCAAAGCGTTCTTCCCACCAGTCGTGGTAATTATCATAGCCCGCAAGCCGAGCCAACTCTTCCAATGGAAAAACCCGCCGCTGGGGCTGCTCGGCATTTTCAAGTTTATCGAGCTTTTCAACCGCTTTGGTAGCCAGCGAGTGCACCAAAGGCATATCCGTCATGCGAACCGGAATGGACTGCTCCTGAGCATAACGAACCGCTATCCATTCGGGTGAGAATTCGGCAAAGGGATAAAAAACGGCTTTCTGCGGATCGTCCGCATCGTAAGCCAGGATAGCCACGGGAGGCGTTAGCTCCTTATGAGCCATCCAGTGTAAAAGTTCGGTCAGTTCCGGCGGACCTTCCACCAGAATCAGATCGGGCTGTACTTCGGCCAGCCGCTGCTGCACCTGCCGGGCCGAACCCACCCCGTGGTGGCGAATGCCAAGCAAATGAATCCTCATAGGCTTAATTCCTTACAGGCCCGGTAAATGTCACGGTAATTTTCGCGGGTTTTGAGGACCGTTTCCAGGTATTCGTTCCAGACGACTTTATCCTGAACGGGGTCTTTTACGACGGCTCCAATCAAGCCTGCCGCCAAATCCTCAGCCGTTACCCTACCATCGCCAAAATGAGCCGCCAGAGCCATGCCGTTATTCATTACCGAAATGGCTTCGGCGGTACTCATCGTACCCGATGGACTTTTAAGTTTGGTTTTTCCATCTTCGCTCACCCCTGAACGTAGCTCGCGGAAGATGGTAACCAACCGCTGTACTTCAGCTAGCCTGGGTAATTCAGCGGGCAGTTCCAAGCTTTTGGAAAGACTACTTACCCGACGCTGCACAATATCCACCTCTTCATTCATACTTTCGGGCACGGGTAAAATCACAGTATTAAAACGACGCTTCAGAGCACTGGACAACTCATTAACCCCTTTATCACGGTTGTTGGCCGTGGCAATGACGTTAAAACCTTTGGTGGCCTGCACTTCGGTATTAAGCTCTGGAATGGGAAGCGTTTTTTCGGACAAAATAGTAATCAGCGTATCCTGAACATCGGCGGAAATCCGGGTTAATTCTTCAATTCGGGCGATTTTCCCGTCTTTCATCGCCCGCATCATTGGTGTAACCACTAAAGCGTTTTCGGAGGGTCCTTCGGAAAGTAGACGGGCGTAATTCCAGCCGTAACGAATGGCCTCTTCGCCCGTTCCGGCGGTTCCCTGAATCAATAACGTTGAGTTCCCCGAAACGGCAGCGGCCAAATGTTCAGCAACCCAGGATTTAGCCGTTCCCGGTAAACCGTAGAGTAATAAAGCCCGGTCGGTTGTCAGGGTTGCCACGGCAATTTCCATCAAGCGACGACTGCCAATGTATTTGGGACTTACCTCAAATCCATTTTTCAGCGTACCTCCCATTAAGTAAGTTACTACTGATTGAGGCGTAAGAATCCAGTTGGGGGGACGTTGGCCATTATCCTGCTTTTGAAGTTCTTCTAACTCGTGGGCAAATTGCTCTTCGGCGTGTTGGCGTAAAGCGTTCATGGTAAAATTTTAGTAGGTTAGAATGAATTACGTTCTTGTAATTAGTTAATGATCTATTATTGGGCTACAAAACACGGCCTATCAACCAATAACCGCAGCGGCGGCCGCCCAAAACTATCAACTCCTTATAAAGCTCGAATCCAGCGGCGAAGACTCAGAATTTCTTTCAGTTGAGCAGCTAATTTTTCTTCACCGGAACGGTAATACGAAGGCGTGTTTTCGGGTAATAATCCATCTATTTCAGCATCCGAAAACTCATACCAGTAATCGCTGGCCTGCCGGGCAAAGTCCAGATACACGTGTGAGCTTTTCACGAGTTCAAGCAGTTCCTGAAAAATGTGTCGACTCAACTCCGCCGACCACGAGCCCTGCAACAGCTCATTTTTTTGGAGATATAACTGCCGGAAAGGGATACGTTGCAAGATGAACTGGTAATCCTGAAGCGAGAACGTGGTAACGCCCGTAAAGGAAACGCCTTTTTGATAGGCTTCTACAAATAATTCGGGCACATTAAAGCGAACCGAGGCGAGCAACAAAGCTTTATGGCGAGCCGCCGAACGGTCGGCCTTGGCGTTTTCAATGGTAAAGAATTTCACCACGCCTGCCCAGTCCGTTTTTAAGGCTTCACGCCAAATTTGGGGATTGGTCAAAGCTACCGCTTCCCAAAACCAGTAATCACTTAAACTCTGGTATTGATAAGAATCTGGATTTTGATCATAAAAGCCCCAGTTCTGAGCAAAGCGTTGCAGAGAGAAAAAAGTGTCTTCGCCTTCGGGTAAAATTAGTTTGGGCGTAGAAACTAATCCCAGTAACTTCTTTTCCCGAATAATGTACGTGGGAAGATTTTGCTGCAAAAAAAGCTGTTCGGCTCCGGCGGATAAAAGGGCTAATAGGCGAAAAATAAGCTGTCTGATTTCCTGCGTTAAAGGTTTGTTCCCTTTTAATTCCTGCTGAATGGCTCTTAAAAAGGCCTCGTCGTCCTTAGAAAGATTCAGGGATAATACTTCCAGTAACTCTTTTCTTTCGCGGGCCGCGAGTTCGCTCCAGCTTTCTTCCAGTCGCTGGCGAGCCAGCGTGGGATTTTGTTCCCGAAAAGCATACAAAGCCTTCTTTCGTTCAGCAATTTTTCCTTCCTGCCAGCTTTTTTCCCAGTCTGTTTCGGCGGCCTGTTGCCAGGGTGAATGAAACGAGCGTAACCACTCGCCCCGCTTACCTAAAACGGGAAGAAGGGATTTTTGAATCTGAGCATCTTCGACATTAAGTACCTGCACTAAATGAGCACTAGGGATCACCCAGTCTTTTTCCTGAAGCTTTTGTAAGTAAAGGCTCAGTAACGTGGCGTTCAAAGGCTGCTGATCGAGAAGCGTTTTTAGTAAATCGACGGCTTCCTTTGGAGCTTCCAGGCGGCTTTCCTTTTCCGCTGGCGTTATGGCTGGTAAGTCCATCACGGCCCGTTTTTTCCCTGAACGCTCGTATTGATAGGTCAGGACCGCTGCCGTCAGAAAAAAACCTTCCCGATCCTGCGGGTCGGCCTTAGCCAGTAGCGTTTGGATGGACTGCGGTAAGCTTTCGGAAGAAAATTTACTTTTTTCCGTTCCCAGCAAAGCTACCTGCACTAATTCATTCCAGGTATTCATGGTTTAAACGGCTAAAAGGTGATAAGTGGCACCCAGTTGAAAGCCTAGAGGATATACGGAACCCTCGCTGTAAAGGATGGCTAAACGCATGGACTGACCGCCACTCAGAGCCAGCAGTTGAAGAATTTTCATCTCATCAAAAGCCGAATCAATAGACATGACCTGACTTTTGTTATCGCGAAGGAACCAGTCATTTTCAGCCTTTACGAGTTGAAGCTGATCCACCCAAAGGGGAATTTCATCGGCCCAGGGCTGAGCTTGCCAAATTTGATTTAAAAACGTTTCGGCTTCGGAAAAATCCGGGAAAGCGTTTGCTTGGGGGTACATATTTTCATAACCCCTGTGCTCAGCAACCAGAGCCCTGAAAGGAAAGGCCGAAGGATAAAACTGGAGCGTAGCTTTAGAAATTCGTCCCGGTACAAGCGGCGTTTCTACGCCCGCATTTTGATAAGAAAAGTTAAGAATCAAGGCGATTCGACCCGACGTATACCCATACAACCAGTTCTGCTGCACGGTAATGCGATCTTCCTCCCGGCTCATGCGGCCCAGCACCAGCCAGTCGTCGGTGACGCTTTCCGCTTCTTCACCCAGATCTTTGGCAGACCGGCCCCACCCAATGGCATTTTTAACATCTTCCTGAAGCGGAGGCTGTAACTGAGGAAGGTTTTTAAAGGCTTGCGTCCAAAGGTATAACTGACTGCATTGCTTCAATACCTCACTCTGCCAGTTGGAACCCGAATAAGCAATATGGTTAAACGCTTTTACCCCATTGGCCAGACCCGTAGCCTGAGCATCGACCATGCGGGCGGCGGTTTGCTCAAAATAGCGAGGCCCCTTTTCGGGCACGCTCAGGGTTCCTGTCCGCACCATATCTCGCAGCCACTGGCTAAGCTCCCCTACCCCGGCGTCTACTTTCTGGTAACGTTGCTGTTGGCGTTTGAGTCGGTCTTTTTCCTTTTGTTCGGGATTAACTTCAGCGGCGGGCTCGGCGGCTTTTTCGGCTTTCGTCTGACGTTTACCAATCCATTCACTCACCCAGGCGGGTTCATCTTCCGAATTTTTAAAACCGGGAGCGGATTTGGCAAAAAGTAATAGAAGGCCGAGTCCGTGCTTGCAAGGAAATTTTCGACTCGGGCAGCTACACTTGAAAGCGGTTTGCTGTAAATCAACCTGCGTTCGGTACGGTTCCTTGCCACTTCCCTGCACTTCGCCCCAAAGAACCCGAGAATTATAGGATAGAGTAACCCATTTATTTTCGACGGCTAAAGCTTTTCCCGCTTTCAGCGAGGCAGCATCAGGAGCCAGTTGTACGACCTGCTCTTCTGTCATAAATTTTCACGTAGGCTTAGCTTAACAATGCTTTTGAAGGGCCGTAAAGAAAGGAAAAGATGAAGTAAAATACTTAAGAAAGTAATAAAAACGCTAGTATATCTCTATAAATAACTATTGAACTAGGCTAATGTTTGACAGATTATAAATGCTTAACTTGAAGTAAATATGTATCACATGGAAAAGCGTTTCAAAAGTCTATCCTTGTTTGAGTTTCAAAGTCAGTTTCCTGAAGAGGAGAGGCTGTACAGAATACCTGGCTGAATTAAAATGGTCAAATGGCTTTACGTGTGTTAAATGTGGCAATGCTAAATTTTGTATCGGAAACAAAGCTTATGATCTCCAATGTACTCGTTGCAATCATGGCGAATCGCCAACGGCTGGCACGCTGTTTCACAAAAGCAAATTGCCGATTCTGAAAGCATTTTACATGATCTACTATTTGGCGACTACTAAAAATGGTATTACTAGCACTGAATTGAGCCGGAAACTTGCCCTTCGCCAAAAGACTTGCTGGCTCTTCAAGCAGAAAGTAATGAAAGCGATGGAGAGTAGTCAAAATTTTCCGATGGAAGGTAAGGTGGATGTCGATGAAACCTATGTCGGTGGTCAGGATGAAGAAGCCATGGGTCGCAATCAGGGCAAGAAGAAAATTAGGGTTGTCGCTGTCGAACGGAAGGGAAAAGGCGTTTGAAGAATGTATGGTCGCGTTCTTGAGAGGGCCGACAAAAAGAACTTGAAGAAATTTATGAGCGATACTATTCATAAAGAAGCTTGGGTTCGTACCGATGGATGGACGGGTTATAAGGGTCTTGAAACCGAATTTCCCAAGCTGAGCCACGAAAAATCTCAGTAAAAGGGAAAGAACTTTCTGCAATTGCACCGTAGCATCATGATGTTCAAGGCTTGGTTAAGAGGTACCCACCATTCTGTCCGCCATTTGCAGGCTTACATGAATGAGTACACATACCGATTCAATAGACATAAAATGAAAGAAGGAATATTTCAAAACTTGGTAAAACGGATGCTTTCGAAACCACCCTGCCCCTATCAATTAATTAGCAGCTATTAGCCTAATTCAAAAGAATTTTATACTTGAAAGTACTGGACCTTATGACGAGATCATAGTGTAATAAGTTAAAAGATCTGTATCACTTAATCAACTCAGTAGCTTATACGTGTCGCGATGACACTTACGGTATTTTTTTCCACTACCACAAAAGCATACACCAACGCGATTAGGCTCCTCCTTTTTTGCGATATATACAAGACATTTTTCAATAATTAATTTATTTCTTGTCTTAAAGATTTCGTACAAAAATTCTAAGTTTCCTTTTTGTCCATGCGGACGTTCGTCTATAAAATATCCATATAGCTCTCGGTGTTTTTGATTGAAGAAATATGGGATTATCTCAATATTAATGAAATCTATCAACGTAATGGCATTGCTACATATCAAAATTTCCTCTGTTTGAGCTTTAATACAACAATGTCCATCTGGAAATAAATGCCAGTCGATATTAATCGGAATTCTGCCTTCTATCTCATATACCAAAGGGAATCTATATGGGTAATCTTTTGTAGGTACAATTTTTATTCGATATAGATCGATAATGTCGCCATTCTCATCTCTCAATTCTATTGAACTAATAACATAAGGATGACCATTTTCCATAACTCCGTATCTTAATGTTGGGAAATGGTCACTTATACAAATCGCTTCTTGTTGGAATATATTAAGGCCTTCACTCATTTCCCCAAGGATTTGATGTATATGCTCCAACAACAATAGATGATCTAAGTTTTGATTTCTCCTCTTTGTCCTCCCCATCAGGAAAACGATCACCTAAATGCTTTTTCCATAATTTACTAGATTTTAGCTGGTTCTCTTCACGAATAGCCTTGTTAGCATCATCCAGAAAATTAGTTAGGGCCGTTAGGAATTTTTCTTTCCTAGTCTCATCAAAATGAGCGAATAAATCATCCTTAGGCGTAACAGGAACAATGCACTCGAATTTATTATCCAACGTCTTTTTTATCTCGTTCAACACGTCCCGTAAGCTTATATCATCCCGTTCATTTAATGTAATATTATCAAGAGCATTTGATATAAGAATTGTCATAGCTAGTCCACTAGGCATATAGCTTCTAATATTGTCACACCATGCTTTTTCATATTTTACTAAGCGAACTAAACGCCCTTCTTTATCTTTCTTACCACTAAACCAGTCAACCATTGCTTTAGGATCATCATCTCGCCAACCTGAGTTTTTGACTGCCAATCGATACTCTCTTCCCTCAACTTTGTAATAAACTGGGTGGTCAATCTCGTAGTCTTTTTCGAAGATAGAGCGAATACATTTTTTCCGATGCTCTGGTGTTGTACTTGTATAACCATCAACAGCATCCCATACCCATTCTTGTAGGGTGGTTGATGTCACGTCCGGCTCACGGAAGAAATAAACACCATCATCAAGATCGCAGATGTCATCTTTTGTCCTTATATCAGTCTTCATTTTCTTAGATCCTTGTATATAGAACTTAGGTACATAGCCTGGATGGTTTTCTTTGAACCACTTTCGAATTCGTTTTCTTAAACCATCCTTCGAATTCGTGACTCGTGTTCTCTTAGAACTCCCAATGGAAATTTCTCCATGAAAAGTCTGAAATAAGTGATGACAATTAGCCATTACATAGTTGTTTATTAGTTGTTAAATTAAAGCAATAGGTCAAATCTAATTAGGTTATTTTCAATAGCATCAGGTACCATAATTCTCATGGTCTTCTCAAAATTTGCTATTTCACGTCTTTGAATTCTATCCATATTATCATCTCTAGCCAGGAAATCCTCTGAAAAGATCTTTTTGACTGCCTCAAGCGATGACAAGAGCGTAGTTGGTATATCAAAAAAACTTACAGTATCTTCACTAATATCTCCTTCAATATAGAAAGGAAATGGTCTGGATGTGGTACTAACCGTAATCTGCTTTAAATTACTTGTTTTTCGCTCTAGAAAAATTGGCTCAAGATCGGATAATTTTTTAGGAAGTAACACTGTGATTGATGGGTATCGGTTTTTTACTTTAACCTTTTGCTTCTTTATAATTTTACCTGAGCTATCTTTTTCGTTTACTTCAAATTGTTTAATATGGGTAAAGGCTTCTGCAACTTTCTTTAGAAAGTTGATATAATATCCAATTGCTAGTGATGTTGATGGAAGCATTGAAAACCTGTATATGCGTTCTGCTACTTCCATTTCACGCTTAATCTCGCTACAAGCGTTTCCTACTGCTGCTACAAGATTTGCTCTATCACGATACGTAGCTCGTGTGATACCTATAAAATCTGACAGGATGTAAACTGATTCTTCAGCAATACAAAAAGCTCTACTAGGGCCAATTGACCCAAGAAAAAGGCCAAACTCGAATAATACATTATCTCTAGGTATTAACTGCTCCTTATCTTTAATAGTAGCTTTGTCATCAGGAGTAAGTATGAAAATTGCAAAATCGTAGAAAGATGCTCGGTTGATAAGATTGTCAAGAGTACTTTTGTTAAGTCCAAATAGATTCTCTGTCCATATATCAACATCCGCAATTTTATCAAAATTAGATTTCACGGCCTCCGCAACGGAAATTCCTTTGGTACTACTTGCAATAAAAATGCTCGGACGATTATCTGACGTAACTCCTAAAATTCCCATATAATTATTAGTTCGGTGGGTAATTATTGTTGTTTATTTTTAGTACATCTAATCAACTTTTAACAGACCTTCAATTCACTCTTACATAATATTACTAATTAGTCCCGACTAAGCAAAGCCAAATCGAGTTATGTATGTTTGAAAAGCTGGAAAGAAATTTTTAATTTTATTAATCGTTTAAATGCCACAAGCTTTATCCAATCCCCGAAAATTCGGTATAATTTTCATGAAATTTGTAAAAACAGAATCCGCCCTATGGATAAGTTCTGCTTAGTTTATCGCATAATCGATATCTCCTTTATTCCAGTTATAATGCTGAGTCTCATAGCATACTCGACCAGCCAATATAGCTGGATGTGTCCCAATCTTTTTAGCATATTCGGTAATATGCTCAGGATTAAAGTGTTCAGCTGTTTGATCAAAAAATTTCCAATCGGCTGGGCTGATTAAACATTCTTGAGCAAAAGTATCTGCTTCAATTTCTTCGCGATTTGATTCCTGCTTCTTCTCTATCTCTAAGTCTATATAACACGCCTCATTATTGTTTGTCAGATGTAGATAGACATGTCCTAGTTCATGAAAAAGTGTAAAAGCAAAGTTATCAATACGGTGGTGCCGAAGGGTTACAGCAATTGTAGGGCGACCTTCCGACCAAAATGACATTCCGTCAATAGGCGTTTTTTCTGCTTTTTCCTGATGTACAAACTTAATTCCACATTCATTTAAGGTCTGCTTAATGTTATCTAGGACATTTTCATTTTTAGCAATAATCTCCCGAACAGAGTTAATTACCTGAGGCTTAGATTTATAATCAAATGATGTTACAATTTGACTCTCAGCTTTATACTTGACTAATGCTATCCAAGTATAAAGATTTAATGGTTCCGTTTGAGCTTTATCTGACTTGCGAAATTTGTATACAGATGTTACATTTTTAGCCGCTAGTTCATCTATAGTGCTAACATGAAAGATTCGTTTAATTATGGGAATGTCTTCAAGTGGATCTCCAGAAATTACTTTTTGAGCTTTTAGGAAACTAACAGAAATATAATTTTTGATTGATTTCCAAAGTTCAAGAGCGGTCGCTCGCTCTTGAACTCGTTTTTGCTGCTTAGCTAAGTCTAGGTCGTAACATTGTTGAGCATTAAGCCAATAAGTCGCAGGAACATCAATTGTAGTTTCAAGTAAGATGGCGAGTTCAGCATTAATGTTTCGCTTTCCTTTAATAATTTCGTTGAGTTGCGACTTCTGCATACCTATTTGACGGGCGAACTCCTGTTGTTTGAGACCACGGGCTTCCAACTCATCGGCCAGTATCTCGCCTGGATGAGTGGGCTTGGCTGGAGTGAGACTCTGGATGTCGATCATTGCGAGGATATATTTATAAAAATGCCTGGACAGATTTAGGAATAGTGATTACTTATCTCTTCAAGGAATAATAAGATAACCTGCTGCGTTTCTGGATCGGCGACCTCTTCAAATATGAGCCGATATTTATCATCAATGCGAACTGAACTGAATCCAGCTCGGTCACCAATCAATTTTTCATAGTTGAGGCTATTTAATCGAAATAAATCTTCAATACGAGTTGCGTACTTCAACTTATTTACGGTTTTGACATATTTTTCTATTAATCTCTTATTGGATTTAAATCGCTTGTCAGCAACTGATTTCCCAGTGTAGAGGTCGGCTAACAACGTATCCCTGAACTTTATGTCCATACTAATAACGTTGGGGGTGGATTATTTGTTCACAAAAATGTGAACTTTTATTTATTCATCAAGTAATTATTTATTAATTTATTGAATTAGGCTAATAGCTGCTAATTAATTGATAGGGGCAGGGTGGTTTCGAAAGCATCCGTTTTACCAAGTTTTGAAATATTCCTTCTTTCATTTTATGTCTATTGAATCGGTATGTGTACTCATTCATGTAAGCCTGCAAATGGCGGACAGAATGGTGGGTACCTCTTAACCAAGCCTTGAACATCATGATGCTACGGTGCAATTGCAGAAAGTTCTTTCCCTTTTACTGAGATTTTTCGTGGCTCAGCTTGGGAAATTCGGTTTCAAGACCCTTATAACCCGTCCATCCATCGGTACGAACCCAAGCTTCTTTATGAATAGTATCGCTCATAAATTTCTTCAAGTTCTTTTTGTCGGCCCTCTCAAGAACGCGACCATACATTCTTCAAACGCCTTTTCCCTTCCGTTCGACAGCGACAACCCTAATTTTCTTCTTGCCCTGATTGCGACCCATGGCTTCTTCATCCTGACCACCGACATAGGTTTCATCGACATCCACCTTACCTTCCATCGGAAAATTTTGACTACTCTCCATCGCTTTCATTACTTTCTGCTTGAAGAGCCAGCAAGTCTTTTGGCGAAGGGCAAGTTTCCGGCTCAATTCAGTGCTAGTAATACCATTTTTAGTAGTCGCCAAATAGTAGATCATGTAAAATGCTTTCAGAATCGGCAATTTGCTTTTGTGAAACAGCGTGCCAGCCGTTGGCGATTCGCCATGATTGCAACGAGTACATTGGAGATCATAAGCTTTGTTTCCGATACAAAATTTAGCATTGCCACATTTAACACACGTAAAGCCATTTGACCATTTTAATTCAGCCAGGTATTCTGTACAGCCTCTCCTCTTCAGGAAACTGACTTTGAAACTCAAACAAGGATAGACTTTTGAAACGCTTTTCCATGTGATACATATTTACTTCAAGTTAAGCATTTATAATCTGTCAAACATTAGCCTAGTTCAATAGTTATTTATAGAGATATACTAGCGTTTTTATTACTTTCTTAAGTATTTTACTTCATCTTTTCCTTTTGTTTTTATACCTGTAGCCTGTCATTCAGAGCGAAGCAAAGAGCCTTATTTCCCTTTCAATTACTTTCTTGCGAATAGATTAGCTTGGCTACTTACCCTACTTCTCTCGCCATCGCTCAGCTTTGGCGGAGGTTAGTCAGGTGGTCACTCGGCTCTAGCCGAGCGACTGCGAGAGATTACTATCTTCCGTGCCCACTTATTGAACAACAGCAGAGAAATTAGGCTGCCTGTGACATTAGCTTTTGACGTTCTATAAATAAGTCGTAATCTACCTGACACCGCATCCAAAATTCTGCTTCAATTTCCAGAACCTTTTCAAGTTTCAGTGCAATTGCAGCGGTAATATTTCTCTTTTCGTTAATAATAGCAGAAAGCTGAGAAGGGTACATTCCCAACTTCTCGGCCAATTTACTTTTCGAGATTTCTCTTCCCTCTAACTCAAACTCCAGTATACTGCCGGGGTGGGGAACATACGTCAACTTAATAGGCTGATTATTTGTCCCCAGGATTTCGTATTTATTCATGTGATTGCTTAATTATCTCCGTAGTGATTGCTTAAATCTTCAACGAGAATGATTTCGCTGAGTTCATCATTTTCTATTCGAAACTCCAATCGATATTTTAAATTTATTCTTACCGAATACCGATCTGAATTCTTCAGTTTCTCAAAATTCAGTCCTTTAAATGCTCTCAATTGTGCACTGTTCTCTGCATTCTTCATCATTTGCACAACGATTAAAAATCGCTTGATTACATCTTTATTGTATTTAGGTTTCCCTTTCACCTCTCTTCCTTCTGCTAGGGCCTGTAAATAATCCAGTGTAAACTTTACTCTCATCTAGCATTTTCTGATTTGGCATTCCATACAAAGATAAATTATACAAAATGCATAAAAAATTATTTATACAAAATATATAATAAGTAACAACTTTGACTATACCTACTAAAGAAAAAGAGTTTAACTAAATACCAGATGGTCTCACCACTGGTGCGAGATTCCATCTCGCTCCTACCCTAAGCGGCAGGTTCCCACCTGCCGCTATCTGTAAAACGTATTATAAAGACCCTTGTCCACCTGAAGTTAGGTGAAAGATGATCTTATTTAAGAATTTTTCACCTATTCTCTCACGCGTGACTCATCTGACCCACTTTGCTTTTTGAAGTTTCTTCGCTGGGCTGAAGGCGTTGTTTCTGCACTATTTTCCAGAGAACAAATCCGCTCATCAGGGAAAGAATCAGGAATAATACATCGATGAAAAGAATATCGTAGGCCTGGCGGCTAAAGGTATTCCAAAACCAGTTTCCGCGAACGATACCGTCGAGTACAGGCAAGAGGAAACAAGTCACTGCTGACAAGAACGTAGACTGACGATTGACCAGATCCAGATCTTTACGAACCAGGAAATACACACTCAGGATTAACCAGGGATAAAAATACCAGTGGTAAATGTCGCTTTGTCCGGGTTTTTCCAGGAATAACAGACTTATCATCGTAAAAGCCGTTACAGGTAACAGGCTCAAACTCGAAGAGAGGTATACGTTTGCTGCCCAAAAATTAAAGGTACGTTTACGAGCAGGAATGTTCTTCTTATCCCGGGCTACCAGCCAGATCATGACCCCCGAGTTAATCACCAGGCACCCCATAATACCCAGTACAAAATAGATAACCCGAAGGGGTCTTCCGCCAAAATCACCAAAGTGCAGGTGGTAAATGAACCCTTTAACTGTCTGGATGTACGAAGGCATTTCCAGTGGCGAGCTTTCAGAGATAAATTTCTGATCACGAACGCGGTAAATGATTTCTCCTTCTCCATTCAACTGAGCATCGGTATGGGCTTTAGCCTGCACAATAACGTGCATGTTTTCATCCCCATAGTTACGGATGGCCACCATACTAATGTCACTTTTCTGCCATTGCTGCTGGACCTGACTAACTAGTCCATTGATATCGAAGGAGGCCATTAAAGGCTTGTTTGCGTAGGGATACTCGGCCTTTACTCCATAGCCCAAATCCTGATAGATTTTCTCTTCGTTTCCCTGGTAAAACAGCTTGGTATAAGGAATAATGAAAAATGAATTAAAGATCAGAATAATACCCGTCAAGGCAAAAACGAGCTGAAAGGGAAAGCCAATTACGCCTAAAACCGTGTGTAAGTCGGTCCAGACCGTCTTCCATTTACTCCAGGGTCGGAAGGTAAAGAAGTTAGACCTTAGTTTATCCCAATGCAGTAACAAACCCGTAATTAGGGCGAAGAGGAAGATGAAAGAAATAATTCCCGCCAGCATATACCCAAAAGGCACCCCTATGCGGAAAGGAAAAACCTGATTGAGCTGAGCCAGAAAGTGCAAGCGATATAAGAATTCGCCTATGGTATAAGAAGAGGCGTAATCTGCTTCTTTCTTTTGGCTGAAGTTATAAGTAAAGAAAGCGGAGTCCTCGTCACCGCGTCTGCCCCGACCGCCGCCGCGTTTGGCTTCCGGCTTTTTCTTGGGCTTATTCATCTTTTGCACGACCGGGTCGTGCGAGGTACTCATGGCGACGTAGGCTCCCACCGAATGACGCTGAATGGTAAAATCCACATCCCGTCCTTTGAGGGTATGATGCTTGGAAAGAGAGTCCAGGATGAAGTTGAAATCCTTTGTAATTTTCCCTTTGTGACTTACATACGACTCGTTTTTTTGCCAGGATGCCAGATCGTCTTTGAAAAACGAGAATGAACCTGCAAAGAACATCACATACAAAATGGCACAGATGATAATGCCGCTGATGGTGTGCGTATTAAAGTAGATGTTATACTTCCGGTTATCCATAGCCAATTAAATGAAGTAAATTCCTGAAAACAAACCGATTAGCATCACATAAATAGCCCAGGTTTTCCAGGCTTTCGGGATGAGAAACGCCACTAGTAAAAGCGTTGCCCAGAGCAGATAACCCGTAATGAAGGAAGTAATCATGACGTATTCCTTGGAAAACACGCGAGTCAGGGCAGCGTGAAAGCTGAGGGTAACCAGGTAACCACCCAGCGAACCAGCCAATAGTTTAGAGAGTTTAAGCCAGGGAGATTTAGTCAGGTATTTTTTGTTGGCAGGCATAGTTAAATCGTCATTTCCAGTAAGACACAACACACGTAGATCGCTGCAAGCCCCTGCACCCGCAGGTAATTAAAGGGGTCAATCACTACCGAAAGACAACCCACGCCCATCAATCCCACGATAAAACCAAGGATGCCGCTGGCGATGCCCCAGGTGAAGATAAAACCCACCAAAGCCGCCAGAGCTAGTACTCCTCCAATGAAGCGGGTTCGGGATTTATCCCTGAGCATATAGGCCGAAAATCTCCCCGCGACGGGGCGTTTGTTCGAGGCCGAAGTAAGTTGCCAAAAGTAAAAAGCGACAAATTGAATCAGAAATAAGGTACTTACCATAAGGAGGTTGTCATGATTGGTCAGTTATCTCTACAAACCGACAGAACCGGAAGACTTGTGTATCTTCCGGTTCTATCGTAATCCTATTCTGAAAGCTTAGTCTAGGTGTTGAATAGCCGTGATGGTTCCTCCCTCCACTCGTAAACCCTTCGTAGCCGTTTGTGTACTGGCATCAATCTTATAAACGTAGCTAGTACCGTCTTTCAGGTTTACTCCAACGTAGCCCGTTTTACCATCTTTCGGGGTATAGTTGTTAGTCGTTATATCAGAGATACTTGCGGCTTCGGGCAAACCCGTAACTGCTTTGTAGGTTTTATCAACTACGTTCACAATTCCTATCCGCACGCCTGCTGCGTAAGCGGAAGTTTTTTCTGACTTAGCCACCGCGTTGACGACGTACGTGTTATTACCTAAATATTGCCACGAAGTAACGCTCATGCCACCGCTGGCCGCTTCTACGTCAAAGAAGTAGCTTTGATCAAATTCCGTCGTACCTGATTTGATTTTTACAATCGCTGAAGGCTTGGTCGTCGACATTTTCCCATCGGTGATGGCAGTAGCGGGAGAGAATCCGTATACATCTCCATTTTCCTGTACCGAAAGACCATCCTGGAAATAGCGACCAATGAAGCTGATACGCGTATCTGTAATTACTTTTTCCAGTTTCATATCAGCATAATTGAAAATGGCGATAGAACCCTGATCAGGATATTTGGTATTGAAACTGCGGTCGTAGATGGTTTGATAGGGGGCAAACACTTTTGTTCCTACCTGTTTAATCCAGGTAAAGTGTGCTAACTCCCCTAGTTTAGTCATTTCCAGCGTATTGACTGTTCCCTCAGAAGTAATCGTCAGACTGTTCGTATTGACTTTATACCAGCTTGACGTAGGGGCCGTCAAACTCCTCGAAATTTTGAAGAGTAACAAATCATCATTTACCGGAGCAAAAGCCTGCACCGTCTCCGTCTGGAAATTCGTTAGCTTATTGAGCTTTCCATTCTGGATATTGTAAGCGGTAACGGCTCCTGGGTTCTGCTGGCCGTACAGCATGCTAAAGAACTTGCCGTTGTGCGTTACATAATACCGATAAGATCCATCCTGCTCTATGCCATTTCCTTTGGTTGAGATCGTGTCTTTATCCAGGCTTTTAGCCGTAAGTAAGTAATCTGCTACTGCTGTGGTAGCCGCAGGACTAACCGTAATGATGTAATTCCCAGGATTTGCCGGGGTAGTTTCGGTTTTGGAGCTACAAGAGGCCAGCAGGCCAGCCGCAACCGCCAGAGCGAGGGTCGATCTTAATTTCATACACATTATATTTTGAAAGAATTAAAGAAATAGCGTAAGTTCACGTAGAAGCCACGACCAGGTTTTTGTAAGCTAAAGTTGTCATAAAGTCGTCTGTCCGTAAGATTTCTTACTTCCAGCCCAATATTGTACCGGCCATTATTGATACTATAAACGGCGTTGAGATCATGAGATAATTGCATGGGAATTCCATATTTATCTCCACCGCCACTGCCCCCCAGGCTAGGCCAGTACAACCAAAAGGCATGCACATAGAGCAGGTTATAACCAATGTTAAGCACGTTGCCTTTTTGTCCCAGGTTTCGTAGCGTGAGCGAAGCATCCGCATTCCCGAACAGGTAGGGAATATTTGGCATCTGATCTTTGTATACCGGACTCAATACCAGATTATTATTGTTATCGTATACGTATTGCTGCTGATTTTGCAGGTACTGATAGGTAAGGGTTGTGCCTACCGAGAGAAACTTTTTATAGGAGTATCGAAGTTCGCCTTCTCCACCGATGGTAAACACACCATCCAGATTGTCCAGTATTAAGGCGGATTGGTTTTGATTTAACCTGGAGTAGATGTAGTTATAGGAATATCTATAAATCGCGTTGGCATTAATCAGAAAGCGATGATCTTCCCGAGCAGCAAAACCGTAACTGAATCCGGCATTAATGTTCTGGCTTTCTTCGGGTTTCAGCGAAAGATTACCCTGTACTAACTCTACGTCACCAAAAAGTTCGTTTGCCTCGGGTAGACGGTTGGCACGTTCATACGATGCCTTCAATTGGAGGCTGGGTGTTATGAAATAGCTGACGGCAGCCCCGAATCCCAGTTTATTAAACGCCTGCTGACCGGGGGTATTCTGGTAAAGGTATTTTCCAAAAATAGATGTGCTCCATTTCTCTTTTTCATTATAGGTATAGCCCAGACCTAATACGTTTTTATTAAGCCGGGGACGAACATCCCCCCTGGTAAAGTTTTCATTAAAAGCATCTGAACCCTGGCGATTAAACGTACTAAAAGCGTTACTTAAAGCAATGGACTGCTGATCCGTTAGCTTGTAGTTGGCAGTAGCCGTTACCAGTCCGTTATTATTACCGTATTTTGCTAGACTCTTTCCCCGGCCTTCACCACTGGGATGCGGTTTTGAATTGCCATACCAGTCAAAACGTGCGGATAGTGTATCAATATTTTGCTCTTTACCCAGGTTATAATTGGCATTTACGGTCAGATCAAGGCCTTTGATGAGGTCCGTTTTACGATATTTCAAAGTCGGCATTACAATGTTACCGCGTCGGTGCCAGCCGCCAAAAACAGCGACCATTCGAGCCCCCGTTTGAAGCTCTTTATAATTTTTACCAAGGGTAATCCCGAAAAGAAGCTGGTCTGCGAATTTTTTACCAACTACCCCAACATTGGCCACCAGCGTTTCATTATGATAGGTATCGTGGAAGCGTCGTACGACCGTATTAGGCTTGAAAGCCCCCGTATAGATGTCGGCTACGTCAAGGGTTACTTTATAGTTGTTGTCTGAATAATTCTGGAAGGCGTTTAATCGAAACGTAAATCCGCCTTTGGTGGTGAAAGCAGCGTTTACTACGCTACGATGGGTGTTAAAGGAACCATAAGAATAAGAAGCATCGACGTAATTCCGGTATCGATCACCCGTCACAATATTAATGGCACCTCCTAAAGCGTCTGAACCCAACCAAATAGGCACTACTCCTTTATAGACTTCCAGTCGATCAGCGATATTTATGGGAATGTTATTAATCTGAAAAGAAGATCCGAAATTGTCCATGGGGACTCCGTCAATAAAATAACGGATGCGGTTACCGGAAAAACCGTTCAAAGAAAGGTTGAAATTGGACCCTACGCCACCAGACTCCCGAACCCGTACCCCGGAAACCCGATCCAGAGCACTACTTAGGTCAAGCGTGGAGTTATACAGTTGTTTAGCATCAATGGCCGCCACGTTGAAGGCCTGTCGGTTGACCTCCTGAACTTCCGTACGCCCTACGACGGTTACCGTATTCAAGTCAACTGAATGGTCGTGAAGGATCACTTCTAAGAAACTTTCCTCCCCAGCCTTTACCTCCATTTTCTCTTCCAGCTTTTTCAAGCCTACACCCGTAAAAACGAGCGTATACTTTCCCGAAGCCACATTCGAAAACTGATACTCTCCTTCATGATTAGTAGTGGTGATTTTATTGAGTTCAGCGATTTTAACCGTAATAGCCTGAAGTGGGGAACCCGAGTAGTTACGTACTACTCCCCGAATAATGCCTGAACGCTGAGCTTGGGAAGATAAAGCGAAGGTGCATAAGCACACCAACAAAAGGGATCTAAAATACATTGGTCAATTCCGTTTAAAAAGCTAGCATCTCTTTTGTAAAGCATTCAGAGACAGGCATTTCCTGATATTTAGCCTTTCGAGCGGTACAAATATAATTTATTTAGATTAAGTCCAAATATAATTTAAGAACATAATTTCTGATTTTATTAAGATCGGTCCCCTTTCGAACAGGTCTTAATTTATACTTACGGTAGGGTTACTTAGGCGTTGAATATGGGAAGAGGTTTTACTTTTAACTATTGAAAATCAATCCATTAAATACTAAATCCAGCAGGTTTTGAATTGATTCGAACAGGCTTTTTGATCCTTATCTCGTCTTCGGTAGACGCATGCTCTTTTTTATTCAATCACTCCAGTCATAGAAGGCATCATTTCAGCAATCTGAATAGGAAGAACCAGCTATTAACCCGCTTACCGTTGCCTTTTTGAATGTATTAAGCCTGTATGGTGCTACTACTTTGCAGCCAGCTTTGCTTCAGAATTGGGGATCTGCTCCTTTTTGAGTACCTTAGCTATACCTGTAATGAATCAACATGGCCGATTTTCTCTTCAAAAAAGCAACGTTTGTTCTTTGTCCGACCAAGCTTCGGCGGTCGGCAACGGCGGGAGCTTTGTACGGTCATTTCTGTAAACTTCATCGCATCCGTACTTCTTCCGATCAACTGCTTTACGTCATTGCGACTTCCAGTGAAATCCCGGCTTTCTAGTAAACCACAACTTCCCTCATTTTTTGTTGGTATTTACTAGTTAACCTACTCATATTCATGGAAACAGCAACGCAGCGAGCGATGGCTCTCGAAGAGCAATATGGTGCTCATAATTATCACCCCTTACCCGTTGTCCTCAGTCGTGGACAAGGTGTTTACGTATATGATGCCGAAGGACGGGAGTATCTGGATTTTCTTTCGGCCTATTCAGCGGTTAATCAGGGACATTGTCACCCCCGCATCATTGAAGCCCTGACTCGGCAGGCCCAAACCCTGACGCTAACGTCACGGGCCTTTTATTCCGACAAGCTCGGCGAATGCGAAAAATACCTTTGCGAGTACTTCGGTTATGATAAAGTCCTGATGATGAATTCGGGCGTAGAAGGCGGCGAAACCGCTCTGAAACTCACCCGTAAATGGGCCTATAAAGTCAAGGGCATTCCCGCGAATGAAGCTAAAACCGTGTACGCATCGGGCAACTTCTGGGGACGCACGCTGGCAGCCATTTCTGCTTCCACCGATCCCTCTAGTACGAATGATTACGGTCCCTTTTTACCCGGTTACGTTATTATTCCCTACAATGATTTACAGGCTCTGGAGCAAACACTGGCTGCCGATCCCAACATTGCGGGTTTCATGGTAGAACCTATCCAGGGGGAAGCGGGGGTGGTGGTCCCCGACGAAGGGTACTTAACAGGTGTTCGGGAGTTATGTACGAAATACAACGTTCTCTTTATTGCTGATGAAGTACAAACGGGTCTGGCTCGCACGGGCAAGCGGCTCGCCTGCGACCACGAAGATGTTCGACCCGATATACTCATTTTAGGAAAAGCCCTTTCTGGCGGGGTTTATCCCGTTTCCTGCGTTCTGGCCGATGATGAAATCATGCTAACCATTCGTCCCGGCGAACATGGCAGTACCTATGGTGGTAACCCTCTGGCCTGTGCCGTTACCATGGCTGCTTTAGATGTATTACGTGAAGAAAAACTAGCCGAAAACGCGGAAAGGATGGGTGAGCTTTTCCGCAGTCGCATGAACGCTCTCATAAAGAAAACGAATCTTATTACGCAGGTTCGCGGTAAAGGTTTGCTAAATGCCATTGTCATTCATGATACCGAAGAAAGCGGCACGGCCTGGGAGCTTTGCCTCAGGCTGAAAGAGAAAGGGCTACTGGCGAAACCTACGCATGGTAATAAAATCCGTTTTGCTCCGCCTTTGGTTATTACCGAAGCTCAAATGCAAAAGGCTTGTGATCGTATTGAGCAGGTAGTACTTACTTTTTAAGACGTATAGAAAAAGGTTAAGGCAGCAATACCTTAACCTTCTTTTCTATTTGGAGTAATGAGAAGATTGGAATTAAATTTTCTTCGATTGGGTCATTCCAGCGTATGGCTGATTTTTGGGGTGTATTTTTGAAGCTGAATTGTCAGTCAAATCCGTCAACCCTTTCATAAATGAAGAAAATTTTACCTGCTTTATCTTTTTTGTTACTTACCGTTCTGACCTTCGGCCTCGTACTTAAAAGTAACGCTCAATCTCAACATGTAGGCTGGATCGTTTATGATCAGCTTCCTAAAAATTACCAGCTTTACGCCCGGGGCAATGATAATATGGCTCAGGTGCCCATCACGGGCAGAACGGCTGATTGGAAAAACTGGAATTATGTGTCCGTGGTTACTTATCGAAACGGCCAGCCTTTCTCCTATCACCGCTCCTCTTTCAAACCACTGACTAGTACGCAGGCTTCTTTTGAGATGTACCCCACCATCAAAGCCGAAAAAGCCGACTATTCCTTTGATATCTACTGCTGTACAGCCACTGATTCTGTTCACCTAACCCATTGCCAGGACATTGTAGCGGGCGATATCTATGCCATTTACGGCCAGTCGAACGCCAATGCCATTATGAGCTCGCCCGTTGGTGATAAGTACATTCGTACCTTTTCCAGAACGCCAGATTTTACTAATCCTGGTGTAAGTGATGCAGATACGAACTGGATCAATGCGGCCTGGACCGTCTCACCCGTCGGATATTGGGGGCTAGAGCTTCAAAACCAGATTTTACAGAAATATGGGATTCCAACCTGCGTGATTAACGGAGCTTTTCCCGGACGCTCCATTGACGAGTTAACGTATTTTCAGGGACAGCCATCCAACTTTTACAAGCACTTAAAACTTCGCATTTCTAAATCACACGCCAGTAGAATCAGGGCTTTTTTCTTCTACCACGGCGAAAACGATGCGTTTACTCACACGCCTAACTACCCGGAACTGTTCGATAAACTGCAAAAGCTTTGGGAGAAAGATTATTACCCCGTAGTGGATGAGTTTGTGATCATGCAAATGGACGTGCCTTTCATTACCTCTAATACCGGTAGTGCAATTCGAGAATCGCAGCGAACGGTTTCAGCCTTGTATCCTAAAATGAATTCTTTTGCTACCGTGGGCCAGCCGGGCTACGACGGGGTGCATTACAGCAGTTTGGGCTATGGAACGCTGGCCACTCGTTTAGTAAATTACCTTTCGCCCAAGCATTATGGCGTTCCGCAAACGGCTGGTCTTCGGGCACCCGATATTCAAAAGGTTTATTACGAAGACGAAGCCGCCACGCAACTGGCCCTTCAGTTCGACCAGCCCGTTCAGTTACCAGCCGATTCGGTGATTGGGTTTTATCTATTAAGTTTCAGAAACTTTCTTTACATCAACGGCAATGAATCCAGCGTGTTACCCATCAGCTCAGCTACGGCACAGGGGAATACGGTCCATTTAAAACTTAGCCGATCGGTCTCGCTGAATTCCCTGACGTATCTACCTTCTCATTCAGCGAATCTTCCCATTTCTCCCTTCATCGGTCCTTACATTAAAAATTCGCGGGGGCTGGCGGCTTTTACGTTTCATCGGTTCCCGGTGGGAAATGCCCTTTCTACGCCTACATTGGAAGCCCGCCTGCAAAATGGAATCGTTGTGCTTTCCTGGCCTGCTATTAGCGGAGCCGAAGCGTACATCCTTGAAAGACGATTGAGCGGTTCGGATTCTTTTGAATACCTGGCAACTGTGGAAAAAAACCAGTTTCGGGATTTGACCTTCGAGCCGCAGCAAGCATATACTTACCGCTTAAAAGCTGTGACTCGTCTCTCTGAATCGGCTTATGCTCAGGCGTCCGTGCAGACTTCCTCGATTTCTGAAGAATACTTAAGCCAAAGCCTCACACTAGGTCCCAACCCGGTTTCAGATCGGTTATTTGTCAATTTTGGTCCTACCCTTACCGGAACCCTGCAAGTGTATACACTTCAGGGAAGCTTAGTGCATCAACAGCATTTTTCTGAACAGAAAACCGACGAGCTGAATCTCTCGCTGTTACAACCCGGTACTTACATTCTTTCTGTTTTAACCCCTGAAGGAATTAAAGTCAGCAAGCGGTTTATGAAGTTCTAATAGTTTGCTACGCCATAAAAAAAGACAAGACTTAAGCGAGTCTTGTCTCTTTTATGGTGAGTAGTTCTTTCTTATTGTCATCCGCCCTGGTTGGTGTCCTCACCAACTACTAGGCTTTTAGTAATGGCTGGTGTCTTCACCAGCCAGGGCGGGAACAACCAAAACGGCCTCTGCTCCAGACGCGGCTTTATCGCGTCTCTACATTTTCAAAACCAAAATTTTGGGCCAAACTACGTTTACTACATTACAGATTCCCTCGCAGTCGCTCGGCTCTGGCCGATGTTAGCAAGCCTGTTTTTGCTGGAGAAAAGTTATTCTCTGCCCCCTACTGGTTCGTAGTCTACCGGCCAGAGGCCTAGAGCTAGGTAGTCACTCGGCCAGAGCCGAGCGACGGCGGGAATTTCGCTTTTACTAACAGTGTCCCCGGATTCCATCCGGGGACACTGTTAGTAAAACCTTATCTTTATACAATTCCTTAAGTCTTGTCTTTTTTCATGGAAATGGGTTATTGTCTAGAAGTCATACAGTTATCCGGTTTCAGATTTACCATTTTCTTCTTAGCCGTCGATTCCGTAACTTCAGTCATTTCTATACGATCCGTTATAAAGCTGGATTTAATATCACACTGAACGTAATATACTTTGCCTTTTTCAAGCGTTAATTCCAGTACTTCTTTGTCTGGTATGTTCAAGCCGCCCATCACTGAGGTAAATTTTACGGTATTAGGCAAGCAGCTATAAACGAAATAGCGTTTGTTACTAATGCGGCACTGCTCTTCGCCATTGGCCCGAATCGTAAAATTCATAGCCGCCCGATACATCTGGCTTCCCCGGTAGAATACCACTTTGGCCGAATCGGCTGAAGCCGAGATAGTTTAAGCCTGACTGTTGAAAACACCTAAACAAAAGGCCGCCAGAAAAAGAATTTTGGGATACATACGTTTGAACAGGTTATAGTTAAAATGGAGGTTTTGGTTTGGACGAAAGTAGCCAACTCTTCCCTGCTTCAGCTTTACTCACTCAAAATATTTTTCTGACTTCTGCTACTTTATTTCTTCATTCAGCTTGCTGCGTTTTTTACCATATAGGAAATAAATAGCAAAGCCGATTATTAACCAGACAATCAAACGAATCCAGGTATCCAGGGGCAGCGAAAACATCATTAATAAACAGGTCAGAATGCCCAGAATGGGAACCAGAGGAACCCAGGGCGTACGAAAAGGACGCGGAGCATCCGGCATTTTTTTTCGCATGACAATCACGCCCAGGCATACCATCACGAAGGCCAGTAATGTACCGATACTTACCATTTCACCCACGATGTGGATTGGCATGAATCCTGCAAAAAGACTAATAAAGGTGCAGAGTAACAGATTCGATTGATAAGGCGTTTGAAAACGGGGATGGAGGCTGGAGAATACTTTGGGTAATAGTCCGTCTTTGCTCATGGTATAAAAAACCCGGGATTGACCGAGTAAATCCACCATAATCACGGAAGTGTAACCGATCATAATACCCACCAGAATCAGTTTTTGAAGCCATTGATAGGGTGTTTTAGCGATGGCTACGGCAATGGGAGCAGCACTGTTCTTAAACTCGGTATAATTAGCCATGCCCGTAAGCACGAAACCAAAAACGATAAAAAGCAACGTACAGATTAATAATGAGCCGATAATCCCTACCGGCATGGTTTTCTGCGGATTGCGGGCTTCCTGAGCCATTGCTGCGACAATGTCAAAACCAATAAAGACAAAGAATATAACGCCGGCTCCCCGAAGAATACCACTATACCCAAATTCGCCAAAGGTACCTGTGTTCTCAGGAATAAAAGGATGATAATTTTCGGGGTTAATGTATTGGATGCCCAGAGCAATGAATACCACCACTACCAGAAGTTTAATGGCTACAATAATACCGTTGATTAAGGCCGATCCCTGAATGCCGCGAATAATGATGGCCGTAATGATCCAGAGAATCAACAGCGAAGGCAGGTTAACCCAACCGTGAATAACTTCGCCATTAGCCAGGGTCACTTCTTCAAAAGGCCCCATGACCAGTTGAGCAGGCAAATGAATGCCGTAGGAAGAGAGAAATTTAATCAGGTATTGCGACCAACTAATGGCAACCGTAGCCGCTCCGACGGAATATTCCAGAATCAAATCCCAGCCGATAATCCAGGCAAAAAGTTCGCCCATTGTAGCGTAGGCATAGGTATAGGCACTACCGGCGACGGGTACCATAGAGGCAAACTCGGCATAACATAGAGCACTGAACGCACAACCCACGGCTGCCAGCAGAAAGGATAACACCACTGCTGGTCCCGTGTTATTGGCCGCAGCAATTCCCGTTAAGGAAAATAATCCTGCCCCAATAATAACCCCGATGCCAATGGCAATGAGGTTCCAGGAACCCAGGCTGCGTTTCAAAGTATGACTGCCCTGCTCAGCAGCTTCCGTTTGTAGAGAAGTAATGGATTTAATCCGGCTCATTAATCTACTTGTTTTATAGGGAAAACGTAAAGATAAAGCAAGGAAGCTCAGCAGAGCGATCAATGGCTTGAAAACAGGACAAAAAAGCTTCTGAATGCGTCAGATTTGTGTATTCATTCTTCCAAAAGAAAAAGGCCGGAAAATTCCGGCCTTTCACTCACAGGTAATACTGTTGTATCGACTTATAATCCGCTGAAATCAAAATCATTCAGGTACTGAGTCGTAAAGTTTCCAGATTGGAAACCTGCATCATCCATCAAACGAAGGTGGAATGGAATCGTCGTCTTCACACCTTCGATCACGAATTCAGACAAGGCACGTTTCATGCGGGTAATTACCTCTTCGCGGCTCTGGCCCGTCACGATCAACTTGGCGATCATGGAGTCATAGTTTGGAGGAATGGTGTAACCCGTATATACGTGGCTGTCAACGCGTACGCCAATCCCACCGGGAATGTGCAGCGTCGTGATTTTACCGGGCGAAGGACGGAATCCATTTCCTGAATCTTCCGCGTTAATCCGGCATTCCATGGAATATAACTGAGGCGTATAGTTCTGGCCCGAAATAGGTACACCCGCAGCAACTTTGATCTGTTCTTTAATCAAATCAAAATTCGTTACCTGCTCCGTAATTGGGTGTTCTACCTGGATACGCGTATTCATTTCCATGAAATAGAACTTGCCGTGCTTATCTAGCAGGAATTCAATTGTACCTGCACCTTCGTAACCAATGGCAGCAGCTCCTTTGATGGCTGCTTCACCCATTTGAGCCCGAAGTTCAGGCGTAATCACAGGAGAAGGCGTTTCTTCTACCAGTTTCTGGTGACGACGCTGGATGGAACAATCACGCTCCGAGAGGTGACATACTTTTCCAAACTGATCACCAACGATCTGGATTTCGATGTGACGGGGATCTTCCACGAATTTCTCCATGTACATTCCATCATTACCGAAAGCCGCCAGTGATTCCGTACGAGCATCGTTCCAGGCTTTTTCAAATTCTGCTTCTTCGCGAATTACCCGCATCCCGCGACCACCACCACCGGCAGTAGCTTTGATGATTACTGGGTAAATATCACGAGCTAATTCAATTCCTTGTTCCAGCGATTCCAATAAGCCATCAGAACCGGGAATAACGGGAACACCCGCAGCCTTCATGGTAGCTTTGGCCGTAGCCTTATCTCCCATGGAGTTGATCTGCTCGGGGGTAGCTCCGATGAATTTGATTCCGTATTCACGGCAAATCTGAGAAAACTCAGCATTTTCCGATAAAAAGCCGTAACCGGGGTGAATGGCATCTGCTCCCGTTACTTCCGCTGCGGAGATCAAATTAGGAATGTTCAGATACGACTGACGGCTCGCTGGAGGACCGATACACACAGCCTCATCCGCAAAACGAACGTGCAGACTCTCACGATCAGCCGTCGAATACACCGCCACCGTTTTGATTCCCATTTCCCGACAAGTGCGGATAATACGAAGGGCAATCTCACCACGGTTGGCAACTAATATCTTTTTAAACATACAGTTAAGAGAATGCTTAGATTAATAATCAGGTTATTAACGTACAAATGGGGTTAAACCCGGCTATTACCTAAACTGGCTCAACTAAGAATAAAGGCTGATCAAATTCTACCGGTGTAGCGTTTTCAACCAGTACTTTCACGATACGACCTGCTACCTCAGATTCGATTTCGTTGAAAAGCTTCATGGCTTCAATGATACATACTACTTTTCCGGGTTTGATTTCAGTACCTACTTCTACAAATGAAGGAGCATCAGGGCTACCTGAACGGTAGAATGTTCCGATCATTGGAGATTTAACGGTAATCAGGTTAGAAGCAGGAGCTTCGGCAGCTACGGGGGCGGCGGCAGCTGGAGCAGCGGCTACGGGGGCAGGAGCTGCCACGGGGGCCGCGGCTACTACATGAACGGGTGCTGCCACGGGGGCAACTGAACCGTACCGTTTCACACTGATTTTCAGCTCATTGGTTTCGATGTTTACTTCATCGAGGTTAGACTGAGCGATAAAATCGAGCAGGTGCTGTATGTCTTTAGTTTCCATTTCGGGTGTTTTTGAAGAACTTTTTAATCGTTAAATAGAATTCAGCTGAATGGTAATACCTCAATCATCAAGCACTTTTGATGATTAAACAACTGTTACTTGACGCGTTCTACGTAATCGTAAGTACGGGTATCAATTTTGATTTTTTCACCCTGCTCGATGAATAAAGGAACCATGATTTTTGCTCCGGTTTCTACTTCAACGGGTTTCTTAGGGGAGTTAGCCGTATCCCCGCGAATACCAGGTTCGGCGTAAGTTACTTCCAGTTCTACGAAAGGAGGCATTTCCATCGTCAGAGGAGCCTCATTTTCCGTGTTAATCAGAACCTCCACGCTTTGTCCTTCTTTCATCAAATCAGCACCCTGTACGATTTTATCGTCCAGCGTAATCTGATCGAATGTTTCCGTATCCATAAAGTTGAATCCTACTTCATCTTTATACAGGAACTGGAACGTACGGCGTTCTACCCGAACCGGATAAATGGCTACGCCTGAGTTAAACGTGTTATCAATAACCCGGCCTGTGGTTAAGTTGCGAAGTTTCGTACGTACGAAAGCAGGCCCTTTACCTGGCTTTACGTGTAAGAATTCAACAATTTGGAACAGGTCGTTATTGTAATTAATGACCAGGCCGTTCTTAATGTCTGCGGTCGTTGCCATGAAAATAGTTATCAGTTATAATCGTGAAATACCCGATCCAGTTGATAAGGCATTTATTCTGTTCCTACGTTTAAAATGCATGAACAGTTTGTTTAAACATCAGAAAATGAATTCAGTACCTTCAATTGTATCCTGAATTCATTTGGTATTATTTACCCCATTTGAGATAGACCGAGCCCCAGGTAAATCCGCCCCCAAAGGCAGCCAGAACCAGATTATCTCCGGGTTTCAATTGACTTTCGTAATCCCATAAACACAGCGGGATAGTCGCTGCTGTGGTGTTGCCGTAGCGATGAATGTTAAGCATGACCTTTTCTGGTCCAATACCCATTCGCTGAGCAGTGGCATCAATGATCCGCTTGTTGGCCTGATGCGGTACCAGCCAGGCTACGTCATTACCCGTCAGGTTGTTTCGCTCCATGATTTCAGCCGCAACTTCAGCCATGCGGACGACCGCAAATTTAAAGACAGCCTGTCCTTCCTGACGTGCGAAGTGCTCACGATTCTGAACCGTTTCCAGCGTGGGAGGATATTTACTTCCCCCTGCTTTTTGAAACAAGTGCGAAACGCCACTCCCATCCGAATAAACCTGAGAATCAATAATTCCATTTCCAGAGGTGCTCGGTTCGAGTAATACAGCTCCGGCTCCGTCTCCGAAAAGAACGCAGGTGGTCCGATCCGTGTAATCAACGATGGAGGACATTTTATCGGCTCCGACTACAATAACTTTGCGATATTTCCCCGTTTCAATAAACTGAGAACCAACCGTTAGTGCGTACAAAAAACCGGAACAGGCCGCTCCTAAATCGAAGCTGGGAATATTCCCCAATCCACTGCCGGCAGCAATGAGATTGGCTGTTGATGGAAATACGTAATCCGGCGTAACGGTAGCACAAAGCAGTAAATCGACTTCTTCGGGACTGGTCTGAGTTTTTGCCAGCAAGCCTTTCACTGCTTCAATGGCCATTACGGAAGTTCCCTGCCCTTCGCCCTTAAGAATTCGGCGTTCTTTGATTCCGGTACGGCTGGTAATCCATTCGTCCGAGGTATCAACCAAGGTAGAAAGCTCTTCGTTCGTCAGTACGTAATCAGGCACGTAACCCTGAACGCCCGTGATCGCTGCAGTGATTTTCATAGGATCTTATAAAGCAAAAAAGCATGAGTCATACGCTTACAGACGCGACCCATGCCTTCTGGCTAACTTAACGCTTGCTTAATCTTTGTAGAGACTTCTGATTCAATCTGTCGCTTTGCCAAATGAATCATATTTTTAATTGCTAAAGGAGATGAAATCCCGTGAGCAATAATCACATTACCATTGACCCCTAAAATGGGACTTCCGCCGGCTGATTCATAATTCATGTGGTTAACAAAAGCGTCATCCACTTTCCGGCTACTCAAAATATCGTAAATCGATTCACCCATTTTCAGAATTACGTTACCTGTAAATCCGTCGCAAACAATCACGTCTGCTTTATCGGTGAAAAGGTCTTTTCCTTCGATATTTCCAATGAAGTTATACTTCTTATTCGCCTTCATTAACTGATAGGCCGCCTGAGCAACAAGAGATCCTTTCTGTTCTTCTTCGCCAATGTTAACCAGAGCTACGCGAGGATTTTCTACTCCATGCGTATACTGGGCATATAAAGAACCAATTTCACCAAATTGTTCAAGTGTTTCGGGCTTACAGTCAGCATTGGCACCAATGTCGAGTAACACGGCCATTTTTCCAGAAACCTGCGGAGCAAAACCCACAATAGCCGGACGAACCAGCCCTTCTACTGCTTTGACGCTAAATAAAGCACCTACGTGCATTGCTCCCGTATTTCCAGCCGAGCAGAAAGCATCCACTACGCGTTCTTTCAAAAGCTTGAATCCTACGCTAATGCTGGAATTGGGCTTTTGAGACAAAGCTTTCGTAGGATGTTCTCCCATGGAGATCACCTCAGTGGTGTGTACAATTTCAATCGAAGCAGGAAGAGTGCGATCACCCAGAATATCCTGGATAGCCGCCTGATCACCGATAAGTACGATCCGAACCGATTCGGGTAGTTCCGGTGCAGCCAGTAAGGCTCCCTCAACAACTGCTTTTGGGGCAAAGTCGCCCCCCATAGCGTCTACTGCAATCTTCATCCAGGTAACCAATATTTGGTGGCGGGCAAAAATAAGCGTTTCGCCAAAAAAATAAATGGTTAATTGCTGATTGTTCCTAATTAGAACTCGCTTTTAATTACGAATTCATAATTAGTTAACCAACAATTAACCATTTTAAACGCTATAAACTAGGCGTTTGCTTTGTAGTTTTCTACTACTACTTTACCACGGTAGTACAGATTTCCTTCGTGTACGTGTGCACGGTGGTAAAGGTGAACTTCGCCCGTAGCAGAATCAGTTGCTAATTGCATAGGGGTCAGGTTATCGTGTGTCCGGCGTTTGTCACGGCGGGTGCTGGAGTGACGGCGTTTAGGGTGTGCCATTTTGTTCTCAATTATGAGCCTTTCGCCAGTAGCGTCGGGCCGTTGTTATCTATGTGATCGATTTTGAATACTCTTTCTTTCGTACTGAAGCTGGATTACTTCGATCCATTTTTCAGTTTTTTCAAAGCTTCCCAGCGAGGGTCTACTTCGGGTTCCTTCTCTTCATCCGCCGGAATAGACGTATAAATCAAAGTTTCATTGGTTTCATCCTCCTCGTCTTCACTGGATTCCGTACGAAAACGGGGATGAAGTTTCTTCATGGGAACGGTTAATCCGATAAAATCGAATAAATACCGGGCTACATTAATGGTTGCCGTATCCCAGAGGATGAGTTCAATTTCATCAGAAATCTGTTCAGCTTTATCTCCAAACTTAAGAATCTGCTTCTCTTTCGTATGAAAAGGCTCCTGAAATGAATCCAGACTACGATCGCATACCAGCTCGTAGGAACCCTGAATATCGAAGCTCAGCTGAAGCATGGTAGAGGACTTATCCAGCCCTACTTTCGCCTTAAACTCTCCTTTATCAATTAAATCCTGCTCCAGAGCTTTAAAAAACTCTTCTCCTCCCTCAAACTCAAAGTCATAATGTTTATTCTCCAACTGAAGAATATCGACATCATACTTTCGGATTTCCTTCGAATTAGTCATCTCTGTCAAAAAGGCTCGCAAAGTTAGGCCAATCTGCTGATTTTTACAACGGTATAAAAATCATTTTTTACAGAAGGGCCCACTTTCGTGAATATTTTCCGTTAAAAACCTAAAACTTAAGCTTATTACCCTGCCCTTACTCAGGCATTGATTCTTTAAAAACGCTCGGTAGTCTGCTCTTCTTCTTTTTTTCCTTTGTTCTTGTTCTCGTAAATAAGCTTACCACGATTGTCGTACTCCCGCAATACCACTCCTTCTACGGCTTCGTATTTATCCGCTCCATACTGAATATCGCGTTTGGTACGACTACCACTGCCAAACTGATGGTATTCCCGCCAGAGTTTCACCCGAACCGAATCATCCATGTTGCCCTCTTCCTTCAACTGCCCGCCTTCGTAAAAAGAACGGTATAGACCCGTATAATGACCATGCATGCGGGGAATTACTTCTTTGATTTTGGTTTTCGCTGCGTCGTAATACGTAATCTCTGATTCAGCCGGAAATCCCTTATCGTAACTCTGCTTATCCATTAAGCCTTCGTCTCCGTCCACATCCCGACCATACTTTTCCCAGCGACCGTGCTTGGTACCCATATAGTAATACCCTTCTTCTTCCAGATGTTCGCCTTTGAATCGGCGATAAGGGCCGTGAAGAATCTGAGCGTAATCTTTATCCTTAATGGGTGTGACCAAAATGCGATGGGCCCGGTAATCAAACCAGTGAATATCCCGCACATACACGCTGGGGGCCTGATAGGCTTTTAATACATAAAACTCTTCAACCGTCACTTTATCGCCCGAGCCTAAGCGATTAGCTATTCTAGTCACCGCAATACCTTCGTATTCATTCCGCGAAAACTTATTAACGGTCTTTTTGTTCTTCTTGCGAGATTTAAGGACTTTCAGACCCAAATCAGAAGGTAAGCCATCGGTGTTCAAGTCTCCCAGCGGAGAAGAAAGACCAGCACCGGCAGAAACACCGCTCAACGCCGCTTTTTTTAGATTTTCTTTACTACTAAAGGCTTCCTTTATTTTATTTTTTTTCTCATTGAGCTCATCCAGTACTGTTTTCTGGCCGCTCTTGTTAATGAGAGGAGCCTTGGATGTAGTCAATAAGGAATCTGTTTGAGCCTGCGTTTGTTGGGCACAAATCAGCAGGATAAATCCTCCCAATACACTGAGAAAAGATTTGTTCATGGATTGCTTCTGGTAAGTACTCGCGGGTGGAACGGTAAAAAAATGCTAATTATTTTCCGAAGTCTCTTATTCTAAGTGCAAAATTGCGAAGAGTTATTTTATTCTAAGGTAAACCTATTCACATTTAAACCCACCTATCTCATATAATCGTTCAAAAATCGTGGAAAAAAACGCTAAAATTTATATTGCCGGGCATCGGGGCATGGTAGGCTCCGCTATTCATCGAAAACTACAACAGGAAGGATTTACTAATTTTGCTTTACGAAGCTCAAAGGAACTGGATCTACGCGATCAGGCAGAGGTTCAGGCCTTTTTTGAAGAAGAACGTCCCGATTATGTTTTTCTGGCAGCAGCAAAAGTAGGAGGCATCGTCGCCAATAACACGTACCGGGCTGATTTTCTGTATGAGAATCTCATGATTCAGAATAACGTTATTCACTCGGCTCACCTAACGGACGTAAAAAAGCTGATGTTTCTGGGTTCTTCCTGCATCTATCCCAAGCTCGCTCCCCAGCCCTTAAAGGAGGAATACTTATTAACTGGTTTTCTTGAATCTACCAACGAGCCTTACGCCATTGCGAAGATCGCGGGTATTAAAATGTGTGAATCGTATCGTCGTCAGTACGGAAAAAATTTCATCTCGGTGATGCCTACGAATCTCTACGGGCCTAATGATAATTACGACCTTCAGAATTCGCACGTATTACCAGCTCTGATTCGCAAATTTCACGAAGCTAAAGCCAATGGTTCGCCAAGCGTTGAAGTTTGGGGGACAGGTTCTCCCCTGCGGGAATTTTTGCACGCAGACGATTTAGCCGAAGCTTGTTATTTCTTAATGCAGGAATACGATGGTGAAGAATTTGTAAACGTCGGAACGGGCGTTGATTTGTCCATCAAAGCATTAGCTGAACTGGTCAAAGAAACCGTAGGCTACGAAGGTGAACTCGTCTGGAATACGTCTAAACCCGATGGTACCCCCCGCAAACTCATGGACGTAAGTAAACTTCATGGCTTGGGCTGGAAACATAAAATTGAACTCCCCGAGGGCATTCGTCAGGTATACGAGAAATTCAAGGAACGCGAAGATATTCGAGTGATGTAAGTACACTAGTATCCTCGGTTAAAGGGTCTGGATCGGTATCGATTCAGACCCTTTTCTTTTTTTCACCCTTTCACAGGGTATTTTACCCCTCTCTATCCGCCTCATTATCAATTAACAGTTGGATTTTTAACTTTTTTTCAGAAAATCCTTAACACTCTTTAACTCAACAAATTCTTTAAATATTCAAAACTAAAGCACTTTTGAATCACCAAACAGAACATTGTCATCGATTCAAGCGGGTATTTCCCTATAAGCCATGAAAAAATTACTCTTCACTTCAGCCTTTGTTTTCTCTATCATTTTTGCCCAGGCTCAGGCCAATCGTTACCATCCCAGTAAGCAGTATTATTCCAGCACGGACCCAAGTGAAGTTCGCTTTGGACTCAAAGCAGGGGTTAACCTGGCAAATGTCATTGTGTCGCCCCGCCCGGGTAACCTCATCAGTGGACGGACTGATTTTCATGCGGGGTTATTCGTGGAAGTGCCCATTAGCGAAAAGGTCAGTTTTCAGCCCGAACTTCTGTATTCCCGTCAGGGCTTTCGCCTAATTAATGGATTCGGCAATGTGTCACTAAATACCATTAGTGTCCCTTTGTTAGCTAAAATTCACATGACACCTAACGTGTCGCTGGTGGTAGGACCGCAGGTAAGTTATCTGGCCAATGCCCGTATCGGACTTAATAACTGGTTTGCCTTTAATTATAACAATGCTTTTCAGAAAGTGGGCGTAGATGCCGTAGCAGGGCTTGAATTTGAAGCTGGCGATTTTGTCATTGGAGGTCGTTATAATTACGGTTTAAATAACGTCAACAAAGACTTTACCTTACTTGATCGATTTTCTTTGAATAACCTTTTGCAGGTTCGTAACTCAACGGTACAGCTTTCGGTAGGGTATAAGTTTTAATAGACATTTCCCCCATTTAATCATTAAGGTGAAAGAAAAAACCTCCGGACGCTGTCTGGAGGTTTTTTTGTGGAATTACTTATAATGACTTTTTAGGTAAAGTCAACAAGACGCCCGGTAGATTAAGCTCGGTTTGCAGGCGTTCGTTATACCTATCAAAATTGGCAATCCGACCACTTGAAGTCGGGAATTGTCCCGTGGTTAAGTACGTTACCGCGTCTTTGATGCACCTTTCCTGTGGGTCGCCCCAGTTATGACTCACGTCATCGGCCTGTTCACGATCTACCGTCAAGCCATCGTAATAATCGCCATAATTGTTTGCGTTTACCTGCTTCACTGCCAGTGGGAATGCGTAATAATCCATAGTGGGAAGACCATAATACCCAGCCGGTTTCCCGTACGTCGTTCCTCCTACCAGCTTTACCGTCATGTAAGGCTTTAATGCATTGATTAGTAATTCACTAGCAGATGCCGTATTATTCGTGGTAATAAAAACTACCTTGCTCAAATTCAGATTAGAGGCAGGCAGCGTACTTTCAAAATTAACCGTTTTGTTCCAGCTTGCGTACTTGGTGTTATGCGTGTCCTTATACATTAACTTGCCCGCGGCAGTGCTGGGAGCAATGAGGTTCGCAATCTTTACTGCTAGATTTACGTAACCCCCGCCGTTGTAACGTTCATCGAAAATGAGTTCGGTTACCTGGTTGCTTTTTAAATAACTAAAAGCTTCATCCAGATCGGCGGAAGCTGTTGACCCTAAAAAGCTATTAAAAGCGATGTAACCGATCTTTTTACCATTCTGCTCAATTACACTGCGGGTTAATACCGGATTGGTTTGATAAGCTCCCACTGGTAAGATTTAAGGTCGTTGACGAGCCGTCAAGCTTTTTGAAAGCTACTGAAATCGAAGCCTTAGCTAATTCTGTGTTCAGGGCGTCTACGTTCGCCGTAGTAGCAGCCACGTTATTGATGGACACGACCTGCCAGCCCCGTTGTACGCCCTGTTTACCCGCACTTGAGTTAGCGTATACGTACGCAATACGCAGGTCGTTCGCAGCAGCAAATCGAAACCCTACACCGATATCGCCCTCAGTTCCTGAGGCAACATTATCCCAGTCAGATTTAAGGATGGCAAAACTCCAGCGATCCAGATTCGTGCCTTTCGTACCAAGCGGACTGTACGTTCGAACCTTCTTCATTACATCCTGAGGGGTGGCATAACTCGTCGGATTGAAGCTAGTTAGAGAAGGTAGTTTATCCGACCACAGGTAAAGTTCCTGAGAGAGGAAATACACACTGTCCCGAACATCTGCCGTTTTAGTAGTAGGGGTTGGCGTTGGCGTAATTGCTTTCTCATCTTTTTTACAGGAAGCAGCCAGCAAAACGACGGTTAAATAAATTAGAAAATGGTGAAAAATTTTCATTTCAATATTTCGATTTTGGCAAGGATTGCATTTGATAACCTAAAATACTACGAAATATTTTATTACTAGTTTTCTTTTTTATTGGCCAATAAAAAAGCCAGACTACGAATAGTCTGGCTTCTAAAACTAAAAAATTAAAAGCTTATAAAACGGTTTCCAGATCACGTTTGAACTCAACGAGTAACATTTCTTTCACGGCCACTTTCCGCTTTTGAGTATTTACTTTTTGGAAGAGAACTTTATCTGCCGCGACGTAGGCTCGAATCCGACCGTCAAATTCCAGGTATTGTTCCAGATCACCTTTTTCCTTACGTACCAGATATTCCATCTGATAAATCTGTATTTTGAGTTGATCGCGTTTGGGTTTCTCATCAAAATCGGGGTAACGATACCCAATTACCCGACGCAGATAATTTAACTCAAACACTTTATCACAGGCCAGACGGAACTTCTCGGCTACGTTACGATCCAGCGTTTTTACTTTAGGAGCTAAATCTTTCCACTTCACCAGTAACTCTTTGGCCCGATCGGCTGCTCTGGCGATAACGTCCTGATGAACCGAAGCAGTCAGCGTTTCTGCTTCTGCGGCAATGGCTTGTAACTCTGCCAGACGAGGGTCTACGCGAGGACGGGGCGTAATGCCTTTAATAGCGTTATAACGATCAAAGAAAATGGTAGTGGCCTTCTTAAAGCGTTTCCATAATTTGCTTTGACGTTTGGGAGGAACGGGACCAACCGTTTTCCATTCATTTTGAAGTTGACGAACCCGACCAAAGGCTTCATCAAACTCCGTGCTTCGCATCAGTTTTTCGGATTCCGCAACGATAGCTTCAAGTTTATCGAAACGTTCGTCGATGATGCGATTCTGTTCGGCATAATATTCACGGCGACGCTGGAAGAAATCATCAGAAATCCGATCAAAGCCTCCTTCGATCTCATCGAGGTATTCTTTGTCAACGGGGCCTGTTTTCAGCCATTTCGTTTTAATTTCCTGAATTTTATCCGTGGCTTCATTCCAGTCAGGAATAGCCGTAGCGGCCTGCTGAACTTCCTCCAGCAAGGCTCGTTTGATTTCCAGGTTCTTTACCTGATTGGACGAAATAAGCTCGCGAAGATAGCCTTCCAGCTTTTCCAACATGGCCAACAAAGGAGGGAAATCACCCAAGCCATCAAACTCAATGAGATTTTTTCTCAGTTGCAGCAGTTTTGTTAAGTAAGAACCCTTGTTTTGGGCCTCCTGAACATCCTGATGTAGTTGAATAACCTTCTGTTGAGCGAGTTGAAAGCGAGTTCTAAAGTACTCTAAAGCTTCTTCTTCCGTATTACGCACATAACCGATCTCGCGATCTGCGTAACCATTGTAGCCTTTGAGATAAACTTTTCCTTCTTTTGTGTAACCGTGGGTATCTTCGACGTAGCGGTTGGGTGTGATCGTGGTCTCCATGGGTTTTTGAGGGCTGAGACTGGACAAATGGTTCTGAACGCCTACTTTTGCCAGTGCTGGTATTCAAGCAACAAATAAAACAAAAAATGAGTAACGAAACCATAATCTTTTCGATGTCTCGGGTGAGTAAAGTAATTCCACCCAGCCGAACGATCATCAAAAACATTTCTCTTTCCTTTTTTTACGGGGCAAAAATCGGAATTTTAGGGTTAAATGGTTCTGGTAAATCTACCTTAATGCGAATCATTGCCGGCATTGATAAAAGTTACCAGGGTGACGTGGTTTTTTCACCCGGATACTCCGTGGGCATGCTGGAACAGGAGCCCCAACTGGACCCCGAAAAAACCGTTCGGGAGGTCGTAGAAGAAGGCGTCGCTGAGGTTGTAAACTTACTCAAAGAATTTGATGCTATCAATGAGGCCTTCGGAGAACCTGATGCTGATTTTGATAAACTGTTAGCTCGTCAGGGAGAAGTTCAGGAAAAACTGGACGCTCTGGACGCCTGGGAGCTGGATACCCGTCTGGAACGGGCCATGGACGCTCTGCGTTGCCCGCCCGAAGATGCTAAAATTGCGAACCTTTCTGGTGGGGAACGTCGCCGGGTAGCTCTGTGCCGTCTGCTACTGCAACAACCTGACGTTCTGTTACTTGATGAGCCAACCAACCACCTGGATGCAGAGTCGGTACTCTGGCTGGAAGAGCACTTACGTCTTTATAAAGGAACTGTCATTGCCGTTACCCACGACCGTTACTTCCTGGATAACGTAGCGGGCTGGATTCTGGAGCTGGATCGCGGCGAAGGCATCCCCTGGAAGGGCAATTACACGTCCTGGCTGGAGCAAAAACAAAACCGCTTGGCTCAGGAAGAAAAGCAGGAGTCCAAACGCCAGAAAACCCTGCAACGCGAGCTTGACTGGGTACGCATGGCTCCCAAGGCTCGTCAGGCTAAATCCAAAGCCCGTCTGGGTGCTTACGAACGTCTGTTAAATGAGGACATAAAAGAGCGGGAAGAGAAGTTGGAAATCTTCATTCCGGCGGGTCCGCGTCTGGGAAGTAAGGTCATTGAGATCGAAAATGTTTCAAAAGCTTACGGCGATAAGATTCTTTTCGAAAATCTGACATTTTCTTTACCTCCGGCTGGTATTGTTGGCGTCATTGGACCCAACGGTGCGGGTAAATCTACCCTTTTCAAGTTATTAACGAATAACGAAAAGCCTGATTCAGGGTCGGTAGAAGTGGGTGAAACCGTTCAACTGGCTTACGTAGATCAGTTACACGACAGCTTAAAAGCCGATAAATCCGTTTACGAAACCATCTCGGGCGGCAATGACCCTATGCTGATTGGTGGAAAAATGGTGAATGCCCGGGCTTACGTCAGTCGCTTTAACTTTAGTGGTTCGGATCAGGAAAAGAAAATTTCGAATCTTTCCGGTGGCGAGCGTAACCGCGTTCACCTGGCCATGATGCTTAAGGAAGGTTCTAACCTGCTCCTGTTGGATGAGCCAACCAACGACCTGGACATTAACACGCTCCGGGCACTGGAAGAAGGTCTGGAAAACTTCGCGGGTTGTGCCGTAATTATTTCCCACGACCGCTGGTTCCTTGACCGGATTGCTACACACATTCTGGCTTTTGAAGGGGATTCACAGGTATACTGGTTTGAAGGTAACTTCAGTGAATACGAAGAAAACCGCCGCAAACGTCTGGGTACGGATGCTACACCTAAGCGGATTAAGTATAAAAAGCTGATGTAAATAGATTGAAAGAGGAATACGTCTAGGCGTATTCCTCTCATTTCTTCAGGGCTTGTGATACTGATATTGTAGCTGAATTCTTAAGGCTAAAATTCCTACATACGCGGCTACAGGGCCTACTAAAACTCGCCAAGTTAAAGCCGTAAAACAGGCGAAACTTTTCGTAAAAACTACCGTATATAAAACATACAGTACAGGAAACCCCAAAGCCCACATAACTCTCTTTTTGGTTAAAACTCCTTTTTTTACTAATGAAATTTGGCTTCCAATCATTCCCAGATATAAGAAGGTTTCCAAAAGAATTTCAGGCCATTCTGTAGAAAAATACGGCATCAGGTAATATAAAGGAAATCCTGTTTCATTATACCACAAAGGATAATAAGCCATTCCTCCATAACAATTAAATACCTGACAAAGCAGTGCACATAGTAATTGCATCCACGTTAAAAAGTAATCTACATTTTTCATATTTATCCCCTGTTATTTAGCTTTTCAAACCTACATTTAGCTTGTAATCATAACATTACCCAGAATCTAGTTCCGCCTTTATCCATGGTTATAAAAGATAGAATCTTTTTGTCTTTTATTAAAAGATTTAGCAACGTCTCATTATTTGATTTAACGCAGAAAACTCTTTCATTATATTTTTGCTTATGTAATAGGTTTTTCTCTTCCTTATGTAATTTTTCGTAAGGGACATATTGAAACGTACGCAGGTCTTTGGGAGCTATCTTTTGATGAACACTTTCTAATACCATTCCTATAAGTTCTTTCCTTTTTATTTGAATGATGTCATCTTCTTTGTTAGTACCGTTGCTAAAGTAAGCTTCTAAAATTTCTTGCTTATTAAAATTTGCTTCGTGAATAGCTATAACAAAGGACACAGCCATTTCTCTTTCGTTGCTAGCGATTGGTTTCGTATCCACAGCCATTATTCCCCATAGAAGCGGCACGAACAGTAAAGTTTTCATTTCAGAAATGATTCAATAGTTAATACTAATTCCTGCCTTGAATAAGGCACTATCATTTTCTTGCTAATAGCACGCAATCCTTCCCTATTTTGATGATGAGCTTCCCTGAAAGCCTCTGATTGTTACCTAATAAAAACAAAGTAGCTCTCTAAAGAAGGACTTAAATAGTCCTGAGAAATGTAAATAATCCAGCCGTTAAACGCTTGTTTTCTTACTCAGATTCATCTTATCCTGAATTGATACGGTATAGACCGTTCTTCGTATGTTTCAGATTACCAACAAACCATTATCCGCTTCGCTAACAGAAGTAGATTAATCTAAAGCGTCTAATAGTTCAATGGACAGCCGATAAGATAGGCCAAAAAATAGAGTAAGCACAGAAGATAAGAAGGCATAACGCTCATAGGTAGAACTGTTTTGTTTACAAAAACAAAACTCTATTCTCAGAACCAGCCATCCTTTTACAAATGTTAAAAAATCAATAGAGAAGCATACCTTTTAGGTAAATCCTTTTCACGAAACAACGTCGAGATGATACCAGTAATCTATTTTAGCTTATTTACCCTTGGCAGCTGTTAACATCTCTTTCGCCATATTAACCAAGTTACTCGAAGGATAATTATCAATGAAAACCGTCAGAGCTTTTCGATAGGCCTCGGCATTTTCGGTTTTAGCTACCAGCATAGTTTTCAACAGAGCAAATTTATCTTCGAGTGCATTGCCGGCATATTGCTTTAATCCCTGCTCGGTCTGCGTGAGAGCATTGGTATATTCTCCCTTCTGATAAGCTTCGTAAGCTTGGGCGTACAGGTTCTGAGCGGCGGCTTCTGCTCCGGCTGTCAGGGGCGTTAAGCTGCTGCGATTGATGAGTCTGACGTAATAGGATTCAGGAAACTTCTGGAACAAGCGGTTTTTGAATTCATTCTGGCGGGGTGTTCCTTCGCTAGCCAGATAAGATAAATACAGGGTTTCGGCTTCGTATTGCGTAGCTGGAAAAAGGGCTAGTAATTTTTCAAACGTGGCAATGGCTTTGTCGTTTTCTCCCAACCCAAGTCGGTAAATTTTTCCTAATTCATAATACGCGTACTCCTGCTTTTTCTTCGATTCTATCAACGCATCCGGCCCAAACGGAATCGTCTTCTTGAGCGTTTCTACTTCCTGTTGCAGCGGAGAAAGCTTTACCTCCGTCACATTACCTGACCCAGACTGAGTACTGTTGGTATTGCGGGCCGCAGCCACCGCTTCGGGGTTTTTAAAGACGTTTCCTTGGTTGCCCTTCGCCAGTTATCCTCCAGCGTACGCGTCCCCCACTTTTCCTGAAATTCCTGCCGACCGCGTTGTACCGAAGCTGGATTATAGAAATACCAGGCATTCGACGCCTGCACATTATCCGGCTGCATGCCCGAAGAAGCCAGAATCTGTTCCTGCTGAGCCCGGGCAGCTTTTTCTTCGGCGATCTGTTTTTCGCGGGCTTCTTTCTCTTTTTTCTGCTTTACGTACGTTTCCAGATATTTATCCAACTGAGTCGGATTCATAGCCGCCAATCGCTGTAAACTATCTTCGGTTTTTATGACTTTCCAATGCTCTACAAAAGCGTCAAGCACTTTCTTTTTCTCCGTGATCTGAGCCAGATTTGGCAGGCTTCGCGGATTCAACGCAATTGTACTGTCATAATACATTTTAGCTGCTTCGTATTCCTGCAAAGGCTCATAGCTCAAATCCGCAATTCGCAGATAAATAGCAGAAAGTTGCTCGGGTCGCTCTGTGGCTCTGGAGGCGGCCTGCTTGTAGAAAGGTAAAGCCTCGCGAATGCGACCCCGGCGTTCTTCAAATGAGCCCATAGCGAAGTAAATCTGATCTTGTAAATCAGCATTCTTACGATCTTTAAGCATCTTGTTAAAGCTTACTTTGGGATCGGTATTGGGCTCATTGAGCAACGCGTTCAGGCGGGCATAAAAAGAAAGATCATAGTTCGGACGGCTTCTCTGAACCGAAGCGTATTTCTCGAGAGCTTTTTCGGGCTTAGACGTTAATTCGTAAAGTTGTCCGAGAGCGTAATACACCCGGGCTTTCTTTTCGTTTTTCTTCATTAACGGAAGGCTTTCTTCCAAAATGGCCGCTGCAATGGCGTATTCCCGATTAAGCTCATGCAGGTAAGCTTTCGTTAAGTAATACGTCAGGGTTTGTTCCTTGGATAAGGGTAAATTCCGCACTACCTCAGCCACTCGCAGAGCCGAGCGGTATTCATCCTGCTCGGTATAGGCTCGCATCAATCCAATCAAAGCATCCGGTCGGGCATTCGACTCGGGATAATTCGTATTAACGTACTTAAAGGTTTCGATGGCATTTTTAAAATCTCCCTGAAGCAGGCGGGCTTTCCCCAGCAACACGTAGGCATCAGGCAAATATTTAGCATTCTGGTGACGCTCGGCTACCAGAGAAGACTTTTTAATAATTGCCGTTAAATCTTTTTCTACCTGTTTGGTTTCCATCGAATCGATGGGCATTAACACAGGTAATAGAATGGCATAGTTATCCTGACGATTAGCAAAAAGCGTTTTTTCGGCTTCTCCCATTATTTCCCGAGCCTGCAATAAGGCATTATACTTGGAAGTAACATTATGGAAAGCCACATTTGCCGGAGCCGTTGAGTGTTGCGTACAGCCAAACAGACCAGTCAGAAGAAAAAGGGCAATAAAAGAATATCGATACAAGGGAGTTGGCATGGAAATAATTACATCGATTCTAAAACGTAGGGGCTGGCTTATTTTTTATGCCAAGTTCGTAAATTCTTACCAAATATGAATTCAAAACCTTTTTACCTTAACACCTATGGCAGGCCAGGATCCCCAATCTAATCCCTACATTCGCTACACGGGTATTGCCATGCAGATGCTGGTTACCATCGGCGTAGGCGTGTTTTTAGGCCTTAAACTCGACGAGTGGATGGAAACCAAAACACCCTGGTTTACCATTGGCTGTTCGTTATTTTTCATTATGGCCGCTCTAATTTCTTTGATCCGTAGTTTACCTAAAACCTAGCACGCAGGCAGGTTCCCCTGCATCTACATCCTTATTTCGTTCCTACCTTTACAGCCTGATCTATTAAGAATAGCTGATATGTGGCGGTTAATTATCCCTATCATTCTCGTAGGAATTGTATTTTTTCTAGCTCCAGTGCTAGGCCTCCAGTCTTGGATTCATCCGCAAAGCTGGGAAATGTTAGCCTTCTTTGGGGGCCTCGGATTTTTAAACCATCGGCTGGTGGAAAGGGGCATGGCCCAAAACGGCGACAAGTTCGTTACTTTTTACATGGCGAGCATGGTTTTACGGCTTGTATTGAGTTTTGTATTCCTGATAGTCTACTTTTTTCTAGGCACGCTTGCTATCAAGCACTTCATAATTCAATTTTTTGTACTCTATTTATTTTTCACAGGTTTTGAAATTGCCGGAGTGTATAGTAACTTGCGGCACTTTTCGGAGAAAAAGCCCTGAAATCCAGACGTGATGAGCCGCAATCGTTCGTATAAAGCACTTGCTATCAGTATTCTAACTCTAGTATTTTCCGTTTTTAGCTCGCCAGCTACTTTTGCTCAACATGAGCACGAAGGGCATGCGGAAGCCACCCATAGCCATGGAGAAGCGGAAGAATTTAATCCTGGTCAAACTATTCTTCATCACGTAGCCGATGAACACCAGTGGCATTTAGCAACTATTGGCGAATCGCACCTGGCTATTCCTCTACCTGTGATCCTGTATACGCCAACCCGGGGGGTTCATGTATACTCTTCAAAGGAATTCTATCACGGGTCAGGTGAGCATGATGGATTTACTTTACACCACGAACATTTCACATCAGAGGATGGATCTACCGTTTATGATTTTTCCATTACCAAGAACGTAGCTTCTCTGATCATTAGTGTCATTCTTTTAATTACGATTTTCTTTGCCGTTCGCAATGGTTACGCGAAACGTCAGGGTAAAGCTCCCAAAGGAATTCAGTCTGCGATGGAGCCTTTCGTCATCTTTATTCGTGACGAAGTAGCAAAGAATTATATTGGTGAAAAACATTACCGCCGCTTCCTTCCTTACCTGCTGACGGTATTCTTCTTCATCTGGATTAACAACCTGCTCGGCCTGCTTCCAGGAGCAGCTAACGTAACAGGTAACATCGCCGTTACGTTGACCCTCGCCGTTTTAACGTTCATCATTGTGAACTTCAACGGTCGCAAAACCTACTGGACGCACATTTTTGCCATGCCTGGTGTCCCCAAATGGATGCTTATTGTGATGACTCCCGTAGAGATCGTGGGTATGATGATGAAGCCTTTCTCATTGATGGTTCGTCTTTTTGCTAACGTTACGGCAGGTCACATTATCCTGTTGAGCTTACTGAGCTTGATCTTTATTTTCAAGTCAGCTGCTTTAAGTGTGATTGTAGGTCCTTTCACCGTGTTTATGACGATGATTGAGCTTTTAGTAGCCGTACTTCAGGCCTACATCTTCACCGTGTTAACCGCTAGTTACATTGGAGCTGCCGTGGAAGAACATCACCACGACGATCATCATTAATCTTTGAATTTGTACCCAAGGGCTGATTTGGCCTGAGGCTTTTTATACATTTTTTGTTTCACTCTTATAATTACAAACAGTCATGTTGACTATTCTCTTACAAGCTGCTCAAGAAGGTGGACTTTCATTAGCTTACTTAGGTGCTGCTATCGGTGCTGGTCTGGTTGCTATTGGAGCAGGTCTGGGTATCGGTCGTATCGGTGGTACGGCTATGGAAGCAATCGCTCGTCAGCCAGAAGCTTCTGGTAAAGTTCAGGGTGCGATGTTGATCGTAGCTGCCTTCGTGGAAGCCGTTGCTCTGTTCGGTGCAGTAATCTGTCTGCTTGTTGCCGTAAAATAAGTTACGCTTCAAGTACGAACGTACGTAGAGTTATTAGGTATCAGGTCTGGCTTGCATTAGGTGACCAGACCTGGTATCAATCTTAGTGAAACAAGAAAGAGAATATTAAAACGCAGGGTTAGTATTAACCTGGTTTTCAATTTCCAACACCCAAATAGTTCCCACTAACATGGACTTAATTACCCCAAGTCTTGGTCTTATTTTCTGGCAGTTAGTATTCTTTCTGCTGTTAGTATTTGTACTGGGTAAGTACGCCTGGAGACCTATTTTATCAAGTCTGAGTGAGCGTGAAAAATCAATCGAGGATGCTATTGAATTAGCAAAAAACACTCGTAATGAAATGGCTCAGCTTAAGGCTGACAACGATAGAGCCAAAGCAGATGCTTTGATTGAGCGGGATGCCATCCTCAAACAAGCTCGTCAAACGGCAGAAAAAATGATCGCGACTGCTAAAAACGAAGCCGCTCAGGAAGCCAAAGCTGAAATTGAGAAAGCTCGTAAAGCATTCCGTGAAGAACAGGCTGCTGCCGTTTCTAAGCTGAAAAATGAAACAGCTAAAATTGCCGTTGAAATTGCTGAGAAAGTACTTCGTCGTGAATTATCCGACAAAAATGCTCAGGAAGCTTTAGTAAACGATTGGCTCCAAGACGCAAAACTGAACTAATTCCGCACGGCGAAAACGAGCTCCAATGCTTGTGTTCGCAAATATGCATCCCACTATGTCTGAACAAAGCGTAGCGTTTCGATATGCAAAGTCATTGATCGGGCTTGCTCAGGAAAAAGCAGTACTGGATACGGTTTATAACGATATGCAGTTGTTTGCAGAAACCTGCCAGCAAAACCGTTCGCTTGCTCTTACGCTGAAAAGCCCTATCGTTAAGCACTGGAAGAAACTGGAAATCCTAAAAGCCCTGTTCGAAGCACGGGTGAATCCGATTACTTTCAGCATTTTTGAAATTATTACTAAGAAAAACCGTGAAGCCCTGCTGCCTGCGGTTGCCAAAGAATTTAATCGGCAATACCAGCAGCTCAAAGGCATCGAGGTAGCCCATATTACGACGGCTTCTGCCCTGACTGAAACGCAACGTAGCGAATTTAAAGCAATGATTGCCAAACAGACGGGTAAGAGTATCGAGCTGTCGGAGACCGTAGACCCTCAACTCATCGGGGGTTATTTACTGCGGGTAGGAGATAATCAGATTGATAATTCCATTAAGAGTCGTCTGAACTATTTGAAAGTTCAGTTCGCTCAAGATTAGTTTAGTATAGAGTATCCCTTTTATTTCTGATTTTTTACCTGTTTGCATACAGTTAGAAAAAACCCACCAGATTGGCGGGTTTTTTTTGTGCCTAACTTACACTGGTAATCTGATAGGTTTTCCGATTAAAGAAAAAGGTATCTCCTACTCGTTTGTGAAGTAACTGATTTCCAATGGGAGATCCGGGTGAGATCACGAATACTTTAGTCTCCTCTATCTCCAAAGCTCCTATACTAATGGCAATGAAAAACCATTCGTCATTAGCCTGAATCAAAGCTCCCAATTCTCCTTTCTGGCAGGGCATGGCTAACTCCTTGCGTTCGAGTTGTAAACGCTCCTGACGCAGTAACTCGTATTGCTGAGCGTATCGATCGCGTTCGTTTTGAGCCATGGCCCGGCCCGTTTCGTATTTATCGCCAGCAGAGCTTTTACTCTCTTCATTAGCCGAAGCCTGAGCCGCCTGCATGGCGTTCCAGGCGATGCTTACTTTTTCGTCAACGATAGCTTTGAGTCGCTCCAGCAAAAATTCTTTAGTCATACATTCATTCATAAAAGAAGGGCTGATGAACACTCACCAGCCCTTGTGCTAAGATAAAATCGGAAGCCGATTATTTCAAGCCCAGATCTTCCTGAATCTGTTTTACTTTCGCTTTTAAGGCATCGTAAGTAGCGTTGAAATCTTCTGCCTTCTCCAAAGGAGCATTTACCGATACGTAGAATTTAATTTTAGGTTCGGTGCCCGAAGGACGAGCGGATACCTTCGAACCATCCGCCAGAATCAGTTGAATTACGTTCGACTTCTCAATACCCATCTCGGCAGGAATCGACGTTTGCTGACCCGTTGCCACATCTTTGGAAACCAGATTTTGGTAATCCAGAATCGTGACGGGCTTCGAACCGGCTACTTCCGCAGGTGGATTATTACGCATGTCGCTCATCATTCGCTGAATCTCTTCAGCTCCTTCTTTGCCTTTTTTCGTCAGTGAAATCAGTCCTTCGTAATAGAAACCGTTTTCCATGTACATTTCTGTAAGCATATCAAACAGACTCTGGCCGTTATCTTTGGCATAGGCCGTTAGCTCCGCAATCATGGCACAAGAGGCAATCGCATCTTTGTCGCGAACAGCGTCACCAATCAGATAACCATAACTTTCTTCTCCACCACCAATGAACTGCTCTTTACCTTCCAGATCGCGAATAACACCCGCAATGTATTTGAAGCCTGTGAGGGTATTGTAACAATTTACCCCGTAACTATCACACATTTTATCGATCAGATCCGTCGTTACAATAGTTTTGGCGACGAATTCTTTTCCGGTTAATTTACCGGCTTCCTTCCAGGCTCTCAACAGATAGAAGATAATCAGACTGGCCATCTGGTTACCGTTTAAAAGCTGCCATTCGCCATCGGCATTCTTTACGGCAGAACCCACGCGGTCGGCATCGGGGTCTGTTGCCATTACTAAATCTGCATCAATTTCTTTGGCCTGATTCATCGCCAGCGTCATCGCCTCGGTTTCTTCCGGGTTCGGGTAAACTACCGTTGGGAAGTTACCATCGGGCGTAGCCTGTTTTTCAACGATGGTTACATTGGTAAAGCCAATTTTCTCCAGAGCTTTTGGTACCAGCGTAATTCCAGTTCCGTGAATTGGAGTGTAGACAATTTTCAGGTCTTTCTGACGCTCAATAACCGCGGGATTAACCACGTTCTTAGTAATCACCTGCTCCAGGTATTTGGCATCCACCTCTTCGCCAATGCTTTCAATCAGCTCAGGGTTTCCTTCAAAGTTGATGTCATCAATTGACTGAATGGCATTTACTTCGGTAATGATATTTTTATCGTGTGGAGCTACTACCTGAGCTCCATCGTTCCAGTAAGCTTTATAACCGTTGTATTCTTTAGGGTTATGCGAAGCGGTGATCACTACGCCACTCTGACAACCCAGCAGACGAATTGTGAAGGAAAGCTCAGGAGTAGGACGCAGTTCACTAAACAGATATACCTTGATACCATTGGCAGAGAAAATGTCAGCCGCTACCTGAGCAAATTCGGGTGACATGTTGCGGCTATCGTGAGCGATGGCCACTTTAATCTCCTGATTGGGAAAGCTTTTCTTTAAATAATTGGCCAGACCCTGCGTAGCAGCTCCTACTGTATAGCGGTTCATGCGATTAGAACCTACGCCGATTAATCCGCGAAGACCGCCCGTACCAAACTCCAGCTCTTTATAGAAAGCATCGGTCAATTCTGTGTCATTTCCCTCATCAATCAGCTTTTGAACAGCTGACTTTGTTGTTTCATCATAATTTCCTGAAACCCAATTTTGTACTTTCTGGCGGATAATTGCGTCGAGACCGGTTGACATAATATGTTATGAATTGTTAGTAAATATTAGATTGAAGCTATGGTTTTATAAAAAGGTCTGCAATTATAAGAAGTGGATTCAAATGACAAACCATTCCTTGTCTTTTATTCCATTTTTATATCTTTTCTTAAGTTTTGGCTCAAATCCAGGAAAAGTGAATTTGAACATTTTATCTAAAAAATTTAAAACTTATAAATCCACACATCCTTAAAATCTCGTTAATATGATTTGAGAACCAATTACAAATCAACCCCTTACCATAACTAAGGACGGCCTGAAAATGTTAAGTGAATTTTTCATTCAGCCAGGGCCAGTTCGTAACCGGATCATTAACTCAATTCTAATTATTATTCTTCTTTAGTGGTAACTCACTTTCTTGTGTAACCCTTTATCCAGTTAATAATTGATTATTATGGAAACTACGAATCAAAACAAACAATCAAGTGGAATTTGGGGAGCTGCGTTTGCAGTAATGCTTGCCATCTCTGGTGTACTAGGCTTCTTGCTCTTCCAAGAAAAATCGGAAACGGATAAGCAATCCACTGAAATCAGTGTGAAAGCCCGGGACTTAGCTATTACCCACAGCCGACTCGACTCGATTTCTCGGGAGTTAGACGCCAAAATTGCTCAGGTTCAGCAATTAGGTGGTAACATCGAAGAGCTGCAAAAGTTAAAAGCACAATTAGAAGCGGATAAATCTTCTTTGTTGAAGTCTAAAAATGTATCCATTGCCAAGTACACTAAGAAAATTAAAGAATACGAAGCTATCCTGACCCAGAAAGACGAAGAAATTGCTCGTTTACAAGAAGAAAATGGTCAGTTGAATACGCAGAACCAACAGTTAACCCAGGAAAACACAACGATCCGTACCGACTTGGACAATACGCGTCGTTCCTATAGTGACTCGGTAAGTAATTTGCGTACTTCTAACCAGGAACTGGCTGATAAAGTAACGATTGGTTCAGCTCTGCGTGCGGAAGGCGTTCGGGTACTGGCTGTGAATAAAAGAGGTAAAACGCGTGAAAACGATGACAACGAGTATAAAGGCAGAAGAGTAGATAAAATCAAAGTAGCCTTTACGCTGGCTCCTAACCCTTTAACGAAAGAAGAATCGAAAGACATCATGCTTCGCGTGGTTGATCCTCAGGGTGCCGTATTATCAGATACCGAAACGGGTTCAGGCATCTTCTCTTTCCAGGGTCGTGACATGCAATACACCTATAAGCAGTCCGTGCAGTTCAACAATAACCGTCCTCAGGTAGAAATGCTGTACACTCGCGGTCAAGAGTACAAAAAAGGTAAATATAACGTAGAACTTTACGCCGAAGGGTTCAAAATTGGCCAGGGCGAGTTCGTAGTACGTTAATAGAATAAAGACTAGTTTAGTTAAGTAATTATCATAGCTGTAATAAAAAGAACCGCTCCTATTAGGGCGGTTCTTTTTTTGCTGTATTAATGAATGAATTTTATTGATAGGCAATGACTTCTGGAACAGAATCGCCCGTAATGAAGCGGGTAACTTCCAGGGCATTTTCCCGGCAAGCGGCAATGAGCGGATGCAGAGGTTCAGTCAGAGAAGCATTCAAATCCGCGATACCGGGCTTAGCCATATAGGCTGCATTGATTACTACCTCGCCTAACTCTGGGTGCTTATACACCAACAGAGGTCGCCATTCGGCTGAGGCCGTCAGGACATTATAAAGTTTTTTGGCAATTTCATAGGATTCATCCGTCGCTTCAAAGGCTATTAATTTTGTGGGTCGACTGGCTAAATGAGCCGTACGATCCTTGATAAGAGCATCGATTTTGGCTAATTCTTTGCGGTAAATACCAGTGAACTTACCTGTGCGGATGCGTTCGCGTAAGGAGAATCGAATGAAATAAGTCAGCGAGTCCGTTACATTTAAGCCAATTTCTGCCATTTGTTTAAAAATAAACGAAGACGGTGACATGCCAGGTAAGGTATTAGGATCGTGCAAAAGCACTTCCCCCTCCGGGCTTAAGAAACCATCAATGCGGGCACAGGCTCCGAAAGCAAACAAACGGAACGTTTCCTTTACGTACGCGTGGACTTTTTCATTATTCGCTAAGCTCGTACGGATTGGAATTCCTTTACGAACTACTGAGGTTAAATACTTGGTTTTAAAGTCAAAAACAATGTCCTCATCATCTTTGATGACTTCGGAAGGCGGTAAAGCCAGCGGTTTTCCGTCAAAGTCCTGAATAACCCCACAACTAAATTCCTGGCCTTTCACGAAGCTTTCGAATAAGACGGCATCTTCCGAATGAATCGAACTGAGCTGAACGGGTTCGTATTGCTCGGCGAAACGGGTGTCTAATTCTACCCAAAGCTCAGCAGGGTGCTTACAAAGTTTTTCTTCGTTGATAAACAAAGGAAAAGCAATGCCCTCGTCCAGATTGGTGATTTGCTGTAATAACGCTCCTTTTTCTTCGTAAGAAAGCATCACCCATTCCTGAGGGGTAATCGTTTTCTGGAAGAAGCTTTGAAGCACACCCGCTTCAAATGCCTTTATATCGTCGGTTTTAACGAAGGATACCCCAATGGATGAGCCCTGATGGGGAGCTTTACAAACAAAAGGTAGTCCTACCTGAGCTTTTACCTGTTCGAATAATACTTCTTTATCAAAGCGATCCCATTCGCTTTTACTCAACGAAAAGAGGCGTTTAGGCAACCCGACCGTTCGTTGAATGAGCTCGTTCTGAGCGATTTTATCAATACCAATGCCCGATCCCATAAGACCGGAACCGTAATAAGGGATACCGTACCATTCCAGTAAACCCTGAATGGCTCCATCTTCCAGTTGCGGGCCGTGCACCGCCAGAAAAGCAAAGTCAAAATAGGCCTTAAACTCATGGGGTAACAAACGTTTACCCACGCTGGCAATCATCGCCTCTTCCTGATCAGGGCTTAGGCTCAACGACTCTTCGTAGACCCGGAAAGGATATTTATCTGAAGAAACAAAGGCCTGAGGAGGGTAGAAATCGCGAATGGAAGCCGATTCCATGTACGTCGGATCGATCAGGATAAAGTTACCACGTCCATCAATAAAGATGGGGATAGGTTCAAAGAGGTAGCGATCCAGACCCGTATAAGTCGTTTTACCTCCCAGAAAAGAAATCTCCCGTTCACGAGCCGGGCCGCCGAAGAATATACCAACTTTAAACAAGAGCGTAAGCTTTTAAATATGTACAAAACCAAAACCGTCCTTTGACTTTCGAATTTACAGTGCACAGCATAGATTGTCACGAGCTTACCGATGATATTCTTACAAATACCATAAAATATCCCCCATACGCAAAATCCCGAAGTAGTGCTATTGAGCATACTTCGGGATTTTATCGTACAAGCAGACTAAAGGAAATCTATTGATGCCTAACCAGTAACTTCTTTGTAATTAAGGTTTTACCCTCTAAGGACAATTGATAAAAGTAAATATTGTTGGGTAAATGACTGGTTGAAATGCGTTGTTTACGCTCGCCAGGTTCTAATACCACCCCTCCCATTTGCATGCCTAGGGGGCTATACAGCGTAATTTTTGCTTCTCCTGCATGAGCTGCTACGGCATATTCTACTTCGATATGATCGTTCGCAGGATTGGGATAAGGGTTGGAAACGCTGATTTTATCGTTAACAAACAGTTTCTCTGACGAAGAAGATTCGTCAAAATCGCGGGAGCTTTCAGAAGCGACAACCGCCAGCGGAGCCAGGGGTTGTTCCGTTTTAGAAGAACCGTTAGACTTAGGTCGATTCCGTAAAAGCGTCCGGTAATACTCATTGACAGCCGTCGAGCGATTTGGTCTTACTTCGCGGGCAATTTCTGCCTTTGGGTAAAAATAAGGATTAATCTGCGTCGAGGCGGTCGTTGATTTTGCTTTAGGCTTAATATCTAATCGACTGCGTTTAGGCTCTCCCTGAGCATAGGTACTAATCGGATTCCCTAACAGGAAAACGATTAAAAGTCCGTACAGAAAGAGTAAAGTGTGTTTCATAAATCATCTAAACTACTAAAGCTACCAAATGCCTAAGCAAATGTAGCTATATTATATTGATAACCAAGTTTTTAACATGTATTAACAAAAGTAACCTTAGGCATTACTATTTGTTTTGAAATCGTTTGCAGAAAAAGATATACCAAAGCTTTTCTGCGAACAATTCCCCAAATTTTCTCATTTTTTCATCGAAGCCGTCGTCGGTACTTTCTTCGTACTCACAGGATTAGCAGGCGGAGTAACCGTTTTTTTAACCCGTTTAACCATGTCTCGGGTCGGTCGATCTTTCTCTCGCCAGTTAAAACCATCCAGCTCCCGGTTCTCACTGGTTACTTCTTTTGGGGGATGTAAAACCCCATCTGGCGTTCCCAGGAAAGCGATGCGTTTGACCTGTCCTTCTTTAAAATGTAATCGCATCCGTCCCGATTGGACATAATTCATGCCAATGGGTTTATTATCATCTTTCTTGGCGAAGTAAATACTTTCTCCATTTCCCTCCACCAGCGTATGATCCAGCTCCGATTTGGCATTAAAATAGGCCGTTATTCGCCTGCCTTTTACCTGATTAAATTGCATCAGCGTATCTCGGGCAATGATAAAAGCCCGGCGTTTGAGATACATCGTCCGCATCTTATTATCCACCAGTCTCACCAGAATGGTATCAGCTTCCGACTGATTCTGACCATTCCAGAGAATGGGCTTCTTAAAGAAAGAAATCAGTGAATCCGCCATATTATAGATTAATGAGTCACATTTGGCCTGCAAATCCCGCCTGAATACCAAGACATTTCGATCCGCAATCAAACGACGAGTCGTGTCTTTTACACCCCTGATTTCCTGTGAAATCAAGGTATCCGCCGAGAGTAACAGCGTGTCCTTGGAAAAGAATTTACGCAATAGAGCTTCTCCGTACACTCGGGAAATGCCCGTTTTGCCAAAATACCTTCCGATTTGCCCCGTCAAAATCGCACTATCTTTTTTAGCAATCATCACCACGTTTCCCCGGGCAATCCCGATCTGAGTAATCGGATCGTAAAACAGACTATCTCCGGTGAGTTCGTTATGAGGCATTCGCACCGTTGAACGCCCCCTAAAATTCGATATTCGTGTATTTAAGTTATAAGAACCCGAACTCGTAAAAAGGGTATCGTTTTCCGCCTGCGATTTTTTCTTTTTTGAAATAATCTTCGTCGGAGCAATGAAATAGGCATCTTTGGAAAGGGTACTGTACCTTAGAGAATCAGCAAACAGGTCCGTTTCAGGACTAATCATTTTTACGTTTTTCTTAAAGAGTGACAGCTTCGTCAACGTATTGTAATAACCTTCCTTACTCGTCAGCGTACTGGTTTTATCCACCAGCGTACCGCCCGTATTATAACTGGCAATGCGGGTGTTCATGTCATAATCCAGCTTGCGGGTTTTTAGCGTAGCCGTTTTATCGTTGAGCGTAACGACACGCCCCAGCATTTTCGATTGACGGGTATTACCAAAATACATGGCCGTATCTCCGGTGAGGGTCAGACTGTCCCCCTGAATAATCCTTACATTTCCGTAGGCTTCTACTACATTAATGAGATCATTTTTCTTAGCCAGGTTACAGAGCAAAACGACATTACCCTGCCGCATCCGCACATTGCCACGTAGAAAGGTGTTACCCGCCGTCTGATCCACCCATAGTGTATCCGAATAATCGACGTCAACAATTTTTCCTGTTAGAGCAGGGTTTTGAGCGGCTCCTAAAAAAGGAAGACCGAGTAATAAGCCGAGAATATATATTTGCCAGTATTTCATTGCTTTGGCAAAATTAACTATTCCGATCCGTGCTGACTGATTTTTTAGCATTCATTAACGAGAGAAAACTTTTTTCATCGACCCACCGCCTGTTAGTGGCCGTGAGTGGTGGACTCGATTCGGTGGTGCTAACAAAACTGCTCCAGCAAGCCGGCTTCTCTTTTGCCATCGCCCACGTTAATTTTCAATTACGAGGTCAGGAATCGTTCCGCGATGAGCTTTTTGTGCAAACGCTGGCTGAATCGTATCAGGTTCCTTTGTATATCGAACGTTTTGATACTAAAACTATCGCCCTACAAAGCGGACTTTCCACGCAGCTCACCGCCCGAAATCTCCGGTATGACTGGTTTGAGAAAATTCGTGTCAAAGAACATTTTGATTGGATTCTCACGGCTCACCATTTGAATGATTCGCTCGAAACCCTACTGATGAATCTAACTCGTGGGACGGGGCTTTCCGGCATTCGCGGGATTCCCGAAAAAAATGGGTTTATCACCCGTCCGCTTCTAGGCTTTAATCGCACTCAGTTACATCAATATGCACAGGAACAGGGCTTAAGTTGGGTGGAGGATTCCAGTAATGAAAAAGATGACTATCAGCGAAATCAGCTTCGTCACCATGTCGTTCCGCTACTGGAAAAGCTTAATCCTAGTTTGACCCAAACCCTTCGGCATACGCTGGATCGTTTGCAGGCAGCCGAGCGTTTCATTGATCAGCAACTAGGTGTGTTTAAACAAAAAGTCACCCAAAATTCCGTTATTCCTTTTACAGTCCTTGAAGCTTTTCCAGAACCCTTGTTGGTTCTCAGCGAAACGCTCAAGGCGTATCATTTTACGTATCAGCAGAGTAAAGCCATTTATGAGAACCGCTTTGCTCAGCCCGGAAAGCGGTATAGCTCCCCCTCCCACTTACTCGTACTGGACCGTCAGCAATGGATTCTTCAGTCCAATTCAGACCGGGCCTTGCACAGCTACGAAATCAGTACGGTTCCTTTTTCTATGAATACCCCATTTTTCAGCCTGACGTTGCAATGGGTTGAAAATTTTTCTTTTTCCTCAGATGCCCACGTCGTGTTTCTGGATGCATCTCTGCTCGATTTTCCGTTACAATTGCGTTTATGGGAATCAGGAGATTGGTTTTGTCCGCTGGGAATGAAGGGTAAAAAGCAGAAAATCAGCGATTTTTTAATTAATCAAAAAGTATCAGTGCTGGAAAAAGAAAGCCTGTATCTTCTTGAGTCAAAGGGTAATATTGTCTGGGTAACGGGCAAACGCCTCGACGACCGTTATAAAATTACTGAAAACACTACGCAGATTTTACGGGTTGAATTACGACCAATTTCGTCTATCCATTAATCTTCACTGCTTTGCGGTAGTGGACATTTCCGGCAAGTGTATAGATTTGTCAGGGCAAAAGCTCTAAGCCATAGGCCGTACTCTTAAACCTTACTCTCATGTCTTTATCATTTCTCAAAACCGGAGGACTCGCTCTGACTCTGGGCTTGGCCATAGCTTCCTGCCAGTCCTCCAGCGAAAAATCTGCTCAATCTCAAGAAGATTCCACCATGACCTCCCAAACTTCAACTATTACCAAAGCTCCTTTCGGAACGCTCGAAGGCCAGGCCGTTGATTTATACACGCTCACCAACAGTAAGGGCATGATCGTGAAAATCACTAACTACGGTGGAATCATTACCGAGTTACACACGCCCGACAAAGACGGCCATTTCGATGACATCGTGCTTGGATTTGATTCGTTAGCCGGTTACCGTCAGGATGTTCCTTACTTCGGAGCTTTGATTGGCCGTTTCGGCAACCGTATTGCGAAGGGCACCTTTAATCTGGAAGGAAAAACCTACAAACTGCCCATCAACAATGGCCCCAACTCTCTGCACGGTGGCAAGGTAGGTTTTGATAAAAAGGTCTGGACGGCAGAAGAAGTAAAAACGGATTCGACCGTAGGTCTGAAACTCAACTTGGTGAGCCCCGACGGTGATGAGGGTTACCCCGGAACGCTCCACGTAACGGTTACGTACACCCTAACCAACGACAATGCCCTTCGGATTGATTATGAAGCGACAACAGATAAGTCTACGGTGGTTAACCTAACCAATCACACCTACTTTAACCTGACAGGCGGAAAACGCGATATTCTCGATCACGAAGTGGAGTTGAAAGCGAGTAAGATTGTTCCTGTAGATGCTACGCTTATTCCAACGGGTAAGCTTCAGGATGTGAAAGGTACTCCCTTTGATTTCACCAGCTCGACGGTCATTGGCAAGCGTATTAATGATACTAAAGACGAGCAGATTAAAAATGGCGGCGGTTATGACCACTGCTGGGTATTCGATCAATCTGGTACTGGTCTGATCTCGCAAGGTTCTGCTTACGAACCAACGACGGGCCGTACCATCGAGTTATTAACGACCGAACCCGCCGTACAGTTTTATAGTGGTAACTTCCTCGACGGTAAACTGACGGGGAAAGGCAACACCAACTACAAAAAACGCTGGGGCTTCTGTCTGGAAACAGAGCATTACCCTGATGCTCCTAATCAGCCGTCATTTCCTTCAACGGTATTAAAGCCCGGTCAGACCTACAAATCGACTACGGAATATCGTTTCTCGGTTAAAAAATAAATCGTTTAATCTGGCAGGAGCCGGCTTGGAAAGGAAATCTTTTCGGGCCGGCTCTGCTGTTTGGTTTAGAATTTTTAGACCTTTTCGGGCATACAAACCAGAGCATACTCATGAATGTATACGTACAAACGCCCTTAGGCAATTCCGAAAAAGAATACTTTACCAGCAAACTTCCGGATTCCGTTCAGGCGGTTTTTGAATCCGATTTATCCGAATCCACCCGTCGGGAAAACGTCGAGAAGGCGGATATCATTTTTGGTAATGTACCGGCAGAGTGGCTCGAAAACGCCAAAAATCTTCGCTGGGTGCAGTTACATTCCGTTGGATTTGATAAATACCAGGATTTAAAAACCAAGGCCACGTTAACGAACATGAAAGGCTTTTATGCCCAACCCTGTGCAGAAACGGCGGTGGGCGGAATCTTGGCTTTTTACCGAAAAATGGACGTTTTCGGCATTCTTCGCAGTCAGAATAAATGGGTGGGACAATCCATGCGATGCGAGATGAGCTTACTGCGAAAGAAAAAAGTGCTCATCATCGGCACGGGCAGTATTGGACAAGCCTGTAAGAAAATTCTCAGCGGTTTTGATTGCCGCATCGACTTTTTTGGTCGTAGTAGTCCCGAAGCCCGTTTTCGTACCCCAGAAGAGCTCATAAACGGCATTCAGGAGTTTGACGTGATCATTAATACCCTACCTGGGACGGAAGAAACCCGCAAATTTGTATCAGCTGAGATGATTAGCCGTTTGAACGGTAATACCGTATTTGCTAACGTAGGCCGGGGTACTACCGTCGACGAAGAAGCTCTCACCCATGCCTTACTGAACGGGGATATCGCCGGAGCCGTACTGGACGTAACCCAGGAAGAACCCCTTCCCGAAAAACATCCGCTCTGGGATTGCCCCAACGTTATTCTTTCCCAGCATTCCGGCGGTGGTTACCGCGAGGAATTCCAGGATTTATCAGATATTTTTCTGGAAAACCTGGATCGTTTTTTGGCTAACCAGCCGTTGGAAAACATCATTGATCCGAAAAAAGGGTATTAGGTGGGTTTGACGCTGTTTGAAAAGGGCAATAAGGCTTGAGGGGTTTGATTTCGTTTCGCACGTGGACGAAACTTGAAACGTCTCCAACCTTTTCAATCATCAAACTCCTTTCAAACCACCTCAAACACGAATCAAACCCTTTCATAACGAGACTTTTAGATCCTGTTTTCAGGAAAATCTGATAATAAAGCAACCTCAACCGAATAGTTTTGCATCTTTTTACGTTAACAGGGCTGCCATCTTACTTAAAAAGCCTACGGAACCATTGTTAACTCTAAAAGGAAAGACGTATCTTTGCGGACTTATGCAGACTATTCGGTATTTTGTTCTATTTCTGGGCCTTACCGCCCTTTTGACTTCCTGCGGAAGTTTTGAGAAACTTCGCAAGAAAGGTACGGACGAGCAGAAGTATCAGGCTGCTTTGACCTATTACAAAAAAGGCGACTACGATAAAGCCGTTTTACTCTTCGAAGAGCTTAAACCTATCTTGAAAGGTTCGGATCAACAGGAGTTGGCTACGTTTTATGAAGCCTACTGTAATTATCACCTTTCGCAGTATGAAGTAGCTTCCTTCCAGTTCAAACGGTTTTACGAAACCTTTGGCCGAAGTGACTACGCCGAAGAAGCTCTTTACATGAGTTCCTATGCCTCGTACCGGGCCTCCATGCCCTATTACCTGGATCAGGCCAGTACCTTGACGGCTATGGATAACATGCAAAGCTTTATTAACACGTATCCTCAGAGTAAATTCGTAGACGAAGCTTCCAAAATTATCAAAGAGTCTCGCAGGAAGCTGGAAAAGAAAGCGTACGAACGGGCCAAGCTGTACTTTAAAACCAGCCCGGCGAACCTCCAGAATTTCCGCTCTGCCGTTTACGCCATTAACAACTTTAAGAAAGAATTTCCAGACTCTGATTATAACGAAGAGTTAGCCTTCTTACAGGTTCAGGCTCAGTACGAATTTGCTCAGAACAGTATTTACAATAAGCAAAAAGAGCGTTACGACGAAACTGTAAAATATTACCAGGATTTCGTTGATGCTTTTCCGCAGGGAAAATTCACCAAGAAAGCCGAGCGGTTCTACGAAGATTCCGTGAAACAATCGAGCAGACTGGCTGAAGAAGAGCGAATCGCGAAAGCTGCTCAGGAAAAAGCAAAAGAAAAAGCTGCTGAACCCGCTTCGACCGGACGCGTAGGTGGCTCGACTAATAAATAAGCTCACCTGGGGTGAGTGATTCCATTCAAATCGTAAACAATAAAGATCAGAGATATGCCTGCCAATCCTTCTATCGTCACCCGCGACACAGACAAACTGGCCGCTAAGACGAACGGCAATATTTATGAAGCCGTGGCCATTATGGCCTCTCGTGCCAAGCAACTTTCCGTTAAACAAAAGGAAGAGCTTAACCAGAAACTTTCGGAGTTTGCCTCAACGGTAGATAACTTGGAAGAAATTTTTGAAAACCGCGAACAAATCGAAATTTCAAAGCATTACGAGCGTCAGCCGAAGCCTTCTTCTCTGGCCATCGAAGAATATATCGAAGAGAAAGTAAACTGGCGTTACCGCACCGATTTACCCAGTGAAGATTAATCACTAGCCCTTCGAAAAAACCTCCGTATCTTCGCCGATACGGAGGTTTTTTCATATAATAACGATCTTATGCTTGCAGGAAAACGGGTGTTACTGGGCGTTTCCGGTAGTATCGCTGCCTATAAAATTGCCAGTCTGGTTCGCTTACTTATCAAAGCCGGGGCCGAAGTACAGGTCGTCATGACCCAGGCGGCTACCGAGTTTATTACCCCATTAACGCTTTCGACGCTTTCCAAGCGTCCTGTTTACAGTCAGTTTGTTAGTAATCCAGAAACAGGTACCTGGACGAATCACGTGGATTTAGGCCTTTGGGCAGATGTGATGCTGATTGCTCCTGCCACGGCACATACCCTCGCCAAAGCCGCTCATGCCCAGGCGGATGATCTGCTTTCAGCCGTTTATTTATCCGCTCGCTGTCCGGTTTACTGGGCTCCGGCGATGGATCTGGATATGTATCAGCACCCGGCGACGAAAGAAAACCTGCGACGGCTGGAAAGCTTTGGTAATCGCATGATTCAGGCTGGATACGGAGAACTCGCCAGCGGATTAACCGGCGAAGGCCGTATGGCGGAGCCCGAAGAATTACTGAGTATTTTAGAAAAACACTTTCAGCAGGATAGTCCCTGGAAAGGCAAAAAAGTATTACTAACTGCTGGCCCTACTCAGGAGGCTATTGATCCCGTTCGGTATATTTCCAATCATTCTACCGGAAAGATGGGTTACGCCCTGGCAGAGTCTCTGGCAGAAGCGGGAGCTCTGGTAACCCTAGTAAGTGGCCCCACACACCTGCTCATTAAAAACCCGGCTATTCGAAAAATTGATGTTCGCTCAGCCGGGCAAATGTATGAGGCGGCTCAACGGGCTTTTCCTGAACAGGATGTTACCATCCTAGCCGCCGCCGTTGCTGATTATACCCCCAGCGTGGTAGCTTCGGAAAAAATCAAGAAGAAGGAAGCCATTTTCAATATTGAACTTCGGAAAACCGTTGATATAGCAGCGACCCTGGGCAGTCAGAAAAAACCTGGTCAATTATTGATTGGCTTTGCCCTGGAAACCAATAACGAAGTAGAAAATGCGACGCAAAAGCTTCTGAAGAAAAATCTGGATTTGATTGTGCTTAATTCGCTTCAAAACGCCGGAGCAGGCTTTGGACACGATACCAACCAGATCAGTATTATTGATCGGCAGCAGCGTTTGCTTGCTTATGAATTAAAATCGAAAACGGCAGTAGCAACGGATATTCTCGAAGCTATTGCCGCGTATTTATAATGCCATCCATCCCCGATACGTTATGAAAAGCTTTTTACAGAAACTTGGGTTATGCTTTTCCTGCCTTTTGCTGATTAACCCGGTCATTAAAGCTCAGGAAATTGCCTGCACCGTCACACTACGGACCGATCAGATGCGGGTAAATCAGCAATCTAATAATGGGCAGCAGGTTTTTGGAGAATTACAACGGGTGATGACCGAATTTGTAAATGGTCGTCGCTGGACAAACGATCAGTTTCGGGAAGAAGAAAAAATTCGACTGGATATTTCATTAACCTTTCAGAAGGCCACCGCTCAGGGCGATTACGACGCTCAGGCCGTTATTCAGGTCTATCGTCCCATTTATAATTCCAGTTATGAAAGCGTACTGCTGCGGTACGTAGATCGGTCCTTTTCTTTCAGGTATTTACCCGAAAATCCGCTGAATTTTAATGATAATGTCTTTTCAGATAACCTGACATCGCTCCTGGCTTATTACAGTTACATCGCTCTGGCTCTGGATTATGATTCTTTCGGAAAACGCGGCGGCGAACAGTGGATTCAGCGGGCGTATAACGTAGCCAATTTGGCTTCAACGGGCGGTTTTATCGGCTGGGATCAACGTGGCGACCAACGGAGCCGGTATTGGCTGGTGGAAAATCTTCAAAATCAGCAGTTGATTCCTTTCCGTGAGGGCCTTTATACGTATCACCGTCTGGCCCTGGATACCTTTGGTGATCAGCCCGATGAGGCCCGTAAAAATATCCTCGGCGTTTTAAATAACATTCGTCAGGTTGTTCAGCTCAAGCCTTCTTCGTTAGTAATTAACAGCTTTTTTGATGCCAAATCCAACGAGTTAATCCAGGTCTTTTCCCGCGGAACGGCTGCCGAGAAAAATCAGGTCTATCAGGTTCTTTCCCAACTCGATCCAACCAAAGCCGATTCATACCGACAACTCGTCAAGTAAGCTTCTGGAATAAAGCTTTTAGACCTTTTAGTTATGATTTCGCTACGCCCTGCCACCACTAAAGACCGAGATTGGATTTATTGGGTTAAGAAAAAAACGCTGGGTTCGTACGTAGTGGCTACCTGGGGAGCTTGGTACGAAAAAGTCCAGCGAAACTTCTTTGATGAGACTTTTCAGGAATCCGTCATTCAGATCATCTATTATGACGAGCAACCCGCTGGCATACTCCGCGTAGAACGGCGGGATCAGGAAATATTTCTTTCGGAAATTTATATCTTGCCCCCCTTCCAGAATCGAGGCATTGGGTCTTTATTATTGGAAGAATTAAAGACCGAAGCTCAGCAACAGAACTTACCTTTGCAACTTACCGTTTTACAGGTTAATCAAGCCGCCCGCCGTTTTTACGAACGCCACGGCCTAAGCTGTACGGGCGAGATTAAGCATCATTACGTTATGACCTATCATGGGGAAAAGAATCGTTAGAATTCCGGCTACGTCAGAAGCCCTTTCGGGCCTGAAAGGCATTCATCTCAACCTGGTGTTGCGAAACGGCGTTACTTATTTTGGTCGCTTCATTTCGGAAGAAAATCAGGTGATTACTCTGGAAGATGGTTTACAGCGTGAACGCCGCTATCCGCTACAGCAGATTGAGGAAATTGTTTACGATATAAACGCTGCCTTTTAATTTTGGCATACGCCGCCTCGTATCCTTTTGTACCTTTGAAGGTGACCCTTATTCCTACTCATGCTTTCCAATCTGCTTATACAGAATTACGCACTTATTGAAACCCTTGAACTTTCGCCCAGCGGAGGTTTAAATATCATTACTGGTGAAACCGGAGCGGGAAAGTCCATTTTACTGGGAGCCATTGGCATGCTTCGTGGCAATCGGGCCGACACGAAAGTGCTTTGGGATCCCAACCAGAAATGTATCATTGAAGGTCAGTTTGATATTTCGGGTTACTTTATTAAGTCGATTTTTGAAGAAGAAGAAATCGATTACGACACTACGTGCATCATTCGCCGGGAGATTAGTCCTTCGGGTAAATCCCGGGCTTTTGTCAATGATACGCCCGTTAACCTGGAAACCCTCCGCCGGATTGGCTCGGAGTTAATGGACGTTCACTCGCAGCACGATTCTATTTTGCTGGGTTCGCAGGAATATCAGCTACAACTGGTAGATACCTACGCTCAGAACAGTTCTTTGCTAGAGGCTTACAAAACGCAATTCAGCGATTTCCGAAAAAAACGCGAAGCCTACGATCGGCTTCAGGCAGAAGCCAAGGATATTCGGAAAGAATTTGACTATAACTCCTTTTTGCTGGAAGAGCTTTCCAAAGCCCGTTTTCAGGAAAACGAACAGAGTGAACTAGAGAAAGAGTTAACCACGCTGGAAAACGCCGAAGAAATCAAGCAAAAGTTAATTGCGGCCACCGGCTACCTCAACGATCCCGAGCAAAGCATTCTGGGTTGGATGCAGAGCGTAGTTGGCCATCTCAATACCATCAGTGGCTATAACTCCGTTTACGCTTCCCTGCGGGATCGCGTGCAAAGCTGCTTGATTGAGCTTAAAGATGTCGTCGTGGAACTGGAGTCGGAAGGCGATTCCGTGGAGCTGGACGACGAGAAAATTGTTTTGCTTCAGGAGCGGTTAAGTATGCTTTATAATTTACAGAAAAAGCATAATGTCACCACCGTAGCCGAATTATTAGGTATTCAGGCTGAGTTGGAAACGAAAGTATCCAAAGTTCTCAATCTGGATGATGATCTGGCTGCGGCTGAAAAGGCCGCTCATAAATCCTGGGAAAAACTCGAACAAGTAGCTCGCAAACTTTCAGATTCCCGCAAGGCCGTTCTTTCGGAAATTGAAGATCTGGTATCGGGCTTGTTAAGCGATCTGGGTATTCCCAATGGCCGTTTAGTCGTGGACATGCAACTGGGCAAACCTAGCAGTCAGGGCATTGATACGGTTAATTTTCTCTTTTCGGCGAACAAAGGCATTCAGCCCCGGCAGCTTCGGGAAGTAGCTTCCGGCGGAGAATTCAGTCGCTTAATGTTGGCGGTGAAATACATTCTGGCTAATAAGCGGTCATTGCCTACGATTGTCTTTGACGAAATTGATACGGGTATCTCCGGCGAAATCGCCATTAAGGTGGGGAACATGATGAAAGACATGGCTCAGGGCCATCAGCTCATTGCAATTAGTCACCTTCATCAGATTGCCGCCAAAGGCGATGCTCATTATTTTGTTTATAAAGATCATTCTTCCGACCGAACGGTTTCCCGCATCAGGCAGCTTTCAACGGAAGAACGGGTGCTTGAGATTGCTCAAATGATTGGAGGAGCCAAGCCCTCTTCGGCTGTGATTGAAAACGCCCGGGAATTACTGAGTCAGTCTTAAATTCGCTTCATTCCTAATAAACCCCCAATAGTTATGAAAACAGGTTGCTTATCCCTTTTATTCATTGCTGCATTAACTGCTTGTCAGAATCCTCCCAAGGAAGATTTGACTAAATTTCAGAAAGAAGTAGAAGGCATGCACGACAAAATCATGGGTCCTTACATGCAGATTGCCGATTTACAGGAAGAAATCCGTCAGCAAATAGCCAAGGATACCACGCAACGAGCTCAGGGCGATAGTTTGATTGAAGCTCTGGGGAAAGCCGAAAAAGGAATGGACGAATGGATGGGTAGCTACAACGGTGATACCCTGCTGGATTTATCTCCCGAAAAAGGCAAGGCGTATTTAGAAGCTGAGAAAGCAAAAGTTACCGCTGTTGAGCAACAAACCAGCAGCAGTGTAGCCGCCGCTAAGGCCTTTTTGAAGAAATAATACTGATTGAAATTTCCATGAAAATAATAAAATTATCTGTACTATTACTTTCACTGGTAGGCTTATCTGCCTGTGAATCAGAACCAGTTCGTTTGCCCATTTTGGGGCCACGGCAGGGGGTTTCAACGAAAGTAGTAGACGGGAAAGAAGTAACTGATACCCTTTATCATCAGATTCCGGATTTTGCTTTTGCCAGTCAGTACGGCGATACCATTACCCAGAAAAATTTCGAAGGGAAGATCTATGTCGCTGACTTTTTCTTTACGACTTGTCCCACCATCTGTCCTAAAATGACGATGGAAATGCGGAAGTTATACGAGAAATACAAGGACGATCCGCAGGTCATGTTTCTCTCCCACTCGATTGATCCCAAACGCGATAGTGTAGGCCGTTTGAGGCAATACGCAACTGATTTGGGCGTATTTGGGCAAAAGAGCTGGTACTTTGTAACGGGTGATCGCAAGGAAATTTTTGATATTGGACAGAATGCCTACTTCGTTTCTGCTAAGGAAGACAGCGACGAGCCCGGCGGTATTCTCCACAGCGGAGCTTTCATTATCATTGACCCTCAGAAACACATCCGTGGCATTTACGACGGCACGCGGGATGAAGTAGTAGGCGAAGTAAGTGAAGCCATTACCTTATTAAAGAACGAGGCGGGAAAGTAATCAAAACTTAGGGCCGGGTTACTTTCGACAATCCTTATCTAGTAAAGTATTTCCGTTCCCCTCACTGAAAACTGTAAACCTGACAACTATAAATAAATTATGTCCCAACGTCAAACCATCCTTTCGGGCTCGCCCTGGGAAGATAAAGTAGGTTACTGCCGGGCCGTACGCATCGGTAATTTGATTGAAGTCGCTGGCACGGTAGCCATCGTAGACGGTGAAAAAGTAAAGGCTGATGATGGCTACGCTCAAACCAAAAACATCATCGAACGCATTGAAAGAGTGCTTGAAGAAGCCGGAGCCAGCCTGAAAGACGTGGTTCGTACGCGGATGTTTACCACGGATCTAACAAAGTTTGACGAAATTGGCCGGGCACACGGTGAGTTTTTCAAGGATATCAAACCCGTTACGGCTATTTACGAAATCAGTAAACTCGTTAGTCCAGAGTACCTGATTGAAATTGAATTTACGGCCGTTCTGGCTTAATCATTGGTACTATAAAAAAGTTCCGCTGTCAATCAAAACAGCGGGACTTTTTCTTTATAAAATCACTTCCTGATTATCCTTTATGTTCATCACGAAGCAGATCATTAACCGTTTTTACCGGATTAAACGTAATCAGGGGAACTTCCACGAATAAGGTATTCCAATCCGACATCGAGCCATTCCAGAGACCGGGTAATTCCTGAGCTTTCAGGTCTTTTCCGTCTTTGGATTTTTGGGTAATAAAGCCCGTCTGCGGATCGCGGAATTTCAAAAGGTCAAAAGCTTTGCCTGTGTAGTCCGTCCAGGAACAAACTAAATCGACGGGATTGAAGTGGGTAGCTTTCAGGAATTTGTCTTTCTGTACCTGATCGTCCATGTCAACCTGAGCGGATTCTACCACCTGTAGCTGACTCGTGCCATCTGAACTTTTCGCCCAGAAAGGTCCGCCCCCTGGCTCACCTACGTTTTTAACCATTCCGCACACCCGAATCGGACGATTGAGTTTGGTACGGAAGTACTCAACTACTTTTTCTACCGGCCATTCGTAGAAACCTTCAACGGGTTCTACGCACAGCACACGACGTAAAAACTCGTCGATTTCAGCCATTAATTCCTGACTGGTATCGCCGCTATCAAGCCGCTTGAGGTAATCAAATAACCGTTGACGTGTTTGCAACAACGTTCCGGCGATGGCTCGTTTGTAAATCGTTGTCGTGTTCTTTAAACGATCAGGAACAACGTTATCAATATTCTTGATAAACACCAGATCAGCCTCTACATCATTCAGGTTAGCCAGTAAAGCTCCGTGACCCGCAGGACGGAAGAGCAGCGAACCGTTTTTGTCAGTGAACGGTGTGTTATCGAGGTTTACAGCGATTGTATCCGTTGAAGATTTTTGTTCGGAGAAATCAATTCCGAAGCCGAGGTTATGACGCTCCGCGTACTCAGCCGCTTTTTCTTCGATTAATTCCGTGAATTTAGCCTTATGCTCCGGCGACACGGTAAAGTGAATAGCGACTTCGCCTTTCGAGCGGGCATAACTGGCTCCTTCCACCAGGTGCTCTTCCACAGGCGTACGATTTTCGTTTTCGTAACGGTGAAATTTCAGCAAGCCTTTGGGTAAAGAACCGTAGCCCAGACCTTTGTCCGTCAGAAAATACTCAGCAATGGTTAATCGGTCCGCCGTTTCGATGTCAAATCCGTCTTTAGCTAAAACAGCTTTCAGGTCATCATAAAACGCAAATTCACGGATTCTCTCGAAGAATTGCTCCACGGATGAGTCCGATTTTCCAGCTTCGAGAAAAGCAAATAAGGATTTAAACATACGGGTGGCGGCTCCCGAAGCAGGAACAAACTTAACGATCCGAAGCGTTGGCACGTATTCTTCGTAAGTATCGAGAGCTTCCTGAATTTGCTCATCAGTTAATTGAAGAATACCATCCTCCGGCATAGCGGCACGGGTTAGTTTCATCCATGGAAATCCATCAATAAAGTACTGAATCTGGTCTTTGACCGTTTGTATCTCAATACCTTTGGCTTCAATTTGTTCTAAATCCTTTTGAGAGAACATAATAAACAGTAATGTTGAGGCTGAAATTCCTTCGTTAAGTGGATAGTTAGTTTTTAATTCTGTTTTAAAATTAGAGCATTTTCTAGAAGAACTAACTTCAATCTTTACTTAAAGTTTATAAAAAGCCATGAACTATCACACTTCTTATCGATTGATTATTTTTTTAGGTTTACTCACGGGTGCCACCGCTTGTGATAAGCTATTTCCCGAGAAACCGGAGACGGCTTCTTTCGGCTCGGCCCAAAATCGAGGGGTACTTGACAACCCGGATATAACTGAAGCGTCGGGGCTGGCCGTTAGTCGTTATAGCCCTAATCTTATATGGACACACGACGACTCAGGTAATCCCAATGAGATTTATCTGCTCGATGATACCAATGCAAAATGGAAAGCTACCTTAGTGCTTGAAGGAGCCGTTAATAATGATTGGGAGGACATGGCGGCCTCCATCCGCGACGGCGTTCCGACTTTATACGTAGGCGATACGGGAGACAACCTCAACCAGTATGCCACGCATATTATTTACCGTTTTACCGAACCAGACGCTACCAAACTATCGGGAAAAACTTCGGTAGCGTCCTCGGCTATTGACCGGATTACCTATCGTTATCCCGATGGGCAGTGGGATTCAGAGGGCTTCTTTGTAGATCACGAGACGCAGGATATTTACATCATTTCCAAAGTTAGCTCTGCTACCAAGCTCTATCGTTTGCCTTATCCACAATCAACGCAGAGCGTTATTACCGCCGAAGTAGTAGAAGACCTTGCCCAAACTACCATCACAGCGGCAGATCTCTCACCCAATGGGCAGGAGTTACTCATCAAAGATTACCTAACGGTTTTTTACTGGAAGCGTAATAGCGGCGAGAGCATCGCCCAGATGATGAAACGTTCTCCCCGCGTGATGCCCTATTTCCCAGAGCCTCAAGGTGAGGCAATTGCCTTTGCTACGGATAACTCCGGTTATTTTACCCTTAGTGAAGATCGTTCCGGTATTCGCGGACATTTGTATTTTTACCCCCGCAGATAACCCGAACACTTGTGACGTTAAGTGACGAATACTTTATGGCCGTAGCCTACGAGCTGGCCCAGCAGGCCGCTGAAGTGGGCGAAATTCCCGTGGGTGCCGTGGTGGTATCCCAAAACCGAATCATTGGTAAAGGTCGAAATCAGACTGAAGAATTACGTGACGTAACGGCCCACGCCGAAATTATTGCCCTGACGGCTGCTAGCCATTACCTCGGCTCCAAATTCCTTCGCGATTGCACCCTCTACGTCACGCTTGAACCCTGCGTGATGTGTGCGGGAGCTTTATACTGGGCTCAGTTGGGGCGTTTGGTTTACGGAGCCAGTGATTTAAAACGGGGTTTTTCCCAATCGGGCTCTTTATTACACCCTAAAACCCGGGTTACCTCGGGCATTATGGCCGCTGAAACCGAGCAGCAGCTACTCGATTTTTTCAGAAAATTACGACGGAACTAAGCCTTTCTTTAATATTGCAATCGGTTTAAGGAACCTTTGGACCTTGGAACACCTTTTTAAAACGAGTAGTCACTCATTTACTATTTCTAAATTCTATAATATTCAACCAGCTATGGCTTTTGAACTTGCTCCTCTCCCCTATGCGGCAGATGCATTAGAGCCTCACTTCGATGCTCAGACTATGACGATCCACCACGACCGTCACCATCAAACCTACGTAACGAATTTGAACAATGCCGTTGCCGGTACCGAACTCGAAGGAAAGACACTGGAAGATCTTCTCAAAAATGTAGGTCAATTGCCCGTAGCCGTTCGTAACAACGGTGGCGGTCACTGGAATCATACTTTTTTCTGGAATATCCTTTCTCCCAGCGGAGGCGGTGCTCCTAAAGGCGATTTAGCTGCTGCGATTGATGCCAAATTCGGTTCATTCGATGCATTCAAAGACGAATTCAAGAAAGCCGCCGCCGCTCGTTTCGGTTCAGGCTGGGCCTGGTTAATTGTAGGAGAAGATGGCGAATTAGCCATTTCCTCTACGCCTAATCAGGACAACCCTTTAATGGACGTTGCCGAGAAAAAAGGTAAGGTTATTTTAGGTCTTGATGTGTGGGAACACGCCTATTACCTGAAGTATCAGAACAAACGCCCTGATTACATAGATGCCTTCTGGAATGTAGTAAGCTGGGACGTGGCTGAAACCAACTATCAATCAGCCAAGTAAGGTTAAAACAGGGAAGAAGTAAAGACTTTTTTATACTTTTCTTCTTCCCTTCTTTCAAAAGCACTTGCTTTTTGCTTTCTGATTGCAGTATATTTGTAGCTCGAAACGGAGGATGTAGCTCAGCTGGTTAGAGCACCAGATTGTGGTTCTGGGGGTCGCGGGTTCGAACCCCGTCTTTCTCCCTCCTGTCAAACCTGATAAGCGTCGCTTGTCAGGTTTTTTTCTTTTATCCCCTCTTCTTTCCTCTTTTTCATTAGATCGCACTCAGGAGTCATTAATCAGAGATAAGTATTTTTTATTAAACAAATAGTAAACGGCTACGGTTTATTAAAGCAGCCCGACTGGATGAATTTGGGTTTATACTATCTCTCTCCGTACGATAAACTAAGTCCACCCCCTTAATTGATACGTTGCGTATTGAGTTTGAACGTATGCTTCAGCCCTCCGTGATCTATTTATAGCCATGAGTACCTACTCGATTAAAGATTTAGAACAATTATCAGGAATTAAAGCACATACGCTCCGCATTTGGGAGCAACGATACGCTATTCTAAAGCCCCAGCGTACCTACAGCAATATTAGAACTTATGACGAACAGGAATTAAAGCTGGTACTTAATATTGCCCTGCTGAAAGAGCATGGCCTGAAGATTTCAGAAATCGCTAAGATGAAGACGGAGGAAATCCATCAGCGGGTTAATGCCATTTCTGAAAGTCAGATTAGTTACCCTGAACAAATTCACGCTCTCACCTTCGCCATGCTCGACCTTGATGAAGATCAGTTCGAGAAAATTATTACTACCAATATCATCAAGCTGGGTTTTGAAGCCCTGATTATCAATATCATCTATCCCTTTCTGAATCGCATCAGTACGCTTTGGATGACGAGCAGCATCGGCCCCGCTCAGGAACATTTCATTGCGAATCTCATTCGTCAGAAGATCATTGTAGCTATTGATGGTCAGTTAAATAAGCAGCGGGAAGGCTCTAAAAAATTCATTCTGTTTTTACCCGAAGGTGAACTTCAGGAGCTGATTTTACTTTTTGCGGATTATGTCATTCGTTCGCGTCAGAATAAGGTAGTCTATCTTGGTCAAAGTTTGCCCTTCGAAGAGCTATCGTTTGCCTATAATCTGCACAAGCCTAATTACTTACTAACCATTTTTAAGTCCGCTCTTGACTGTGGAGAGTTTCAGGCTTATCTCGAACGACTTTCGACGAATTTTCCCCAGGCCCAGATATTAATCATTTGTAATCTTCATACTTCTCACAACCGAATTCGCATTCCGGACAATATTCAGTTGGTGGGAGGAATTCAGGATTTAATTAGCATTGCTGAATACTAAAAACAAGGCGTTCCCCGAAAGGAACGCCTTGTTCAATTTTACACTACTAGTTCGAGTTGAACGATCTTTGGTGTTTTATTATCGTAACCATTCGTCAAAAGTCAAGCCGACGTAATACATACTTCCAATCTGCGGGTTAGCCCAGGCTGTGGTATACGCCTGATTAAGCAGATTATTAGCTCCTGCTTTAAGAACGGACTTAATGCTTTTCATTTTAAGGCTTACCTGAGCATCCAGGGTGCCATAAGCCGGTATAACAATTTGCTGGCTGTTCACCGCTGTGCGGGCTTGAGCAGGTAGAATCAGATCATTCCAATAAAATCTGGTTTGGTAGCGGTAGGTTACGTTAAAACCCCAATCACTATTAGCCGAAACAGCACGCGTCAGGGAAAGATTATACCGATACTTCGGCGTGTTGAACCCCACCTGAAAGCCATCGTCCAGAACATTATGATTAGGCGATCCGTTGAATAAGCTTACGTTTTTTGTTGGTAAGGTCGTATTAGAAAGGTTACCACTCACCACCAGGTTTTTCATTAACTGATAATCCAAGCCCAAGCCAAAACCCTGGTATCGAATGCTTTTGTTATAGTTTGTTGTGGTCGAAACCGTTCTTGTCCCAATCAATGGATTTTCTGGGGTTACAAAGACCATACCACCAATGTAATTCTGTAGCAGACTATGGTAATAATAGGCATCAATCACCAGACGGTTCAGCACCAATCCTTTATAGCCCACTTCATAAGTTAATACCCGTTCCGGCTTCAGGGGATTGAGTTGCAGCCGGTTCCACTGGGAAGGGTCCGTTGGATGAGCTAAATAACGATCATCATAGGTGTATAAAGCGTAATTGTTCAAATGGTACCGATCTCGGGTAATGGCTAATCCACCCACCAATAATGAAACGGGCGTTTCTAAATTAATGTATTGATGCTGAGCGGTGGGAATACGGAAACCCGTCTGATAACTAGCCCGAAGGTTATGCTGTTTGGCCAGTGTCAATACGCCTGAAAGTCGTGGACTCCACTGGCCTTTGAAGTTTTCATTCTTATCGTGCCGTAGAGAAGCCGTTAGTTTCAAAATACTAGCAAATGACCTGGACGCCTGTACATAGCCGCCCCACTCCTGAATGTTATACTCCGCATTGGAATTAGGCTTTTTCAGAAAGATAGTACCTTGAGAATTTAGATCATAGATTCGGTAATTTCCGCCCACTAACAGTTCAAGCACCTCTGGAGCAATCCATTTTCTCAGATTATACATACCTTCGGCGTGATACAAATTCGTCCGATCCATAAACTTGGCTCCGCTGGGAATAGCCGTGGACTTTATCTCTTGGGCAGCAGCATTGAATTCCGGTGTTCCTGGCATTAACCTTCCCTGATCCGCCGTGCTACGAGCTAGATTCTGTAGAAAACCGCTGTTAAGCTGAACCGCCTGTAGAGCAGATTCATAAGCTGACTGAGGAGCTTGACCCGCATTAATAGCCGACTGAAAAGCCTGATTGAAAAACGATAACGCCCCACCTCCGTAGGTAAAGGCGTATTGGGGATACCAGGAACCGCCCAGATTGGCAGCGTTCAGACTGGGTTTACCAGCTTCATTAAGGTAACTCGCCAACACGCCCGCCGCATAAGCATTACCCGAACGTTCCTGCGTGGTATACCCTCGAATGAAAAAATCTTCGCCTTTAAGCTCAAGTTTATACTGTCCCAGAATAAAATCTTTGATGTAATACCGATCTGTTGAAGTATAAACCGTAGTTCCCAAACCCCAGTTTCCCTGCAAAATGGCTTCCAGTTTGGGAGTAATCCGGTAATGCAGAGCCCCGCCGACTTTTAAACTCTGAGTACGATAATCCACCAGATCTTTTTCAGCATAACCCGTACGAGCCACAAGCTGATTGGGTAAAATAAGGGTATTAATAATCGTTGAAGCAGACTGGTTGGTAAGGGTTGCCAAGTTTCGAACGCCGTTAACTACCCCTACCAGTCGGGGGTCAATCGCGGCCAGTTGCTCCTGGGGTAACTGCATGAAACTTTCAAAATACGGACGAAAACTGGCCAGATTGACGTTGGAAGAATTCTCATCCCCATACACATTAACCCCATTATAATTCTGATTATCAGCAACAGTTCGATTGAAGCCAGGGTATCGAGCATCATCCTGACTTAAACCAAAACTTTGATCCCGGTAATCCGTAGCCTGCCAGTCTTTAGCGGTTAAGTAACTCACATTGAGTTTAAAGGCAAGTTTAGGATGAATAACCTTAGCGTAACGGACCGAGACATCATAAAAAGGCGTTGTAGCCATAGTTCGGTTAGCCGCGTGCATAATTCCGGTTTTTACCGAAGCACTGATTCCCTGAGAAGTGAAGGGATTTTTACTGTTCATTAACAATAAGCCATTCGTTGCATTGGGACCATACAAGGCCGAAGCAGCTCCCGGTAATAACTCTACGCTTTCAACGTCCAGTTCTGATAGCCCCACCATGTTGCCGACGGCGAAACCAAGGCCGGGAGCCTGATTGTCCATTCCATCTACCATCTGAACGACCCGCGTATTTCCATTTCCTGCAAACCCACGGGTATTAATCGAGCTAAACGTAAGCGATTGCGTAGAGATGTCTACTCCTTTCAAATTTCGTAAAGCGTCGTAAAAGCTGGCGGCTGGCGTGGACTGAATCGTTCGCATATCCATTTTTTCCACCGTCACAGGTGATTTTAACACATTTTCTTCTATTCGGGAAGCCGAAACAATCACTTCATCTCCCAAAAGGGCCTGTTCTTGTAAGGCAATAGGGAGAAAGGTTTGCGTAGGGTTCACTTCCACAATCTGAGTAGCGTAACCCACGCTGGAAACTTTCAGTTGAAGGGGGGGCTTTTGACTAGCCACCAACTGAAACTCCCCTTTGGTATTAGTAATGGTTCCATTTACCTGTCCAACAATCGTTATACTAACGCCAGCCAAGGCTTCTTTAGTAACCGAATCTATTACCTGGCCAGAAAGGAGAATTTGAGCCTGTAGGAAAAAAGGAAGCAAAGCAAGCCCTAGCCCAAATAGAATAGGAGAAGAATACGTAAAAAAATGCTTCATACCAGTGGTGAATACATAATGAAGGAATAAAATAAGGCTGAGGTATCTACAAAGTAGCTGATAATCTTACGTTTTTTTATGGATTCCTTCTAAAAGATTTACCACTACCGAAAGGGTTGCAATCCCTCTGAAACACTTTTAAATCTAAATTGTTAATCAATCATGTACGCACTGATTCGGATCATCCTAATACCCTCATTACTATTGATTTTCACCGGGTGTTTCCGTCCTAAACGTTACTTGATCGAATCAGCCTATTCCATGGATCAGCAACCTAACGCTCCTGATTACTCCAATTCCGCTCACTGGGCTACGCTCCCGGATCGGCAGGATGCGGCGGATCTTATCCCCAGAAAATCCGCGTATATCGATCAGCAGTCCACCGCTAAAGTTGACGTATTCTTTATTCATCCAACACTTTACGCGGCTAAACCCGAAGGTAATCAGTCTTGGAATGCGGATGTAAATGATGCTCGGATTAACGCCCGTGTGGATAGTAATTCGATTATTAATCAGGCCACGGTTTTCAATGGTTCAGGACGTATTTATAGTCCGCGTTACCGTCAGGCTCATTATTCCGTTTTTGTAACGAAAGACACAGCAGCCCGCGACCAGGCTCTGGCATTAGCTTATTCAGACGTAAAAAAGGCTTTTGAATATTATTGGAGGCACTACAATAAGAATCGGCCTATTATTATTGCCTCGCATAGCCAGGGCTCTATTCACGCGATTCGATTGATACAGGATTTTTTTGATGGGAAAGAGTTACAAGCTCAATTAGTGGCAGCGTACTTAATTGGTCGCCCGATTTCCAAAGGAACTTTCAAGTACATCTCTCCAATTGAAACGCCGGGCCAGGCCGGGACTTTTGCAAGTTGGTGCACCTTTAAAAAAGGGTATCACCCCGAAAAAGGCTTCTTTCAGGAAGGTCCAACTATTATTTCAACGAATCCTTTACTCTGGAATACATCTGATGCCTATGCTTCGCGTTCCTTACATCGGGGCGGCGTTGGCCTTAACTTTAAATTTCGCAAAAAATTAACGGACGCTCAAAACCACAATGGTCTACTCTGGATTTCGAAACCTCGGGTACCCTTTGGTTTTTTGTTACCGATCAAAAACTGGCATGTAGCCGATATTAATATGTTTTATGGAAATCTAAGAGAAAACGTAGCTTTGCAGGTGGAGAATTATTTCAAAACGCATTCCACCAGATAAGCTGCTTTAGATAGCCGCAAAACACTAACGTATCTATCCTTTAATCTATCAATGAACTTCCAACACACATACGTAGTCATTATGGCCGGGGGCGTAGGCACCCGATTCTGGCCTTTCTCCCGTCAGAGTTACCCCAAACAATTTCACGATGTATTAGGCGTTGGCCGCACCATGCTGCAAATGACCTTCGACCGGCTGGCAGAAATCTGTCCTCCTGAAAACGTCTACATTGTTACTTCTCAGGAATATTACGATTTAACCAAACAGCAGTTACCCCAGCTTTCGGATCACCAAATTCTTTTGGAACCTTCCCGTCGCAACACGGCTCCCTGCATTGGGTATGCCTGTTATAAAATTGCCGCCCGTGATCCTCAAGCCAATATCGTCGTTACCCCTGCCGATCATTTAATTCTTAAAGAACAAGAATTCGTTGACCGAATTAAAGTGGCTCTCGACGCTACTGAGAAATCAGACTTGTTGGTTACGCTGGGTATTACCCCTACTCGCCCCGATACGGGTTATGGCTACATTCAGTTTGATGACCAAGCCGAAGGAGAGGTAAAACGCGTGAAAACCTTCACCGAAAAGCCTCATTTACAGCTGGCTCAAGCTTTCTTGGAAAGTGGCGACTACGTCTGGAATGCCGGTATTTTTGTCTGGAATGCCAATTCAATCCGAAAGGCTTTTGAATCCTATTTACCTGAAATGGACGAAGCTTTCCGGGATATGGCTACTCACTTTTACGCCGACAGCGAAGCAACGCAATTATTAAGAGCGTATCCACAATGTCGCAACATTTCTATTGACAATGGAGTAATGGAAAAAGCCCAGAATGTGCACGTCGTATTAAGTGACATTGGCTGGTCGGATTTAGGTACGTGGAAGTCTCTTTATGAGGTAAGCGAGAAAGATGAAAACGGCAATGTGATGGATGGACACATCGTGACGCATAACACCACGGGTTCCATCATCAAAACACCTAAAGAGCGACTGGTAGTCGTTGAAGGCCTCCAGGACTTTATCGTTGCTGAGTTTGACAATGTACTGATGATCTGCCCTAAAGATCAGGAGCAAAAGGTTAAAGAGTTCGTGGCCGATGCTACCAAGCGAGGTTTTGAATTCGTTTAACTCTTTTTATCCCTAACAAAAAGGCCCCTAAATTCGATTTAGGGGCCTTTCTGTCAATATACGATGAGGTATTACTTTTCCCAGCCCTGAGCCGTTAGAGGAACAGCCTCATTTTGTTTGGTAATGAAAAAAGCTTCCGTTGGATCAGAAGACATGAAACCAATGAAACTGATATCAGTCGTATGATCCAGGATTTTCTGATAATCTTCCTGACGAATAGTAAAGAGTAGCTCGTAATCTTCTCCACCATTCAAAGCAGCAGTAAACGGTCCTAGCTTCAGCTCCGTAGCCGCCAGATAGGATTTTTGATGAATGGGAATTTGTTCTTCAAATACTCGAACTCCCAAACCTGACTCTGCCGCCAAGTGACGTAACTCCGATGCTAATCCATCTGAAACATCGATCATGGATGTAGGGACAATATTCAGCTCCCGTAACTGCTTAATAATGTCAAGACGAGCATCAGGCTTCAGTTGTCTCTGTAAAACATATTCATGACCTGTTAATACCGGCTGAGCTTCGGGAGCTTCAAGGAAAACTTTCTTCTCACGCTCCAGAATCTGTAAGCCTAAGTAAGCACCGCCTAAATCGCCCGTAACGCAAATGATATCATTAGCATTAGCACCTTTGCGATAGGTAATCTTTTCCGTTTCAACCGTACCAATAGCTGAGATTGAAAGAATAAGTCCTGACCGAGAGCTGGTAGTGTCACCCCCTACTAGTTCTACTTCATAATCTTCGCAGGCAGCGAAAATCCCTGCATACAATTCATCAATGGCTTCTACCGAAAAACGATTACTTAGGCCAATGTTAATGGTGATCTGCTTTGGAGTGCCATTCATAGCCAGAATATCAGAAATTCCAGCGACTACTACTTTATAACCTAAATGCTTTAAGGGTACATACCCTAAATCGAAATGCACGCCTTCAATTAATAATTCCGACGATAGCAGTTGATAGCCATGGTCAGCGACAACTACAGCAGCGTCATCACCAATCCCTTTAATTGTAGTAGGATTATGAATTTGGCTTTGAGATGCAATGCGATCAATAAGTCCAAATTCTCCCAGTATATTCAATTCCGTACGTTCCATTCTTTGCTAACCTTATGAAAAAGGCATTAGTTTCCGAGCATGAAAAAAGCCTCCCTGAACGGAGGCTCTGCAAAAATAATGTATAATTCGTTCAACTAAGGATTAACTAACTGATACTTGTTGGTGGTATTACCCGTTTTCGCATCTGGTGAAGTGCGAGTCAGGTTCAATTGGGTTTCCGTTGGAGCTCCGTCAAAAGTGAATTCTATAGTTCCTGTTGTACCCGTAGGAACGGGCTGTAAATTGGTAAGCGTTAATTTTGAATTATCAGATGAAATAGCCCAGTTGCCTACAAAGGTAGTCTGATCAATAGTGGTAAGTCTAACCGTTTGCTGAGCTGTACTACTGAGATCAAGCTTGAAGTAAGAATAACTATCTTTAATATTGCCAGTAGCTCCTTTCGTATAAACTGTAGTGGCATTTTCCTTAACAGTATTAGCAGTCCAAACTTTACGGATTACTTCCGATATGGGCTTGGAATTGGATTTGCCACAACTACTTACAAACACAGAAGAAATAAGGATAATAGAGAATAATAAATACTTTTTCATAAGTGCTATAATTTTTCACTAAAATAGTAGAATTCTAAAAAATACGCTATACCCCTAGGTAAACAACTTAAATTAATAAAGTGACATCTATGGACGATTTGCCGTTCTATACAAAATCACAGTTAGCCTTAAGAAACGGACAGGATAGAGAAGAAATATGGGTTGCCTATGAGGGATCGATTTACGAGGTAACTCATTCCAGGCTATGGAGAAATGGCAAGCACTATGAACACTGGGCCGGTCAGGATTTGACCGAAGAATTATCTGATGCCCCTCATTCCAAATCCGTATTTATAAAATTCAAAGTAGTAGGCCGATTGAAGTAATAATATGTTTTCCAAGGGTAGCTACCTTAGATCTGGAGTAGATACGAAGGAAAATAAAAGGTAATGAGAAGCGAAGGTAGGCGGATTATCTAGGCTAGGGAGTGAAGCAAAAAAACGACTCCTGCATCCCGGCAGGAGTCGTTAGGAATTATAAGGGGGAGGCGATTACCTACTTTCCCGGGGGTAAACCCAGTATCATCGGCGGAGCGGGGCTTAACGGCCCTGTTCGGGATGGGAAGGGGTGAACACCCGCCCTATGATCGCCATTGGCTCTTTTGGTTGCTAATCTCCGTAGAGTCAGCTTCCGATGCCTATCGAGGTGTTCCCTCTTTTGAACGTGATGTGAAAAACAGAAAAGTATACCTAAGCAACAATAAAGTTAATTTAAAAAGAAGTCTTGGAGGCATTAGTACTACTCGGCTTTGTTGTCACCAACTTTAGACCTGTAGCCTATCAACGTCATCGTCTCTGACGGCTCTCATAGGAATTCTCATCTTGAGGCAAGTTTCGCACTTAGATGCTTTCAGCGCTTATCTTCACCCGACGTGGCTACCCAGCGGTGCTCCTGGCGGAACAACTGGTCTACCAGCGGTCGGTTCAACCCGGTCCTCTCGTACTAAGGTCAAGCCCTCTCAAAATTCCAACGCCCACCACAGATAGGGACCGAACTGTCTCACGACGTTCTGAACCCAGCTCGCGTGCCACTTTAATCGGCGAACAGCCGAACCCTTGGGACCTTCTCCAGCCCCAGGATGTGACGAGCCGACATCGAGGTGCCAAACCTCCCCGTCGATGTGAGCTCTTGGGGGAGATCAGCCTGTTATCCCCGGAGTACCTTTTATCCTTTGAGCGACGGCCCTTCCATTCGGAAACCGCCGGATCACTATCTCCCACTTTCGTGCCTGCTCGGCCTGTTTGCCTCACAGTCAAGCACCCTTCTGCGATTGCACTCTACGCACGGTTACCAAGCGTGCTGAGGGTACCTTTGAAAGCCTCCGATACTTTTTTGGAGGCGACCACCCCAGTCAAACTACCCATCATGCATTGTCCAATCTAATGTTAGACTCCCAGCAACCGGAGGGTGGTATTTCAACGTTGGCTCCTCGATGCCTAGCGACACCGACTCATAGCCTCCCACCTATCCTACACACCAGTTACCAAAAGTCAGTGCAAAACTGTAGTGAAGGTTCACGGGGTCTTTCCGTCCCGTGGCGGGTAAGCGGCATCTTCACCGCTACTACAATTTCACCGAGCTCACGGCTGAGACAGTGCCCAGATCGTTACACCATTCGTGCAGGTCGGAACTTACCCGACAAGGAATTTCGCTACCTTAGGACCGTTATAGTTACGGCCGCCGTTTACTGGGGCTTCGATTCAATGCTTCGCCTTGCGACTAACATCCCCTCTTAACCTTCCAGCA
>NZ_JAUTAM010000004.1:1482500-1620000 GCF_030818595.1 Siphonobacter sp. SORGH_AS_1065
AATCTGAGGAGTAATATTTAAACCTCTACTTTCGATTTTCTCTCTTAAAGCCATTTGAGCAGCGTCGTCTTTTACCCGGAAAGCTACGTGGTGTACACTTCCCCCCGCTACATGGCCTCGACGTTCGCCAGGAACTTCTACCAAATCAATCACACTGGCTGTCTCGCTGTTGGGATTTACAAAGCGGTAGCGGTTCACATGTTCCATTTCCAGTTTGTAGTCCAGCAAATCGGTTAAGATTTCAGCGGTTGCCTGAATGGAGTTCAGCGTTAAAGTTACTCCAGAGAATCCTTTGATACCGTGTTCGGCCTTAATGTCATCAGTGGTGTTGGCTTCGCGGTTATCCTTTTGAGAGGTTACCGTTAATTCCAGTTTTAATCCATCGGGATCTAATACGGTCAAATATTCTTCTCCAAACTTGGTTGCTGGCTTATTATAGATGACTCCATGTTGGTCGAGACGTTTCAGCCAGAAGTCTAAACTTCCTTCAGGAACCGAAAATCCGACTTCCGTTGCCTGCCCCGTCCCCCTTCTTCCTTGAGGTACGGCTTTACCCCAGGGGAAGAAGGTCCAGATCGTTCCGGGTTCAGCCTGGTAATTTCCATAATAGAAGTGGTAGGTTTGCGGATCGTCGAAGTTCACGGTCTTCTTCACAAACCGCATTCCCAGTACTTTGGTATAAAAATCATAATTCCGTTTTGCGTCTCCTGCAATTGCCGTAACGTGATGCAGTCCTATTACTTGCGTTTCCATATCGATTTATGTTTGAGTACTATCAAATTGATGATACAAATGTCATGCATAGAGACGATTGGAAGAATGGCGAAATTACGGAAAGCCTTGTCGAAATCGTGGATGGGTTAGAAAACTGCATAAAAAAGCCCGAAACCAGCAGTTTCGGGCTTTTTCCTTATTCACTAAACACTTTCATTTAATCATCATTTTATTACTCCCTGATCACTTCCCCTGTCCGTTCGACGTTGAGAGAGCTTACTTAGGCAAGAGGCGAAACTTGAATAATGCAAGCAGTGCCCCATTAAGAATGTTTTCTCAGCCTTTCTTAGTAAGGTTCTTCGCCTCGCTCTGAATGACAAAAGAGCGTTTTGAGTAATTGAATGACCGATTTATGTAACCAAACAAGAGATTAGATTCCCAAATAGGCATTTAGTTAATTCATAAATCCGACGCCAACCGTTGCGTGCGAGAATTCATCAATTAATATAAAGGCTCCGTTGGAGGGATTTTCCTGATAGGTGTCGGCAAAAATGGGTTTGGCCACCTTCAAGCGGATTCCACCGATTTCATTCAACTTTAGCTGAGCCGGGTTCTCGCTTTTTTCCAACGTTTGAACATCAATGAGCTCTTCCAAAGCCAGCACTTTTGCTTTTGTGTCATTAATACCATGCTGGAGCAATAAGGTTTTACCCGGTGTTAAGGCCTGGTAATCCAGCCAGCAAACCTGAGCGGAAATTTCCCGCAGTTGCGTAGGCTCTTCACCCGCCTTTACTAACATGTTACCCCGTGATACGTCTACGTCTGTTTCCAGACTGATTACTACCGATTCGCGGGCGTGAGCGTGCTGCAAGGATTGGTCAAATTTCTCAATGGATGATATCTTAGAGCGTTGCCCCGTGGGTAATACCACGATTTCATCTCCTACGCTAAAGGTTCCACTGGCTACTCGTCCGGCGTATCCGCGATAATCGTGATACTCTTCCGTTTTAGGGCGAACGACGTACTGAACGGGGAATCGAGCCGCATGGCTGGAGTCTGTCTTTACCTGATCATCGAATTTTTCCAGTGTCTCTAATAAAGAAACTCCCGAATACCAGCTTATCTCGTCAGACTTTTTGGTAATGTTTACCCCATATAAAGAAGAGATGGGTACAAACTCAATTTCCTGACCTGAAAATTGCACTTTTGCCGCAATGTCCTGAAACTCCTGTTTGATTTGCTGGAAACGTTCTTCACTGTATCCTACCAAATCCATTTTGTTCACGCAGACGATTACCTTAGGAATCCGTAACATAGACGAAATGAAAAAATGGCGGAAGGTTTGCTCTACTACGCCGTGCCGAGCATCGACCAAAATCAGCGATACTTTCGCATTTGAAGCACCTGTTACCATGTTACGGGTATACTCAAAGTGACCCGGCGTATCGGCGATGATGTATTTGCGAGTAGGCGTGCTGAAGTAAATATGAGCTACGTCGATGGTAATCCCCTGCTCACGCTCGGCAATCAGACCGTCGGTTAATAAGGATAGATCCAGGAAATCCAGTCCTTTGCGTTTACTGGCGGCTTCGAGTGCTTCCAGTTTATCGCGGGTGATGGATTGCGTTTCGTATAATAAGCGGCCAATCAATGTGCTTTTGCCATCATCAACCGAGCCCGCAGTAGCTATTCGTAAAATGTCCATAGGAAGGATTAAGAATTGCAGGAGTCAACTTTCCCGCCAGATTCGGCATTCTCAGTTTAGCTGAAAATGCAACCATATCTTATTATATATAGGAAGGGGTTAAAAATAGCCCTGCTGTTTACGTTTCTCCATCGCCGCTTCCGAACGTTTATCGTCCATCCGGGCTCCGCGTTCTGAAATTTCTGCGGAAAGAATTTCTCCGATGATGTCATCTAATTCCGTTGCTTCAGAAAGAACAGCTGCCGTACAGGTCATATCGCCTACCGTGCGGAAACGGACGGTGGCTTCGTAAGGAATTTCATCCGTATCCTTATTAATGAATTCTGAATCGGCCCATAACATGCCATCGCGTTCAAAAACGGGACGTTGGTGCGAGAAGTAAATGGATGGTAATGGAATCCCTTCTTCCTTAATATAATTCCAAACGTCTAATTCCGTCCAATTGGAAATAGGGAATACGCGAACGTTTTCACCTACTGAAATCCGGCCATTGAGCATATCGAATAATTCGGGACGCTGACGTTTGGCATCCCATTGGCCGAAATCGTCACGAACACTGAAAATCCGTTCTTTCGCCCGAGCCTTTTCTTCGTCCCGGCGTGCTCCACCGATGCAGGCATCAAACTTGAATTCTTCGATGGCATCCAGCAACGTTACTGTCTGAAGAGCATTCCGGGAAGCATACTTACCCGTTTCTTCCTGTACTTTACCCTGATTAATGGAGTCCTGAACGTAACGAACGATCAACTCGGCTCCTACCTCCTTAACCAGCCAATCGCGGTAAGCAATGGTTTCGGGAAAGTTATGACCTGTATCCACGTGCACTAAAGGAAAAGGAATTTTGCCGGGGTAAAAGGCTTTTTGAGCCAGACGAACCAGGGTAATAGAATCTTTACCACCCGAGAAAAGAATGGCGGGACGCTCAAATTGGGCGGCTACTTCCCGCATGATGTAAATGGCCTCGTCTTCAAGCTCACGGGGGAAAATCGGATTTTCGAGAGCCGAAGCCGGAATCAGTGACTTATCTCCAAAAGAACTCATTAGGGTATAATTTCAGATTAAACAGATCCTGTAAGATCCATCATTATATATAAGTAAGCGGCTTACGCCGAATGCAATCCACACTCTTTTTTAGACTCTTCCCACCACCAGCGACCGGCACGGGGATGTTCGCCGGGTTCGATGGCCCGCGTGCAGCAGGCACAACCGATACTAATGAAGCCCTGACGGTGCAAAGGGTTATCAGGAACCCGGTATTTCTCCAAATACGCTAATACTTCATCGTAAGTCCAGTGAATCAGCGGATTATACTTTATTAACTGATTTCCTTTGTCCCATTCCAGAATAGGCATGTCAGCCCGGTTTTCGGATTGCTCGGCCCGTAAACCCGTAATCCAGATTTCGGCACCAGCCAAAGCCCGTTTCAGGGGTTCAATTTTACGAATGAAACAGCATTCCTTCCGATTTTCAACGGAGTAATAAAAGCTGTTAAAGCCTTTTTCCTGCACTAACGCCTCTACCCGTTGTGTATTGGGAAAGTAGGTTTCGATGGAATGATTGTATTTGGCCCGCGTCGCATCGAGCAAATCGTAGGTCTGCTGAAATAAACGACCCGTATCGAGCGTGAAAACTCGTACGGGCAAGTTATTACGATAGATAAAATCCGTAATCACCTGATCTTCCTGACCTAGTGAGGTAGAAAAAACTACTTTACCGGGAAATTGCCGGGTAAGGAGTTCGATGGCTTCAGCCGGATTAAGGGCTTCCAGCTGGGGGGTTAACTCCTGAATTAACGCTTCATTGTTCATACCGTCCACTAATTTTTCCATCCCTTCGTATTGCTCATTATTTATTCTATCCGACAAAATTAGACAATGTCTATAAATCAGATAGAATAAATAAATAATTTCTCTGTATTTGAGTTCATTCTCAAGGTCTTATCAAATTCATGAATTTACTTAAATATGGCATAACTTGCTAACTCACAGACTATTATCTGTAAAATCAAGGAAAAATATTTCTTAAACTTATTTACGACTCTTCGTTTGAAAAATTCCCACTAAGAGAAATAGATAATTAGACTTTTCTTAGAAAGCAAAACAGACCCGCCCAAGGGGACGAGTCTGTTTTATAAGAGGTTACCAGCGATCTATTCTTAATCAGCTTCCTACGAATTTTTCAGCTTCACGGGCTTTTTCTTCTTCCTGTTCGGCTAGCTCCTGAAATTCCGAGTCGTTTTCTCTTTTTTCTTTAAACTGATCCTTTTCCTGAGCATTATTCGTGTCGGGTTCTTTCTTTTCTACTTCTTCCAGAAATTTTTCAACCGTGGGTTCTGGTGTTTGAGATGTTTGATTTTCCATAGTTTCCAAGGGTTTTGAGCGATTAATAAAAGAATAATACCTCCATTTATGCCTTGCAGTAACCCGGAGTTACTTTTCCCCATTTTGGGAATTCCTGCAATGGCATATCCTTTTCGCTAGTTGATCACGTCACTAAATATACCTCTTATCCATGGAAACGCAACAACTCACTCGTCCACTACCCGGAGAAAAATCCTCTGGTATTCATACGGATACACCCTCTGAAACCGCACAGGAACTGGAACTAGAAAAGTCAATGGAAGAAAATGAAGGCGATCTAGGTTTGGGAGATGAATCTTCGTATCCACAGGAAACCCGTAAGGAAGAAGATGCCGCTACTCGTCCTAATGCTATTTTTCCAGGATCAGTACCGGAAGTACCTGCCACACCTGAGTTGCCTGAAATTGATCCGGTAACGCCTGATATTCCAGGAACTTTTCCTGACCAGCCCCATGCTCCAGAGGAAATTCCTGATTCGGTTCCCGAAGCTCCCGTAGAGACGCCACCACTGACAGATGTTCCAGAGGTGACTCCTGATGAAATTGGCGAAACGCCCGAAGGCCTTCCTGCTCAGGAAGATGTAATGCCTGTTCCCACGGCTATTTCGGAAGCCGATCAGCAGAACCGAATTCACCCGGCATTTTAATAACGTATATCACTCCATTTCTTCAACTCTAATCTTATCTAATCAATGGCAACGGAAGTAGAAAAATTAATCGACGATTTAGACAATCTGGTTAAGATCAACAATGATCGAACGCATGGGTATCAACTAGCATCTCAGGATATTGAAGATCTGGATTTGAAAAGCCTCTTTTCCACCTTTGTTAAAGAGAGTGAATCATTTGCTGATCAGTTAGGCGAAATTGTTAAGCATTATGGCCAGACTCCTTCAGATTCAGGTACTACGGCAGGAAAACTGCATCAGACCTGGCTTGACCTCAAAGCGAAAATAGTAGGGAAAGATCGGGAAAGCATCCTAAGCTCCTGCCAGACGGGGGATAAAACTGCTATTGAAGCTTATGAAACTGTACTGGATCACGAAAAGGTGAAAGCCCTTCCTGAAGTATACGCTTTGCTGTCTAGCCACCGGGAAGTTATCCAACAGGATTTACTGCTCATTGAATCCCTGCAACAAATGCACAGTAACTCATAGGAAATGCTCCGCTTGGAACGATATTAGTGACCATAAGCATAGAAAATCTATAGCGTCTTTCGTATATACGTTTAGGTTATCGAAATATCCATCCCGTTTTTTAATGCTTATAAATCGTTCCTTTTTATGGAAAGATCTGAAAACCACCGCCTAAACGATTTGCTTAATGCAATTATCAACGCTCACGAAGGCCGTAGTCGCGTTTATCAGTTACTTGCTTTACGTGTAAATTGCCTTTTGGTGAAGCCTTTTTTAATGAGAGGAATCACTAGCAGTAATCTTTGTAAAACACAATTAGTGAATCAACTGTGGAATTTTGGGGGAAGAATGTCCTATGATGTGGCATCAACGCCAGAATGGTATTCCTCAGATGATCATGAGTCATACGAAAAAGATTTAAGAGCTAAGGTAGATAGTAACTTACTGACTCTCTATAAAAACGCTTTACGCGAAGATATGTCTGATAGCCTCAGACACTTACTTACCAGCCAGGTTAGTCTGCTGAAGGCGTTTATCAAACGATTAGAAGAGTTAGAACCTGAAACGGTTAATCATTATCTGATGAGTGCTTAAGGTTTAGCTTTATAAAAAGAAGGGGCTCCTGAACTGATTCAGGAGCCCCTTCTTTTTATAAAAAAATCTTTAATTAATACTATTTTTATTTTTCTCCTTTGCTATAAAAAAAGGATATGATTACTGGTCATACCCTAGTTAATTTATTGCGTTCTTAACGTATCGCTTTCTGTTACATAAGCACTATCGCCCGCCGTAACAGCTCCGGCTCCTTTCGGTGAATCTGGTTTATTACCCGTGAGTAAACTTCCGAAGATGGCCCACAAAATAAACGCTACAAATACTGCACCTATAAATAAGAGCAATTTACGGATATTAGGATTCTCGTTTTGTGGGGTATTTAAAGGTTGGTTAGCCATAGTATTAAAGTCGTTAGATTGAATTATTGGTATGAATTACTCCATAAAATTGTCATGCCTGTTTCGTTAATAACTATCTTAACTCACTCACATATAATAAATTAACACAAAAAAAGGACTTCACGAATGAAGTCCTTTTTTCGCTGCTGCTGTAGACTATTTTCCTCGGTCTAAAAGATCATTAGCTTCATCAATTTTCTTATCTACATCGCTCAGGAATCGGTTACTTTCGCGTTTCGCTTTTCTCCAGTCCCGACCACTTGATTGGTTAACATCGTAATACACCTGGAATAACTGCATCCGTTTTTCTTCTAACTCGGTTTTCAATTCTTCGCGTTTGCGGCGTTCCTTACGGCTTTCACCCTTTTGTTTTTCGTCGAGCCATCCAATTCTTTCATTCACATCTTCAATCTGCTCGCGAATTCTTTCGGATAAGTCTTGTTTGTCTAGCTCTTCTCTGGATAAATTTCTGCGACTGTAGTTATCTTCATCGCGGTAACGATCTTCGTTGCGGTTGCTTCTGTAATAATAGCGATCCCGGTCCTCATCCCGACGGCTGTCCCGGCGTTCGTCTTCGTAACGATCCCGGCGTTCATCCCGATCGTCATTTCGGCGATCATCTCGGTCATCCCGACGATTATCTCTTACTTCTTCATCCCGGTACCGATCGCTGCGAATTTCTCTTTCTTCGTTACGGCTGCTGTCACGATCATCGGATCGACGGCTGTCGCGATCGTCTGCTCGCATGTCCTCCCGAAAATCCCGGGCTTCTTCCCGGCGTTCCTCGCGGGCTTCCTGACGTTCTTCGCGTTCTTTCCGCTCCTGACGCTCTTCTTTCCTGTCCTCGCGTCTATCGTCCCGGTTACGGTCTGAGTTTGCATACCTAGACGAGTTACTGCGTTTTAGACTACTAGAGAAGTTATCTACGCCTGCACAAGAGCTTAAGAATAATCCACTAGCTAAGGCTCCAATTAAAATAAGTTGACGTTTCATGGCTGTTAATGCTTTTCCCTGTATAAAGGCTTAATGATTAATTTGATAAATTATGATACAGATCAGTACTATTAGAAATTATAACGAATCCCTGCATTTAACTGTGGGCTGAAGTGCAGAAAGGCGGGTAATAACTCTGCGTATAATCCTCCCTCAAAAAAGATAGAATAAGGGGTTTGTTTGGGAAGAATCTCAAGACCGATGTTAGCCGTAGGCCCAATACCAACGTTTTTGACGTAAGCATTGCTAGCAGCAAACTCGCTGGGATAGTAGCGACGCGAAGTTACCTGAGCTCCGACACCCCCATAGAGCGAGAGTCGATCATTCATAATGGGAGCGTACCAGAGATAAGATGCGTTGATAGCAAAGCCCACGCCTTTCAATTTTCCCTGTCGGTAATCCGTAGTACCACCCAGCAGACCTCCATAGGTTCCTACGGTCAAATCAAAGGCGTTTCGATCGCCATATTTACGTAAGTTCAAACCCGTAGGTTGACCTACTTTCACTCCAACTGCCCAATCTCTGAGCTGAGCATGAGCCATAGAACTACAGGCAATCAGGAATAATGAAATTACAATTTTTTTCATAACGATAGCGGAATTATTCAACCATGTTGGTTAGGATAATAAGCTTTATTACTTAAACAAGCAAGTCTAAACTAATAGTTTACTATCAATGTATGGTTCAAATGCTGTGCCAATAAGATTATCAATCAGAAAGTCAGATATCTATAGAAAAAAATACTATTTTGGGTAATTTAATACACAGTATTTTCCTTTATATTACCCTTCCTGAATAGGCATAATCCTTTCTTTTTGTGAGTCATCATATAATAGGATAGCCATGAAAACTGATGAACTACTTCACACGCTCTCTCCCACTACGCGGGAACGTGCGTTATTGATTGCCAAACGATTAATGAACAATGGGATTCGTAATCATGGCGAAGCTTTAAAGATTGCCATTGAGATGGCCCGCCGCTGGGCTTGGCGGAATGCGGCAACGAAATCTATGACTACTCTTGAAGCATAACCCTGTCTATTCACAACGCATGACCTCACAACAAAGACTTGCCAATTCGGTGGCCATTATTACGGGCTCCAGTTCAGGAATTGGAAAAGCCATCGCTATAGAAATGGCCCGCGAAGGGGCCTCCGTAGTTATTAACTACCACAAAAGTTCGGAAGGAGCCGACGAGGCTCTGGAACAAATCAAGGGCTTCGGCGGAACAGGCATCACGGTTAAAGCCGATGTCAGCAAAGAAGATGACGTAAAAGCTCTTTTTGCTCAAACTATAGAAGCGTTCGGAAGACTGGATATTCTGGTTAATAATACGGGCCGTCAGATGGATGCCCCATTTCTGGAAATGACTCTGGAACAATGGGATGGTGTAATTTCAACGAATCTGACGAGTCAGTTCCTTTGTTCACGCGAGGCTGCTCATCAATTCATCAAGCAGGCTAAAGATCAAAAAGAGGAAGATCTATCAATTGGAAAAATCATTTGCATGAGTTCCGTTCATGACATGATTCCCTGGGCGGGCCATGTCAATTACGCAGCCTCTAAAGGCGGTGTACTGATGTTTATGAAATCTATTGCTCAGGAGCTGGCTCCGTTGAAGATTCGGGTGAATGCCATCAGTCCGGGAGCTATTAAAACGCCGATTAATAAAGAGGTCTGGAGTGACCCGGAGAAGTTACCTGGCCTGCTGGACCTTATTCCTTACAAACGCATTGGAAAACCCGAAGACGTAGCCAAAGCTACCATCTGGTTAGCTTCCGATGAATCGGATTACGTAACGGGCGAAACCTTATACATTGATGGTGGAATGATGCTGTACCCAGAATTCGCCGATAATGGTTAATGAACCATCCGAACAAGAAGAAGGGGTTATGAAACGTGTTTTATAACCCCTTCTTCTTACCTGCTTAAATCTGAGTGGAATCGTAAACGACTACCTTACTCCACAAATGGTTGTTCTTATCAATAAAGGCCTTATGCTCGGGATGAACAAGATAGGTTTGTTCGTCCTTTGCTGACGCAAAAACCAGCATTACCGAGAAAGAATACGTCCCGTCGGTAACAGACTTATCAAATTCAGTCACTACGGGCTTACCAATGTGAGCGTGCTGAATGACTGATAATTTTCCCAGAGTTTTCAGAGCATTTAGCATCTGGTCATAGTCAGCCTTGTTATCAGGGTTTTTCAACCAGAAAAAAACGTGGTGTACGAATGTTAGTTTTTCGCGGGTTTCGGGCATTACGCCCGCACCAGCCGCAGCTACAGAAGCATTTTTCACAAATGATCGGCGATCCATGATTTGAGGTTATAATTGAAAGTAAAATAGACGCTTGGCGATAGTCCTTCACCCTTATTCTGCTTTGGTAACTTCTGCCCCGGGACGAAGGACCGAAACCCGGACTTTTTTGATTCGTTTCTGATCAGCAGCCAGAACCCGGAAGGTGAAATACTGATGCATTACCTCTTCGTTTACTTTGGGTAAGCGGCCAAAAAGTTCAAGTAACAAACCTCCCAGTGACTCACTATCGCCGCGAACGGTATCAAATATTTCCGAATCCATCGATAGTACTTTGGTTACGTCGTTAAGTGAAGTCTTTCCTTCAAAAACGTAAGTATTATCATCGATTTTAGTGTACTGAATTTCCTCTTCGTCGTATTCGTCCCGAATATCCCCTACGATTTCCTCAATGATGTCCTCCAGCGTAATCAATCCCTCGGTTTCTCCGTACTCATTAACGATAATGGCTACGTGCACCCTTTTTTCCTGAAAATCATGTAACAAATCGTCAATTTTTTTGCTTTCGGGAATGAAGTACACGGGGCGTAGTGTTTCCTGCCAGTTGAACGATTCGTCCTGATCAATGTAGGGTAGTAAATCCTTGATATAGAGAATCCCCTCAATTTTATCGATGGATCCTCGGTAAACCGGTACTCGTGAATAGCCCGACTTATTAATCTTATCCATTAACTCGTGGAAATCCAGCTCAATGTCAAAAGCGGTAATGTCCATCCTTGAACGCATAATCTGCCGGGCCGAGATGCTGCTGAAATTCACGATTCCCCGAAGAATTTCCTTTTGTTCCAGCGACGTATCCTTCCCCGTCGTAATTTCTAACGCGTGGCTTAGTTCTTCCGCCGTAATGGTGTATCCTTTCCGTTGAACCCGTTTCTCGATCATATTCGAAATACTCATCAGAGGAATCGAGATGGGCTTAAAAATAACCTGAGCCGCTTCTATAACCGGAGCCGTTATTTTTAGAAACTTAATGGGGTTTTGATTAGCCCATACTTTAGGGATCAATTCTCCGAAAAATACAATCAGGAAAGTAACTCCTACGGTCTGAATCAGGATACTAACCCAGGCTTCTACTCCTTCGCCCAGAGCTTCTTTGGTAGCTACTGCTGTTAGGGTTACCAGTGTAATATCCAGTAAGTTTTTAAAAATCAGGATGGTAGCCAGAAGCAACTGCGGATGGTCGAGCAGTTTAGCAATGCGTCGCTCGGAAGCATGGTCACTATCGCGGATGTCATTGCGAGCATCGAGCGAAAGAGAGAAAAAACCTACTTCAGAGCCGGAAGCCAGGGCTGAGGCGGCTAGTAACAGAATCAGGATAAGTCCGTTACTGATGTAGAATCCGGCACCTACCGCGTTGGCGAGAGGTGCCCAAAGAGGGAATGGGTCTAGGATATCGCCTAGAACAGGTTCAGTGAGCAAATGTGGCTCCAAAATGGAAAGCGTTTGGTCTAACGTAAGCCAAGATAACAAAAAAGTATCCGTTAACCCCGGTTGAATTGCAAAACAATCAGGATTAACGGATATGTGCTAATTATTTTTTATGCTTTTCTTAAATTAGAAGGGTAAATCATCCTCTTCGCCCGAAGAGCTACTAAAGGTAGTTGGGGTCGCATTTGAAGTCGGCATCGCGGTAGGTTGTGAAGCCGAAGTCGCTTGTTGAGGAGCTGACATAGAGGAAGATACAGGAGCAAAACCACCTTCGTCGGAGCGATTATTATTGAGCAACTGTAAATCAAGCACCCGAAGACGCAAAGCCGAACGCTGATTACCGTCTTTATCGGTATATTCCTCCATCCGTAAACGTCCTTCCAGATATACCTGATCTCCTTTTTTCAAATACTGAGAAGCTACATCACTCAGACGATCCCAGGCTTCGGCACGAAACCAGGTCGTCAGGTCCACTTTCTCCCCGTTTTTCGTATTATATGACTCTGAAGTAGCTACGGGAAAATCCGTAACCTTCGCTCCGCTGGGAAGCGTACGACTCTCTGGATCACGGCCTAAATTTCCGATTAATGTTACTTTATTGAATGTACGTGCCATATTGATTATCAACAGATTGAATATAAATTTACGAAATTCAAGCTTCAAATCAAAGAGAATTTCCAATAACTTACCTTACCGCTCAATCAGTATTTGTACTCGCTAACTTGTTTAAATAATTAACGACTAAGACTGGTTTGGGTAACTTTTCAATTTCGTCCAGCTCATGAAATTGCAAGGATGCTGGGAAGTTACTTTCCGAAGTGGTTTCCAGGTGCCAGAACTTAGCCTGAATCCGCTGATGAGAAAGCACATGGGTATATACCGGCGATTCGCTTTTGAGCGTTAACTGCGAAGCTACTGCCTCAAGCGGCGGATGTTCGCTCAGCGTATCCCAGTCCAGCAGTCGGTCGTCTTCCACCAGCCAGAAATCGAACATGGACATCCAGACATCTTTGGGTGGCCTTTCCCGCATGGCAAACCGGCCTTGGTGTTCAATAACGAGGTAATGAAAGTAACGCTCCCGCACTTTTGTTTTCTTCGACTTCACGGGCAATTGAGCCTGCCGCCCGGTGTTGCTGGCTTCGCAAACGGTATTAAACGGACAGAACATACACTGCGGCGAAACGGGCACACACTGCGTCGCTCCGAAATCCATAATGGCCTGGTTGAAGCGGGCGGGCTGAGATGGATCAATCAGTTGATTAGCCAGAGCCGTAAACTCTGCCTTGGCCGCATGACTGGCGATGTCGGTTTCAATTCCAAAAATGCGGGCAAGCACGCGGTACACGTTTCCATCCAAAACGGCCACAGATTCATTAAAAGCGAACGAAGCGATCGCGGCAGCGGTGTACGGTCCGATGCCCTTGAGTTTTAGTAACTCCTGATAAGTACCGGGAAATTCACCACCGTATTCTTCCACGATAATCTGAGCGGTGCGGTGCAGGTTTCGGGCCCGGGAATAATACCCCAATCCCTGCCAGAGTCGTAATACTTCGCGTTCGTCGGCCTGAGCCAGATCTTTAACGGTTGGAAACGCTTCGACGAATTTATAGTAATAAGGCATGCCCTGCACTACGCGGGTTTGCTGAAGAATGATCTCCGAAAGCCAGATGTAATACGGATTGGTGGTATGCCGCCAGGGTAGATCCCGTCCGTGACGATCATACCAGGCTAGTAATTGAGGAGCAAAAAAATCGTTGGTCATTTCATGGCTTAAAATACGGAAAAGTAAAAGAACCAGACCAAAGGTTTTGCCACGTCAGAGTGTCAGTATGGGTTAGAAAAAGCCTAAAACAGCCTATGAAGCCCCGGTCTTTTTATTTAGTTTTTAGCATAAATTACCTTCTAAAAACCTTACTATTAGGTATTTATAAAAAAAATATCGAGGACTTTTCTGAGGAATTGTTTTGCAAATGAATTCAAACCCGTACTTTTGTGCCTCTAAAATTTTGAGCCTTAGGCACTTTCTCAATAAAATAATTAATAAACCTTTAAAGTTTACCCCAGTGACCAAAGCAGACGTTATCGCAAAAATCGCCGAAAAGACCGGCATTGACAAAGCTGATGTAGCTCAAAGTCTGGAGACATTCTTCGGCGTAGTGAAAGAGGCTCTCGTGGATGGCGAGCCGGTATACGTTCGCGGTTTCGGCAGCTTCGTAAACAAAAAACGAGCTAAAAAAGTAGCACGGAACATCTCTAAGAATACAACGATGGAGATCCCTGAGCACTACATTCCTAGCTTCAAACCAGCGAAGGAATTCACAGAATCAGTAAAGACTTCTGAAAAAGCTAGCCAAGCTGTTTAATCAGTTCGGTTAGAGAACAGGCAGGGTAGGAAGAAAATAGCTGTCCTCTTCTACTTTCTTTCTGCCCTTTTTGTTCACAAGTGTATTCAAGTAATGAATTGATTTGCTTTGGTAGTTGTTGAATTTGTGACTTTCTATCCGAATGGATTCTAACGGTCCCAAATTTTAGTAAACATTACTCCTGTGAAAAAATCATTTATCGCCCTTATTGTTGTTGCAGCGGCTTCGATCGGCGGTCTTTATAGTCTGCCCAAGATTGCTGTGAAGGATGATAAACGTGCTGCCGCAGAAACGAAAGTACCAACGCAGTCAGAAGCAGCTTCAAAACCTGCCTCTTCAGCTCCGGCAGCTGAAACTCATCTGCAACCCGTTTCAACCGAACAAAGACAGGCTTTGGATAAAGCTCGTCAGACGTTTGAAACAACCAGCAAACCCACGGACGAACGCATTCGGGCCGCTGAGCAATTGGTGGAACTCTTTACTAAAGTTACCCGGTTTGATAGTGCAGCGTATTTCGCCGGAGAAATTGCTGGATTACAACCTTCTATCGACCACTTTTTAAAAGCGGGCGATCGGTATTACGAAGCCTTTACGTTTGCCCTTGATTCTGACAAAGCGGCAACTCTAGGCCAACAAACGCGTGATTGGTACCAAAAAGCATTAGATAAGAACCCTAATCTGATGCAGGCCAAAGCCAACATGGCTATGACTTATGTTTCTACGGCGAATCCTATGCAGGGTATCGCCATGCTGCGTGAGGTCTTAGAACAGGATCCTGACTTTGAACCTGCCTTATTTAACCTGGGTATTTTGTCGATGCGTTCCAACCAGTATGAAAAAGCGGTTGGACGTTTTGAACGAATCCTGCGGACTCACCCCAACAGTACTCGCTCGATGTTTTATTTAGGCATCTGCTACGCTGAAACGGGCCAAAAAGAAAAAGCCAAGTCTCTTCTTGAAGAGGTGCGGAAGAAAGAAACTGATCCCTCCATTCTGGCGGGAGTCCAGGAATACCTGGAACAGTTAAAATAATTTTTTAACGTCGTTGACGGTTATCGGTTCGTTCTGAATAGATCTACTGTTCGGGCAACGGTAACTACCAACATTAAACTCATTACAATTATGCCTTGCGGAAAAAAACGTAAACGCCACAAAATTGCTACCCACAAACGCAAAAAGCGTCTCAGAAAGAACAGACACAAGAAGAAATAACATTGAGTGAAAGGTGAAGAGTGAAAAGTGGTTTTTCACTTTTCACTTTTTAGCTTTTCATTTTTCACTCTCTGGGCTGGCTCGATGGAGTTACAGCCTTTTTGTGTATCCACCCATTCCTGTTCTATCGGAATAACAGATTCAGCCCTACCGATTTTCGAGGAGGTATGATGCTGTATTCTATTATTCCTTAACCCTCTGAGCATCACCTGTGAGCAATGAATTAATTATCAATTCGACTCCCAAAGGTGATAGAATCGCTCTTTTGCAGGACAAAAGAATCGTTGAATATCACTTTGAAGAGTCTGAAGAGCACTTCTCTGTGGGCGATATCTACCTGGGCACCGTTAAAAAACTGGTTACCGGGCTCAATGCCGCTTTCATAGATATTGGGTATGAGAAAGACGCCTTCCTTCATTACCTTGACTTAGGCCATAATATCAACTCCTTGAATAAGTTCACCAAGGACGTTATTGCCAAACGAGTTAGCGACGGAATGTTAAATGGCTTTGAAATGGAGCCGGAAATAGATAAGCATGGAAAGATTGACAAGGTCTTAGCTAAAAATGCTCCTATTCTGGTTCAGGTTGTCAAAGAACCCATCTCAACCAAAGGTCCTCGACTTTCCTGCGATATTTCGATTGCAGGCCGCTTTTTAGTGCTAGTGCCTTTTGGCCATTCGATTAATATCTCTAAAAAAATTACCAGCAAACAGGAACGGCAACGTCTCCACCGGCTGGTACAGGGCATTAAGCCTCCCAATTTTGGAGTAATTATCCGAACCGTAGCCGAAGGAAAAGAATCCGAAGAGATTGAACTGGACCTCCGAAGCTTGCTAGCCAAGTGGGAAGCCGGAATGAAAGCTCTTCGTGATGCCAAACCCCGGGACAAAGTCATTGGTGAAATGAGCCGGGCCACGTCGATCATGCGGGATATGTTGAATGATAACTTCGACAGTATTACGCTTGATAATAAAGAAATGTACGAAGAGGTACGTTCGTATGTCACTCAGATTGCCCCCGAAAAACAGAACATTGTTAAATTCCATCAGGGAAAAAACAAGGTGTTTGAACACTTCGGGATTGAGAAGCAATTAAAAATGCTTTTTGGCCGTTCCGTCAGTTTACCCGGCGGCGGTTATCTGATCATCGATCATACGGAAGCCTTACACGTCATTGATGTAAACTCCGGTAATAAATCCAATCAGGAAGAAAGCCAGGAGGACACTGCCGTCAATGTTAACATGGAGGCAGCGAAAGAAATTGCCCGTCAGTTGCGGCTTCGGGATATGGGTGGTATCATCGTCATTGATTTCATTGACATGAAAAAGCCCGAAAATAAGAAGCAGATTTATGATGTGATGCGGGAAGAAATGAAGCTCGATCGTTCGAAATTCACCATTCTGCCACTTACTAAATTTGGTCTTATGCAAATTACCCGTCAGCGGGTAAGGCCTGAGCTTAACATCCAGACCCAGGAGGTTTGTCCAACCTGCGGCGGAACGGGAAAGATTACAGCGAGCATCGCAGTTTCGGATATTGTGGAACAGAATCTGGACTACGTGCTGAGCAAACAGAATGAAAAAGGGCTGCGAATTATGCTTCACCCCTATCTGTATTCATTCTTCATGAGCGGTTTTCCGTCTCGCCGAATGAAGTGGTGGCTGAAGTATCGCACCTGGGTTAATTTGGTTCAGGACAGCTCGCTGGGTGTAACCGAATTCCACTTTTATAATAAATCCGGGGAACCCATTGAGGTTCACGGATAGTAAATACGAAGAAAACGGGCCGGAATCAAATGATTCCGGCCCGTTTTCTTTAGTAATAGTTACGAAGAAAGTCTTTCAGATTTTCATAGTTCCGATTGCGATTGACCTCATCTTTCAATTGCTTAATAGTTGTTTTTAGCTTTCTGATTTCCTGGGCAAACTTGACATCCATCCGCTGGGGTTCGGCTACGAAGCGAGCGTGAAAATCATTCTTTCTTAAGTCATTCAACTGACTTTGTAGCTGATCTGCCTGTTTCTTTAATGCCTGATTATAGCTGATCATTTCTGGCATATCCGCCAATTCCTGGGCTTCAGAATGTTCACTTTGCAGTTTCAGTAAGGCAAACCAGTTCCCCTGCTGATACGCTTCTGTTACCTGCTGCATTAGCTTTGTCTTATACTCCCGCCAGGCTTCGTCCCGCTCCCGATCCGGGTGAAAAAGTTTAGCTAAAGCCATATAAAGCTTCCGTAACGGCACCATTGCTACGGGTACAGATTCTGGATTACTAACTGCCTTTTTCTGTTTTTTCTTCTCTTTTTTTTCTGCCCGCTTCTGCCGTTTTTCGTCCTGACGGGCCTGCTGCTTTCCAATTTCTTCGGCCACATAAGCCCGAAGTTCTTCTTCCGAGTTAATGGGAATGCCTTCAAAACTGATTCCAAATTGTTCCGAAAATAGTTCTTTTAACTCCGCCAGACGGTCTTTCTCGGAAACGTTCTTCTGCCCCGTATGCTCGTTATAGATGGCCCGCAGATCTTCCCGGCCAAATCTTCGAATCAATACTTCTGATTCCTGGATAATGAATTCCTTCAAAGCCACTTTTTCAGCTTTACGAAACGCTTTGGAATGATACGCATCATTAAATCCATGCACCCGTAACACGTGAATTTCGATTACCTCCTGTTCCAAAGGTAAGATATCATTCATTACCCGCTCCCGAGCCATGGCTTCCCAAGCTTCCTGATTTTGTAGGTCTTCCCGCAGTTTTTCAATGCGTTGCAGTTGCTTCTGAAATGTTTCCTGAGCCTCAGACGGGGCTTTTCCTTCCGGCGTATGTATGAGCTTTTCCACCAATCAATTCGAATTATTCTGCGAAGTAAAAAGATAATCTTTCAATCCATCTAAAAGGAATATACCGCAGAGTCGCCAAATATTATTTCCTCTGGCCTTTACCTTTCTGTTTAATTGATAGAATCGTTCCTTTTTATGATACAAATGAAGACCCAGGCAAGAGCCTCTATTTCATTACTTTGAGGATCGTTATTAAGTACTCTTATTGATTTCCACCATTCTTTAAACAGCCTTCTTTATGCTACCTACTACTATGAAAGCGGCGGTTGTTCGTGCCTTTGGTCAACCCCTAACCATCGAAGAAATGCCCGTTCGGCGACCCGGTCGTAACGAAATTCTGGTCAAAGTAATTGCCAGTGGCGTTTGCCATACCGATCTGCACGCTGCTGACGGCGACTGGCCCGTAAAACCCAAGTTACCCCTCATTCCTGGCCATGAAGGCGTAGGATATGTAGTTGCTCTGGGACCGGATGTGAAGAATGTAAAAGAGGGTGATGCCGTGGGTGTCCCCTGGTTATACAGTGCCTGCGGCTGTTGCGATCATTGCATTACGGGCTGGGAGACGCTTTGCGAAAGCCAGCAAAACGGAGGGTATAGCGTAGATGGAGGGTATGCCGAATACGTCATTGCGGATGCCCGTTACGTGGGGAAGCTGCCTTCCCACGTAAATTTCGTTGAAATGGCTCCGATTCTCTGTGCAGGTGTAACGGTGTACAAAGGCTTGAAAGAAACCGAAACCAAACCCGGTGAATGGGTCGCTATTTCGGGCATTGGTGGGTTGGGGCACGTAGCCGTGCAGTACGCTAAAGCCATGGGTATGCACGTAGCTGCTATTGATGTAGCCGACGATAAACTAGAATTAGCCAAACGCCTTGGAGCCGACTTAGTGGTCAATGCCAAGAATCAGGATCCCGGTGAATATTTACAGAAAGAAGCAGGAGGCATGCACGGCGTGCTGGTTACTGCTGTCTCTCCCATTGCGTTCCGGCAGGGAATTTCAGCTCTCCGCCGCAAAGGAACGATTGCCCTTAACGGATTACCCCCCGGAAGCTTTGATTTACCTATTTTTGAAACGGTGCTTAAACGTATTACCGTTCGCGGTTCTATTGTGGGCACGCGGAAAGATTTGCAGGAAGCCATTGATTTTGCCGTCGAAGGTAAAGTCAAAGCTACGGTTCACACAACGCCGCTTGAATCCATCAATGAAGTGTTTGACCAGATGAAAAAAGGAGCTATCGAAGGTCGGATGGTCATGGAAATTGCTTCTGCTTAATGCTTTCTTCCCTCTTTTTTATAGAAGTACAAACAGGCGGCTTTCAGTCGCCTGTTTTGTTTTATGAATACCTCTTATTTCATCAGGTGGTTTTTAAATAACGACCCCAAGCCACAAACAGGGCTAATGAAGCAAAAACGGCATTAAACCCAACGGAAGAAATTTCTCCTCTGGTCACGTGAAAAACAATAGCACTTATCATTAAGGCGACCACTCCGGCGGCGGTGAAAGCTATAAGCTGAGGTTTAGTCTGGAATAAACCTGGTACAATCAAACCTAGTCCTCCTAACAAATCAATACAGGCCGTCAGTTTTACAAATTCAGGAGATACGTCTCCCGTCCACGGCCACATGGTTGCTAATTGATTGATCGGCTGAACCCATTTCATTGTCGCCGCCCAGATCAGGGTAACTGCCAGTAAGATTTGAACCATCCACAAACTCATCTTTAATAGCTTTGATTGTTTTTTCATGCCTAGTTATTTTAGAACAGGCTAAAATTAGGTATCATCGCTTTCCGTTAGATAGTACTATCCTATTGGATAGCACTATCCGATGGGATAGTAACGACTCATTACATTTATACCTTGACATGCTCAACGGAACCCCTTGTCCTAAAACCTATTTATCCATCAAGGATGCTTTGGAAGCACTGGAAGGTCGCTGGAAGTTATTGATCTTATTTGCTTTATCTGCCGGCCCCCGGCGGTTTAAGGAATTATCGAGAGACGTACAGGGAATTACGGATAAGACGCTTTCGAAGGAATTAAAGGCTTTAGAGCTAAATCAGTTAGTTAACCGGGAAGTCAAAGATACCTTTCCGCCAACGGTAGAATATTCCATTACTGAACACGGTCTTTCGCTGGAGAAATTAATGGATGAACTGCATTACTGGGGGCTGGCTCACCGGGAGAAGATTATGGGGAAATGATTCTGGATTATTTATCTTATTTGAGTTGAAAGATATAAACTTGTTCCCATTAACGAGTAATATAAAAGTATATTGATTATTAAATAGATCACTTCTTTACCAACAACAGATTCTCTTTCGAACGTAGTGAGAACTTCGGAGATCAGTATACCAATGGATAGAAAAACTAAGACTACTGAAGCTATAAAAAAGCAGTAAACTATATTTTCGTAATACGAATAACTAAAATTACTTTCACTAAAATAATAATTTTGAATCCCAAATAATAGTATCATTAGATACAATACTATTTGATACTTATAAGCTTTTATTATATTCATTATTTCCTTAGTTCACAAATAATTTTACCAGAATTTAATTCTAATGTAAAAGAATTATAGTAACTACGATGTACAAAATTTCTATAAAATTCATTCAAATACCGTTTCATCATACGACTATCTAGATTCCCCTTATCTTCTTCTATAGTTAATACATAACCTTCCAGATCCTTTATCTTGCCTGTCTCAACGTCTCTGAAGTACCAGAGCGTATCTTCGTTATTATAAACATTTGCAGAAATACCATACTTACTATTTAGAGTATGAAGCAGCCGTTCTGTTTCCAAATTTGGAAAATAAGGGCGTTTAGCTCGTAAAAACCACACAAATGGATTTAAATAGATCAATAGAGGTAAAAGTACAAGACCTATAAAAGCTATTTTCAGTATTCCTTTCATATAGGATAGTATAAGCTTAAAACTCAAATATTCATCTCTAATGCTACTTCTTTCGATATTGGTGATGATAATAAATCAATGATGTGTTTCTATTCCTAAGAAGTCAGTAATTCCAAAACTGATGTTATTAAATAATATACCAATAATCCCATTTAATGCTACACTAAGAATCAATACATTTGAGTACGAGCTTAAAACTTGATTTTTATTATTTTTCAATGAATTCCAGCCAATAAAAGGAATAATTATGACAAGTATAGGAATTCTAAAATAAGGACTAAAGACCCATACCTGATCTTCATACCAATAACTTATAATAACAATCAAATAACTTGCTAAAGAACTACCTAAGGAATAGGCAATATTCTTTTTCGAGATTTTATTTCCTCTAATTAGTTTAAAAGATTTTATGATACTATACATTACTATAACCAGCGTAGATAGTAAAAAAGGTATCAGAATAATTCCCATTGATTATACTACTTTGAAGTAACAGATGATGGTTAGGTACTAAATAATGCTTCAATTTAAGAAAAAGGAGAGATTACTTATGCTTCTTAGGCTAAAATCTCTAGTTGCCGAAAGTTACCTTATTGGCAATTCATACTAGCCCATAACCATAAGGTTAGCATTAATAGACCCTACAATCGGCAATCCAACCGCTCATCCCAAAAATATAGGCTTTTGAACTATCTCGGCTGGTACGCTTGTTTCACTCTTTAGAACTGATTCTTACTACTTCCCGATGAATAGAAGTCTTACACTCCTTATAACATTAGCCGTGTTGCTGGTTGCTGACTGGTATGGCTTTCAAGCCGTGAAAACGGCTACCCAACACGCTTCGTCCGGCTGGCAACGCTTCGCCCGGATTTTATACTGGAGTTTTCCAGTAGTAGCCTTATTCATGTTACTTACTTCGGTTACCCTGGGTAGCGATTTTTGGGGCAAGTTCAGGCTCTTGCGGGGCTTTCTCTTTAGCTATATTCTGATTGGGTATCTGGGAAAGATTTTCATGATTCCCTTCTTATTACTCGACGATCTGGGTCGCGGGTTTCGCTGGGTTATGGCTCACTTCAATTCGTCTTCGCCCGTAGACAGCTCGGAAACGCAACAAGCCGTTATCGCTCCTGAGCCGCATCCACAAAAGGATACCATTACCCGAACGGAGTTTTTAAGTAAAGCGGCTTTGGCGGCTTCGGCCATTCCGGCAATTGGTTTTACGTACGGAATTGTTTCCGGTGCTCACGATTACCGCATCCGTCGCATCCCACTGGTGCTTAAAAACTTACCCCGCGAATTCGACGGACTACGGATAGCCCAGATTTCAGACATCCATTCGGGAAGCTTTTTCAATAAAACAGCCGTCAAAGGTGGAATTGAAATGTTGATGGGCGAAAAGCCCGATGTGGTCTTCTTTACGGGTGATTTAGTAAACGACCGGGCCATCGAGGTAAAAGATTACAAAGACGTTTTTGATAAAGTAAAGGCTCCTATGGGCGTATTTTCAACGCTGGGTAATCATGACTATGGCGATTATACCCAGTGGAATAGCCTTCAGGAAAAACGTCAGAACCTTTTAGATCTCGAACGGGTCCATAAGGAAATGGGCTACGATTTATTACTTGACGAGCATCGTTTTCTGGAAATGAATGGCGAAAAGCTGGCCATCATTGGTATTCAAAACTGGGGTACGGGCGGTTTTGCTCAGTACGGTAACTTGAAAAAAGCCATTGCGGGTACGGAAGACGCTCCCGTGAAGCTGTTACTTTCCCACGATCCCAGCCATTGGGATGCTCAGGTCCGCACGCAATTCCCAGAGGTAGACGTGCAGTTTGCGGGCCACACGCACGGGATGCAATTTGGTGTAGAAACCAAGTACTTCCGCTGGAGTCCTGTTCAATATCGCTATAAGCAATGGGCAGGTCTTTACGAAGAAGGCAATCAGAAATTGTACGTAAACCGAGGCTACGGTTACATTGGTTACCCTGGTCGGGTTGGTATGCCCCCTGAGATTACCATTTTTGAGCTGAAAAAAGGGTAATGTTTTTTTTGTTTAGTGTTTAGAGTTGGTACTGCCTCTGTTGCTTCCGGCCAACTTCTGTTATCATCAGAACTTTGGGTTATCGAAATTTATTGACTTATTAACTATGGTACTCTTGCTGTCTGCTCTAAAGCTGGTAGCAGACTTTAAAAAAATAGCTGGCCTTTCTGCCAGCTATTTTTTTGGGATACCAAACTCTAAAGATCGAACCCAAAACCCCAAACTCCCACAGAACATCTTTTATACTTAGCAGTTTTATACTAGTAACACACCTCGTTGTCGAGGGCTTTCCTAAAAATAGAAACGCATGAAAAAGCTACTCCTTGCCATTACTTTGGTTGCTAGTGGATTGAGCTCTTACGCTCAAAGTTGCTGCGAACAGGCTGACGCTGCTTGTCACGATACGAAAAAAGAAGCCATGCGTCCTGATGAAATGCAGTTGATGGCCTCTACGAAAGAATTCCAGGCGATGCACGCCGAACCCCGGCCTTTTACCTTCACCAGTAAAGCAGGTGGTGAAATGATTAAAATGGATGCACCCGATGGTCAGGCGGCCAGCGGGTTTTTAATTAAAGCGAAAAACCCTTCCAACAAGTATCTATTAGTATATCAGGAATGGTGGGGCCTCAATGATTACATTAAGCAGGAAGCCGAAAAATTCTATAATGAGTTGGAAGGTCAGGTAAACGTGCTGGCTTTGGATATGTATGACGGGAAAGTAGCCACCGCTCGCGAAGATGCCGGTAAATATATGAGTCAGGCGAAGCCAGAGCGTTTGGAGGCAATCATGAAAGCCGGAATTAATTACGGCGGGGCGAAGGCCAAATTCGCGTCTATTGGCTGGTGTTTTGGTGGAATGTTATCCCTGAAATCTGCAATGCTGGAAGGTTCTAAAGCCGTAGGCTGTGTGATGTATTATGGCCGCCCCGAGCAGGATATCGACAAACTGAAAACGTTGAAAACGGACGTGATTGGCTTTTTTGGTTCAAAGGATAAGGGCATTCCCCCTACCCTTGTAGAACAGTTTGAGAAAAACATGAAAATGGCAGGCAAACAAATTGACATCAATATGTATGATGCCGACCACGCCTTCGCCAACCCCAGTAACCCGATCTATGACGAAAAAGCTACCAAAGACGCCTTCGAAAAAGCCTCGGATTACCTCAAGAAAAAGCTTTTGAGCGAATAGATTTGAAGTTTTGAGCTAAATTATAGCTGCCGTGGCTAGTGTCCTCACAACCATTATTCTTTAGCAGACTGGCTGGTGAAGACACCAGCCAGGGCGGAGGGTCCATCCAGACCGGGGCCAATTCCGGCATTCCCCCCGGATTATCATCCGGGGCTATCCATATGGAACCCCTCCGGGGCTACGATTCCCTTTCCCACTATCTCTCTTATCTTTATGGGTTTTCTCTTTCCAACTGACAACTCAAAACGACAATAAGAAATAAACAGGCGTAACTTGCGTTAATACTTTATAAACTAGACAATCTGATGAAAAAGCTTCTTCTCACTCTCTTGATTGGAGCCATGGTGTTACCCGAATACGCCTCGGCATCTACCTATTCATCCGGTACGACGGTTCAGATGGAACAGGCCAGTGCCCGCCGACGCAAATCCTATCGCAAGAAAAAAGGATTTATGTGGGGATTGTTCAAAAAGAAAAACAAAGGCTGCGGCTGCCCTAGCTATAAATAAAGTTATTATGTTTTGAGTTTAGGGTTACAGAGTTTTACTACGATTCATTAACTCAAAACAACAAAACGTTTACATTTTCAACTGAAGACCGTAAACCAAGAACTGTAAACTTCTAAACCCGTCCCGGATGGACGGGTTTTTTCGTAGGCTCTCTTACCTTTGTAACACTTTCCTGAGGAAAGCATCCGATTTAGTCTTTTTTCCTTATTAATAACCAGTAAAAGCCCTGGTTATGATCCGATACAATGAGCAAGTATTTTCATTTAACGGTTAAAGAAGTCGTTCGTGAAACGGAAGATACCGTTACCATACATTTCTGGCATCCGCCGCATGCAACCATTGCATACAAGGCTGGTCAATTCCTGACGTTAATCGTAACCGTTGAAGGAAAGAAACTTCGCCGGGCTTACTCGATGTCCAGCTCCCCAACGAAAGATGCGTCCATTGCGGTGACGGTGAAGCGACTGCCTAACGGACAGGTTTCGAATTACCTCAACGATCACGTAAAAGCGGGTGATGTCATCGAAGTCATGGAGCCCATGGGTCATTTCGTCTATGAACCGAAGCCTGCTAAAAGTAAATCGTTGTTTTCTTTTGGGGGTGGCGACAAAGGACGTCATTTAGTCTTTTTCGGAGCAGGCAGTGGCGTAACGCCTTTGATGTCAATGCTAAAAACAGCATTACCCGCCGAGCCTCAGGCGAAGGTTACGCTTTTTTACGGCAGTCGCACCGAAACGAATATCATCTTCCGCGATCAGCTTTCGCAGTTACAGGAAGAATACGGCAACCGTCTGGAAGTAATTCACATCTTAAGTCAGCCCAAAAGCTGGTCTGAACGTACGGGTCGTATCAATCAGCAGGCGGCCATTCGTCTACTCGATGAAACGGGTATTAAAGTTCCCGCTGCGGAGTATTACCTCTGTGGCCCCGACGGTATGATGGAAGAAGTTCAGAACGCCTTAACGATTCTGAAAGTCCCCAAAGAACAAGTACATAAAGAAAGTTTTGCACCTTCAAAAGACACCCATGGCGAAGTGGTAGAAGAGGAAGATGACAGCAAACTCAAAGCTCGCGAAGTAACTATTATTTACGAAGGAGCGGAATATAAAGTAGAGGTAAAACCACACCAGACCATTCTGGAAGCGGGCCTTGAAATGGATATTGACCTACCCTATTCCTGTCAGGCGGGTATGTGCACGGCCTGCATGGGTCGTTGTCAGTCGGGAAAAGTAATGATGGACGAAGAAGACGGTCTTACCCCTCAGGAAATTGCCTCGGGTTTTGTGTTAACCTGCGTGGCACACCCGCTCAGCGATGGAGTCGTGGTAGAAATCGAATAATTACGAAAAAGAGCAAAGTCAAATGGCTTTGCTCTTTTTGTATCCTTAACTGAATTTACTGACTTAATTCCACAGGTTAACTCCCCAGTAAGGATTTCGCCTGGCTCCTATGCTGTCTTTGATATGCTCTTTAATGATGCGATCGTGATCGGCCATATTGATTTTCTTCCCTTTCATTTTCGGTAAAACCAGCTCTTTAGGATCGACTTTCTTCATTTCGACTTTAGTAGCCGTGATCACACTCACGCCGTCGTTATAATCCAGTTCCAGAATAATTCCGGGTAAACCGTACATCCGCTCAGGGCCTACTGATACAGGAATATCGTCGGCAAACCAGGCAATAATCTTCTGGTTTTTCACAAGGTCTTCCGTTTCTGCCTTCATGCAAATGTGGCCCGCGATGTCTTTCAACTGGTTCAACACTTTCCACTTGGGGGCCTTTAGGGAATCCTGAATGATATAGGGTTTTACCCGCAAATTCCTGAAGCTCTGTTAAGGTTTGCTTTTCGAAATTTCGCTGAATAACGTAATCAGACTGCCGCCAGGACCATCGACCGTCATCCGTCTCCCCTTGTTCTCCGATGTAGGTGTAGAGGCTTTGATCGGGTGTAAACGTCAATTTCATTTTCTGCTTATCCCCCTCTTCATTCCCCCACATCATCTTCGCCCGATCTTTTTCTTCCTGACTCAAATAAGGGAGTTTAGCGACCATTTTCGTATAACTCGTATTTCGCTCGTAAGTCACGGTTCCCTCCAGTTCCTGAGCCTGTGCATACGTACACATGACCATGAGCCAACCGAATACAACCAGTAATTTCTTTTTCATCGACAGATTTGGTTAATGTGTAATCTGATTAAAATCCATTATTGCGACGCATATTCGCCTTCACACCCCGCATGTTGTAAGTGTAGCTTAGCATGAAATAACGGGTAATCGTTTCCACCCGCGTCTGCGTGAAGTAGTTTACCCGAAGCTCCCTGCGTAATACCCAAGTTTCTGCGGAACAAGTCATATGCCGAAAGACGTACTTCTGACTTCTTAGCCTTACCCAGTAACTTATATACCGCCAGATTCAGAATCGGAATGTTCTGATTTAAACCGAAGCGATCATTCTTATAAAGCCGGTAGTCAAACGTAGCATTGAAGTACGCCTCCCAGGGCAGTTTTACGTTCATCTGACCGCTATAACTCTGATTCCAGATTTTTTGATTCTGGGTAGTATTAATTGAATACCTCACATTGCTATAACTCCAGTTGGCATTCCCGTAGAACGTAAACTTCTCGCTTGGCGTTAATTCCAGATTCGTACCCCAGTTATAGCTATTGTTATTCGTCCGGTTTTCTATATCGTTAATCAGGGTATAATTACGATTAAAGTTAATATTGGTGTTGAAACTGATGTTGGCCTTATTCTTCTTGAGCGGAAAACCTACACTCAGATACGTTCCAAATCGCTGTCCTCCCGATACGTTAGCTGGGCGGGTTCTGGTGACCAGCAGGGAATCAATGGTCTGGTTGTAAACGACTTGATTTACTGCATAGTTGTAATTGATATTGCCAAAGAACCGTGTAAACGAAGAAGGATTAAAATACTGATATCCCGCGTAGGCTTCATGGTTGACCGTTGGTTTCAAATTAGGATTTCCCTGCGAGATATACAAAGGATTCGAGTAGTCGATAATCGGCTGCAAATCCCGAATGGAAGGCTGCTCCACGTTTCCGGCGTACTCGGCGTATAAGTAACGATTGTTTTTCATGTCCATATTGAAACTTACACCCGGCACCACGATGGTATAATTCCGGTTGACTTCCATGACGTTCGGAGAGCTCTGATCGGCTGAAAATTTACCAGCGATATTCATATTGATAGCCGCAAACCCTGCACTGATATTGGTGCCTTTGTAATTATAACGAAGCCCCGAACCCGCCCGGTTATGCATAATTTGGTTCGTGTAATAACGGCTCAGAGAATCATTACGAAGATTTCCTTCCAATTGGTTAAACACGTCACGGTCTACTTTATCACTACGAACACCGAAGTTGTAGAAACTCTCCCAGAATACCCGCTTACTAATGGGCTGTACGTATGATAAACTGCTACGAATCTGATTCTGACGGTTGCGGTTGGCATTAAGCAGACTGAGTTGGCGGGAAAATAAAGGTGTACCCGTGGTCGGGTCAAAGAACTCGTTCAGCGAACGCTGTTCGGCATCCGAATTACCGTTATTTAATAGATAAGAAACACTGGCAGCGAAGCTCTTGCCTTTGGTTTTGAACTTCCGGCGGTACAAGACCGAGCCGGAAAGATTCAACGTCAGGGCTGAGTTCCCATTATCCTGAGTAGTTCGGTTGGTTAACTGCGTAGCCGAACGACGGTTTTGCTGCGATAAGTCCTGTGAGTAAGAAGAATTGTTAATCGTTCCGTTTGCCAGGACGATCAGCGTATTAAGCGAATCCAGATTATCTTCGTAACGTATCTGAACTTTGTGGTTATCATTCTGGGTATGTTCGTTGGAACGGCTGTCGGTTTCAAAGGCGTTATCCGACAAAATACTCTGGCGGTTAATGATTTGATTGGTCCAATTGCGACGCTGGTTGAAGTAATAATTCGACGTAAACTTCCGCTTTTTAGTTTCGAAGTTATAGTTAACCCCACCCGAATACGTGTTATTAAAACCACGGTCACTACCGCCGCCGCCGTTCATAATGATAATGTTCCCCCCCTGCATGATGATTCCATCACCGCTGTTACCACCACTGGTGATACCGCCCCCAAAACCAAAATCGGTTTCATCCCAGCGGAACAGCGAGCTACCATAAAAATCCTGACGATCATCCCAGGACATTCCCGACTGATTGATGTTATTGCCCGAAGCCACGACAGCGAACTGCTGCTTATCGTTGAATTTATTATAGTTTCCCCGCACATCTACCCGCTGGTCAGTACCTACACCAGCTTTAATTTTACCAAATCCGCCTTTTTTGAATTCTTCTTTCAAAGCCAGGTTCACCGTTTTTTCCTTCTTGCCATCGTCAATACCGGTGGCTTTTGCCTGCTCGGTTTTGCTGGTATAGACCTGCACTTTATCAATAGCTTCGGCATTCAGGTTCTTGGTAGCCGTCTTGGGATCGCCGCCGAAGAAATTTTTTCCATCCACCGTCACCCGTTTTACTTCCTGTCCCTGAGCCCGGATGCTTCCATCCTGCTCGACCTGAAAGCCGGGTAATCGACGTAATAAATCTTCCACCGTTGATCCGGGTGGCACTTTGAAGGAACTGGCATTATATTCAATCGTATCGCCCCGAATATTCAGCGGAGCTTTCGCCGTTTTCACCACGACTTCAAAAAGCTCTTTGGAAATAGGCTTCATTTTCAAATCACCTAAATCCGTTACGGCTCCTTCGGCGGGAGTTACTTCCGTCTGAAAGGGTAAGTAACCCGTGTAGGACATTTTCAGAAGGTACGTGCCACGTTTGGCATTTTTTAATTCAAAACGACCATTTTCATCCGCCCGGGCATAACTCACCAGAGCCGAATCTTTGGGCGTTAATAACATAACGGTGGTAAAAGGCAGGGCTGTGCTGGTGGTATCTACGGCTCGCCCCTTGATGGATAATCGGGTTTGAGCTTCAACCATACAGGCACAAAGAATGAAGCAGGCACTCAGTAGAAGGTGTCGCATGCGGAAAGGATAGGTTGTGAAGGACAGCGTACTCGTTATTTGAAACGAATATATTAGTTTATTAACTAAAAGATTCGTTAAAATGTGTTAATAATTTCTTATCTATTGTATCAGGCACTGGCTAAAGACGCTAAGAAGGAGTTTAGTGTTGCATTTAACCAAAAGAATATTTTCTATTAAGTACAGATCAAGGCTTACGTCAGCTACAGGTGAAAATGATGATTTCTATATTTTTCTATCCTCTGATTAATACTTTTTCGTACATACTTCCGTCAACCAATCTTTATCTTTCTTTATGAAGTTTTTTTCGAAAGTAGTTGCTCTATTTCTATTTTCAGTGAGCATTCAACATGTACAGGCTCAGTTACAGGTAGGCGTGCATGGTGCCTATGCAATTCCTACCCCTAAAGAAGCGGGGGCCAAAAACAGTTTCGGCGGAGGAATACAGGCCCGGTATTTCCTTTCACCCAACCTGGCAGCGGGGTTGGAGGCGAGCTTATTGACCTCAAAAGCTACGCTGGATTATGGCTGGGCCGGCACTTACACGGTTAAGGAGAGGTTAATTCCATTTACACCCAAAATCGAATATTTTTTTATCGATGGTCCGCTTCGGCCTTATGTAGGGTTGAAAGCAGGCTTATACTTAGCAAGCGTTTCGGTCAATAAGCAATCGGAGTCTGAATCATTTTTTGGCTTTGCTCCTAAGATGGGGGTTCAGTATAAGCTCCCACAAAATCTGGCTGTTTTTCTGGAAGGAGATTATAATCTACTACTGAACAAAAAAGAAGCTCGTGATTTAGGGGGTGATACCTTTGGTTCAAAGTTCATTCAGTTTAACCTAGGAATTGCTTATACCTTAGATTTATAACTCAGGAAAAAGCATCTATAAAAACGAGGCCGTTTATGAACGGCCTCGTTTTTATTTTAGATACAAATTACCCAAAGCGTCATAGCCAATGAGTTCATCACTAACCAATTCACGAACGGTTAACAGAAATCCATTTTCGTTTTTAGGAGCGAAGTGACTGACTAATTGCTGAATTGTAATGGCTCCGTTGGCTAAATAGTCGAGAATTCTTTGTTTTTCCTGCGAATCTCCCGTTCTAGCTTGCCGGGCTTTCTTTCGGGCCAGGCAATGATCGCAAATGCCGCATTCGTAATCCGTTTTTTCATCGAAATATTCCAGTAAAACCTGGGTTCGGCAACGGTTGGTATGGTAAGCGTAATTAATAACGGAATGTACCTTATCTAAGTCCCGATCTTTTCGGGCCGCAATATCCTTTTTGGAAAGTGGTAAAGCCGCTGCGTCATAACGAGCCGTTAAAAACGTGAGTTGAGGCTTCGTTTTTTGAGGATCGTATTCAATAATGTTCATTTCTGCCAGCCGATACAGCAGGTTTCGTACTTCGGCTTCGGTTACCAGAAATACCTTGGCAATAGCGGTTTCCGAAATGATTACATAATCAGTGAAAATACCACCGCCGTACATCCGAAGTAACAGCTTGGTAAAGGCATCAAAGCGTTCGTTCCGAACCTGGAAATCGTATAACTCCCGACTGTTAATCAGAAAATGTAAGCGTGAAGGATTATTGTAGGATTCGCTCATCTGAATAAATCCTTCGCTTTCCAACAGTTTTAGAGCATAATATGTATCTGTCGTGGCCAGTCCGAACGTAGACTGAAAATCAGTTAAATCAAAATCATAGCTACTGCCCTCACCCACGCCAATGGCCAGCCGGAAGTAGTTAGCCAGGCACTGATACACCCGCCGCACAAAATCCAGGTCAGGGTATTGCTGTTCGACTTGCTTGATGAGTTCTTTCCCATCCGCAGGAGCTACTAAAGCTACGGCATAGGCCTTTTCCCCATCGCGTCCAGCCCGGCCTGCTTCCTGAAAATAAGCTTCCAACGTATCCGGTAAATCGACGTGAATAACCGTACGTACTTCGGGCTTGTCGATTCCCATTCCGAAGGCATTTGTCGCCACCATTACCCGTACCCGACCCTTTACCCAGGCATCCTGTCGCGTATGCCGATCTGACGTACTTAAGCCTGCATGGTAAAAGGTTGCCGAAATTCCCTGTCGCATTAACTCATTGGCGATCAACTGCGTCCGGCGGCGATTGCGAACGTAGATAACGGAACTTCCAGACACATTGTCCAGAATTTTCTTCAGTCGCACTTCCTTATCTTCCGTCATAATCACCGAATACGATAAATTAGGGCGGGCAAAGCTCTGCTGAAAAACCCGCTCGTTCTTCAAAGTCAGTTTTTGAATAATATCGGCCTTTACTTCCCGCGTGGCCGTGGCGGTTAAGGCGATCAGCGGAACGTTTGGAAACATCTCCCGGAACTCGGCGATTTGGAGATAGGGCGGACGAAAATCATACCCCCAGGCGGAGACGCAATGGGCTTCATCGACAGCGATGAGGTTAATCTTCATCATTTTAGCCCGTACCCTGAATAGCTCCGTGCGAAGGCGTTCGGGCGAAACATAGAGAAACTTGACGTCATTATAAATGCAGGCATCCAGTGTATGATCAATCTGACGGTAACTCATGCCCGAAAACACTGCCTGAGCATTAATGCCCCGTTTGCGAAGATTCTCGACCTGATCTTTCATTAGGGCAATTAATGGCGAAATAACCAAACAGAGGCCTTCCCGGGCCAAAGCCGGAACCTGAAAACACAGAGACTTTCCGCCACCCGTCGGCATTAAAGCCAGCACATCGTGCCCCTCCAAAACGGACGTCACTATGTCTCGCTGCAAGGGCCGGAATTCGTCATATCCCCAAACCTGTTTTAGTATCTCGTCAATCGTCATACTTCTGATAAAATCAACGCTGGTGGCGTTTCAATCCATTATTTATTGGGCTCAAAAATAACAAAACCTGAGTCGGGTTTCACGGCTGGCTGAGCTATTTCAAATCGCTTTAGTTATAGGTAGTTATTTAATCGGAATACACCTTTGTTCCGAACCCCTTTTAGTCTATGACTTTATTTTAAGGATTTCCTATTATTCCATACTGCATTTTGTATTTTTACTTGATTACGATCCTGTCGCTATGAAAAAACTTTTACTAATACCTTTTCTTTTGATTGGCAGTTTAACCTGGGCCCAGAAGGAATTGCCTCAACCGAAAAATATTCGCACTAAATCTTCTTCAGATCTGATTTTCTTACCCGCAGAGAAGACGGTTTGTTACTCCACAGGGCAGGCCGATAGCCGCATTGGCCCCCCACCCGAATTTTTAAGAAAACGCGGAGGCCGCACCACCGCTACTACGTCCGAGTTTACGGTGGAATACGTGGGTTTTTCGGATAGTGCCCGCGTTGCTTTTCAACAAGCCGTTGAAATCTGGAAATCCATCATCGTTTCGCCCGTGCCTATTCGCGTGTATGCCGTCTGGACGGATTTAGGAAGTGGCTCCAACGGCTCGATTATACTGGGTGGAGCTCGCCCCTATTCATACGTGACTGGATTTCAGGGAGCCACTAAAACCAACACCGCTTACCCCATTGCTCTGGCTGAAAAACTGGCCCGGCAGAGCCTGAACGGGAACCAGCCTGATATTTACTGTGAGTTTAACAGCAATAAAGCTGTAAACTGGTATCTGGGAACGGATGGAGCCACGAATGGTTCGGCAGGTCGGCAGGATTTTGTTACCGTAGTAACGCATGAATTGGGGCATGGACTGGGTTTTACCAGCTCTTTTTATGCCAACAATAGCCTAGCCATGTGGGGAGATGATTCGAATTATGGCTATCCCCGTGTTTTTGATCATTACATCAAAAATGCGAACAATCAGCAACTGATTAATACGAGTGTTTTCAGTAATCCATCGACCCAGTTATACAGTCAGGTAACGGGACGAAATCTCTTTTTTGACAGCCCGATTGCTAATGCTCAGAACGGAGGTACCAAGCCTAAGTTATACGCTCCGACTTCTTACAGCGTAGGTTCCAGTATCTCACATTTGGACGAAACCACCTATCTAACGGGCACTTCCAATGCGTTAATGACGCCGAATTTGGCCCGTGGAGAAGTCAACCAGAACCCTGGCCCGATTGTACGAAACATGTTCACGGAAATGGGCTGGAAATCAACATCCATTCTGCATAATCGATTAACGGATTCGGAAGATTTACTAGGACAACCCATTGCATTTACGGCTCAGGTGGTCAGTGATACATCGGTCGTAGGCCCCGTCCGCCTTTCCTATACCATTAACGACACGACTCGGGCCAACGCCACTACGGTTCCCATGACTCAATCAGGAAACACCTATACGGCAAACCTCCCGGCTTCGAGTCAGGCCCGGACGATTCGTTACTGGATTTCAACTACGGAAGCGAGTTATCCTAACCGTACCTTTAGCAGTCCCGCCGAAGCTCCCAGCCGGGCTTTCTGGACATTCAAAATTGGCACTGATAATACGCCTCCCACCATCACGCACGCTCCGCAAACATCCATTTTATCTTCTACAGACTCGCTGATTGTTGATGCAGATGTATTTGATGATTTTAGTTTTGGTATTGATACCACTTACATTGAATATCGGGTGAATGGTGTGGCTCGCCCTTCAGTGCCAATGCCCCGGTTGGGTTATTACGTAACCAATGGTATTCGTTCCAATAACATTTACGCCGTAGGAGCCATGACCTTCGGAGCGGGGAGTTTGAAGGGCGGTGATAAGATTGAATACCGCATCGTAGCCCGTGATCGTTCGAAAGCCCGCAACGTGGGTTACGCTCCTTCGACGGGTTATTATACAGTGAACGTAGCGGGAATTTCGGCAGCCGTAACCGAGTATGTCAATGACTTTAACGCCACTACAGCCAGTAGCGATTTTACAGGTACGAATTTCAGCATCGCCACCCCTACGGGTTTCATCGACGGAGCCATTCACTCGGATCACCCTTACAAAGACGGGCCCGAATCTCAGGGTTATGAGGCTAATTACACCTATACCTTACTCAAACCCATTCGCCTGAGTGATCAGGATCCGTTCATTCGTTTCGATGAAATCTGTCTGGTTGAACCCGGCGAAGACGGTTCCGTTTTTGGCAGTAGCAGTTTCTATGATTACGTAGTGGTGGAAGGCTCCAGCGATGGCGGAAAAACCTGGAGGCCTTTTCAGGATGGCTGGGATGCCCGAGCTAATAATCAATGGTTAACGGGTTATAATTCCAAAACAGAGCAAGTTAATGTCAACGGAACAAACGTAACCAACTCCACTTTTGCCGGAACAGCAGGACTCTACAAAAGCCGCGAGATCAACATGGTTGGATCGGGTTACTTCAGTCCCGGCCAGCAGGTATTGGTTCGATTCCGCCTTTTTGCCGATCAGCTTTCACACGGCTGGGGCTGGGCCATTGATAACCTGTACATTCAGAAGACAAAACCCATCATTACTTCGACCGAACCAACCCTTACGCAAACCACTATTCAGGTTTCCCCCAACCCCAGTCAGTACGGTCGTTTCCTGATCGATGCCGAGTTTCCGGCTTCGGTTAAATCGGTTGATATCAGTGTGACAAACATCATGGGACAAGCCGTTTATCAGAAAACTGCCAAGCAACCGGGGTCGTTACGGGAAAGACTGGAGCTGACTTCAATGCCCGCCGGAACGTATTTGTTACGCTTTGTTTCCGAATCTGAAGTCATTACCAAACGCATCGTTATTACTCAATAAATGAATCGGGGAAGTCAGTGGCTTCCCCTTTCTGTTCCTATGAAGTTACTAGTCATTATCAGTTCGGTAGTCCTCACGCTTTCGCTGACTTCCTGTTCCGTGAGCAAGCGAACCTCTTCCCTGAACAACTTGGATTCACTCTGGACTTCGGTTACGTTTGGAAATCACCACGCTGGGCTTATGCTCTACGACCCCGACCGAAAGCAGACGCTTTACGCCCACAACGCCGAACGTTACTTTGTCCCCGCTTCCAATACCAAACTTTTTACTTTTTATGCCGGACTTAAAACGCTGGGCGATTCGGTAGAAGCTCTGCGGTACCTCGTTCGAAATGATTCGCTGATTTTTTGGGGAACGGGCGACCCGACATTGCTAAACGTCAATGTTCCCAGCAGCAAAGCTCTGGAATTTTTAGCCCGCCGCCCGGAAAAGCTGTTTTACTGGCCGGGTCATTTCCCTCAAAGACCCTTTGGTAGCGGCTGGGCCTGGAATGATTACGAGGATTATTACCAGCCCGAAATCAGTGCCTTACCCGTCTATGGCAACGTAGTTCGTTTCTTGGCTTCCGATAAACTAGCGATTAACGTTATTCCCCAATCATTCGTACTTGAAAAAGACACCAGCCGTGCTACATTCCAGGTTCGTCGTGACTGGATGAGTAATCAGTTCACGGGTACTTCTGGTGTAGTGCCTGCTCATTTTGAACAGCACGTACCTTTTCAGACTTCGTCTGTATTAACCACTCAACTCGTAAGCGATACTTTGCATAAACGGGTAACTTTATTACCCTCATTTTCTACCAAAGTGTATCAAAGTCTTTCCTCCATTTCGGTGGATACGCTTTACAAACACATGCTGCAACCTTCCGATAACTTCGTGGCTGAGCAAATTCTCATGCTTGTTTGTTCGAAAATAGAGCAGCCTTTTCAAAGCAAAACCGCCATTGATTACGTCCTCAAAAATCACCTGACCGATTTGCCTGATCGCCCCAACTGGGCCGATGGCTCCGGGCTTTCGCGGTATAACCTCTTTACGCCCAGAAGCATCATTCGTCTGTTGGAAAAAATGTACACCGAATATCCAGCCGAGCGAATTTTCCCTTTACTAGCCATTGGCGGCCAGGCCGGATCCATAAAAAATGCGTATAAATCCGCCGACGGGAAGCCCTTCATTTTTGCCAAAACAGGTTCTTTATCAGGCGTTTATAACCTGAGCGGTTACTTACTGACTAAAAGTGGGAAGACGTTGTTATTCAGTTTTATGAACAATAACTTTAACCGCCCTACCAGCGAAATTCGCCGCGATATGGAACGAATTTTGACCCAGATTCGGGAAAAGTATTAAGTGCACGGAATCTGAAAATCAGGGTTATAAAACCAGCTTTTCAAATCCTGTCGCGTGGCTTATGTAAATGTTGCGTATTTTTGCACCGGAAATCCACAATACATGCAGTCGCAAAAACCTTTCATTGTTGGCATTACTGGTGGTAGTGCGTCAGGTAAAACGTTGTTTTTGAAAAGCCTTTTATCGGCTTTTCCACAGGAAGAAATCACCTTAATTTCTCAGGATAATTACTACCGCCCGCGGCACGAAATTCCGTTGGACCGCCACGGGGTTCATAATTTTGACTTACCCGAGTCCATTGATTTTCAACAATATGCCCAGCATATTCACGACTTACGGGAAGGCAAGGACGTTCAGAAACTAGAATACACCTTTAATAATCCCGACCTTATTCCGGCGATGCTGACGTTCAAGTCTACGCCGATTATTGTGGTAGAAGGTATTTTCGTTTTCTATTTCGAAGAAATCGCGAACATGCTTGATTTGAAGGTATTCATTGATGCTAAAAACAAAATCAAGCTCAACCGCCGGATTCGCCGGGATTCGGAAGAGCGGGGTTACGACATTAATGATGTATTATATCGCTGGGAACACCACGTCAAACCAACGTACCAGAAGTATATCAAACCTTTCCGGGCTCAGGCCGATCTGGTTATTCCTAATAATGATCATTTTCAAAAGGGACTCGATATGCTGGTGCATTATTTGAAAATGCTGATTTCGAATCAGACAGGCCCAAATTCGGTGGACATGCCTTCCAATTCAGAGCATTAAAAAAGCTTCCTGGGAAAATTGATTTTTTAGGGCTTTCAGACCACTAGCAAAATGCGTTACTTTGCAACGCATTTTGCGGAGTAAAGAAAGAGCATCCGATTACCTTTCTTTCATTCCTTTTTTAGACAGGAAATAACCATAAACTTTTCTTTATCTATGAGTACGATTCAGTACGTACACGCCCGCCAGATTCTGGATTCGCGTGGAAATCCGACCGTTGAAGTTGACGTTCGCACTGAAAATGGCTTTTTAGGCCGTGCGGCGGTTCCCTCTGGAGCTTCTACGGGCGTACACGAGGCCGTTGAACTTCGCGATGACGATAAGTCAGTATACCTGGGTAAAGGTGTATTGAAAGCCGTTGAGAATGTCAACGAACTGATCTACCCTGAAATTCTTGGTATTTCTGTATTCGAGCAAAACATGATTGATAAAATCATGATTGAACTCGACGGTACGGCAAACAAAGGCAAATTGGGAGCTAACGCCATCTTAGGCGTATCTTTAGCCGTTGCTAAAGCGGCTGCTCAGGAAGCAGGTCTGCCTTTGTTCCGTTACATCGGCGGCGTAAACGCGAACACGTTGCCCGTTCCGATGATGAACATCATCAACGGTGGTGCTCACGCGGATAACGCTATTGACTTCCAGGAGTTCATGGTCGTTCCTGCTAAAGCAGAAACGTTCTCGCAATCTCTCCGTATGGGAACGGAAGTATTCCATGCCCTGAAAAGCGTATTAAAATCAAAAGGTTACTCTACGAACGTGGGTGATGAAGGTGGTTTCGCTCCTAACATCCAGTCAAACGTAGAGGCACTGGAAACGGTATTACAAGCCATCGAAAAAGCGGGTTACCGTCCAGGAGAAGACGTATTCATCGCTATGGATGCGGCTGTATCTGAGCTTTACAACGCTGAAACGGGTAAGTATATCTTCAAAAAATCAACGAAAGAAGAATTAACTTCTTCTGAGCTGGTTTCTTACTGGACAGAGTGGGTGAACAAATACCCCATCATCTCCATTGAAGATGGTATGGCCGAAGACGATTGGGCTGGCTGGAAAGCTCTGACTGACAGCATCGGTTCTAAAACGCAGTTAGTGGGTGACGATTTATTCGTAACAAACGTGAAGCGTCTGGAAATGGGTATCGAGCAGGGTGTAGCGAACGCCGTTCTGGTGAAAGTAAACCAAATTGGCTCGTTAACCGAAACGATTGATACCGTTAACTTAGGCAAGCGTAACAGCTATAACAACATCATGTCTCACCGTTCAGGTGAAACGGAAGATGCAACTATCGCTGACTTAGCAGTTGCTCTGAACACGGGTCAAATCAAAACGGGTTCTGCTTCTCGTTCTGACCGTATGGCAAAATACAATCAATTAATCCGCATCGAGGAAGAATTAGGCGATTCAGCTTACTTCCCCGGTATTAAAGCGTTTTAATTAGAATACCTGAGAAGGGCTATGGATTTGAGCATTGGCTTAAACCCATAGCCCTTTTTTTCGTTTACAGAGTAAGTAACGCTTTCATTTTTAACTTTCTGAGCAGCCTATGTTTCGCGTCTGGCCTCCCAAATTTCCCGTCATAGCGATCACCATCTGGGTCGTTTTGATTGCCCTGAGTGATTATAATCCGCTGAAAAAATATCAGATGAGCCACGAGCTTTCGGAACTGGAAGCTCAGAAAGCGTTCATGGAAAAGGAAATCGTCCGTGTCCATAAAGAGCGGCAGGAAATCACCGAATCCGACGCATCCCTGGAAACCTTCGCCCGCGAGAAGTACATGATGAAGAAAGATAACGAAGAAGTTTTCGTACTCGTAGACGAAGAGGGAAATCCTGTAGAATGAGTTGGCGATGTTTTGAGTTTAGGGTTTTGAGTTATTATGCTCGCAATAATCAGTATGGTTAAAGCCTTTAGTCTCAACATCTATTTGCTAACTCAAAACCCAAAACTCCAAACCTAGAAACGCTTATGGTTAAAGTCCTTTTTGTTTGTTTAGGTAATATTTGTCGGTCTCCACTAGCGGAGGCTTTGTTTAAGAAAGCAGTAGAAGATCGCGGCCTTACGGATCAGATTTACTGCGATTCGGCAGCGACGAGTACCTACGAGATTGGGAATCGTCCTGATCGCCGGACGTGTGCTAATGCTGAATCGCACGGACTAAAGCTAGACCACCGGGCCAAGCAATTGCGGAAATCAGACTTTACGGATTTTGACTATATCATCGGCATGGATGACTCGAATTTCGATAACATTCACGCCATGTCGCACCGATTCAGTGGGTCGTATCCTTCGCACGAACAGGTTTTTCTATTGCGAAAATTTGATCCCTTTGTGGAGGTTTCACGCGGTATTCCTTCCCTGCCCGATCCGTATTACGAACCAGATGAGGCTTTCGAAGAGGTCTACCAGATTGCCAAACGCAGTACCGAAAAACTGCTGGACTGGATCATTAAGAAACACCATTTACAGTAGAGACGTCGATTGTATCGCGTCTTTTTTTTGTTTGAGTAGAGGTGCTCTCGGCAGTCGCTCAGTTTTGCCGAGTGACTGCGGGGTTGGATTACCATCATTTCTAGCCCAGACGCGATTAATCGCGTCTCTACGGGTTGGGGTTTCTAATGCTTTTTTAGCCTTTTCTAAACTTCTGCTTCGATTCTAACGGCTTCGGTTTAACTTTGTCTGTACCAACATTGTACCTGATTCATTCTCATTCCCGAAATATCGTGAGCAAAAAAGTTCTGTTAGTTATCCTCGACGGTTGGGGCATTGCCAAACAAGGCGAGGAAGATCGTTCGGCCATCATTGCCGCTCAGACCCCCTTTTACGATTCGTTATTCGCGAATTATCCACACTCTACACTGGTGACTTTCGGTCCCGAAGTAGGTTTGCCCGAAGGTCAGTTTGGTAATTCCGAAGTAGGTCACATGAACCTCGGAGCGGGTCGTACCGTCAAACAAAGTCTGGTTCGTCTCAATGACGCTATCGAGCAGGATACCCTTCGCCACGAACCTGTACTGGTAGAAGCTCTCGAATTTGCCAAGGCTAATCATAAACCCGTTCACTTCCTGGGTCTGGTTTCTGATGGGGGCGTTCACGCTCACATCAATCACCTCAAGGCTCTTTGCAATGTGGCGAAAGACAATGGTCTGGAGAATGTATTCATCCACGCCTTCACCGATGGACGCGACACCGATCCTAAATCTGGTGTAAAATATATCTCTGACTTACAGGCTTTCCTTCCTACTTCGGTGGGTAAAATTGCCAGCGTTACCGGACGGTATTATTCCATGGATCGTGATAATCGCTGGGAACGTATCAAACTGGCTTACGATGTGATGGTGAAAGGGATTGGTCAACCCGTTGAGGCCAGCCAGTTAATTTCTACGCTTGAAACGTCGTATTTGCAAGGGGTTACCGATGAGTTCATTCAGCCCATCGTTATTACCGAAAACAACCTGCCCGTTGCAACCATTCAGGAAGGTGATGTAGTGATTTGCTTCAACTACCGTACCGATCGTCCGCAGGAAATCACCAAAGCTCTTACGCAGGAAAACTTCCCGGAATATGGCATGAGCAAGTTAGATATTCGTTACCTGACGATGACGAATTATAACAAGTCATTCACGGGTGTAAACGTCATTTTTGATGATTCGAACCTGCCTTATACGTTAGGAGAAATCATTTCCAAAGCGGGCAAAACGCAAATTCGTATCGCGGAAACCGAGAAATATCCGCATGTAACCTTTTTCTTCTCAGGAGGCCGTAACGAACCCTTCGAAGGCGAAAACCGAATTCTGTGCCCTTCGCCTAAAGTGGCTACGTACGATCTTAAACCCGAAATGTCGGTATATGACGTTCGTAATGCCCTGGTTCCTGAACTGGAAAAAGGATCGGCAGATTTCGTGTGTCTAAACTTTGCCAACCCTGACATGGTAGGCCATACGGGTAGCTTTGAAGCCGTAGTAGCCGCTTGTGAATCAGTTGACGTATCGCTGAATGCCGTAGTGACGGCAGCTCGTAACAGTCACTATTCCGTTATTGTATTAGCAGACCACGGTAATGCCGATTACATGATTAACGACGACGGAAGTCCAAACACTCAGCACAGCCTGAACCTGGTTCCCTGTATTCTGCTGGACGACGACCATAAATCCATTAAAAACGGAAAGCTCGGCGACATCGCACCAACGATTCTGGCCTTAATGGGCATCGAAAAACCCGAAATCATGACTGGCGACGTTTTGGTTTAGTTGTTGTTAGTTATACAAATAAAAACCGTCCGAATAAGAAATTCAGACGGTTTTTATCTATTAAGTCAGGTTATTATCCAGGAACTAATAACCAACAACTATTAACCCCTAAACATTAACCATTAACTGAACTGCTTCTGTCGCCAGAAATACCAGCCACCGCCTAACAGAACAATGAAGACTAGTGGACCTAACAAGTTTAATACTTGCCAGACCGTTTTGTTTTCTTCTATTTCCACTTTGTCCAGCGGCCGTAACTTGAATTCTTTCGTTAGGGCCGTAATTACTCCGTTGTCATCGAGCAGATAATCCACTGCATTCAGGATAAAATCTTTATTGGCATAGATGTGGCGATCGGGGCTGAAGCGGTCAAAACCCAAGGGCAAAGGTACCTGACGTTTCGGATCGAAATCGTTGAGAGCTAAATCTCCGTCAGCTACTACTACAATTTTGGACGGTTTATCCTGAACGGCGAACCCTTTCGAGCGAGGATCGTCGGGTAATAATCGATTGCGGAATAATGACGAAAACTTACCCTCCAGCAAATAGGCCACCGCTTTGGGTCCGCCCGTATACTGCGTTGGATCAGGTTTGCGGCCCGCTTCGTTGTAAGGAATAACGGCTGGAGCCCGTAGGGTTTGGGTATAGGCGGAGGTAAATACCAGCGGTGTTTTTCGAATGCCTTCCGCCGCTACGGTATCGAGTGAACCTACGTAACGCCCGTATAAAGCATCCAGATTACGGGTAATGGGTGATTTACCGTACGAATTCAGCAAAGGATAAAACCGCCAGGGCATGAGCTGAATGTTAGCCTTATCGCCCATCGTTCCGACGTTTAGCGGAATTTGAGCCGAGAGCATATCCTTCACGACTACCGAGTTAGCCCGGAGCCCATAACGGAATAATAACTCATCAATTTTCAGATTCGTTGGCTGAGCATACACACCTTCGCGTCCTACCGAATCGGTCTGCACAGCATCCATGAAGAACAGAGCTTTACCTCCGTGCACAATAAACTGATCGAGCTTTAACTGATCGTCCTCCGAAAACTCCTGATCGGGTTTGATGACCAGTACCGCATCCAGCCCATCCAAATTAGGCGAGGTTTGCAGGTTCACCTGAAAAATATCGTAGTTCTTTTGCAGAGCCACAATCAAATCCGAAATCCGCACGGGATTCAGTTTTTTGGAGAGTGTAGATAATAACCCAATCCGCTTTTTTTCTTTCTGGGTTAACTCCCTCAAAGCCGTAGCCAGCGAGTATTCCACGTTTTCAGCCGAAAGATTCAGATTTTCCTGAGCCGACTGCGAGATATTTCCTTTCAGTAACTGAACCGAAGTCTCCTTATTCTGAAAGGTTAATAAAGCTCCCGGCCACACCAGCTTCTGCGAGCGACTGTCTTGGCCCCCTTCTACTACATTCGTAGGGATTAAACCTTTCTCAGTCAAGGCTTCGTATAAGGCATTTCGCTTCTTGGCATCTGTTTCAGCCGAAGGATCAATAAATCGATAATCGAGGTGACCACCGGAATGAGCTTTAAATTCTTCCAGCGTTTCTCGAATGGATTCCCGCAGATGCCGAAAACCAGGGTTCAAATCACCGTCGAGGTATACTTTCACGTACACCTCGTCATCGAGCTGGTCAAGTATATTTCGGGTGGCATCCGAAAGACTGTAGCGGCGGTCTTCCGTTAAATCGAGACGGAAATAGAAAAAACCGGCCAGCACATTCAGGGCTACCACTCCAATCACTAATAGCAGGGGACGCAGGTACTTGGATTTCATCATATTCTAGGCTCAGAACAAGCTGAGATAGTCACTAAAAACAAAAGTCCGGTTTCTTGAGAATCCGGTTAATTCTTTCAATATGCCTAATTTCTCAAAATCAGCGGTTAACTCTCCCGCAGCTTTAGGGCTCAAATGACAGATCGTCTGTACATCTTTCACCCGAATAACCGGATTTTGAAATAAAGCTGACATCAGCGTTAGCCCTGATGTGACTTTGCGGCCTAGTGTAGTTCGGATTTCAATTTCGTATTTTTCTTTTAACCCTAAGATTTTACCTAACGTATCGCAAGCCGTTTTACTAGTCTTTTCTATTCCAACGAGAAAATATTTCAACCATTGTAACAGATCATTTTTATCTCTAACCCTGGTCAGGTTATCGTAGTATAGGGCTTTATTTTCCTCAAAAAAGGAAGATAAATACAAAAGTGGCTTGTCCAGGTAACCCGCTGATACGAGGTATAACGTAATTAACAATCGACCAATCCGGCCATTTCCATCTAGAAAAGGATGTATGGTTTCAAACTGATAATGAGCAATTCCAATCCGTATCAAGGCTGGTACCTGAATATCTTCATTATGAAGAAAATTCTCCAAATCGCCCATTAATTCATGCAAATACGTATGACTAGGCGGAATGAATACTGCATCTGCTAAAGAGGCTCCTCCAATCCAGTTTTGACTACTCCTAAATTCTCCTGGTAACTTATGCTGGCCTCGCACTCCTTGAAGTAATATTCTATGGGTATTTCGCAGCAATCGGGAGGAAAGAGGGAGGCGATCTAGCTCCAGCAAAGCCGCATTCATGGCTTCTGAGTAATTTTTTACTTCATACCAGTCATCCCGACGTTCGGGGTCAATATCTTCTATAGGCAATAATGCCTCTTCAACGTTTGTCTGGGTACCTTCGATTCTGCTGGAATCTACAGCTTCCTTAGTAACGTGTAACTGGATAAACAAGTCAATATTAGGGACTAAACGAGCGAAGGAATTCAGTTGACCCAATTGTAAAGACGCTTTTTCAAGTAATATATTCAGACTAGAGTCCGACCAAATCCATTGCCGATTTATTTTTTCTGGAACAAAGAAAGAATAGCCTATGCCGCGTTCCTTATGCCCAGAAACAAAATCCTCAACTTTACTTGATTGAATATCCATATATATGACTTTCAAAATGGAGACGAAAGTAAAAAACAAAATTTTATATTTTACTTTCAGGCCTAAAAGTAAAATATAAAATTCTATAGTTTACCTTAAGGCCTAAATCATAGGAGGTCAATTTCATGGTAGAGTGCTGCTCCCAAGCCTTCTAAAAATTTTCTTTCCCTAACTTGTAACCTTTCGCTTTTTCCGAAGTACCCTTCTACAAAATCAACCATCTGTTAACCCCGCTTCCATGACCGACGAACAGGCCATGCAGGCCGTAAGTGAAGGAGACCTCGACAAAGCCGCCATTTTGTACGAACGTTACAAAAAGTCGTTGCTGAATTTCTTTCTCTATCGGCAATCATCCCGGGACATTGCCCGCGATCTCACCCAGCAGGTATTCCTGCGGTTGTTGCGGTATCGGCATACCTTCCGGGAAGGGGCAGTTTTTCGAACCTGGATCTATGAGTTGGCCCGAAACATCTATAACGACCATCTGAAAACGCTGCGGCATCACACGAACGAATTTCCTGATATCCTGCTGGAAGAAGATGAAAGCGAAGCCTATCACCAGCGGTTACATCAGGCTCTGGAGCTTCTCCCTGATTCATACCGGGAAGTGTTGCTGCTCAGCCGCTTTCAGAATATGAGTTACGAAGAAATCGGGCAGGTACTGGGCCTTTCCGTAGCTAATGTAAAGGTGCGGGCCTTTCGGGGACTCCAGAAATTACGTGAATTGTATTTCCAGATCAATGATTAATTATTCTCTGTTCATGTCATGGAAAAAGATACTTTATTAATTGACTATCTGCTGGGCAGGTTATCCGAACCCGAGCGATTGGCTTTTGAGGAAATGCTTGCCAACGATTTACCCCTCTGCCAGGAAGCCGAAAGTCTCGAAAAAATCTGGCGGGATGTTCAGCGTTACGAGGTAGAACCAGATGCAGGATTAGACACGGCTTTTTACGCTTTGCTGGATCGGGAAAAGGAGAATCAGACGCTTGAAAGTCAGCATCAACAGGAGGCAAACGTTATTCCGCTTCCTAAAAAGCGAGTTTACTGGCCTTATGCCGCCGTTCTGGCTGCTTTTGGAATCATGTTCTGGCTGGGACGGATGACAGTTGCTCCCGAAATCAAAACGCAGACCGTAACCATCGAAAAGCCCTCTTATCGACCTTTGGAAATACCACCTGCGGAGGAAGTGGCTCAGCTAGAGCCCTCTACCAAAGAGGAAACGAAAGACGTTTCCATCAAAAAAGTACAACAGGAAGTAGCCACGCTCCGCAAAGAATTAAAAGTTACCCAGGAATTAGTGGTGCTCGGCTTACTCCGAAAAGAGTCAGCAGCCGAGCGGTTGAAAGGACTGCAATACGCCAGTAATATGCCCTCTCTCCCACCCGATTTATTACAAGCACTGGCTCAAACCCTTCGCAAGGATGAAAACATTAACGTTCGCCTGGCCACGCTGGAAACGTTAAAGAGTTACGGCAAAAATCCATCGGTTCGGAAAGCCTTACTGGCCCGGCTGAATGCCGCCTCGGAGTTACCCGAACAGATAAGTGTAATGGAAACGCTTGTCATCAACAAAGAAACGGCGGCCTTACCTCGCCTGAAACAACTAGCAGAAGACGAAGCCGCTGACCCCATCATTCGCAAACAAGCTCAACAGAGTATTCAACTACTAACGATCTAACGTCATGAAAAAGGTTTTCATACTTACGCTGCTTCTTTCGGCATATTCGGCATTGGCTCAGGAAGAAAAAGAGACCAAAACGTACCGTATGCCTCTTAAAACGAAGAAAGTTTCTTTTCTGATCAGTAATGCAGAAGTAGCCATTCAGGGATACGACGGCACTGATATTGTTATTGAAGCCAAGGGCGTTACGCCCCCACCTAAAGAAGCGGAAGGACTAAAGGCTGTGGGGGCCGGCGGCACGGATAATACCGGTATTAACCTGTCCTCGCAAACGGAAAATGGGGTAACCATTTTTAAAACGGCTCTTCGGCAGGACGAGATCTCGTATGTCATTCGTCTACCTAAAAACACTGATTTACTCTGGAAATCGGGTAATAATTTCTTTGCCAATGATGACGAATTAACAATTACGGGTATTGAGGGAGAAATTGAAGTTCGTACGGCCTCTACGAATATCAATCTGAAAGACATCACAGGTCCGGTGATTGCTTATTCAACGATGGGAAAAATCAGTGCTCAATTTAGTAAGGTAAATCAGAATAAGCCGATTTCCCTGTCTACGAGTCACGAGGCCATTGATGTAAGTCTCCCATCGGACACCAAGGCTTCTGTCATTCTGGATGCTTCTCAGGGTAATGCTTTCACAGATTTTGACCTACTGCCTTTGCCTGAAAAAGAAGCCAAACAAAGTGAGTCCCAAAGTGTAGATGGGTTAGTCGTAGTGGGTTCTGGTTCCAGAAGAAAAGACAGTGAAAATATAGCCAAAGGAGCAACTAGTTCTAAAAATAATTCGGCTTCTAATTCATCTGCCTCTTCCATAAGCATTAGCACGAAAGATGTAAACATTCAAACGGATAATAATCAAATTCTTAGCTTCGCCAGTGCAAAGCCATTTACCATTAACAACATTTATATCAACGGTAACGCAACCAAAGGTATCATTAATGCTCCCGGCGTTTCAATTACCTTAAAATCTTCGATGGGTAATATCTACCTCCGAAAGCGAAAATAATCAGCTTAATGAAAAAGAGCAGGCTACTAAGTCTGCTCTTTTTCATTAAGGAAGTTTCACCAGCATTTCAATTTGTTGCTTCAGTAAGGTTTTGATAAACTCATCCTGGATCTCACCTTCTACCCAGTTCTTTTTCAGAAAAGGAATCTTAACCCGTAAGCCTAAAACCGTGGCGTTCATAAAACTTAGGATATCCGTCAGGTGACTCATACCCAAGGGATTTCCACTTCCCCCATCCGAAATACCGACCAAGGCTACCATCTTTCCACTGAGCTTGCTGGGGTAATGAAAGCCGTCTATAAAAGCCTTCAGCACGCCGGGAAACGAACCATTATATTCAGGCAAAACAAAGACCAGTTTGCTGGCACCTTCCACCAGATCACGCACAGCATTGAAGGCATCGTGCTTGCCAAAATTCCCGTAAAGGGCCGATTCAATAAAATCAACGGGCAAATCTGCCAGGTCTACTACGCGGGCATCCGCCCCTGCCGCCTGTATTTGCTGACGGTAATATTCAGCCACCTGTCGACTACGGGAGTTTTTCTGATTGGTTGAGGAAACGATGGTAATCATGGATACTATTATCTTTTCTGAGTGTCAATTCAATACCTATTTCTAGGGTAGCAGGAATGCTTGATACTAATAAATAATAATCAGCAACCTGCATTTGAAATTTAAAGTTGCAGTCTTTCTCTAAACTTTTCTATAGCAATTTATTCTATCATTGTTCGCAACTAAGTAACTGCTCTTTCGGATTTATAATCCGAAAGCTATCTGTCAGGGATTTGTAATCCTACGCAGCAACCATAACCGCCTCTACCCAGACGCGACTTCATCGCGTGTCTAAATTTTTTATCCCTATTAAAAACCACTACCCACTTTTCTGGTGGTAGCCTAAGGGATGCCATAAGTCCTACTGTTAGCGAAGTTACCTCAATCTTCGCTTCGCTCTGAATGACAGGGAGGGGTGTTTGCAGTTGTTAATATCTCTTTTCTTCAACTGATCAATCTTGCGAACGCAAGAGGAGATCTTGGCTAATAATGAATCGAAAGTTGAGGAAATATAAGGTAATAGTGGCTGGCAGCATGAGCTATGCGATCAGCAAAAAAGCGGGTAGTGTCTTTCTCGAACTATATCCCTAGTCCGAGAAAGAAATTGCTTGCAGATAACGTTTACCTTTGCTTTTCCTTCATTCTACCTCCATCATGTCTCATCAGGACGTTATTCAATTACTTCAGACTCAGGCTAATCCCGAAAAAGCTGCCTTCGTCGCTCGTTACTTCAAAACCGGGCCGGGCGAATACGGGGAAAATGATCGTTTTCTGGGATTAGCCGTCGGCGAAGTTCGGAGCATTGCCAAGAAGTTTCGCTCTTTGCCTCTGGAAGAAGTTACTCAACTCATCCAAAGCCCTTACCATGAATGCCGGGCCGCGGCCCTGTTCATTTGGGTAGATCAGTATAAAAAGGGAGACTTGAGTCAGAAACTGGAAGTTTTCGAAGCATATTTAGCTCATTTGGAATACGTCAATAACTGGGATCTCGTCGATGTTTCTGCCCGGGATATTGTCGGGGCATTTCTTCACACCCAGGATCGGCAGTTACTTTACGATTTCGCTCGTTCCGAGCGAATTTGGACGGTTCGCGTCGCTATCATCGCTAACTTATATTTTATCAAAAAGAAAGAATACAGCGATACACTGGCGATTGCTGAATCTCTGCTTTCTCACAAACATGATCTGATTCACAAAGCCTGCGGCTGGATGCTCCGTGAAGTAGGGCAGCAAGATCTGGAAGTGTTACGGGAATTTTTAAACGAACATACCCTTGCCATGCCCCGCACCATGCTTCGGTATGCCATTGAAAAATTACCCGAATCCGAACGACAGTATTATTTAAAGCTGAAGTAATGCAGGACACTAAGTAGTTGATCGTTTTTAGTGGCTGCGGTAGTTAATTAAACCGCTCCCGCTGCGTGGTTAGTTGATCATTCGATAGTCAACGTTTTACAACCTAACCATGTATTGAGAATACATGTAGAGACGCGACTTTATCGCGTCTGGTTGGGAGATGAAAATAAATGACTAGTAATAAAACCGCCTTTTACCCAGACGCGATAAAGTCGCGTCTCTACATTTCTAAACCCTAATAAAACTGCTCTTTCGGATTTGTAATCTGGAAGCTATCTGTCAAAGATTTATAATCTCAAGCAGCAAAACGGGCAGAGAACCCTTCCCTATCATTTAGAACGAAGAACTCACTGGGGTTTGAGTTGAGAAACCTGCTGCCAGCAGAAAAGCTGGCAGCAGGAGCTATGTAATGGAAACGCTTCCCAGTCACTCTTACCTTTATTTTCTCAACTCTCGCCTCATTGTCAGTCAAGTAACAACGAAAAATCAAAAAACGCTGACAGAACTAAATCTGCCAGCGTTCTCTAAAGAGTTAAGGTTCAGTAACTCAACACACCAAACCCAAAACTCCAAACTACTATAAGTATTGGTTTACGTTAACCGCGTTCAGATCTTCGAAAGCCGCTTTCAGACGAGCAATGAAAGACTTCTCACCTTCGCGTAACCATACGCGGGGATCGTAGAATTTCTTGTTCGGAGAATCTTCACCCGTTGGGTTACCAATCTGAGCCTGTAGGTAGTCTTCTTTGGATTTGTAGAAACCTAAGATACCATCCCAGTATGCCCACTGTAAATCCGTATCAATGTTCATTTTGATAGCACCGTAGCTGATTGCTTCGCGGATTTCTTCGCGAGAAGAACCTGAACCACCGTGGAATACGAAGTTCACGGGTTTCTCAGCTTCCAGATTATACTTCTCACGAATGTATTTCTGAGAGTTATTCAGGATTACGGGTTGCAGTTTCACGTTACCGGGTTTGTATACACCATGAACGTTACCAAAAGCTGCTGCTACCGTGAAGCGAGGAGAAATAGCATTCAGTTTCTCGTAAGAATAAGCTACTTCTTCAGGCTGCGTGTACAGACGAGAAGAATCAACGTCAGAGTTATCCACGCCGTCTTCTTCACCACCCGTTACCCCTAATTCAATTTCCAGAGTCATGCCAATTTTTGACATACGCTCGTGGTATTTTGAAGAGATTTCGATGTTTTCTTCCAGGGGCTCTTCTGATAAATCGAGCATGTGAGAAGAGAACAGAGGCTTGCCATTTTGCTCGTAGAATTTCTCCCCTGCTTCCAGCACGCCATCAATCCAGGGAAGGATTTTCTTGGCACAGTGGTCCGTGTGAAGAACTACCGCAACTCCATATTTTTCAGCCAGCAGGTGGATGTGCTGAGCACCTGAGATCGCACCCGCAATAGCGGCTTGTTCGTTTTCGTTTTTCAGGCCTTTACCCGCGTAGAACTGCGATCCGCCGTGCGAAAACTGAATGATTACAGGGGAATTCAGATCACGAGCCGTCTCCAGAACCGCGTTTACGGTGCTGCTTGAAATTACGTTTACGGCTGGAAGTGCAAATTGATGTTTTTTGGCGAGTTCGAATAACTCCTGCACAGCGTCTCCAGAAAGAACACCTGGAGCAATTTTAGTTGCATTGGCCATACCAATCGTTGAAATGAGAGATTATGATATAATTTTTACTCGTATCAAAGGAAGTCTTGAATCACTGGTTTTAGAGTAGGTGCACTCTTCCATTATTGACTCTTAACATCTCATGCTGATGAAGAAGAGGTGCTGCTTTCCGATTCTGAAGAATTGAAAATCAACTGTTGCAAACTTATGCATTTTTCCAGGGATCATCAGTACATCTCTATAAATAAGCTGGATTATGGGGTAGTTCGTTCAATTTTAGGTCTAAAAAATCCAATATTCTGTAAAAATTGGATTAATGCTGCCTTGAAAAGTACAAATTCTCGGTCTATCCCACGCATACAAGTCAGGAATGATCTATCTTTGATGTCCTAAATCAAGTGCTGAATGGCTTGACTTGAGGATACCCTCCTCCCTTAACCTTTCAGACTTCAAAACAAGAAGCAGAAATATGTCTTGGTTCACCCGGAAAGACAAGGGTATTCAAACGCCCACTGAAGCCAAACGGGAAGCCCCCGACGGGCTCTGGTACAAGTGCCCCGAGTGCGGTAACATCATGCATACCCGCGAGCACAAAATGCAGGCTTACACCTGCTCGAAATGTAATTACCACGAAAAAGTAGGTTCTCAGGAATACTTTGAACTACTCTTCGACGATACCCTTTATACTGAACTCGACGCCACGATGACCTCGGGCGATCCGCTTCATTTCAAGGATACCAAAGCGTATCCCGATCGTATCAAAGCCACGGAGAAAAAAACAGGTCTGAAGGATGCCGTTCGCACGGGTCACGGCAAAATCAATGGTATTGATCTGGTGGTTGCCTGTATGGACTTTGGCTTCATCGGTGGTTCGATGGGTTCTGTAGTAGGTGAGAAAATTGCCCGGGCGATGGATTACTCCCTCAAAAACCGGATTCCCTTCCTGATGATCTCAAAATCGGGCGGTGCTCGGATGATGGAGGCAGGTTTCTCGCTGATGCAGATGGCCAAAACTTCGGCTAAAATTGCCCTGCTCGACGAAGCAAAGATTCCTTATATCTCCTTATTAACGGATCCTACAACGGGAGGCGTGACGGCATCTTTTGCGATGCTTGGCGATTTCAATATCTCCGAACCTGGTGCCTTAATTGGTTTTGCAGGTCCCCGCGTCATTCGGGAAACCATCGGTAAGGATCTTCCTAAAGGTTTCCAAAGTGCTGAATTCGTTCAGGAACACGGTTTCCTTGATTTCATCGTGGATCGTAAAGAATTAAAAGATCGGCTGAGTAAGTTACTTGAAATAATTTGGGTACAGCCTTCCTAACGTACTAGTGAATGCATGAAAGCCTGGGTGAAAATCCAGGCTTTTTTTGTGGGTACTTAGATGGGATGAGCACATTCTAAGGGTTAACCTCTATTATTCTATTTTAAATCTTTCAAGTCTAGTATCTTTAGCCACTTGCTTAATCGTAAACATTGATAATCCTGTTGCTTTATGCGTCGTAGCTTACTTGCCGCTTTTCTTCTGCTAAGCGTCTGGGTATGCCTGAGCTGTAAATCTTCCGAAAAAACTTCGGGAGAATCGAGCGTGGCCATTTCCTGGAAACTCCTTACTAATTTCCCGAAAGATACCACAGGCTTTCAGGCCCAGTTTGTCTTAACTAATAAAGGTGAAGAAACCTTAACCAATGAAGGATGGACGCTGTATTTCAGCATGTCGCCCCGAACGATTCTGGCTTCCACTACCCCCGTTCCCGGCACCGTCGAACACATTAATGGCGACTGGTACAAACTCACGCCCACTGAAAGCTTTGAGTTAAAACCCGGAGCTTCCGTAACTATTCCTTACGCGGGGACAATCCCCATCAATAAAATGATCGACGCTCCGGTCGGACTTTATTTTGTTTTTGGAGAAGGCGAAAACGAACGCATCGAAACGGTAACGGAATATACCCCAGAGCCGATGACAGAAAAAGAACAGATCCTTCGTGGTCCGAACGACCAGATGCCTTTGCCCACAGCGGCGTATCATTACCAGCAGAATTCGGCTTTATCTTTACTCTCTCCCGAGCAGTTACCCGCTCTAACGCCGATGCCCGTTCAGGTAACCAAAGGTCAGGGCAATGTGAGTCTGAGCAGCCAATGGCCCATTTATTATACTAAAGAATTACAAAAAGAAGCTACTTTCCTCCATAACCGTCTGCAATCCTTAACGGGTACTTCCTTCCCACTGAAAGAAGCGACGACGGCGGCAAGCAAAGGAATTTTACTAAAGATTGCCCCCGTTACGGTAAATGGTGTTTCGAAAGAAGCTTATCAATTGAATGTGAGTAATGAAGGCATTACCATTACGGGTAATGATGCCGCTGGCGTATTCTATGGCGTTCAGAGCTTACTGGCTTTGGCTCCTGTCGCGGCTTATAACAAACCTGTGGCTTCGCTTACGTTACCCGCTCTGCAAATCCAGGATGCCCCACGTTTTGGCTTCCGCAGCGTTCATCTGGACGTTTCGCGTAACTTCCAAACCAAGGAAAGCGTCCTGCGAATGCTGGATTTATTAGCTTTCTATAAAATTAACAACCTGCTCTTCTACATTACTGAAGATGAAGGCTGGCGTTTGGAAATCAACGGATTACCTGAGCTTACCGAAGTGGGCTCACACCGCCAGCATGTGAAGAATATCAAGGATAATGCCTTACCTCCGGCTTATGGTTCTGGCCCAACCGCAAACGCCAAGGACACCTACGGAAGCGGTTACTATACCCGCAAAGATTTCATTGAAATTCTTCAATATGCGAATGATCGTCACATTCGTATTATTCCTGAAATAGGCTTTCCCGGCCACTCGCGGGCGGCTATTAAGTCGATGGAAGCTCGTTACGAGCGTTTCATGAAAGAAGGCAATAAAGAGGCGGCGGAAGAATTTCGTCTGATTGATCCTGATGATAAATCCGTATACAGCTCGGCTCAGGCGTATTCAGATAACGTGATTTGCGTAGTTCGTCCTTCGGCGGCTCATTTCTTTGAAACGGTGGTGAATGATGTCGTTAAAATATACGACGAAGCCGGTCTGAAACTCAACGCTCTGCACGTCGGTGGCGATGAAGTTCCGATGGGTGTCTGGACGAAATCTCCCCTGGTGGATGCTTTTCTGAAACAACATCCTGAAGTGAAAGGCCCCCGGTATTTACAGAGTTATTTCTTCGGTCAGATGTTACCCAAGCTGAAAAAGCATAATTTGGAAGTACACGGCTGGGAAGAAATAGGCTTGAATGTGGACGCGAATGGTACATACGTAGCAAACCCCGAGTTTGCCGGGAAAGGGGTCATTCCTTACATCTGGAATAACGTCTTCGACCTGGATCTGGGGTACCGCATGGCAAATGGAGGTTACCCCATTGTGCTCTGTAATGTTACGAACCTGTACATGGATTTGGCTTACAACAATGACCCCGCCGAGCCCGGTCTGTACTGGGGCGGTTATGTGGGGCCTCGCAATGCCTGGACGTTCGCTCCTTACGATTATTTCAAAACGACGTATGTGAATTCGCTGGGTAAGCCTCTGGATTTTTCAGGCAAAGAGAAGCTTCAGAAACGTCAGAATATTTTAGGACTGGAAGCTCAGCTCTGGACGGAAACCGTTCGCGGTCGGGACATGATGGAGTATTACGTTTTACCCAAACTGATGGGTTTTGCAGAAACAGCCTGGTCAGCGGAACGGAAATGGGAAACCATTGAAAATAAAGCCCTCCGCGAGCAAGCTATTTCAGAAGGCTGGAATGTTTTTGCAAATAACCTGGCTCAACGCGAGTTACCTCGTCTGCGTTACCTGAACGGGGGCTATAACTACCGCGTTCCCACGCCCGGAGCAATTCTGGAAAAGGGTATGCTAAAAGCCAATACGGAATACCCAGGCCTGCAAATTCGCTATACCACAGACGGTTCCGAACCTACCGTACAATCGAGCTTATATTCAGCTCCGGTAGCCGTGAAAGGCCCCATAAAGTTAAAGTGTTTTGATACAACGGGGAAAGGCAGTCGTAGCGTTACGGTTCAGTAAGCTGATTTTATAAAGTAAAAGCGGTTAGAGTCCTCCCTCTAACCGCTTTTTGTTAAGGAATAATAATTCGCTGGCTGGAAGTCTGATTCCCGACACTAGCTCGAAGCACATACATACCACTTTCCAGCATGGCCATGGGTGAAAGTAGGGTCTGTTCGCTGGTGAGTTGATCTACTTTCAAAGGAACGGGTTGCCCGGATTTTGAAAACAACTCGTAACTCATTTGTTGAATGGCTTGAACGTAAATGGCTTTAGCAGAAACGGCGGGATTACCCATTACCTGCCATTCAAATGTCGGCCTATTCCTTACAACAGATACCGTCCGACAGATGTATTGGGTTCCATCTTCATCTATTTGCCGGAGGCGGTAATAACTTGTTCCGCTTAATGGGTCTTCATCCACCGCTGAATACTCGTTCCGCTGCGTCGTCGTACCGGATGCCTCATAGGTTCCGATTACTTCAAAAAACTCGGCATCTTTACTCCGCTCTACTACGAAAGATTTAGCATTTTTCTCCTGACTGGTGGCCCAGTTCATTCTCACTTTAGTCCCAACAGGAGTGACTTTGAAATACACTAATTCCACAGGCATTGGGCCCATGCTTCCCTTAATTTTCAGATTATCAAAAGTGACGGTGCCATTACTGTTGTTCCAGATGAACTTGAAATCAGTAGGCATAACGCCCGTGGATAATTCACTGGCTTCATCAAATTCCAGTGAATTATCTACCCAGATGTCCATTTTATTAGCTTCCAGTGTGCCGACCCGGCCTTCGTCATCGTTGTAAGAGGTCGAAGCATTAGAGACGTTCATAATCCAGGTAACCGTTTTCGTACCCGAATAAGGGCCTTTGTTTACTGAACCGCCTTCCTGTACATGTAATTGAAAAGAGTTACCTAGGGTATTAAAGTGAAAACCTAAACGAGCGAAGACCGAAGCATTCGCGGGCAAGCTGCCGTTGTCATTGAGATTACCCACGTAGAGGTAATTGTAGAGCGTTGTCGCGTTGGAAGTTTCAGTAATGTTGGCCGAAATCGTAAACTGAATGTAAAGAATCGTTGGCGTTTGAGTAAACAGATCGTCCGTTTTAGAGAACCGAATCTGGCTTCCGGCGGCCTTGTTGAGCGTTAACTTTTGCGAAGAAAGATCAATCGTGGAGGAGCCATTGGCAACGAGCTCCGTGAATTTATTGGGGCCACCGCCTTTGTAGTCAGCAGTATTGGAAGAGCTACTAAAATCCTGCTCAAAGTACGTAGTTACTTGAGCATAGGTTAGGTTTACCCCGCAGAGCAGAAGAAAGGAATAAAGATATTTCATAAATAAGGTTGGTTATTTAACATTCAAACGTCCAACCTTATTCAGAAACTAACAATTATTTATACTCAAAAATTAACCAATGTTATTTAACGGTAGTACCTAAGCTTTTGGCTTCATTCCAATAGATGTCCATTTCAGCCAGCGTCATATCTTTCAGCACTTTACCATCTGCTTTAGCTTTTTCTTCCAGATACTGAAAGCGGGAAATGAACTTCTTGTTGGTGCGTTCCAGGGCTGTTTCGGGATTAATGTTAATGAAACGGGCGTAGTTCACCAGTGAAAATAGAACATCGCCAAATTCACCTTCCGCCTTTTCGCAATCATGCGAGGTTCCGGCTTTAAACTCGTCCTGAAACTCTTCCATTTCCTCCCGCACTTTTTCCCACACCTGTTCTTTTTCTTCCCAGTCGAAACCCGCTCCACGGGCTTTTTCCTGAATCCGCATGGCTTTCACCAAAGCGGGAAGAGAAGAAGGTACACCACCCAGCACAGATTTGTTACCTTCCTTAATTTTCAGTTGCTCCCAGTTTTGCTTTACCTCTTCTTCGGTGTCGGCCTGAGCATCGCCATAAATATGAGGATGGCGGTGCACGAGCTTGTCACACAGGCTATTCATCACGTCAGTAATGTCGAAATTACCCGTTTCTGAGGCGATTTTAGCGTAAAATACTAGATGCAGTAAGACATCACCGAGCTCTTTCTTAATCTCGGGTAAATCTTTCTCCAGAATCGCGTCCGAAAGCTCGTAGGTTTCCTCGATAGTCAGGTGCCGGAGTGTATCCATCGTCTGCTTCCGATCCCAGGGACAATTCTCCCGAAGCTCATCCATGATCGTTAATACCCGATCAAAAGCCATAAGCTGCTGCTTACGACGACTCGATAACTCCTCAAAAACCCGAGGCTGCTGCGAAGCGTGAAGTTCTTTTTGCATGAATGGGAAGTGTTTTGAGTTTACAGTTTTCCGTTGTCAATTTTCAGGGTTAATAATGTTAACCCAAAACTGATAACGGAAAACTGACAACTGTAAACTATACTTATTCTGCCAGGAAGGGGTAACGATAATCCGTAGCAGGGATAAAGCCTTCTTTAATGGTACGAGCGGATACCCAACGCAGCAGGTTTTGCATGGAACCCGCTTTGTCATTCGTTCCCGAACCGCGAGCTCCACCAAAAGGCTGCTGACCTACTACGGCTCCCGTACACTTGTCGTTAATGTAGAAGTTACCAGCCGAGTTAACCAGCTTACGGGTAGCCAGATCAACGGCGTAACGATCCTGAGCGAATACGGCTCCGGTCAGAGCGTAAGGCGACGTGCGGTCAATGAGTGACAGCGTTTCCTCAAACTGGGCAGCTTCGTATAAATAAATCGTCAGAACAGGTCCGAAAATTTCCTGCTCCATTGTTTCTGAATGCGGATCGTTCGTCAGGATGATGGTAGGATCTACAAACCAGCCTTTTGAGTCATCATACGTTCCACCCCAGATAATTTCGTTCGCAGGATTTTCTTTAGCCCGATCAATAAAACCCGTGATTTTCTGGAAAGCACGCTGGTCAATCACTGCGTTTACAAAGTTGGAGAAGTCTTCTGTTCCACCCACCTTGAACGTTTCGAGCATAGCTTTCATTTCCGCCCAAACGGAGTCCCAGAGGCTTACCGGAATATACGCCCGTGAAGCAGCTGAGCATTTCTGGCCCTGAAATTCGAAAGCAGCCCGTAATAAATTAGCGGCATACGCTTTAACATCGGCTGATTCGTGAGCGATCATGAAATCCTTACCGCCCGTTTCACCCACAATGCGGGGATAGTAACGGTAGTTATCCATGTTCGAGCCAATGTTTTTCCAGATGCTTTTGAACACCGCCGTGCTACCCGTAAAGTGGATACCGGCAAATTCTGGATGACTAAATACTAAATCACCAATCATCGGACCATCCCCCTGAATCAGGTTAATTACGCCGGCGGGAACACCCGCTTCTTTCAGCACCTGCATCAGTACGTAGGCTGAATACATTTGCGTGGGAGCAGGTTTCCAAACAACTACGTTACCCATCATCGCTGCCGATACGGGCAGGTTGCCTGAGATAGCCGTGAAGTTAAAGGGAGTTAAGGCGTATACGAAACCTTCCAGTGGACGATATTCTACCTTGTTCCAGATCGTCGCGTCGGGCGAAATGGGTTGATTGCGGTAAATTTCTGTTGCGAAGGCAACGTTGAAACGCAGGAAGTCTACCCATTCACAAGCCGCGTCGATTTCCGCCTGAAACGCGTTTTTCGACTGACCCAGCATGGTAGATGCGTTTAATAAATAGCGGTACTTAGTAGCAGAAAGCTCAGCCGCTTTCAGGAAAATAGACAAGCGATGTTCCCAGGATAATACCGACCAAGCATGACGGGCTTCGAGAGCCACCTCAATTGCCTCCGTTACGTGCTGAGGATCGCATTCGTAGAAATGACCCAACACGTACTGATGATCGTGTGGAGACGTCATGGCTACTTTTTTATCCGTACGAATTTCCTGATTCCCAATGTAAAGAGGCATATCAATCTGCTTCGACCGTAGTTCAGCCAGCGTATCTTTCAGTTTCTGACGCTCGGGAGAACCGGGAGCATAGCCATAAATGGGTTCGTTTTTAGGAATCGGGACGTTATAAATTCCGTTGGACATAAGGATTTATAGATGAAGTTTATTTTAGAACTGGCGTTTGACAATTGATTATTAAATAAGTCTGATCTACACTACGTTAACCAACCCTTTATGCAGTCAAATAATTCAATATCTTTGCGAAGGTACGGCTTTTCTATGGAATCTGATGGGAAAGACCGGGCCCTTCCTTCCCCAAAAGTAGCACTCATACCTGCTGCTGATTCCCTCATAGGGAATTCCTTCAGGGTTCAGGCATAGTTTTCTAGTGTGTTAATCTTTATTATCAGCCATTTTGTCAGCAGAACCCCGATGGCAGGCTTTTGTACCGTAATAATATTTTAGCTTTAGCCCGAAAAATAAGCACAGCCATGACAGCCGACGAATATATCGCCGTCCGGCAATATACAGAGACCGAAAAGTACAACATCTTCGACGGAGAGCTTATGCCGCACATCCAGTCGATGTATAACTTTGCCTTTCGGTTAACTCAAGATGAGGACGACGCCAATGACCTGGTTCAGGATACCTATCTGAAAGCGTTTCGGTTCATTAACTCTTTTGAGCGAGGAACCAACGCAAAAGCCTGGCTTTTCCGGATCCTGAAAAACAGTTTTATTAACGATTATCGCCGCAAGTCAAAGGAGCCTAGTAAGGTTGACTACCAGGAGGTAGAAACCTATTATGATTCCGAAGAAATGGCTGGTACCAGCCAGACTACTGACTTACGGGCTGAAACTGTCCAGGAGTTATTGGGAGATGAAGTGACCAATGCCCTGAACGCATTACCTGTCGATTTCCGTACGGTACTGATCCTCTGCGATGTAGAAGGATTTACCTACGAGGAAATGGCGAAAATTCTGGATATTCCTATCGGCACGGTGCGTTCACGTTTGCACCGGGCTCGGATGTTACTCAAAGAAAAGCTGAAAACCTATGCTTCGTCGATGGGTTATGACACGAGTGGAGAGTCGGAAGATGAAGATTCCTTATAAGTTGGAAACTTTTTAGCAGATTAATCTGCTATAGCATGGACTGCCCGCAAGCAGTCCTATTTTTCTGCTTACCAAAGAATCATCGTTTAGATTACTCTCCTTCAGTTTATTAAGAGAAAGAAATATAGTTTTAAAGAATTATCTGTAAATCAGGAACCAAAAAAGTGTAGTGTTGATTGTGGCCTAAGTTTTCCACGTTTACTAGGTGGTGTTTACGCCAACAAAAGCACCCGCTAATTATTTAGATGTTATCATGACTCCCATGACACCCGAATCCAGTTCATCTGCTGAAGCAGAGAAGGTGGTTAAGAAAGAGCACTGTGAGAATCACGCCGAATGCATGAAACTCATTCAGATGGTTTTGGACGGCGAAGCCGGTTCCGAGGAAATTGAACACGTTCGCCAGAATTTGGGCAAATGCTTACCCTGTTCCAACGGTTATAACCTCCAGAAAGCAATCAAGGAGGCCTTACAGTTTCGTGTCGAACACAAACCTGTCCCGCAAAATCTGGCTGATTGTATCAAGAGCAAAATACACGCCCTGGAAAAATAGACCTTTTACGGATAGACTACTTCTCTCACTTTTAAGAAGTTACGTTTTTTATACCTGATTTTAAATCATCTGATTTATTTTTGAGGCTACAATGACCTCGGGGTACGCTCCGAGGTTATTCATTAACAGACCTTAACTAATTCACTGGTTTGAACGGTAAAGCCATTATATTCTGTGCTCCTTCCGGTTCCGGAAAGACGACACTTGTCAAACATTTGCTGGCCTCCCAGCCCGATCAATTCGGCTTTTCTATCTCGGCCTGTACCCGCGACAAACGTGGCCGGGCCGAAGAACACGGAAAAGATTATTATTTCCTGAGCATTGACGAATTCAAACAGAAGATCGACGAAGATGCCTTCGCCGAATGGGAAGAAGTATATCCCGGCGGCTATTATGGCACGCTTAAATCGGAAATTGAACGCGTCTGGGCGGACGGAAAAGTGATTTTATTTGACGTAGACGTAAAAGGCGGACTGAAGCTGAAACAATACTTCGGCGATAGAGCTCTGTCGATTTTCGTGAAAGTACCCTCCATGGAAGTACTCGAACAACGCCTGCGTTCACGCGGTACCGAAACCGAAGACAGCATTTCTAAACGTCTCTATAAAGTGCGTTTCGAGATGTCTTTCCAGGATCAGTTTGACGTTATTCTAATAAACGACGATCTGGAAACCTCCACCACGGAAACTAATCGCCTGGTTTCGGAATTCATAGGAAAGTAGTTGATTGTTGCTAGTTAGTAGTTGTTTAGATTCCCTTTTCAACAACTATCAACAACCAACCCATAACTAAAAAATATGCGAATCGATTTTGATCAGATGCCTGACCATGCCCGGCTCTGGGTATATCAGGCCAACCGTACACTTTCTACTACCGAGCAGGAAGTGATTCAGAGTCAGTTGCAGGCTTCTTTTGAAGAATGGGCCGCTCACGGTCAGCCTTTAACGAACGCCGTCACGGTTCTTCAGGCGAGATTTGTATTATTAGCGGTAGACGAAAAAGCTTACGCCGCCAGCGGTTGCTCAATTGATGCTTCTACAAGAATCATCAGTCAAATTGGTCAGCAGGCGGGCATTGACTTCTTTGATCGTTCCATTGTTTTCAAAACTGAAGACGGCATTGACTCGGTGGATGGTCTAAAAGGAAAGTCCGCCGTAAAAGCCGGAACGATTCAACCCGACACGATTATTTTCAACAATCAGGTAAAAACCGTAGGCGAGTTTCGTGCTAACTGGGAATTACCCGCCGCCGAAAGCTGGATGAAGCGATTCTTTGTTGGCGTAGTTAGTTAAGGGGTTGTTTGTTTTGAGTTTTGGGTTTCGAGTTGATAGAAAAGTTAATCCTCCACTAGCAGCTTTTTCGCTGCTAGTATCTAGCGGGGTTTAATGGTATAACATAGCCCGGCACAAGAGCAGACTTACAAATAATACTAGAAAGCCATCTAAAGCGTGAAGCTTTAGATGGCTTTTTTTAATCGCTATCAACCCTTAACCAACAACGCTATATTATTAGGTGAATAGAAGGGCTACTCTATTGATCCGCTGCCAGCGAAAAAGCTGGCAGCTATCAGTTTTAGCCTTATAACAACTAATAACCATTAACCAACAACTCCACCTTTATAATGCGTTTTTGGTAATTCGCGTAGGCGTTTTGCACTTTGTTCGGGGGTAATGTCCCGTTGAGGATTAGCCAGCATTTCGTAACCCACCATAAATTTCTTTACCGTCGCCGAGCGTAATAAGGGCGGCAGAAATACAAAATGCCAGTGCCATTCGGGGTGAGCTTCACCATCTGTGGGAGCCTGGTGAATACCAGCCGAATACGGGAAAGAAACTTCAAAGAGATTATCATAAAGAATCGTTAGCTCCCGATAAGCCTCCGCTAATCCATCGCGTTCGGCGTCGGTCATATCCAGAATCGAAGCCATCGCCCGACGAGGAATAATCATGGCTTCATAAGGCCAGACGGCCCAAAAGGGAATCAGGGCTACGAAGTGTTCATTTTCGAAAAGAATCCGCTCTTTTTTTACCAATTCCTTTTCCAGATAATCACTCAACAACGTTCTGCCATACTTCTCAAAGTACTTCTTCTGATTAACCTGCTTACGATACGGTTCGTCAGGAATGCTGTATTGAGCCCAGATTTGACCGTGTGGGTGGGGATTTGAACAGCCCATGACAAAACCTTTGTTCTCAAAGATCTGAACGTGGTTAATCTCCGGCTTTGCTCCTAATTCTTCGTATTCCTGACACCAGGCATCTACGACCAGACGAATGTCTTCCGACGCCATTTCTGGAATGGTCAGGTCGTGACGAGGCGAAAAACAGATCACCTTACAAAGACCCGATTCACTCCGAGCCTGAAACAATTCCCCGTCCGAAACTTCCCCATAGGGTGTATCCTGAATCAGGGCTGAGAAGTCATTCGTAAAGACGTATACATTCTTATAATCAGGGTTTTTCTCGCCATTCGAACGCGTATTGGTCGGACATAGGTAACAGGTCGGGTCGTACTCAGGACGTTTGTCTTCGACCGATTTTTCCACCTGTCCCTGCCAGGGGCGTTTGGTACGGTGCGGCGAAACCAGCACCCAACTATCCGTTAAGGGATTATAACGACGATGTGGATGTTCATCAAACTGAAAATCACTCATGATAGAGTTTTGGGTTTAGAGTTAGGATGTTAAGCCTGTTCATTGGTTACTTCAATGCGGGAGGTACCTTTTTTGATGACTACTTTGTGAGTAACCAAATCCAGATTCAGACCCTCTTTATAAGCCTGGGTCATCTCGGTAATAAACTGATCTGCGTCTTCTTTCTTGACGAGGTTAATCGTACATCCTCCGAAGCCGCCACCCATCATACGAGCACCTAATACCGAAGAATTATTCCGCGTTTGATCCACCAGAAAATCCAGTTCTTCACAACTCACGGCGTAATCGTGCTGAAGTCCGTCATGCGTTTCATACATTTTCTGACCGAATGCCTCCAGATCGTTCGCCTGCAAATCCTTACACGCTTCCACCACTCGCTGAATTTCACCAACCATATACTTACAGCGTTTGAAGGTAATGGGATCAAATTCCGCTTCGTGCTCCAGCAGCAATGCCATATCTACATCCCGAAGGCTTTGAATGCTGGGTTTATGAGCCTGTAAAATGGCTACCCCCCGCTCGCACTCCTGCCGACGGGTGTTATATTCCGATGTTCCGAGGGAGTGTTTCACGCCGGTATCGCATAAAACCAGTACGTGCTCTTCCTGCGTGAAAGGGAAGTACTCGTATTCCAGAGAACGACAATCCAACCGAATTACGGAATCGGTTTCTCCCATTAAGGAAGCAAACATATCCATAATCCCACAGTTCAGCCCTACAAACTGATTTTCAGCTCGCTGGCATAACTGCACCAGGGTCATTTTAGGAATCCCCAGCTTGAAGATTTCATTCAGGGCGAAAGCCAGTCCGGCCTCCAGAGCAGCCGAAGACGATACCCCTGCCCCTACCGGAATATTTCCCCCAAAGACCAGATCAAATCCGTTTATCTCATACCCTAGCTTCTGAATCTGATCAATAACACCCTTCAGGTAATACGTCCACTTCTCGTCGGATTTTGTTAGGTTATCCGTCGTAAATGTCTCTTCCCGGTTAAGGTTATAGGCTATGGTTCGGCAAGTTTGATCGGGTCGGGGGCTAATCGCAAAAATCATTTCACGGTCAATGGCGGCGGGTAACACGAAACCCATGTTATAATCCGTGTGTTCGCCAATGAGGTTAATACGTCCCGGAGAACGTACCAGTAAAGCAGGTTCAGAACCAAAAGAATTTTTAAACGTTTCAAGTATCGCCGTCAGAAGAGAGTTCATGCGGATCGTTTGTGATTAGATTTTGCGAATTACTAGTTTCAAAAGAACAAGCTTTTTAGCAGATTTGGAGGAGCTTCAAGGCTTAATTCTTTGCTAACGGAACCTAGTTTGCCCAGCCTGAGGCATTGCAAAGGATTGCACAAGTATTTTATTTTGTGGACTGACAGTGGAAAAGATGCCTAAACACCAAGCGACCATCAAGGAAATTGCCCAACAGTTAGGCGTATCCATATCAACGGTCTCGCGAGCCCTTCAAAATAATCCCCGAATCGGGCTACGTACCCGCGAACGCGTTTGGGAGCTGGCTAAGCAATTGCATTACCGACCCAATCCGGCAGCACTGGTACTTAAGAAGAAACAGACCCACACCATTGGCGTGGTATTACCTTTTTTAAAAGAAGAATTTTTCTCGACGGCCATTACCGCCATCGAGGATGCTTTGCAGGGATATAATGTAGTTATTTCGCAATCGAGAGATAGCCTGGAGCGGGAAAAGGGAGCCCTAACTACTTTCCTGAGTAGCCGGGTTGATGGCGTTATTGCTTCCATTTCAGCTGAAACGCATCATTACCTGCATTTTAAAGAATTGGAAAACTTCGGGATACCAGTCGTGTTTTTTGACCGCGTGCCCCGAAATGTACCAGCTCATAAAATCCGCAGTAACATTACACAGGCGGCGAAGGAGATGGTGGATTTTCTGGCTCATAAAGGACTGGAACGTATTGCCTTACTCAACGGCCCACCCCAACTGGAAGTAGCCGAAGAGCGGCAACGGGGTTACTTACAGGCCATGAAGGAACGAAGCCTGCCCATTCTGCCTCAGCTCATTTGCTCTTCGGATTTATCCAGAGAAGATACGCAGACGAAAGTTCATTACCTGCTCAGTCACGACCCCAAGCCGCAGGCCATTATTACGTTTAACGATTACGTTTCCCTGCATGCCATTGAAAAGGCTCGGGCTGAAGGTATCATTCCCAATCAGGAAGTTTACTTTGCTAGTTTTGCCAATCTACCGATGATGGAATACGTTCATTTTCCGCCCATTGCCTCGGTCGAGCAGTTTGCCTATACCATGGGACAAAAAGCAGCCGAATTATTACTCCAGCTCATTCAGAATCCGGGTGATACGCCTTATCAGGAAATTTGGGTGAAAACGGAATTGGTGGTCCGGGAGTCGGGCGTTTGATTTTTAAGTTTGCCAATGTTGATCGGATATAAAACTTTGAAAGTTTCTTTCCGACTAGCCGTTACCTAGTTTCATTCTTTATTTCATTATTTACTCTATTTCATTAATGGCTGAAAGCTTGTTTATTCCTGAAAATTCTTCTCGCAAAGAGATTTACGATAGCCTGATTCCGCAAATTGAAGCCCTGGTTAGCGGGGAAGACGATTTCATTGCGAACCTTTCCAACATTGCTGCGGCACTGAAACAAACTTTTAATTTTTTCTGGGTAGGTTTTTACCTGCGGAAAAACAACCAACTGGTTCTCGGCCCTTTCCAGGGACCCATTGCCTGTACTCGCATTGATTTCGACAAAGGCGTTTGCGGGCATGCCTATACAACCCAGCAAACGGTTCTCGTACCTGACGTTGACGCTTTTCCAGGCCACATCACCTGTGCCTCAGAATCACGCTCAGAGATTGTACTACCTGCATTTGATGTAAATCAGGAGGTCTTTTTAGTACTGGATGTGGACAGCGATAAGCTCGATGATTTCCACGAAGAGGACCGCGAAGGGCTCGAAAAATTGATGCGGATTATTGAAAAACTCGCCCGAACGAATTATTAGTTTTCCGTTTGCAAGGGTTTAGCGTTTTGTGTTTAGGGTTTAGGGTTAGACAGCGAAAACTCTAATACAAGGTAGCAAGACGTTTTTCCCGCTCTGGCTGGTGTCCTCACCAGCCCTTACTATAGGCGTAGTGGTTGGTGAGGACACCAACCAAGGCGGAGAAATGAAAAAGGTAACCCCATCGGGGTTCAATATGGATAGCCCCGGGTGACAACCCGGGGATTTAGTTTGTCTTCAATCCTCTACCCAGACGCGATGAATCGCGTCTCACTCCCCTGGCTGGTATCCTCACCAGCCATTACTAAAGGCGTAGTGGTTGGTAAGGACACCAACCAGGGCGGAGAATGAAAGAGGTAACCCCATCGGGGTTCAATATGGATAGCCCCGGGTGACAACCCGGGGATTTAGTTTATCTTCAATCTCCCAACTAGACGTAATGAATCGCGTCTCACTCCCCTGGCTGGTATCCTCACCAGCCATTACTAAAGACCTAGTGGTTGGTGAAGACACCAGCCAGGGAGAAAAATAATACCCTAAGACAGGATATTATCTTAGTCCAAAATTAGCTTCCGTAAGTCAGCGAGGTTGTAAATCGCCCAGCAGAAAATTACCGCCCAGAAAACGGCGAACACCAGCATCCAACTCATAATTCGAAGGGGCGAAGCTTTAAACGATACGGCCAATAAAGTTCCTCCAATGGGCGTAAATAGCAGGGGCGTCAGGCAGGCAATGCCGGCTATACCGAACTTGCGGTAAATCGTAACGGCCCGCCGCGATGATTTCGTAAAACGCTTCCGGGGCGTCTTTCTGATTTGCTCCCAGCCAAATCGAATGATTCGCCCTAAGAAAGTAAAAATAATAACGCTGAGCATCATTCCCCCAACCGTGCAGAGAATGGTCTCCGTCAGGGTTAGATTCAACGCCAACCCCGCCAGCGGCCCACCGACAAACTTGAGCATCGAGGCCAGAATAACGGGAATGTATACACTAAAACTCTCCATGATTTTACAGCTTCTCTCCAAAGGCCAGGTCGCCGGCATCGCCCAGGCCGGGAATGATGTAATAATTATGATTCAGTCGCTCGTCCACGTCCCCTACCCACAAACGACATTCGGGCATTCGGGTCTGTACGTGCTTGATTCCTTCCGGCGAGGCAATCACGGCAGCAATGTGCGTGCGGGCAGGAATGCCGTACCGGAGTAATGAGCGATACGACGTTTCCAGTGACTTACCCGTAGCCAGCATGGGATCAACCAGAATAAGCGTCTTACCCGTAATGTCAGGACAGGAAATATATTCCAGCTCCACCGTAAAATCTTCCCCTTCGGTATGATTCCCCCGATAAGCTCCAATAAAGGCATTTTCAGCCCGATCAAAGGCATTTAAAAAGCCCTGATGAAAAGGTAGACTCGCCCGAAGTACAGCCGCCAGAACGGGCTGTTGGGTTAATAAAAAGGTTTTTGTTTGTCCTAGAGGCGTTTGTACCGTAGTTTTCGAGTACGTAAGCGTCTTGGAAATTTCGTAAGCCAATAGCTCACCTAAACGTTCGAGATTCCGCCGAAAACGTAAGGGATCTTTTTGAATGTGAACATCACGCAATTCAGCAATGAAATGATTGGCGATGGAAGATTGCTCGGTCAGGACAAACATGTAAAAATGAATTTCAGAATCTCTTCGTAATTTGCACGGCCTTACGGCTCTTTACAAAGTAAGCAATAAAACGTCAAACCCACAGGGTTCGCGTCTTTCGCCTATGGCAAGATTTATCTTATTCCTTAGTATTTTCGGATTTCAGGCAGCAACCTTGTTTGGACAAAGCGTATTTGCCCCCCTGAATGCCGATTATTACCACCTTGTGGATCGGTATGAAATCAAGAGCGGAAAAAACGCCCCTGGTTATCAGAGTACGGTGAAGCCCTACCTCCGAAAGTACATTATTCAATTGCTCGACTCCCTTAGTGCGGATCAATATCGATTACTTTCCGAAGCCGATAAATTTAATATTCAGTATTTGAGGGAAGATAGCTGGGAATGGTCACAGGCTTCTGGCACAGCCACCAGTGATAAGCCCTTTCTCAAACATCTGTATGAGAAGAAAAATGACCTTTACAGTATTGTCAACGACGACGTAGAGCTGCACATAAATCCCGTTTTTTACGGCCTAGTGGGCGGTGGTCAGGATGTCTACAAGTATTCGTATATTAATACACGGGGGATTGAAATACGCGGTTCCGTTGGTAATAAGCTGGGTTTCTATACCTATTTTACGGAAAACCAGATGCGTCTTCCAGGGTATTTTCAGGAACGTATCCAGAATTTTAATTCCGTCCCCAGCGAAGCTGCCTGGAAGATTTTCCGCAGTAATAACACCGCTCAGTTTCCCTACGAAACCAGTAGCGACTTCTTTACCGCCCGGGGTTATATCACATTCGATCCTATTAAGCAGATTAACCTGCAATTTGGGCACGACAAAGTTTTTATAGGAAATGGGTTCCGCTCCATGATTCTTTCTGATAATAGCGGACCTTATCTATTCCTCAAACTTTCCACAAAAATTGGTCCCTTCCAGTACATCAATCTTTTCAGTGAACTCAATAATCAACAGGATACTTTATTAACCTACGGCACGCTGCCCGCCAAAAAATTCATGGCCATGCACCACCTGGGGCTTAATATTGGTAAGCATCTGAACATTGGCCTTTTTGAAACCATTATTCATAGCCGTGACCGAACGCAGGGTTACTTTGATTTAGGATACCTCAATCCCATTATTTTCTACCGAGCCATTGAAGCTCAGAAATACAGTGCGGATAACTCTCTGCTGGGCTTAGATGCCCGCTATAACTTCCTGAAACAGTTTCAGATTTACGGACAGCTCAACTTAGATGAATTTAACCTTCAAAAGCTTCGGCAACAGAAAGGTTGGTGGGGTAATAAAATCGGGTATCAGATTGGAGCCAAATACATTGATGCCTTCGACATAGAAAACCTTGACGTACAGATTGAACTCAACGGAGCTCGGCCTTATACTTACCAACACGTATCGGATCGGACGAACTATGTTAATTCCAACCAGTCGCTGGCTCACCCTTTTGGAGGTAACTTCCGGGAGTTTGTCTCCACGATTCGTTACCAGCCTCTGCCCCGTCTGAATCTTACCGGAATCTTCGTTGGGGCTCATTATGGACTGGATTTGGTAGGGCGGAATTACGGAGGGAACCCTCTGTTAAGCTACAATAACCGTCCTGCCGACCGCGAATTTGGTAACTTCATTGGACAGGGAGTGGGGACGAATCTCCTGTATGGGGAGCTTGTAGCGAGTTACCAGCTTCGTCATAATGTTTTCCTGGATTTTCGGCAAATTTACCGTAAACAGAATTCCATTCTTGACCAGTTTGATCGTCAGACGGTATTTTCCTCTTTCTCCGTCCGAATTAATACGGCTCAACGTTTGCTGGCGTTCTGACATTCTATTACTTTTGAAAAGCTATTAGAATTGTAAAAATACTTAATCTGGCCGCCATCATGATTAATCTCTATCTAGTCCACCCTTGCCGGACTTTTTTTAGACCCAATCATTATTCCGGGCAGACCATCCGCATGGATCACTCTCATTGGTAAAATGAAAGGCGAATACCCCTGTGCGAACGTATTGATTTACTAACAGTCCAGACAACCCATACGTATAGGTCATTGCGTATCGCGTTTAGATTGTAGGATTACCCGCTATTAGTTACTGCGTACCCCTCATTGCTCTATTTATTCATACCATACCTTCCTTTAATTAATAACTTAAGTTAGAAAATTAAACCCATTACCAGTAGCTAAATGAGTAATAAAAAGAGTGCAATTGAGGGTGGGAAATGGATTACCATTTCAACCGTAGTTTCTACTGTTTTTCAATTTTTACAGGTAACCATTCTGGCCCGGGTGTTAGACCCGGCTGTTTTTGGTGTGGTTAGTGTTAGCACCTTAATTATTAATCTCTTCTATATTTTCAGTAATTTAGGTTTCTCCAATTCTATTATCTACAAGCAGGAGTCTGACCGCAAAGTATTATCCAGTCTTTACTTTGTAGGCTTAATTTTAGGCTTTGTTATTTTCCTGATTGTTTACTTTAGTTCACCTTTAATTGTCGCCTATTATAAAGAGCCTAAGCTTGACCGAGTCATTAAACTGGCTTCTTTATATTTTTTAATTATATACTTTGGTCAAATCTATTTATTCCTTTTACAGAAAGAATTAAAGTTCCGATCTATTGCCATTATGGAAATCGTCGGAGCATTAACGGGCACTACTGTTGCTATTACACTGGCCTATAATGGTTTTGAAGAACTTTCGTTGATTTATGGGCAACTGGCTATGCACATTTTACGAACAGCTCTACAGATCATCTATGGAATGAATCTTTTTAAACCCCAGCTATACCTGAGTTTTTCATCTATTAAAGAACATTTAAAGTTCGGCATTTATAACGTAGGAGACGGACTATTAGGCTTTGTTCAGGGCAATTCAGATAACATTATTGTTGGAGGTTTATTAGGCGTCAAGGCTTTGGGCTTTTATACCATCGCTTATCAACTAGCGGTATTCCCCATTACCAAACTCAATCCCATCATTCTTCAGGTAGCTTATCCTATTCTGGCTAAAATGAAAGACGATGCGGAAGAACTAAAAAAATCATATCTACAGATTCTGGATATGGTTAGTTATTTCAATATTCCATTGTTAGTAGGGTTATACATCACTGCCGATAGTGTAGTACCTTTATTGTACGGTTCTGGCTGGGAAGAAACCATTCCGCTTATTCGTATTTTCGTTTTCGTAAGCATTTTCTTCTGTTTGTCTCACCCTTTATTTACACTGGCTTTTACGAAAGGTAAACCAAACCTTCTGTTCTATATTAATCTGGCTACCCTTATTGTTAAAGTTCCGCTGCTGTATCTATTAGGTAATAAATGGCAGGTAACCGGTATAGCCTTTGCCTTTCTAATAAGTACCATTATTAACCTGATCATCAACTTTTACGTAGTTCATTACCTCATTGGAAATTTCTTTGGCAGTTTCCTTAAAAATATCGCTAAACCACTCAGCTTTGGGTTACTTATGGTAGGGGCTATTAGTTTATATAAATACTTTGTTGGTTCGGAAGGGGTTATTCATACAGTTATTGAAATAATCATTGGAGGGGGTATCTATCTGTTACTAACTTTCAAATATAAAATGTCACTTAAAGAGATACTTGCGTATCGAAAATCTGCCTAAGTATTTCATAGCTGTCCGCCATCTTTATTGAAAATTTATGAAATACAGATTCTCCGTTCTTGATATTTTCAGGGGGTTGTTTGCCAGTTTTGTGGTTCTCTTCCACATGGCATTTTTTACCAATACACCTGTTATTAATAACCCTATCGTCGAAAACTCCGACGTATTTGTTGATTTCTTTTTTGTACTAAGTGGCTTTGTCATTACCTACCGGTATCAGCTAATGTCGACAACGGAGGAGTTCGGAACGTTTATGAAAAAGCGTTTTTTCAGGATCTACCCTCTGCATTTTGTCATGCTCTTTGTCACCTTACTTATGGAGCTGGACAAAGAATATATGTCCCATTACATTCATGTGAATAAGCTTGATAATCCGAATAATAACGTACTTACCTTTTTCACTTCCTTATTTCTGGTCAATTCCATTAAACTATTTAACATCAGTGATGTTAGCTGGAATATTCCCAGTTGGTCTATCAGTGCAGAGGTTATTTCTTATATCGTGTTTGGTTTAGTAATGATTACCATAGCCCGGTTAAGCCTCCAGCGGTACAAGTCCATTATTTATTTGTTGACAGCTTTAGTTGCCTTGGGCCTGCTGGCTTTTATTACTGGAAGTTTCCAGATCAATTATTCTTTTGACTACGGCTTTCTAAGAGGGCTAATTGGCTTTTTTACTGGTGCTTTCTGTTACATGATATTTAGTAAAACGGTATCGAGCTTATCGCATATTAATCCATTACTATTCACTTTTGCGGAAATAGTTATTGTTTTTGCCATATTCATTAGTATCTACTGGGGAGAAACTTTAAAGTACTATGGCTTTGTATATGAGATTATATTTTTATTAGCTATTTATATTTTTTCCTTTGAAAAAGGCAAGTTATCCAGTATCTTAAATTCATCTACACTGTTACATCGTGTAGGTACCTATAGTTACTCTATTTATTTAACTCACGCTGTACTATTAAGTATTTTCAATATCGTATTTATTCGAATTCTTAAATTTTCTCCTGAAGATTATAGCTACCTCTTTATTCTTAATCTCGTTCTCATCTACTATTGTTCTCAATGGACCTATAAGAATATTGAAATTAAGTTTAAAGATGGGTTTTCGGTCTTCAAAACCGCCAAATCTAATTTATAATACGAGTTTTAAATCGTTATTAAATGAAAGACGCATCACTACGACAATTTGAGGATGTTACTTTATTGGTAACGCACTACAACCGAAGCCGTTCGCTTGCCAATCTTTTACAAGGTTTTCAGGATCTTAACTGTAGCTTTGGTGATATTGTCGTTTCGGATGATGGTAGTAAGCCCGAACATCAGGAAGTACTCCGGGAATTGAGCAAGCAATATTCCTTTCGGCTCATTACTACCCCCAAAAACAGAGGTTTAGCTAATAATATTAATAAAGGACAGGATGAGGTTAAAACTCCTTTTACGCTCTACGTACAAGAGGATTTTGTTGCCAAGCCTGATTTCGTCGAGCATTTTCCTGATGCACTGGAATTCATGCGGGAAGATCCCGAACTAGATATTGTTCGCCTGTATGCGTACTTCCCCTACCCCTATATGGTACCCTTTAAAAAGGGCTTTTCAAAAATGATTTTTAGACCTGAGTTTTGGCATGACGATCATTTAAAGTTCTATTATTACAGCGATCACCCTCACTTAAGACGTAGTAATTTTTTTGAAAAATTTGGTCGATATCAGGAAGGAACCAATAGTGATGCTGCTGAGTTTTCGATGTGTTTATCGTTTTTAAAACATCGGGCAAAAGGATTGTTTTATAATGATTTTACCAGCATTTTTGACCAGGTCAATACTTCCTCGGAACCCAGCACTGCTACGTTTCGGTCGGACTGGAAACAACGCCCGAACCCATTCATCTTAGCCTTACGCTGGGGTTATTTAAAGTATCGTTTTCTTAAAAATACACTTCAGTTAATGAGGTTTAAATAAGCACCACATTTTCCTCAGGAGGTCATGGAATATTCTTTTTCAGACGTTACTTTATTGGTGACGCATTACAATAGAAGTCATTCTTTAGAGCACTTATTGAATTCTTTTCAAAAGTTGCAGGTCAGCTTTGGGGGTATTGTCATTTCAGACGACGGAAGTAAGCCCGAGCACCTCTCAACACTTCGTCAGTTACAAAAAGAATTTGCATTCGACCTTATCACCACTGAGAAAAATCGAGGCTTAGGCAATAACATTAACAAGGGACAAGATGCCGTCAAAACACCCTATACCTTGTACGTACAGGAGGATTTTGAACCTACTGATAAATTTCCGGATCGTTTTGTGGACGCTCTCCGCTTCATGAATCAGGATGACACCTTAGATATCGTCCGGTTTTACGCCTATATCCCTTATCCATACATGCGTCCCAAGGGGCATGGTTTTTCAGAAATGATATTCCCCGCCTGGGCTACCAACTATAAGAAAATCTACTATTACAGCGATCATCCCCATTTGCGACGTAGTAATTTCTTGGAGAAGTTTGGCCGTTACCCGGAAGGCATGAAAGGAGATAAAACGGAATATGAAATGTGTATTTCATTTCTAAAAAATAAAGGTAAAGGCCTGTTTTACAATGACTTCCAGTCTCTATTTATTCAGAAAAATTCGGAAGCCGAGCCCAGTACCATGACCCGAAGCTCCATTAGCCAAAGTGAGAATCCTGTCATTAGCCTCGTTCGGGACATTTATCGTCAGTTAAAGTATAATTACGACATTTACATTCGGTAGGGTCCTTGATTATTATCCACCTAAATCAATACTAGCGACCCACTTACTTTTGAGTTAGCTATGAACTTTGTGATCATTGCCCGGCAGCCCTGGGAGGAAAAAAATATGGGAAGTAACATTCGGGATATGGCCAGGGCCTTGGCTCCTAAGCACCGTGTTCTGTTTGTAAACCAGCCTCTTGACTGGGCTGCCTTGTACCGCAGTGATGGTCGCCTTCAGGAACGTAAACAATTTATTGGGCAAAATGGAGGCAAAGCCCTCACAGAAGTAGAGCCTAATCTTTGGGTTTGGTCCCCTACCTGCGTTCTGGGCTCCTTCAACTGGTTACCCGATAATGCCATTTATGACTTTTTTAATCGCTGGAATAGTAAAAAATTAGCCACAGGTATTCGTAAGGTCCTCGCTGATTTGAAATGGGATTCGTTTGTTCTGCTCAATGATAACGATATGATTCAGGGGTTTTACCTAAAAGAATTCCTGGAGCCCGATTCTTACGTGTATTACCTGCGGGATAATTTTCTGGCCGTTAATTACTGGAAAAAGCATGGAGAGCGACTCGAGCCGGCTTTAATGAGTAAAGTGGATATAGTGGCTAGTAACTCGGGTTACTTGGCCAATCAGGCTTCCCGGTACAATCCGCATTCGGTATACATTGGTCAGGGGTGTGATTTAGAGTTGTTTAACCCCAACGAGGTCACTGCAACTCCCACAGACCTGGCTCGTATTCCTCAACCTCGCATTGGCTACGCAGGAGCTTTGACTAGTCTTCGTCTGGATGGAGCCCTCCTTGAAACCATTGCCCGGGAGCGTCCCAACTGGCAGATTGTGCTCATTGGTTCACCCGATGATTCGTTTCCCCGAGCTCAACTTGAAGCTCTGGATAACATCACCTTTTTAGGGTCAAAACCTCCACATGAAATTCCGGCGTATCTGGCTCACATGGATGTTTTAATTAATCCTCAGGTTTTCAACGAAGTCACGATTGGTAACTATCCTCGTAAAATCGATGAATACCTGGCGATGGGTAAGCCCGTGGTAGCAGTGCAAACAGAAACCATGGAACTCTTTAAAGAACACGTCTTTTTAGCTAACTCCCCTCAAACGTTCATTAGCTGTATTGAGCAGGCGTTGTCAGGTCAACACTTATCAACAGCTCCGGAACGTATCGCCTTTGCACTGGATCATACCTGGGAAAATTCTCTTCAGTTAATGATTGACGCTATCCATCAATTTAAAACTGCTTCTGCCCAATAGTCTCATTATGGATATAAAAGCTTACTTAGATACTAACCCGGCTATTAAACAATGGGTGCACTGGTTACTAATTCCCAGGCATGAAGCCCGTCCTCGTCGGTGGGTAAGCTGGTTTTTAAACCCTTTTATTCATAAAAAACACCGTCGTGCTAAGATCAGGTCTTCGGCCCGGATGGATGTATTACCTTTCAAGGCCTTTAGTCTCGGAGCTTACAGCACCATCGAAGATTTCTGCGTGGTTAATAACGGTGTAGGAGATGTCATTATTGGAGACCATTGCACTGTAGGTATTTCTTCAGTAGTTATTGGTCCTGTTCACCTTCACTCAGACGTAATTCTGGCCCAGCACGTGGTGCTTTCAGGTCTGAACCATACGTATGAAGACGTTAAACAACCCATTCATCGCCAACCTGTTACGGTTCAGCCCATTGTTGTTGAAGAAGGTTGCTGGATTGGGGCAAATGCCGTTATAACGGCTGGCGTTACGATTGGCAGGAATTCGGTAGTAGCGGGTGGAAGTGTAGTAACGAAAGATGTTCCTCCGTACTCAGTCGTGGGAGGAAATCCGGCGAAGTTATTAAAACAATATGATTCAGCCAGTGGACAGTGGCAACGGGTTACGAAACCAGCTTCCAGTCCACAATCTGCTCAATAATAGAACGAAATTCTTTAGCCCGGTGAGCCCAGGAGTTTCCACGAGCCATTTCAATTCGTTGTTTAACCTCAACGGGATCCGTACTTTCTAAAGCTTTTTGCAGACTTTTACTAAAAGCTTCGGCAGTAGACTCAATCGAGACGATGTCTTCAAAATCCTTCAGTATTGAAAAGGGTGTCGTTACTACGGGTAAGCCGGCGGCCAGGTATTCGTTGATTTTCAGGGGATAAATCGTATACGTATGTTCATTACACACGAAAGGAATCATCGCAGCATCCCATTCGGATAAAGCCTGTGGTAATTCTTCTGGCCGCTTCGACGGTGTAAAAATGACATTCGAATACCCGGAGAGACGCTCTTTCAGCGTGTCATCATTGACTGGGCCGAGAAACTCAAAGCGATGCTGGGGCATATCCTGCACACATCGTTCTACCAGCTCACCATCTATGCGGTTATCTGCTGTTCCCAAATACCCGATAGTCTTATTCTCAGACTTTGGTTTTTGACTTTTCAAAAGATGAGCCTGATAGAATAAATCGAAATTAGCCCCATTTTTTACACAAAAAGTTCGGGGCTGCTCTTGGGATTTAAACTGTTGAAGAGCCTCGGAAGTCGTTACTACCGCATCTACTGCTTTCAGATACTTTTTTTCGTACCGGGCTCCATGCTTACCCATCCAGGCTTCCGCTGAAATTTCGTCAAAACAATAATAAATGGTCGCAACCTCTCCTAACTTATGTAAAAGTGGTAAGCCCTGCACGGGATTAAAGGCATTGATTATCAGGGGTGATTGCATCCTTAGCTCTTTCATCACTTCCCGAAGACCATTGGTCAGACGCTTGGTATTAATCTGAAGGAACGTGTCATGGTACGAATCACTCATCCAGTTCACAGGAGCCATTACCGGGGGCAGCCATACGTAAAGTTCCCTATTTTCTTCTACTTTAGTTAATACCCCCTTACGGTTGACCAGCTTTTGCATAGGGACATTTCTGCGGCCCGTCACCCCCATCACCATGTCTTTGAGTGTATATTGGTAATCCACATAAAGAACTCGATAATAGTTTGATAACTCGGTTAATAGCTGAACGGCTGAATTTTGAAATTCGCCCTGCCACGGAGTCTGTCCAATACAAATGATACTATCCAACGCTTTCATTGATATTCATAAGATGAGAAATACCCATCTTCATAAGGAGATTATTTCCTAATGTTATCAAAAAACCACTTAGGAATTTTAGGATAAGAACAACATTTATTCCAGGGGGCGGCAAGAATAAAGTTTTATTATTTATCAAAAATAGATAAGATTTAATGAACGTTTTCGATGAACTGCTCAAAACTCTCATCAACTGAACTATTACTGACGTTTAGTACTTTACAAATCGAGTCCAAAAATAATTTAAAGTGGTTAAATATTAAGCATTGAGATATAAAGCATTTTGATTTTAATCTTTACTATTTAAGAATTACATGATGGTACATAAAAAAACCTATAAATAAGTATTAATAATTATAAAATTACCATAAGACAATATCACTATCGAGCCTATCAAGATTTCTAACATACATAATGATGAATGATAAGCTTTTTTTTGTAAAATATAGTATTTTTTTATGTTTTTCAAATAAAATATATAAATACACTAATCTAAAGTAAAAAATCTTTTAAGGTATAAGCACGTAAGTCTGGCATTATAATTTACCTTTAAATATTCTTTGCTGAGAGACGAGATTTATAGAGAAAATATACTCAATAGAATTATTTAGTATACTCTATCTGCTAGACCTAACCGAGTCATTTTGAATCACTTATTTTTCATAGTAAAGGCCTTATGTTCGCAACAAAAGGAATTTACTTAACATGTAATTTTCCGTATTTTCGTTATTACCGTCATTATAACACCGCCAATTTATGAATTCAGTTGAAAACCCGACCGTACTTATTCTGGACGACGAACCCATGACCCGGAAAGTACTTCAACTTGCCCTGAACAAAGATTTCAATACTGTTATTAAAGATGATGGGATGGCTGGTATGTCATGGATCGAAACGGGTGCTCCCGTAGATCTTATTGTGGCAGATCTTAACATGCCTCATTTAAACGGAAAAGAATTTTTAAAAGTCCTCCGTTCAAGTAATATGTATGGACATATTCCCGTCATCATCCTTTCAGGAAGTGAAGAAAGTAATGATCGGATTCAGTGTCTAGAATTAGGGGCTGATGATTTTATGACCAAGCCCTTTAATCCCATGGAAATCACTGCAAAAGTAAAAGCCGTACTTCGTCGCGTCTACAGATAATTTCTACGGGAACCGATGTTCCTTCTCTGCAAAGCCCAAGCATAACGCCATTGAAACGACACCACAATGTCTGTTGTCTCCTCTGTACCTCTGCGTATATTATACGTGGAACAAGATTCAGAAGCTAGTCTGAACTTTATCAAGAAGTTTGGTCAGAATCTGAACATCAATCCATTAGAAGAAACCCATGAGGCTCTAGCGGCCCTTAAGGATCATTATCCGGCTGATGCCGTGATTCTTAGCTACACGCCAGCGGCTCGTACGTTCCTGAAAGAAATTCGTTCCACGCCCTGGCTCCAGTCCCTGCCAGTGTTGGTAACCGTACCCAAGCTAAGTGCAGAACTGGCCCAAGAGGCTCAGCAAGCTGGTGCTAATGACATTTTCCCCTCAGATTTTAGCAAGGGTGATTTGTTATTGCGGCTGCATTATTTTCTGCGTAAAAACCAGCTTAAAGCATTACAACCTAGCGAAACGCCCCGTTTTAATGTAAAAATTCCCTGGTGGAAACGGCTAATTGACATTTCTGCCACGGGTGCTGCTTTGATCTTACTGTCTCCTTTGTTACTAGTCGTCATCCTGCTAATCAGGCTGGACTCCAAAGGACCCATCATTTATAAATCCAAACGCGTAGGTACCGGTTATAAAGTATTTAACCTGCTTAAGTTCCGAACCATGCGAACGGATGCGGATAAAATGGTGAAGGATATGGCCGCCTTCAACATGTACAATAAAGAGGTAGAAAACACGACCTCGACTCAGAATCACAGCTTGTGTGCCGAGTGTAAAGCTTCGGGTTATACGGCCTGCCCTCAGATGCTATACCTTGACAATGAGCACGTTTGTGAAAAGGTATATCTCCAGCGGAAACACAACAAAGCCGCATTCATGAAGTTTGGGAATGATCCCCGTATTACCCGCATTGGGGGTTTCCTCCGTAATACCAGCATCGACGAGTTACCTCAGCTCATCAATATTTTCCGAGGCGATATGTCTCTGGTGGGTAATCGGCCACTACCGCTTTACGAAGCTGAAAAACTGACTTCCGACGAATATATTCTTCGTTTTGCCGGACCGGCTGGACTGACCGGGCTTTGGCAGGTAACTAAACGAGGAAAAGGTAAACAGGATATGTCCGAAGAAGAACGTATGCAACTTGACATTGAGTACGCTCGCAATTTCTCGTTTGCTATGGACATGAAAATTATTTTTAAAACATTTCCGGCCTTATTTCAGTCCGAGAATGTATAATCCTAATAGACTGCCCACTCGTTTCTTATTCAATCATCATCACCCATGGCGAGAGCAGGAAATGCATATATCATCCGTTCTATGATAAAAAAGTTCTTCTTTGTTCTCGCTATCTTTCTTTCCGTTTTTCAACAAACGCGAGCACAAGAATCGCAGAATTCCATGATGCAGGATATCTCTTATCCCTATTTGGAAAAACTGATTGCAGTTGCCCGGGAGAAGTATCCTAAAAGTAAAATGTATAATTCCAGGATCGACGCGGCCAATGCGGTCATTAAGAAAAATCGTCTTTCCTACTTTGACGCTTTATCCTTCACCTACCTCTACAGTCCCAATAACAGCGTAACACTGATTAACCAAAATCCAAGCCAGCCTAGCGGTAGCACCCGCAATTTGTTAAATGGCTATCAATTGGGGCTTGTGGTAAATGCTGGGGCTTTGCTTCAGAAACCAGCTCTTGTGAAGCAGGCCAAAGCCGAGCAGGAAGTAGTCGTGTACGAAAGAGACGCTTTTGATTTGACGCTTAAGGCCGACGTAGAGCAGAGGTATTACATTTATGTTCAACGAAAAGCGATTTTAAGAACGAAAATTCAGGCTTTACTGGATGTAGAAAGCATGCTTAAGGACGTGAAATACAAGTATGAAAAGGGTCAGGAAACGCTGGAAAGCTATAACAAAATGCTATTGATGATTTCAGATCATACCCAGGGTAAAATGACGGCTGAAAGCGAAATGCTGGTGGCTAAAAGTCGCCTCGAAGAGTTAGTAGGAGAAAAACTTGAGAACATAAAACTTTAACTAGCTCAACTTAGCCCTTTGCCCGGTCTGAGTTTTTACAGGCGTTAAAGGTTCCTTAACGATCAATGAATCTATGACTGAATTCGTACAGTTTCTAAAGTTTTTGTATAGCAAGAAACTAATCTTAATACTAGTCCCTCTCGTTACTACTATTGCCAGTTATTTTCTAGTAAAAAAATTACCCGATCAGTATAAATCAGAAGCTCGGATCTCGACGGGTCTGGTGGATAAAACTGATCAGGGGTTTTCCTTACGTACTGACGAACAGCAATCGGAGATCAGCCAGAAGTTTAATAACATCATTCAAAGCATGTTATTGAAAAAGACACTGGATCCCATTGGTTATCAGCTCATCCTGCATGATCTAAAAGCTAAATCGGCAGAAGAATCCTATCGAAAGCCCAGTTCTTTATTAAAAGATTTAAGCCCTCAGCAACGGAGCCGGGCTATTGCTGTTTTTACCCAAAAACTTGCAACCCGGGATGAGCTATCTCCGCAGAAAAAAGAAGAGGTTGAGCTTCAGGACTTACTGGAGTCCATGAAATATGATAATGAGTCATTAACGAAAAAATTTACTGTCTATCGTGTGGGTGACAGTGACTTCATCAAGGTAGAATTTGAAGGCGAAAACCCGTATCTGACTGAGTTTGCAGTAAATGCCCTGTGTAATGAATTTATTACCGCTTTCTCCAATCGTCTTCAGAGTAGTAACACCCGATCCATTGAGTTTTTAGAAGCATTCATGAATGAAAAGATGTCGAATTTAAGTCGGCGTATGAATGAACTTAAAAACTTTAAAATTCAGAATAGGGTATTAAACCTTAACGAACAGGCTCGAAATTTATACGGAGAAATCACTGATTTCGAGACTAAAAAAGAAGTGGCAGTCAAAGATGTGGTGGCTTACACGGCGGCTTTAAAGAACATTGATAATAAGTTTAACCCCGCTGACCGACAGTATCTTGAAAACGCGATGACGGCTATCAATCAAAAAGTCATTGACGTCAAACAGCAGTTACGGGCCGCTAACGATATTTACTATTCAAGCAACTTTGACCCTAAATTCAAGCAACGAGTTGACTCTTTACAAAACCAGTTAAATATACAAATCAGTGCGGCAACGGATAGTTACATCTACAATCCATTAGTAGCCAAAGGAGATTTAATTACCCAGAAATTAAGTCTGGAAATCCAACGGGAAATAGCTCAGAACAGTATTAAATCCTTACAGGATCAACTTGACAAGTTAAATAGCCGTCTGGATTCTATGGTTCCTAATGAGGCTCGGGTTCAGGAATATGAAACAAGTATTGATGTAGCCAGTAAAGAATACATCGAAGCATTGCAACGGTACAATGAAGCAAAAATGCTTTCTCAGTATACGCTTCAGCTTCGCATTCTTGAAAAAGCTTTACCAGGAACAGCAGCCCCTTCGAAAAAAATTATCCTAATTGCTTTATCAGGAATTGTCAGTTTCGTTCTCTGCGTTTTTGTCTTTTTTATTATCTATTACCTGGACAAATCCATTCAGGATCCCTTGTCACTGGCCAATGCCACCGATAGCCCGGTTTTAGGTCGACTCAATGTGCTGACTGATCCGGCTTCGTTGAATCAGTCCTGGCAAAATCAATCGGATCATAAGAACGTCCAGCAGTACAAAGACTTACTTCGAGCCGTTCGTTTTGAACTGGATAATGAACTAAAGGACAAACATATTCTGGCCATTACCAGCCTTACTCAGGGAGAAGGGAAAACGCTGATTACATTGAGCTTATCCCAGGCCTTCTCCATGATCGGGAAAAAAGTATTAGTCATCGATGGTAACTTCCTGAATCCATCCATTAGTCAAAGCTCCGGCTCTACCTTATTTTTGGAAGACTACCTGACGGGACAAACCGCCTTACCTGTGGCAACGGACCCTCATTCCGTTCAGTTTCTGAGTAATAAGGGTTTGGATTATTCATTACTGGAAATTGCCAGCGAAACAACCGTTCAGCAGAAAATGCAGGAGCTTAGCCGTAACTTTGATGTAATCCTCATCGAGACGCCCTCGCTGGAAAGTCTCAACAAAGCCAAGGAATGGATTGCGGTTTCTGATAAAGTGGTGGCCGTATACAAGTCCGGTGAAACCATTACCGCGAAAAAGGCTCCCGCCGTTACGTACTTAACGAGTCTGAAAAATTCCTTTACGGGGTGGATTCTAAATAAAACGACGATCGCTTAACCGCCTAACCCGATGACTGTGTTCTATTATTTATGGGCCATCGTCCAGATTTGCATTGGCTATAACCTGGTATTTCCGCTGGTGCTCTGGGTCATTTATCTTTTAAAAGGGAAACCTACTTTACCGAATCGTTCGACTGCTCCTGAAGCCGATTACGCGATTATTGTAACTGCCTACGAACAGACCACGCTATTGCCTAAAGTAGTAGATTCGTTACTAGCTTTACACTACTCGAATTATCTGATTTATATCGTTGCGGATAAGTGCGATATTAGTAATCTACACTTTCCTGATCCACGGGTTATTTTACTTCGTCCAGAGCAGGTTCTTGCGAGTAATACGCGGTCTCATTTTTATGCCATTCGCCACTTCCGAAGACCGCACGAACGGCTCACGATTATTGATAGTGATAACCTCGTGGACCCTCAATACCTGAATGAACTCAATGTTTACTTCGATCAGGGTTTTCAGGCTGTTCAGGGTATTCGCGAAGCAAAAAACATGAATACCACCCTGGCCTGTCTGGATGCGGGGAGAGACATTTATTACCACTTTTACGACGGAAAAGTACTTTTTGGCGTGGGTTCTTCAGCTACCCTGGCTGGTTCAGGCATGGCTTTTACCGTGCGTTTATACCGGGAATGTCTGGAACATCTCGACGTAAGCGGAGCCGGTTTTGACAAGGTGTTACAATACGCCATCATTAGCCGGGGCTACCGAATTGCGTTCACGGATAAAGCTATTGTTTACGACGAAAAAACGGCTAAATCGGATCAGCTGGTCAAACAACGAGCCCGCTGGATTAACACCTGGTTCAAGTATTTCACCTACGGTTTCAAGCTTATTGGCAAAGGCATTCGCTCGTTTAACTGGAATCAATTTGTATTTGGGTTTATTCTGCTCAGACCACCACTTTTTATATTCCTGGTGCTGTCAGTTATATTCATGCTGGTTAATTTGCTGATTGCTCCTTTAGCTTCCCTAAGCTGGCTGATTAGCTTGATATTATTTGTGGTAGGCTTCCTGCTGGCTTTGGTTAGCTCCGAAACGGATCCCCGGATTTACCGTTCTCTGGTGAATATTCCCAGCTTTATGATGTATCAAATCCTGGCTTTACTGAAAGCAAGGAAAGCCAATAAGTATTCAGTAGCTACTAAACACGAAGGCTCCGAATCTTAACGTGATGTTATGAAGATATATCCAGAACGAACAACGGAGGAGGACTTGCCTGATTCAACGGAAAACCTCACACCTATTCAAATTATTACCCGCAAGGTAGCCATCTGGGTGGCTCTGGCCAGTGTATTTGTCTTTTTCTTTAAACTCCTGTTTTTTTAGGTGAGCGACGTTCCCTATCCCATATCGTCTTCTGAAAGCACCCGCCCCACGCTTCGTTCCTGGCTTCGACAAAAGCTCTGGATTGAAAAGTTCTATAATGTTCCGGGCATTTCCATTTTGCTGGTTTTATCACTGGCAATGGGCTGGCTTACGGTTACCTATGGAATAGTAGCAGGAGCAGGTATTATTGCCACGCTCATTGGTATTCCCTGCGTTTACGCCATTGTGGCCAAGCCCTCTTTTGGCATACTAGTCTTATTGGCTTTTGCGTACCTGCTTTTTTACCTGATGCGATTTGGGCTCAATTTTCCATTGGGTACGTTGATGGATGGCATTCAGCTCATGCTCATTCTGGGCTTTTTCATCTACCAGCGAGCCAAGCCCGACTGGAGTGTTTTTCAGGGCCGTATCAGTACGATGATCTGGGTCTGGATTGCCTTTAATTTTCTGGAAATTGTTAACCCTGCGGCGGAATCCCGTCTGGCCTGGGTGTATACGGTTCGGTCGGTAGCCTTCGTAATGTTGATGTACTTCGTGTTTAAGTATCAAATTCGCACGGTACAACTCGTACGCACTATTCTTAAAATGTGGCTATTATTAGCAGCATACGCCGCTGGCTACGCCTTCAAACAGGAGTATATCGGCTTTTCAGCCGCAGAAGAAGAGTGGTTACATTCCGATCCGAACATCGCCAACCTTTTATTCATCGGAGGGCACTGGCGTAAGTATTCGATTCTTTCCGACCCCGTGGCTTTTTCCTATAACATGGTGATTGCGGCACTCATCTGCGTAGCCCTGATTTCCGGAAATTTAAAAACCTGGAAGAAATACGTGCTAGGAGTATTAATCGTCTTTTATATGGCGGCTATGCTATTTTCCGGAACGCGGGGAGCCTACGTATTAGTACCGGCTGGTCTGGCCATGTTTGGAATCTTAAACTACAGCCCAAGGGTATTACAATTTAGTATTGTTGCGGCCATACTCATGGTCATTCTGATTTTTATTCCTACTTCCAATCAGACGCTTTATCGGTTCCAGTCGGCCTTCAAGCCTTCGGAAGATGCTTCGTTTAATTTACGAAAGGCTAATCAGAAACGTATCCAGCCGTATATTCTCTCCCACCCGATTGGTGGTGGTTTAGGAGCTACGGGCGTATGGGGACAACGCTTCGCTCCGAATTCATACCTGGCTAATTTTCCACCGGACAGCGGTTATGTTCGCGTAGCAGTAGAGATGGGTTGGATTGGCCTGTTCCTTTTCTGTCTACTTATGTTTCAGATCATTCGAACGGGTATTATCAATTATTACGCAATCCGAAATCCGGAGCTGAAAATGTATTGTCTGGCCATGACTCTTTCGGTCTTTGCTCTTAATATTGGCAATTACCCCCAGGAAGCCATCGTCCAGTTTCCTTCGAGCATATACATCTACCTGATGGCCGCCCTGATTGATGTAACCCGGCGACTGGATCAGGAAGAGCAGAAAAAGCTTCTGGCTGCGGCTTAAATCTATACCGCTGAAGTACTGGGTGAGTGCAAATTCCAGGAAACTCCTTTCATAAAGGCTTTGGCATGAGCCATTTTTCCCTGAATAAGATACGTCAGCAAGTGTTTAGGCAATACGGCAAATGCAAAAAATCCGTAAAAAACCATTCGTTGAAACCAGCTTCCGTGCCGACGGATATATAAGATACGGTTACGAGTCAGGTAATAGGTTTTTAAAGGATTGGCTGGACCCACTGAAACCGATTCTTTATGTAAAATGTGCGTGGTTCCGACGTAATAAATCAAAAACCCACCGTCTTTAATTCGTTGTGACCAGTCCAGCTCTTCATAATACAGGAAGAACCGTTCAGCAAATCGGCCTACCTTTTCGATAACTTCCCGCTTGACCAGCATAGCACAGCCGTGGGCAAAATTGGTAACCCCCGACTGATCAAATTTAGCCTCGTCTTTTTCATTCAATCCAATGGGAGTAGCCGTACCAGTATAGGGATTCATGGGATTGTACCCCGCGTATTGAACGATGTCAGGGTAATCAAAAAACTTGATTTTAGGGCAAGTAACTCCAATACGAGGATCCGTTGCGAAAGGCTTGAGCAGATCATCTAATAAGGACGGAGGCATTTCCGTGTCATTATTCACAATGAAGAAATAATCGCCATTAGCCGCTGCCATACCGATGTTATTTCCACCAGTAAACCCCAGGTTTTCTTCACTTCGCACGATGCGGGTACCTGGGTAATCACTCACGTCTAAAACGGTACTCAGCACCTGCTTGGAAGCGTTATCTACAATAACGATTTCGTAATTAGGATACGTGAGGAAACGACTAGATTCCAGAAATTGGCGAGTAACCTCTGCCTGATTGTAATTGATCGTTACAATTGAAACCTTTGGCAGGCTTGCACTTGAACTCATAAATAGCTGGCGGTTTTGTAGAATTGGGCGGATTTTTTAGGCCTTAATGAGTAGTTGATGATTATTTCTGAGCCAACCTTCTGAACTCTACCGCAATACGCTTTTTAAAAGCTTTTAGAACACCTCCATCACGGTTCAATACCCGGTCGTCCGTCCAAACGTGAGCCCCCTTGGTTACGTGCTTAAGTTTGCCTTTATCGAGTAAGGTCATCGCCATCCAGCCATCTTCACATACGCCCTGAGCGGCCACCGTTCCCTGATGCCCGGCATCCACCCGGAACCCACCTACGTCCAGCCCATCACTGCGACGAAACGCAAAGTTAAAACCCAGTACATTGATGTATTCAAAACCCTTCCAGCGGCGAAGTTTGAATCCGGCATGAGAAACGGTTTCATGTAACATTAAAGCCGCTCTCGAATTAACCGCACTAGGCAAAAATGAATACGTCCCGTACGTACAGGAAAATTCAGGCGTCGTCAGAGGTTCTACCAAGCTATCAATCCAGGTAGGTGGGTAAATGCAGTCACAGTCTGCATTAAGCAGGTATTTCCCACGGGCTGCTTCCAAACCCGCCTGCCGGGCATGGCCTATTCCCTGCTGCGTTACGAGAATGGATTTAACCCCACAAGCATCTAGTAAAGCCTGGGTGCGATCCTTAGAATTATTGTTGGCAATAATCAGCTCCGTCCGAAAGCGAGTTTTCTGATTAGCCAGCGAAGATAGCGTATTGAGAATGGTTCGTTCCTCATTATACGCAGGAATAGCAATGGTCACCTCGGGATCTTCAACCTGAAACTTGGAAAGTCGGGTCTTTAGATCGTCAAGGAGTGAAGGGTCGGGTTTTTCGGCAGAGTAGCTAAAACGGTGCTGCAACAACCAGGCAGGAAGTAGATGCATACACAAATATTAAATAAATGAACGACAAAAGAGAAAATAACAAACAAATTATAAAATAAAATGTATTATATTTTGAATTATATTGCATGACATTTGTTAACGATTATCTCTGCTCTATCTATGAATATTCGAATTATTCACCGCGTCAAAAAAATGGCTGAAACGTAGAAAATTTAGAAAGCTTTTAAAAGATTTTCTAGCGACTATTGTCCGCCAACAAAGTTGAGATGAAATCACCCTTACTTCTTGCAGCAGTGCTCTGTGGAGCACTTGGCATTTCCTATGGAGCTTCTTCAGCTCCCTCTCCCCACCTTTACAAGCCTTTACCAGCGAAGATTGAGGCTGAAAATTATGATGCCATGCTAGGCGTGCAGACCGAGACCACCAGTGATGTGGGTGGCGGTTTGAATGTAAGCTGGATCGACGATAATGACTGGATGGATTACCAGGTCAATGTTCCTTCTGCTGGCGTATATGCTTTCAGTTTTCGGGTTGCCAATAGTTATGGGAATGGGAAAATCGAGTTACAAAACGCTTCGGGTAGTGTGCTCTCTACGCTCAGCGTACCCCAAACAGGTGGCTGGCAAGGCTGGACGACCATCAGTACAAGCGTTTCTTTACCCGCTGGTAATCAAACCATTCGAATTTTTGCTAGACAGGGAGCCTGGAATTTTAACTGGTTTGAAGTAAAAGCCTGTAGACCCATCCCCGCTAAGATCGAAGCGGAAGATTATGATGCCATGCTGGGCGTGCAGACAGAAACCACCAGCGATGTGGGTGGCGGTCTTAACGTAGGCCGAATTGACAGTAACGACTGGCTGGATTATAACATCAAAGTACCCTCTGCAGGAAATTATACCCTTAATTTTCGAATAGCCAATAGTTATGGGAATGGGAAATTTGAAGTTCAGAATGGCAATGGAACCGTTTTAAAAACCATAAGTGTACCCCAAACGGGTGGCTGGCAAGTCTGGTCTACTATCAGCACAACGGTAGCCCTACCTGAGGGCAGTCAGAAGCTACGTTTGTTCATCAAACAAGGTGACTGGAATTTCAACTGGTTGGAAATTAAAACAGGTACTTCGAATTCGGTTCTCTCACCGTCCGTTGTTTCCTTCCCTGCCATTCCCGAGAAAAAGGTAGGTGATCAGCCTTTCGTGCTTAATGCTACTAGTAACAACAACGAATCGCCCATTACCTATACCTCGGCAAATCCCGATATTATCTCGGTTTCGAACGCTACTGGTCAATGGAAAGCTAATGTTGTGGCTGCTGGAACGACTTCTATCACGGCTTCGCAGGCCGCAAGTAAGAATTATACAGCAGCGGGAAACGAGACTGTTAATGTTCTTGTAAAAGCTAACCAAACTGCCCCCACTAGTCCTTCGACTACAACTCCTGCTTATGAAGTAGTAGGGACTAAAATCACACTTGATCCCAAACGTTGGTATCAGTTGAATAACGTCAGCAATGGGCTTGAGGGCTTATTTGATGGCATTACGGATGTGGCTGTCAATACAGGTTGGGGAAAAATTCTGAATAACTTTGACGCTTATTATCCTCTTCAGGATGGAGAAAGAATGACGATTCAGAGTATTCGGTTCTACGATGGAGAAGGCTCCTTGAAGGATAATCCGGTAACCATATCCATTATTGATGAGAACTGGAAACGTATCCCCATCGCTACCTTCACGGGAGAACGTTACAATGAGTGGGTAGGCCCTTACCCCGATCGTTATTCTACGTTCACCCTTGATACCCCTATTCCTAATGCCCGTTATCTGGTTCTGAATGCCTGGTATCAATATCCCAACGAAATGGAAATCTACGGAACCTATCAGGCTGCCACTAATCAGCCTACAGCAGCTCCGCAAAAATCCGTGAAGCTGAAGGATATGTTCGGAATCAATGCCTTTGAATGGGATTTTGAAGATGGCCAAAATCCAACGGTCATCAATGAAACGAAGCTCAAGGCCGTTAAAAATTTCTCAGGTATTCGTCATTACATGGACTGGGAAAAACTGGAGTCAACCGAAGGGAAATATACCTTTAACCCAGTACACAGCGGTGGCTGGAATTATGATATCATCTACGAACGCTGCAAGGCCGAGGGTATCGAAGTGTTAGCCTGTCTTAAAACCATCCCAAACTGGATGCAGGAAACCTACCCCGATGATGAACGTGATTCGGAGAACATTCCGCTTCGTTACGGTAAAGACCTGACCAATCCCACTTCCTATATTGAGCAGGCTAAAGTAGGTTTCCAGTACGCAGCCCGTTACGGAAGTAATACCAACGTTGACCCATCTTTAATGAGCGTAAACAGCTCTCAACGCTGGAATAACGACGGCATTAATACGGTAAAAATTGGTCTGAACCTCATCAAGTACATTGAGTGCGAAAACGAACGTGACAAATGGTGGAAAGGTCGCAAAGCTTACCAGACCAGCCGTGAATACGCCGCCAACCTTTCGGCTTTTTACGATGGTCATAAAAACACCATGGGCCCCGGCGTTGGCATTAAAAACGCAGATCCTAATATGAAGGTGGTAGTGGCTGGTTTGGCAGCAGCTTCGGTGGATTACATCAAGGGAATGATTGACTGGTGCAAAGAATACCGGGGTTACAAAGCGGACGGCAGCGTTAACCTTTGCTGGGACGTGATTAATTATCACCTGTATTCGGACGACGGTGCTATGATGCAAAACGGCATGGCTTCCCGTGGAGCCGCCCCCGAAGTAACCCGGGTCCGTCAGATTGCGTCTGATTTTAATACCTTAGCTCATCAGCAATCACAGGGTATGCCCGTTTGGGTAACCGAAACGGGTTATGACCTGAATCAGGGTAGCCCGCTAAAAGCCATTGCCATTGGAAATAAGACGGCTATTCAAACGCAGGCAGACTGGATCTTACGTACCTCCTTACTTTATGCCCGGGCAGGTATTGAAAAAGTGTTCCTGTATCAGATGTACGACGATAATTTCCTTTCGCCAACGCAGTTTGGTTCAATGGGCTTGATTAATACCGATCAGACTCGTAAACCAGCAGCCGATTACATTCATCAGGTTCATGAAAAATTTGGGGAATTCAGTTACCAGTCTACGCTTCAGAATGACCCTATTGTGGATCATTACAAGTATAACAATCAGTCCATGTACATGCTGGTAGTGCCCGACGAAAAAGAACGGACGGCTAGCTATGTGCTCAATCTTAACGGGGCAAGCACTGCGAAGCTTTACAAACCCGTGATCGGTAGCGACTCCATGCAGGTAACAACACTGACAGCTACGGCGGGTAAGGTAACCATTCCGGTTTCTGAAACCCCGGTGTTTGTCGTCCCTGGTCCTACCACTTCAACGGCGGGTCGGGTAGCTGCGGAAGCTGCGGCCCCAGTGTTGAGCTCATCGTTAAGCAGTTTGAAGGTGTTCCCGGTTCCCGCTGTTGACTTTGTGGAGGTTTCGCTGGAAAATGATAACGCTCTTCCGGTGGAATTCTACCTCTATGACTCTGGCTTGGGCCGTAGCATTAAACAACAACTGCATAAGAAAGAAGGCTATAGCTTCCATCAAAAATTGGATGTTTCCTCACTGAATAAAGGTGTTTACTTACTTGAAATTCGGCAGGGGCAGGAACGTGTGATTAAGAAGTTTGTCAAAATGTAACAGAAAAGAAAAGGCTCCGAAGTTCGGAGCCTTTTCTTTTCTACATAAACGGACCTTATTGAGCCCTTCGCACCTTTTCCCAGATTCCCGAAGACAGTCCGTTTTTATAACGGAAATAGCCTAGAATCGCACACCAGTTCATAAAGGAAAAGTAATAGGGCACAAATAATGCCTTAATGCGAAGCTTTCGATTTTCGAAATAGTAACCCAATATAGCCGCCGCGTAAAAACCAACCTGAGCAATGAATAATGCTGGGTAAAACCAGCCTTCAGTCATCAATGCCAGTAACAGGTTGATCAGAAAAATCAGCGGTAAGGCAAAAGGAGCTACCGCCCAACGCATCAGTCGGTGAGAAATGTACTGGAACGAAAGCCAGCCATAGCGGAAAATATTGAGCAAGTGCGGCAAGCGGGCAATGGACTGGAAACCACCCGCTGCAATGCGAACTTTACGTTTTTTCTCGTCTCCAATTGAAAACGAAGGTCGCTCCAGAGCATACGCTTCGGGATCGTAAACTACGCGAAAGCCACGACTGGCGATTCGCAGGGAGATCATAAAATCGTCGAGCAAAGTATCTTTTTCAACGTGCTCATAAAGCTCCGTTCGGATGGCAAATAATTCGCCGGCGGCTCCTACAACACTGTGTAAATCGGTATCGAGTTTTTTCAGAAAAGATTCGTATTTCCAGTACAACCCTTCTCCAGCTCCCGCCGCTGCCTCATTATCAAAGGTCTGAATCCGTTTTTCTCCCGAAACGGCCCCAACTTCCGCATCAGCAAAATGCCGGACAATATTAGGGATAGCATCGGGATTCAGATTGGTATTGGCATCGGTATAAATCACCAGTGGGGAGTGTACTTGCTGCATGGCCAGGTTAATGGCTTCGATTTTTCCCCGCCGCTGGGCCCCCCCCATTACTGAAATTCGCTCGTTACTACCGTATTGTTGCTGTAACCATTCGGTACTGCCATCCGTCGAGCCTTCGGTGACGAAAAGAATTTTTAATAAATGAGCCGGGTAATTCAGGGTTAATGAATTCTGTACTTTCTCAGCCAAGCAATTCATTTCATTATACGCCGGAATCACGAGGGTTACTTCGGGCTGATAGTCGGCGTTAAAGCGACTTTTTTTCTTTCCCCGGATTTTTACCAGAAACCAGAGAAAAATGCCATACCCCAAATAGGTATAAAACACCAGGAAAATCAGCAACCAGAACAGGCTTTCGAGAAAAAGTTGGATCATAATGTTGGCGGACAAACTAAGAGGAGTAAAGATAATTGAGGATGCACTACAGCGAACGATTTTCGAATAATTCTCCCACTTTTTTCAAACTCAAAGTTAATTCATAGGTTTGTTGAACAGGAAAATCCAATAATGTGTTTGTCCTGAATCATTTGCTAGCTATTTTTGCAGCCAGTCCCTGACATCATTCTCCTTATGAAGCGAGTACAAACGATATTATCCGTTCTTATGCTAGGTAGCCTGCTGGCTTCCTGCTCCTATCAAAACGCGAATACCATCGACCAGCCTGACGTTCGTAAGAACAACAAAACTGTTTACGGCGTTTCTCCTGATAGTGCTGCGGCACAGTTGAAACAAAATTGGCCTGATAAAGAAGGTGTTGCTCAGCGTGCCGAAGATATTCGTCTTAAATTATTGTCAGAGAAGGGATCTACTCATAATTAATTCCTTTTTTGAAAACACTTATAGCTGAAAAGCGGTACTTGATATATTCAGTGCCGCTTTTTTTGCATTAAATATTAAATTAGTGTTGGGATTGCTTGATCTTCAATAGTCTGTTTGCTTAAATCATTTTTTAAACCTTTAACACATGAACATTGCTTTAGTAACGGGTTCTGCCGGGTTGATTGGAAGTGAGTCAGTTTCTTTCTTCGCAGATAAATTTGATATGGTTGTCGGTGTTGATAACAACATGCGGCAATATTTTTTTGGAACGGATGGTAACACCGAATGGAACCGAAACCGCATTCAAGAAAAATATTCCAACTACGTTCACCGTACCGCTGATATTCGCTCTGTTGAAGAGCTGGAAGTAATTTTTAAGGAATTTGGTGCAGACATTAAGCTAATTGTACACACGGCTGCTCAACCCAGCCACGACTGGGCTGCCCGCGAGCCTTTCACGGATTTCTCGGTAAACGCTACGGGTACGCTTAATCTACTGGAAATGACTCGTCTGCACTGCCCAGAAGCCGTTTTCATTTTTACTTCTACGAACAAAGTTTACGGAGATAACCCTAACTTCCTTCCCTTAGTAGAAACCGAAACTCGTTGGGAAATCGCGGAAGATCATGCCTATTATGAGAATGGCATCGATGAAAATTTAAGCATTGACCATACCAAACACTCCTTATTTGGAGCTTCAAAAGTAGCGGCTGACGTACTCGTACAGGAATACGGTCGGTATTTTGGTCTGAAAACGGGTATCTTCCGTGGAGGCTGTCTGACAGGACCCAACCACTCGGGAGCACAGTTACACGGGTTCCTATCTTACCTGATGAAATGTGCCATTACGGGTAACTCTTATACCATTTTCGGGTACAAAGGCAAGCAGGTTCGGGATAATATCCACGCTCATGACCTGGTGAATATGTTCTGGCACTTCTATCAGAATCCACGAGCAGGCGAAGTGTACAACGCCGGTGGGGGTCGTTTTGCCAACGTTTCCATGCTGGAGGCCATCAAAGTATGTGAGGAAATCACGGGTAACACCATGAATTATACGTATTCAGACACCAACCGCATCGGTGATCACATCTGGTACGTTTCCGATTTATCGAAATTTAAAGCTCATTATCCCGGCTGGAACTGGACGTACGACATTACGTCGACGCTTTCAGAGATCCACGATGGAATCGCTGAACGTCTGCGTCACGCCTAGTTTGAATTTTTAGAATAACAGAAAAAACGCCGGGCTTTAAAGTCCGGCGTTTCTGTTGTTAAACCCTGAGTTACTCCACTGATTAATATCGAAATAGTGCCAGGAAATTCTATCTTTGCTATTCATTTATCAATTATCGTCCATTCGTCCAATCCTTCCCTTTTTATGAAACTCAGTGTTGTTATTCCAGCTTACAACGAACAAGATTCTATTTCTGAAACCTTGCTGTCATTGTATAAAACATTAGCTCGGGAAGGAATTGAACACGAGATTTTCGTCACTAACGATAATTCAAAAGACAATACCTTACAGGTTTTACAGCAGTTATCCCTGCAAATTCCAACGCTCCATTATGAAACCAATCTGGGCCCCAATGGCTTTGGGTATGCCGTTCGGTATGGTCTGGAGCGTTTTTCGGGCGATTGCGTAGCGGTTATGATGGCTGATATGTCAGACGATCCCGAGGATTTAGTGCGATATTATTATAAAATGCGGGAAACCGATGCTGACGCCGTTTTCGGCTCCCGCTGGATAAAAGGAGGCAAAGTCATTGATTACCCAGCCTTAAAAAAGACGATTAACCGGGTAGCCAATCTGATCATTCGAATGATGATTGGCATTAAGTATAACGATACCACCAACGCTTTTAAACTCTACAAACGTGAAACGATTGAAGGAATTAAACCCTTTCTTTCTCCGCACTTTAACCTCACGGTTGAGCTACCGCTGAAAGCTTACGTTCGGGGGTATTCTTTCGAAATTATTCCCAATTCTTGGACGAACCGGAAATACGGTGAATCGAAGCTTAAAATTAAGGAAATGGGTAGTCGTTATTTCTTCATTCTACTCTACTGCATGATCGAGAAATTCTTTTCCCGCGGTGATTTCATGAAGAAAAAAACAGCTAAAACGACCTCGGTAAGCCGTTAAGTTTTTAGTTTTCTGATAAGTTATAACAGAGAAGGCCGGTGACTAATCATCATCGGCCTTCTCTGTTATACTAAGATTTTTACTGTTATTAGTTAATAATGAACAACACGATTACTTCCTTTTATAAAAGACAAAGCCATTTTCGGAGCCTATTTTTTGCAGTTGTGGCATGGTATCGGTTTCAGCTTCAAAGTAGTTTTTAGTAATGACATATACAGGTTTATCTACCTCAGGACTACGTAAAGCCCAATCATCCTGCCAACTACTTAAGTGGCGACCGGGCTGCTGACGAGCGTAAAAATAGGGAGCATAACTCCGGTAACGATAGGTAACAATGTAACAATCTTCCCCCTGCCGGGCTTCCAGAAAACGGATGGCTGCCGCCTGTGAAATGCCTTCAATTCGGTTAATAAAGAAGCCGAGTGTTAGCGTAATAAAAACTGCTGTTCCCAGAAACAATGTCGTAACGCCTTTGGAGTATTGCTGACGATTAAAGAAGTATAACCCAGCAGCCAGAACCATCGCCAGCACTACGCCAGGTGTGGCTTCCCAGCCCGTCCAGGTAATTTTGGCATCCAGGTTAGCTACGGCGAATGTATCGTTAGCAATTTTCGATTGAATCCAGTCAATGTGATTAGAAAGGATGGGTAAAGCGATGGTTAACAGCACGAAAATGCCACCCGAAAGCACCAGACTTACCTTCATCCAGGTACTGAACTTCACACGTCCTTCCCACATTCGTTGCAACGTTAGGGCTGCTAGGTACGTCAAAGGGAAGTAACACATCGAAGAATAATGCACGATCTTCGATTTGACTATTGTAAACAGGATCAACACCACCCAAAACAGAATTACCATCCACTTCTGATAATCCCGCTGATAATCGGTTTCTCCGGGCTGACTTCGGAAGCTCAGGGCTCGCAGAGCAAACGTACTGGCGGGAAAACAGCCAAAAAATAGAATGACGAAGTGATACCCCGGAAAACCACCGTGACCAGCGTCGGGGGTAGAGAACAAGCGGTAACTGTATTTAATGAACTCCTGAAGATACCAGAATCCATTTTTGTAGGTTTCAATGCCGTACCACATGGCCGTTACCACCGACGTCATTAATGCAAAAATGATGAATTGTAAAGGGCTGATGTAGAACTTAAAGCCGTTCAGAACGAAGTATACGCCCAACGTCAGTGAAACGATAATGAATGCGACGGGGCCTTTGGTAAGCATACCAATGCCGAGTAAGAATCCGCCCAGCAATAAATAAAACCACTGTCCTTTAGGTAATCGAATACTAAAGCGGTCTTTTTTCCAGCGGAAGAAGATCACTCCGTTTAAGCCCAGGAAAATCCAGAGGTTAAACCACGGATCGATAATCCCGGAGCGAAAATATAAATGCGGCAGAATAGAACCGAAGTAACAAGCTACCCACAGCAGGCCAAAACGGCGGTTGAAAAGCTGCTCGCCCAGATGGTATAATAAAATCAGCGTAACGATTCCACAAATGGCATTAGGCAAACGAGCGGCAAACTCTCCTACCCCAAAGACGTTCATGGCTAGGGCCTGAAGCCAGAAAAAGAAGGGTGGTTTTTCCCAGAAAGGCTGAAAATCAATGTGTACACGTAGGTAATCCTTGAGAACAATCATCTCCCGGGCAGCTTCGGCGAAGTTGATTTCATCCCAGTCGAACAAATGGACATTCCCTAAAAAAGGGATGAAAAACACACCTGCCACGAGAGCAATGAGAATTGAAGTGGTAATACGATTCATACGGAAGGATATCCCTGAACGGGATAGCTGTTACCTTGCTGAGTTTAAGATCGGTCAGTACGTACCTGGACTAAACCGCAAAAGTAGGCTTCCCCGAGGGTTTTCCAGAATGAATCCGTGCTTATTTACGCTGGCTTTATAACCACAAACAGGACAAACTAGCCCCCTGGGTGTTTTTTCCTTCGTAGAACGTCGTATCCTGCACCATTAGTGTCTCCCCATCTGAACCTAGGTTCCAGAGTTCGCCGTGCAGAAAGACTCCCATACCGCTTTTGATATTCGCCTCTTTATTGGCTCTGCCAACGAAGCTGTATTTCTGCCAGGCCTCCTCTTCGGTGATTTTCGAAACATCGTCCCGGGCATCGGCGGGCGTCAGGTACTCTTTATAACCCGACCAGGGAACCCGGAAAAAGTTATTCATGGTAATGATCGCAGGAACGGCCACTATGGCTGGTTTTTTTCCGCGAATGGTAGTATAAGCTTCTGAAAACCAGGAATCCTGATTGATTAATACCGCCAAATTTCCGGCAGGTGTTTCAGTAACAGATAAGTCAGTGATTTTTCCGGGTGTAATAAACTTACGCTCCGTTTCACTTAAATGTGTTTTGCGAACCAATCCCCCTAGCGAGCCATCGGGTAAAAACACCCCCGAAACGTTGTACAGCGAACCTTGCTCTTCAAACATCAATTTCTCCTCGCGAATAGAAGGTTCAGGCAAGGGAATCGTTCCGGCAACAATGGTTACATCATAGGTGCTGGCCAGATGTGAAAAAGTCTGCTGATAAATCGTAGCCATGTCCATCGCTTTCATGGATAACAAGGCATAACTGGCCTGATCCTTAATGCCCGGTGGAGCCTGCATCCGTGACGATAGAAACGAGAAATAATTACTGTATTTGAGCGTTTTCATGGCCTCATCAAGGCGAGACGTCGTGTATACTTCGCGTTTTTCACCGGCCACGACTAACCATAATCCGATATTTTCGGGTAAGATCACAATGCTTTTGCGATTCAGCCAGCCTTTGCGGCGAGCTTCAGCAAAATAGCCATTGAGCTTTTGGAAAAAGGCCTCTTCGCTGGAATAATCAACGGCTAACATGTAAGGTTGAATTCCAATCAGGTTTCCCCGACCTGAATCGCGGCCTACTTCTGCAAACGATCGATACTGCACGTCTGCGGGGGGCAGGGCAATGTGCCGATTTTTATTCGACCAGATGACATAAGTGGCCCAGGCCACCATACTTACTCCGGCTATGATCAGTGTACTTTTTTTCAACATATAACTTCGTTGAATTCTATCGTTAAGGAGCTCTGTTACTATAAGTTGACAATCAGACAATAAAACTCACTGAAGTTTAAAGATCTTTTTTAATTACCAAAATTATCCCTGATTCTGTGGATTATTTGTCGATAATCATCAAGTCAAAATTCTTTTCATCCTCAATTATACCTACCAAAGCTTTTGTAGAAAAGCTCCCATTTCCATCAGCCAGGCTACACCTAGGTGAATGGCAATTCCTCCCCAGATCGTACGGCTTTCGTAAGCCAGAATTCCCAGAATGTACCCACCGAAAACGGACCCAATGGTTTCGCCAAGCGGTTTACCAAAATGAATGCAGGCATACACCGCAACCATTGGTAACACGGCTCCGCGTCCCAGAACCTGGGCCATTCCAATAATCAGAAACCCACGGATGAGTAATTCTGTCGAAATAAAGTCAAAACCGTAACAGCATTCAAAAATAAGAGCAGTTACCCAATTAGGTAGCTTCAACGCTTCGGCCGCTCCCCATCCTTTATAAACGGGATAGGTTTGCAGAAAACTCGGTTGAAAAGAAGCCCAACCAATTAATGGAACCATAAGGAGTAACATTAACCCGTACATTTTCAAGCTGGCTCCATCGGGCCGAAAACCGTAAAAGTAAGAAGATTGCCGATCCACCCAACGGTAGAAAATATAAAGGGGTAACCAAATGGTCAGGGCTGAACTCAGGTTAGAAAAGCAGTAATGAGCAAAACTATAGATATGCTCAAAAACCGGAAACTCTGTAAGCTGTTGGTAACCCGTATAATCCTGCCACCAGGCCAGAATAAACAGGCCAAATACACTGAAAAGCCAGAATTTTGGGGTTTTTAGAATCGTCTGCTTTCCGTGCGAAAACAGCCAGAAAGCCGCTACGCTTAGGTAGACCGTCGCATCAAGCACAAAAAACAAAACCAGACGAATCCAGCTACCGCGATAACTATCGATAATACTATCTTCCAGATCAATCGTATAGTTCAGCGTAATCCAGGCGGCCATGTAGAGGGCCGTTACCCCATATAACGAGGGTTTGAAGTCTTCCCGGATAAAATCAGTCAGATAGGTAATCAGTTTTCGCATGGGTTTGTCATTCTCAAACGAAAAAAAGGCCTTGACACGAAAATGCCAAGGCCTTTTTTCTTCTAATTAATAAATTAGAATTGAGCTCCTACTTCTTTCAGAACGGCTTCAATGCCTTTCTTATTGATCGTGCGGATTGCTTGCGTAGAAAGTTTGATCTGAACCCACTCACCTGTAGAAGGGATGAAGAATTTCTTCGTCTGCAGGTTTGGATAGAACTTACGCTTCGTTTTGTTGTTGGCATGCGAGACGTTGAAACCCGTCTGCGTTTTCTTGCCCGTGATTTGACAAACCCGTGCCATAGTAATACAATTTTATGAGTTATCGATGTACCGGGAACCGGCTTAATTTCTTGAGAATCAGCTTTATTCAAGCAGTTCTGTAAAACGAGTCGCAAAGATAACTTTTTATTGGGAATCAGCAAAATACACTTTTGATATTTCAGGTAAAATGCTGAAATAATCGTTACTTTTTATTCTACTGCATCCGGGCGGATGAATCTGTATCTTTTTCCATCCCGGAAATATAGAGATACTGCGTGGGTAAGGCAAAGGCAAGGCCGCGTTTCTGAAGCTCTTCATAAATACGGATATTCACCCGTTGGTGTACATTCATATAAACCGTATAATCGGCATCAAGCACAAAATAAACAATCTCATATTCAAGGCCATAGCTTCCATAATTCATGAAATGAGCCCGGTCAAACCGAACAGGACTTTGCTCCTCCACTACCTGTTTTAGCAGGGCCGATACTTCGGCCAGTCGCTCCACTGGCGTTTTATAATCCAGTTGAATTTTGAAAACCACCCGCCGCTGTTGCATATTCTTATAATTGTGAATACGCGAGCCCGTTAAGTCACTGTTGGCAAAAACCAGCATCTCGCCAGAAAGACTTTTGATACGCGTGGTTTTCAGCCCGATGTAATCCACCACGCCCATTTTGGTATCAATGATGATGAAGTCACCCACTTCAAACGGACGGTCAAAGAAAATCACGAAGTAATTAAAGACGTCGCCAAGAATATTCTGAGCTGCCAGAGCGATAGCAATACCCCCAATCCCCAGACCGGCAATGATCGTTGAGACGTTATACCCCAGGTTATCGATGAGAAAGACAATGCCAAGTATCCAGATGATACTATTAATGATGAGCATTAAGCCGCCCATTTGCTTGACTTTTTCCTCCCCCTGAGCCTGTCGACGCAAATTTGCCTGAAGAAGTAACAAAATGGCCGATGAAAGAATCCGAATGACGAGAATGGTAATAATAATCGTCGTGGCAATGGTAACGATTTTATCTACTTTTCGGGAAAGCCGGAGAAAATCCAGAGCGAAATAAATCACCGCAAAGTTCAGAGCTGGTATCCCGAAACGATCCATACTATCGACGAGGTAATCGTCAAAATAGCTCTTGGTACGGCTGGTCAGAATCTTCAGTTTGGCAATAATGTACTTTTTGAAAAGCCTTACCAGCAGCAGACCTAGCATGATTATCCCCAGGGTAATGAGGTAATCCTGAACGGTGTTTCGCCAATAAACTTTTTGCAGGAAATCCAGATTAATCATACGTTGAAATGTCGTTTCTGAAGTAAATAGAGCCTTGGGTTTGAGTTAAGATTCGCACCCATTACAACCTTTGCGTGATTCAGGTTGAGTAAAACAAGCGAAAATATCCCGAAAGATACCGTGCCAGTTCCCGTAAAATTGGCTCTGGCTAAATCCCTTTTCCAAGATTTTAGAGGTCGATTATCCTGAAACCCGGCTTGGGGTCTTACTTTTGAAGCTCATTTCTTTTCTCAGATTTTTTACTTTCAGTCGTATGACCGCTGGCCTTCGTTCGCCGCTGGAGCCAACCCTTCAACGTCATTTTAGCTGGTTACTTGTTCTCGGGATTATTCTGAATGCCCTCGGCCTTTTCACGCCCATCCTGGAAACGGACGGAACGCTTTACGCTACCATTGCTAAAAACATGGCTCAGGCCAACGATTTCATTAACCTGACCCTTGAAGGCGACGACTGGCTCGACAAGCCCCACTTTCCATTCTGGGTTACGGCCATTAGTTATAAAATTTTCGGGTATACCTCTTTTGCCTATAAACTGCCGCCTTTCCTCTTTTGGCTGGCTGGTGCTTACTACACCTATCAACTTGCCCGGTTACTTTATTCCACTACCGTGGCTCAGTTAGCCGTACTTTTTTACCTGACTGCCGAGCATCTACTAATCTCCAACGTCGATGTACGGGCGGAACCTTACCTAACAGGAATGGGCATTGCCAGCGTTTATTTCTTTTACAAAGCCTATCGGAATCACACGCTCTGGCCTATTCTCTGGGGTTCGCTCTGGACAGCGGCAGCCATTATGACTAAAGGGCTTTTCGTGATTATTATTATCGGAGCTGGTTTTGCGATTGAATGGGTTGTCAAAGGCGACTGGAAGCAATTCATCTCACCCAAATGGTATCTGGCAATTTTCCTGACTGCTCTTTTTTCAATGCCAGAGCTTTACACCTTATATGTGCAGTTTGACTTACATCCAGAGAAGGTAGTTTTTGGGAAAACGGGCGTTTCAGGGCTTTACTTTTTCTTCTGGGAAAGTCAATTTGGGCGGTTTATGAATACGGGTCCCATCAAAGGCAGTGGCGATCCGCTGTTTTATACCCACACGCTCCTCTGGGCTTTTCTGCCTTGGTCGGCCTTATTATATACCGCTATCTTCACGCGGTTATTTAATAAAAACGGCTGGAAAGATCGTGAATACGTGGTAGTGGGAACATCCGTGTTTTCCTTTATTATCTTCTCGGCTTCTAAATTTCAGTTACCGCATTACCTGAACATCCTGTTTCCCTTCTTTAGTATTCTGACTGCTTTTTATCTAGCTCAGATCACCAACGAAACGACGACAAAACGGGTCATTTACTTTCAGTACTTCGTTGCTATCATCCTTTTTTTGAGCACCTTGTTAGGAATTTACCTCATTAATATCAATCATGCTTTAGTGGTAGGAATCGTTGTGGCTGTTGTCGCAGGAGGTCTATTATATTTCTTTCCGGCCAAAAGCATTACCAACGTCGTCGTGTTATGCTTTATGGCTTCGGTGCTGATGAACGGAATTTACAGTGCAGTGTTATACCCCGACATTATTCGGTATCAGTCTGGGAACACAGCGGCGGATTATATTAATGAACACCCAGAAATAAAGGGCGTTACCGTCATTCGTAATAATCCCATCAATTTTGCTCTGGAGTTTTACGCGAACGTGCCCCATACGGCAACGATACTGGAAGAGTTACCTTCAATTCCCGCTGAAACCCCACTCTTCATCGAAACTTCATACCTTGATCTATTACGTGAACGAGGCTATGAAGTAACCATTCTGAAACGCTTTCCACATTACCACATCAGTAAGCTAACCATGAAGTTTATTAACACGAAAACCCGTCCGGCGGAGCTACAGGAAACCGCATTGGTTGCAGTAGTGAAGAAGTAAACCTACGATGATGTGCACAAAAGCCAGCCCGACAAGCTTGTCGAGCTGGCTTTTTCAGTTAATCACCTTCTTCGAGTTCAAAAATACTCTCAAGCGGTTTACCGAAATACTGGGCTATTTTGAGAGCCAGCACCGTAGAAGGCACGTATTTATTCGCTTCAATGGCATTAATTGTTTGGCGGGACACCTGCACGGCTTCCGCCAGCGTAGCCTGTGTAATGTCTTTAATCGCTCGCTCTACGCGAATGGTATTTTTCATGCGTGTTTCCTCTTTTGTCTCAAATCATGGGCGTCACTCGTTTTCCTTTAAAAAGAGAAGGCTGAATGTATAAAACCCAGTTAAAGCGGACGATGAAAATGATCAACGTCGTAAAGACATTGTAGATCAAAACGTCGAGGTATTTAAAACTATATACCATCAAGGTTGCCAGAATAATAAAAACAGTATTTAATAGCACACCCCATTGCAATGATTCAAGGCGTACCTGAGCCACCCATTCATCTTCGACTTTTTCTTTTGAAAAAGCCACAAATAGTAAACCTAGCGTAAGACCAATGGTAATGATTTCGTCCAGAATATTGTTGCTAACGAAATTTTGAATGTCTAAATCTTCATCATCGATTATCACCAGCCACTTAGGAATTTTAACTTCAAAATAGCTTGCGTAGGGTTCAAATTGCTCCATAAAATTGGAGCGGCTCACATAAATGATACCTAAAATCAGAAATGGAATGGCTAACCACCAGCCCAGTGGCTTGCACCAGTGAGGAAAAAGGAAACGAGTTTTCATTGCATTAGATAGTTGTTAAATAGGAAAGTTATTTTTACCAAATGTAAAATAAACTTTACTTAATGGAAAAATATTTTGTCAACTATTTTTTGCTATAAACAAAAACGCTGGCAAGACTATAGCCTTGCCAGCGTTTTCATAACTATTGATTACTGAATCAATTAGCTTACCACTTCCACCTTCACATTCAATTCTACCTCGTCCAGATCAACTGTGACGGCATCTGTTAGGGTTTCAAGTACATTTAGACTCAGAGCCTGTACTTCCGTACAGATGTATTCACGATTGGCTTCCAGGGCTGCTTTTACCAGTTCTTCCGTCGTTGAAACGGAGATGGATATTTTGTCAGCTACTTCGAAACCGCTGTCTTTCCGCAGGTTCTGAATCCGGTTGACAAACTCGCGAGCGATACCTTCGTGGCGTAATTCTTCCGAGATACTTACGTCCAGAGCCACCGTCAAACCATTTTCCTGAGCCGTCAGGAAGCCGGGTAAATCTTCGGTCAGAATTTCTACATCAGCAACCGTGATTTCATGAGCTCCGCCTACCGTCAGCGTTCCAGCTTTTTCGAGTTCGGCAATATCAGCCGTACTCATGGCCTGAATCCCAGCGGCTACTTCTTTCATTTTCGGTCCAAATTTGGGTCCGAGAGCTTTGAAGTTAGGCTTCACTTTTTTGTTCAGTACGCCTGAAGCATCGTCCAGCAGTTCTACTGCCTTCACGTTTACCTCGGCCTTAATCAGCTCTTCTACCCGGGCCAGACGCTGTTTGGTGTACTCGTTAAGTACAGGTACCAGCACCCGCGAAAGCGGCTGACGTACTTTGATTTTATTAACCTTCCGAATCGAGTGAACCAGCGAAGATACCCGCTGAGCCAGCTCCATGGAAGCTTCCAGTTCTGGATCGATGTAGTTATGATTTGACGCCTGTAAGTCCGTCAAGTGAACAGAAGCCACTACCGAATCGCGATTACCAATCGTTAGATTCCGATATAACCAGTCGGAATAGAACGGAGCAATCGGCGACATTAACTGAGCTACTTTCAGCAGACACTCCTGCAACGTTTCGAAGGCAGCTCGTTTATCAGCCGTTAATTCACCTTTCCAGAAACGTCGGCGTGACAGACGAACGTACCAGTTAGACAAGTGATCAGACACAAAATCCTGAATTGCCCTTCCAGCTTTGGTAGGTTCGTAATCAGCGTAAAAACCATCCACATCCTTAATAAGCGAGTTGAGTTTCGAAAGAATCCAGCGATCCATTTCGCTTAACTGCTCGTAAGGCACGCGGTTGGCCTCATCCGCCGTATATCCATCCAGATTCGCGTACAGAGCGAAGAAATTATAGGTATTGGTCAGCGTGCCGAAAAACTTATTACGCACTTCAGTTACGCCACCTTCCAGATTAAACCGCAGGTTATCCCAGGGGTTTGAGTTGGTAATCATGTACCAACGAATCGGATCGGTACCGTATTTGCCTAAAGCTTCAAAGGGATTGATTACGTTACCCTTCCGCTTGGACATTTTCTCGCCGTCTTTGTCCAGTACCAAACCCGTCGAAACAACGTTCTTGAAGGCGACTGAATTATTCAGCATCCCCGAGATTGCGTGCAGAGTAAAGAACCAGCCCCGCGTCTGATCAACTCCTTCGGAGATGAAATCAGCAGGATAGCTCTTTTCAAAAATATCCTGATTTTCAAAGGGATAATGCCACTGAGCATAAGGCATCGCTCCCGAATCAAACCACACATCAATCAGATCGGACTCCCGCTTCATTACTTTACCAGACGCCGAAACGAAGTAGATATCATCGACATAAGGACGGTGTAAATCAAAATCTCCTGTACCCACTTTCGCCAGATAACTTTCGTTGGATGCTTTCTGCTCGGCGGTTAAGGCTGGACTTGCTAATGCGTTCGTTAAAGCCGCTTTCAGCTCTTCAATGGAACCGATGCAAACTTCTTCACCGTCTTCACTACGCCAGATCGGCAGGGGCGTTCCCCAGTAACGACTACGACTTAAGTTCCAGTCCACCAGATTTTCCAGCCAGTTCCCAAAACGACCCGTTCCCGTGCTCTCGGGTTTCCAGTTAATCGTTTTGTTCAAAGCAACGAGTTCGTCTTTTTTAGCCGTTGTTCTGATAAACCAACTATCCAGCGGATAATATAATACGGGTTTATCCGTCCGCCAGCAATGGGGATAGGTGTGGTCAAACTTCTGAACGTTGAAGGCTTTGTTCTCCGTTTTCAGTAAGATCCCGATGCGTTCATCCACTGAAAGGTATTTATCCCGACCCTGCTTTTCACGTTCAGTCTCCTTTTCAGCATCCGATAAGTATTGTTCTTTGACAAACTCTTCGGCGAAGTCCGTTACCTCTTTGACAAAACGACCGCGTTTATCTACCAGAGGAACATCCTTACCCGTTTCGTCCTTTACCATGATCGCCGGGATGCCATTCTGCTGGGCTACCCGGAAATCGTCCGCCCCGAAAGTAGGAGCGGTGTGAACGACACCCGTACCGTCTTCTGTCGTTACGAAATCACCTAAAATTACCCGGAATGCCGGAGTTTCAGGCTGTACGTAAGGCATTAACTGTTCGTATTCAATACCTTCGAGGTGTTCCCCTTTCAGATCCATCAGCACTTTCCAGGGAATTACTTTATCCCCAGCCTGATAAGCGAATAGATCACCCTCTTTTCCTTTTTCAGGAAAATAAGCAGCTACCCGGTCTTTTGCACAAACCACGTTAACTGGCAGGTGCGTATAAGGATTATAAGTCTGAATGAGCTGATAAGTGATGTTCTTCCCAACGGTCAGAGCCGAGTTAGAAGGTAATGTCCAGGGTGTAGTGGTCCAGGCCAGAATATAGATTTCATCACTGTCGGCAGCATCGAATAAATAACCCGATTTACCCGTCAGTTTTACTTTAAACTGAGCCACGATGGAAACATCTTTTACTTCCTTATACGTACCAGGCTGGTTCAGCTCGTGCGAGCTCAGTCCCGTACCCGCCGCAGGCGAGTAAGGCTGGATGGTATATCCTTTGTAAAGTAAACCCTGTTCGTGCAAACGCTTGAGCAGATGCCAGACGCTTTCAATGTATTCGTTGTGGTAAGTCACGTAGGGACTGTCCAGATCAACCCAATAACCCATTTTTTCGGTCAGGTCATTCCATTGATCGGTATACCGCATGACGGTTTCCCGGCATTTACGGTTGTATTCCTCTACGCTGATTTTCTTACCAATATCTTCTTTCGTAATACCCAGCTCTTTTTCTACCTGTAATTCAATGGGTAGCCCGTGCGTATCCCAGCCACCTTTGCGTTTTACCTGACGCCCTTTCAGCGTTTGGTAACGGCAGAAAATATCTTTAATGGACCGAGCCATTACGTGGTGGATACCCGGCGTACCATTAGCCGACGGTGGTCCTTCGTAAAACGTAAAGCTGGGTTTACCTTCCCGCAGTTCAATGGATTGCTCGAAAATCCGGTTCTCTTTCCAGAACTGCCGGATTTCATCGGCAACGGCGGCATAATCGAGGTTTTTGTATTCGGGGAAATTCATGATGCTATGGTATGGAAACAAAAGACTAGAATCTATAATATCAACAATGACGCCGATGTACTTCGTTCCACGCTTCAGTGGAAGACGATAGATTTACAAAAATAGGACTTTCGGGCGAGAAAAGATAGCAGTAAGCTTCCACGGCCCAGTGGTTTCCGTCTTCCTCTGCCTCTGTGATTTTACTTTTCTGTTAATGAAGCAGCTTTACATCGGATGTTTTCCGAAAGCTTGTTACTTCTGGTTTTCAACGGTATGTATACCTGGTGTTATTCGGGTGAGGCGAGCTTTACAAATCCGCTTCGCCAGTAGTGGTAATAGAAGTAATGGGCAAGCAGGGTTCAAACGTGGTTTAGTAAGGTACGCTAGGACATACCATTTTCTATTAAGATTCCTGGATACCTTTGCCAACCATCGAGGTAACAACCCCACACTAGTGGCCTTATTGTCGAGACAGCGTAGTTTATGCAAATACGAAAGATCATTCCAGAAAACTTAGTTCTGCTGGACAGCTTACGCGGGCTGACTGCTCTTTACGTACTAATTGCTCATGCTCTGTTATTGCTGACGGCGGGAGATGCAGACGGCTTTATGAGTATGCTTTCATCGATTTTTCAGTATGCCCACCAGGCCGTTTTATTTTTTTTTATCTTATCCGGCTTTGTTATTCACTGGAGTACGGACAAGCGGTTTTGTCGGGAAAAAACGTTTGATCTGAAAGCCTATTTATTGCGAAGAATCCGGCGGATCTACCCTCCTTTACTAGCGGCACTGGCCTTTACCTTTTTGCTGGACCAGCTGGGGCTATTTTTAAAATTCCCGATTTACCACTCTCAAACCGCTTACGCTTCCATCAACGCTCTCATCCAGACCGACCATCGCTTACAGACCCTCCTTGGTAATCTGCTTTTTGTACAGAATGTGTACACGCCTACCTGGGGCACCAATGGTCCGTTGTGGTCGCTCACTTACGAGTGGTGGTTCTATATATTGTACATTCCTGTATACGGGCTTTTCCGAAAAAATAAGTCTTTCACTTCTGCATTTATTCTGGTACTTTGGATACTCAATCGAGAGTTTCCTTTTAAGCCTGCTCTCTTTACTATCGTTTTTGATTACTTTATTATCTGGTATTTGGGAGTCCTGCTGGCAGATTATTTGCGTTCGAAAGACTTTAAAGACTCCCTTTGTTGTCTCCTACGTAATCATCCTTTTCACTTTGTCCCTGACTAGGTATTCTGGCAGTGTTGGAAGCGACTTGCTGGTTTCCCTTGGGATAATCCTTTTTCTATACCTCGTGCTTTGTAGTAATGCTTTTGTTGGTTTGGGGAAGGCTCGAAAGCTAGGCGATTTTTCTTATACCCTTTATCTGATTCACGTACCTATTCTCTGTTTTCTATCGGCCGTAGTCATGCATGCACGTCAGGGCTATCTTCCGGCAAATGGACTTTACGTAGCAGCAGGTATTTTGTTTTGTTTAAGCATGGCCTGGCTCTTTCACTTTATTACTGAAAAGCCTTTTACGGCACGAAAGTTTCCCGCTTGATTTTGAGTAGAGGGCGTCTCAGATGCAGGAGAATAACCTCTGAGACTATTTTCGGGGACGGAGAACAGATTCACCGACTGTATAGCCTGCTTTCCAATTTCGACCTAAAAATAAAAAGGACTCATTCTACTCTTTTATATCTAGTAAAAGCTGTTTTAAATAGGTGTCTGTCACTGTTTCCTTATCTGATTTATCATAAATAGAAAGAAGATATACCGATTCTTCCGTAATTTTTACGAAAGTAATTACACGTCCTCCACCACTTTTCCCTTTGCCTTTACTTTTAATAGCTAACCTTATCTTGTAGCAATTCTTAAAGACTTCACTACCCTGAATTGGATTATCCTGTAATGATTTTCCAAGCTCAAAAATATCTAACTTAATTGAAGGGTATTTTTTCAACAGCCTCTTAAACTCTTTCTCAAAAGTAGGCGTTAGGATAATCTTATAACTCATTCAAGAAATCGCTTAATGTTTTCGCAGGTAGTTTTCCTTCCTCTATGATTTGCATTTCTCTATAACCAGCCTTAATGCCTTCTGCAATAGCAAAGGCTTCAAGTTTTTTTTCTACCTCCTGCCAATCCTTTAAAGGAAGTTGCACAGCCGTTACCTTGCCCTTTGCATTGGATACATATTGTACGTTCATAAACTATTTTGTTTTACAGACCATCATAACAATGAATACACTACTGAGTTCAATTACAAAGGTACTATACAGCTTAACTAATTCTCGCCCAGTTACTTTCATTCTCCCGTAAATGATTGAGTTGCTCACGGATGGCCTGGTTTTTCGGTAATACCAGTTCGGCATCTTCGTTTAGGATTTCCTGAGCCGATTCCCGGGCGGCTTTCAGGATTTCGCCGTCTTTTGATAAATCGGCCAGTAATAAATCTACTACACCGCTTTGCTGGGTTCCGGCCATATCGCCAGGACCACGAAGACGCAAATCCGTATCTGCAATGACGAAGCCGTCGTTGGTTTCGGTCATTACTTTCATTCGCGTACGGGTTTCGGTGCTGAGCTTAAGGCCCGTCATCAAAATACAGTAACTCTGATCAGCCCCCCGACCAACCCGGCCCCGAAGCTGGTGCAACTGCGAAAGGCCAAAGCGTTCGGCACTTTCAATAATCATCACTGAGGCATTAGGTACGTTAACCCCTACTTCGATTACGGTCGTGGCAACCATAATCATTGTTTCCCGACTCACGAATCGCTGCATTTCAAAATCCTTGTCCTTCGCGGGCATTTTGCCATGCACGATACTAATCTGATATTCCGGAAAAGCCCGACTGACGCTTTCAAAACCATCCATCAAATCCTTGAAATCCAGCTTTTCGGATTCTTCAATTAATGGATAAACGATATATACCTGCCGACCTTTCTGTAACTCATTTCTTACAAAACCAAACACTTCCAGCCGATGCTGATCGGATTTCCAGCGGGTAACTATTGGCTTTCTTCCGGGAGGTAACTCATCAATTTGCGAAAGATCCAGATCACCGTACAAAGTCATCGCCAACGTCCGGGGAATAGGTGTGGCCGTCATCACCAGAATGTGCGGATATACGACTTCATTTTTCTGCCAGAGTTTGGCCCGCTGAGCTACGCCGAACCGATGCTGTTCGTCAATCACCACTAAACCCAGGTTCTTAAACTGAACGATGTCTTCGAGCAAAGCGTGCGTTCCTACTACAATCTGAATCGAGCCGTCCAGCAAACCCTCGTGTAAGACTCTCCGTTCTTTCTTGGGCGTTGATCCGGTTAATTTACCCATTCCCAGACCCATTGCCTCAGCAAAGGGTAATAAACCCTTAAAATGCTGATCGGCCAGGATTTCCGTAGGAGCCATTAAGCAGGCCTGAGCTCCGTTCTCGATGGCCAGTAACATACAGATGAAAGCAACAATCGTTTTTCCTGACCCTACATCTCCCTGCAACAGACGGTTCATTTGCTTTCCCGAACGCATATCTTCGAAAATCTCCCGAATTACCCGTTTTTGAGCTCCGGTCAGGTCAAAAGGTAAATGAGCATCATAAAACTCCCGAATAAGCTGCGTTCCCGAAAAAATCTGTCCGGGATATTCCGTCCGACGAAGAATTTTCTGTTTTATTAACCGTAACTGATTGTAGAATAACTCTTCAAATTTCAGTCGGCGTTTGGCTTGATGGATGTGTTGCTCATTACCCGGCACATGGATTCCCCACAATGCCTGAATTTTCGAAGCCAACCGATATTTCTCAATCAGAAAGGGCGGTAAGGTTTCCCGGATATGGTGTCCGGCCAGTTCCAGAATCTGTCGCTGCCATTTGGCAATGGCTTTAGCATCAACGTAGCGTTTACGAAGCTTTTCTGTAAGGTTATACACGGGCTGCCAATGCCCCCCTTTTTCGTTTTCAGCCGTCAGCACCTCCATTTCAGGATGAACCATCTGGAATTTCCCGTTAAAGCTCGTCGGCTTGCCGTAGATTACGTACTGTCCATCCCGGTGCAGGGATTTTTCCATGAACGAAATGCCCTGAAACCAGGCCAGCTCCATCGTTCCAGAACCATCGCTAAACTGAGCAACTAACCGGGCTTTATGGCCTTCCCCGATTACCTCCCAGGTACGCAGGCGACCTTTGATCTGAGCCCCGGGTAAATCTTCCCTTAACTCCGAAATCCGATAAAAACGAGTGCGGTCTTCGTAGCGAAATGGGTAGTGCTGTAAAAGATCGCCGAAGGTAAAAATATTCAATTCTGTATTCAGCAAAGCTCCTTTTTGCGGACCTACGCCTTTCAGAAATTCAATCTTGGTATCAAAAAAATTGGTTGTTCGCTCCATAAAGTAATCGTCTTCTTCACCTCTCGTATGTGATGCCTGCTACAGCGGATACGTTTCTTTCTACCTTGTACAAAAATACAATTTGGATCGGCTTTTGGATTCAAAATAGCCAGGCTCCATGGATAAATACTTCCCTAAATAGCCCAGGACACATAAAACTTAGATACTTTGTTACGTTAACTTCATTTCATCGCATTTTCCCGAAATTATTCCCTGTTACAAAATGAAGTATACGCTGATACGTTCTTCTGATACGTTGACTTGAATCCGTGCGTATGAAATACTTTTTTACCTTCCTTTTTGCTTGTTTCCTCCTACTCACCACTCGCCAGGGTCGAGCCAATCACATTGTGGGAGGTAATTTTGAAATGGTAGCTACGGGGACTACGCCGGGAAAATACAATTTGTACGTCAATCTGTTTTTTGACGAAATCGGGGGAAGTAATACGGGCAAAGAAGCTTCATTTGTAGTTTCTATTTTTAGAAAAAGCGATAACCAGCGAATGAATGCGTTTAATGGAAATATACGGCTTTATCAGGAATCCATTACGCCTCTTCAGTATTCCAACCCCAGTTGTGCCGAAGCCCGTGGCTTGAAAACCTCCATTGTTCGGTATGCAGCATCCATTGATTTAGCACCGGCTGATTATGGCGACCCTCAGGGCTATTATATTGCTCTGGAACGCTGCTGCCGCAATACGGCTACTGACAACATTACGGCTCCGGGTCGATCCGGGATGGTTTTTTATATGGAGTTTCCGGCCTTGATTCGAAACGGGCAGCCGTTCCTTAATTCTTCACCCGTTTTCAGAAGCCCTAATGGCGAATACATTTGTGTAAACAAACCTTTCAGCGTCAATTTTGGAGCAACAGATGCCGATGGGGATGAACTTCGTTATTCGCTAATTACGCCTGCTATGGGGTATTCTACGGCATTAAACCCTAATCCTTCACTTCCCCGAGCAAGCCCCTATCCTCCTATTCAATGGGCGGATGGCTTTAATGAAAATCTAGCCATTCCAGGCAATCCGGCTTTACGTGTGGATCCTGCTACAGGCGTTTTAAGTGTCACCGCCAGCCAACGGGGACTTTTCGCCTTTACAGTACAGGTGGATGAATACCGTAACGGACAAAAAATTGGCTCCGTTTTGCGGGATTTTCAGTTATTGGTCGTGGATTGCCCTGATAACACCCTGCCCGATCCGGTAATTACGCTCAGGGATAATCCCAATAACCCTGTTCGAGAACTGCAAGTCTGTGAAGACGGCTTTCTTGAATTAGCCGTACAGCCAGTAGCAGATGCTTCTTATCAGTGGCAGAAAGAGGGCATCAACATTCCCGGAGCTACTACTAACATTTATCAGGCTAATTCACCGGGAGTGTATCAAGTAGTTATTAGCTCTACCACGGTTTGTTCCGCTTCTAAAACCTCCGAACCCGTAACCCTGATTCTAAAAACCGGAGCCGGACCAGACATTTTGGCTAATGTGCCCCTGCCTGCCTGTGAGTCCCAGCAAATCGTGCTATCCACCGCAACGGGTAATTATAGCTATGCCTGGTCAAAAGACGGGCAAACGCTTTCACAGACCAATTCTTCTCTGTCGGTAACGCAATCTGGTTTATATTCCGTTCGTATCCAGAATCTGGATGATTTTTGTACCTATACACCATCGAAACAGGTTGAAATCTATCCTACACCCCAAGCTGAATTTAGTTCGTTACCCAGCTCCAGTCAATTTTGTGCCTCTGATTCTGTAGCTCTTGTGGCAGCTACGGGTACAGGTTACACGTATCAGTGGTTCTTAAATGGTCAGCCCATTAGTGGGGCGACTCAAAATCGTCAAATCGTGAAAGCTTCCGGGCTTTATACGTTCGAAGTTAAAGTGGGTTCCTGCTCAGCTACGTCTACAGCCTTTGATGTTCATCTGAACCCGGAAGCTACGGCAAGTTTGCAACCCATTCCTTCGATATGCCAGAGTAATATGACTCGTCTTACACTGGTAGGAACGCCCGCAGGAGGTATTTTTTCTGGTCCCGGCGTAGTGGGTAACGAATTTGATCCCTCACAAGCAGGCATAGGTTCTTTCCCCATCACTTATACAATTACGAACGCCTATGGATGCAAGGCTATGGCCCAGCAAACTGCCGTTGTTTCTCCTGCTCCACGCTTGATGTTGCCAGAAGAGGTAGGCTTTATTCGGGGAGGATCCATTGTTCTTCAACCCCAATGTGATGACAATCTGTCTTTTGCATGGACGCCGCCCACAGGTTTAAGTTCCAACACTATTAAAAATCCAACAGCTTCGCCCACGCAGAGTACTCGTTATACCCTAAAAGTTACAACCAATACGGGTTGCGAAGTGCAGGATGATATTCTGGTAACGGTGTGGGAACCCATTACTATTCCCAATGGTATTACCCCAAACGGCGATGGCAAGAATGATACCTGGGAAATGCCGGGCATTGAATATTACCCCAATGCCGAAGTACAGATTTTTAATCGCTGGGGTACGGAGTTGTTTTTTTCCAAAGGCTACCGCACTACTTTTGACGGAACCTACCAGGGAAAAAAATTGCCTGTTGCTACTTATTATTACGTCATTAAGCCGAACAATGGTCGCCCAACGATCAGCGGCTCACTAACGATTGTGTATTAATTTCTGTTTTATGACTGCTCCTCTTACCGTTACGCTCGTTCAGGCGGATTTGCATTGGGAAAACCCCACGGCCAATCGGGCGATGTTTGAAGAAATGCTTTCTGAACTAACCGAACCTACGGACTTGATTGTTTTGCCCGAAATGTTCACCACGGGTTTCACCATGAATCCGGCCCCAGTGGCGGAGGTCATGAACCTGACGACAACTCGCTGGATGAAGCAAATAGCTGCTCAGTATCAGGCGGTGGTAACGGGAAGTTTTATAGTGCAGGAAAATGGGAAGTATTATAACCGTCTGGTCTGGATGCAGCCCGATGGAACGTATGATTATTACGACAAGCGGCACTTGTTCCGTATGGGTAATGAGCACGAAGTCTACACAGCAGGTAATCGACGGATTATTAAGAACTGGAAAGGCTGGAATATCTGCCCGCTGATTTGTTATGATCTGCGATTTCCGGTATGGAGTCGAAATGTGGATAACCAGTATGACGTATTGATTTATACCGCCAATTGGCCCGCCGTTCGGGAATCCGTGTGGAAAAGTCTGTTAACGGCCCGAGCCATTGAAAATCAGTGCTATGTAGTCGGAGTTAACCGCATTGGTGAAGATGGTAACGGTTTGGCTCACTCGGGAGCATCTGGATTAATTAACTCCCGTGGGGAGTGGATAAGTTATCCACAATCCAATGCACTTATCCACACTCACACGATCAACTACGAGGAGTTATCCACATTTCGGGAAAAGTTTCCGGTATCGCTGGATGGTGATAAGTTCCAGATTTTTTGAATGTAAAGACGCGACTTCATCGCGTCTGACCGGGAAATGAAAATCATTTAATATTATACCATCCGCCATGGTTGGTGTCCTCACCAACCATTATGCTTAGTAATGGCTGGTGAAGACACCAGCCATGGCAGGAGTAACCAAACTGCCTCTACCCAGACGCGATGAAGTCGCGTCTCTACAATTGTTCGGTTATTCCAATACTTTTGGTACCCGAAAGTAGTTTTCATCCCGCTTGGGAGCATTCCATAAGCCTTGCTCATGCGTAATGGTTTGCAGAGCTTTATCTTCCCGTAAAGCATTCACTTCCAGTGTCATGTGCGTTAAGGGTTCTACGTTGGAAGTATCTAGCTCATTTAATTGTTCCATCCAGGTTAATACACTGCTTAGGGTATTAGTCAGCTTTTCTTCCTCCTCAGGAATGATGCTTAAACGGGCCAGCTTGGCAATTTTATGAAGGGTATCTTTTTCGACCTGCATGCTAGTGTTTGGGGTTTGGGGTTTAGAGTTTTCAATGTCTTTGCAATAGTCCGTGGTGGCAAAAAATACGCTAAATCACCGTCAGTCGTTTGAATTCATTTTGGTGGGCCTTTGGATTAGCGGTGTATTCGTCCAAGGTTTTTTGGATGATATCAAATACCTGCTGCCGTAAGTTTTCCACATCTGCCTCTGTCATCCCTTTCGTTTCGATGGGTTTATGAATCACCGCTTTCACCGACCCGGGGTACAGACGCATGTTTTTCTTATCGGGTAATAACTGATAGTTGTTCAGTAACGAAATCGGAATCAAAGGTACCTGCTCCCGAATCGCCATGCGAAAGGCTCCGTCTTTAAAGGAAGGATGCATTTGCGGCGGATTACTCGTACGGATACCCCCTTCGGGGTAAATCACCATGCTTCTCCCCGACTCCAGTGCCCGATACGATCGCTGTAAAGATTTCGAACGACTTTTGGGATCATTGCGGTCTACCTGAATGTGGAGTTTCGAAAACATATAGCCAAACAAAGGAGCTTTCTTCAAGACATCTTTGCCCAGAAAAGCGAAATACGTATCCACAATCAACATCATAGAGGCTACATCCAGGTATGAAAAGTGATTCGCCGCAAAAACATACGCCTGATTGGGATCGGGTTTCTCCGCTTCATAACGCACCCGAATAGGCATTCCGACCAGCGGAAAAAATAAATGAGCCCATACCCGATTACACCGGTGAGCCATGGGTTTCCAGGCTTCTTTTTGTAGAAAGATAAACTGAAACGGAAATATCAACAGGAACGTAAATACAAACCAGAAGGCCGCCCAAATGGAATAAACATTCACGAAAAAACGACTCATGTGGCGTTGAAACTAGGTAAATGAATGGTTAGGTGCTCTCATGACTGGGGTTCAGCCATGGGCTAGTTCACAAAAATAATGCATCTGCCTTCAAATCACGTTTTTCCGAACTAGGGATTGTATAAAATGTGTTATGATTTCATACAATCCCAAAAGAATGCCTCTGATTGATAGAAGGTAGATTGTCCGCTGCCAGCTTTTCGCTGGCAGCATCACTCTAACCTTTATCCTAAACAGAATCTCATGATAAGTAGCTGCCAACGAAAAAGCTGACAGCGGACACGAGGGTACGATTAGTTATTAGTCAGATTGAATTAATAGGCCGTCAACTACTCGCTGGTAGTGGGTCAAATACGCTAGCTATTACCGCCACGGCTTTCTATTACCTATCTTTGCATTCCAATTTCTGTTTAGGGCGATTTTCCCCGAAAGATGACTACCATGAGCACGATTTCTAAAACGTATTCACCCAACGAGGTTGAAGACAAGTGCTATGCCTACTGGCTCCAGCACAAGCTTTTTGCGTCCAAGCCTAATCCTGAAAAAGAGCCTTATACGGTCGTGATTCCTCCACCAAACGTCACTGGCGTTTTGCACATGGGTCACATGCTTAACAATACCATTCAGGATATTCTGGTCCGCAAAGCTCGCATGGAAGGCAAAGAGGCGGTGTGGGTAGCCGGTACGGATCACGCTTCCATTGCTACGGAAGCGAAAGTCGTTGCCATGCTCAAGGAGCGGGGAATTGCCAAGACGGATCTCAGCCGCGATGAATTTCTTTCCTATGCGTTTGAGTGGAAGGACAAATACGGCGGTATTATTCTCGAGCAATTAAAAAAACTCGGAGCTTCCTGTGATTGGGATCGTACGCGGTTTACCATGGATGAGAAGTATTACGAGTCGGTAATTGACGTTTTCGTTCGTTTGTATAATAAAGGCCTGATTTACCGTGGCGTTCGGATGGTAAACTGGGACCCTCAGGGAAAAACGGCCTTATCGGATGAAGAGGTAATCTTCAAGGAAGTACAATCGAAGTTTGTTCACATTCAGTATCCCGTTGTGGGTGAAGAAGGCACTTCTATTACCATTGCCACCGTTCGTCCCGAGACGATCATGGCTGATGCGGCCATCTGCGTTCACCCTGAGGATGAGCGTTATACGCACCTGCACGGCAAGAAAGTTCGCATTCCTTTGATTGACCGCGAAATTCCGATCATTCTGGATGAATACGTAACGATGGATTTCGGAACGGGAGCTTTAAAAGTAACGCCCGCCCACGATTTAAATGACTACGAACTCGGTCAGAAACACCGTCTGCCCGTCATTGATATTCTTAGTGACGACGGAACGCTCAACGAAAAAGCTCAGCTCTTCGTAGGGATGGATCGTTTTGCGGCCCGCAAAGCCATTATCAAGGAGCTCGAAGAAAAGGGTTACCTGGAGAAAATCGAAGAGTATAAATCCAACGTAGGAACGTCCGAGCGTACGGGAGCCGTTATCGAACCCAAGCTATCCATGCAGTGGTGGTTGAAAATGGACGACATGGCCAAACCAGCCTTGGATTCCGTCATGAACGATGAAGTAGCCCTGATTCCGGCTAAGTTCAAGAATACCTACCGGGTGTGGATGGAGAATATCCGCGACTGGTGTATTTCTCGTCAGCTTTGGTGGGGGCAGCAGATTCCGGCGTTCTACCTACAGGATGGTACCATCATCGTAGCCAAAAATAAACGCGAAGCTCTGCGGAAAGCTCAGCACGAAATGCAGCTTTTTGCTCTTACGGAACAGGATTTAGAGCAAGATCCCGATGTACTGGACACCTGGTTCTCGTCCTGGCTGTGGCCTTTTGGTGTATTTGATGCTTTGTCAGACCCTAATAACGAGGATATTAAATTCTATTATCCCACCAGCGATCTGGTTACGGGTCCCGACATTCTGTTCTTCTGGGTAGCCCGGATGATCATGGCGGGTTATGAGTTCATGGGCGAGCGTCCGTTCAAAAACGTTTACCTGACGGGTATTGTACGCGATGCGAAAGGACGGAAGATGTCCAAATCGCTGGGGAACTCCCCTGATCCGCTGGATTTGATTGCCAAATTCGGTGCTGATGGCGTTCGGACAGGTCTGTTATTCTCAGCTCCGGCGGGTAACGATTTATTATTCGATGAAAAGCTTTGCGAACAGGGCCGGAATTTCTGTAATAAAGTATGGAATGCCTTCCGTCTGATTAAAGGCTGGGAAATTTCTACGGAATCAGCTCCCGCTTCGAATCAACAAGCCTTTGCCTGGTTTGAGTCAAAGTTGAACGCAACGCTGGCCGAAATTCTGGATCATTTTAGCAAATTTCGTATTTCGGACGCTCTGCATGCCGCTTATAAGCTGATCTGGGATGAATTCTGCTCGAACTATCTGGAGATTATCAAGCCTGAGTTCGGTAAGCCCATTGATGCAGAAACTTACGAAACGACCGTTGCTTTCTTCGAAAAACTAATGGCCCTGATGCACCCATTCATGCCGTTTATTACCGAAGAAATCTGGCAAAGTCTGCGGGAACGTGCCGAAGGAGAAAGCCTCTGCCGGGCGGATTACCCCACCGTAGGTACTATTGATCCAGCCATTGTAGCAGATTTTGATACGCTTTTTGAAGTAGTAACCAAAGTCCGGGAAACCCGTAACTCAAAAGGTCTTTCGCCGAAAGAAACCTTACCTCTTGCCGTTCGTACGGAGCATGGGGATCGGTATCAGAAGATTGACCCCATTATTCAGAAATTAGCAAATACCACTCCCATAGAATTCGTAACTGAAGATGTGGCAGGCGTTTCACCATTTCTGATTAAAACTGATAAAATCTTCATCGCTCTAGGGGAGAAAATCGACGTTGAAGCCGAACGCGAACGATTAACCAAGGAAATCGAGTATAACGAAGGTTTTATGAAATCGGTGGATGCCAAGCTTTCCAATGAACGTTTCGTCGCGAATGCAAAACCGGAAATTGTAGAAAAAGAACGTCAGAAAAAAGCAGATGCAGAGTCGAAAATCGTGGCTCTTCGTGAAGCATTGGCAAATCTTTCCTAGTGATTGGTTGATAGTTAGTAGTTCATAGGTTTTGCATCCCGGAAGGTTAACCTTCCGGGATGTTTTATTTTTATCCATACTCCTCCCCAAACCATCAACTCACTTGCCGCGGCATTACTTTTATAGGATAGATTAGTAAGGCTAAAACCGTAGTCCAATCATCAATGATCAAATACCGCTTATACCCCACCCTCATTCAGACATTTTCGCTGTTTCATCACGAAGCACGAAATGCAAATGGAGAGTTATACGTAAGCGAACAGGAGTTACTGGATCGGATTAATCGGGTTCCGCAACCACCCACACCTGCTCAACAGCGAGGGGTTAATTTCGAAACGGCCCTGATTTCTGGTCGTGGTGAAGAACAGTTTCCAACGGAGATTATTCAAACCATGCGGAAGCAGTTACCCATGCGGTATAAAACCCAGTTTTTCGTTCGCACAGCCATTAAAGACGTGGAGTTTTACGGCATGGTAGATGTGGTTGGGGGTGATCGGGCGATTGACATTAAAACCACCGCCCGTTATCAGGCTCCCAAGTTTGCCCACCATTTTCAAAACTTATACCTCTTCGGGCTGAAGAGCTGGAATATTAAGCAACTGGATTATTTGATTACTGATTTCCAGAACGTGTACACCGAAAGTTACCATTACGATTCCTACGATTTTCAGCCTTTACTGGATGAGTTGGAATTATTTACCGAGTTTTTAGAACAACACCGTAAGCAGATTACGGATAAGAAAATATTTAACAATGCCCAGAACGGCTTACAAACATCTCTTTTTTGACCTCGACCATACTCTTTGGGATTTTGAGCGAAATACGAACGAAACGCTGGTAGAATTATTCGAAGCATTTGATCTTCATAAACGGGGTATTCCCACGGCTCAGGCTTTTCAGGAAACGTTCCATAAGGTAAATGCCGAGCTATGGCATTTGCATGACAGTCGCCAGATTTCGCAGGAAGAGCTGCGTTACCGTCGTTTCAGACAGGTAATCAATCAGCTGGGCTGTGAAGAAGATAACAGTTGTGACGAATGGAGTGAATGGTATTTATCCCGTTGCCCCTACAAACCCCATTTATTGCCCGGGGCACTGGAGTTACTTGACTACCTGGCTCCCCGGTATGAAATGCACATCATTACCAATGGTTTTGGTGATGTACAGTACACCAAAATGGACAATAGTGGTTTAACGGGTTATTTCAAAGAAGTGGTAACCAGCAAAACGGCTAATGCTAAGAAACCCGAACCCGCCATGTTTCACTTTGCGATGGAAAAAGCGGGATGCATCGCAGGCGATGCCCTAATGATTGGAGACAACCCCGAAGCCGATGTAGCCGGAGCATTAGGAGTTGGCATGCACGCGGCGTATTTTCGTCCCGAGCAATCGCTCTACCCACCCTGCGAAGCTACCTATCAACTGCGTTCATTACTGGAGTTGAAGCAGTGGTTATAATGCTATTGATTTCATGGCCGATTCTTTCCAATACCCCGACCCAACTATTCGTCTGACGGTTGATGCCGTTGTTTTTGGCTATCATTCCGAGCAATTACACGTCTTATTAATTCGTCGGAAATATGAGCCTTTTATTAATCAATGGGCTTTACCCGGCGGCTTTGTGACGGAACAGGAAAGTCTCGAACAGGCCGTAGAACGCGAGCTTTCGGAAGAAACGGGTTTAACTATTAGTTACCTTGAACAGCTTTTCAGCTTCGGAAATCCTCAAAGAGATCCTCGCTTTCGAGTTGTTTCGGTGGCCTATATGGCTATCATTCGTTCGGGAAATCATGAGCTTCGAGCTTCCACTGACGCAATAGATGCTCAATGGTTTGACGTTAACCAATTGCCATCCCTAGCTTTTGATCATGCTCAGATTCTGGAAAAAGCCATCCAGCGTCTTCGCTCCAAACTGCGTTACCAACCCATTGGCTTTGATTTATTACCCGAAAAATTCCTCTTCGGAGAGTTGGAAAAACTCTACAGTATCATTCTTAACCAGCCTTTGGATCGCCGAAACTTTCGAAAAAAGATGCTTAGCTTCGGAATTTTAGAAGAACTATCTAATAAAGTTTCTGAAGGTCGTGGTCGCCCGGCTTCCCTTTATCGCTTTGATACTACCCGTTATCAGGAACTTGAGCTTAATGGATTCTATTTTGACATTCCCTAGAATTTTATTTTGCGTAATTTTTACACAAATATTTAGCGTTTTTCTTGCAGGGCTTATTTACCGTATTCATATTTGCGTAAAATAAACGCAAATATGAAAGTCATTAATCTTGATCAAACCTTTCAGCCTTACGGTTCTGGCCTTGCTTATGCAGCATTTACTTTTAATGGTGGTGAACCTCATATTCGTTTACTGGAACCCGTAACGAACGAATCGGTGCTGATTACCACTCGGGTTCGAAGCTTTAATGATATGGGTTTATTACTTGTTGCCGTAGATGCTCTGCGGCGAGCGGGCGTAACCGACTTATCTTTATTTCTACCCTATTTTCCCGCCGCCCGCCAGGATCGCTGCATGCAACAAGGCGAAGCTCTAACTGTAAAAGTCTACGCAGATTTGATTAATAACCTCAACTTTAAGGAAATAACTATTTTCGATCCTCACTCAGACGTTACTCCAGCCTTGTTAGATCGGGTAAAAGTGATGACCAATGAGGCTTTTGTTGAGCAATGTATAGCTTCTCTAACCTCGTACGTACTGGTTTCTCCCGATGCTGGAGCCTTAAAAAAGACGTATAAAATAGCCCAGCATTTGGGCGTGGATTACATCGAGTGCAGTAAAAAGCGTAATCCAGCCAACGGTCAACTTAGCGATGTCCACATTTACGCTCCGCCTCTGCAAGGGCAGACCTGCGTGGTAGTCGATGACATTTGTGACGGCGGAGCAACGTTTCTGCAATTAGCTAGGGCTTTACGCCAGCAGGGAGCGGGTTCGTTAATTCTGGTGGTAAGTCATGGCATTTTCAGCCAGGGATTTGAAGCGTTGAAAACCTATTACGATCAGATATTCAGCACCGATTCCTTCCAGACTTTCGCGACTCCTGAGCTTACTCAAATCCCCCTTTCTTCAACGCTTCTTAACTAATACAACCATGAATCCTATTCATCTTTCTGACGGATATAAAGTAGATCACCGTAGTCAATACCCTACTGATACCGAATTGGTTTACAGCAATTTGACTCCTCGAAAAAGCCGACTTGATGGTTTTGATACTGTCGTTTTCTTCGGCATGCAATACTTTATCAAGAAATATTTGATGGAAGAATTTAACGAACAATTCTTTCAAAAGCCGAAAGCAGAAGTACTACGAAAATACCAGAGACGTATCGAAAATTACCTAGGCAAAGGAGCTGTTACTTTCGATCATATCGAAGCCCTGCACGACTTGGGTTACTTACCACTGGAAATTCGGGCCTTACCCGAAGGAACACTTACGCCTTTCCGGGTTCCGATGTTTACGATTCAGAATACGAAGCCTGAATTCTTCTGGTTAACCAATTTTCTTGAAACCCTATTATCCTGTATTCTGTGGTTACCCTGCACCAGTGCGACCACTGCTTTCCATTACCGAACCCTTCTGGAACAATACGCGGCAAAGACGGGCGGCGATACTTCTTTCGTTCCCTGGCAGGGGCATGATTTCAGTTTTCGGGGTATGGCTGGCCTGGAAGCGGCAGAAATGAGCGGAGCAGCCCATTTACTGAGCTTTACGGGAACCGATACCATTCCAGCCATCGACTTTCTAGAAACCTATTATTTAGCAAATGTGGACCGGGAACTAGTGGGCGGCAGTGTCCCAGCAACTGAACATAGCGTCATGTGTATGGGTACGCAAAGTGGAGAAATTGATACCTTCAAACGGCTCATTAACGATATTTATCCACAAGGCGTCGTAAGTATCGTTAGTGACACTTGGGATTTTTGGCAAGTAATCACGGAATTCATGCCTCGGCTTAAAAGAGACATCATTAGTCGAAATGGAAAAGTAGTTATTCGCCCCGACAGCGGCGATCCAGTAAAGATTCTATGTGGTGACCCCCAAGCAGAGCCGGGAACACCAGAATACAAAGGGGCCGTCGAATGCCTTTGGGAAACATTTGGAGGAAACATAACCGAAAAAGGGTTTCGCCTCTTGGATCCGCATATCGGACTGATTTACGGGGACAGTATCACGCTGGAGCGTTGTCAGACCATTTGTCAGCAACTGGCGGATAAGGGATTTGCCAGTACCAACATCGTCTTCGGTATCGGCAGTTATACTTATCAATACGTTACCCGCGATACCTTCGGTTTTGCAATGAAAGCGACCTATGGGGTAGTGAAGGGGGAAGGTCGGGCCATTTTTAAAGATCCCAAAACCGATGATGGCACTAAACGCAGTGCTAAAGGACTAATGAAAGTAACGGGAGAAAACGGAATAGTAACAGGACTGGTGGATCAGGTCAGTGCAGAAGAAGCCATGACGGGCTTACTAGAAACCATTTACAAAAACGGCCAATTGCTGAAAGAACAGAGCTTGCAGGAAATTAGATTACGATTGGCTAAGCAACGGGAAAAACAGCAGTTAATCCAGCACGATTGCTAAGCAAGATTCCGCAAACGACTCGCATTCAGATCACACCGATAGACAAAGGATTCCGTTTGCTTACGGCATTTCTTAATAACCTCAGCCCATTTTCGCTGACGCACTTCAGGCTCGTCCAGATACCAGACGCCTTCTACCGGTAGTGAAACAAAAACTACGTTCAGCCCCAATCCGGCGAAAACAGCTTTTAAAGAAGAAGTCCGATGGACGTTTAACTCGGGATAAATGATTAGCCCCTTGACTTTAGCAAGCGAATCTTCATTGCGAAGAATGCTTAGTTTTTGTTCTTCCATAAAATGGGCCGGAAAAAACGGTACTAAATTCTCATCAAGATAGACCTTCATTGAATAGGACGGTTAATAAAATACAAGGCTTCTTCTACCTGCTGAGGAGTAATCTGATACAGAGAGGCAATGGTACTTTCTTCTTCGCCGCCCAGATGAATCCGATGTAAGGTTTCAGCCAGAATGTTGGTTCCCTGAATAATAGGTTGACCAAATTGCTTCTGGGGATCAATCACCACGGAGCGATCTTTACCCAACGGCCAGAACTTCGCGGCGACTTTATCGGTATCAAATTCAATTTTACGGCAGAAGCCTTCCATTACTTCTTTGATCTCGTATTGGAGCCGGGCATCTGCCGTAATTAGTATTTCATTACCTATTTCGACGAATAAAGTCTTACTATCGGTTAATAAAAACGAAGAGGCAAAAGGAAATGGCGTTTGTAAAAGCTTGGAACTGACTTCGTGGGCCTGTAAAATCTTAGCCGTTGAAATACCCAGTTCCCGCAATTTAAAAAACACGTAAAACTCAATCAGGGTCTGAAAGTTCACCACCCGCTCGCGGCCCTTACCCCAGGAATAAGAAACCTTGGTCGTGTTGGATAATCGTCCATTCCAAAATTCATCCAGCCAGCGACGCACGCGGGTGAGCGGTAATCTCAGAATCTGAGCAACATCCGGCACGGTATAAATTCCCATGTCCAGAGCGGGCTCTATGGATTGAATTTCTTCTGCTTGCATTGGTGCTGTGGTACTTTACGCGTCTTCTCTGCCGTCGTGTTGCTGACTTCGCTAGTAAACAAACTCGCCAAATTCACTCTTCACCGTTACTCGTTTTCCTTCAAACGCTTCCACCCGGCCAATCACTTGAGCTTCGATACCGAAAGACTGGGCAATCTCAATCACTCGCTGAGCCTGAGCTTCAGGCAGGTACACTTCCAAACGGTGACCCATGTTAAAGACTTTATACATCTCCGACCAGGCCGTTCCGCTTTCCTGCTGGATCATTTTAAACAGTGGAGGAATTGGGAAAAGGTTATCCTTGATAATATGAACATTATCAACGAAATGTAACACCTTCGTCTGAGCTCCACCGGAGCAATGCACCATGCCATTCGGGCGGATTTCTGCCAATAAAGCCTTGACAAACGGTGCATAGGTACGCGTAGGCGAAAGGATTAACTGCCCTACGTTTAAAGACGTACCTTCCACGGGTTCAGTTAATTTTTTAGAACCGCTATAAATCAGATCCGAAGGAACTTCGGGATCAAAACTTTCGGGATATAAAGCCGCCAGATATTTATCCAGTACATCGTGACGAGCAGAGGTAAGGCCATTAGAGCCCATACCGCCGTTATATTGATCTTCGTAGTTCGACTGTCCAAAAGAAGCCAACCCTACGACAACATCACCCGTCTGAATAGTATCGTTAGAAATCACATCGGAACGCTTCATCCGGGCCACCACAGTACTGTTTACGGTAATGGTCCGAACCAGATCGCCTACGTCAGCGGTTTCGCCGCCTGTGGAGTAAATCTCAACGCCGTTTTCACGAAGCATGGCTAATACCTCTTCGGTACCGTTAATAATCTGAGCGATTACTTCGCCGGGAATCCGGTTTTTATTTCGGTCAATGGAACTGGAAAGCAGAATAGGACCCGTGCAACCTACGCAAAGCAAGTCATCGGTATTCATTACGATGGAGTCCTGAGCGATACCCTTCCAGACCGAGATGTCTCCGGTTTCTTTCCAGTATAAATAAGCCAAGGAAGTTTTTGTACCCGCACCATCGGCGTGCATGATGGTACAATACTCGGGATCGCCCGTAAGTGTATCGGGAACGATCTTACAAAAAGCTTTAGGAAAAAGGCCTTTGTCGAGAGCGGCAATAGCCTGATGAACGTCTTCTTTGGAGGCCGAAACGCCCCGCTGTGCATAGCGATCTTGCATGGTGCAAAGGTAGGGCGATTTTGTGAAATGTGCCTAGCGTTTGGGCTTTTGAGTTTGGAGTTTTATAGGCAGAAGGTATTCTTCAAAAATTAGTTGAACTGAATTACCTTTTTCAGTACCATTATTGCTCTTGAGGGTTAATAACAATGAATGGGCTTTGAATAAATGCTGCCAGGCTTTCTGCTGGTGTTAAAGGGAGGACGGTTTTGTCTTTTATCTTGTCTGTGTGTTCTTGTGTTACTTTAAGGTAGCGTAGCTAGTGATACCAGTGAAAAAGCTGGCATCGGATACTCACAAGATTTGCTTAAATTTAGTAAGGTCTCTCCGTATGGTCGATGCCATCTTTTCCGCTGGCATTGCTTCATATGCTGAATAAGATAATTTCTTAAATCTTTCGCTTTAATTCGAAGTGCTTTCCTAAGTAAACCCGACGGACCACTGGATCAGCGGCTAGTTCTTCTGGCGTACCCGAACGAAGGATTTTTCCTTCGAATAATAAATAGGCCCGATCAGTGATGGATAAGGTTTCATCCACGTTGTGATCCGTGATTAATATCCCAATGTTGCGGTATTTTAACTTCGCTACAATTCCCTGAATCTCTTCTACGGCAATGGGGTCTACTCCGGCGAAGGGTTCATCCAGTAGAATGAATTTAGGATCTACCGCTAAGCTTCGGGCAATTTCGGTCCGGCGACGTTCTCCTCCAGATAGTACCTGCCCTTTATTTTTTCGAACGTGCGTCAAGCTCAATTCTTCGAGTAGCGATTCCATTTTCTCGTGCCGCTCGGCTTTGTTCATACCACCTCGAAGTTCCAGCACGGCCAGAATATTCTCTTCTACCGTCAGACTACGGAAAACGGAAGCCTCCTGAGCCAGGTAACCCACCCCCAAACGAGCCCGTTTGTACATCGGGAGATTCGTTACATCCAGATTATCCAGATATACTTTTCCACTGTTAGGTTTTACCAGACCCGTGGCCATGTAGAAAGACGTCGTCTTACCAGCTCCATTAGGGCCTAACAAACCGACAATTTCTCCCTGAGCCACCTGATAACTCACATTATCATTGACAAGCCGCTGTCCGTATTTCTTAATCAGGTTTTCTGTGCGAAGAATCATTTTCGTATATCTAAGCTATTGGGCTACCCCTTACTTGCTGAATTTTATATCCTTAATCTGTAACTGTAAAGTTCGTTTCCCCTGAAATTCGTTGATTTCTACCTGATAGCATAAATCAAAGGGACGACCCGTCAGCAATTTCTCGTAAAAGTGTGCCATTCCAAAACCAATACAGGAAAAGATCTGTGATCCGCTTTGACGTACATCCATTTTCAAATGCTTCTCTTTCAGGATTCTCGGCGTACCGTATAGCTGAACCTGTTCAGCTACAAACACCGGCGTCATATTTTCGGGTCCGAAAGGTCCCATTTGACTAATAATACCATAAAATTTATCACTAATGGCCGAAAGAGGTAATTTCATATCCACGTCTACCAGTGGACTTAGATGCTCCTCCTGAATTTTTCGCGAAACCACTTCTTCAAAACGCCGTTGGAAAGCCGGAACGTTTTCCACTTTCAGAGTTAAACCAGCCGCGTACATATGCCCGCCGTATTGTTCGAGTAAATCCGAGCAGGCTTCAATGGCTTCATACACATCAAAACCCGGTACTGAACGAGCCGAACCCGCCGCCTTTTCATTGGATTCAGTCAGGATAATCGTAGGTCGATAATACTGTTCAATACATCGGCTCGCTACGATTCCTACTACTCCTTTATTCCAATCATTCTTAAATAATACCGTAGACTTTGCTGATTTTAACCAATCATCTGTTTCAATCATCGTCAGGGCTTCCTGCGTGATTCGGGTATCAAACTGGCGACGGTCGGTATTATGAGTATTAATAATTCGGGCAAATTCTTCGGCTTCGTTTTCGTCCTCACACAACAAAAGATTAACAGCATCATACGCATGCTTGATACGGCCTGCCGCATTAATCCGGGGGCTAATTCCAAACACAACATTGGTAATATCCAGTGGAGGCTTGAGCGATGCCGACTTAATGAGCGTTCGTAAGCCCGTTCGGGGAGCTGCGTTCAGCTGTTTTAATCCGTAATGAGCCAGAATTCGATTTTCTCCGGTAATGGGTACGATGTCCGCTGCGATACTAATAGCCAATAAATCCAGGTATTCAAACAAGCCCTCTGTGGGGATTTGATGGTATTGATTATACGCCTGTAATAACTTGAATCCAACGCCACATCCTGTTAATTCCTTGAATGGGTACGGACAATCTACCCGTTTGGGATCCAGCACAGCTTCTGCCTCAGGAATAACTTCACCCGGACGGTGGTGATCGCAGATGATAAAATCAATGCCTAAATTCTTAGCTTCCGCCACCAAGTCCACCGATTTGATCCCGCAGTCCAGTGTTACAATGAGTGTAAAGCCATTTTCGGCAGCGTAAGTAATTCCGGGCTTTTGAACGCCATAGCCCTCTTTGTAACGATCCGGAATGTAAAATTCCAGATGATCGTAGAAGGTTTTCAGATACCCATAGAATAAGGCTACGGATGTAGTTCCATCTACATCATAATCGCCGTAAATCAGAATTTTTTCGCCCCGATTTAGAGCCAGTGTTAATCGCTCTACCGCCCGATCCATGTCTTTCATTAACATCGGATCGTGTAATTCGCTGAGCTGAGGTCTGAAAAATGATTTCGCACTATCAAATTCCCGAATGTTCCGCTGCCAGAGCAACGTAGCTAAAAAAGAATTTACATTAATCGCCTGAGCCAACGACTCGACGGTTTGTTTATCTTCAGAAGTTTCCGGGAGTTTCTGATAGGACCAACGCTTCTCAACCATACGTACAAAATAACGAAGAAACCAGACGGCAATCGTGCCTTTTAGAAATTTTAAGCCGTCTATTAAATAGCAAAACGAGTCGCTCTGGGAAAGAACGACTCGTTACTTATGAAAAGTTCAGGAAATACTTAAAGCGTTTCCATCGCCTTACTTGTATCTTTCTTTTGATGCTTATCGTCCATGGTATTAAACACATAATCCCACAGGGGCGAAGAAACGCCAAAAACCACGTTACCATCTTTATAATGGTGAATAGCGTGGTTAATCCACAAATGCTTCAGAAAATTCTTGGGAGGAGCATACGCGTGAACGCAGTAATGCACTAACAGATACCCTGCATAACCCCAGATGAATCCGGGGAAAAAGGCGTAGGCCGCTTCACCCATAATCAGGAAGAAAATCAGGAATAAGGTTCCGGCAATGATGGCTGCCAGAATCGGAGGCATCGCCAGGCGGCTTTTATCTTTTGGGTATTCGTGATGAACCCCGTGCGTGGTATACTGAAACTTCGCCCGAGCCGGGGTAGTTGGCTCAATGTGGTACACACTACGGTGCATCCAGTATTCAACAAAAGTAAAGGCAATTACGCCCGTGAAGAACAAAATGCCGATAGCCCAATTGGATAAATCCGTATGGGTAAATGCATACCAGCCTAAAACGCCTCCAAGAATGAAGAACATGGAGACTGGAATGGAAATGTGCGTTCTGGATAAAGCTTCCAGAATTGGATTGTCGAAGAGTTGTTTACTGCCGTTGTTTTTCGGCTTAATTTTCTGTGGTTCCATGGCTACACAAAGACTAAATGGTGTAGAAAAATGTAGTACTATTACTAGCAAAGGTACGGCCAAAAGCCCTTTTTTCTACCGTAAATTTCGAATTATGAGGGATTGATCGGTGTAGGCTCGGCTTCCTGGGGCTGGGATTTCACGTCAGGCTCCTTCGATCGGATGATTAATCGTAGCGATTGATCGTAGGTAATGTAATTCCAAACCCAGTTGATAAGAATCATAAGTCGGTTTTTAACGCCTACGATGGACATTAAGTGAACAAACATCCAGGTTAACCACGCCAAAAATCCCTGAAATTTCCAGAAGGGTAAATCCACTACCGCCAGATTCCGTCCCACCGTCGCCATTGAGCCTAAATCTTTGTATTTATAAGGCTTCAAGGGTTCTTTTTTTAATAGCCTTACCAGATTATCACCCAAGAGTTTTCCCTGTTGAATGGCAGGCTGAGCCAACTGTGGGTGACCATTAGGAAATTTATCATCACCAGAAACCAAAGCAATGTCACCAATGGCAAAAATAGTATCATAACCTTCTACCTGACAAAATTCGTTGGTCTTCATCCGTCCACCTCTCCCTAAAACCTCACTGGGAATTCCTTCAAAAGTCGCTGCTTTTACTCCCGCCGTCCAGACCAGGTTATCCGTTCGGAGTTTGTTACCGTCAAGTAAATACACAAATTTTCCATCAAAATCAGTAACCCGGTTATTAAGCATGACATTAATACCCAATTTCCTCAGATACTGCTCCGATTTGACCTGAGATTCCCGCGACATAGGTCCAAGTAACTCAGCTCCTGATTCCACCAGGTAAATCTGCATTTGCCGGAAATCCAGTTCTGGATAATCCTTCGGCAAAATATGCATTTTCATTTCCGCCAGCGTCCCAGATAATTCCACACCTGTAGGCCCGCCCCCCACGACGACGACATTCATTAACCCCTGCCGTTCGTCCATGTCATCTGAAATCAAAGCCCGTTCGAAGTTTTCCAGCATGCGATTTCGCAGAGCCAGAGCTTCTCCCACGGATTTCATAGGTAAGGCCCGCTCAATGATATTCTTCATCCCGAAAAAATTCGTCTCCGCTCCCGCCGCAATCACAAGGTAATCGTAACTGATATCACCCATGGTTGACGTATGCACCAGTCGATGATCAGTATCAATATGTTCAACCTGCGTAACCCGAATATGAACATTGGCCAGGCTCTGAAATACTTTTCGCAAAGGAAAAGCAATAGAACTAGGCTCCAGCCCCGCCATGGCTACCTGATAAAACAGTGGCTGAAACTGATGGAAATTATTCTTATCCAGTAAAACGGTTTGTATGTCGGTGTATTTGGCTAGTTTACGAGCCAGGGCCAAGCCACCAAAGCCAGCACCGATGATTACTACCCGTTTTTGGGAAGTCTTGGGAATACCTGAATAATGCATACGCTTATAGGTTGAAAAAGATACTGTTAATCAGGGCTTATTCCACTATTTAGCTACCTCATACCCCGATACACTGGTTTGCTTAAGAATCTTTTCGTAGAAAAATTCATACCGCGGAAGAATAATATTAATGTCAAATTCTTTCGCCCGAGCCAAGGCATTAGCTCTGAAAATGGGTAATTGATCATCCTGCAGAATAATGGCTGCTTTTTCAGCCATATCTTCGTAATCACCAATAGCTGAAAGAAAGCCCGTTTTTCCCGGAATATTCACTTCAGGAATGCCTCCGGCATCAGAAGAAATAACCGGCACTTCACAAGCCATGGCTTCCAGTGCAGCCAAGCCAAAACTTTCTTTTTCGGACGGCATGACAAATATATCGGCAATAGAAAGCACTTCTTCAATGGCGTCAAGCTTACCCAAGAAACGGACATCTGCACTAATGCCCAGATCACGGGACAGTTTTTCCAAGCCTACCCGCTCGGGACCATCCCCAATTAATAATAACTTTACACAGGTCTGTTTCCGCAGAATAGCAAACATTTGAAGGATGTCTTCAATGCGTTTTACTTTCCGGAAATTAGAGGTGTGCACTAATATTTTTTCGCCATTGGGAGCAATAGCGGTCTTGAAGTGATCTTTTTTCTGCTTGCGGAAACGCTCTAGGTCAATAAAGTTAGGAATTACTTCAATATCCCGTTCAATAGGGAACTGATCGTAAGTATCCTGCTTTAAACTTTCAGAAACCGTTGTAACACCGTCTGAAGCATTAATACTGAAGGTTACTACGGGCTCAAAAGAGGGATCTTTACCAACTAAAGTAATGTCTGTTCCATGCAGGGTAGTAATGATAGGAATATGAATGCCTTGCGTTTTCAGGATTTGTTTGGCCATATAAGCCGCCGAAGCATGCGGAATAGCATAATGCACATGTAGCAAATCCAGGTTATGATTTTTGACCACTTCAACCATTTTACTGGAAAGGGCCAATTCATAGGGCGGGTGCTGAAAAAGAGGATACGAGGGAATAAAAACTTCGTGATAAAAGACGTTTTCATTGAAGAAATCTAACCTCGGGGGCTGGCTGTAGGTAATGAAGTGAACGCGATGCCCATTTTTGGCGAGTGCTTTTCCTAACTCAGTGGCTACTACTCCGCTTCCACCGAAGGTTGGATAGCACACAATGCCGATATTCATAGTGATAACATTTAGTCAGAGCTACAACAGAATGATTTAAGGGTTGGTTTCGTAGAAGCAAACTCTCGTCTATTAATTTTGAATCCACATTGGATAGTTTTTAAGCTACTTGTTTCCGTATCAAAAGATTATCCTGAATTATTACAAGCGACTCGCGGTATGCGTCATAAACCCAAACCTACTAATAATCAAATTGTTAGTGGATTCCTGCGTCTGGTTCGTTGGCCGAATTTACTCATTCTGGCCATTACTCAATATTTAGTATATGCCTGTTTAATTCACCCGGAAACAGCCTGGTATGAAGGCTTTCGGGATAAACATTTATTCTGGTTAATCTTCTCTACTACCTGTATTGCGGCGGCGGGTTACATCATCAATGACTATTATGACATTAAAATTGACCTAATTAACAAACCCGATCAGGTTATCATTGGCCGTTATTTGAAAAGACGCTGGGCTATGGGCATTAACCTTTTTCTCAATTTTATGGGAATTGCTGCGGGAGGTTTAGTAGATAAGAAGGTTTTTCTAATCAATACCTGTGCGTTCTTTTTCCTCTGGATTTACTCGAATCACCTCAAACGATTACCTTTCTGGGGTAACCTAATGGTCGCCTTTTTGACGGCTCTTTCTTTGATCATTCTGGCCGTGCACTATCAGATTAATGAACGTGAAGTATATATCTATGCCCTATTTGCTTTTACCATTTCATTGATCCGGGAAATCATTAAAGACATGGAAGATGTGAAAGGAGACGCAAGCTTTGGTTGTCAAACCTTACCCATCCGCTGGGGATTGGTACGTACGAAGTATTTTCTGCTGGGCTTGATTGCTTTGTTTCTTTTTACACTTTTTTCCATGACTAAACCGTTGCATGCTCCTACGCTGGCTTATATTTTCATGATTATCTCTATTCCAATCCTCTTTGTGGCATATCGACTTTTCTACGCTGATACCAAGCAGGATTTTGCCTTTTTAAGCTCTCTTTGTAAATACATCATGATGGCGGGCGTACTAACGATGTTACTCGTTTAAAACTTTAGCTCAACAGAATTTTCATTAACACATAACTTAACTGGTCGGCCCACGAGCATCGCCAGATTTCTAGCTTCATGACCGATTCCAACGCCAAAAGCGATAGGATAATCATATTCCTGGGTCCAATGACGAATGATCTCGTAGGGGGTCATTCCAAAATCTTCGGTATTATCTTTCATATCTGAAAAACTGCCGATCAATAATCCTTTCAGTTGATCCAGTTTGCCAGCTCGCTTAAGCTGAACCATTAATCGATCCACCGCGTAATGGTATTCATCGACATCTTCCAGAAATAATATCTTTCCTGCCGTATCCACGTCCGACTTTGAACCAATCAGATGAGCTAATAGGCATAGGTTTCCTCCAAATAAAATCCCATCGGCATTCCCGACTCGATTAAGCGTATGAGGCTCAAACTGATAACTAGTAAGTTCTCCAAATAATACCTTGCGAAGCGACTCCAATGAGGATCCCGTTTCATCCTGGAAAAACGTTTTAGGCATAGGTCCGTGAATACTTTGAATACCCAAGGTCAATGCATGGGACAAAACCGCTGTAATATCCGAAAAGCCAATGATCCATTTGGGATCATTTTTGAATCGGGTGAAGTCAACTTTGTCCAGGTAACGTGAAGAACCATACCCCCCACGAGCAGAGAAAATGGCTTTGATAGAAGAATCATCCAGAAACGTTTGAAAATCGTTCTGACGAATGGAATCAGTACCAGCGAAAGCAAACCATTCTTCATGTAAAGACTGGCCTGTTACAACTTCTAACCCCCACTGATGAAGAAGCTCTAGGGCTGGTTTAATGTAAACATCATTATCGATCTTACTAGCCAAACCAGTAATGGCAACCTTGTCTCCCCTTTTTAAGAAGGCAGGTTGGACGAAATCTTGTAACATATTTTATAAACAGCCTAAACGACCACCGTCTACGGGCAGATTAATTCCATTAATATAAGAAGCGGCAGGCGTACATAAAAAGGCGGCAGCGGCTCCAAATTCTTCAGGCGTACCAATTCGGCGAGCTGGAATTTCGTCAGCCATCTGTTGCCGAACTTCTTCTTCTGATTTACCAGTAGTCTGAGCTTTTGTTTTAATAATGGAAGCAAGGCGGCCTGTATCTGTCGATCCGGGAAGAACATTATTAACTGTAATACCATACGGCCCTAGCTCATTAGCCAAAGTTTTTGACCAGTTAGCCACAGCAGCCCGAACAGTATTAGATACACCTAATCCTTCAAGTGGACTTTTAACAGAAGTAGAAATAATATTGATAATGCGACCATATCCTGATTGCTTCATACCGGGTACTAATAATTGCGTCAGTAACTGGTTGCAAATAACATGAGCAGAAAACGCTTTCTGAAGATCCTCTGGAGAAGCATTTAGCAATGGACCTCCAGCAGGGCCACCCGTATTGTTAATAAGAATATGAAAAGAAGACGTTTGGAGATAACTCTTGACTACACTTTCTACTTGTAAATAGTCAGAAAAATCAGCTACTAAATAAGTATGCGTTTGCTCACCGGAATTAGGTAAAAGTAAAACCTTCGACTGAAGACTTTTTTCATTACGAGCAATAAGGGTAACATTAGCTCCGAGTAAAGCCAATTCTACAGCAGTAGCCCAGCCGAGTCCTTGAGTGCTACCTCCAACCAACGCATTTTTTCCAGTAAGATCTAAATCCATAACAATCCATTTTTGACAAGATTATGAATTTAAAAGAAAGAGTCCTAAAGGATAATGGAATAAAAGAACTTTTGAGTACTGAATAGACTGAGGTAAAATACTAAGTATATGCTTTGAGAGTTATTAGATTGTATATGGATAGACTGGTATTTCGCAAGCAGTAAGTATGGGCATTACGCTCCCGTGAACAGTTATAGGATAGGATTAGCTAAGCTAGGGAGTGAAGCAAAAAAACGACTCCTGCATCCCGGCAGGAGTCGTTAGGAATTATAAGGGGGAGGCGATTACCTACTTTCCCGGGGGTAAACCCAGTATCATCGGCGGAGCGGGGCTTAACGGCCCTGTTCGGGATGGGAAGGGGTGAACACCCGCCCTATGATCGCCATTGGCTCTTTTGGTTGCTAATCTCCGTAGAGTCAGCTTCCGATGCCTATCGAGGTGTTCCCTCTTTTGAACGTGATGTGAAAAACAGAAAAGTATACCTAAGCAACAATAAAGTTAATTTAAAAAGAAGTCTTGGAGGCATTAGTACTACTCGGCTTTGTTGTCACCAACTTTAGACCTGTAGCCTATCAACGTCATCGTCTCTGACGGCTCTCATAGGAATTCTCATCTTGAGGCAAGTTTCGCACTTAGATGCTTTCAGCGCTTATCTTCACCCGACGTGGCTACCCAGCGGTGCTCCTGGCGGAACAACTGGTCTACCAGCGGTCGGTTCAACCCGGTCCTCTCGTACTAAGGTCAAGCCCTCTCAAAATTCCAACGCCCACCACAGATAGGGACCGAACTGTCTCACGACGTTCTGAACCCAGCTCGCGTGCCACTTTAATCGGCGAACAGCCGAACCCTTGGGACCTTCTCCAGCCCCAGGATGTGACGAGCCGACATCGAGGTGCCAAACCTCCCCGTCGATGTGAGCTCTTGGGGGAGATCAGCCTGTTATCCCCGGAGTACCTTTTATCCTTTGAGCGACGGCCCTTCCATTCGGAAACCGCCGGATCACTATCTCCCACTTTCGTGCCTGCTCGGCCTGTTTGCCTCACAGTCAAGCACCCTTCTGCGATTGCACTCTACGCACGGTTACCAAGCGTGCTGAGGGTACCTTTGAAAGCCTCCGATACTTTTTTGGAGGCGACCACCCCAGTCAAACTACCCATCATGCATTGTCCAATCTAATGTTAGACTCCCAGCAACCGGAGGGTGGTATTTCAACGTTGGCTCCTCGATGCCTAGCGACACCGACTCATAGCCTCCCACCTATCCTACACACCAGTTACCAAAAGTCAGTGCAAAACTGTAGTGAAGGTTCACGGGGTCTTTCCGTCCCGTGGCGGGTAAGCGGCATCTTCACCGCTACTACAATTTCACCGAGCTCACGGCTGAGACAGTGCCCAGATCGTTACACCATTCGTGCAGGTCGGAACTTACCCGACAAGGAATTTCGCTACCTTAGGACCGTTATAGTTACGGCCGCCGTTTACTGGGGCTTCGATTCAATGCTTCGCCTTGCGACTAACATCCCCTCTTAACCTTCCAGCACCGGGCAGGTGTCAGGCCTTATACGTCAACTTTCGTTTTAGCAAAGCCCTGTGTTTTTGTTAAACAGTCGCCTGGGCCATTTCTCTGCGACCACATCGCTGTGGTTCCCCTTATCCCGAAGTTACAGGGTTAATTTGCCGAGTTCCTTAGCCGTGATTCACTCGAGCGCCTTGGTATGTTCTACCCGGATACCTGTGTCGGTTTACGGTACGGGTTACAGCTGGCTATAGCTAAACAACTTTTCTTGGAAGAATACTCATCCCTTCGCCTTGCCCTTGCGGGCTCAGCTCCACGCACACTTCCGTCCGTACGTAGGAACCCATATGCTCCGTCATTGTCTCGCACCAGTGTAAGTGCAGGAATATTAACCTGCTGTGCATCGAAGCTTCGCTTTCGCTAACCCCTTAGCCCCCGACTAACCCTCAGTTGATTAGCATAGCTGAGGAATCCTGATCCTTACGGCGGAAAGGTTTCTCACCTTTCTTATCGTTACTTATCCCTACATTTGCTTTTCTCAGCACTCCAGCATCGCTTGCCGCGACACCTTCACCGTCCTGAGAATGCTCCCCTACCAAGTATTACTACTTCCATCGCTTCGGCACAAGACTTGATGCCCGTTTATTATCGATGCCCGCCCCGCTCGACCAGTGAGCTGTTACGCACTCTTTAAATGAATAGCTGCTTCCAAGCTAACATCCTGGCTGTCTCTGCAGTCGGACCTCCTTTGTTCAACTTAGCCCTGATTTAGGGGCCTTAGCGGATGGTCTGGGTTCTTTCCCTCTCGGACTGGGACCTTAGCACCCCAGCCCTCACTCCTGGGCATATTATACGGCATTCAGAGTTCGTCAGGATTTGGTAGGATTTGACTCCCCCTAGTCCTATCGGTAGCTTTACCTCCGTATAACTCTATCCCAAGGCTGTTCCTAAAAACATTTCGGGGAGTACGAGCTATCTCTCAGTTTGATTGGCCTTTCACCCCTACCCACAACTCATCCAAAGACTTTTCAACGTCAACTGGTTCGGTCCTCCATGTCGTGTTACCGACACTTCAACCTGGTCATGGGTAGATCACAAAGTTTCGCGTCTGC